>CAYRCB010000007.1:0-92990 GCA_964422645.1 uncultured Solirubrobacteraceae bacterium | reverse complement strand
CGTCCGCCGCTCCGCCTGCAGTCCCATGCCGGCTTCCGACCGCACGCCGGGTCGACGCATGACCGGCCCGCGTCGTCTGAACGAGCCGCATCCCGTCCGCGTGCGGGCCGACCGTCGCGGGCGGCCGCTGGTGATCGACGGTCGCCGCGTGGAGGCGGTGCGCGAGTCCTGGCTCGTCGAGGATCGCTGGTGGACCGACCGGCCGCTGCGCCGGCGCTATTGGGAGATCGTGACCGCCGACGGGCGCGACCTCGTCGTGTTCCGCGAGCTGGTGGCCGGCGGGTGGTACCGCCAGCGAGGATGACCCCATGGTCGAGCTCACGATCGCACCGCGCGGGCCGTTCTCGCTTGCCGCCGCCGAGCGCTTCTTCGGTGGCTGGGAGGCGACCGCCGGTGCCCAGCCCTCGCCCGACGGCCTCCGCGTCGCCTTCCTGGTCGACGACTGGCAGGGCTCGGTCGGCATGCTCGTGCGCCAGGACTCCGACACGGGCGCCATCCACGCCGCGGTCCAAGCGTCGACCGGCGACCTCGACGTCGCCCGCGCCGAGCGCCAGCTCGCCCGGATCCTGTCGCTCGACCATGACGGCGCCGGCTACGCCGCGGTGGGCGAGCGCGATCCGGTGATCGGGGAGCGTCAGCGCGCCGCGAGCTTCCTGCGCCCGGTCCTGTTCCACTCGCCCTACGAGGCGGCCTGCTGGGGGATCGTCTCCGCGCGGCTCCACCACCGCCAGGCTCGCGCGATTCGCACCGCGATGTCGTCCCGGCTGCTCGTCGAGCGCGCCGCGCTCGACGTCTTCCCCTCGCCGAGCGAGCTGCTGGAGCGCACCGAGATCCCAAGCCTGCCGGCCGAGAAGGTCGCTCGGCTGCACGGCATCGCTCGCGCGGCGCTCGAGGGCCGCCTCGATCGCGACCGCCTGCTTGCGCTCCCACCCGAACAGGCGATGGCCGAGGTGCAGCGCCTGCGGGGCATCGGCCCGTTCTGGGCCGGGCTCATCGTCCTGCGCGCGGTCGGCCCGACCGACGCGCTCGCCCCTGGCGAGCCACGCCTGCGCCGGGCCGTCGCGGCGGCCTACGACCGGCCCGAGCTGGCGAGCGACGACGACGCGTTCGCCGCCCTCGCCGCGTCCTGGCGCCCGTATCGGACCTGGGTCAGCGTCCTCCTGCGCGCGACCGGGCCGCCCGATAGCGGCGGATGAGCGCGTTGGTCGAGCTGTCGTGGGTCAGCTCCGGCTCGGCTTCGGCCTGCAGCTCGGGGATGATCCGCTGGGCCAGCTCCTTGCCGAGCTCGACGCCCCACTGATCGAACGAGTCGATCCCCCAGATCGTTCCCTGGGTGAAGACCTTGTGCTCGTACAGCGCGACGAGCGTGCCGAGCGTCCGCGGATCGAGCCGGTCGCAAAGGATCGTGTTCGTCGGCTGGTTGCCCTTCGTCACCCGGTAGGGCTCCGGCGCGTCGCGGCCGAAGGCGAGCGCCTCGGTCTGCGCGAAGAGGTTGGCGATCAGCAGGTCATGGTGGTCGCCGAGCGGGTTGAGCGTCTCCAAGAACCCGATGAAGTCGCACGGGATCAGCTTCGTGCCCTGGTGGATGAGCTGGTAGAAGGCGTGCTGGCCGTTGGTCCCCGGCTGTCCCCACACGATCGGCCCCGTCTGCACGCCCACCGGGTTGCCGTCGAGGTCGACGTGCTTGCCGTTGGACTCCATGTCGAGCTGCTGCAGGTAGGCGCTGAAGCGGTCGAGGTATTGGTCGTACGGCAGCACCGCGACGGTCTCGGCCCCGAAGAAGTCGTCGTACCAGAGGCCGATCAGGCCGAGCAGGACGGGCAGGTTGCGCTCCAGCGGCGCGGTGCGGAAGTGCTCGTCCATGGCGTGGAAGCCGGCGAGCATCTCGTGGAACTGCTCGGGCCCGATCGCGACCATGAGCGAGAGCCCGATCGCCGACGGGTACGAGTACCGCCCGCCGACCCAGTCCCAGAACCCGAACATGTTCGCCGTGTCGATCCCGAACTCGGCGACCTTCTCGGCGTTCGTCGAGACGGCGACGAAGTGCTTGGCGACCGCGGCCTCGTCGCCGAGCGCGTCGACCGTCCACGCCCGTGCGGTGCGCGCGTTGGTCAGCGTCTCGAGCGTCGTGAAGGTCTTGGACGAGACGATGAACAGCGTCTCCGCCGGGTCGAGGCCGTGGACGGTCTCGGCGAAGTCGGTCCCGTCGACGTTGGAGACGAACCCGAAGCTCAGCCCCCGGTCGCTGTAGTGACGCAGCGCGTCGTAGGCCATCGCCGGCCCGAGGTCGGAGCCTCCGATGCCGATGTTGATGACGTGGCGGATCCGCTTGCCGGTGTGCCCGGTCCACGACCCGGAGCGCACCGCGTCGGCGAACGTCGCCATGCGGTCCAGGACGCTGTGCACCTCGGCGACGACGTCGGTCCCGTCGACGACGAGCTGCGCGTCGCGCGGCAGGCGCAGCGCCGTGTGCAGCACCGCGCGGTCCTCGGTCACGTTGATGTGCTCGCCGGCGAACATCGCGTCGCGCCGGGCCTCGACCCCGCGTGCTCGCGCCAGCGCCAGCAGCAGCTCGAGCGTCTCCTCGGTGATCCGGTTCTTGGAGTAGTCGAGGTAGACGCCCGCGCCCTCGGCCACGAACCGCTCGCCGCGGTCGGCCTGCCGGGCGAAGAGGTCGCGCAGGTGGACGTCGCGGATCGCGCGATGGTGAGCCTCCAGCGCCTCCCACTCGGCGGTCTGCTGCACGGGGATCACGGTCACGACGGGTCTCCTGAGATTCGCGGGGACAGCCACGCGGCGCCGCGCGGCAGCAGGTGATCGGCCTCCTCCGGGCCCCAGGTGCCGGGCTCGTAGAAGTGGATCGGGCTGACGTCGCCGAGGACGCCGTCCACGACCCGCCAGGCCGCCTCGACGGTGTCCTGGCGCGCGAACAGCTCCTGGTCGCCCTTCAGCGCGTCGCCGAGCAGCCGCTCGTAGGGCTCCATCTGCTCGTAGTCGCGTTCGTCGAGGTCGAGCGAGACGTCGACACCGGACATCGCCTCACCCGGCTTCTTGGCCCGCACGTCGAGCGAGACGATCAGGCATGGATTGATCTGGAAGCGCAGGCGATTCGGCGTACCGGCGTCGAAGACGCGTTGCGGCGGCCGCTTGAGCTGGACGTTGACCTCGGTTGCCGTGACCGGGAGTTGCTTGCCCGCTCGGATCAAGAACGGCACGCCCGCCCAGCGCCACGAGTCGAGGTGCAGCCGCAGTGCGACGAACGTCTCGACCTTCGAGTCGGGCGCGACGCCGTCCTCGTCGCGGTAGCCCTTGAACTGGCCGCGCACGATGTCAGCCGGCTTGAGCGGGCGCAGCGAGCGCATGAAGCGGACCTTCTCGTCACGCATCGCCTCGTCGGTGTGCTCGGCCGGCGGGTCCATGCCGAGCAGCGCGAGCACCTGGAGCAGGTGGTTCTGCACGACGTCACGGATCGTCCCGGCCTCCTCGTAGAAGCGCCCGCGGCCCTGGACCCCGAACGCCTCGGCCATCGTGATCTGCACGTGGTCGACGTGCTCGCGCCGCAGGAGCGGCTCGAGGAACGTGTTCGCGAAGCGCGTGTAGACGAGGTTCTCGACCGGCTCCTTGCCGAGGTAGTGGTCGATGCGGAACACGCTCTTCTCCGGGAAGACCTCGTGGAGGATGCGGTTGAGCTCCTCTGCGGAGGCGAGGTCGTGTCCGAATGGCTTCTCGACGACCACCCGTGCGCCGTCGGCCGCGCCGCTGCGCTGCAGGGCCTGGACGACGGTGCCGAACAGCGACGGCGGGATCGCCAGGTAGTGCAGCGGCCGCTTCGCGTCGCCCAACTCCGCGCGCAGCTGCGTGAACGTCGCGTCGTCGGCGTAGTCGCCGTCGACGTAGCGCAGCAGCTCGAGCAGGCGCTCGAAGGTGGCGTCGTGCTCGGCGATCGAGTCGCGCGCGCGTTGCTTGAGGTCGTCCAGACCCCAGCCGGCCTTGGCGACGCCAATCACCGGGACGTCGAGCGCCCCGCGTCCGACGAGGGCGTGCAGCGCGGGGAAGATCTTCTTGTGGGCGAGGTCGCCGGTCGCGCCGAAGAAGACGAGGGCGTCGCTTGCGTGGCTCATGACGTCGCAGAGCCTTGCAGAGCGGGCGGCGCGGCGACCGCGTTGTTGCGAAGCTGCACGGGTTTCGCGCGCGATTCGTTGCAGACTGGTGTCGCGCTGTGACATCCGACCCGCCAGCCTGGCGCCATGGACGAGCACGGGCAGGCGTCGGTCGAGTGGATGGGCCTGGTGGGATTCGTCTGCGCCGTGCTCGTGGCCTGTCTCGTGGTCGTCGGCGGCGGCGCGGAGATGGCGGGCGCGGTGGTCCGCCAGGTCCATCGCGCCCTCTGCATCGTCAGCGGCGGTGTCTGCGACCTCGACCGGCGTCCGTGCGTCACGGCGGCGAACGCGACGCAGGACGGGGCGCACCTGAATCTCGGCATCGTCCGGATCGGCCGCGACGAGCTGGTGCTCCGCGAGCACCGCTCCGACGGCACCGTGGCGGTGACGTACCTGCACGACACGGGACTCGGGCTCGAAGGCGGCGTGGGCGCGGACGCCTGGGCGCGGGCGCGCGGCATCGACGTGGTCTCGGGCGCGGCGGCACGGGCCGCGCTGCTCACCTCGCTGGGTGGCGGCGAGACGTGGATCTTCCCCGACGTGCGCGCCGCCGACCGGGGCATGAGCTTCCTGGGCGAGGGCAAGGCGCCGCCGGGTGCCAGCCGCGCGGAGAGGATCAGCCGCGACGGGATCGCGGTGGCGCTGGAGGCCCGCGGCAAGCGGGGCGCGACGCAGGGCGCGATCCGCCTCGATGCCGGGCTCGTCGAGGGCGGTGTGCTCGACGAGCGCACCGGACGGCGGACGCTGGTGATCGGCGGCCAGGCCGCGCTGGCCGCTGCCGGCCGGGCGAAGCTCGGACGCAAGGACCAAGCGACGGGAAGCGGTCGCGTCGAGGGCGAGGCGCGACTCGCGCTCACCACGGATGCCGACGGGCGTGCGCTCGAGCTCTCGCTCGTGCGCAGCGGCGAGTACGAGGGCGCGTCCTCGCTGCCCGAGGACGCGCAGGCGGTGGCGGAGCAGCTCGTGGGCGCATCCTCGGGCGCGCGGCGCTGGGTGATGGAGCAGCGGCTGGACCTGACCGACCCGGAGAACCTGCGGGCGGCCCAGGGGCTGATCGACGGCCTCACGCGGGACCTGCCGGTCGTCGCGCTGGCCGGTGAGCTGCTGCACGACCGGATCTTGGCCCACGGCGTCACCGAGGTCCGCGCGTACGCGCTGCGCGCCGAGGACGGTGGCGGGTTCGGCGCCCATGTCGCGGCGGGGGTCCGAGTCGGCGGCGGGATCGAGGACCGTTCCGAGTGGGCCACGCTCGTCGACGCGCGGGTGCGCGGCGTCGACGGCGTCTGGCGGGCGCAGTCGGCCTGTCGGGGTACGTTGGGCGGGTGACCAGTGGCCTCGCGATCTCGGACCTCGCGGACTACCTGGCCGGGCGCTGGAAGGTGGAGCGGACGCTGTCGGCTGGCGCCGAGCGCGGGTCGTTCACCGGCGTGGCGGAGTTCGTCCGCGACGGCGCTGGGCTGGTCTGGGAGGAGCACGGGCGATTGCGCTGGCAGCGCTACGAGGGCCCGGCGCGGCGGCGGCTCACGCTGGAGCGCGATGGCGACGAGGGGTGGGAGGTGCGCTTCGCCGACGGGCGGCTGTTCCACGCCTTGGACCTCGCCGGCGGGGCTTCCCGGGCGTTCCATCCGTGCGGCGAGGATCGCTACGAGGGCGAGTACCGGATCCTGGACCAGGGCGCGTTCGAAGTGCGCTGGCGCGTCCGTGGTCCGCGCAAGGACCAGGAGATCGTCAGCACCTATCGGCGCGCATGACAACGTCCTCCGGGCGTGCGAACATATGTTCGCCTTGTCCTCCTACGTCGAGCTCCACCTCCATTCCGCCTACTCCTTCCTCGACGGCGCCTCGCATCCACAGGAGATCGTGGCGACCGCATGCGAGCTCGGTCATCACGTACTCGCGCTCACCGATCACAACTCGCTCTCGGGCGCGATGGAGTTCGCGCAGGCGGCGAAAGGCAAGCTGCGAGCGATCCATGGGGCGGAGGTCGACGTGGTCGACGCGATCAGCGACGAGCCGCGCCACCTCACGCTGCTCGTGCGTGACGCGACGGGCTGGCGCAACCTCTGCCGCCTGCTGACGCGCGCGCACGCCGACACGCGGCGCCCGGGGCGCTCGGGCTGGATCGGGGAGCCGTCGGTCACGCTCGAGGAGATCGCTGCGCATGCCCAGGGGCTCGTCTGCCTCAGCGGCTGTGCGCGGCAAGGGGTGCGGGACGAGCCGACGATGCGCCGGCTGCTGGATGCGTTCGGGCCCGACGCCTTCCGGGTCGAGCTCCAGCGTCCGTTCGCCCGCCACGACCGCGCGCTGAACCGGGGGCTGGAGGCGCTGGCCCGCCGTCTGGGCGTGCCGTGCGTGGCCACCGGCAACGTCCATGCGCACACGCGTGAACGGGCGCGGCTGCAAGACGCGTTCGTGGCGATCCGCGAGCACGCGACGCTGGACGCCTCCGAGCCGCTGCGACGGGGCAACCATGCGCACGTCCTGGCCTCGCCCAAGGCGATGGCGGCGCGCTTCGAGGATCACCCGGAGGCGGTGCTGGAGACCGCCCGCCTGGCCGAGACCCTGGAGTTCGACCTCTTGGAGGACCTCGGCTACCGCTATCCGTACGCCGAGGACGACGACGCGCCGCGCCGCCTGACGGAGCTGTGCGCCCACCGGCTCGAGGAGCGCTATCCGCATGGGCATCCGCTGCGGATGGATGCGCTGGCCCGGGTGGACGAGGAGCTGCGGGTCATCCGCAAGCTCAACCTGTCCGGCTTCTTCTGGCTGCATCACGAGATCCTCGAGCTCGCGCGCGAGGTCGCGGCCGAGGTACGCGATGGCTCAGCCGCTCGCGCGGTGATGCCGCCGGGGCGGGGCCGGGGCTCGAGCGTGTCGTCGGTGATCTGCTACCTGACCGGGCTCTCCCACGTCGACCCGCTGAAGAACGAGCTGGCGCTGGGGCGCTTCCTCAACGAGGAGCTCAAGGGCCTGCCCGACATCGACCTCGACTTCCCCCGTGACATCCGCGAGGTCCTCATCCCACGGGTGCACGACCGCTACGGCCGCGACCACTCGGCCCTGGTGGCCGCATTCCCGACGTTCCGGGCGCGCGGCGCGATCCGGGAGCTGGGCAAGGCGCTCGGCCTGCCGCCCGGGGAGATCGAGCGGGTCGCCCGCGGATCGGAGGGCTGGGGCGCGAATGGGGTGGGCAAGGACATCGCCGTCGCGCTCGGCGAGGGCCGCGAGCACGACGGTCGCTGGCGATGGCTGGCGGAGCTGTCGTCGCAGGCCGCCGGGCTGCCGCGTCACCTCTCCCAGCACTCGGGCGGGATGATCGTCTCGACGCGGCCGTTGGTCGATTGCTGCCCGGTGGTGCCCGCCGCGATGGAAGGGCGCCAGATGGTGCAGTGGGACAAGGACTCCTGCTCCGACGCCGGCTTCCTGAAGATCGACCTGCTCGGGCTGGGGATGCTCTCCGCCGTCGAGCGCTGCGTCGAGCTGATCTCCCAACGTCGCGACCCGTCGGATCCCTTCGACCTCACGCGGATCCCGATGGACGACGAGCCGACGTACGAGGCGATCCAGCAGGCGGAGACGACTGGCGTCTTCCAGATCGAGTCGCGTGCGCAGATGGGGTCGCTGCGACGCACCCGTCCGCAGAACCTCCAGGACCTCACCATCCAGGTGGCGATCGTCCGACCGGGGCCGATCGTCGGCGGCGCCGTCAACCCGTACATCGAGCGCAAGCAGCGGCTGCGACGGGACCCCGACTACGAGATCCCCTACGACCACTGGTCACTGCGAGAGCCGCTGCGCGAGACGCTGGGCACGATCATCTTCCAGGACCAGGTGATCGAGGTCGCCCAGGCGTTCGCCGGGTTCTCGGCCGGAGCGGCGGAGAAGCTCCGGCGGGCGATGAGCCGCAAGCGCTCGGCGGCGGCGATCGAGGCGCACCACGAGAGCTTCGTGACCGGCGCGATGGAGCTGCACCCCGACGTCGACGAGGCGCTGGCCGAGCGGGTCTGGCAGATGGTCGTCGGCTTCTCGGGCTTCGGCTTCCCCAAGGCACACGGGGCGGCGTTCGGTTTGCTGGCCTACCAGTCGACGTGGCTGCGAGTCCACCACGGGCCGGAGTTCCTCTGCTCGCTGCTCGACGAGCAGCCGATGGGCTTCTATCCGCCCGATGCGCTCGTGCACGAGGCGCAACGGCGGGGCATCGAGATCCTGCCGCCCGACATCAACGCCAGCGCGGCCGAGTGCACCCTCACCGCGGAGCGGGCCGTGCGCGTCGGGTTGGGCTACGTGCTCGGCGTGAAGCGCGAGGAGGTCGCTGCGCTGGTGGCCGAACGCGCGCGCGGCGGCCCGTACCGCTCGATCGAGGACCTCGCCGCTCGAGCGGGCGCGGGACGTCCGGCCCTCGAGCAACTCGCCTGGTCGGGGGCCTGCGATGGGTTGGTGGAGGAGGCCGGGGACCGCTCCCATCGGGGAGGCTCCGAGCAGGATCGTGTCGGCGCGGGAGGCTCCGGTCCGGTACGCGTCGACGAGGGAGTCTCCGGCCCGGATCGCGTCGGCCAGGGCTACTCCGGCCCGGACCACGTCGGTCGGGGCCGCTCCGGCGCGGATCGTGTCGACCAGATCTCCTCCAGCGCGGATCGTGTCGGCCAGATCTCCTCCGGCGCGGATCGTGTCGGCCAGATCTCCTCCGGCGCGGATCGCGTCGGCCAGGACCAGGACGACGACGGCGGCCTCGTCGCCCGAGCCGCACGGCCCCGGGTCGCGCGACGCACCGCCCTGTGGCAGCTGGGCGTCGCCCGACCGGCCGCACCCGTCGGCGAGCACGGCGTGCAGCTGGGGCTCGCGCTCGACCTGCCGGCCGCTCCTGCCCTGGAGCCGCTGGGGGACTGGGAGGCGCTGGTCGCCGACTACGCGACCACCGGCATGTCCATCGCCCATCACCCGTTCGAGCTGCTGCGCCCGCACCTCGCTCGCGACGGGCTGGTCTCCAGTCGCGACCTCGACCGGCTTCACCACGGTGCACAGGTGCAGATTGCCGGGCTCGTCATGGCGCGCCAGAAGCCGGCGACGGCCAACGGCGTCTGCTTCCTGCTGCTCGAGGACGAGCACGGAACGATCAACCTCATCGTCCCGCCGCCGGTCTACGAGCGCGACCGCCTCGCCGTGCGCTCCGAGCCACTGGTCGTGGCCGACGGCAAGCTCGAGCGCTACGCCTCGGCGGGTGGCGCGATCAACTTCGTCGTCCGGCGGCTGCGCCCGCTCGAGGTGCCGATCGCGCCGCTGGCCGAGGTCCACGACCTGCCCGTGCGGCCGCCGGAGTCCGACGACGACCGCCGCCGCCGTGCGGCGGGCGCCGGGCTGCGTGTCGTCGGTGAGGAGGAGCAGCAGCTCGCGGCCTCGGCCGGCGGTGCGTTCCGCGCGGTCGCGCCCCCGGTGCAGAGCTTCGCGCGGGGGCGGAGCCGATGACCGCCATGGCGGATCCTGCCCGGTCTTGGGACCGCGGTCCGCGTACCGACATCGCGCGTCTCGGACCGATAGATTCCTGGCCATGGCCATTGCCGTACTTGTCATCTTCTGGGTCGTCATCGGGATCGGCGTCGTGCTCGTCGCCATGGCGGCGACGCGTAAGCCGCCGTCCGACGACGACCGTGGCTCCAAGGCCGGTCGGATCGCCTTCGGCGTCGGCATGGCGGTGATCTTCGTCGTTGGCGCGATCGCGATCCCCGCGGTGGTGATGGTCGACAACTCGGACGCCGACAAGAAGGCGCGCGGCGGCGTCGATCTGACCGACGCGCAGGCTCACGGCCGCCAGCTCTTCGCCACGAACTGCGCCACCTGCCACACGCTCGCGGCGTCCAACGCCGTCGGCATGGTCGGTCCGAACCTCGACGTCCTGCGGCCCCAGGCGGCGCTGATCCTCAACGCTCTCGAGGAGGGGCGCGCACGCGGTGGGATGGGGCAGATGCCCGCCAACCTGCTCACCGGTGAGGACGCGAAGGACGTAGCCTCCTACGTGCAGGCCGTGGCCGGTCGCTGACGCTCGGCGTCCGCGACCGGGCGGGGGCCTCGGCAGTCCCAGCCGGTCATCCAAAGGAGGTCGACCATGGAGGAAGCGAGGGCGCGGGAGCTCCTTCGCGGTGAGCGGGATCGCATCGAACGGGCGATGGCGGCGCTCAGGCATCCCGATGGCACCTCCGGCGAGGGCAACGACATCCACCTCGAGCAGCACCTCGCCGACCAGGGCAGCGAGCTCTACGACCGCGAACGCGACGCCGGCCATCTCCAGGACCTGCGCGAGCAGCTCGCCGCGGTCGAGCGGGCCGAGCAGCGGCTGGCGAACGGCAAGTTCGGGCTCTCGGTCGAGAGCGGCGAGCCCATCCCTGACGCCCGCCTCGAGGCGGTGCCCACCGCCGAGCGGACCGTGGCCGAGCAGGCAGCCTGGGAGCGCCGGCGAGGCTGAGGCGCGACCACTGCCCCGCAGCGCGGCCGCGGCTTCGGATGGACGCTGCAGCGGTCTCGCTGCAGTGTGGCCGGGCCGGATGTGGCCGCTGTTCCGGGGGAGGGTCGGAGCGCGGATGCGGTTTGCTGTCCCGTCGGGAGGCGTGGTTGAGCTGGGACGTCGCCGTTGTCCCGGCGGGAGGCGTGGTTGGGGCTGGATGCGGCCGCTATCCCGGCGGGAGGCGTGGCCACGGTCCGCGCGGGAGGCGTCGCAGAGGTTGGATGCGGCCGATCCCCGGCAGGAGCGTCGCTACGGCTGACGGAGCCGCGTGCCGGACCGGGCTGGTCGATAGACACCGCCGCCGGCTCCCTGCGACCGGCCGTGCAGGTTGACAGAAGAACCCTTTGCTTGCAGGGAAAACGTCCGCTGGTACGATGGCGCCGTTCCGCTGAGTCGTCGCCGGCGCGAAGGCCGCTGACGAGCGGGGGACCCGATGCCGTCCGGGGCGAATCGCACCATTGCGTAGCGCATCTCTCGTGCGCGAGCCCGTCAGCTAACCCCGTAAGCCGTCAAGAGAGAAGCGAATGCCACAAGCCGCCGAGGTCCGCGATTCGTGGGCCGATCCTCCGCCTGATGCGCCGTCCCGCTTCCGACGCCGCGAGGTGGACTCCTGGGCGTCGGCCGACGAGCTCGAGGTGCTCGGCGGCATCGGCGCCGACCCGTCGGCAGACTGGACGGTCCTGACGCTCGAGCGCGACGCCGCCGGCGTTCGCGACATCGCGGCCAGCCGGGCCGCCGGGCGAGCCGCCGCCACGATCGAGCCCGACCACCCGTCCGACCACGCGACCGAGCGCCATCTCACGCTGGTCGGCGACGACGGCGAGCGGCCCGCGGACCGCCCGCGGCGCACGGTCGTCATCCGCGGGCGTGTGGCCGAGCGCCAGGCCCCGCTCACCCATGCCGCCGAGCGTCGCCGTCCCGCGCGCCGGCCCAGCGAGCGCATCGGCCACCGTCCCGACCGCGTGGCCCTGTGGGCCGTCGTCCTCGGGATGCTGCTCATCCTCGTCGCCGTGCTCAGCGCCGGCGGCTGAGGGGCGCTCGCGCTCGTTGCCGGCCGCCCGCGTAGACGGCGCGGCGCGGCGCGGCGCGGCGCCGCCGTGCGGTGCGGTGTCGCTGCCAAGCGCTCAGTCGCGCTCGGGCTTGGACCGACCGTCGAGCACGATGAGCGTCTTCGTGCTCATGACCTTGCCCGAGTGGCGCAACTGCTTGATCACCCGCCCGAGGTGGGAGACGTCGTCGACGCGCAGGCGGATGAGGGCATCGGGGTCGCCGGCCATCGTGAAGGCCTCGCGGACCTCGGGCAGCGCCGTGGCCACGCCGATGATCTCCTCGACGTCGGTGTTCCCCGCGAAGCGCAGCTCCGTGAACGCCTCCAGGGAGGGGCCGACCTTGCTGTGGTCGAGCACCACCGTGTAGCCGGCGATCACGCCAAGCCGCTCGAGGCGGTCGATCCGCCGCTTCACCGGCGCCGGTGACAGGTTGACCCGGTCGGCGATGTCCTTCACCGACCGGCGCGCATCGCGACGCAGGAGATCGAGGATGGCCCGGTCGGTGGCATCGAGCGTGGGGCGATCGCGCACGGCGGGAAACCATACGCCTCGACCGACCCTCAAGATGCATGGAAGGCGCCAGGCGGTCCACAACGCAACTTTCGCGCGTCCAGCGCACGTTTGTTGCTTCTCCGTTGCGTGCGTCGGCCCGGTCGGGTGGGGTGCCCCACGTGAGCGTCCCGACCACCGTCCGCACCGACGTCTCGCTGGACGACAAGTACGTTGCCGAGGACGGCGCCGTGCTGCTGTCCGGCATCCAAGCTCTCGTCCGCCTCACGCGCGACCAGCGCCGCCTGGACGCGCGCCGCGGCCACGACACGGGCGTCTTCGTCAGCGGCTACCAGGGCTCGCCGCTCGGCGGCCTCGACCGCGAGCTCGTCCGCGCCCGCCGTCACCTCGACCCGCTGGGCGTCGTCTTCCAGCCGGGCCTCAACGAGGAGCTGGCGGCCACCGCCGTGGCCGGCACGCAGCTGCTGGGCCAGCTCGAGCGCCGCCGGCACGACGGCGTCACCGGCTTCTGGTTCGGCAAGAACCCCGGCTTCGACCGCGCCGCCGACGCGATCCGCCACGGCAACGTGAGCGGCACCGCGCCGCTCGGCGGCGCGGTGGCCTGGATCGGCGACGATCCGTCCAGCAAGTCCTCGACCGTGCCGAGCTCGTGCGAGCCGATGTGCCGCAGCCTGCTCGTTCCGCTGCTGGCACCCGGCAGCGTGCGCGAGGTCCTCGCCCTCGGCCTCCACGCGGTCGCCCTCTCCCGCCACGCCGGCCTGTGGACCGGCCTGAAGATCGTGGCCGACATCGCCGACGCGACCGCCACCGTGTCGCTCGACGGCCTGCTCGACGCGATCCCCGAGCTGCCGGCGCGCGCCGCCTTCGATCCGCCGGTGATGCTCCCGCCGACCAACCTCGACGCCGAGCACGACCTCATGGCGGCCCGGCTCGAGCGCGCTCGCGAGTACGCCCGCGTCGCCGGCCTCAACCGGATCGTCTTCGAGCCGCGCCGGCCGCGGCTCGCGATCCTCGCGGCGGGCATGGGCCATCAGGCGGTGCTTCGTGCGCTGGACGACCTCGGCCTCGGCGACGACGCGCTCGACGCGCTCGGCGTCCGGCTGGTGGCGCTCTCCATGCCGTGGCCGCTGGACCGCGACGACGTGCGCCGCCTCACCGCCGGCGTCGAGACCGTGCTCGTGGTGGAGGACAAGCTTCCGTTCGTCGAGGCGCAGGTCAAGGAGGCGCTCTACCGCAGCGATCACGCCCCGCTGGTGGTCGGCAAGGAGGACGCCGACGGCCGGCCGCTGCTCCCGCTGCGCAGCGCGATCGCGGCCGACGACGTCGCGCGGGCGCTGGGCCGGCTGCTGGCGCGCGACGCGCTCCCCGAGCGCGCGGTCGCCCGGCTCGACGCGGTGGCGGCATCCGCGCGTGGGGCGGCGTCCGACCGTCGGGCCGAGCCCGCGCGGGGGGTGGCATCCGCGCGTGGGGCGGCGTCCGACCGTGGGGCCGAATCGGCGCGCGGCGCGGCGGCTGCGCCCGCCGCAGCCGCGCAGATCGACCGTGAGCTCCCGCGCCGCACGGCCTACTTCTGCTCCGGCTGCCCCCACAACACCTCGACCCGCGCGCGGCCGGACCAGCTCGTCGGCGTCGGGATCGGCTGCCACACGATGGTGGCCATCGACGGCGGCGACCGGCGCGGCACGCTCGTGGGGATGCCGCAGATGGGCGGGGAAGGTGGCCAGTGGATCGGCCTCTCGCCGTTCACCGACGACGAGCACTTCACCCAGAACCTCGGCGACGGGACCTTCCATCACTCGGGCTCGCTGGCGATCCGCGCCGCGGTCGCCGCCGGCGTCAACCTCACCTACAAGCTGCTCTACAACGACGCCGTCGCGATGACCGGCGGCCAGCAGCCGCAGGGCCGCCTCGCGATCCCCGAGCTCACCCGCTGGCTCCAGCTCGAGGGCGTCCGCAGGGTGATCGTCACCACCCCCGAGCCGGAGCGCTACCGCGACGTCCCGCTGGCCGCCATCGCCACGGTCCGCCACCGCGACGACTTCGCCGCGGTCGAGGCCGAGTTGGCCGCCACGCCCGGCGTCACGGTGCTCATCCACGACGACCAGTGCGCGACCGAGAAGCGGCGGCTGCGCAAGCGCGGCAAGCTGCCGCAGCCCACCCAGCGCGTGTTCATCAACGAGCGCGTCTGCGAGGGCTGCGGCGACTGCGGCGAGCAGTCGACCTGCCTCTCGGTGCTGCCCGTCGAGACCGAGCTCGGCCGCAAGACCCGCATCCACCAGTCCTCCTGCAACCAGGACCTCACCTGTCTCAAGGGCGACTGCCCGTCGTTCCTGCTCGTGACGCCGAAGCCGGGCACGTCGCCCAAGCGGCCAAGCCCGCCCGAGCTTCCCGTCACGCTGCCCGAACCGCGTCTGCGCGTGCCGCGCGACGTGCTCGTGCGGATACCCGGGGTCGGCGGGACCGGCGTCGTCACGGTCTCGGCGATCCTCCAGATGGCCGCCCATCTCGACGGTCGCCACGCGGTGGGCCTGGAGCAGATCGGCCTGGCCCAGAAGGGCGGCCCGGTGCTCTCGGACCTCCGCCTCGCCGACGCGCCCATCGACGGCCAGCTGCGCGCGAGTGCGACGTCCGCCGACGTCATCCTGGGGTTCGACCTCCTCGGCGCCGCGGCTGCGGACACGCTCGCCGTGGCCGACCCCGCCCGGACCGTCGCCGTCCTCAACACGGCCGTCACGCCGACGGCAGGCATGGTCACCGACCCGCGGATCGCCTTCCCCGACACCGCGCGCGCCCTGCGCCGCGTCGAAGCCGCCACCCGCGCCGGCGAGAACGCCACGCTCGACGGCCAGGCGCTGGCCGAGCGGCTCTTCGGCGACCATCTGCCGGCCAACATGGTCATGGTCGGCGCCGCGTTCCAGCACGGCTGCCTGCCGCTGAGCACGCAGGCGATCGAGGAGGCGATCCGGCTCAACGGCGCCGCGGTCGAGACGAACCTCGCCGCGTTCCGCTGGGGCCGCGCCGCGATGGTCGCGCCCGACGCGGTCGCCGAGGCGCTCGCGGGCGCCACCGCGCCGGCGACCGCGACCGCGCCGGCCACGCCGATCGACCCGCGGGCGACCCGGCTGCTCGACGCGGCCTCCCCCGACATCGCGCCGCTCGGTGGCGAGCTGCGCCGCCTGCTCGAGCTGCGCGTCGGCGAGCTGATCGCCTACCAGGACGTCGCCTACGCGCAGCGCTATCTGGACGACGTGCTCCGCGTGGCCGGCGTCGAGCGCGACCGCACCGGCGCCACGAGCACCGCGGTCGCCGAGGCCCACGTGCGCGGCCTCTTCAAGCTCATGGCCTACAAGGACGAGTACGAGGTGGCCCGTCTGCATCTCGACGCCGTCGAGCGCCAGCGCCTCGCGGCCGAGCACGGCGCCGACGCGAAGGTCCAGCTCCTGCTGCATCCGCCGGTCCTGCGCGCGATGGGACTGCAGCGCAAGCTCCGCCTCGGCCCATGGGCGTTCCCGGCGCTGCGCGCCCTCGCCGCGGCGCGCGGCCTGCGCGGCACGCGCCTGGACCCGTTCGGACGGGCACGGGTGCGCCGAGTCGAGCGGGCCCTGATCGACGAGCACCGCGCCAACGTCGACCGGGCGCTCGAGCACCTCACCGCGGCCAACGCCGCCCAGGTCGCCGAGATCGCCGATCTCCCCGACGTGATCCGCGGCTACGAGGAGATCAAGCTGCGCAACGTCGACGAGTACCGCCTGCGCGCGCAGGCGCTCCTCGAGCACCTGGCGGCGCCCCGCACGGCCGAGCTCCCGGTGGTGCACGTGCGTTCGTGAGCGGCGCCCGTGTCTCACTTGCGCATATCCGAGTGCCGCAGTAGCCTTACGAATCGTAAGGTGCTGCTCTGACTGAAGCACCGCTTGGTCCACCTCCCCGAAGGGCCTGCGATGAAGACCGCGATGAGTCGATTCCCCGTCCACGACGACCTGACCGCGCCGGAGGGATCCCTCCCGGTCCTGCGCGGCGCCCTGGCCACGGCCGGCCAGCTCCCCAACTTCCTCGGCGTGCTCGCCGGCTCGCCGGCGGCCCTACGCGGCTACGCGCGCTTCCGCGCGGAGCTGCGCCGCGGATCGCTGAGCCTGGCGACGCTCGAGCGGATCTCGCTCGCGGTCGCCGAGCACTACGGCTCGCAGCCGGGCATCGCGTTGCACACGCGCACCGCGCGCTCGGCCGGGCTGGGGATCGACGAGGTCGCCCGCGCCCGCGCGTTCGACTCCGACGACCCCAAGGAGGCCGCGCTCCTGCGGCTGCTCGGCGCGCTGGTCGAGGCGCACGGCACGCCGCCGATGCACCTCCATGAGGAGGCGCTGGAGGCGGGGTGGAGCAGCGAGCAGCTGCTCGACGCGATCGCCTTCGTCGGGCTCGAGTCGTTCACCGCGATGGTGAACGTCGCCGGCGACGTCCCGGTCGACGGATCGGCTGAGGACACGCGCCAGCTGCGAGCGGCGTAGCCTCAGAGGTGACATGCGACCCCCCGCGGAGGAGGAACCGAGCGCTCGCGCCGTCGGCGGCGACTGCGGGTGCTGTCCTCACCTCCACGAGGCCGTTGAGCTGATCGGCCGCCGCTGGACGGGCGCGATCATCGAGGTCCTGCGGCAGGACGGCCCGCTGCGGTTCTCGGAGATCGTCCAGGCGATCCCAGGTCTGTCGGACCGTCTGTGCTCCGAGCGCGTGAAGGAGCTCGAGGCGCGCGGCGTCGTCGCGCGCACCGTGTACGCCGGCCCGCCGGTGCGGGTCGAGTACGGGCTCACGCGGATGGGACGGGCGCTCGGTCCCGCGCTCGTCGAGCTGCAGAGCTGGGCCCAGGAGTGGCTGCCGGCCCCGACCGCCGAGACGCGCGCAAGCGAGCGCGCCGAGCGGTAGGCCGCCGGGCGCGCCGCGCGGGCGCGCCCGGGGAGGAGCTCAGAACGCCAGCGAGAGCGGGCTCTCCAGCAGCGCCCGCACGCGGGCGACGAACTGGGCGGCGTCGGCGCCGTAGAGGATCCGGTGGTCGCACGCGAGCGTGATCGTCATCGTGTGGCGCGCGACGATCTCGCCGTCACGCACGACCGCCCGCGGCTCGATCGCGCCCACCGCCAGGATCGCCGCCTGCGGCGGGTTGACGACCGCGGTGAAGTGTGTCACGCCGTACATGCCGAGGTTCGACACCGTGAACGTGCCGCCGGCCAGCTCGGGCGGGCGGATGCTGCCTTCGCGCACGCTGACCGCCAGCGCACGGGTCGCGCGGGCGATCTCGCCCAGCGACTTGGTGTCGGCATCGAACACGGTCGGGACGATGAGCGCGTCGTCGCCGGCCACCGCGACGCCGACGTTCACGCGGCTGTGCAGCTCGAAGTGGCCGTCCTTGTAGGAGCCGTTGGCGCGGGGGAACTCGCGCAGCGCCAGCGCCACCGCCTTGACGACCATGTCGTTGAAGGACGGGACCGGCTGCTCGTCGCCGGCCGCCTCCTTGAGCTGCGCGCGCAGGGCGCGGGCGCCCTCCATGTCGACGTCGGTCGAGACGGTGAAGTCCGGCACGGTCGCCTTGGACTCGGCCATCCGACGGGCGACGACCTGCTGCGTGCGGTTGAGCTCCTGGACGGTGACCTCGCCGCGGTTGCCCGCCGCGGTGCCGGCGGGCTCTCCCACCGGCACGGGCGGCGGCGCCTGAGGAGGAGGAGAGGAAGGCGCCGCCGCCGGGCCCGGCAAGGTGTCCGCGGGCGCCGCGCCGACGGCCGACAGGACGTCGGCCTTGACGATGCGCCCGGCCGGGCCGGTGCCGGTGAGCTGGTGAAGATCGATGTCGGCCTCGCGGGCCAGGCGGCGCGCGATCGGCGACGCCTTGACGCGCGCGACGTCGCCCGCGCCGTTGCCGACGGCCGGCGCCGTCGGGGCCGCCGGGGCCGAAGCGCCGACGCCCACGGGCTCCGCGGCCGCCGGGGCGCCGGCCGCGGCCGGCTCGGCCGGGGCCTCCTCAGCGGCCGGAGCGTCGGCGGCGGCGGGCGCCGCCTCGCCGATCGTCGCGATCGTCGCGCCGATCGGCAGCGTCGAGCCCTCGGCGGCGACCACGTGCAGGGCGCCGTCGAAGTCGGCCTCGTAGGTCATCGTCGCCTTGTCGGTCTCGATCTCGACGATCTCCTGCCCGCGCGCGACCTCGTCGCCCTCGGCGACGAGCCAGCGCAGGATCGTGCCCTCCTCCATCGAGTCCGACAGGCGAGGCATCACGACGTCAGGCACCACACACCTCCCGGGCGGCAGCGAGGATCTTGTCCTCGTGGGGCAGAGCGGCGTCCTCGAGGGACTTGGCGTACGGCATCGGCACCTCGGCCATCCCGACGCGCCCGACCGGCGCGTCGAGGTCGTCGAAGCAGCCGGTCGAGATGCGGCTGGCGACCTCGGCGGTGACGCCGTAGGAGGCCCAGCCCTCCTCGACGCACAGCGCGCGGTTGGTCTTGGCGACCGAGGCGGCGACCGTCTCCATGTCGAGCGGACGCAGCGAGCGCAGGTCGACGACCTCGGCGGAGATGCCGTGGTCGGCCTGCAGCCGCTCGGCGACGTGCAGGCAGCGGCT
Source organism: uncultured Solirubrobacteraceae bacterium (assembly GCA_964422645.1). Classification (GTDB taxonomy): domain Bacteria; phylum Actinomycetota; class Thermoleophilia; order Solirubrobacterales; family Solirubrobacteraceae; genus Capillimicrobium. The sequence goes on along the minus strand of CAYRCB010000007.1, from coordinate 74,174 downwards.
GACGGCGAACGAGTGGGCGACCATCGTCAGGTCGGTGCCTTCGCGGGCGACGACCGCGCGGCCGATCTCGACGGCGCCGTCGACCGAGGTGTCGACGTCGCCCTTGGCCTTGTAGAGCTGGAGGTTCTCGATGACGAGCACGGGGTCATCGTCGCGGATCGCGGCCTTGAGCAGCCCTCTCGCGTCGGCCGGGTTCGCCGGCGCGACGACCTTCAGGCCGGGCACGTTGGCGAACCAGCCCTCGAACGACTGCGAGTGCTGGGCGGTGAGCTGGTTGCCGGCGCCGTTGGGCGTGCGGATGACCAGCGGGCACCCGACCTTGCCGCCGAACATGTAGCGGACCTTCGCGGCGTGGTTGACCACCTGGTCCATCGCCACGACGATGAAGTTCAGCGTCATGATCTCCACGACCGGGCGCATGCCCGCCATCGCGGCCCCGACGGCGGCGCCGACGAAGCCTTCCTCGGAGATCGGGGTCTCCATCACCCGCTCGGGGCCGAAGTCGTCGAACAGGCCAGCGGTGACCTTGTAGGAGCCCTGGAAGACGCCGATCTCCTCGCCCATGAGGAAGACGGAGGGGTCGCGCTCGAGCTCCTCGCGCATCGCCAGGCGCAGGGCCTCGCGATAGGTCATGGTCTGGACGCCGGGCGCGGTCTCAGCTGCTGCAGCCATCGCCGCCTACGCCGCCGTCGCGAGCTGGTCGAGGAGGGCGGCCTCGCCGGCGGGGGAGCCGGGCGCCATCCGCGCGAACTGCTGCGCGGTCTGGGGGTCGCCGTAGACGAAGTCGGCCAGGCTGGAGGCCGGCGGCATCGGGCTCGCCTCGGCGAACGCCACCGCGGCGTCGACCGTCTCGCGCGCCTCGCGCTCGATCGCGTCCAGCTCCTCGTGGGACGTGCCGGCGGCGACGAGCTTCTCGGTCACCAGCGCGATCGGGTCGCGCTGCTCGGCCCACTCGGCGATCTCCTCCTTGGTCCGGTACGCGGTGCCGGCGTCGGCGACGGAGTGGCCGCGGAGGCGATAGGTCATGACCTCGAGCACGGCGGGCTTGCGCTCGGTGCGCGCCCGCGTGAGGAGGGCGTCCGTGGCCTGGTAGACCGCCTCGACGTCCTGGCCGTCGACGCGCTCGCCGAGCATGCGGAACGCGGAGGCGCGCTTGTAGAGCTCGGGCTCGGCCGAGGCCTGCTCGACCGTCGTGCCCATGCCGTAGCCGTTGTTGTAGACGGCGAACACGACCGGGAGGTTCCAGATCGCGGCGAGGTTGAGGGCCTCGTGCCAGGCGCCCATGTTCACGGCGCCGTCGCCGAGCTCGCAGAAGACGGCGAGCTCCTCGCCGCGCTTCACGCCCGCCAGCGCGATCCCGGTCGCGATCGGCAGCTGCCCGGCGACGATGCCCCAGCCGCCGTAGTAGCCGACCGACGGGTCGAGCAGGTGCATCGAGCCGCCGCGGCCGGCGGCACAGCCGTCCTCGCGGCCGAAGAGCTCGGCCATGACCGCGTCGGCCGAGGTGCCGCGCGCGAGCGCGAAGCCGTGCGAGCGGTACCCGGAGAGGAGCTTGTCCTGCGGCTGCAGCGCCGCGACGGCGCCGACGGTGGCCGCCTCCTGGCCGATCGCCAGGTGGCAATAGCCGCCGATTCGGGCGCGCTTGTACTGCCGCTCGGCCTCTTGCTCGAAGATGCGGATGAGCGTCATCTGACGCAGCGCATCGAGCAGGTCGAGCGGCTCGGCTACGTGAGCGGGCACAGCGGCGACCGCCTCGGGGCGACGTTTGCTGCGGCTGGACGTTGGGCGGCGGCGCGTAGTGGCCATAAGACGGAAAAGCCTCTCTCCGGGAGCGGGGCGAGACCTCATTGTATCCACGATTGCTGGTGGATCCAAGCGAAATGTTGGAGAATGTGGATCCATGGAGAAGACGACCGCCGAGCGGCAGAACGTCGACCTCGTCCACGATCGCCTGCGCGGGGCCATCCTGCGCGGCGAGTTCCGGCCCGGAGAGGAGCTCCAGCAGGTACCCCTCGCCGAGCAGCTCGGCGTGAGCCGCACGCCGCTGCGCGAGGCGTTTCGCCTCCTCCAGCGCGAAGGGCTGCTGGAGGCCAGTCCCAACCGCTCGTACCGCGTCACCTCGTTCTCGCCCCGCGACCTCGAGGAGCTGTACGTCACCTTCCTGCCGCTCCAGGCGCTCGCGATCCGCCTGACGATCCCGCTGCTGGAGAGCGAGGACATCGCCACGATGCATGGCGACCTCGCGCAGATGGACCACTACGCCGAGATGCACGACGTCGAGGCGTGGGAGCGCCCACACCGCGACTTCCACGGGCGCCTCGTCCAGCACGGCGGCCGGCGCGTCGTCGACCTGCTCGACCAGCTCTCCGACCACGCGGGGCGCTATCGCCGCGTGTACCTCGAGGGCACGTCGTACGGCTTCGACGCCGCCGCGGCCGAGCACCGCGAGATCCTCGACTCCTGCCGCGCCGGGGACGCCGACCTCGCCGCCGCGCAGCTCGCGCGTCACCTGGCGCACACCGCCTTCGACGTGCTGGCCATGGCCGATGCCGCCTACGAGCCGGGGGCGCTGAAGACCGCGCTGGCGGTCTCGGAGAGCCGGCTGGGAGCCTGACCGCGCCGTCTCAGCCCGCCTGCCCGAGCCGCCGCTCCCATCCCTCCTGGTGGACGTTGAGGTAGGCGCGATCGTCGTAGGGGTGGTCGGCGACCACGTCGAGGTCGAGGTCGAGCCCGAGGCCGGGCGCGTCTGGCAGGCTGAGCTCCCCGGTCGCGGGGTCGAGCGCCGGCGTCCAGGTCACGAGGTCGCGCGTCCACGGCTCGTTGAACGGGTCGAAGTGCTCCTGGATGAGGAAGTGGGGCACGCAGGCGGCGAGCTGCAGGCAGACCGCGGTCGCGACCGGCCCGCCGCTCTGATGGGGCGCGATCCATGCGCCAGAGCAAGCGGCCAGGCCGGCGACGGCCATGCTCGGCCCGATGCCGCCCAGCGACATCGGCTCGGGCTGGTAGATGTCGACGCCGCCCTCGCGCGCGAGCGTGAAGAACTGGCCGACCGCGTCGTAGGCCTCCCCGGTGGCGACGCGGATCGGGGACTGGCGGGCGACGGCGTTGGCCGGCGCCTCGCGCTCGCGCGTGGTCGGCTCCTCCCACCAGAAGATGTCGAGGTCGGCGAAGCGGTGCGCGGCCCGGATGGCGTCGGCCTCGGTAAACCGGGCGTGGACGTCGATGAGGATCCGCAGGTCGGGGTGCGCCGCCCGGATCGCCGCGACGATCGCGTAGCTGCGCTCGAGCTCGTCGGCGTCGATGAAGCCCTGGGCGGTGCCGAACGGGTCGAGCTTCACCGCATGGAAGCCGAGCTCGACGACGCGCGCGGCCGCGGCGGCGACGGCCGCCGGGTCGCGCTCGGTGCGATACCACCCGTTGGCGTACGTGGGCACGGTGTCGCGGACGCGGCCGCCAAGGAGCGCATGGATGGGCGCGTCCAGGCTCTTGCCGAGGATGTCCCAGCAGGCGACCTCGATCCCGGCGATCGCCGTGCGGTGGACGTGGCCGCCATCGTTGGAGACGCTGTCCAGCAGCCGGCGCGAGAGCGTGGAGATCCGCCGCGGATCCTCGCCGACGGCGAGGTGCTTCAACTCGTGGACTGCCGCTTCGGTGGTGCGCGCGAAGCCGTTGAGCGTCGCCTCGCCGATCCCATGTAGCCCCTCGTCGGTCCGGACCCGCACGAAGAGCCAGTTCTTCCACCCGGCGCCGACCGGGAAGGTGTCGATCGCGACGATCTTCATGACGCGGCCACCGGCGTGTGGCGGGCGGGCAGCGTCGTCAAGCCGCGCAGGCTCATGTTCGCGCGCCAGTGCGGGATCGGGTCGGTCAGCTCCAGATCGGGCACGCGCTCCAGCAGCAGCGGCAGCGCGATCGCCGCCTCGGCCCGGGCCAGCGGCGCGCCGAGGCAGAAGTGCGGGCCCCACGCGAACGCGAGGTGGCGGGTGGTGGCGGCGTCGAGGTCGATCGCGTCCGGGCTGGGGAACTGGCGCGGGTCACGGTTGGCGGCGCCGAGATGCAGCACGACGCTGTCGCCGCGCCGGATAGCGCGGCCCTGGATCTCGAGGTCCTCCGCGGCCACGCGCGGCGAGAGCTGGATCGGTGACTCGAGCCGCAGCATCTCCTCCGTCAAGGCGGTCCAGCGCTCGGGGTGCTCGCGCAGCAGCTCGGCCAGCGCGGGCTCGCGCAAGACGGTCAGCAGGGTGCTGCCGAGCAGGTTGGCGGTCGTCTCGTGGCCGGCGACGAGCGTGAAGACCGCGAGGCCGGTGAGCTCCGTACGGTCGAGCTGACCGGCTTCCTCGGCGCTGGCCAGGCGGCCGAGGAGGTCGTGCGCCGGGCAGGCGTGGCGCGCGGCGACCTCGTCGGCGATGAAGCCCTCCAGCGCCCGGTAGCTCTCCAGCGCCGCGGGAACGACGTCGACGAGCGTGGGGCCGATGTTCCCGGTCACCGCGCCCATGTCGTCGGACCACTCGCCGAAGCGCTCGGTGTCCTGCGGCTGCAGCCCGAGGATGTCGCAGATCACGAGGGCCGGCAGCGGCAGGGCGTATCCGGAGATCAGGTCGGGCGCGGGCTCCGCCAGGAGCTGGTCGATCAGCTCGCGGGCGATCGTGTGGATGCGGTCGTCGATCGCCGCGGGCAGGCCGGGCGTGAAGGTGTCGCGCAGCAGCGCGCGCAGCCGGGTGTGCTTGGGCGGGTCGGTGAACCCGAGCCAGTTGGAGATGTGCTCGGCCAGCGGGGCGGACGTCGTCCGCAGGTCCTCGGGCAGCAGCGCGAGGTTGGCCGCGATGCGGTCGTTGGCCAGCCGCCGGTCGAGCAGGCCGGCGCGGACGTCGTCGTAGCGGGTGACCACCCACGCGCCGAGCGTCTCGCTGCGATGGACAGGGTCGTGCTCGCGCAGCCAGCCGAGCAGGGGGTAGGGGTCGGCGAGCGTGCCGTCGCAGAACCGCCGGTAGTCCTCCGAGGCCACGACCTCGTCGAGGTCGGCCGCCGTCAGCGTCGTGTACATGGCAGTCACGCAGAAGAGTCTGCCGACGGATCGCAAATCCGTCAACCGTTGACCAAAAATGCGGTGCCCAGAGACCTCGGGCTTGACAGGCTCCGGTGCGCTGGGCATATGATGGATAACCGTTAACCGTTGTCGGCTTGGTGGAGTCGAGGAGGAGAGGTCACATGGGTCTATCGGTGGTGCGCGCAGGTGCCGCGCTCCTCGCAGTCGGAGGGGCGCTGCTCGCCGCGGGGTGCGGCTCGAGCGACTCGGGCTCCGCGTCGACGACGGCGCAGACGCAGGGGGCGGCCGCCACGCAGGACGCGGGCAAGGCCTACAAGGTCGTCCTGTCGAACAACTTCCTCGGCAACGACTTCCGTCCGCAGATGATCCGGCTCGCCGAGCTGACCGCCAAGCAGCCGCCGTTCGCCGGCAAGGTCGACCTCGAGGTCGTCAACTCCGAGCCGACGACGCAGGCCCAGGTCGCCTCGCTGAACAACATCATCCAGTCCAAGCCCGACGCGATCCTCATCGACGCCGGCTCTCCGACCGCACTCAACCCGGCGATCGCGCGGGCCTGCGCGGCGGGCATCAAGGTGGTCTCCTTCGATCAGCCCGTCACCGCGCCGTGCGCGTGGAAGGTCGCGCAGAACATGGGCGACGGCCAGATCGTCGTCGGCCAGTGGATGAGCCAGACGCTCGGCGGCAAGGGCAAGATCTTCGTCGACCGCGGACTGCCGGGCGCCCCGGTCTCCAAGATCATCCAGGACGGGTTCATGCAGGGCCTGCAGCTCGAGGGCGACGTCCAGGTCGCCGGCGAGTTCGACGGCAAGTACGCGCCCGGTCCCGAGCAGCAGGGCATCTCGCAGCTGCTCGTCGGCAACAAGGACGTCGACGGCGTCATGACCCAGGGCTACTGCAGCCCGGTGTTCAAGGCGTTCAAGCAGGCGGGCATCTCGACGATGCCCGCGGCGACGTGCTACGGCTACAACGGCGAGCTCGTCGCTTGCGTCCAGCAGAAGGCCGACTGCGCGGTGCTGACCGGCTCGCCGATGGTGGTGCAGATCGCGATGGAGACCGCCTTCAAGGCGCTCACCGGCGAGGACGTCCCGGCGACCTCCGCGACGATCCCGGTGCCGATGAAGCTCTACGTGACGAACGCGGACGCCTTCACGCCGAAGGAGAACCCGGCCGACGTGCAGATCGAGCAGATCGAGCTCGGCAAGAACGCGTATCCCGATCTCCCGCCGGGTCTGGCGCTGCCCTTCACGAAGGACGACTACGACATCACGCCCGAGCAGGCCGCCGGGAAGTAGGGCCCGCGGCGGATGAACGACCTCGTCCTCGCCGACGTTCGCAAGTCCTACGGCGGCGTCCACGCGCTGCGCGGCGCGTCGCTGGGCTGCCGCTTCGGCGAGATCCACGGCCTCGTCGGCGAGAACGGGGCGGGCAAGAGCACGATGGTGAAGATCCTGTCGGGCGCGGTCCGGCCCGACGGCGGCACGTTCACCTTGGCGGGGGAGGCGGTGGCGTTCGCCTCGCCCGCCGAGGCCCGGCGGCGCGGCGTGGGGACGGTCTTCCAGGAGCTGAGCCTGATCCCCGACCTCAGCGTGGCGGCGAACCTGTTCTACGGGATCGAGCCGCGCGTGCGGGCGGGGCGCCTGAGCACCCGCGCCCTCCAGCGCGCGGCCGCGGAGACGCTCGCCGGCTTCGGCGTGGGCTCCTACGACGTGCGTCGGCCGGTCCGCGAGCTGCGCCTGGCCGAGCGCCAGGTGCTCGAGATCGTCAAGACCCTCGTGCGCCGCCCGCGGGTCCTCCTCCTCGACGAGGCGACCTCGGCGCTGCTGCCCGAGCAGGTGGAGTGGCTGTTCCGGATCGTGCGGGAGTTCGCCGCCGACGGCGGGGTCGCCATCTTCATCTCGCATCGGCTCGCGGAGATCGAGGAGCTGTGTGACCGGGTGACGGTGTTCCGGGCCGGCCGGACCGTGGGCGCCGGGCGGACGGAGGAGCTGCCGGAGGAACGGCTCGTCGAGCTCATGCTCGGCCGCAAGGTCGAGCGGATCTTCCCGGCCAAGCCGCAGCGCGACGGCAGCGGCGACGTCGTCTGCCGGCTCACCGGCTTCACTGCGCCGCCGCAGCTGCGCCCGATCGATCTGACGCTCCGGCGCGGCGAGCTGGTCGGGGTCGGCGGCCTCGACGGACAGGGCCAGGCCGACCTGTTCCTCGGGCTCTTCGGGGTCCGTCCGTCGTCGGGCACGATCGAGCTGGACGGGCGGCGCGTGCGCCCGGCCTCGGCTTCGGCGGCCCTGGCGGCGGGCATCGCGCTCGTGCCCGAGGATCGCGCCGCCGAGGGCCTCTGCCTGACGCTGGGCATCGGCGACAACCTGGTGCTCAGCAGCCTCCCGGCGATCGCCCGCGTCGGGCTCATCCGTCGCTCGCGCGAGCGGGCGCTGATCGACCAGGCGGTGGACGAGCTGCAGATCACGATGCGCGACCCGCGCGAGCCGGTCGGCGCGCTGTCGGGCGGCAACCAGCAGAAGGTCCTGCTGGCGCGCGTGCTCGCGCGCCATCCGGCGCTGCTGCTCCTGTACGACGCGACCCGAGGGGTGGACGTGGGGACCAAGGCGGAGATCTACCGCCTCATGCGCGAGCAGGCCGCCGCGGGCGTCGCCGTGCTCTTCTACTCCAGCGACGCGGCCGAGCTCGCCAACGTCGCCGATCGCGTGCTCGTGCTGCACGACGGGCGGCTCGCGGCCGAGCTGACCGGCGACATCGCCGAGGAGGACATCGTCGCGGCCGCCGTGGGCGGACGCGGGGCAGGGGCGGCGGCATGAGCACCTCGGAGCTGCCCGTGCCGAGCGACCCGGCGCGAGGCGCCGGCGGCCTGCTGCGGGGCGCCGGCGACCGCGTGCGCCGCGCCGGCCTGACGGCGGCGATGCCGTACCTCTACGTTCTCGCCCTCGGCCTCGTCATCTACCTGCTGCAGCCCGCGCTCATCGACGGGCCCGGCGCGATCGACGTGCGCTTCTCCGCCGCGGTCCCGCTCGCGCTCGTCGCGTTCGGGCAGACGCTGGCGATGTTCACGCGCGGGATCGATCTTGCGGTCGGCGGCCTCATCAGCACGGTCACCGCGATCCTCGCGACGAAGGCGGCCGACTCGACCGCGGCGCTGGCGCTCATGCTCGTGGCGCTGCTGGCGCTCGGCGCGTTCGGCGGGCTCATGAACGGCCTCGCGGTGAGCGTCACCGGGCTGCAGCCGTTCATCGTGACGCTGGCCACGTGGTCGATCTGGGGCGGCGTCGCGCTCCTCATCCTGCCGCAGGAGGGCGGCGCGGCGCCGGTGAAGCTCACGACGCTCGTGCTCGGCGACCTCCTCGGGATCCCCAAGTCGGTGTGGGTGGTGGTCATGCTGCTTGTGCTGTGGTGGTGGCTGCGCGACACGCGGCTGATCGGCGACCTTCGGGCGATCGGCAGCGACGAGCAGCGGGCCCGGCTCATCGGCGTGCCGATCCGGCGGCGCAAGATCCAGTGCTACATGCTGTCGGGCGTCTTCGCGGCGCTGGCGGGGATCTGGATCGCCGGGCAGACCGGCTCGGGCGCGCCGACCGCCGGCGACTCCTACATCCTCAGCTCGGTGGCCGCGGTCGTCATCGGCGGCACCAGCATCTTCGGCGGGACGGGCTCGGCCGCCGCGTCCATCGTCGGTGCCTTCGCGTTCCTCATGATCCCGGACCTGATCTCGGCGGTGCAGCTCAGCTCCTTCTGGAGCGTGTTCTTCCAGGGCGCGCTGCTCATCGTCGCGGTGACGATCAGCTCCGTCGCCGTCCAGCTGCGCGCGCGGAGGGGAGGCGCATGAGCACGTTGGCCCGCAACCGCCCGATCGTGACCAGCTTCGCGATCGCGGCGGTGCTGTTCGCGATCGGGACGATCCACTCGGTCGACTTCGCCGGGCTGGATCAGATCCGCACGATGCTCGTCTACGCGGCGTTCATCGGGATCATCGGCTTCGGCCAGACGCTGTGCATCCTCACCGGCGGCATCGACCTGTCGGTGCCGTGGACCCTGACCGGCGCCGCGGTGCTGACGTCGGTGCTGACCGACGAGGGCCACCCGCTCGGCGGCGTGATCGTGCTCGTCGTTGTGCTCGCCGCGGCGGTCGGGGTCGTCAACGGCCTCGGCGTGGCCTACGCCGGTGTGCCGCCGATCATCATGACCCTGGGCATGAACGGGGCCCTCCAAGGGCTGTTGCTCGTCTACACCGACGGCGGGATCTCGTCACAGCCGCCGGACTCGCTGACCAGCTTCGTCACTGGAGCGGCCCTGGGCGTGCCCACGCTCGTGTGGATCTGGATCGTGGTGATCGCGATCGGCTGGGTGACGCTGTCGGCGACGACGTTTGGGCGCCGGTTGTACGCGATCGGCACGAACCGGCGCGCGGCCGAGCTGGCCGGCGTCCGCGTCCGGCGCACGCTCGTCTTCCCGTACGTGGTCTCGGCGATCGGCGCGGCGGTCACGGGGCTGCTGCTCATGGGCTTCACCGGCCAGGCGTTCCTGAGCATGGGCGACCCGTACCTGTTCTCGTCGGCGGTCGCCGTCGCCGTGGGCGGCGCGTCGATCCTCGGCGGGAGCGGGCACTACGTCGGCACGATCGCCGGGGCGCTCGTGCTCACGCTCGTCGCGTCGCTGCTGCCGCTGTTCTCGCTGGGCACGGCGTGGCTGTCGATCGCCTACGGCGTCATCCTGCTGGCCACGGTGTACGCGGCCGGGCTGAACGTGTCGCGGCGTCGCGCCGCCGAGCCCGTGCCCGTCGGCGCGGAGCTCGAGGCCGAAGCGGGTGAGAAGTGCTAACCGTCGACCATCGACTGGAGATAGGCTAGATCTCGTGGACGTCTCGGACCCTCTGGCGGGGCTGGTCGACGCCGCTCCGCGCCTCAACGCCAAGCTCGATCGCAGCCTCCATTCCGGCCGCGTGACGAACGTGCTGCGCGAGGCGATCCTCACCGGCGAGCTGCCGGCCGGAACGCCGCTGGTGGAGGCCAAGATCGCCGCCCAGATGCGGGTGAGCCGCGGACCGGTGCGCAGCGCGCTGGCGATCCTCGAGCAGGACGGGCTGGCGTTCACGCCGCCCAACGGGCGCATGCAGGTGCTCGGCTTCGGCCCGGAGGACCTGGCCGACCTGTTCCGCGTCCGTCTCCAGCTGGAGTCTCTGGCGGTGAAGTGGGGGATCGAGGCGCGCCGCCCGGCGGACGAGATCGAGGAGGCGCTCGAGGCGATGGCGGCCGAGGGCTCCTCGACCGAGCGCCTCGTCGAGCTCGATATCGCCTTCCACCGGACGCTGCTGGAGTTCTCGGGCAGCCGCTCGCTGCTGCAGGCCTGGTCGACCTTCGCGGGCCTGCTGCAGACGATCGTGCGGGTCGGCAACCGCGAGCTGCGTGAGCAGGATCCGCGCTCGGACTTCGAGCGGATCATGAGCCATCACCGGCCGCTGGTCGACGCGATCAAGGCTCGCCGGTACCGGGAGTCCGAGCGGCTCCTGCGAGAGCAGTTCTACGTGACCTCGTCGATGATCTCGCTCGCCAAGCGCGATCGCTAGCGCCCGCCCCGTCGAGGTCGCTCCGGCGTCCTTGACGTCGGCCGTCCTCGCTCGCTAGGTTAACGGTCAACCGTTTTCTGATTGCGATGTGGTTCTGATGGAGGCGAGGCGGCGGATGAGGATGAAGGGGCAAGTGGCGTTGGTCATCGGGGCCGGGGGCGGCATGGGGGCGGCGATCTGCCGCTCGTTCGCCCGCGAGGGCGCCAAGGTCGCGGCGGCCGATCTCAGCGAGGAGCGCATGCGCCACGTTCCGGTCGGCGACGACGGGGCGCACCTGGTCGTCGATGCCACCGACCGCGCGAGCCTCGACGCGCTAGCCGACGCCGTCCAGACCCGGCTCGGAGCCCCCGCGGTACTCGTGAACTGCCTCGGCATCTGGCACAGCGCCGACTACGACGCCGTCAGCGCCGCCGACTGGCGCCACGTCATCGACGGAAACCTCACGGCCGCGTGGCTGGCCTGCCAGGCGTTCCTGCCGGGGATGACCGCCCGCGGGCGCGGCGCCGTCGTGAACTTCGCGTCGACGGCCGGCGAGTACGGCTCGATCCGCCCGGCGGCCCACTACGCGGCGTCCAAGGGCGGGATCATCGCCATGTCGAAGTCGCTGGCCCGCGAGGTCTCGCCGCATGGGGTCCGCGTCAACGTGATCTCGCCCGGCCCGGTGGACACGCCGATGCTCCAGCCCACCGACGACGCGCAGCGCGACGTCATCGCGGCGCGGACGCTGGTGGGGCGGCTCGGCACCCCCGAGGACATCGCCCAAGCGACGCTCTACCTCGCCGGCGAGGAGTCGGGATTCGTGACCGGCCACGTGCTGCGCGTCAACGGCGGAGCGCTGATCTAATGGTCGCGGCGCCCTCCCATGTCCAGGCCCCGTTCGCCGACGCCCTGCTCGCCGCCGCCTCCGAGCATCCCGAGCTCGTCGTGCTCTCGGCCGACCTGTCGAAGTACACCGACATCGTCCCGTTCGCCGAGCGCCATCCCGAGCGCTTCTTCCAGGTGGGGATGGCGGAGCAGAACATGATGGGGATTGCCGGCGGCCTGGCGAAGGCCGGCTTCCTCCCGGTCGCCGTCACCTACGGCGTCTTCGCCACCCGGCGCGCGTTCGAGCAGATGGCGATGGCCTTCGCCACTGGCCCGAGCCGAGCGATCGTCGTCGCCTTCCTGCCCGGGATCACGACGCCGTTCCGTGCCACCCACCAGGCCACTGACGATCTCGCGCTCACGCGCACGATCCCCGGGATGACGGTCGTCGACCCGGCGGACGCGACCGAGCTGGCCGGCGCGTTCGCGGCGGCCGTCGAGCACGATGGGCCGGTGTACCTGCGCGGCCTGCGGGGCAACGTCGCGCGGCTGTTCGACCCCGCCACGACCGAGATCCACCTCGGCCCGGCGCGGCTGCTGCGCGCGGGCGGGGACGTCGGTGTGATCACGACTGGGATCGCGGCGGAGTGGGTGGCCGAGGCGCTCGCCGAGCCGGCGCTGCGCGACGTCGCCCCCGGCTGGCTGCACGCCCCGACGCTGAAGCCGCTGGATGCCGACGCGGTCGCGGCGATGTGCGCCCGGGTGCAGACCGTCGTGACGGTCGAGAACCACTCCACGATCGGCGGGCTGGGGTCGGCGGTGGCCGAGGTCGTCGCCGCCCGCGGGCTGGGGACGCGGGTGCGCGCGCTCGGCGTTCCCGATCGCTGGGCGCCCGCCGGATCCCTGTCGTACGTGCGCGCCGAGCTCGGGCTCGACCCGGGCGGGCTCGCTCACGCCATCGCCGCCGCCACGACCGAGGAAGACCCCGCATGAGCCTGTCCCAGACCCGCCCGTCGCAGCAGGAGCTGGAGCGCATCGCCCACCGCCTGCGGCGGACCGTCGTCGAGATGTGCGTGATGCGCGGGCAGGGCTACGCCGGCCAGGGCCTCGCGCTGGCCGACCTCATGGCGGTCCTGTCCTTCGACGAGCTGGTGCGCGGCGACGTGGAGCACCGTTTCGTGCTGTCCACTGGTCACAGCGCGATCGCGCTGTTCGCCGCGCTCGGGGCGCGCGGGGTCTACGAGCACGAGGAGCTGCTCACCTACGGCACCGACGGGTCGCGAATCGAGGAGAGCCCGCTGGAGGGTACGCCGGGCTTCGAGATCACCGGCGGCGCGCTCGGCCAGGGCTTCTCGCAGGCCGTGGGGATGGCGCTCGGCGAGCGGCTGCGCGGCGAGGGGCGGCGGGTCTACTGCCTCGTCTCGGATGGCGAGCTCCAGGAGGGGCAGATCTGGGAGGCTGCCATGGCCGCCGGCCACCACCGCTTGGACAACCTCGTGCTGCTCGTCGACAACAACCGCATGCAGGCCGACGGCGACGTCGCCGACGTCCTGGAGGTCGAGCCGGTCCCCGAGAAGCTCGCCGCGTTCGGCTTCGCCGCGGAGCGCGTCGCCGGCGACGACGTCGCCGGGCTGCGCGCGGCCTTCGCGCGGGCGCGAGAGACGGCGGCCCGCCCGACGGCGATCGTGCTCGACACGCTCCCGGGCAAGGGCGTGCCGAGCTTCGAGACGTACGCCAAGGTCCACTACATCCGTGCCGACCGCGCCGTCTGGGAGCGGGCGCTGGCCGAGCTGGACGCCGCGGCGCCGGTCGAGCGATGAGCGCCGCGCCGCGCATCGCCGCGATCGAGACGGTCCGTTGGGCGCAGCAGCCCAGCGCGCTGTGGGTGCGGCTGATCGACGAGACCGGCCATACGGGGATCGGCGAGACCTATTACCACGCCGCAGCGGTCGAGTCGATCGTCCACGAGCTGGCCGCACCGCTCGTGCTCGGCCGCGCGGCGTCGGCCGAGCGGGTCGCGCGCGAGCTGTTCGCCTGCGCGAGCTTCTCCGGATACGCCGGCGCGGAGCTGCGAGCGTTCTCGGCGATCGACATCGCGCTCTGGGACCTGCTGGGCCGCCGGACCGGGCTGTCGATCGGCGAGCTGCTCGGTGGCCGGGTGCGTGACGAGATCGCGGTCTACAACACGTGCGTGTCCGCCGGCACGTACGACGACGCCGACGCGTTCCTGACCCGCCCCGGCGAGCTGGCCCAGGACCTGCTCGCGGCGGGCGTCTCGACGATGAAGGTCTGGCCGTGGGACCGGTTCGCGCCGCAGTTCGAGGTGGACGCGGTGACGGGACCCGCGGGCTGGTCGGCGATGGGGCCGGTCGGGCACCGGCTCACGCGCGACGAGCTGCATGAGGGGCTGCGCTGCATCGAGGCGATCGCCCGCGCGACCGAGGGGCGCATGACCGTGCTCGTCGAGGGCCACTCGCGCTGGGACCTCAACGCGGCGATCCGCATCTGCCGGGCGCTGGAGCCGTTCGATGTCGGTTGGGTCGAGGACATCATGCAGTCCGACAGCGCCGACGATCTCGCGCGGCTGGTGGCCGAGACCCGCGTTCCCCAGGCGGTCAGCGAGCGGCTGTTCACGCGGCACGCCTACCGGCGGGTGTTCGAGCGTCGGGCCGCGCACGTCGCGATGGTCGACGTCGCCTGGACCGGCGGCCTCACCGAGGCGCGCAAGATCGCCGCGCACGCCGACACCTACCACCTGCCGGTCGCGCCGCACGACTGCACCGGGCCGATCGCCTTCGCGGCCTCGCTGCAGCTGTGCGCCAACGCGCCCAACGCGATGATCATGGAGTCGGTGCGCGGCTTCTGCGAGGGCTGGTACGCCGACGTGCTCGACGGCCCGCTGCGCCCCGAGCACGGCATGATCGCGATCCCCACCGAGCCCGGGCTCGGCGTCGGGCTGGCGGAGGCGTTCCTGGCCCGCGAGGACGTCACGACGACCACGAGCGAGGCATGACCCAGAGCGTCGAGATCACCTGGCTGGGGCAGGCCGGCTACGAGATCCGCGCGCCCGACGGCGCGACGCTGATGATCGACCCGTACCTGTCCGACGAGGTCGAGCGGGAGCTCGGCGTCGTCCGGCAGGTGGCGTCGCCGGTCGCCGTCGACGACGCCGAGCCCGACGTCCTCGTCGTCACACACTGGCACCTCGACCACCTCGACCCGCTGTTGTGCCGCTCGCTGGCGCGTCGCGGTGCCCGCACCGCGTTCGCCGGCCCGCCGAGCAACACGGCGCGGCTGCTGGGCTGGGGCGTGGACGCGGCGCGCGTCCACGAGCTGGAGCGCGGTGGGAGCTTCGAGCACGCGGGCTTCCGCGTGTGGGCGGGGTTCGCGCGCCACGACGTCCCGGGCTGGATCTGCGAGGACGCGATCAGCGTCGCGGTCGAGGTCGCGGGCGTGCGGGTCTTCCACACAGGCGACACGGAGTACGACGCCCGCGTGCTCGCGATGGCACAGCACGGGCCGTACGACGTCGGGCTGTTCGTCAGCAACGGCTCGGGTGGCTGCATGGACGCCGGCGAGGCGGCGCTCATGGCGCACAAGCTCTCGCCGGCGCTCGCGATCCCGATGCACTACGGGATGTGGGCGCCCGACGGCTACGGGCCGTATGCCACGCTGGACCCAGAGCGCTTCGTGGAGGTCTGCGCGCGCCTGGGCGGGCCGGCGACCCGGCTGCTGGCGCACGGCGAGACGCTGCGGGTCGCCTGTCCGGACCTGGCGCGCCTGGACTGACGGTCCAATCGCGTTTGGCCGCGACGTCCAGCGGATTCTGGTCTACGCTCCGCGAGCGATGCCCGATCAGCCCAAGACCGCCGACGACGTCAAGGCGCTCGTCGCCGAGCAGGACCTGCGCTTCATCCGGCTGTGGTTCACCGACATCCTCGGCCAGCTGAAGTCGTTCTCGATCCACGCGGAGGAGCTCGACGACGCGTTCGAGAACGGGATGGGCTTCGACGGCTCCTCGATCACCGGCTTCAACGCGATCGAGGAGTCCGACATGGTGGCCAAGCCCGACCCGGCCACGTTCGCGGTGCTGCCGTGGCGCCCGCAGGCGCAGGGCGTCGCGCGGATCTTCTGCGACATCCACACGCCCGAGCGCGTCCCGTACGAGGGCGACCCGCGCCAGGTCCTGCGCCGCGCGCTGCAGCGGGCCGAGGCGATGGGCTTCGACGTCTTCAACGTCGGCCCCGAGCTGGAGTACTTCCTCTTCGAGGACAGCAAGTCCACGAAGGTCCTCGACGAGGGCGGCTACTTCGACCTGACCACGCTCGACGCCGGCTCCGACGTGCGCCGCGAGACCGTCCTCGCGCTCGAGCAGCTCGGCATCCACGTCGAGTACTCCCACCACGAGGTCGGGCCCTCCCAGCACGAGGTCGACATGCGCTACGCGCCGGCGCTGAAGATGGCCGACGACTGCATGACGTACCGCATCACGGTCAAGGAGATCGCGATGAAGTACGGCTGGCACGCGACCTTCATGCCCAAGCCGCTGTTCGGCGAGAACGGCTCGGGCATGCACACCCACCAGTCGCTGTTCAAGGACGGACACAACGCCTTCTACGACGCCGACGACCAGTACTTCCTCTCGGACGTCGGCAAGGCGTTCATCGCCGGCCAGCTCAAGCACGCGCGCGAGATCTGCTCGATCTTCGCCCAGTGGGTCAACTCCTACAAGCGGCTCGTGCCGGGCTACGAGGCGCCCGTCTACGTCGCCTGGTCGCGACGCAATCGCAGCGCGCTCGTCCGGGTGCCGCTCTACCACCCCGGCCGCGAGCAGTCGACGCGGATGGAGCTGCGCTGCCCCGATCCGGCGTGCAATCCCTACCTGACCTTCGCGGCGCTGCTGCAGGCCGGGCTGGAGGGCATCGAGAAGGGCTACGAGCTGCCCGAGCCGATGGAGAAGAACCTGTACCACCTGGCTCCGGACGACCGCAAGCGGCTGGGCATCGAGCAGCTGCCCGAGACGCTGGGCGAGGCGATCGAGATCACCGCCGAGTCCGAGCTGGTGCTGCGCACGCTGGGCGAGCACATGTTCAACCGCTTCGTCGAGATCAAGCGCCAGGAGTGGGACGACTACCGCGTGCAGGTCACGCAGTGGGAGCTCGACCGCTACCTGCCGGTCCTGTAGCGCTCAAGCGTCCAGCAGCGCGGCCAGCGCGTCCGGCTCGGTGACCGGGCGCTGGCAGGCGAAGCGCTCGCAGACGTAGGCGGCGGCCTGGCCGTCGACCGGCGTGCGGTCGGCGAGGAGGGGGACGGCGGGCTCCGGGCCCGCGCCGCCCGCCAGGACGATCCGGGGGCGGTAGGCGCCGCGCACGACTCGCACGAGCGGGCCGGTCGCGGCGTCCGGTCCGACGATCGCCACCTCGCGCGCCGGCCCGGCGACCCAGGCCATCGCCTGCAGCAGGTGCCCGAACGCGGCCGGATGGCGCGGCGCGACCTCGTGGACGAGCGCGATCGCCGACTGGCCGCGGCGCTCGTACTCGGCCTCACCGGTCAGCGCGTGCAGGAGCAGCAGGCCGAGCGCGGCGCTGGAGGAGCCCGACGGGATCGGCGTGTCCTCGAGGTCGCGGCGGCGCGCGACGAGCACCTCGTGGTCGTCGGCGGTCGTGAAGAACCCGCCGTGCTCGTCGTCGGCGAAGTGGGCGATCATCGTGTCGGCGACCTCGCGGGCCGCCACCAGCCAGCGTGGCTCCCATGTGGCCTCGTAGAGGACGACCAGCGCCTCCACCAGGAACGCGTGGTCCTCGAGGTACCCCGGCAGGCGGGCGACGCCGTCCTTGGAGGTCCGCAGCAGCCGCCCGGTGTCCGTGCGATGCACGTGCAGCAGGAAGTCGGCGGCGGCGCGCGCCGCGTCGAGCAGGTCGGGGCGCTCCAGCACTGCGCCAGCGTCGGCCAGCGCGGCGATCATGAGCGCGTTCCAGGAGGTGAGGACCTTGTCGTCCAGCCCCGGCCGCACGCGCTGCGCGCGCACCTCCAGCAGCCGCGCGCGCACGCGCTCGCGGACTGCGTCGTCGAGCGCCGGGCCGCGGCCCTCCAGGACGTTGGACCCCTCGAAGTTCCCGCGCCCGGTTGCCCCGAAGTACGCGATCGCGGCGTCGGCGTCCTCGCCGAGCGCCGCGCGCAGCTCGTCGACCGTCCACACGTAGAACTTGCCCTCGACGCCCTCCGAGTCCGCGTCCAGCGCGGCATGGAACGCGCCGTCGGGCGTGCGCATCTCCCGCAGCGCCCACGCCAGCGTCTCCTCGCACGTGCGCCGCAGGAGCGGATCGCCCGAGGCCTGCCAGCCGTGCAGCGAGGCGCGCGCGAGGAGCGCGTTGTCGTAGAGCATCTTCTCGAAGTGGGGGACGGTCCAGGTCGCGTCGACGGCGTAGCGGGCGAAGCCGCCGCCGACCTGGTCGAAGATGCCGCCGGTGGCCATCGCGCGCAGCGTCGTCAGGGCCATCTCGGTCTCGCCCCGGCCGAGCAGGAAGTCGATCACGTCGGCAGACGGGAACTTCGGCGCGGCGCCCCAGCCGCCATGGCGCGGGTCGAACTGCGCTCGCAGCTGGGCGACGGCGGCGTCGAGCGCGGCGGCGTCGACCGCGGACGCGGACGCTCGCAGCGCCGCCGAGGCGCCGAGGCGCTCGCGCAGCCGCTCGGCCTGGTCGCGGACCGCCGCGCGCCGCTCGTCCCACGCCTCGGCGACCGCGCGCAGGACCTGCGTCCAGCTCGGCATGTTCATGCGCGCATCGGGCGGGAAGTAGGTCCCGCCGAAGAAGGGCACCTGCTCGGGCGTGAGGAACACGTTCAGCGGCCAGCCACCATGGCCGGTCAGCGCCTGGACGGCCTCCATGCAGACCGCGTCCACGTCGGGGCGCTCTTCGCGGTCGACCTTCACGCAGACGAACCGCGCGTTCATGAGCGCGGCGGTCTCGTCGTCCTCGAAGGACTCGCGCTCCATCACGTGGCACCAGTGGCAGGCCGAGTAGCCGATCGAGACCAGCAGCGGGCGGTCGAGCTCGCGAGCGCGGCGCAGGGCCTCGTCGCCCCAGGGCAACCAGTCCACCGGGTTGTCGCGGTGCTGGAGCAGGTACGGCGACGTCTCGTACGCGAGCGCGTTGGCGATGGGCTTCACGCTAGCGTCTCGCCCATGTCCGCCCATCGTGAGACCGTCACCGCCCTCGATGCCCCCGCCGCCATCGGCCCCTACACCCATGCGGTCCGCACCGGCGGCCTGCTGTACTGCTCCGGCCAGATCCCGCTCGACCCGTCCAGCGGCGAGCTCGTCGGCACCACGCCGGCCGAGCAGACGCGCCAGTGCCTCGTCAACCTCGAGGCGGTCTGCGCGGCCGCGGGCGCGACCCTGGCCGATGCGGTCCAGGTGACCGTGTACCTGACCGACATGGGCGCGTTCGCCGAGGTCAACGAGGTCTACGCCACGTTCTTCGAGACCGACCCGCCGGCCCGCGTCGCGATCGGGGTCGCCGCGCTGCCGAAGGGCGCGCAGGTCGAGATCGTCGCCGTCGTCGCGCTCCCCGGGGCCTGACCGAGCGCGTCCCGATGGCCGCCGGCACGGTCACGCTCGCCGAGGTCCGCCACGTGCGCGGCGTCGTCGCCGACGTCGCGCGCCGGACGCCGGTGCTCACGTCGGCGACGCTGAGCGAGCGCGCGGGCGCGAACGTCCTGCTGAAGGCGGAGTCGCTGCAGCGGACCGGCTCGTTCAAGATCCGCGGCGCGCTGTCGAAGCTCGACACGCTCGGCGACGGCTGCCGCGGCGGCGTGGTGTGCGCGAGCGCGGGCAACCACGCCCAGGCGCTCGCCTCCGCGGCGCAGGCGCGCGGCGTGCCGTGCGCGGTGTTCATGCCGGCCGACGCGCCCATCACGAAGGTCGAGGGTGCCGCGGCGCTGGGCGCGGAGGTGATCCTCCACGGCGAGTCGGTCGAGGACTGCCTGACCGCGGCTCGCGAGCGCGCGCAGGAGCGCGGCGAGGCGTTCGTGCACCCGTTCGAGGACCCGCACGTCATCGCCGGCCAGGGCACGCTGGGGCTCGAGCTGATCGAGGACGTCGAGGACCTCGCCAAGGTGATCGTGCCGGTCGGCGGCGGTGGCCTGGCCTCCGGCGTCGCGCTGGCGATCAAGGAGTCGCGGCCCGAAGTGGAGGTCGTCGGCGTGCAGGTCGAGACGTTCCCGGCCGCGCGCGAGTCGCTGCTGGCCGGGGAGCCCTTGCACCTGCGCCCGCCGCAGGTCACGATCGCGGACGGCATCGCTGTGAAGAAGCCCGGCGAGCTGACGCTGTCGCTCATGCAGCGGTTCCTGGACGGCATCGAGCTGGTCGCCGAGGACGATGTCGCCGAGGCGATGGTGCTGTTGCTGGAGAAGGCCAAGCTCGTCGTCGAGGGCGCGGGGGCGGTCGGCGTCGCCGCGCTGCTCGGCGGGCAGGTCGCGCCGGCGCGCACGGGCTCGACCGTCGTCGTGCTGAGCGGCGGCAACGTCGACGCGGGCCTGCTGGCCTCGATCGCCCGCCGCCACGAGACCGAGGCCGGCCGCCGCATCGCGCTGCTGACCAAGGTGCCCGACCGCCCCGGCCATCTCGCCCGGCTGCTGGACCGCATCGCCCGCGCCGGCGCGAACCTCGTCGAGGTCGAGCACGTCCGCGAGGGCATCGACCTCCACGTCCGCGAGACGGCCGTCCAGCTCGTGCTCGAGACGCGCGGCGCCGACCATGCGCAGGCGGTCCTGCGAGCGATCGCCGACGCCGGCTACGAGGCGCGGGTGCTGCGGTAGGGGCCATGGCGAACCTCCCTACACCGCGATCGCCTCGCTGGACGGCTACGTCGCCGACCGCGACGGGCGCTTCGACTCGGCGGAGCCCGACGAGGAAGTGCACCGCTTCGTCAACGACCTCGAGCGGCCGATCGGCACCTGCCTCTGCGGGCGCCGAACGTACGAGCTGACGACCGTCTGGGAGACGCCCGAGCTGCTGAGCCACGAGCAGGCGGTCATGCGCGACTTCGCGCAGCGCCGGGCTCGTCGACGACTGGCACCTGCAGGGCGACCTGACGCCTCAGCCGCCGGACCAGGGCAGCAGCGCGAGCCCGCACAGCAGGACCGCCCAGCCGGCGACGTCGAGGTCGAGCGCCAGCAGCGTCGACGCGATGCCGAAGAGCGCGAAGACGGCGACGTAGCGCAGCCGGTCGCGGCGCCCCGACCGTCGCGGCGCGCGCATCGTCAGCGGACGTCGATGATGTCCCACGTCCAGTCGTCCTGCGAGGCGGTGTGACGTGGCGCTGCGGGCGGCGGCGCCACCGGGGAGCGGGCGGCGCGGGTGCGGCGGCGCTCCACGAGCCGACGCACGACGCGCGCCGCGGGCCAGTCGGTACGGGAGCCGGGCGGCGGGGTGCCGGCCGGGGGAGGGGAGGATCGGTGGATCATGAGGCCATGGTCGCCCGCCGGTGCGCGGGCGCCATGGGGTGGAAGGTGCAGGTTCGTGGGGGTGGGACGTGCAGTCGACGCCGGAGTCGCTCGTCACGCGGCTCGCTCGCCGGCCGCGAAGCGCTCGGTGGTCTCGATCTCGCGGCGCAGACCACGGCGGCGTCGACCTCCTCGACGCCGCCGCGGGGTGCCTCCTCCAGAAGCTCGTCCGTCGTCGGTGCAAGTACCCGGTGGACCTGGGTCGTCACACGCCCGCCGGACCGCGGGTTCGGCGCACGCCCCGCCCGGGTACCGCTGCGCCATGCACGAAGATCCGCAGGAGGACGTCGGCGCCGAGGGCGGCGACGGCGACAACGCCGAGACGCTGCCCCCGCTGCCGTCCGAGGACGACGACACGCCGCTGGGCGACACCGACCAGATCAGCAAGGCCAAGCCGGGCGAGCACGACGAGCCCAAGGACACGCCGTAGGGGAGCGCGTGGGCGATCAGCGTGCCCGGTACGCCAGCAGGCGTGCCGGGGCCCCTACCCCTCGGCGGCCAGGGACGTCACGCCCCTGGGGGTGCGGCGCGACGTGACCCGCGCGAGCACGAGCGCCGGCAGCAACGCCAAGGCGGTCAGCGCCACGACCCACCAGAAGCTGTGGGCGAAGGCCGTGGCCAGCGGCTCGGCGAGGGCGGAGCGCGCGGCCGGCGGGACCGCGTTGGCGCGCTCCAGTCCGCCGCCGGTCGCGCCCGGGATCGCGGTCGCGATCTGGTGGGACAGGACGACGGCCAGCACGGCGGTGCCGATGGAGCCGCCCACGCGCTGGATGACGTTCAGGGCGCTCGTCGCCCGCGGGACGGCCGAGCGGTCCATCGCCGCGTAGGCGGCGGCCATCGCCGGCATCATCGCGAAGCCGAGCGCGATGCCGCGCACGAACAGGACGGCGCCGATCGCCGCGTACGACGTGCTGGCCGAGACCAGCGCCAGCGGGATCGTCGCGACGATCCCGAGCAGGATCCCGCCGGCCGCGACCCGCCCGCCGCCGATGCGGTCGGTCAGCCGGCCGGCGAGCGGCATGGCCAGCGCCGCTCCGAGGCCCTGCGGTGCGGTCATGAGCCCGGCGTGGAGCGCGTCCTCGCCGCGCGCGACCTGGAAGAAGAGCGGCAGCAGCAGCTGGGAGCCGAAGAAGGCGACCCCGAACAGGAGGACGGTCAAGGCGGCGGACGAGAAGGCGCGATCGGCGAACAGCCGCACGTCGATGAGCGGACGCTCGGCGCGCAGCGCGTGGAGGGTGAAGCTCGCGACGAGCAGCAGGCCGGTGACCAGCGGCAGCCAGGCGACGACGGCGCCCAGGCCGCCGTGGGTCGAGGTCTCGGCCAGACCGAAGACCGTGAGGCCGAGGCCGGGGGAGAGCAGGGCCAGGCCGCGCCAGTCCAGGCGCCCCGGGTGGTCGGACGCGTTGACGCGCGGCAGCCAGCGCAGGCCCATGAGCAGACCGATCGCGCCGACGGGCACGTTGACGTAGAAGATCCAGCGCCAGGAGAGGTGGTCGATGATCAGGCCGCCGAGGACCGGTCCCACGACCGGACCGAGGAGCATCGGCACGCCGATGACCGACATCACGCGCCCGACGCGCTGCGGGCCGGCGGCCTGCGTCAGCAGGATCATGCCGACCGGCATGACCATCCCGCCGCCGAGTCCCTGCAGTACGCGGAAGGCGATCAGCGACGGCAGGTCCCAGGCCAGGCCGCAGAGGACCGAGCCGACGACGAAGAGCGTCACCGAGGTCAGCCAGACGCGTCGCGCGCCGAAGCGCTCGGAGGTCCAGCCGGTCAGCGGGATGACGACGGCGAGCGCCAGCAGGTAGCCGGTGGCGACCCATTGCACGTCGTCCAGCGACGCGTGCAGGTCGCGGCTGAGCGTGTCGAGCGCGACGTTGACGATCGTCGTGTCGAGGATCGACATGATCGCCCCGACGACGACCACCGAGGCGATGAGGAGCAGGTCGGCGTCCAGGCCCAAGCTGGCGGAGCGCTTGCGCATCGCCCGAGAAGATTAGCAAGCTATTGAGTAGCGTGCTACGGAAATCGCTACCCTCCGCGTCCATGAGCGCCGAGACGTTCTCCGAGGCGATGGAAGGGTTCTTCCGCTCGATGCGGCGTGCCCGCACGCGCTGGCGCAGCGACATCGAGGCGGGCGGCCTGTCGGCGGCCCAGTTCCTGCTCCTCGTGCCGCTGCTGGACGGCCGGGCTCGCTCGGTGCGCGAGCTGGCCGACGGCGCCATGGTCGCCTCGCCCACGGCGACGCGGATGCTCGACGGTCTCGAGCGCGACGGCATCGTCCTCCGCCGACCGTCCGAGCGCGATCGCCGCTGCGTCCTGGTCGAGCTGACGGAGGCGGGCGACGCCGCGCTGCGCGCTGGCCGCGCCGCCGCGCGTGCCCGCCGGCGCGGGCTCTACGAGCAGCTCGATCCCGACGAGCGCGCGGACGCCGAGCGGATCCTGCGCAGGCTGGCCGAGCTCACCGACGCGACGGACTGACCACGACCGCGGCGCGCGCCCCGCTCATCCGCCCGACGCACCGTCCTGGCGCAGCGCCGCCCGGCGGACCTTGCCGCTCGTCGTCTTGGGCAGCTCGGTGACGAAGTCGATCCGGCGCGGGTACTTGTACGGCGCGGTGGTCGCCTTGACGTGGCCTTGCAGCTCGCGCCCGAGGGTCTCGGACGGCGCATGGCCATCGCGCAGCACGACGACTGCGCGCACGATCGACCCGCGCTCCTCGTCGGGCGCCGCGACGACGGCGGCCTCGGCGACGGCCGGATGGGCGATGAGCGCCGACTCGACCTCGAACGGGCCGATGCGGTAGCCGGCGGAGATGATGACGTCGTCGGTGCGGCCCTCGAAGTAGAGGAAGCCGTCCTCGTCGCGCTGCACGCGATCGCCCGTCCGCCACGGCTGGTCCCGCGGCGGCGGGTCCTCGCCGAGGTAGCCGAGGAAGAAGGTCGGGATCGTGCCCGGATCGGCGACCAGCTCCCCGTCGTCGATCCACAGCTTCACGCCCGGGAGCGGGCGCCCCATCGACCCGGGCCGCACGGGCGCGTCCAGCGGGGCGCCGGTCGTCTGGCCGCTCTCGGTCTGGCCGTAGCCGTCGCGGATCCAGATCCCGGCCGCCTCGTGCCAGGCGGCGAGCACCTCGGGGTTGAGCGCCTCGCCGGCGGCGACCGCGCCGCGCAGCGACGGCAGCGCCCGCAGCGTCGTGCGCTTGGCCATCACGCGGTACTCGGTCGGCGCCATGCAGAGGACGTCGACGCGCTCGCGCTCGAGCAGGTCGAGGCGATGGGCCGGGTCGAAGCGCTCGTCGTGCAGGAGCGCGGCCGCGCCGCGGATCCACGGGGCGACGAACACGTTGCGCGCGGACTTCGACCACCCGCTCGCGGCGGTGCACCAGACGACGTCGCCGGGGCGGGCGGCGAGCCAGTGCTCGGCCTGGAGCGCCTGGCCCGTGAGATAGCGCTGGCCGTGGACCACCGCCTTGGGCTCGCCGGAGGTGCCGGACGTGAAGATGATGACGGCCGGGTCGGTGGGGGCGAGGTCGGCCGGCGGGGCGGGCTCGCCGTCGCGCCAGAGCGCGTCGTCGGGGACGAGGAGCACGGGGCAGGATGGCCGCGCTGCCTCGAGCTCGGTCCGGTTGCGCTCGTCGGCCACGATCGCGGCGGGCTTCGCCACCGCCAGGCGCAGGGCGAGGTCCTTGGCGCGCAGCTGCTCGTTGCACGGCAGCACGACGGCGCCGAGGCGGAAGCACGCGACCATCGCCAGGACCCACTCGGGACGGTTGCCGACGAGCGTCAGGACGACGTCGCCGCGTCCGACGCCGTGGCGCACGAGCGTGCCGGCTAGCCGGGCGGCGCCGTCGGCGACCTCGCCGAAGCGCCACTCGCGCCGGGTCCCGTCGCGGGCGAGCTCGACGAGCGCGAGCTGGTCGGCGGGAGCGGAGTCGACGACGTCCACGGCGTAGTTCATAGCCGCCGGAATCCTATCCAGGACTTGCGAACGGAGATGTATTTCGCTAACATAATATTCGCCAGCAAACCTACAAGACGCGAAGGAGCAACGCCGTGCGGAAGTCCGTCTCCGGCGGGATCGAGCGCCATGTCTGGCTCATCGCCGCCGTCGTCGGGATGGGCTCCGTGATGTCGATCCTCGCCGTCACCATCGTCAACGTCGCCCTCCAGAGCCTGAGCGTCGAGCTGCACAGCCCGCTCGACGACATCCAGTGGGTCGCCACGGGCTATCTGCTCGGCATGGGGGCAGTGATCCCGGTCACCGCGTGGGTGGCCAAGCGGCTGGGGACGCGGCGGATGTACCTCGTCTCGCTGGCGCTGTTCGTCGGCGCGTCGCTCCTCTGCGCTGTCGCCTGGTCGGCGCCGGTGCTCATCGCCTTCCGCGTCCTGCAGGGGATCGCCGGCGGCCTCACGCTGCCACTGGGACAGATGATGCTCGCCACGGCGGCGGGGCCGCAGCGCATCGGGCGCGTCATGAGCGTCATCGGCGTGCCGATGGTCATCGGCCCGATGATCGGCCCGATCGTCGGCGGCCTGCTCATCGACCACCTGAGCTGGCACTGGATCTTCGTCATCAACGTGCCGTTCGGCGTCGCCTCGCTGCTCATGGGGTGGAGGCTGCTGCCGCGCGACGAGGTCCGCCACGACGCCGGGCGCCTCGACGTCACCGGCCTGCTGCTGCTCTGCACCGGCGTGCCGGCGGTGATCTACGGCCTGTCGCGCACGAGCGCCGCAGGGGGCTTCGCCTCGGCGTCCGTGCTGGTGCCCACGGTCGTCGGCCTCGTGCTGATCGCCGGGTTCGCCGTGCATGCGCTGCGCAGTCGCCGGCCGCTGCTCGACATCCGGCTGCTGGGCAACCGCGGCTTCGCGGCGGCCAGCGCGGCGACGTTCGCCGCCGGCGCCGCGCTGTACGGCGCGATGCTCCTGCTGCCGCTCTACTTCCAGACCGTCCGCGGCGAGGACGCCATGCACGCGGGCCTGCTCCTCATCCCACAGGGCCTCGGCGCGGCGCTCTCGATGGGCGTCGCCGGCCGCCTGGCCGACCGCATCGGCGGCGGTCGCGTCGCCGCGGCCGGCCTGGCGATCATGACCGCGGGGACGATCCCGCTCGCGGGGCTCGGCGCCGACACGTCGTACTGGGCGATCTCGGCGATCCTCGTCGTTCGCGGCATCGGGACCGGCGCGTCGGTCATGCCGCTCATGGCCGCGGCCTTCTCGACGCTGCGCACCGAGGACGTGCCGCACGCCACGCCGCAGCTGAACGTGCTGCAGCGGGTCGGCGGCTCGGTCGGCACCGCGATCCTCACCGTCGTGCTCTCGCACCAGCTCGCCGGCGCCGCGTCCGGCTCGCCGGCCGCGCAGGCGCAAGCCTTCGGGCACGCCTACTGGTGGGCGGTCGCCGTGACCGCGTTCGCCATCGTCCCGGCCGTCTACCTGGCGATCGTGGAGCGCCGCTCGCGCGAGCGCACCGCGGGCCGCCACGCGGCCGTCGACGGCGAGCTGCTGCCCGACGACGCCGAGCCGCACGCGGCCTAGCATGATGGCGCTGATGCCCGCTCAGACCGAGACCATCGACGAGGTGCGCGCCGCCCTGCGCGAGTTCCTGGCCGCGCAGCGCCGGCTGCGCGGTCGCGAGGCGCAGCGCCACGGTGCGCTGAGCTACTCCCGGCATGCGGTGCTGCGGGTGCTGGTCGACGGCGACGAGCACTCCGCCGGCGAGCTCGCCGCCGCGGCCGAGCTCACGCCCGCCTCGATCACGAAGATGCTCGACGGCCTCTCGCGCGCCGGCCTCCTGGAGCGCGTGCGCGACGAGGCCGACCGCCGCCGCGTCGGGGTGCGCATCACGCCGGCTGGCCGCGACGTCTTCGACGAGAAGGACCGCCAGATCCAGGCGGCGTGGGAGGCGCAGCTCCAGGACGCCGATCCGGCCGACGTCGCGGCGATGGCGCACTCGCTGCGCCGGCTGGCGGCGCTGTTCGACGCGTTCTAAGTTCATCGCCCGCGGCGTACGCCCCCGCTTGGCTGCGGTCTTGACGGGACCGGTGCGTAAGCGTATGGTTACCGTGAGTAATGGCTTACGCAGTTGATGCTTGGGCCGCGCTGGGCGATCGCACGCGCCGCACGATCTTCGAGCGCGTCGCGCAGCGCCCGTGTGCGGTCGGCGAGCTCGCGAGCGGGCTGCCGGTCAGCCGGCCAGCGGTCTCGCAGCACCTCAAGGTGCTCAAGGACGCGGGGCTGGTCATCGATCGGCGAGCGGGGAACCGTCGCATCTACGAGGTCGATCGCGAGGGCCTCCGGCAGCTCCGCGCTGAGCTCGACCAGTTCTGGAGCAGCGCCCTGGCGGCCTACAAGTCCGCCGTCGAACAACCCCGAGAGGAGATCTCATGACGACGCCAGCGGAAGCGACCTCGGTCCATCACGAGATCGTCGTCGACGCGCCGATCGAGCGCGCGTTCTCGGTCTTCACACAGGACTTCGGGAGCTTCAAGCCTCCCACGCACAACCTGCTCGCCGTCGAGATCGCGGAGACGGTCTTCGAGCCGCGCGCCGGCGGCCGGCTCTATGACCGCGGGGTCGACGGCAGCGAGTGCCACTGGGCACGCGTGCTCGTCTACGAGCCGCCCAACCGCGTCGTGATCAGCTGGGACATCGGCCCGACCTGGCAACTCGAGACCGATCTCGAGAAGACCAGCGAGGTCGAGGTTCGGTTCATCGCCGAGACACCGCAACGCACCCGCGTCGAGCTCGACCACCGCAACCTCGATCGCCACCTCGAGGGTTGGCAGTCGATCCGCGAGGGCGTCGACGGCGACGGTGGCTGGCCGCTCTACCTGCGCCGCTTCGCCGAGCGCATCGCCGCGTAACAGGCGGCCGTCCGGGAACGCGTGCGCGATGTCGCACCGCACCTCGACGACTGGCTCGTATCCTCGATGGACCAACTTCGAGGTGGAGGAACCCGAACATGGCCGTTGCCGTCCCGTTCGAGGAGAAGACTGACGAGCAGAAGGCGATCACCGAGATGGTGCGTCAGTTCGTCGACGAGCAGATCCTGCCCAACGCCGAGCACTACGACCACGAGGACGCGTTCCCCGAGCCGATCGTGGAGCAGATGAAGGAGCTCGGGCTCTTCGGCGTCACCATCCCCGAGGAGTACGGCGGGATGGGCCTCGACCTCACGACCTACGCGATGATCGTCGAGGAGCTCTCGCGCGGGTGGATCTCCATCTCCGGTGTGGTCAACACGCACTTCATCGGCTCGTACCTGCTCATGAAGTACGGCACCGAGGAGCAGCGCCAGAAGTGGCTGCCGAAGATGGCGACCGGTGAGATCCGCGCCGCGTTCTCGCTCAGCGAGCCGGAGCTGGGCTCCGACGTCCAGGCGATCAAGACGTCGGCCAAGAAGCTCGACGACGGCGCCTGGGAGATCAACGGCCAGAAGATGTGGGTCACCAACGGCCTGCGCTCCGGGCTGGTGTTCACCCTCGTCAAGACCGATCCCGAGGCCAACCCGCGCCACAAGGCGTTCACCTGCTTCATCGCCGAGAAGGAGCCGGGCAAGCCCGACAACCCGGGCCTGACCGTGCCGCCGCAGATCAAGAAGATGGGCTACAAGGGCGTCGAGTCGACCGAGCTGGTCTTCGACGGCTACCGCTGCCCGGCCGAGAACATCCTCGGCGGCGAGGAGGCGGGGCTCAACAACGGCTTCGCCCAGATGATGGACGCGCTCGAGGTCGGCCGCGTGAACGTCGCCGCGCGCGGCGTCGGCGTCGCGCAGCGCGCGCTCGAGCTGGCGCTGCGCTACTCGCAGGAGCGCAAGACGTTCGGCAAGCCGATCGCCCAGCACCAGGCGATCCAGTTCAAGCTCGCCGACATGGCGACCCAGACCGAGGCGGCCCGCCTGCTGACGATCCGCGCCGCGCGGCTGAAGGACGCCGGCGCGCGCTCGGACATGGAGGCCGGCATGGCGAAGCTGTTCGCCTCCGAGGCCGCCCGCTTCTGCGCCGAGGAGTGCCTGCGCATCCACGGCGGCTACGGCTACTCCAAGGAGTACGAGATCGAGCGGCTGTACCGTGACGCGCCGCTGCTGCTGATCGGCGAGGGGACGTCCGAGATCCAGAAGATGGTCATCGGCAAGAAGCTGCTGCAGCGGCACAAGATCTAGCCGCCCGCGCCGGCCCGGCCCCGGTCAGCGACGGACATCGACCGGGGTCCCGGCCGGCAGGTGCGTGGCCATCCACGTCACGGGCCGGTTGTCGATCCGGATGCAGCCGTGCGAGCGCGCGCTGCCCAGCGGATCGCGCAGGCTGGCGCCCGCGCGTCCGTGGATGGCGACCCGGCCGGGCCCCCCGCCGTAGTTCTCCAGCACGTTCGACAGGCTGGTGAGCGACAGCGCCCACGGTCCGAGGAAGGCCCGGGGGTCGGGCTGGCGATTGCGCTCGTAGATCGCGGCGAGCCCATGGGGCGTGGGGGTGCCGGGCGCGCCGACGACCGCCCGCAGCCGCCGCACCGGCCGGCCGCCGCGGTAGACGGTGACGCGGCGGCTCGCGGTCCGCACGTCGACCCAGTAGCGGGTGCGGGCGAGCACGACCTTGTCGCGCGGGATCCAGCCGGCGCTGCCGTTGGGGCGGACCGGGAGGAGGACCTTCACCCAGTCGCGGCCGTCGCGCGTCGTCGCGTCGAGGACGAGCAGGACCTGCGCCTGGCCCGACCAGGACGTCTGGGTGCTCACCCGCCAGCCGCGCGTCGGCGCGTCGATCCGGGCGCGCGCGAAGGCCGCGGCGACGACCCGGGCGACCGTCGCGCCGCGGGCGCGCGAGGGGGCGGCGACGTCGAACCGCGTCCCCTCCGGCGGTGCGGCGCTCGCGCTGACGGCCGCCGTCAGCGTCAGCGCGCCGACGGCGACGATCGATGCCGGCGACCTCATCCGGGACGCAGCATGCCAGAGCGCCGGCTGTGTCAGTGCAGCGCGACCGGGACCGCCGCGTCGGCGTCGTCCTCGTCGGGGTCGTCGACCGGCTCCGGCTTGCGCTTGGGCAGCAGGATCGTCGCGACGACGAGGGCGACGACCACGAACGCCAGCGCGTACCAGAACGTCGCGCCGAACGCGTCCGCCATGAGCGGCGCGAGGCGCTCGCGCACCGCGGGCGGGACCTCCGCACCGATGCCGTTCCCGCCGCCGCCCGGCAGCCGCGAGGTCAGCTCGTGGCTGAGCAGCACGGTCAGGACCGCGGTGCCGATCGAGGCGCCGACCTGCTGGTTGATGTTCAGCGTGCTGCTGGCGCGCGACACGTCCTTCTTGCGCAGCGTCTGCAGCGCCCCGGTGAACGTCGGCATCATCGTGAAGCCCATCCCGAGGCCCATGACGAACAGCAGCGCGCCGATGAGCCAGTAGCTCGTGTCGGCGCCCAGCTGGGTGAGGCCGAGGAACGACAGCGCGACGACGACCAGGCCGAACGGCACGATCTTGCCGACCCCGGTGCGATCGCTGAGCTGGCCGGCGAGCGGCATCGCGAGCATCGCACCGAGGCCCTGCGGCGCGAGCAGCAGCCCGGTGTCCATCGCCGACTCGCCGCGGACCGCCTGGAAGTAGAGCGGCAGCAGCAGCATGCCGCCGAAGACGGCGATGATCACGAGCAGCAGCGTGACCATCGAGGCCGAGAACGTCCGGTTGGCGAACAGGCGCAGGTCGATGAGCGCATCCGGCGTGCGTAGGCCGTGGCGCACGAAGAGCGCGAGCATGGCGAGCCCGATGAGACCCGGGACCAGCACCTGGGCCGACCCGAAGCCGCCGCCCGAGTTGCTCTCGGCCAGGCCGTAGATGACGGCCGCGAGGCCGGGCGAGAGCAGCAGCAGGCCGAGCCAGTCGAGGCGGTGACGGGGCTCGGGGACGTCCGTCGGCAGGATCCGCCACGCCATCGCCAGCGCGACCACGCCGATCGGCACGTTGATGAAGAAGATCCAGCGCCAGGAGAAGTCGTCGACGAGCCAGCCGCCGAGGATCGGCCCGAGGATCGGCCCCAGCAGCATCGGCACGCCGATGATCGCCATGACCCGGCCGACCCGCTGCGGGCCCGCGGCGTGGGTCAGGATCGTCATGCCGGCTGGCATGAGCATGCCGCCGCCAAGACCCTGCAGGACGCGGAAGCCGATGAGCGACTCCGCGCTCCACGCCAGGCCCGACAGGACCGAGCCGAGCAGGAACAGCGAGATCGACATGAGGTACAGGCGCTTGGTGCCGAAGCGGTCCGACGCCCAGCCGGTGAGCGGGATCACGGTCGCGAGCGCGAGCGTGTAGCCCGTCGCGACCCACTGGATCGTCGCCAGCGACGTGTCGAAGTCCCGCGCGAGCGTGTTGATCGCGACGTTGACGACCGTCGTGTCGAGGATCGACATGATCGCGCCGAGCACGACGACCGACGCGACGAGCATGAGCCCGCGGTCGAGCTTGTCGTCGCTCGACGGCTCGGCGCCTGCGTCGGTTGTGCGTGATGCGGAGGACATGACCACCCAGGAATTGAGACGGACGAATCGGAGTTCCGCACCACGGTAGCAACCGGAGCACTCGCCTCCGGTTGGTCGGGCTGTGACCCCGCTGGGCTAGACTTCGCGCTCCGTGTCCTCTGCCTCCGACACCGCCGCCCTCATCACGAGCGCGGTCAACCGCCTCCTCGACGAGGTCCCCGCGCTGAAGCCGCTGAAGCTCGTCGTCGGGCTGGATCTCCGGGCCCGGGGCGACACCCAGCAGTACCGGATCGAGTTCCCGGGCCCCGTGGTCACGAAGGACATCGCGGCCGACGCGAAGGTCCGCATCGAGGTGCCGCGCGCCTTCTTCAACGAGATGGCCAAGGACGGGCGCGTCGCCGATTGGCGCGAGGCGTTCATGTACGGCCAGGCGAAGGCCACCGGGCCGACGCAGATCCTGCAGCTCATCGAGCGCGTCGTCGACAAGCAGGAAGAGCGCCAGCGCACCCGCCGCGCGCGGCCGCACTGACGCCTTCCCGCGGCGCGCCGCTCAGACGATCAGCCGCCGCTGCATGAAGCGGATCGCCAGCCGCCACGCGATCAGCGCGAAGCCGACGAGGAACGCGAGGTGGCCGACGTCGGCCCAGCCGACGAAGCCGAACACCGCGTCGCGCACGAGCTGGACACAGTGGAAGAGCGGGTTGAGGTGGCCCAGGACCTGCGCCCACTCGGGCAGCTCGGTCAGCGGGAAGAACGTGCCGGCGACCAGGAACATCGGCGTCAGCAGCCCGCTCTGCCAGTAGGAGAAGCTCTCGATCGACTTGGCGCGGGCGGCGATGAAGATGCCGAACGCCGCCCAGCCGAAGCCCGACAGCGCGGCGATGAACGGCACGAGCAGCATGCCCCAGCTCGGGTCCAGGCCGAAGACCATCGCGACGAGCATCGGGAAGCAGCCGTAGACCCCGGTCCGCGCCGAGATCCACAGCGCCTCGGCGGTGACGAGCTCCTCGGTGTCGACCGGGGCGGCGAGGATCGCGTCGTAGGTGTGCTGGAAGCTGGATTTGACGAAGGTCCCGTACATCGCCGGGAACGCGCCGGAGAACAGCACGGTCGTGGCGACGATGCCGGTGCCGACGAAGTCGATGTAGTCGTAGCCGGCGACCGTGCTGACGAGCGAGCCGAAGCCGAAGCCGAACGCCAGCAGGTAG
This sequence comes from uncultured Solirubrobacteraceae bacterium, assembly GCA_964422645.1. Lineage (GTDB taxonomy): Bacteria > Actinomycetota > Thermoleophilia > Solirubrobacterales > Solirubrobacteraceae > Capillimicrobium. The sequence continues at coordinate 41,573 of CAYRCB010000007.1, read as the reverse complement.
ATCGTCGGGTCGATCGTCGAGGAGAAGGTCGACGAGCGCCAGAACGACGAGAAGTTGACGATCTCGCGGACGAGCACGCCGCGCAGGGCGGGCGCCTCGAGGCGGTGCAGGCGGCGGCGCGGCGTCGCGGGTGACGGCGACGGCGACGGCGCGGGCGCGGGGGCGGCGGTGGCGGCCATCAGGAGATCTCCTCGCCGGTCAGCAGGACGAAGACGTCCTCGAGGTTCGTCGCGCGGCGCTCGCCGTCGAGCTCGCCGCTCCCGTTGACGTGCAGGACCGAGACCGACGTGCCGGTGCGGCGCGTGCGCCAGCCGCGGGTACGGGCCAGCGCCTCCGTCTCGGTGAGCTGCGTGGGCGAGCCGTAGACCTCGATCGCCTCGGGGCCGGCGTGCTCGTGGATGAGCGCGACCGGCGCGCCGACCGCGACGGCGCGGCCGTGGGACATGATCGTCACCTGGTCGCAGAGGCGCTCGGCCTCCTCGATGTAGTGGGTGCTCATGAGGATCGAGACGCCCTCGCTGCGCATGCGGTCGATGAGCGCCCACAGCTCCTGGCGGACCTGTGGGTCCAGCCCGACGGTCGGCTCGTCGAGCAGGACCAGCCGCGGACGGTGCAGCAGCGCGCGGGCGATGAGCAGGCGCCGGCGCATCCCGCCGCTGAGCTGCTCGACCTTCGCGCTGCGGCGATCGGTGAGGTTGGCGATGTCGAGCGCGCGGTCGATCGCGGCCTGCCGGTCGCGCTTGGCGACCCGGTACAGGTGCGTGAAGACGAGCAGGTTCTGCTCGACGGTGAGCGTCGTGTCGAGGTTGTCGAGCTGGGGGACGACGCCCATCTCGGCCCGCGCCTGCTTGGAGTCGTCGGGCAGCCGATGGCCGAGGATGCGGATCTCGCCCTCGTCGGCGATGACCTGGGCGGTCAGCATCTTCATCGTCGTCGACTTGCCGGCGCCGTTGGGGCCGAGCAGGCCGACGCACATCCCGTAGGGGACGTCGAGGTCGAGGCCGTCGACGGCCGTCAGGCCGCCGAAGCGCTTGACGACGCCGCGGAGGCGGATCGCCGCGCGGTCGGGTTCGGGTCCGTGGTCGTGCTCCATCACTCATCCAGACCGTAGGGCCGGCGTGGAATCATCGCAGGGTGCTCGCCGACGCTCCGCCTCCGCCCATCCACCAGGATCCGATCCCGTTCCCGGCCAAGCGCAAGGCCGAGATGCGCCGCTATGCCCGCCGCCATTACGGCATCGACGCGTTCCGGCTGACCGCGCCGAAGGTCATCGTCGAGCACATCACCGCCAACGACTCCTACCGCGCGACCTTCAACACGTTCGCGGCCGACGTCCCCGATCCGGAGCTGCGCGAGCTGCCGGGCACCTGCGCGCACTTCGTCATCGACCGGGGCGGGACCATCCACCAGCTCGTGCCGCTGTCGCTCATGTGCCGCCACACGGTCGGCCTCAACCACCGCAGCATCGGCATCGAGCACGTCGCGACCGCCGACGCCCAGGTCATGTCCCGTGCACGCCAGCTGCGCGCGTCGCTGCGCCTGACCCGCTGGCTGCAGCGTCGCTACGGGATCGCGACGCGCGACGTCATCGGCCACGCCGAGTCGCTCTCGAGCCCGTACCACCAGGAGCGCGTCGGTCGCCTGAAGCGCCAGACCCACGGCGACATGCAGCGTTCGACGATGACCCGGTACCGCCGGCTGCTCGATCGCGACGCGGCCTCGCGTTGAGCGCTGGTCAGGACGTCACCACAGGATCTGCGGTGCGGATCGCGGCGTCGACACGTCCGTCGTCCGCGTCGATGGCCGCGACGGATGCGGCGCTTGTCGTGCGTGCGGAATCGGTCGCCTCGCGGAGACGCGGCGGTCGCGGCTGCCACGCCTTCAGGTTCTGCGTCGATGCGCAGGCTGTCTGGCGCGTCACGGAGCTGGCCGCAGCAGCCAATTGATCCTGGCCTTGGCCCGCACTCCGGCGCCGCGCTCGCGCTACGTGACCAGCGGTGTGCCGCGGCGCGGCAGGAAGCGGTCGGCCAGCGCCCAGCCGCCGAAGCAGAGCGTCCCGGCCATGCCGGTCGCCGACAGCAGCACGCCGGCCGCGGCGGTGAGCGCCACGCCGTTGGCGCCGAGGATGAGGACGACCGCGGCGGCGCCGACCGACGGGCCGATCGGCAGCTGGCTGAGGGTGACCATCGCGATGAGGACGGCGATCGCGTCGAAGACCGAGGCGTCGACGCCGATCGCGTGCAGCGCCAGCCAGTTGCGGGCGATCTGGGCGAAGACCGCGACCATGACGAGCGCGAAGACGCGGCCGCGGCCGTCGAGCGTGCGCAGGACGGCCAGGCCGCTCCAGATCCCGGTCGTCCGCCGTTGCGACAGGCGGCCGAGCGCGACGACGCCGGCGGTCGCCACCAGCGCGCACAGGACCGGCGCCCACCACGGCAGCCCGAGCGGGCCCAGGAGGGTGAACGAGGTGAGCGCGGCCAGCACGATCTCGATCGCCAGGATCGGCACCTCGGCGGCGATGAGCGGCCCCACGTGCGGGCACTGCTGTGGCGCGGCGCGGCGCAGCGCCGCGATCCGCGCGGCCACCCCGGTCGGGCCGTTGATGATCCCCACGAGCCCGCCGATGCCCGAAGCTCGGAAGACGCCGCGGCGCGGCATCGTGGACCCGCCGGCGGCGCCCACGCACAGGCGCCAGGCCTCGCTGCGCGCCAGCAGCGCGGTCAGCTGGAGGACGACGGCGAGCGCCAGCAGCCAGAGTGGGGCGGAGCGCAGGGCGTGGAAGAAGACGTCGCGGCGCTCGGCCACGACGACCGTGAGCGCTACGAGCGCGACGATCGGGATCGCGATCCCGAGGATGCGCCGCCAGGGCAGGCGGGCGATCACGCGGGCACGGACGCCGGGTCGTCGATCGTGAGCATCGCGCCGGGAGCGTACTCCCGCGTCCTAAAGGCGGCTCTTAGATTGGCTGGGCGTGCGGGCAGCCGCGCCCCGGGGCACCGCGTCAGCTCGCGAGGAGCTTGGCCTTCTGGGCGGCGAACTCCTCCTCGGTGAGGATGCCCTGGCTCTTGAGCTCGGCGAGCTCCTTGAGCTGGGCGATCGGGTCGGCGGCGGGTGCCGGCGCCGGCGCCGCGGCGGGCATCGGCGGCGGCGCTGCCGCCTCCATCTCCCGCTCGTCCTGCGCCTGCCAGCGCTGGGCCTGGCGGCGGCTGACGCGGTTGGACACCGCGGTCGCCGTGCCCGCGATCACCGCGGTCCGGGCCATTCCTCTCAGCAACGGCATGGTCGGTCTCCTCTCGTCCTCGCTCGTTCAGGTCGTCGGGTCGGCGGGGTCGAGCTGCTCGATCGCGTCGAGGAGGTCCGCCGCGGGGACGCGCTCGAACGCGAGCACCTCGCCGCCGTTGCGGCGGACCGCCGCGACGAACGGCGCGGCCCAGCGGTTCTCGTAGACGATGAGGATCGCCGCCGTGCCCGGGTCGAGCCCCTCGGCCGCCGTACGGAGGTCCTCGTCGCCGATGAGGCCGCTGCTCGCGCCGGAGAAGGCGACGAGGTCCGGGAACCCGTCGCCGTCGATGTCGTGGGCGGCGAACGCGTCGAACGTGCCGTCCTCGTTCTTCTGGATCCCGGCGACGTCGAGCACGCGGATGATCCCGCGGTCGACGAGGTCGAGGAAGATCGGGACGGCCTCGCCGGTCCGGGGCGCGTCGGGCGGGTAGCCGATGACGACGATGTCGACCGGGCCCAGCTCCAGGGCGTCTGCGCTCATGGTGGCTCCTTCGGGGTGCGTGTCGCCGCCACGGCTCAGGACCGCCCCGCGAGGGCCTTGCCCTTGAGGTCCTCGAACTCCTCCGGCGAGATGGCGCCGGCGTCCAGCAGGCTCTTGGCCGTGGCGATCTCCGTCGCCGGACCGGACCGGTCGGCGGCCTCGCGGACCTGTTGGTCGAACGCGGCCTGCGCCGCCTCCTGGGTCTTGGCGTTGCGGTCGGCGATCGAGCGGTGGTAGGCGATGAGGTACGCCAGGACGCCGAGGAGCGGGATGAAGATCACGAACACGATCCACAGCGCCTTGGCGAACCCGCCCATGTCCCGGCGGCGGAAGACGTCCATGAAGACCAGGACCGCCAGCCAGATCCAGAACACGAAGCCGACGAACACGAGCATGGACCACATGACCTCGAGGAACGGGTAGTCGTCGGCGAACGGCACGTTCGGCATCGCTGCCTCCACTTGGGCGGGGTTCTCCGTCGGACTGTCGCCCGCCGACCCCGCTGCGGCAAGCCGGCGCGCCAGTGTCCTGATGGGTGCGGGCACCCCGGCGCGACACCGGTGCGCGCCATTGCCGCGGCGCTGCGGCCACCGCGACCATGTGGCGTGAGCGCCACCAGCCCCGACCGCTTGCCTGCCGCGCAGAGCCGGCGCGTCTCGTGGGTCCCGATCGCGGTGCTCGCCGCGGCGCAGTTCGTGATGGTGCTCGACAGCAGCGTGATGAACGTGTCGATCACGCAGATCGTCGCGGACCTCGACACGACGATCCAGGGCGTCCAGCTCGCGATCACCGCGTACACGCTCGTCATGGCGGCGCTCATGCTCGCGGGGGCCAAGCTCGGCGACATCCTCGGTCGCAACAGGGCGTTCGCACTCGGCCTGGGGATCTACGGACTCGGCTCGCTCACCACGGCGCTGAGCCCGAGCCTCGGCGTCCTGCTGGTCGGCTGGTCGCTCATCGAGGGCATCGGCGCCGCGCTCGTCATGCCGGCGATCGTCGCGCTCATCGCGGCGACCTACGAGGGGCCTCAGCGAGCGCTGGCCTTCGGGCTCGTCGGCGGGGTCGCCGGCGCCGCGGTCGCCGCGGGGCCGCTCATCGGCGGCTGGGTGACGACGGAGCTGAGCTGGCGCTACGTCTTCGCCGCCGAGACCGTCGTCGTCCTGGGCATCCTCGCTGTCCGTGGGCGCCTGGCCACCTCGCAGGCGGCCGGGCCGCGCCCGAGGCTCGACGTCGTGGGCGTCGTCATCTCGTCGCTCGGCCTCGGCCTGCTGGTCTTCGGGATCCTCAAGAGCAGCTCGTGGGGGCTCGTCGAGCCGAAGGGAGCGCCGACGATCGGCGGGGAGGAGGTCACGCCGTTCGGCTTCTCGATCGTGCCGTTCCTGATCGTCGCGGGCCTCGGCCTGCTCGGGCTGTTCTGGATGTGGGAGGACCGCCGCGAGCGCGCGCAGCGCGACACGCTGCTGGACCGCTCGCTGCTGCGCATCGGCCCGCTGCGCGCGGGGTTGAGCACCCTGCTGGCGCAGCAGCTCCTGCTGCTCGGCATGTTCTTCGTCCTCCCGGTGTACCTGCAGGTCGTGCTCGGCCTCGACGCGTTCGAGACCGGCAAGCGCCTGTTCCCGATGTCGGTGACGATGTTCGCGGCCGCGCTGCTCGGCCCGCGGCTCGCGGCCAACTGGGCGCCCAAGCGCGTGGCCCAGGCCGGCCTCGTCGCCCTGGCGGTGGCCTCGGTGGTACTGCTGAGCACCATCGACGTCGAGCTGAACCGCGCCACGTTCGCGCTCGCGCTGGCGCTGTTCGGCGTGGGCGCCGGCCTGCTGCTCTCCCAGCTGGGCAACGTGATCATGTCCTCGGTCCCGGCGGAGCGCATCAACGAGACGGGTGGCTTGCAGGGCACCGCGCAGAACCTCGGCGCGTCGCTGGGCACCGCGCTCATCGGCGCGATCCTCATCGCCGCGCTGACGAACGGCTTCGTCGAGCGCGTGCAGGACAACCCCGCGGTGCCGCCCGCCGTCCGCGAGCAGGCCATCGCGGCCACCGAGCAGGGCGTGCCGATCGTGCCCGTCGACGACGTCGAGCAGGCGGCACTCGACCACGGGCTGACGCCGCAGCAGGCGAGCGCGATCGCCGACGACTACGGCGACGCGCAGCTGCACGGCCTCGAGCGTGCGATCGGCGCCGTCGGCATCCTCGCGCTGCTCGGCCTGTGGTTCACGCGCGGGCTCCCGGGGCGCGCGGGCCCGAGGAGGTCCACCGGCTGACCGGGAGCGCACGGGTGGACGGCGGACCGCTGGCCGAATAGCGTTGCTCCATGAGCGTCGCGCTCGCCGAGCCGCCAGCCGTCGCGCTTCGCCCCGATCGGCATCGTCTGCTGGTGCTGGCCGGTGTTGTGACGTGCGTGGCGACGGGCATCGCGGCGGCCGTCGCCGCGACCGGTACGAGCGACGATCCGGCGAGCGTCGCGCTGGCCCGCGCGCTGACCGTCCTGCTGCCCTGCGCCGCCGGCCTGTGCGCCTGGTCCTGGCGGCGCGGCGAGCGCTTCGGCCTGCTGCTGCTCGCCACGGGAGCGCTGCTGTTCGTCACGACGTTCGCCGAGTCCTCGAGCTCCGTGCCCTACACGATCGGCAGGGCGGCCGGCTGGTTCGTCGAGGTCCTCCTCATCTACCTCGTGCTCGCCTATCCGATGGGGCGGCTGCCGGCCCGCACGGACCGGCTGCTCGTGGCTGCAGCCGGCCTGGCGGTCGTCGTGGGGTTCCTGCCTCGCCTGGTGCTGGCCGAGCAGTTCCCCGTGCCGAATCCGTTCACGAGCTGCACGAGCGACTGCCCGGCCAACGCGCTGTTCCTGCTGGATCGCGAGCCGGCCGTCGTCGATGGGGCGCTGCGCTTGCTGGGCCCGGCGCTCGTCGCGCTGGTGGCGGCGGCCGTGGTCGTCCGGCTCTGGGGGCGGGTGCGCGACGCGACGCCGCTGGCGCGGCGCATGTTCATCCCGGTGCTGGCGATCGCGATCGCCCGCGTCGTCCTGCTCGGCGCTGGGATCTCGCTGCGCACGATCGACGAGACGGCCCGCGGTCCCAAGGTGATCGCGTGGCTGCTCGCGCTGGCGGTGCCCGTGCTGGCGGTGGCGTTCCTCGTCGGGCTGGCGCGCTGGCGTCTGTTCGCGGCGCAGGCGATGCTGCGCCTGGCCCGGTGCCTGCCCGCGGCCGATGGCGAAGCCCTGCGCCGGGCGTTCGCGGACGCCTTCCGCGACCCGGAGGTCGAGATCGTGTTCCCGGCCGACGAGGACGCCGAGCACTGGTGCGATGCACGCGGGCGCGACGTCGTCGTCCCACCACCGGGGAGCGGTCGCACGCTGAGCCGGGTCAGCGACGATGGGCGGACCGTGGCGGGCATCGTCCACGACGAGGCGCTCGCATACGAGCCCGAGCTGATCCGCGGCGCGACGGCCGTCGCGGGAACCGCCCTCGGCAGCCGGCGCCTCGCGGCCGAGGCGCGAGCGGCGATGCGCGAGGTGCGTCGCTCGCGCGCCCGCATCGCCGCGACCGCCGATCGCGAGCGCCGGCGGATCGAGCGCGACCTCCACGACGGTGCGCAGCAGCGCCTCGTGGCGCTGCGCATCGAGCTCGAGCTCGCCGAGGACCTGATCCGCCGCCATCCCGCGCAGGGCGTGCTGCGCGTGCACGAGCTGGAGCAGCAGCTCGACGAGGCCATCGACGAGCTGCGCGCCCTCGCCCATGGCGTCTTCCCGCCGGTGCTGGCCGATCGCGGGCTCGCCGAGGCGCTGCGCGTCGCGGCGTCGCGATCGGCCGTCCCGGTCGAGCTGACCGCGCACGGGGTGGGCCGCTACCCGCCCGAGGTCGAGAGCGCCGTGTACTTCTGCGTGCTCGAGGCCCTGCAGAACGTGCTCAAGCATGCCGTGGGGGTCTCCCGCGTCGACGTGACGCTGCGGGACGCGGGCGGGGAGCTGGCGTTCGCGGTCCGCGACGACGGCGCCGGCACGGCGGAGCTGTCCGCCAGCGCAGGCCGCGGCTTGGTGAACATGCGCGATCGGATGGCGTCGATCGGCGGCCTGCTCGACGTTCGATCGACGCCGCGGATGGGCACGGTCGTCGGCGGGCGCGTGCCGGCTCCCGACCAGGACCGGCTCGCCGAGCGATCGGTCTGAGCGGCCGGTCCGGCGCCTCACGGGGAGCCGGCGTGGCTGGACCAGACCGCGCGCAGCGTCGCCGTCGAGAGCTGCTGCTTGCGCAGGAACGCGGCGGCACCGCAGGCCGCCGGCGACGCGGCGCTCGCGTCCAGGGAGATCAGCACGACGACCGGGGGGCGAGTCGTGCGGGCGAGGCGGCGCGCCGTCTCCAAGCCATCCATCCCGGGCATCCGCACGTCGAGCAGGACGAGGTCGGGGCGCAGCTCCTCCACGCGCTCGAGCGCCTCCACGCCGGATGCCGCCTCGCCGACCTGCTCGAATCCCGGCGTCGCCGCGATGAGCTCGCGCAGTGCGCGCCGGAAGACGTCCTGATCGTCGACGGCGAGCACCGTCACGCAGTGGCGACGCACGTGGGCTCCTCGGGGAAACGGTCGTCGGGACCACCGTCGCGCAAGCGCGCGACGCCGGCAAGGGCACGCTCCCCCCGATCGTCAGGGTGCCGGCACGAGTGCGGGGGTGGGTTGACGCACCAACCCTTGTTCTCCGATAGTCGCACGATGGGCCCGGAGAACGTCGCGGCGCAGGCGCCGCCGATCCGCGTCGTGCTGGCGGACGACAGCTATCTCGTCCGCGAGGCGGTCGGGCACGTCCTGGAGCAGGCCGAAGGCATCGAGGTGGCGGCCGCTTGCGGCGATTGCCAGTCGCTGGTGGACGCCGTCGCGCGGGAACGGCCCGACGTGGTGGTGACCGACATCCGCATGCCGCCCACCCGGACCGACGAGGGTCTGCAGGTCGCGACGGAGCTGCGAAGCACCCATCCGGACGTCGGCGTCGTGGTCCTGAGCCAGTACGCCGACCCGCACTACGGGATCGCGTTGTTCGAGACGGGATCCGACGGCCGCGCCTACCTGCTCAAGGAGCGCATCCAACATCGCGGCCAGCTCGTCTCGGCGATCCGGGCGGTGGCGACGGGCGGCTCGGTCGTCGACCCCAAGGTCGTCGAGGGGCTGATCGCCGAGCGCCAGCGCAACGAGCGGTCGACGCTGCGCGAGCTCACGCCGCGCGAGCTCGAGATCCTCTCCCACGTCGCGCGCGGCTCCAGCAACCAGGCGATCGCGGACGAGCTGGTGCTCACCAAGCGCGCCGTCGAGAAGCACATCAACGCGATCTTCCTCAAGCTCGACCTGTCACAGGCCGACGACGTCAGCCGCCGCGTGAAGGCGGCGCTGATCTACCTCGCCGAGCACGGCCACGACTGACGCGCGGCCGCCGCGACGCTCCTAGGCCTTGCGAGCGCGGACCGCGGTGCCGTACGCGCAGATCTCCGTCCACGTCGTGCCCAGCTCCGACGTGTCGAAGCGGAACGCCAAGATCGCGTTGGCGCCCTTGCCCTCGGCCTCCTCGATGAGCCGCTGCGTCGCATGCTCGCGACCCTCGGCCAGCATCTTCGTCATGCCCTTCAGCTCGCCGCCGACGAGCGACTTGAACGAGGCGCCGATCTGCGACCCGACGTTGCGCGAGCGCACGGTGAGCCCGAAGACCTCGCCGAGGACCTCCTCGATCTCCCAGCCGGGGAGGTCGTTCATGGTTGAGATGAGCATGGGCGGACCCTATCTCCCGCCCCAGCCGACGTTGCGCAGCGCGTCGCGCACGACGCTCTCGGCGCCGGCGGCGACGAGCGCGAACGCCGCGGTGAGCAGGAGGCAGAGCACCAGCGCCCGCGGCCGCCGCCACAGCAGCGCGAACGGCAGCGCGCAGCCGAGCGTCAGCTCGGCCGCCAGCACGGCACGGGCCGCGCGACCGTCCCACTGGGTGACGAGCAGGATCGCCTCGCCGATGAGGCAGCCGGCGAGCACCGCGACGCCGGCGGCGCGTGCGAGGTCGGTCCCGCCGGAGCGCCACACGGCACCGGCGCCGCCGAAGACCGCGCCGGCCGCCAGCGCGGCGACGCTCCACGCCATCGCCACGGGCACGGCGTAGCCGAGCGCGGCCCGGCCGACGCTCCAGACCGTGAACGCGTACCAGGCGCCGGTCCCGCCGGCGAGCGCCAGCGCCCCCGCGACGGCGCCCAGACCGACCCGCCCCGCCAGCGCGCCCAGCAGCCACGCGACGGCCAGCCATGGGGCGCCGAGGGCGATGACCCACGGGCCGAGCTTGCCGACCGGCTCGGCGACCGGGCCGGCGTGGGCGATCAGGCCGGCGCCGGCGGCAGCGCGGCCGACCACGCCGAGCGCGATCGCCGCGACCACCGTCGCGAGCGCCACGCCCACGACGCGGCCCGCGGTCGGCGGTCGGCGCGCCTCACCACGCATGTCCCACGAACACCGGCTCGGGCACGAGCGTGACGCCGAACGCGCGCTGGACCCCGTCGGCCACCTCGCGCGCGAGGGCGACGAGCGCGGCGGTCGTCGCGCCACCGCGGTTGACGAGCGCGAGCGTGTGCTTGGCCGAGATGCCGACCGGCCCGCGCGTGAGGCCGCGCGCGAAGCCGGCGCGCTCGATGAGCCACGCGGCCGACGTCTTGACGCGCCCGTCGGTCTCCGGCCACGCCGGCGGGCGCTGCGGCGCCGCACGGCGCTCCAGCCCGGCGAACGCCTCGGCGTCGAGGATCGGGTTCGTGAAGAACGACCCGGCGCTGATCGAGTCGGGGTCGGCGGGATCGACGACCATGCCCTTGCCACGCCGCAGGGTCAGGACCGCGTCGCGCACCTCGGTGAGCGGGGCGGTCGCACCGACCGCCACGCCGAGCGCGCGCGCCAGCTCGGGGTAGGCGATGGGTCCGCTCTCCCGCGATGCCCGCAGGGCGAACCGGACCGCGAGCACGATGCGGTCGTCGCGGTGCTTGAACGCGCTGGTCCGGTAGCGGAAGCCGCACTGCGCCGGCGTGAGCTCCTCGATGCGGCCGCTGGCGCGGTCGAGCACGCGGACCATGGAGATGGTCTGGCTCACGTCCTGGCCGTAGGCGCCGACGTTCTGGATCGGCGTGGCACCGGTCGACCCGGGAATGCCGGAGAGGCACTCGATCCCGGCCAGGCCGGCGTCGACCGTACGGTGGACGAGCGGGTCCCACGGCTCGCCCGCCTGGACGGTGATCGTGGCGTCGTCGGCGGCGACGCCCCGCGTCTGCACATGCACGACGGTGCCGTCGAAGCCGGCGTCCGCGATCACCACGTTCGAGCCGCCCGCGAGCACGAGCACCGGCTCGCCGGCGGCGTCGAGCTCGCGGATCGTGCGGATGAGCTCGTCCTCGCGGCGGACCACGACGAGGTCGCGCGCAGGGCCGCCGAGGCGCAGCGTCGTCAAGGGCGCGAGCTCGTGCGGCGTCACGCCTGCTCCCGTGGGCACCAGAACGTCGTGCGGCCGCCGACCTGGGCGCGCCGCAGCTCCTCGCCGCAGCGCGGGCAGCGCCCGCCGCGGACGCGATGCTCGATGAGGTCGCCGGTGTGCACGCCGCCCAGGCGGATCGCCGAGCGGATCGCGGCGCGCAGCTCGCGGCGCAGGCGGTCGAGCTCGGCGTCGTCCAGCGAGCCGGCGGGACGCAGCGGCGACAGCCGTGCGCGCCACAGCGCCTCGTCGGCCAGCAGGTTGCCGACGCCGGCCAGCACGGCCTGGTCCATGATCCGCGCCTTCAGCGGCCCGCCGCCCTGGCCGACGCGCGCGCGGAACGCGTCGCGGCCGATCTCCGCTGCATCGGGCCCGAGGCGGTCGATCGCGGGCTCCAGCAGGGCACGCCCGAGCCGGCGCTTGTCGCGCAGGACCAGCGCGCCGCCGTCGTCGAAGCGCACCGTGAAGCGGTCCCAGCGCGGGTTGGCGCCGTTGCCGTCGGGCGCCGGGTCGCCCGCGCCCTCGTCGTCGACGACGATCCGGCCGGCCATCCCGAGGTGCAGGCCGAGGATCGGACCGTCGCCGCCGTCGGTCTCCAGCCACATCGCCTTCCCGCGCCGGTGGGCCGCCGTGAGCGTGCGCCCGGTGAGGGCCGCGGCGATCTCGCCCGCGGCGTGCGGACGGCAGACGTAGGCGTCGGTGTCGTCCACGTGCGCGATCCGTCGGCCGAGCGCCCGGTCGGCGATCAGCGCGCGAGCACGCTCCACCTCGGGCAGCTCCGGCATGGGGCATCAGGGTACGGAGCGGGCATCATGGGGGGATGACCACGCGGGCATTCGACCTCGGCCGCGAGGCCGCCGACGACGGGCGCTTCCGGCGCCAGGACAGCCGGTTCCGCGACTGGGCCGCCGAGACGACGCCCGGACGCCACCACCTGTACGTCTCCCTCGCCTGCCCGTGGGCGCACCGCACGTTGATCGTGCGGCGGCTGAAGGGGCTGGAGGACGTCGTCGGGGTCTCGTACGTGCATCCGTACCGCGACGAGCGCGGTTGGGCGTTCTCCGACGACGAGCATCGCGACGCGATCAACGGCTGGTCGTATCTCGCCGAGGGCTATGCGGCGACCGACCCGGGCTTCGACGGCCGCGTGAGCGTCCCGGTCCTGTGGGATCGCGCGGAGGGGCGGATCGTCAACAACGAGTCGGCCGACATCATCCGGATGCTGAACGCGTGGGGGACCGACGGACCGGAGCTCGAGCCGCCGGAGCTGCGCGAGGAGATCGACGCGGTCAACGCGGTCGTCTACGAGCACGTCAACAACGGCGTCTACCGCGCCGGCTTCGCGCGCTCCCAGGAGGCTTACGAGGAGGCGTTCGTCGCGCTCTTCGACACCCTGGCCTGGCTGGACGAGCGGTTGGCTGCGCAGCGGTACCTCGCGGGCGATCGCGTCACGCTGGCCGACTGGCGGCTGTTCACGACGCTCGTGCGCTTCGACGCCGTCTACCACACGCACTTCAAGTGCAACGGCCACCGGCTCGTCGAGTACGAGAGCCTGTGGCCGTACGCGCGCGAGCTCTACCAGTGGCCCGGGGTGGCCGAGACCGTCCGCTTCGACGAGATCAAGACGCACTACTACACGACCCACGAGCTCCTCAACCCGCAGCGGATCGTGCCGCGCGGTCCGCTCGACATGGACTGGGACGCGCCGCACGGACGGGGTGAGGCATGAGCGCGCCGGCGACGACGATCTTCACCACCATGACCGCGCTGGCCGAGGAGACCGGCGCGATCAACCTCGGCCAGGGCTTCCCCGACGAGGACGGGCCGTCGCTCGTCGTCGAGGCGGCGGTGGACGCGCTGCGATCGGGGACGCGCAACCAGTACGCGCCGCTGGCCGGCGTCCCGCCGCTGCGGGAGGCGATCCTGGCCCACCAGCGCCGTCGCTACGGGTTGGAGCCCGAGGACGTGCAGGTCACCTTCGGCGCGACCGAGGCGCTGGCGAGCGCCCTGCTCGGGCTGCTGCGCCCCGGTGACGAGGTCATCGCGCTGGAGCCCTTCTACGACTCCTACCCGGCCGTCGCCGCGCTGGCCGGCGCGACGCTGCGGCCCGTGCCGCTGCATCCGCCGGGCTGGGGCCTGGACGTCGCCGAGCTGCGCGCCGCGATCACCGAGCGCACCCGGCTGATCCTGGTCAACACGCCGCATAACCCGACGGGCCGCGTGCTCGACCGTGACGAGCTCGAGGCGATCGCGGCGCTGTGCCGCGAGCACGACCTCGTCGCGGTCACCGACGAGGTGTACGAGCACCTCGTCCTCGACGGCGAGCACGTCCCGCTGGCCACGCTGGACGGGATGGCGGCGCGGACGCTGACGATCTCGTCGGTCGGCAAGACGTACTCGCTGACCGGCTGGAAGATCGGCTGGGCGAGCGGGCCGGCCGAGCTGGTGGGCGCGGTGCGCGGCGTCAAGCAGTTCCTGACGTTCGCCGGCGGCACGCCGCTGCAACACGCGGCCGCCGCCGCGCTGGACGCCGGCGACGAGCTGCCGGCCGCGCTGGCGGCGGAGCTGCGGGCCAAGCGCGATCGCCTCGCGGCTGGGCTGCGGGACGCCGGCTTCGGCGTGCTGCCTTGCGCGGGCACGTACTTCCTCACCGCCGACGCCACGGCGCTCGGCTACGACGACGCCGAGGCGCTCTGCCTGCGCCTGCCGCACGAGGCGGGCGTCGTCGCGATCCCGATCACCGCCTTCACCGCCGCGCCGACCCCCGAGACCCGGCCGCTGCTGCGCTTCGCGTTCTGCAAGCGCGAGCCGGTCCTCGACGAGGCGATCGCGCGGCTGGGCGCCTGGGCGGCAGGCTGAGCGGCGCGTGGCCTCCCGGACGGGGTCGGCCTAGCCACGCGACAGCCGCACGACCGCCTTCGCGACGATCCGGCGGCCGTCGATCAGCCGCGTCAGCTCGACGGCAGCGCGGAGCCTCGTGGCGCCGCGCGCGGCCCGCCGGCCGGCCGGCGTGAGCGGCGCGGTCGCCGTCATCGTGGGGGTGACCCGGAGGCTGCGCCGCGCGAGCACGCGACCACCGGCGCGGACCACGAGCGTGCCAGTGCCGGTGCACGCCGGGGCCGGCGCGTTGGGGCCGCAGCGCACGGGCACCGCCACGCGCCGGGCGTCGATGCGACCGGACCGGGCGAGCGTGAGCGGGCAGGCCGCGGGAGCGGCCGGCCGGTCGGGGTCGGCCAGCGCGACGACGGTCAGCAGCGTGCCGTCGCAGCCGCCTTCCAGCCACGCCACGCGCGCGCCATCGGTCGCCACCGCGAACGGCGCCGTGACGGTGGCCGGACTCGCCGGCCAGATCCGTGCCAGCTCGCGCCGCTGCGCCCCGCGACGGACGACGATCCGCCGCTCGCCGGCCGTCCCCGACGTGGCGTAGGCGACCGTCCCGTTCGCCGCACGCAGCCCGACGATCCCGCCGGGCTCCTCGGCCACCGCGGCGGGCGTGCCGCCGGGTGGCGTGGCGCTGAGCGTGGCGGGCGCGCCGCTTGCCGTGTACACCGTCCCGGTCTCGTCGAGGGCCCACTCGGCGCCGGCCGGCGCGTGGCCGACGACGGCGCCGGCGGCAGTGTCGAAGACCGCGACGGTGGCCCCGTCCTGCTGCCAGGCGGCGAAGCGCCCGGCGGCGGCGACCGTGGTGCCCGTCCCGACCGTCGTCCCGCCGATGGCGACGGGCGCCGCGGGCGGCGAGGCGCCCAGGATCGACGGCGGCGTCGTGCACGCCCGCTGCACGACGAACCCCTCGCCGAGCGCCACCGCGGCCCGGATCGGCTCCTCGCCGCAGGTCGCGAGCGTCGCCGGCGCCGCCGTGCCGGCGACGAGCATCGTCCGCGACGAGACCACGCCGTTGCCGGTGTACTTCGCCTTCGCCGTGTCGTAGGCGACGACGGTGAACGCGACGCGGTCGCCCGTCGCCGCCAGGCCGCCGACCGACGCGCCCTGCACGTAGCCGAGGTCGGAGTCGTCGTCGACGAAGCCGCCGAACGAGGCGAGTACGCGATCGGGCGCCAGGACGATGCGCGCCGCGAACGCGTTCCCGCGGCCGGCCTCTTGGGCGACGACGGCGCCGCCGGCCGCGAGCACCGGGCCGCCGGTGATCGCGCCGCGCAGCGGGATGCTCCGGGCGGGCGCGACGCCCGCCACGGCGAGCGACGACGACAGGGCGGCCGCCGCCCCGGCCGCGATCGCGATGACCCTCCGCACGCGGCGACCCTATCCGCTCTGGCAGGATCCGGCGCGATGACTCCGACGACGACCCGACCGAACCGTCCCCGCCGCAGCTGCCACTCGGTGCCCGGCTCCAGCGACCGCTTCCTGGCCAAGGCGCCCGAGCTGCCGGCCGACCAGGTCTTCCTCGATCTCGAGGACTCGGTGGCCCCCGACGAGAAGGCGCGCGCCCGTGGCCAGGTGATCGAGGCGCTGCGCGACCTCGACTTCGGCGACAAGACCGTCGTCTTCCGGGTCAACGGGACCGACACGCCGCACTACTACCGCGACCTGATCGAGGTCGTGGAGGGCGCCGGGGACAAGCTGGACGCGGTCATGCTCCCGAAGGTCCGCACCCCCGGCGACGTCGAGATGACCGACAAGCTCCTGACCCAGATCGAGCTGGCCAAGGGCTTGCCGGTCGGCAAGATCGGCATCGAGGCGCAGATCGAGGACGCGACCGGCCTCATCGCCTGCGAGGCGATCGCCACCGCCTCGCCGCGGATGGAGACGCTCATCTTCGGGCCCGGCGACTACAGCGCGGCGATCGGCATCCCGATCACGACGATCGGCGGCGTCCCCGACCACTATCCCGGCGACCACCTCAACTACCTCTACAGCCGCCTCGTCGTCGCCGCGCGCGCCGCGGGGATCCAGGCGATCGACGGCCCGTACGCCGCGTTCAAGGACGAGGACGGGCTGCGCGCCCGCGCCCGCCTGGCTCGCGCGCTCGGCCTCGACGGCAAGTGGACGATCCACCCGTCCCAGATCCCGGTGGTCAACGAGATCTTCACCCCGACGCGCGAGGAGTGGGAGCGCGCCGAGGCGATGCTCGCAGCCTACGAGGAGGCGACCGGCCAGCAGGGCCTGGGCGCCGCGATGTTCGAGGGCGAGATGATCGACGAGGCCAACCGCAAGATGGCCGAGCGGATCGCCCGGGCGGGCCGCGCGGCGGGCTACACGTCGTAGCCCGCGCTCCGCACGCCGGCCGGCCGCGCTACGCGGCCGGCTCGGGGTCGGGCTCGTAGGCCGCGGCGAGCTCAGGGTCCTTGCGGGCGAGCATGTCGGCGAGGTCGACCATGACCTTGGCCTGCTTCCAGGTCGCGTCGTCCTGCATCTTGCCGTCGATCATGTGGACGCCGCGGCCGTCGGGGATCGCCGCGATGACCTTCTTGGCGAACTTGACCTCGTCGGGGTCGGGGGAGAAGACCTTCTTAGCGATCGCGATCTGGTTGGGATGCAGCGACCAGGTGCCGACGCAGCCGAGGATGAACGCCGCGCGGAACTGGGTCTCGCAGCCCTCGAGGTCGCGGATGTCGCCGAAGGGGCCGTAGAAGGGGAGGATGCCGGCCGCCGTGCAGGCGTCGACCATGCGCGCGATCGTGTAGTGCCAGGGATCCTGCTGGGCGGACACCCGCGCGGCGTCCGGGTGCTCGGCGTCGGGGTCCTCGATGCTGCGGTAGCCGGGGTGGCCGCCGCCCACGCGGGTCGTCTTCATCCGGCGCGAGGCGGCCAGGTCGGCGGGTCCGAGCGAGATGCCCTGCATGCGCGGGCTGGCGAACGCGATCTCCTCGACGTTGGCCACGCCCTGCGCGGTCTCGAGGATCGCGTGGACGAGGATCGGGCGCTCCACGCCGGCCTTCGCCTCCAGCTGGGCCAGCAGCCGATCCACGTAGTGGATGTCCTGCGGCCCTTCGACCTTGGGCACCATGACCACGTCGAGCTTGTGGCCGATCGCGCCGACGAGCTGCGTGAGGTCGTCGAGCACCCACGGCGACTCGAGCGCGTTGACGCGGGTCCACAGCTGCGTGTCGCCGAGCTCGATCTCGCGCCCGACCTTGATGAGCCCCTCGCGTGCGGCCTCCTTGCGGTCGACCGAGATCGCGTCCTCGAGGTTGCCGAGCAGGATGTCGACCGTCGGCGCGATGTCGGGCACCTTGGCGACCATCTTCTCGTTGGAGAAGTCGAGGAAGTGGATCATCCGCGACGGCCGGACCGGGATCTCGCGCAGCGGCTCCGGCGCGCCGATGGCCAGGGGCTGGAAGAAGTCGCGGGGATGTCTCATGGCGAAGGCTCTCCTGAAGGCGGGTTCAGGAGGCGGACCCTAGCTCGCCGGGGCGGAGATGGCCTCGAGCTCGGCGTCGCGCCCGTAGACCGTCACCATGTCGCCGGCCTGCAGCACCGCATCGAGCCCGGGGGCGCCGACGTACGTTCCGTCGGCTCGCTCGATCCCCAGCAGCACGACGCGTTCGACCTTCCCGATCTCGTTGAGCGAGCGTCCGGCGAGCACCCCGCCGGGGCGGATCTCGAACTGGCGGATCGCGTAGTCGGACGAGAGCCGCAGGAGCGCCTGGTAGTCCTCGGTCTCGATGCTCGTGTAGCGGCGCAGGGCGCGCTCGAAGAAGCGCGTCAGCGCCCGGTTCAGCGGCGCCCAGCTCGCGAGCGCCCACAGCAGCGCGGCGCCGACGGCCAGCGCGAGCAGCGACCGCGGGAGGTGGTCGCTGTCGGTCCGCACGAGCGTGAGCACCGCCGAGCCGATCACGCTCGTGATGCCGATCGCGCCTAGCAGCATGAGCCGCTGGACCACCCGCCGGCGGAACGGGTGGGTGGTGATCGCCTCGGCCTCCGACGTCGTGAAGCCGACGCCGAAGAAGGCCGAGCGGACCTGGAAGCGCGCGACCTCGCGCGGGACTCCGGAGACGACGAGCGCCGCAGTGCCGATCCGCAGGATGAGCGCGAGCACGAGGACCGCGGCGAGCACGGCGAGGACGCCAGCCATGGGCGCGCACGCTATCTGGCGCCGGGTACGGAAGGATGTGCCTCGCCGAACCCCAGGAGAAGGAGAAACCGATGTCCGAGTTCACCACCGATCAGCGCGAGCGCGAGGCGACCGGCGCCCATCCCTACGGGCGCTACCTGGAGGAGTTCGAGGTCGGCGCCGTCTACAAGCACTGGCCGGCCAAGACCGTCACCGAGGCCGACGACCACCTCTTCTGCCTCATCACGATGAACCACCACCCGCTGCACATCAACGACGTGTACGCGGGCCAGAGCCAGCAGGGTCGCAACGTGGTCGTCGGGCCCTACGTCTACTCGCTGGCGCTCGGCATGAGCGTCTCCGACGTCTCGGGCAAGGCGATCGCCAACCTCGCCACCGAGGAGCTCAGCCACCCGGCCCCGGTCTTCCACGGCGACACGCTGTACGCCGAGTCCGAGGTGCTGGAGAAGCGCGAGTCGCGCTCCAAGCCGGACCGCGGGACCGTGAAGGTCCACACCCGCGTCTACAACCAGGACGGCGTGCTCGTCGCCGAGTTCAAGCGGCTCGTGCTCGTGCCGCGCCGCGAGCCGGGCGCCTAGCGCCATCGCCGAACGGGCCCGATCGGCAGGACACGATCGGGCCCGTTGGATACACGCGCGCGCATGGATCCCGTTGTTCCACCCGAACGGGGGAAAGTCGCCGACCGATCGCCGCGGGCCCCGGGATCGGGCGTTATGGTCCCTGCACACCGGAGGCGGCGCGAGCCAGCCTCCTTTGGCATTCATAGGCAACGAGGAGTTGACTCCATCGTGAGCACCGAGACGGCTGTCCCGACGTCGCACCGCAAACTGCTGAGCTGGGTGGAGGAGATCGCCGCTCTCACCCAGCCCGACCAGGTGTACTGGTGCGACGGCACGGGCGAGGAGTACGACCGTCTCTGCCAGGTGCTCGTCGACGCGGGCACGTTCGAGCGCCTCTCGGACGCCAAGCGCCCCAACTCGTACCTCGCGCTCTCCGATCCTGACGACGTCGCCCGCGTCGAGGACCGAACGTTCATCTGCTCGGCCGCGAAGGCCGACGCCGGCCCGACGAACAACTGGCGCGACCCGGCGCAGATGCGCGAGGAGCTCACCGGCCTGTTCCGCGGCTCGATGAAGGGGCGCACGATGTACGTCGTGCCCTTCTCCATGGGGCCGCTCGGCTCGGACAAGAGCCACGTCGGCGTGCAGCTGACCGACTCCGCCTACGTCGCCGTCTCGATGCGGATCATGACGCGCATGGGGCAGGGCGCGCTCGACGTCCTCGGCGACGCGGGCGAGTTCGTCCCGTGCCTGCACTCGGTCGGCGCCCCGCTGGCCGACGGCGAGCAGGACGTGCCGTGGCCCTGCAACGCCGACAACAAGTACATCGTCCACTTCCCCGAGACGCGCGAGATCTGGTCGTTCGGCTCGGGCTACGGCGGCAACGCGCTGCTGGGCAAGAAGTGCTTCGCGCTGCGGATCGCCTCGATCATGGCTCGCGACGAGGGCTGGATGGCCGAGCACATGCTCATCCTCAAGCTCACGTCGCCGGAGGGGCAGGTCAAGTACGTCACGGGCGCCTTCCCCAGCGCCTGCGGCAAGACCAACCTGGCGATGCTCATCCCGACGCTCGAGGGCTGGACCGTCGAGACGATCGGCGACGACATCGCGTGGATGAAGTTCGGCGACGACGGCCGCCTCTACGCGATCAACCCGGAGGCCGGGTTCTTCGGCGTCGCTCCGGGCACCGGCGTCGACACCAACCCCAACGCGATCGCCACGATCGCCGAGAACTCGATCTTCACCAACACGGCGAAGACCGACGACGGCGACGTCTGGTGGGAGGGGCTGACGAAGGAGCCGCCGGCCCACCTCGTCGACTGGCGCGGCCAGGACTGGACCCCCGATGCCGGCCGCCCGTCCGCGCATCCCAACGCGCGCTTCACCACGCCGGCCGCCCAGGACCCGGCGATCGCGCCCGAGTGGGAGGACCCGGCCGGCGTGCCGATCGACGCGATGCTCTTCGGCGGCCGCCGCGCCTCCGTCGTGCCGCTCGTCACCGAGGCGTTCGACTGGGAGCACGGGACGTTCCTCGGCTCGATCATGAGCTCGGAGAAGACCGCGGCCGCCGCCGGCACCGTCGGCGAGCTGCGCTTCGACCCGTTCGCCATGCTGCCGTTCTGCGGCTACAACATGGCCGACTACTTCGCCCACTGGCTGAAGATCGGCGAGCAGGCCGACGCGGCCAAGCTGCCGAAGATCTTCTACGTCAACTGGTTCCGCAAGGACGACGACGGCAAGTTCCTGTGGCCGGGCTTCGGCGAGAACTCGCGCGTGCTGGCGTGGGTGTTCCGCCGCTGCGACGACGCCGCCGGCGCCGTCGAGACGCCGATCGGCCTCGTGCCGGCCGAGGGCGCCCTGAACGTGGAGGGCCTCGACGTGAGCCCGTCGGACCTCGCCGAGCTGCTGCGCGTGGACGTCGAGGGCTGGAAGGCCCAGCTGCCCCAGGTCCGCGAGCACTTCGCCCGCTTCGACCGGCTGCCGGCCAAGCTGAACGAGCAGCTCGACGCGCTGGAGTCGCGGCTCTCCTGAGTCGACGTTGGCGAGAAGCGTCGCGTCAGGCGACGCTTCTCGCCGTCATCGTCCGTGGCCGTCGCCGCCTTGCGCCTGGGTCACGATGCCGTCCCAGATGCCTTGGCCGTCGTCGCCGACCATGATCTTGAGACATCGCAGGAACAGCGACCGCAGCTCGACCGGAAGGGGCGACATGATCTCCTCCATCAGGCGGGCGTTGTGGGGCAGGACGTTGCGCAGCAAC
This sequence comes from uncultured Solirubrobacteraceae bacterium, assembly GCA_964422645.1. Lineage (GTDB taxonomy): Bacteria > Actinomycetota > Thermoleophilia > Solirubrobacterales > Solirubrobacteraceae > Capillimicrobium. Next base: position 20,495 of record CAYRCB010000007.1, on the reverse strand, counting down.
TCGTCCGCCTGCGCGGTGGTGAAGACGGCCCACGCCCGCCGGTCGGTCTCCGAGCGCTCGCGCCGCAGCAAACGTCGCGACACGAGGCGTGCGACCATCTCGGCCATGGTGTTGCGATCCACGGCGACGAGCTCGGCGAGCTCGGCGACCGTCGCGCCCGGGTGCTGATGGCTGGCGACCAGGAGCGCGGCCTGGCGGGGTGTCAGCTGCGTGTGCATGATCTCGTCGAAGAGGGCTTCGGCGCGGGCGTGGGCGCGGCGCAGGAGGAAGGCCACGTTCTCGCCGAGGTCGAACGTCGCGAGCAGGTCGGGATCGGATGGTCCGGGCGTCGTCGCGTCGCTGGTCATGCGGGAGGTGGAGCGTAATGTCCGCACGCGTCGGGATCGTGGGACTGGGGTTCATCGGCGCGGCGGTGGCCGAGCGCGTGCTCGACGGTGCGCTGCCGGGGGTCGAGCTGGCGTTCGTCCACGACCGCGACGCGACGCGGACGGGCCGGTTTCGCGGCGATCTTCGGCTCGCGTCGCTGGATGGCTTCGCGGCGCGGGGCGCGAACCTCGTCGTCGAGTGCGCCGGACCCGACGTCACCGAACGGCACGGGCTGGCGCTCGTCGGGGCCGCGGACTACCTGCCGCTCTCGGTCGGAGCGCTCGTCGACGACGAGCTGCGCGAGCGGCTGGTGGATCGTGCGCGCACGGCCGGTACCCGCCTGCTCGTCCCGCACGGTGCGCTGCCGGGCGCCGAGGCGCTCGTGGAGCGCGCAGACGCGTGGGCGGAGGTGACGATCACCTTCCGCAAGCACCCGCGCCACTGGGGGCTGGAGACGGCCGCGATCGAGGCGGCGACGGTGCTCTACGACGGTCCCGTGCGCGGGGTCGCCCGGCGCTTCCCGCGCAACGTCAACGCGATGGTGGCGTGTGCGCTGGCGACCGTCGGGCTCGATCGCTGCCGGGCCGTCGTGGTGGCCGATCCGCAGCTCGAGCTGCTCGTGGCCGAGGTCGAGGCGGTCGGTCACGATGGGTCGTCGCTGAGCATGGTCAAGCGGCAGCCCGGCGTCGGCGTCTCGGGGACCGAGATGGTCGACGCCGTGGCGCGCTCGATTGCATGCGCCACGGGCTTGCCGGCCGGCCTCGCCCTGGTGTGACGGCGCCGGGCGCGCGCCGTGGTCACGTCGCAAGGCCCCTCAGCACCTCGAGTCCGTCCCACACGTCGGTGAAGCGGGTCGTCAGCGGGGAGAGCCCGATGCGGATCAGGTCCGGCGTGCGGAAGTCCGGGATGACCTCGCGGTCGATCAGCTCGGCGCTGAGCCGGCGGGCGTCCGCGTGGCGCAGCGAGATGTGGGCGCCGCGCACGGTGGCGTCGCGGGGGCTGGCCAGCTCGAAGCCCAGCGGTGCCAGTCCCGCGTCGTAGCAGTCGATGGCGAAGTCCGTGAGCGCCATGCCCTTGGTGCGGATGGCGGCGATCCCGGCGTCCTCCAGCAGGCCGACGCCGATGTCGACGCCGGTCAGCCCGAGGATCGGCGGCGTCCCGGAGACCATCCCGCGGATGTCCTGCGCCGGGGCGTAGCGCGGTCCCATCGCGAACGGGTCGCGGTGGCCGATCCAGCCCCAGATCGGCTGGCGCACGGTCGTCTGGAGGTCACGGCGCACGTACAGGAACGCCGGAGCGCCCGGGCCGCCGTTGAGGTACTTGTACGAGCAGCCAGTCGCCAGGTCGCTTCCGGCGGCGTCCAGCGCGACGGGGATCGATCCGACGCTGTGGCTGAGGTCCCAGAGCGTCAGGGCGCCGGCGCGGTGGGCGACGTCGTTGATCGCCGCCATGTCGGCGATCGCGCTGGACCGATACGAGACGTGCGAGAGCAGGACGACCGCGGTGCGGGAGCCGACCGCGGCGGCGATGTCGTCGGGCGTCGGCCCGGTGATCGGGTCGGCGACGACCTGGCGCACCGTGCATCCATGCCGCGCGGCGACGCCGTCGACGACGTAGCGATCGGTCGGGAAGTCGTTGGCCTCGACGACGATCTCGTCGCGTCCGGGGCGTGCATCGAGCGCCGCGTTGACGAGCTTGTACAGGCAGACCGTCGTCGAGTCCGCGACCACGACCTGCCCGGCGTCGGCGCCGAGCGCCACGCGACCGAGCCGGTCGCCGACGCGGACCGGCAGGGACATCCAGCCCTCGTCCCAGGATCGGATCAGCCGCTGACCCCATTCGCGGGCGACCACCGTGGCGAGACGCTCCTGGGTCGCGCTCGGCAGCCGGCCGAGCGAGTTGCCGTCGAAGTAGACGAGCGCCGGATCGTCGGCGACGAAGCGGTCGCGGAAGCTCGCGAGCGGATCCTTCGCGTCGAGCTCGACGGCAAGGTCGCGACTTGCGCGCGGCGGAGCGGCGTCTTGGGTCTGGTCCATGGGTCTCCCTGGCAGAAAAGGACGTTTACGGTGTATCAGACGATCTTGACCGACGTCCAGCGGCGATGGTTGGTTGCGCCCCCTCTCAGCCTGTGCATATGATTGCGCCGTATGCGTTGTACTTTGATCGGAGGGGGCACGTGACCGCCAGCCACCTGACCGACGCGGCCAACCGGCTGTACGCGGCGCTGTCGTCGGCGACCGTGGTGGACCTCAGCTGGAGCCTGCGGCCGGAGGGCCCGGTCTTCCCGGGACAGGAGGCCTTCCGCTTCGAGGCGCTCGGCGACATCGACGACCCCGAGCTTCCGCTGTGCTTCGGGCGCGTCTCGTTCATGGAGCACTGCGGCACGCACATGGACGCGCCCGCGCACGCGATCAAGGGAGGCGCGTTCGTCGACGAGCTCCCGTTGCCCGACCTCGTCGGCCCAGCCTGCCGCCTCGACCTGCGCGAGCGCTGCGGCGACACCGCGGACTACGACGTCTCGACCGCCGATCTCGAGCGCTTCGAACGCGACCACGGGCGCATTCCCGACGGTGCGATCGTCCTGCTGCATACCGGGTGGGACGAGCGGTATGCGGATCCCACGCGCTACGTCGAGACCGGCGAGGACGGCAGCTGGCACTGGCCAGGCGTGTCCGGGGGTGCCGCACAGCTGCTCGCCGATCGCCGCGTGCGCGGCGTCGGCATCGACACGATCGGCCTCGACGGCGGGCACGTCGCGATGACCCTGGCCGCGCATCGCGCGGTGCTGGGCTCCGGCGCGTTCATCGTCGAGAACGTCGCGAACCTGGCCGACGTGCCCGCCACCGGCGCCGTCGTCCTCGCCGCGCCGATCAAGACCTACCGCGGCTCGGGCGGCCCGACGCGGATCTACGCGCTCACGTGACCGACGTCCGTCCCGCAACCCCGGGATCCGGCTCCCCGCGGCGCTTCCAGGGTCAGGTGGCGCTCGTCACCGGCGGCGCGTCCGGCATCGGGGCCGCCACCGTCGACCGCCTTGCCGCCGAGGGCGCAGCCGTCTGGATCGCGGACGTCGACCTCGATGGTGCGCAGGCGCGCGCGGCGAGGCTTCCCCGGGCGCAGGCGCGCCGCATCGACGTCACCGATTCCGCCGGCGTTGCCGCCGTGGTCGCCGAGATCGTCTCGGCGACCGATCGCCTCGACGTCGTCGTCGCCAATGCCGGGATCACGCTCGACGACCCCGTCTGGAGGACCTCCGACGAGGACCTCGGCCGCGTGGTCGACGTCAATCTCCTGGGCGCGTTCCGCTGCGCCCGCGAGGCGTTGCGCGTGATGGTCGAGCGCCGGACCGGCGCCGTCGTCTTCACCGCGTCCGACGCCGGCCTCGTCGGCTGGCCCGGGCAGGCGGCCTACTGCGCCAGCAAGGGCGGGGTCGTGGCGCTGACGCGCGCGGCCGCGATGGACGCCGCCCCGTTCGGCGTGCGCGTCAACTGCGTCTGTCCCGGCTTCACGGCGACGCCGCTCGCGCAGCGCTGGATCGAGGCCGCCGAGGATCCCGAGGCGGCCTGGGCCGAGGTCGCGCGGACCCAGCCGCTCGGTCGCATGGCCGAACCGGCCGAGGTCGCCGCGGCGATCGCCTTCCTGGCCAGCGACGAGAGCCGCTTCGTCACCGGCGTCGCGCTCCCCGTCGACGGTGGGGTGACCGCGCGATGAGGGGCTCGAGGCTCAGCGGCCGGACCGCCCTGGTGACCGGCGCCGGGCGCGGGATCGGGCAGGCGATCGCGCTGCGCCTTGCCGGCGAGGGCGCCTGGGTGGCCTGTGTCGACGTGGACGCCGATGCCGCCGCTGAGACGGCAGCGGCCCTCGACGACCATGGTGCGGCGCTTGCCGCCGACGTCGGCGACGAGACGTCGGTGCGGCAGGTCGTGACGGAGGTGCGCGCGCGGCGGGGCGGACTGGATGTCCTCGTCAACAACGCGGGCATCGCCGGGCCGCAGCATCCGGTCGGCGACACGGACCTCGCGGCGTGGGAGCGGACGCTGCAGGTGAACCTGACGGGGACGTTCCTGCTCGCCAAGCACTGCGTCGAGCTGCTGCGCTGCGCGCGCGGATGCATCGTCAACGTCGCCTCCGCGCTGGCCCTCGTCGGATGGCCGGACGAGTGCGCCTACGGTCCGTCGAAGGCAGGCGTCGTCCAGCTCACGAAGGGGATGGCGCTCGACTACGCGCCGGCGATCCGGGTCAACGCCGTATGTCCCGGCGCGGTTCGCACACCGATGATCGAGTCGGTCCTGGCCGACGGGGAGCGGGAGGCCCTGCTGGCCGAGTACGGCCGGATCCATCCGTTGCACGGGCGCCTCGCCGAGCCCGAGGAGATCGCCGACGCCGTCCTCTTCCTCGCGTCGGACGACGCCGCGTTCATCACCGGCGTCGCGCTGCCCGTCGACGCGGGGCTGACCGCCTCATGACCGGACCACACCTTGCCCCGGCCCAGCCGGACTTCAACGGAGGATGCCATGACGAGTAGGACGTTCACCTGCATCGCGGCGATGGCGGCGGCTGCGGCGGTCGCCGCCGGCTGCGGCGGCGGCAGCGACGGAGGCGACACCACGACCTCCGCCGCGACGGGGACGCAGGGCGCCGGCGCGACGAAGCTCGACTGCCCGGACGGGACGCTCAGGATCGGGATGGCGAAGGCGAAGACCGGGGGGTTCGCGCTCTTCGACAAGCCGGGCGGACAGGGGAGCCTGGTCGCCGTGGACCAGGTCAACGCCGACGGAGGCATCGACGGCTGCAAGCTGGAGGTCGACTGGCAGGACACGAAGTCCGACGCGGCGACAGGGGGCCAGGTGGCCGACGGCTTGATCAAGGACGGCGCCAAGGTCCTCATCGCGCCGTCGGACTTCGACGCCGGGATCGGCGCGTCGCTTGCCGCTCAGAAGGCGAAGGTGTTCGGGATGTCGCCGGAGGCCTCGTCGGTGGACTGGCCGAAGGCGGCCGGGCCGTCCTTCGTCGTGCAGGCGATCACGACCGAGGACCTCGGCAACGGCCAGGCGACGTTCGCCGACCAGCAGGGCTGGAAGAACGCCTACGTCGTCACCAACGAGGCCTTCGACTTCTTCAAGCAGATGGAGAAGGTCTTCCAGGCGCGGTTCCAGGGCGAGGTCGTCGGCCGCTCGGCGGTCGCCGACGACGCGTCGGACTACGCGGCCGTCGTCTCGCGCATCCGGTCCACGAACCCCAAGCCCGACGTCATCTACCTCAACGACTACTTCCCGCACGTCGGCACGTTCATCAAGCAGCTGCGGGCGGCCGGCATCGACACGCCCGTGCTCGGGAACCCCACGTACTCCTCGCCCGACCTGGCGAAGGCGATCGGTCCGTCGCGCACCAAGGACGTCTACTTCGCCTCGCAGAGCTTCTACGAGGGCAAGGACGTCGCGCCCGACGTGGCCGCCTTCGTCAAGGCCTACCAGGACAAGTTCGGCACGTTCCCCGAGAACTCCAACGCGATCGCGGGCTATGAGGGCGTGCTGCTGCTCGTCGCCGCGCTCGAGCAGGCGCACAGCACCGACGCCGCCGCGCTGATGCAGGCGATGACCGAGCAGCGGGACGTGCAGCTGCCCGGCGCGGAGGTGTACGGCTGGAAGGACGGCGCCACCCAGCGGAGCGTCACGATCGTCGGCCTCGACGGCGCTGACTTCGTCGAGGTCGAGCGCCTCGACCCCAGCGAGCGCTGAGGGGGATGACCGGCTCCGCTGCGACCCTGCGCGTCGTCGAGCTCGCCAAGAGCTTCGGCGGCGTGCGGGCGCTGGACGGCGTGACGATCGAGGTGGCGCCGGGCGAAGTGCTTGGGCTGCTCGGCCCGAACGGCTCGGGCAAGACGACGCTGGTCAACTGCATCTCCGGGGTCTTGGAGCCGACCGGCGGGCGCGTCGAGCTCGAGGGCCGCGACATCACCCGGTGGAGCCGCCCCCGGCGGGCGCGGGCCGGCCTCGTGCGCACGTACCAGAACCTGCGTCTGTTCGGTGACCTCACCGTCGCCGAGAACGTCGAGGTCGGCCTGCTCGGCGGTCGGGCCGCCCGCGGCGCCGCCCGGCGGGACCGCGTCCTGGCGGCCCTGCGCGCCCAGGGCCTCGTCGGGCTCGAGCGCGAGACGGTCCGCGAGCTCGCCTACGGGCAGCAGCGCCGGGTCGAGATCGCGCGTGCGCTCGTCGCGCAGCCGCGGATGCTGCTGCTCGACGAGCCAGCCGCCGGGCTGGGGGAGGAGGAGACCGCCGTGCTGCGCGCGACGATCGTGCGTGCGCGCGAGGAGCTCGGGTGTGGGGTGATCCTCATCGACCACGATGTGAGCTTCGTGCTGGGGATCAGCGACCGCGTGATCGTCCTCCACGAGGGGGCGCTGCTGCGCAGCGGCTCGCCGGACGAGGTTCGCCAGGACCCCAAGGTCGCGGAGGTCTACCTCGGAGCACCGGAGGTGGCGGCATGATCGAGCTGGTCGACGCGGTCACGGGCTACGGGCGCGCGCGGATCCTCGATCGCGTCTCGCTCTCGGTGCGCGGCGGCGAGGTGCTTGCCGTCGTGGGGCCCAACGGCGCCGGCAAGACCACGCTGATGGGCGCGATCGCCGGCCTGCTGCCGCTCTGGGAGGGCAAGCTGCTCGTCGACGGGCAGGATTGCACGGCGCTGCCGGCCGAGGCGCGCACGCGGATCGGGGTCGTCCTCTGCCCCGAGGGCCGGCGGATCCTCTCGACGATGACCGTCGAGGAGAACCTTCGCCTCGGCGCGACCTCGGTCGAGCGCGGCGCGGGGGCCGACGGCCGCCGGATGACCGCAGCCGCGATCGAGGAGGCCTACGAGCGGTTCCCGATCCTCGGCGAGCGCCGCCGGCATCGCGGCGGTGCGCTGTCGGGCGGTCAGCAGCAGATGCTGGCGATCGCCCGCGCGCTGATGGCGCGTCCGAAGGTCCTGCTGCTCGACGAGCCGTCGCTCGGCCTTGCGCCGCGGGTGATCTCCGAGGTCTACGAGCTGCTCGCGGCGCTGCGAGCCGACGGCCTGGCGATCGTCCTCGTCGAGGAGGGCGCGCGCCGGGCGCTGGCGTTCGCCGACCGTGGGGTCGTCCTGCGCGGCGGCGCCGCCGTGCTGGCCGGCACGGTGGCCGAGCTGCGCGCCCACCCCGATCTCGGAAGCGCCTACCTCGGGTCCGCCGCCGAGCTCGACGAGGATCCGACCGTCGGGAGGACCGCATGACGAACCTCGCCCAGCATCTCGTCGACGCGCTCAGCGCCGGCTCGACGTATGTGCTGCTCGGCCTCGGGCTCAGCCTGGTGTTCAGCGTGATGGGCCTGATCAACTTCGCCTATGGCGCGCTGATCGTCTGGGCCGGCTACGCGCTCGTCGAGTCGACCGACCGCGGGCTGCCCTACGGCGTCGCGCTGGTCGTGATGGTCGCGGTCGTGATCCTCCTGTCGGTGGGGATGGGGCGCTTCGCCTTTCGACCGTTCCGCGCCGCGCCGCCGTCGACGCTGCTGCTCACGTCGTTCGGCGTCGCGCTCGTCCTGCAGGCCGTCGCGATCGCCCTCTTCGGCGACCGGCCGCGGCAGGTGCCGACGCCCGACTGGCTGAGCTCGTCGCTGTCCATCGGCGGCGTCGACGTCAGCGTGCTGCAGCTGGTCACCGTCGGCGCCGGAGCGCTGGTGCTCGTCGCACTGCACCTGGTGCTCACGCGGACACGCCTGGGGTTGCAGATCCGCTCCGTGGCCGAGGACGGAGACGTCTCGCGGCTGCTCGGCATCAACTCCCAGCGCGTGCTCACGACCGTCTTCGTCCTCAGCGGGGCCATCGCGACCGTCGTCGCGTTCCTGTGGCTGGCCAAGGTCGGGACCGTCGATCCACGCGCGGACCTCAACCCGACGCTGAAGGCGTTCATCGTCGTCGTGATCGGCGGGCTGGGGACGATCCGCGGGGCCGTCATCGGCGGCCTGCTGCTCGGGCTCTTCGAGACGTTCCTCGCCGCGTACCTGCCCAGCTCGATGACGAGCTACCAGCAGACGCTCGTGTTCCTCATCCTGGCCGCGATCCTCGTGCTGCGTCCGCAGGGCATCGCCGGCCGTGTCGTGGAGGTGTCCAAGTGACGTCGCTCCTTCGGTGGGTCACCGACCGACCGCTCGTCCGCGGCGGCCTGGCGCGGCTGGCCGCCGGGTCGCTCGTGGCGCCGATCGTGCTCACCGTGGCGGTCCTGCTGTGGTTGGCCGGCGGCGGCAGCCGCACGCTCTTGATCAGCCTCGGGGTCAGCGGCGTGCTCGTCGTCGGGTATCAGGTGTTCGTCGGCGCGACGGGCATCGTGTCGTTCGGGCACATGGCGTTCGTCGGACTCGGTGCGTACACGGCGGGCATCCTCACGGTCCCGGCGCTGCAGAAGGGCTTCCTGCTGCCCGACCTGCCGCTGGGTCTCGGCGGCGCCGAGCTGGGACCGATCCCGGCGATGCTGGCGGGCGCGGCGGTGGCGGCGGTCGTCGCGCTGCTGGCCGGCGCAGCGCTGATGCGGGCGACCGGCGCGGCGGCGGGCATCGCGACGCTGGCGCTGCTCGTGATCGTCAACGAGGTGCTGCGCAACGCGACCGCGTTCACGCGGGGAACGCAGACGTTCTTCGGCGTGCCGAACGCGGCGAGCATCGCCCTGGTGTACGGGACGCTCGCGGTGGCTGTGGTCGTCGCCGTGGTCTACAAGTTCTCGCCGTCCGGGCTGCGAGCCCGGGCGGTGCGCGACGATCCACTCGCCGCCGAGACAGCGGGCATCCGCATCCTCCCGGCGCGGCTGACGCCGTGGGTCCTGTCGGCGGCGATCACCGGCGCGGGCGGGGCGCTGCAGGCCTACGAGCTCACGGCCTTCTCCCCGAAGGTGTTCTTCATCGCGCAGTCGGTGCCGATCATCGTGATGACCGTCATGGGCGGGATCAACAGCGTGGCGGGCGGCGTCGTGGGGGCGGTCCTGCTCACGGCGTGGCTGGAGCTCATGCGCCACGCCGAGGCCGGCGACCTCGGTCCGCTCTCGTTCGACGGCCTGGCCCAGCTGACCGTCGGGCTCGGGCTCATCCTGGTGCTCTGGCTGCGTCCCCGTGGGTTGCTGGACGCTCGCGAGCTGGAGCTCGGACCGCGGGAGGTGCAGTCCCATGGGTAGGTGCGCGATCACCGTGACCGGGCCGGTCGCCGAGGCGGAGCTCGGGATCACGCTCCCGCACGAGCACGTGCTGGCCGACCTGGGCTGCCGCTACCGCCCGGCGGACGACGAGGGCGCCGTCGGCGCGCTGCCGTCGCTGGAGGATCGCTGGCGGTTGCTGCGCGACCCCGCGGGCTACCGGGCCAACCTCGACGGCGGCTCGATCGACGCTGCCCTGCGCGAGCTGGCCCACTTCGTGCGGGCCGGCGGGCGGACGATCGTCGACCTCAGCGTCATCGGGCTGGGCGCGGATCCGTGCGGCCTGCGCCAAGTGGCGCAGGCCACCGGCCTGAACATCGTCGCCGGCACGGGCACCTACATCGAGGAGTCGGTGCCGCCCGAGATCGCCTCCGCGAGCGTCGAGGCACTGGCCGACCGGTTCGTGGGCGACATCGAGCACGGCGGTGAGGAGGGCGTCCGGCGCGGGGCGATCGGCGAGATCGGCATCGAGCGGTGCACGGAGTTCGAGCTGCGGGCGGTCCGTGCGGCCGCCCGCGCCCAGCACCGGACGGGCGCGCCGTGCTACTTCCACGTCATGTCGGGCATCCTGCCCGAGGCCCGCCCGGAGGTCGTCGACGTCGTGGACCTCTACGTCGCCGAGGGCGGCGATCCTCGCCGCCTCGTGCTCTGCCACCAGGACGGATCGGGCGACGATCCCGAGTACCAGCGGGCGATGCTGCGCCGCGGCCTGTGGTTCGAGTACGACACCTTCGGCTTCGAGTCGGTGTTCGCGTTCGGCGAGCGCTACATCCAGCTCCCGACCGACAGCCAGCGCATCGCCGAGCTCGCGCGACTCGTGGACTGGGGCTTCGCCGATCAGCTGCTGATCTCGCAGGACATCTGCTACCAGATGATGCGCCGCGGCTGGGGCGGCTGGGGCTACGCCCACATCCTCGAGGTCCTGGCTCCGCGCTTTGCGGCGGCCGGGATCGATGCGCCGGCCCTGCGCGGGCTCATGACGCGGAATCCGGCGCGGTTGTTGTGCTTCGCTGACGAGGAGGGCTCGTGAGCGCCTGCAGGCGCGCGAGGCGCTCGTCCCACTCGGCGCCGACGCGCGTCATCCAGTCGATTGCCTCGCCCATCGGGCCGGGCGTCACCCGGTAGCGCGTCTCGCGCCCGTTGCGCCGGCCGTCGACGAGCCCGGCGTTCGCGAGCACGCCGAGGTGCTTGGCGACGGCCTGGCGCGTGACGGGCAGGTCGGCGGCCAGCTCGGTGGCGGTGGCGCCGCCGCGCCGTCCGATCTCGTCGAGGACATGGCGGCGGGTGGGGTCGGCGAGCGCCCCGAAGACCGCGTCGACGTCGCTCACGACGCGACGAGCATGCGGGCGCGCGGTGCCGCGCTCGCCCATGGTCCCACGGGGCTCTCCGTCACGCGGATGCGGGTGCCGCCGACCGCGGGCGCCAGCTCGAAGGTCACCCGCGAGCCGGGCGCATCCTCGGTCCACCACCAGAACGACCAGCGCTGGCCGGGGGCGACCTCCTCGACGATCGCCCGGCGCTGCTCGCCGTCGGGCAGGACGAACGTCGCCTCGCCGCCCGCGCGGAGGTCGAGCTCGACCTCGTCGGCCAGCCACGCCTCGAGCGCCTCCGGCTCGGTCACGGCATCCCATGCCGCGTCGGGCTCGACGGGCAGGACGACCTCCTTGATGCAACTCATGGGTTGCATGATACCGTGGAGCCATGAGCAACCGTACAGTTGCGCAAAATCTCGTTCCCGTCGTCGTCCAGAGCGACGGGCGCGGCGAGCGCTCCTTCGACATCTTCAGCCGCCTGCTCAACGAGCGGGTGATCTTCCTGGGCACGGCGATCGACGACCAGGTCGCCAACCTCGTGGTCGCCCAGCTGCTGCACCTCGAGGCCGAAGATCCCGAGAAGGACATCCAGCTCTACGTCAACTGCCCGGGCGGCGTGGTGTACGCCGGGCTGGCGATCTACGACACGATGCAATTCGTCAAGCCGGACGTGGCGACGATCTGCAGCGGGATCGCCATGTCGATGGGGGCGCTGATCCTCGCCGGCGGCGCGCCGGGCAAGCGCGCGTCGCTGCCCAATGGGCGGATCCTCATCCACCAGCCCACCGGCGGCTTCCAGGGCCAGTCGACCGACATCGAGATCCACGCCCGCGAGACGCTGGCCATCCGCGCCCGCCTGGACGAGCTCTACGCCCACCACACCGGCCAAACGCTCGACCGCGTCCACGCCGACATGGAGCGCGACCGCTTCTTCACCGCCGACGAGGCCCGCGACTACGGGCTCATCGACCACGTGACGAACGGCCGCAAGAACGGCGCGGGTCAGCCGAGCACGTAGACGACCGCGACGGTCGCGCTGACCTGCTGACGGCCGGCCTGGACCGGCGTGGGCGTCGATTCGGCGCTGTCGCCGGCCTTCCCGGCCGCCATCGGCGACGGCGGGAACCCGCCGGAGCCCGGGTTCAGGTCGATCGCGCGCACGCCGACGACGCGCAGCCCCACGCTCGCGGCGGCCGCGTCGGCGCGGGTGCGGGCATCGGCGAGGGCCGCCTGCTCGGCCTGCGCGGCACCGGCCGACGGGTTGGAGAAGCCGAAGTTGGGCCCGACGACGTCGTCGGCGCCCGCGGCGGTCAATGCGTCGAGCGTCGGCCCGGCGAGCGCCGCGGTGGACAGGTGCACGGAGAGCGCGACGGTCGCCGTGAAGCGGACCTTCGGGCGCTTGCGGAACATCTGGCGCTGGATCGAGACGCTCGACGTCGTCACGTCGGCCCGCGGCACCCCGAGTCGGGCCAGCGCCGCCAGCAGGTCGTTCGTGCGCCGCGCCACGTCCTCGCGCGCGGCGGCCGCCGTCGTCGCCGTCTTCGTCACGGAGGCCGACACGTCGGCGGTGTCGGGGGTGACGAACGCCGTGCCTTGACCGAGCACCGAGAGCGTCGGCGTCGGATCCTCGGTGGCGGCGCTGGCCGCTGTCGGCACGGCGAGCGCGGTCAGGACAGCGAGCAGCGGCAGGGCGCGGCGCATCGGCGGGCTCCTCGTGGTGTCAGTGGCGGTCGTCGCCGGTGGCGGCGGGCGGACGGGACTCCTCGGCCAGCGAGGTGATCGTCAGCAGGCCGCGCGCGGCGGACTCCAGCACCTCGGTGGCCTCCTCGGCCGACCGGGCGTACAGCTCGACGAGCAGGTGGACCGTGATGCGGCTGTCGTCCTCGTGCTTGTGGAAGCGCACGTGCGTGAAGAACTCGCGCGTGCCGTGGTCGCCGAACGCGGCGTAGGAGAGCGCGTCGCCGGCCTCGGGGCCCGAGCACGTCTCGACGTCGTCGGCGTCGACGGTGACCGTGCACGACGCCACCCACGGCGTCCCGGCCACCATCCGCTCCCAGCGGTCCTCGATCGGCTCGACGCGCCCGTTCACGAAGCCGAGGTGCGGCTGGTCGTGCATGCAGTCCAGGCACTGCACGACGGCCTCCTGCAGCTCGTCGACGACGTCGGCGCGCTCGCCGGTGATCGGGTCGATCTTGTGGATGCCCTCGTAGTGGACCTGCACTTCGAGGTCCTGGGACCAGCAGCGGTAGCACCGCAGCCAGGACCGGGCGTCCGTGGATTCCATGGGGCACACAATAGGCGCCGGCCGGCGCGGTGCGGTCCTAGCCGCCGATCGCGCTCATCGGGCGGTCGGGCTGGATGAAGCCCGGCTCGTTGACCCGGTGCTTGAGCTCCTTGCGCCAGACCGCCTCGCGGACGATCTGCTCGAGCTCGTCGTCGCTGGCGCCCGCGCGCATCGGCCCGCGCAGGTCCGTCTCGTTGAGGCTGAACAGGCAGGTGCGCAGCTTGCCCTCGGCGGTGATGCGGATGCGGTCGCAGTCGCCACAGAACGGCTCTGAGACCGGGTTGATGAAGCCGATCTGGCCCTGGCCGTCGGCGAACCGGTAGACCCGAGCGGTGGCGTGCGGCTCGCGCGGCTCGGCCTCCAGCGGGTAGACGGCGTGGATCGCGGCGCGGATCTCGTCGCCGGTGAGCACCTGGTCGGGCGACCACGTGTGCCCAGCGTCGAGCGGCATGAACTCGATGAACCGCACCTGGTAGGGGTGCTGGCGGGCGAACTCGGCGAACGGGATCGCCTCCTGCTCGGTGAACCCGCGCATCGCCACCGCGTTGACCTTGATCGGATGCGCCTCGGGGAACCGGGCCAGCTCGCGCAGGCCGGCGAGCACGCGGGGAAGGGCGTCGCGGCGGGTCATCTCGAAGAAGCGGTCGCGCTGCAGCGAGTCGATCGAGACGTTGAAGCGGCTGGCGCCGGCGGCGACGAGCGCTTCGGCGTCGCGCTCGAGCAGGTAGCCGTTCGTGGTGATCGCGAGATCGTCGACGAGCGGGGCGAGCATCCCGACGAGCTTGGGGAAGTCGCGGCGGACGAGCGGCTCGCCGCCGGTCAGCCGCACGTCGCGGACGCCCATCTCGGCGAGCAGGCCGATGAGCCGTTGGATCTCCTCGAAGTGCAGGACCTCGTCGCGGTCCAGCCACGGCAGGCCCTCGGCCGGCATGCAGTACTGGCAGCGGAAGTTGCAGCGGTCGGTGACCGAGATCCGGACGTCGCCGATCGTCCGTCCGTGTCCGTCCACGAGAGGGTCGCGCGCCATGGGCACAGCCTACCGTCGCGACCGGTGCACGCCGGCTTGCACCGCCGAGGAGCGCCGGCCGCCGCGGCGAAGGCTCACCGACCGATGCTCGCGCTCGTGCTTCTCGGCGTCGCCTTCGTGCTCGCGTTCGTCGCCGCATCCGCGGTCGCGATCCGCGTCGTCGCGCGGGTCGGCCCGCTGCTGCGGGACGAGAGGCCGCCGGCGCCGGTGGCCGTGCTGCGTCCGCGCCGCTCGCGGGCATCGGCGGCGCGCTGGCCCGCGCTGCCCGACGCGGCGGCACTGCGCCCGCCCCCGCCGCCCGGCGCGGCCGCGCTCCGGCCCCCGACGCCCGCTCCGCCGCCCGAGCTGCCGTCGCTGCCGGTCGGCTTCCGCTACGACGCGATCGCGCCCGGCCCGCTGCAGCTCGTCGATGCCGACCTGCCGACGACGAAGGTCTGCCCGGACTGCGCCGAGACCGTGCTGGCCTCGGCCCGCGTGTGCAAGCACTGCCACTTCCGCTTCGAGCCGCCGCTGCGCGGCTCGTGGGCGGTGTGAGCTGGGCGCTACCGCTTCACGATCAGGTACATGAAGGCGGCCGCGAAGGCGAGCTGCCCGAACGTCGCGGCCGTGCCGAGGTTCGCGGCGCCCAGGGCGAGGGCGACCAGCGTCGGCACGATGAACGCGCCGAGCAGCAGCGCCAGCTGGCCGGGCCAGCGGTCGAGGTTCACGAGGCCATCGCCTGCTCGAGCACGGACAGCAGCGTAGGGACATCGGCGCCGGGAGGCTGCGCCGCCAGCAGCGCCTGGGCCGCGCGGCGGCCGCCGACCGCCCGCAGGCCGTGCTCGCCGCGCTCGGCGACGAAGTCGGCCAGCGCACCCGCGCGCCGTGCCGCGACGCGGCGCTGGGCGACGTCGAGCCCGGCGCGGTGGGCGTCGAGCGCGTCCACGAGGTCCTCGACGCCCTGCACGGGCGGGAGCGACGAGACGGCGACGACCGGGACGTCGCGCGCGCCCAGCGAGCGCAGCGCCGCGCTGAGGTCGCGGCGCGCCCGCCGGGCGAGCTGGCCGAGATCGGCCTTCGTCACCACGAGGACGTCGGGGACCTCCATGATCCCGCTCTTGAGGAACTGCAGCGCGTCGCCGGAGCCGGGCTGGACGACGACCGCGACCGTGTCGGCGACCTCGGCCACCTCGGTCTCCGATTGACCGACGCCGACCGTCTCGATGACGACGACGTCGAACGCCGCGACCAGTGCGGCGGCCGCGGCCCGGGTCGACGGTGCGAGCCCGCCCAGCCGCGTCCCCGCCGCGGTCGAGCGGATGAAGATCCCGCGATCCTCGGGATCGAAGGCGATCCGGGCACGGTCGCCGAGCAGCGCGCCCCCGGAGCGCTTGGAGGACGGGTCGACGGCGAGCACCGCGACGGAGCGCTCGCGCGCCCGCCAGGTCGCCACGAGCGCCGACAGCAGCGTCGACTTCCCGGCGCCCGGCGGTCCGGTCACGCCCACGACGTGCCCGGGCGCCTCGCCGCCGAGCGCAGCGGGGGAGACGCCGCCCAGGAGCGCCGCGATCGCCGGCCGCGCCGCCGGCGCCCGGTTCTCGACGAGGTTGAGGACGGCGGGCGCTGCGGACAGGTCGCGTGCGCGCAGGCGCTCGGCGAGGGCGGCGCCGGGAGCACCCGCCGGCTCTGCTGCGGCGGCGGGGCCGCCGGATTCGGGGCCGCGCGGCTCGCGCGCCTCGCTCACGCCTGCGCCGCGGCCCCGTGGCGCTCGGCGACGAGCGCCACGATGTCGCCCATGATCCGCGTCAGATCGAAGTCCTTGGGCGTGTAGACCGCCGCGATGCCTGCGGCGCGCAGCGGCTCCACGTCGGCCTCGGGGATGATGCCGCCGACGACGACCGGTACGTCGACGCCGCTGTCGCGCAGCGCGGTCATCACCGCCGGGATCAGCTCCCGGTGCGAGCCGGAGAGGATCGACAGGCCGATCACGTGGACGCCCTCGTCCAGCGCCGACTTGGCGATCTGGGCCGGCGTCAGCCGGATGCCGTCATAGACGACGTCCATGCCCGCGTCGCGCGCCCGCACGGCGATCTGCTCGGCGCCGTTGGAGTGTCCGTCGAGCCCCGGCTTGCCCACGAGGATCTTCAGCGTGCGCCCGAGCTGCTCGCCGAGCCGCTCCACGTGGTCACGGACCTCGTCCAGCTCGATCGACCCCTTCCCACCCACCGCCGCCGTGGCTTCGCCGACGCCGGTCGGCGCGCGGTACTCGCCGAACGCGTCGCGCAGCGTCTGCGCCCACTCGCCGGTGGTGACCCCGGCGCGGGCGGCGGCGATCGTTGCCGGCATGATGTTCTGCTCGTCGTCGGCGGCGACCCGCGCCAGCTCGTCCAGCGCGGCGCGCGCCGCGGCGTCGTCGCGCTGTGCCCGCCAGCGCTCCAGCGCCGCCTTGGCCTCGGCCTCGACGCCCGGATCGACGGTCAGGATCCCGCCGTCCTCGCCGCCGGCCAGCGGCGACGGCTCGGTCTCGGTGAAGCGGTTGAGCCCGATGACGACCTGCTCGCCGGTCTCGATCCGCTTGATCCGCTCGCGGTGGGAGTCGACGAGCGCCGCCTTCATGTAGGAGACGGCCTCGACCGCGCCGCCGTGCTCGGCCACGACGGCCAGCTCGGCCCGCGCGCCCTCCAGCAGCTCGGCCACGAGGCCCTCCATGACCTTGGACCCCTCGAAGAGGTCGGGGTACTCGAGCAGGTCGGTCTCATAGGCCAGCACCTGCTGGATGCGCAGCGACCACTGCTGGTCCCACGGCCGCGGCAGCCCGAGCGCCTCGTTCCAGGCCGGCAGCTGCACGGCGCGGGCCCGGGCGTTGCGGCCCAGCGTGACCGCGAGGGCCTCGAGCACGATGCGCTGGACGTTGTTCTCCGGCTGCTGCTCGGTCAGCCCCAGCGAGTTCACCTGGACGCCGTAGCGGAAGCGCAGGTGCTTCTCGTCGCGCACGCCGTAGCGCTCGCGGCCGATCTCCTCCCACAGGAGCGCCATCGCGCGCAGCTTGGCGTGCTCCTCGACGAAGCGCACGCCGGCGTTGACGAAGAACGAGATCCGGGCGAAGACCTTGCCCATGAGCTCCTGCGGGACTCGCTCGCGGGCCGCGTCGAGCACCGCGGTCGCGTTGGCCATCGCGTAGGCGATCTCCTGCACCGGCGTGGCGCCCGCTTCCTGCAGGTGGTAGCTGCAGATGTTGATCGGGTTCCACTTGGGGACCTCGGTCACCGTCCAGGCGATCATGTCGGCGATCAGCCGCATCGACGGGCCGGGCGGGAACGCGTAGGTCCCGCGGGCCAGGAACTCCTTGACGATGTCGTTCTGCGTAGTGCCCTGCAGCTCGGCGGCGGGGACGTCCTGCTCCTCGGCCGCGACGACGTACAGCGCCAGCAGCCAGGCCGCCGTCGCGTTGATCGTCATCGACGTGTTCATCTCGCCGAGCGGGATGCCGGCCATGAGCGCGCGCATGTCGCCCAGGTGGCTGACCGGCACGCCGACCTTGCCGACCTCGCCGCGCGCGAGCACGTGATCGGGGTCGTAGCCGGTCTGGGTCGGCAGGTCGAAGGCTACGGAGAGGCCCGTCTGTCCCTTGGCGAGGTTGCGCCGGTAGAGCTCGTTGGACTGCTCGGCGGTGGAATGGCCCGCATAGGTGCGCATCATCCACGGCCGGTCCCGCTCGGGAAGACGGTGACTCATGAGTCAATTGTAAGGTCCGGCGGGTTGCCCGGTCGTGTCGCCACCGCCCTGCGGCTCCGCGCCGCCGACGCCCGCGATCGGATCCTCGGGCGCCACGATCCGCTCGTCCCGCCGCGGCGGCTGCAGTACGTCGGGGCCGGGGACTTCGTCGCCGTCGGCGACGAGTTCCTCGGCCATCTCGTCGAGCTCGCGGGTCTCACGCCGGCCAGCGACGTGCTCGACGTCGGCTGCGGCATCGGCCGCATCGCCCGACCGCTGGCCGGCTACCTCACGGGCGGCCGCTATGCGGGCTTCGACGTCGATCCGCGCGGGATCGCGTGGTGCCGTGCACGCTATCCGCGCGACCGCTTCGCCTTCGAGCTCGCCGACCTGCGCAACGCCCGCTACAACCCCGGTGGGCGCATCAGCGCCCTCGACTACCGCTTCCCCTACGACGCCGACCGCTTCGACGTCGCCGTCATGACCAGCGTCGTGACGCATCTGCAGGCGCCCGAGGCCGAGCACTACCTGGCCGAGGCGCGCCGTGTGCTGCGGCCCGGCGGGCGCTTGTTGGCCACGTTCTTCCTGCTCGACGACGACTCGCGCGCCGCCCAGCGCGCCGGGCGCACGACGCTGCGCTTCCACGAGCCGGCCGGCGAGGTCGCCGTCGCCGACCCGTCCCTGCCGGAGGAGGCCGTCGCCTACGACGAGCGCTGGGTGCGCGCCCGCCTCGAGGTGCGCTCCATCGATCGCGGCACCTGGCGCGGGACGTCGACCCCGCCCGCCCGGTCGTATCAGGACCTCGTCGTCGCGGAGGCCTGAGAGGCGTAAGGTGGAGAGGGATGTCGATGCCTGAGACCATCGAACGCCCACGCGTCAGCGGGCCCGACAGCGGGCTCGGAGGCGCCTGGCGCGTCATCGTTCGCAACGACGACCACAACACGTTCGACCACGTCGCTCGCACGCTGTCGAGGACGATCCCGGGCGTCAGCCTGGATCAGGGATACGCGATCGCCGATCGGATCCACCACAGCGGCCAGGCCATCGTGTGGTCCGGCCACAAGGAGCTCGCCGAGCTGTACTGGGAGCAGCTGCACGAGGCGGGACTCACGATGGCGCCACTCGAGCAGGGATAGGCGGAGGCGAGGCGGAACCGGCAGGGGGGACCGTGGCCAAGAACGACGACAACTCCGTGGGCGAGGTGAGCGCGGCGCGACGCGCGGTCCACGAGCGGGTCCTGCTCAAGCGCTACCACGAGCAGGGCGACACCGCCGCCCGCGACCAGCTCGCCGAGGAGATGCTGCCGCTCGCGCGGGCGCTCGCCGGGCGCTACGCCGGTCGCGGGGAGCCGCTCGAGGACCTCGTGCAAGTCGCGTGCATCGGGATCATGAAGGCGATCGACGGCTTCGACACCAGCCGCGACGTGCGCTTCTCCTCCTACGCCACGCCGACCGTGCTCGGCGAGATCAAGCGCCACTTCCGCGACCGCACCTGGGCGCTGCACGTGCCCCGCGGCACGCAGGAGCTCCAGCTCAAGGTGGCCAAGACGCGCGACGCGCTGACGCGCGACCTCGGCCGCTCGCCGACCGTCAAGGAGATCGCCGACGCGGTCGAGGCGTCGATGGAGGACACGCTGGCGGCGATGCAGTCCGCCCATGCGCATCGCACGCGCTCCTTCGACGAGCCCGTCGGCGAGGACTCGACGCTGGCCGAGTCGCTGGGCGACGCCGACCCGGAGCTCGGACGCGCCGAGATCCGCGTCCTCATCGACGACGCGCTCGGCGTCCTCTCCGAGCGTGACCGCGAGATCCTGCGGCTCCGCTTCGAGGAGGACATGACGCAGACCGAGATCGCCGGGCGCATCGGCGTCTCGCAGATGCAGGTCTCGCGGCTGATCCGCCAGGCGCTGGCCCGGATGCGGATGGACATCGACGCGTCGCCGCAGGCCCGGCGGCGCTCGTCGGCGGCCTGAGCCGCCGACGGCGCGCAGACGGGGACCGGCTAGGCGACGGTCGGGCTGCTGACGCCCGGCGGCACGAGCGCCTGCTCGGGCTGCAGGCCGCCGTGGGCGATCAGGTCCTGCCAGGTGTAGAGGACCGGGATCTGGTACCAGCCCTGGTGGTTGGTGCGGAAGGTGATCGCCTCCTCGCCCTCCCAGTAGCGCTCCCAGTCGAGCTTCGTCTCGAAGGTCACGGTCTGGAGGAAGCGGTAGCGGTCGTCGCGGCTGCGGAAGACCTGGTAGTCGAGCGCGCCGTAGCGGGGCGAGACCGCCGCGAAGCGTGCGAGCGCCTCGGCGAACGCGTCGCCGCGCAGACCGGTCGCGTACCAGGGGATGTGGATGACGCCGGCAGCCATCAGCCGACCTCCGCTCGGATCGCGCCCGGGCCGTCCTCGGTGCGGCCCTGGCCCTCGGCGGACGCGCCGACGAGGATCGAGATCTTTCCTAGGTGCTTGTTCTCGTGCATGAGCTGGTGGGCCTCCGCCACCTGGTCGAAGCCCATCGTCTTCCAGAGGACGGGGCGGATCTTGGACTGCTCGATGAGCTGGTTGGCCTTGGTGCACTCCCACGCGTTGGCGAAGTGCGAGCCGATGATCTGCTTCTGGCGCATCCACAGG
>CAYRCB010000006.1:3176-338211 GCA_964422645.1 uncultured Solirubrobacteraceae bacterium | reverse complement strand
CGACCTTGTCAGGATGGCCCTCGGTCACGGACTCCGAGGTGAACAGGTACTCGCTCATCGGCTGGCCTCTCCAGAGCTAGGCGGTCACGCCATGCGACCGCAACGCCGGGGACCGTAGATCGCCCCCGGTCCGCCGACGCCTCTCGATGGGAGAGGTTTTGCGGCCTATGCGGGCGGGCCCTCCTCCCACGATCAGGCCACGACCTCCTCGTAGGGCTAGGCAATCCAGCCCCTTCGACCGTCGCGGCCTCGGCGCCCGAGGGTGAGCATGCCGCCATCCCGTCGCCGTCCCGGTCAAAGGGAAGCCAGAGGAGACCCACCGTGCTGATCCAGCTCAGTTGCGTCGGACGCGCCCAGCCCGCGGATCTCGCCGAGATCCTGCCGGCGCTGGCTGCGGCCGCCGACACCGTCGAACTCGATCACTCCCGCCTGGCCGCCGTCCTGGACTGGGTCCAGTACCGCAAGAGCTTCCGTGCGCCCGTGATGGTGCGTCCGTTCGGCCGCGAGCCCGGCTCCGACGACGACGGCCCCCTCGCCGAGATCGCCATCGACGTGCGGCGCGCGAAGGACCTCCCCCATGACGAGCTGGTGGCGGAGATCGTCGACCGCCTCTCCAAGGCGCTGGCGATCGTCCCCGACGTCCACGAGTGCATCCATCTCGAGGGCTGGGTGCGCCCGAGCAAGAGCGTCGTGTGGTCCTTCAACCGCAGCTACTGGCGCCATCTCGCCGCCTGGGACGAGACGTTCCAGCAGGACTACGCGTCCGCCCTGCCCGGCGGCGTCTCCGACGGCACGAACCCCGCCTTCTGGACCGAGCAGATCGAGACCTTCATGGACACGCTCGATCGCCTCGACGAGTGGTCCGAGCTGCCGGACGAGATCCCCGTGCTGGAGTTCGGCGTGGGCGACGGCCAGCAGGCCAAGGTGTGGCTGGACGCCTTCGCAGCCGCCTGCGCCAGCCGCGGCCGCGACTACCTCGAGCGCGTGCGCTACGTCCTGGCCGACTACTCGCCCCACGTCCTCGAGCGAGCCCGCCAAGCGCTGCGCGCCTACGGCGAGCGCGTGGAGAGCCTCGAGCTGGACTTCCGCAATCCGGTCCTCGGCCTGGCGCAGCTGCGCGGGAAGGTGCTCTTCGTCCACGCCTGCAACCTGTACGACAACCTCCCGACCGACGAGCTGATGCGCGTGGGCGACCGCGTCTACGAGCCGCTGGTGCGCGCCAGCATCACGCCGGGCGAGGTCGCGGCGATCTCCGACAAGCACGGCGTTCCGAGCGACGGGATCGTGGCCGCGGTCCAGCGCATCCTGCGCGAGGGTCCCTCGTGCGTCGGCGACACCGCGCGCGGCGTGCGGTTCTGGGCGGACGTGTGGGACGCCGTGCACCTGGAGGAGCTCTACGTCGAGGTCACCGCCCCGTCGGCGATGCGCGTCGCCCCCAGCGCCGACGTGCATCTCGACGAGCTGGTGGAGGGCCTGCCCGAGTGGACGCGCGTGCACATGTCGACGGTCGCCGTGGAGAGCTTCGCGCAGACGCTCCAGCTGCTGCACCACGAGGGTCTGCTCGTCGCGCAGGACATCTTCGTGCGCGACATCGGCCAGTACGCCGCCTTCCGCGGTCCGGGCAAGCTCGAGGGCTCGATCCTCAACTGGCTCAACGGCCCCATCTTCCAGCTCGTCGGCGAGCGCAGCGGCTTCCGCGTCAGCGTCGAGCAGTTCCGTCACCGCGAGCGGTCGAACACCGTGGTCCTCACGGCACGCCACCGCGACGCCTACGCCGCGTCCGCGCCGGCGCCGGCTCGCGCCCTCGCCGCCGCGGCCTAGGCATGCCCGCCGTCGTCGACGCAAGCCCCTCCCAGACCGGCGCGCCGGCGGGCGCCGCGCCGCGGCGCGCCAACCTCGCCGCGGCGCTGGCCCAGCTGGCGGAGCTGGGCCCGCCCACCGAGCTCGTCGCGCTGGCGCCCGAGACGGCCGCGCATGCCGTGGGGATGCACCGGGTCGTCCTCAGCCGCGTCGAGGGAAGCGCGCTGCTCGTGGAGTCCGCCTTCGTCCGCGACGACGCCGACGGGGGCGCCGAGCTGGTGCGCCTCCTGCGCGACGTCCCGCTGTCGCTCGCGTACCCGGTCGCCGAGGGCGAGGTCATGCGCCGTCGCCGGGCTCAGGTCCTCGGCGGGGGCCACCGAGGAGCGCCGCGGCGCCGGCATGCCTTCACCGACGCGCTCGGCTGGCCGAGCTACGTCGCCGCCCCGATCGTCCTCGACGGGCGCGTCATCGGCTTCTTCCACGCCGACCGGCCTTGCTCCCGCCCGGCCCTGGACGCCGGGCATGCCGAGGCGCTCGGCGACTTCGCCCTGTGCTTCGCGATCGTCTTCGAGCGCTCGATCCTGCGTCGCCGCCTGCGCATCCAGCGCGACGAGATGCGTCGCGTCGCCGCCTGGGCGGACGCGCGCAGCGGCGACATCAGCGGCCGCGCCATCGCGCTCTCCCGCGAGGACGCCGAACCGGGTGGCTCGGCGGACGCCACGCCCACGCCGGAGCGCCTGCGCGACCTCTTCACGCGCCGCGAGATCGAGGTGGTCCAGCTCATGGTGCAGGGCCAGACGAACGCCGCCATCGCCCGCGAGCTCGTGCTGTCCGAAGGCACCGTGAAGTTCCACGTGAAGAACATCCTGCGCAAGCTGGACGCCACCAACCGCGCCGAGGCCGCCTCGCGCTACCTCCGCATCACCCTCGCACGGCCGGACGCCGCGTCCGGCTGACGCGAGGCCCAGAAAGGACATCGCACGCATGAGCATCACCGTTGTCGGATCCTTGGCCTACGACGCCGTCAAGACCCCGTTCGGCGAACGCGCCCGCATGCTCGGCGGCGCGGCGACGCACTTCGCGCTCGCCGCGTCGCTCTTCGACCAGGTCCACGTCGTCGGTCCGGTCGGCACCGACTTCGGCGACGACGACATGGCCATCCTCGCCACCCGCGGCACCGACCTCACCGATGTCGAGCGCGTCGACGGCAAGACGTTCTTCTGGGCCGGCGAGTACCACTGGGACATGAACTCGCGCGACACGCTGGACACCCAGCTGGGCGTCTTCGAGCACTTCTCCCCCAAGCTCTCGGCGACCTCGCGCGCGGCCGACGTGCTCTTCCTCGCGAACATCCAGCCCGGCCTGCAGCTCCAGGTGCTCGAGGCCATGGATCGCCCGTCGTTCACCGCCGTGGACTCGATGGACCTGTGGATCGACATCGCCCGCGACGAGCTCGTCCAGGTCATCGAGCGCGTCGACTGCGTGCTGCTCAACGACGCCGAGATCCGCCAGCTCACCGCCAAGCCCAGCCTGGTCACCGCCGCCCGCGAGCTGCTCGCCATGGGGCCGTCGGTCGTCGTGGCCAAGCAGGGCGAGTACGGCGCGGTGTGCGTGAGCGAGGACGCGTTCTTCTCGCTGCCCGCCTTCCCCCTCGAGACGGTGGTCGACCCGACCGGCGCCGGGGACACGTTCGCCGGCGGCTTCGTCGGGGCGACGGCCAAGGGCGCCGACCTGCGCACCGCCATGGCCTACGGCACCGCGGTCGCGTCCTTCAACGTCGAGGAGTTCGGCACCGACCGCGTGGCGCGACTGCGGCGCGACGAGGTCGACGAGCGCGTCGCCCAGCTGCACGCGCTGACGACCTTCGACCTGGCGTTCGCCTGATCAGCCGACCGATGAACCTCATCCTGCTCGGTCCGCCGGGTGCGGGCAAGGGCACGCAGGCCGAGCGCCTGCGTGCCGAGCTCGATCTCGCCTATCTCGCGACCGGGAACACCCTGCGCGCCGCGGTCGCCGACCAGACGCCGCTCGGCCGCCAGGTCGAGGAGCTCATGGCGCGCGGCGAGCTGGTCCCCGACGAGCTCGTCGTCGGCGTGCTCGTCGACGAGCTGCGCCGGGTCAGCCCGTCGAGGGGCATCCTCCTCGACGGGTTCCCGCGGACGGTCGCGCAGGCGCAGGCGCTGACCGGCGCGCTGGACGAGCTGCAGCGCTCGGTGACCGCGGCGCTGCTCATCGACACGCCCGACGAGGAGATCGTCCGCCGGATCTCGGGCCGGCGGGTCTCGCTCGCGACCGGACGCGTGTACCACGTCGAGTCCGACCCGCCGAAGGTCGACGGGATCTGCGACGTCGACGGCTCGCGCCTGGTCCAGCGCGACGACGACACGGAGCCGGTCATCCGCCGCCGCCTGGCGGTCTACCGCGAGCAGACCGGCCCGGTGGTCGAGCACTACCGGGCGCACGGTCTGCTCAAGCGCTTCGACGGCCGGCGGAGTCCGCCCGAGGTGTCCGCGGCGATCCGCGCAGCCCTCGGACTGGACTAGACCGCGACCTCGGAGCGATCGCCCGACCACAGCGTGTGGAACGTGCCCTCCCGGTCGATCCGCCGGTAGGTGTGCGCGCCGAAGAAGTCGCGCTGGCCCTGGATCAGCGCGGCCGGCAGGCGCGGCGACGCCAGCGAGTCGTAGTAGGCAAGCGCCGACGAGAACCCCGGCACGGGGATGCCCGACAGCGCCGCCACCGAGACGATGCGCCGCCACGCGGCCTCGCCGTCGCGCACCGCCGCGGCGAAGGTCGGATCCTCCAGCAGCGTCGCGAGGCTCGGGTTGTGGTCGTAGGCCGCGACGATGCGGTTGAGGAACCGCGCCCGGATGATGCAGCCGCCGCGCCAGATCTTGGCGATGTCGCCGAGCTTGATGTCCCAGCCGTACTCCTTCGCCCCGGCGATGATCGCGTCGAAGCCCTGCGCGTAGGCGACGACCTTCGAGGCGTACAGCGCGGCGCGCACGTCGTCCTCGAACCCGTCGCCGGCCGGCTGGAGCTCCGGCCGCGAGCGGATCGTCGCCTGGACGGCGGCGCGCTGGCCGGGCTTGCTGGAGACGGCGCGGGCGAAGACCGCCTCGGCGATCCCGCCGACCGGCACGCCGAGGCCGACCGCGTTCTGCACCGTCCAGACGCCGGTGCCCTTGGAGCCGGCCTCGTCGACGATGAGGTCGACGAGCGGGCGGCCCGTGTCGGCGTCGCGCTGGCGCAGCACCTCCGCGGTGATCTCGATGAGGTAGGACTCCAGCTCGCCTTCGTTCCACGTGGCGAAGACGTCGGCGATCGCGTCGGTGTCGTGGCCGGCGACGCGCCGCAGCAGGTCGTAGGACTCCGCGATGAGCTGCATGTCGGCGTACTCGATGCCGTTGTGGATCATCTTCACGAAGTGCCCGGCCCCGTCGGTGCCGACATGGGTGACGCACGGCTCCCCTTCGGCCACCGCGGCGATCGAGGCGAGGATCGGCCCGAGCGTCTCGTAGGCCTGCGCCGAGCCGCCGGGCATGATCGACGGCCCCTTGAGCGCCCCCTCCTCCCCGCCGGAGATGCCGGCGCCGACGAAGTTCAGCCCCCGCTCGCGGAGCGCCTGCTCGCGGCGGATGGTGTCGTGGAAGTTGGCGTTGCCGCCGTCGACGATGATGTCGCCCTCCTCGAACAGCTCGGCGAGCTGCTCGATCACCGCGTCGGTGCCGGGGCCCGCCTGCACCATCACGATCGCCGTCCGCGGCTTGGCCAGGGAGGCGACGAAGTCCTCGATCGTCTCGCTGGCGACGAACCCGGCCTCGGGATGCTCGGCGACGAGCGCGCGCGTGCGCGCCGGCGAGCGGTTGTACACCGCGACGGTGTTGCCCTCGCGGCCGGCGAGGTTGCGCGCGAGGTTCGAGCCCATGACGGCGAGGCCGACGACGCCGATGTTCGCGGACGATCCGTGGTTGCTCATCGCTTCTCTCTCTCGGGCGGGACAGCAGGCACGGGCGCATCCTACGAACGCGCGGTCCCCCGCCGTCGCCCGACGATCAGGGCTCGAGGTCCGGGCGCACGGGAAGCAGCGGTGCGGTGACGACGCAGTTGCGGCCCCGGCGCTTGGCCTCGTACAGCGCCCGATCGGCGGCGAGGACGATCTCCCAGGTCGCCTGACCGGCTTCGGCGCCCGCCACGCCGACGCTCACGGTCAGCGGCGCCGCGTCGTCGCGGGTCGTCTCCTCGACCATGGCGCGGAGGCTCTCGGCCAGCAGCTCGGCATGCTCGAGCCCGGTGTCCGGCAGCAGGAGGATGAACTCCTCGCCGCCGATGCGCGAGAAGATGTCGCCCGCACGGGTGTGGTCGGCGACGATCGTGGCGGCGCGCCGCAGCGCGTGGTCGCCCGCCGCGTGCCCGTGGCGATCGTTGACGCGCTTGAAGTGGTCGAGGTCGAGCAGCACGACCGACAGCGGACGGCGGTGGCGGCGCGCGCGGGCGAGCTCGGCGGCGAGGAACGTCTCGAACGCGCCACGGTTCAGCGCGCCCGTCAGCGCATCGTGGGTGGCGAGCATGCGCAGGTCGCCGATCAGTCGTGCGCGTTCCGTGCGCAGCCGGATCACGAACACCGTGACGACCGCGGTCAGCGCGACGACCGCGAGGACCGCGATCGCCCGGGCGCGGGGATCCACGGTCACCGCCTGTGCGGTGCCGTAGCCGAGCGCCGCGAGCGCGACCGCGGCGAGGACCTCGCGGCGACGTAGGCCTCGCTCGGCGTCCACGCTGCGGGCGAGCCGGTTGCCGCCGCGCGCGTTCGGTCGCGGCGTCGGCGGCGGCGGCGGCGGCGCGCCGCCGCCGCCGGCGTCGTCGTCGGTCGAGCGCCGGGCGCGAACCATCATCGCCGCGTCGCGTCCTCGCGTGCACGGCGCTCGTGCAGCACCATCGACCGCGCCACCGTGAGCGTGCCGAGGATCGAGGCCCCCCGCTCCGCGACCGCCCAGCCGGCCGCGGGGGACCGTCCGTGCGCCCGCAGGGCGGCACGCAGCCGCTGCGCCAGCGCATCGCAGGTCGAGGCCGTCGCCGCCGGCAGCAGCACGGCGAGCTCGTCGTGCGCCGTGCGCACGGCCCGCGCCGCACCGCCGTCGACCTCCGCCAGCGCGACCATCTCCTCGCGCAGCGCGCCGTCCTGCGCCAGGCCCACGTCGTCGACGACGACGACGCCGTAGCCGTCCGTCGCGACCTCGTCGACGCCGTCCGCGTCGCCGAGCGCCAGGGGCGCGACCGCGGCCGCCGCATCGCGCGCGCGCCGCACGGTCGGCTGCTCGCGCAGGCCGCCGAAGACGACGACGAGCGACGCCCGGGCCGCATGGACGGCGACGAGCGCGGCGCTCTGCGACCAGAACGGCCCGCAGATGCGGCGCGGCCGCCGCGGACAGCAGCGGACGATGCGCTCGCTCGTCACGGCGCTGAGCAGGAGCGGCTCGTGCAGGAGGCTCAGCCGGCACGGGCTCTCCCAGCGGTCCCCGCAGACGAGCCCCTCGACGACGCGCGCGTCGCTCAGGTCGCGGACACGCACGAGCAGGATGTCGCGGGCACCGGCGACGCGGGCGGCGTCGCGCAGCACCGCTGCCCGGATCACGGCACGATCGACGTTGGCGAGCCTCATGACCGGTCGTCGTGGCGGACGGTCCGACGACCCCCCTGCCATGGCCGCAAGAATTCGAGGGGGTCGGACCGCGAGCGCGCACGACAGAGGGCCATGTCCACCCCCTCGCGCTTCCTCCGACCGCCCCGGTCGGGCTTGCTCGCGCTGACGCTCGCCGTGGCGGCCGTCGTGCTGGCGCCCGCGGCGGCGTCGGCCGATCCGATCAGCGACGTCGCGCTCCAGAGCATGACCGACGGCACGACGCCGTTCGACGCGTCCGGCGGCCCGGGCCGCGACGAGAACGCGTCCAACGGCCAAGTCCGCTCCTACGACACGGTCACCTTCGCCTGGACCGTGAACGTCAACAGCACGACAGGCGCGAGCGAGAGCTTCGACCGCGTCGAGTTCACCCAGACCCTGCCGGACGGCCTGTCGTGGGTGGCCGCCAACGTCCCGCTGTACTGCCAGGGCCCGGGCTGGGACATCGCCGGTCAGACGCTGACCTGCATCTACGTCCCGGCCGGCGGCACCGGCTCGACGGGGACGACGCTGAACTTCACGCTGTCGGCGCAGGCCGACGGCGAGCCGGACGGCACCGTCGCCACCTCGGCGGCGGGCTCCACCTCGGTGACGGTCAGCTCGGGCGCGACGACCTCTTCGGCGGCGACCGCGACCGCCCCGCCGGTGACGATCCGCTCGGCGCCGTTCCTGGACATGTACAAGCGCTCGCCGGCGGGCAGCGTCGCCCCGGGCGGCTACTACGTCGACTACACGGTCGGGCTCCAGGTGGCGCAGCGCACGAGCACGCTCGAGCGGCGCGGGTTCCTCATGCCCAACGCGCCGGTGACGTTCACCGACGACCTGTCGGGCATCAGCCCCAACGCCCAGTTCGTCTCCTGCTCCGGCGCGCTGACCTGCACGCCGGCCGGCCAGAGCGTGGGGATCGCGATCACCAGCCTGCCCGCGGACCCGCAGCCCAACCGGCAGATCGCCAGCGGCACGCTGCGGGTGTTCGTGCCGCAGGCGGACGTCGACGCCGATCCCGACGGCAACCTCACCACCGTCAACGCGCTCACGGGCCTCGTCGCCGAGGCACCGGCCGTCGGCGGCGGGACCGTCCCCGCGGAGGGCGACGACCCGGCCAACAACACCGTCGGCTACAACCTCGTCACGCAGGGGGGCAGCGGCAACGCGTCGTTCAACAAGCGCTTCCTCGCCGCCGACGGCAGCCTCCTGCCCACGCAGCTCACCGTCAACGACGGCAACGGCCAGGTGCGCAACCACCAGGTGCTCGTCTCGGAGCTGCGGATCACGAACGCCTCGAACACCGCGGGCGTGCCCACGCCCGCGATCTGCGACGTGTGGGACAACACCCGGATCCACCTCTCGGACGCGGGCCCCGGCCCCGCGGCCCATGGCGGCGCGCCCGTGTGGCTCCAGTCCGGCAACCTCGCCGCGAGCGACTACGTGATCGAGTACGGGACGCAGGCGACCGCAACGGGTGACGACGCGACCCGCTGGGGCGAGCTGCGCGCCCGCACGGCGTGCGACGACGCCAGCGACACCTGGACGACCACGCCGCCGGCCGACCTGTCGACGGTGACGAAGGTCCGCATCCGGCTCACCGGCGACCTGCCGCCCGGGATCGCCACGCACGTCTTCCGCGTCAACCTCCAGGTCGACGACGCCGCCACCGGCGACTTCGTCGCGAACTTCGCGGGGCGGCGCGTGGGCAGCACGTGGACCGCGAGCACGTACAACCCCGCGACCAACGCGGGCTTCGGCACCGGCGACCGCGTCCGCACCAACGGGGTCACGGTCCGGGTGCGCAAGCGCGCGAGCAACCCGTCGGTCGGCTTCGGCACGCAGGCGACGATCCTGTCGGGCAGCCCGATCCAGTTCGAGCTGACCCCCAGGGTCACCGCGCTGGACATCGGCACCGGGCCGGCGCAGGCGACCAACGTCGTCCTCCGCGACCGGCTGCCGGCGGGCCTGACGTTCGACACGACCCGACCGACCACCCCCGACTCGCTCACGCCGATCGTCACGAGCGACGCCTCCGGACGCCAGATCCTCACCTGGACGATCCCGCAGATGACCGCCGGCAGCGAGCCGACGATCACGTTCTGGGCCCAGTCGGCGACGACGGCGGTCGGCACCCGTACGAACGAGGTCGTGATCGCCAGCGACGACGACCTCGGCAGCCTGACGGCGTTCCCGACGAGCACGATCCCGGCGACCGAGCAGCACTACGCCAGCCAGGAGGTCCGGCTGCAGTCGGCGGGCGGCGTGCGGATCTCGAAGGCGGCGTTGCAGACCGTCGTCGAGCCCGTCGACGAGCTGGCGTTCCGCATC
Source organism: uncultured Solirubrobacteraceae bacterium (assembly GCA_964422645.1). Lineage (GTDB taxonomy): Bacteria > Actinomycetota > Thermoleophilia > Solirubrobacterales > Solirubrobacteraceae > Capillimicrobium. The sequence goes on along the minus strand of CAYRCB010000006.1, from coordinate 328,415 downwards.
GAGTACGCCAACCTCACCGCCACGCCGGCCAGCAACGTCGACATCATCGACGTGCTGCCCTTCGACGGCGACGGCTCGACGATCGGCGCGGTCGTCGGCCGCAACCCCGCGACCGACCCGCACGGCACGCTCCCGCTCGCCGGCATCGACGTCGCCAACGGCGAGACGATCCGCTACACCGACGCCGACCCCGAGGTCGTCTACGCCTCCAGCAACCCCGCCACGACCAACGACGCCGCCTACGGCGCCCTGCCGGCCGGCAAGACCTGGTGCCCCGAAGCCGACTTCGGCAACCCCGGCTGCCCCGCCAGCCTCGCCGACGTCACCGCCGTGCGGATCGGTCGCGCATCGCTGCCCAGCGGCGACAGCGCCACGATCACGCTGCGCCTGGCGCCGGTCGGCAACCGCTCGGGCGACGTGTACTCCAACACCGCCGCGATCCGCTACGGGTCGGGCAACCTCGGAGCGCTGTCCAACGTCGCGTCCAGCCGCGTGGTGGCCAGCAGCATCGGCGACTACGTCTGGTCCGACCTCAACCGCAACGGCATCCAGGACGCCGACGAGCCCGGCCTGGCGAACGTCCTCGTCACGCTGACGGGGACCGACAAGCACGGGCGCGCGATCTCCGTCCGGACCCGCACCGACGCGGACGGCAAGTACCTGCTCACCTCCTCCAGCCAGACCGGCCAGGACGCGGGGGCCGTGGATCTCGTCAGCGGGACCTACACCGTCACGTTCCACCGCGACGGGCTCCCGCCGGGGACCACGTTCACCACGCGCAACGCCCCCGGCTCGACGGCCGCCGACGGCTCGGATGCCGATCCGGCCACGGGCACCGCGTCGTTCACCCTGCCCAACCCGGCACCGACCGGCGCCGACGGCGAGGACCTCGACCTCGACGCCGGGATCGTCCTCGGGCGACCGGTCCCGCCGAGCCCGACCCGCACCCCGGAGCCGCCCGGCGAGCCGCCGGCGCCGGGAGGCGGCGAGCGGCCCGCGACCGATGGACCGTCGCCGACGGGCACGGGCGGCAAGGGCAACCAGGCGGGTGACGGCGCCAGCGCGAGCGGCAGCGGGGCGCGGCTGACGATCGCCAAGCGCGCCAGCCAGCGCACGGTCATGGCCGGACGCTCGGTCCGCTTCACGATCGTCGTGCGCAACCGCGGCGCCGAGGCGGCGCGCGGGACGGTGGTGTGCGACGCGCCGGGCGCCGGCCTGACGGTGACGTCGGTGCCGCGTGGCGCCCGGTTGCGCGAGGGCCGGCTGTGCTGGCGCCTGGGGACGCTGCGCCCGGGTGCGCAGCGGGTCGTCCGGGTGACGATGCGCACGCTGCGCTCGGTCCCCGCCCGGCGCGTGTCGAACGTGGCCCGGATCACGGCCGCGCAGGCACGCAGCGCTCGCGCCTCGGTGTCGGTGCGGGTGCGTCCGAACCCCGCCATGGGCGACCGCCCCGCGGGGGTGACCGGCTGACCCACCCGCCCGCGGGCGGGGCGTGCATGCCCCGCCCGCGGCGCGGATTCGAGACGTCCTTGTCATACTCAGGCAGGTCATCTTGTTGTTGAGGAACGGAATTCCGCGATGACGCCCGTGCAGGTCTTGGAGCGCGACTACGGACGGCTCAAGGGTGAGACGCTGCGGGCTGTCGGCTCGAAGCTGCGCACTGCCGGGGTGAGCTATCCCGAGCAGGACGTCGAGGCCTGTTACAACCAGGCATGGCACGCCCTGTACGACCGGCTCGCGGCGGGAGAGGCCGTCGCGAACGTCCCCGGCTTCCTCGTGGAGGTCACCTACCGGCGCGCCATCGACGACATCCGCCGCCTGCGCCCCGCCGAGCGCGCCGACCTCGACGCGGCTTCGTTCAGCGGCGTCGAGGACGACACGGTCGACCGGCTCGACGACCAGCGGCGCCTGCGCGAGTTCGTCGAAGGGCTGCGTGAGGAGCTGGGCGAACGCGAGCGGATGGCGGCGTGCCTGTGCTACGTGCACGGCTACAGCCGCCCGGAGGCCGCGCGCGCGATGGGGCTCAGCGAGGGGCGCATGAAGAAGGTGATGGACCAGGTCTCCAAGGCGGTGGGGCGGCTCACGCACGAGATCCAGTCCGGGACCCGCTGCGCTGGACGCGCATCGCAGAACAAGGCGTATGCGCTCGGGTTGCTCGACGCGGGCGGCGAGCGGCACGCGACCGTGCGCGCGCACCTCGACGAGTGCCCGTCGTGCCGGACCGACGTCCTGCGGCTGCGAGGGCTGGCGAGCGTCGCGCCGCCGGTGCTGCTGCCCTGGGCCGCGGCACTGGCCGCGGGCGGCGCGGCCGCGGGCGGCGCGGCCGCCGGCGGCGGCAGCGCCGCCAAGCCGCGCGGGCGCACGGCACGCAACGCGGCGGTGGGCGGCGCGGTCGCCGCCGCGGCGGTGCTCGCCGCGGTCCTCGCCCTGCGCTCCGGTGACGATGGGCCGCGCACCCCGCCCGCGGCCGACGTCGCGGCGGCGGCCCAGCAGGAGCGCGGGTCGAGCGGTGCCGCCGCGCAGCGAACGTCGGCTCGCCCGGCCCGGTCCGCCGACCGCGCCGCCGCGCGGCCCGCCCGCGCGGACCGTGCTCGCGCCAGCACCTCCGCGCCGTCCCGCTCGGCGTCCGCATCGGCCATCCAGCGATCGCCGGACGGCGCGGCGCCCGGCGGCGCCGGCGGCCAGGGTCCCGCATCGGCCGCCGCGACGCCGGCCCCCGCGGCGCCCATCGCACCGGCGACCGACCCGGCCTCGCCGCCCGCGGCGTCCCCAGCCCCGACCGCGCCGGCTGCCCCGCCCGCTGCCGCCCCCTCCCAGACGTCCCCGGCGCCGCCGGCGGTCGACGAATCAGGAACTCAGGAGTTCGGTCTCGAACCATGATGCCCCGCCCGCTGCTCGCGATCCCCGCCCTGCTGCTCGTGCTCTGCGCCGCCGCGCTCGCCGCCACCGCGCCCGCCGACGCGGCCGGCACCTACACCGTGTGGTCGTGCCGCGACGCCGACGGCGACCCGCTGCCGGCCACGGCCTGGCGCCCCGGCGGGACCGCGGGCACTCGCAGCGACACGTGCATGGCGCCCGGCGGCGGCTCGCTCGCCGTGACGCTCTCGTCGGCCACCGCCGCGCAGGGCGCCTCGGCCTTTCGGTTCGACGTCCCCGCGGGCGTCCAGCTGCAGAGCTACGAGGTGTGGATGGCCGCACGCACCGCATCGTTCCCGCTCAACCCGCAGGAGTTCCGCGCCGGCATCGGCCAGTACCCGGAGTTCGGCGTCCCGACCATCGACGTGGGCTGCCCGCTCGCGGTGGCCAGCTGCACGGCCGGGACGTTCACCGATCTCCTGGACGACGCCAACCACCGCGGCCCCACGGCCGTGACCGAGCCGGTCCTCGCGCTGGCCGCGCTGTGCCCGCCGGGCGACCAGGCCTGCGTCCCCGACATCGGCGCCGACGCGGGCGCACGCGCCGAGCTGTATCGCAGCAAGGTCACCGTGCTGGATCCGACCACGCCGACGGTCGGGCCGATCGGCGGCACCGTCGGCGACGGCCCGGTCATCTCCGGAACCCGCAGCGTCCACGCGGACGTGACCGACGCGGGCTCGGGCGTCCGCCTGGTCGAGCTGCTCGTGGACGGGGACGTCGTCGACGCCTACGGCCCCGGCGGCGGCTGCACGCCGCCGTACACCGTCGCCGACCCCTGCCCGCGCACCCTGCGCGCGTCGTTCGTCCTCAACACCGCCGCGCTGACGGTCGGCGAGCACGCGATCACGCTCCGCGTCACCGACGCGGCCGACAACGCCGCGACCAGCTCGCCGCTCGACGTGTGGGTCGTTCGGAGCGGTGGGTTCGGCGGCGTCGTGTACGTCCCCGTTCCCAGCGCCCCGGCCCCGGCCCCGGCGGCGAGCCCCGCCCCGCCGCCGCCCGCCAGGCCGACCGACTCCCGGGACGAGGAGCCGCCGCCGGCGACCCGCGTCACGCTCAGCGCCCCCAAGACGGTCGAGCTGCCGGCATCGCGCCGGGCGACCGGCACCGTCCGGGCCGCGAACGGCGCGCCCAAGGGCGGCGTGCGACTGAGCTTCCAGCAGCGACCGCTGGGCGGCGGTGAGGACGACTGGCGCCCGTTCGGCCCAGACGTGACGACGAACGCCGCCGGCCGGTTCGACCTGCCCGTCGTGCGCCGCACGCTCGAGGTGCGCGTCCGCCTCGCCGGCGAAGCCTTCGTGGCCAGCCCGGCGATCGTCCGCTTCGTGGAGGACCTCGACGCGACGATCGACGCACCCGCCCCCCGGTTGCGCAACGGCGACCGGCTCACCCTCCGTGGACGCTTCCGCAACGCCGGCGGCGCGCTGGACGAGCGACCGGTGCTCATCCAGGCCGTGGTCCGCGGCCGCTGGACGACCGTCGACTCGGTCGAGGCGGATGGAGACGGCCGCGTCGTCTGGCGCTACCGGTTCGAGCACACCCGCACGACCGCGCGCTACCGCTTCCGCTTCGTCCTGCCCAAGCAGCGGGGCCTTCCGTGGACCCGAACCGTGACCGACGTCGTGACCGTGCTCGTCGACGGCCACGCCCGCTGAGCGGCCCCGCCCGCGCGCTCAGGCCGCGAGGTCCGGGTGCGCCGGGCACGCGCGGCCGCACCGGCAGTGCTCGGCCGGCGCGTCGACGCCGAGGTCGTGGATGAGACAGCGATCGGCGCACGAGCAGCGCGGCTCGAAGCCGCCGAGCGTCTCGTCGGGCCACGGCAGCTCGCCCTCGCGGCAGCGCCGGAACAGCTCCGGGTCGCGCTCGTACAGGTCGCTCAGGCTCTGGCGGGCCACGCCACGGGCCTGCGCGATCCGCTTCGCCAGGGCCCGCGCCTCGTCCAGGAGACGTGCGTGCTCGGGATCGCCCGTGCACGTCAACGCGCCGCTCAGGCCGGCGCAGAGGTTCGCGGCGCCACGCAGCGCGTCGTCGAGCTGCACGCTGTGGTGGGTCTGGATGCCGATGATCCGGCGCCGTCGCATGACCGGTTCCTCTCGTCCCCCATGATAGAGGACGTTCGCGTCCTGCGAACGTCCTTCGCACGACCGATCGCCTGGACCTCATCCCGCGCGTGGGCTACGTTCGACCATGCGGTGACGACGCCTACACGTGCCGATCTCGCGCATCGGCTGGTCGGCCTTCGCGAAGGGCACGACCCCCCACTCAACCAACAGGAGGCCGCCGAGCTCATCGGCCTCAGCGTGCGCCAGTACGGCCGGCTCGAGCGCGGCGAGGCCGACGCGAGCCTCGCGACGATCCGCAAGGTCGCGGCGGCCTACGGCGTCCGGCCGCACGTCCTCACCGGAGCCGAGCCCAGCCGCTTGCAGGCCACCGGCCAGGCCCCGAGCCTGGCCGACTTCGCCCGCCTGGAGGCGAAGGTCGACCTCCTGCTCGACCACCTCGGCGCGCTGTCTCACAGCGCCGTGCCCGACCCCCTCTCGCAGCTGCTGCACGAGCACCGCGAGCACGCGCGCCGCCGGCGGACCTCGCCGGTCGGCGGCTGACCTCCCAGCCGCCCGCGGTCACCGCGTCGGCGTCGCGCCCTCCGCGGCCTCGTCGCCCGCCTCGAGCCCCACCGCCCGGCGCAGCAGCACATGCAGCTGCGCCCGCTCGGACGGGCTCAGCCGCGCGAACAGCTCGTCGCCGATCCGGGCCGCGATGGCCTGCCCCTCGGCGAGCGCCTTCTCGCCGTCGGGCGTGAGGTGGAGCTCGCGCTTGCGCCGGTCCCGCGCATGGGGGCGCCGCTCGGCGAGGCCGGCGCGCTCGAGCGAGTCGATCGTCGCCACCATCGTGCTCGGGTCGATGCCCGTCTCGCCGACCAGCTCCTGCTGGCTCAGCCCCGGCTTGGCCGCGATGACCGACAGCGCCGCGAACTGCGTGCGGTGCAGTCCGACCTCGCCGACCGCGTCCGCGAAGCGCGTGCGGCTGCGCGCCGCCAGCCAGTTGAGCAGGAAGCCCGTGTAGTCGCCCAGCGCCGCCGGCGGCGTGCCTTCACCAAACCCCATGTTCACCCAAACAATACGCTTCACAAACCATTCGTGGTACAAACCTCTGTCATGGCTGCCTTCACGCGCTGGATCCTCGCGCACCGGCGGCTGGTCGCGGGGTTCTGGATCGTCCTCACCATCGTCGGCGCCGTCGCCGCCGGTCCGGCCACGGAGGCGATGGACCAGAAGTTCTCGGTCCCCGGCAAGGAGGGCTGGGAGACCAACCAGGAGATCGCGCAGCACTACCGCGGCACGGGCGGCGAAGGGGCGCCGCTCATCCCGGTCGTCACCCTCCCCGCCGGGCAGCGCGCCAGCGACCCGGCGGTCCGCGCACAGCTGCGCTCGCTGGAGGACCGGCTGGCCCGCGCGCTGCCCGGCGCGCGCATCGCCGGCTACGGCTCGACCGGCGACCGCGCCTTCGTCTCCCAGGACGGGCGCACCGCGTTCGCCGTCGCCTACCCCACCCCCGACCCCGACCAGCCCTTCGGCGACAACCCCGAGGCCGAGAAGACCGCGCGCAAGGCGCTGGCCGGCGCGACCGTCGCCGGCGCGCCGGTGCACCTCACCGGCATGGATGCGCTGCTCGGCTCGACCGGCGAGAGCGAGGGGCCCGGCGTCCTGCTGGAGGCCGTCATCGGCGGACTCGGCGCGCTGGTCGTGCTCGCGTTCGTGTTCGGCTCGCTGCTGGCCTTCATCCCGCTGCTGATGGCGATCCCCGCGATCCTCACCGCGTTCCTGCTCGCCTATGGGCTGACGACGATCACCGACGTCTCGCCGATCGTCCAGTTCCTCATCGCCCTCATCGGACTCGGCGTGGCGATCGACTACTCGCTCATCCTCGCGGTGCGCTGGCGCGAGGAGCGCTCGCACGGGCGCACCGGCGACGAGGCGATCGTCCGCGCGATGGAGACCGCGGGCCGCGCCGTCGTCTTCAGTGGAACGACTGTGGCGATCGGCCTGCTCGCGCTGCTGGCGCTGCCGCTGCCGTTCCTGCGCAGCGTCGGCATCGGCGGCATGCTCATCCCGCTGGTGAGCGTGGCGGTGTCGCTGTCGCTGCTGCCGATCATCCTCCACAGCTGGGGCGCGAAGCTGGAATGGCCGCACCGCCGCACCGACGACAAGGCGTCGGCGGCATGGACGCGCTGGGCGCGCGGCGTCGTGCGCCACCGCTGGCTGGCCAGCGGCGCCGCGATCGTGATCCTCGGCGCGCTCGTGCTCGCGGCCACGGACATGCGCCTCGGCATCTCCGACCCCGACACGATCGCCAAGGGCGGCGACGCCAAGACCGGCCTCGTCGCGCTCGAGGACTCCGGGATCGGCTCCGGCGCGCTCATGCCCTACGAGGTGCTCGTGCGCGGCGACGCCGGCGCCGTGGCCCGCGCGGTCGGCGAGCTGGACGGCGTCCACGGCGCCGTCGCGCCGCCGGCGTGGCGGGCGGACGGCACGGCGATGGTCAACGCGTTCCCGATCCCCGACGGCTCGACCGCGCAGGGCCGCGACCTCGTCGACGACGTGCGCTCGGCCGCGCGCGGCGTCGACCCCGACGCGCGCGTCGGCGGACAGGTCGCCGCCAACGAGGACTTCATCGAGGCCACCTACGGGAGCTTCCCGCTCATGATCGCGCTCATCGCCGCCATCACGTTCGTCCTGCTCGCGCGCGCCTTCCGCTCGCTGCTGCTGCCCGCCAAGGCGGTGGTGCTGAACATCGTCAGCGTGGCCGCGGCGTGGGGCGTGCTCGTGCTCGTGTGGCAGCAGGGCCACGGCTCCGACGAGATCTGGGGCATCGACCCGACCGGCTCGATCACCTCGTGGATCCCGCTGATGGTGTTCGCGTTCCTCTACGGGCTGTCGATGGACTACGAGGTGTTCATCCTCGCCCGCGTGCGGGAGGAGTACGACGCGATCGGCGACACCGACGAGGCGGTGGTCCGCGGCGTCGGGCGCACCGGGCGGCTCGTGACGAGCGCGGCGCTGATCCTGTTCCTCGCCTTCCTGTCGCTGGCGTCCGGGCCGCAGACCGACGTGAAGGTGCTGGCGACCGGCCTCGCGGCGGGCATCCTGCTCGACGCGACGGTCATCCGCGCGCTGCTGGTGCCGGCGGCGGTGTCGCTGTTCGGGCGCTGGAACTGGTGGCTGCCGACCGGGGTGGCGAAGCTGCTGCGGGTCCAGCCGTCGCTGCCGCGGGCGCCGCGGCGGCTGCGGCCGGACGAGGGCTAGCCGAAGTACGGTGGGGCCATGCTCCACCGTCCGCTCGGCACCTGCGGCCTGTCGGTCTCGGTCCTCTCGCTCGGCTCATGGCGGACCTACGAGCGCATCCCGCGCGAGCAGGGCGTCGCCGTGCTGCAGGCCGCCCGCGAGGCGGGGATCGACTTCCTGGAGATCGCCCGCTACGACGACGAGACCGGCACCGCGCCGTCGCGGACCGGCTATTCCGAGGTCGTGTTCGGCGAGATCTTCGCCGCGTCGGGCTGGCCGCGCGACGAGGTCACGATCGCCGAGAAGCTGTGGTGGGAGCTCTGGCCCGAGCAGGACGCCGCCGCCGAGCTGGACGCGTCGCTGGAGCGCACCGGCCTCGACCGGGTCGACCTCCTCTACGCCGACCCGCCCCCGCCCAAGCTGCCGCTGGAGGAGGTCGTCGCGCAGATCGGCGCGCTGCTCGCCGCCGGCCGGGTGCAGGCGTGGGGCATCGTCAACTGGCAGCCCGAGCCGATCGCCCGCGTCGGCGAGATCGCCGCCGCCCAGGGCGTGCCGGCGCCGGCGATGGCCCAGCTGCCGGTCAGCCTCGTCGAACGCGACTGGGTCCACCGTGCCGCGCCGGCGCTGGAGGCCCACGGCATCTCGCTGATCGCGTCCTACACGCTGGCCGGCGGGATCCTCACCGGCAAGCATGCCGCCGGCGCGGAGGGACGGATGCGCGGCGCGCTCGACGACCCCCGGTCGCGCGCCGCCGTCGCCGCGGTCCGGGAGCTGGCCCCCCTGGCCGCCGAGCTCGACACGACGCCGGCCGCCCTGGCGCTCGCCTTCCCGCTCGCCGATCCGCGCACCGCCGCCGTCCTCTTCGGCGCGACGCGTCCCGAGCAGGTGACCGAGAACGCCGCGGCCGTGGAGGTGCTGGAGCGGCTCGACGCCGCGCAACTGGCGCGGCTGCGGGCGATCGGGCGGTGATTCCCGCGCCGCGCGCTCAGCCGATCGTCTCCAGCTCCTTCGGCAGCCCGCTCAGCACCTCGTGCCCGTCCTCGGTGACGACCACGAGGTCCTCGATGCGTACGCCGACCGCACCGGGAACGTAGACCCCCGGTTCGACGGTGACGACCATCCCGGGCTCGAGCCGGGTCTCGCTCGTGGTGGCCAGCCGCGGGCCCTCGTGGATCGCCAGGCCGACGCCGTGGCCGAGCCCGTGGCCGAAGTGCTCGGCGTGGCCGGCATCGGCGATCAGGTCGCGGGCGACGGCGTCGACCTCGCGGCCGGTCGGGCCGGGCCGCACGGCCTCCAGCGCCGCGAGCTGGGCCCGCAGGACGAGGTCGTAGACCTCCTGGTCGCGCGGGTCCACCGGGCCGGTGGCGAACGTGCGCGTGCAGTCCGAGCAGTAGCCGTCGAGCTGGCAGCCCCAGTCGATGACGACGAACGTGCCGGCCGGGATCGCCACGTCGCGCGGCACCGCGTGCGGCAGCGCGCCGTGCTCGGCCGCGGCCACGATCGGCGGAAACGAGACCGCCTCGGCGCCGAGGCGCCGCTGCTCGACCTCGAGGTCGAGCGCCACCTCGCGCTCGGTGCGCCCGGCCAGCCCGCGCGACAGCACCGTGCGCAGCGCCTCGTCGGCCAGCTGCGCGGCGGCGCGGATCTGCTGCACCTCGCCTGGGTCCTTGATCGCCCGCAGCTCCTCGACGAGGCCGCCCGCGGCGACGAGCTCGACGTCGTCGCGCAGCAGCTCGCGCAGATGCGCGTGGAGCTTGACGCTCATCGTCGCGTCGTCGAAGCCCAGGCGCAGCGGGCCGTCCCCCGGCAGCGTCTCCACGACACCGGCCAGCAGGTCAGCGGTCGAGATCTCACGGCGGAAGTCCGGCACCTGCTCGGCCGACTGCGTGAGGTAGCGGAAGTCGGTGACGAAGGTCCGCACGCCCGGGCCGACGACGGCGGCGCCGTTGGAGCCGGTGAAGCCGGTCGTCCAGCGGAGGTTGACGAGGTCGGTGATCAGCAGCAGGTCGAGCTCGCGCTCGGCGAGGCGCTCCTCGAGGCGCCGCGGGCGGTCGGTGGTCATGCTGCCAGCTCCTCCTTCAGGCGCTCCAGCGCCGCTCGATAGCCGTCGACGCCCTGGCCGCTGATCGTCGCCACGCACAGCTCCGACACGACCGAGCGGCGCCGCCACTCCTCGCGGGCGCCCACGTCGGAGAGATGCACCTCGACCGCGGGCAGCGCCGCGATCTCCAGCGCGTCGCGGATCGCCCACGAGTAGTGCGTCCACGCGCCCGGGTTGAGGACGATCGCGTCGGCCACGCCCTCCAGGCCGTGGAGGTGCTCGACGAAGCGGCCCTCGTGGTTGGTCTGGAAGAAGCGCGTCGTCAAGCCCAGCGCGTGGCCGAACTCCGCGATCTTCTGCTCGAGCTGGTCGAAGGTCAGCCTGCCGTAGTGGCCGGGGTCGCGGCGGCCGAGCTGGTCGAGGTTGACCCCGTGCATGATCTCGATCCGGCCACGACTCATGACGGCTGCAACTCTGCCACGGCGGCGCGCACGGCGGCGCCGTCGACCGGCTGACCCTCGCGGACGTCACCGGGGCGCGCGACGAGGACGAACGGCACCTGGCCGGCGCGGCGCTTCTTGTCGCGGGCGAGCGCCTCCATGACGTCGTCGACGTCGACCGGCGCGACCAGCGCGGTCGGCAGCCCGGCGGCGACGAGCAGCTCGCGGACCTGGGCCCGCAGGTCGTCCAGGCCCGAGAGGCGCAGCGCCGCGAGCAGCCCGAGCCCGACCGCCTCGCCGTGGCGCAGCGTGCCGTAGCCGGTCGCGGTCTCCAGCGCGTGGCCGACCGTGTGGCCGAGGTTGAGGACCGCGCGGCGGCCGCCCTCGCGCTCGTCGACCGCGACGACCGCGAGCTTCGTGCGCGCGCAGTCGAGCACGATCTCCTCATCCTCGAAGTGGCCCGCGGCGACGCGCTCCCACAGCCGCCCGCCGGCGATCAGCGCCGTCTTGATCACCTCGGCCCGCCCGGCGCTGAGCTCCTCGGGCGGGAGCGTCTCGAGCATCGTCACGTCCACGAGCACGCCGGCCGGCTGGTGGAACGCGCCGACGTAGTTCTTGCCTTCCGGCAGGTCGACGCCCGTCTTGCCGCCGTAGGCCGAGTCGACCTGGGCGACGAGCGTCGTGGGGACCTGCACGACCGGCACGCCACGCTGGTAGCTGGCCGCGCAGAAGCCGGCCACGTCGCCGACCACGCCGCCGCCGAGCGCCACGACGTGATCGTCGCGGGCGGCCCCGGCGCGCGCGAGCTCGCGGGTGATGCGCTCCACCGTGGCGAGCGTCTTGTGCTCCTCGCCCGGCGGGATCGCCACCTCGGCCTCGACCGGCGTGACGCGCGCGCCGTGCAGGCGCCCGACCGCGGTGTCGGTGACGAGGAAGCGGCGGCCCGCGGCCGGCCACGGGTCGACGTCGAGCGCGCGGCGACCGACCAGCACCGGGTAGCTGCCCGAGCGCGCGGTCGCCCACAGCAGCCGCGTGCCGTCGGGCAGCGCGGTCAGCCAGGGCACGGCGCGCCGGGTCGCGCCGCGCTCGCGGCCGGGGACGATCGCGTCGGCCAGCGCGCGGTAGACCGGGTCGCGCTCGTCGTAGAGGGCGGCGAACGCCTTGCGGTCGCGGGCCAGCGGCCGGCCGCGCCCGCTGGCGCGCGACCAGGCGGTGCCGGCGTCGATGTCGACCAAGACGGTGGTGTGCCGCGCGAGCGCGCCGCGGATCGCCTCCGACTGGACCGAGCCGCCGCCCAGCGAGATCACGTCGCCGGCGCCGGCCGCGGCGAGCGTCTCGACGCAGAGGCGCTCCTCGTGCTCGCGGAACCATGCCTCGCCGTGCTCGGCGAAGGCCTGCTCGATCGTGCAGCCCATGCGCTGCTCGACGAGCCGGTCGGTGTCGATCGCCCGGACCCCGAGCACGCCGGCCGCCTCGCGGGCCGCCGACGACTTGCCGGCGCCCATGAAGCCGATGAAGACGAGCGCGCGACCCGGACGGTCAGGAGACGGCACGGGGGCCCGCCTCCCAGCGGCAGTCGCCGGAAGCCCTCCGTGCCGCGCGCGAGCCGCTGTCGACACCCCGAGGGCTCACCGCCGTGGCATCCATCCGATGCGCTGCTCGTAGGAGCGCACCGCCTCGAGCACGTCGTCGATGTGGTCGCCGCCGAACTTGCGCCGGTAGGCGTCGGCGAGCACGAACGCGACCATCGCCTCGGCCACCACGCCGGCCGCCGGCACGACCGAGGAGTCCGTACGCTCGCGCAGCGCCTGGGCGGGCTCGCGGGTGGCGATGTCGACCGAGCGCAGCGGCTTCGTGAGCGTGGGGATCGGCTTCAGCGCGCCCTGGAGGACCAGCGGCTCGCCGGTCGTCATGCCGCCCTCCAGCCCGCCCGCGTGGTTGGTCGCGCGGTAGTAGCCGCGCTCGGCGCTGTAGAAGATCTCGTCGTGGGCCTCCGAGCCGGGCGCGGCCGCCAGGTCGAAGCCGTCGCCGAACGCGACGCCCTTGCAGGCCTGGATCGAGCAGACGGCCTGGCCCAGGCGCCCGTCGAGCCGCTCCTCCCACGAGGTGTGCGAGCCGAGGCCCGGGGTGAGCCCGAAGACGCGGACCTCGAAGACGCCGCCGATCGACTCGTTGCGCTTGCGCTGCACGTTGATGTGCTCGACCATCGCCTTGGACGCCTCGAGGTCGAGGCAGCGGACCGGGTTCTCGTCGACGCCGGCGAAGTCCGCGGGGCCGGTCGGGCGCACGCTCGACCGGACCGGGCCGACCTGGACGACATGGCTGAGCACGTCGACGCCGAGCGCGCGCAGGAACGCCTTGGCCAGTCCGCCGCCGGCCACGCGCGCCGCGGTCTCGCGGGCGCTGGCGCGCTCGAGGACGTTGCGCACGTCGGTCTGGCGGTACTTCCAGACGCCGACGAGATCCGCGTGGCCGGGGCGCGGCAGGTGGACCTCGCCCACCTCGGCCTCGACCGGCCACGGGTTCATCCGCTCCTCCCAGTTGGCGTAGTCACGGTTGACCACCCACAGCGCGACCGGCCCGCCCATCGTGCGCCCGTGGCGCACGCCGGCGGTGACCTCGGCGGAGTCCTTCTCGATCTTCATGCGCCCACCGCGACCGTGGCCGAGCTGGCGGCGGGCCATGTCGGCGTTCAGCGCGTCGCGGTCGAGCGCCAGCCCGGCGGGGAGGCCCTCGACGATCGTGGTGAGGCCGGGGCCGTGCGACTCGCCGGCGGTGATGAGGCGGAGGGTGGACATGTCAGTGGTCCTTCTCGTGGCGTTCGGCCGGACAGGGCGTCCAGCGGCGCCGACTGCCAAGGACGCAGACCCGAAGGAATCCCCCCGGGATTTCGAGGGTCGAGGACGCCGGCAGGCGGTGATCGATGGATGTCATGTCTGGTCGAACGTCGCGGGAAGGGCCACTTAGGCCGCCTGGTCGGGGGGCTCGTCGCCGTCGCGGCCTTGGCGGACGGCCTGGGCGTCGTGCCCGGGACCGAGGCGCAGGCCACGCCCTTCGCACCACGGGCAGGTGACCTCCGAGCGGGTGCCGCCGAGGTTGGAGATCACGATGCCGGTCCCGCGGCAGGCGGAGCAGGGCACGTCGGTGGGGGGCTGATCGCTGGCCATGGCCGCGGCGAGAGTACCTTGCTCGGCGTGCGTGGGCTCGTCCGGCTCCTCGTGGCGGTCCTCCTGCTCGGCGCGGCGCCGAGCGCGACGGCGCATCCGCTCGCGGGTGCGCCGCGGTGCCCCGTCTTCCCCGCCGACAACCCCTGGAACCGACGCGTCGACCACCTGCCGGTGGCCTCCGACAGCGCGCGGATCGTCGCCGCCATCGGCGCCGACGAGCCGCTGCACCCCGACTTCGGCACGCGGTACGGCATCCCGTTCACGACGGTGAGCGGCCGGGCGCCGCGCGTGCCGGTGACCTTCACGTACGCCGCCGAGTCCGACCGCGTGAGCTATCCGATCTCGCGCACGGTGCCGCTGGAGGCCGGCGGGGACCGCCACGCGATCGTCGTCGACCGCGACCGCTGCCGCCTCTACGAGCTGTTCGCGGTCCAGCCGCCGGCGCCGGGCACGGGTGGCGGCGGCTGGCGGGCCGGGTCGGGCGCCACGTGGTCGCTGCGCTCCAACCGGCTGCGCCCGCGCGGCTGGACGTCGGCCGACGCGGCCGGGCTGGCGATCCTGCCCGGCCTGGCGCGCTGGGACGACGTGCGGCGCGGCTCGATCGACCACGCGCTGCGCTTCACCGTCTCGCGGACGCGGCGGGCGTTCGTCTGGCCGGCGCGCCACTTCGCCTCCTCCCTGACCGACCCGGCGCTGCCGCCGATGGGCCTGCGGCTGCGGCTGCGGGCCTCGCTCGACGTCTCACGCTTCCCGCGCCAGGCCCGGATCGTCCTCGTGGCGCTCCAGCGCTACGGGATGCTCGTCGCCGACAACGGCTCGGACTGGTACGTCACGGGCGCGCCCTCGCCGCACTGGGACGACGAGGATCTTCACACCCTGTCGCGGGTCCGCGGCGCAGACTTCGAGGTCGTCCGAGGTTGAGTTCCGCCGCCGGAAGTGAGATGATTGAGCAGTTCAAGCTTTGAGATGCTCGAAAGGTTCCAGATTCGTGACTTCTGCCACCACCGCGCGTGACCGCCGCTGGCTCGCGCTGGTCCTGTTGGCTGGCGCGCAGTTCCTCGTCGTCCTCGACGCGACGGTCGTCAACGTCGCGCTGCCGCACATCCAGGAGGACCTGCACTTCTCGCAGTCCAACCTCCAGTGGGTCATCAACGCGTACACGCTGACGTTCGGCGGCTTCCTGCTGCTGGGCGGGCGCGCAGCCGATCTCTTCGGCCGCCGGCGCGTGTTCATGACCGGCATCGCGCTCTTCGCGGTCGCCTCGCTGGTCGCCGGCCTCTCGCAGAGCGAGGGCATGCTGATCGCCGCCCGTGCCGTCCAGGGCCTCGGCGGCGCGATCGTCTCCCCGGCGGCGCTGTCGATCGTGATGAACACCTTCGCGGAGGGCACCGAGCGCAACAAGGCGCTGGGCGTCTGGGGCGCGGTCGCGGGCGCCGGCGGCGCCGTGGGCTCGCTGCTGGGCGGCGTCCTGACCGACGCCGTCGGCTGGGAGTGGGTGTTCTTCATCAACGTGCCGATCGCGGCCGCGATCCTGGCCGGCGCCCCGGCGCTGCTGGCCGAGTCGAAGGCCGAGGGCGAGCGCGAGGGCTTCGACGTCGCCGGCGCGCTCACCGTGACCGCCGGCCTGGCGCTGCTGATCTTCACGCTCGTCAACACGACCGACCACGGCTGGGACTCGGCGCGCACGCTGCTCGGCTTCGCCGGCTCGATCGCGCTGCTGGTCCTGTTCGTCGTGCGCGAGACGACCGCGCGCCATCCGCTCGTGCGGCTCGGGATCCTGCGCTCCCCGACCCGAGCGGGGGCGAACGTGACCGCGATGCTCGGCGTCGCCGCGCTGATGGGCATGTTCTTCTTCCTGTCGCTCTACATGCAGCAGGTGCTCGGCGCGTCGGCGATGCGGACCGGGTTCCAGTACCTGCCGCTCGCCCTGACCATCTTCGTCACCGCCGGCGCCGCGTCGGGCCTCGTGACGAAGCTCGGCGTGCGGCCGGTCCTCACCGTCGGCTTCATCCTGTCGGCGATCGGGCTGCTGTGGTTCGCGCAGGTCTCGGCCGACGGCAGCTACCTCGCCAACGTGCTGTTCCCGTCGCTCATCGTCGCGGTCGGCATCGGCCTGTTCTTCGTGTCGGGCACGCTGGCGGCGACCGCGGGCGTGGCGCCGCACGAGGCGGGGCTGGCGTCCGGCCTGCTCAACACGTCCCAGCAGGTCGGGGGCGCGGTCGGGCTGGCGATCCTCTCGACGCTGGCCGCGACCCGCACGACCGACGCGCTGCAGGCCGGCTCGGCGCCGCCCGTGGCGGCGGTCGAGGGCTTCCAGCTCGCGTTCCTGGTCGGCGCCGGGTTCGCGATCCTCGGCGCGGTGATCGCCGTCCTGTTCGTCAAGCCGCCGCGCGCGGAGATCGAGCAGGCCGAGTCGGTGGCGGTCGCCGCGTAGCGATGGGCGCTGCGTAGGGTGAGGGGCGTGCGACCAGACGGCCGCTACGCCCCCTCCCCCTCCGGCCCGCTGCACCTCGGCAACCTGCGCACCGCGCTGCTGGCCTGGCTGTTCGCGCGGTCGGCCGGCGCGCGGTTCCTGGTGCGCGTCGAGGACCTCGACCGCGGCCGTTCCCGGCCCGAGCATGAGCGCAGCCAGCTCGCCGACCTCGCGGCGATCGGGCTGGACTGGGACGGCGAGGTCGTCCATCAGTCCCAGCGCGACGCGCTCTACGACGCGGCGATCGCCCGGCTGGACACCTACCCGTGCTACTGCACGCGGGCCGAGATCCGCGAGGCGGCCTCGGCGCCGCACGGCGCCGTCGCGGCGTATCCCGGAACCTGCCGCGAGCTGACCGCCGCGCAGCGCGCCGAGCGCGAGGCGGCCGGCCGCCGTCCGGCGCTGCGGCTGCGGGTCGAGCCCGGGACGCGCGCCGGGTTCGTCGATCGCGTCCGCGGCCCGTTCGAAGGGGCGGTCGACGACCTCGTGGTGCGCCGCAACGACGGCACCGCCGCCTACCATCTCGCGGTCGTCGTCGACGACGGCGACCAGGGGATCGGCGAGGTGGTGCGCGGCGCCGACCTGATCGACGCCACGCCGAGCCAGCTGCACCTCTGCGACCTGCTCGGGATCCCGCGTCCCGCCCATGCTCACGTGCCGTTGATCCTGGGGCCCGATGGCGCGCGACTGGCCAAGCGCCACGGCGCCGTCACGCTCGCCGATCGCGCGGCCGCCGGGGAGTCGGCGGACGCGGTCCGGGCTCGGCTGCTGGCGTCGGTCGGCCTGCCGGGCGACCTCGACGGCGCGCTGCGCGCCTTCGACCCCGCGGCGCTACCGTCAGAGGCGACCGTTCTCCCGGAGGGGCTCGTCCGTTGATCCTCCACTTCACCCGCACGTGGCTGCCGGCCATCGTCGTCGTGCTCGGCGTGGTCCTGTGGCTGCTGGACCCGACGGCGGACACCGCCTTGGGAGCGGCAGGCATCATCGGGGCCGGGCTGTCGATCTGGCTGCTGAACGTGCTGTTCCGCATCGGGGTCAAGGGCGACGTCGAGCGCGACCAGGAGGACGATGCCCGCCGCTTCTTCGACGAGCACGGCTATTGGCCCGACGAGCAGCCGCCCACCTCCCGCCAGCCGCCGCGGAATCGCCATCGTGATCCGCGGCCCGGCGGCCGCCCAACCCGCCCCGCAAGCGGGCGAGCGCCACGCCGTCCGTCGTGACCTGATTGATTTCCGCCATCTCCGCCACTCCGACGCCCACCTCCGAGCTCGCCGGCCTCGCCGACCAGATCCGCGCCCACGGACGGCTCGGCATCGACACCGAGTTCATGGGCGAGGGCCGCTACCGCACGCTGCTGTGCCTCGTCCAGATCTCGGTGCCCGACGACGACGAGCCCGACGGCGTCCGCGTCGAGGTGATCGACCCGCTCGACGAGGCGGTGGATCCCGCGCCGCTGGCGGAGGTGCTCGCCGACCCGGGGATCGAGGTCATCATGCACGCGGCGCGTCAGGACGTGGCGCTCCTGCGGCGCGTGTGGCGCACCGAGGTCACCGACCTCTTCGACACGCAGGTCGCGGCGGGCTTCGCCGGGCTGCGCGCCCAGGCGGGCTACGAGGCGCTGCTGGCCGACGTGCTCGGCGTGCGGCTGCCGAAGACCGCCAGCTACACGAAGTGGGACCGCCGGCCGCTCAGCCCCGAGCAGATCGGCTACGCCCGCGAGGACGTGCTGCACCTCTTCCAGCTCGCCGACGCGCTGCAGGAGCGGCTGTCGGCCCGCGGCCGGCTGGAGTGGGCGCGCGAGGAGTGCCGCGCCCTGGAGACCGTGTCCGACGAGCGCGATCTCGACACGGTCTTCGACCGGCTGCCGCGGATCGCCGGGCTGGATCCGCGCTCGCGGGCGGTCGCGCGCGAGCTCGTCGAGTGGCGCGAGTCGCTGGCCGCCACCCAGGACCGGCCGGTCCAGTCGGTGCTCGCGGACGCGGCGCTCGTCGAGCTGGCCAAGCGCAAGCCGGACTCGCGGCGGGCGCTGGAGAACATCCGCGGCATCAACCCCGGCAACCTGCGCCGCCGCGGCGACGACATCCTCGACGCGATCGCCCGCGGCCGCGACCGCGAGCCGATCCCCTTCGCGGGCGAGCGGCGGCCCAGCCCCCACCCCGGCGACGCGCCGCTCATCGCGCTGTCGGAGGCGCTGGTGCGCTCGCGCGTCACCGCGGCCGAGCTGGCGTACGAGCTCGTCGCGTCGCGTGCCGACCTGCAGGCGGTGCTGACGGCGGCGCGCAACGGCGAGGACGCCGACGTCCGCACGCTCCAGGGCTGGCGCCGCGAGCTGGTCGGCGACGAGCTGCTCGCGCTGCTGCGCGGCGAGCGCGTCCTCGCGATCGACGACTTCGACGTCGTCGTCAGCGAGCCGTAGGAAGGGCGGCCGGGCGCCGGCGCGCGTGGCCGCAGCCCGCGTCCTCAGCTGCGCGCGAGCGGCGCGGCCGCGGCGGCGCGCATCGCGTCCAGCGGCGGCTGGCGGTTCGTCCAGATCTCCAGCGACAGCGCGCCCTGGCGCACGAGGATCTCCAGGCCGTCGACGGACGGGTGGCCGGTCGCCAGCGCGGCGCGGGTGAGCGCCGTGCCGCCCTCGCGGTAGACGAGGTCGACGATCGTGCCGTAGCGATCGAGCGCGGCGAGGTCGATCGGGGCGGCGTCGGGATCGTGGAGGCCGACCGTCGTGCAGTTGACGAGGAGGTCGGCGGGCTGGGGCCGCTCGGCCACGCGGACGTCGAGGTCGGCGGCGAGCCGGCGCGCACGTTCCGCGGTGCGGTTGAAGATCGAGACCCGGGCGGCGCCCGCCTCGCGCAGCGCGTACGCGGCGGCCCGCGCGCTGCCGCCGGCGCCGAGGACGAGGGCGGCGGCGCCCGCCGGCGGCGCGGGCAGCGCGGCGATGAGGCCCGGCGCGTCGGTGTTGTCGGCGTGGATGCCCGCGTCGGTGAACGTCAGCGTGTTCGCGGCGCCGATCGCGCGCGCGGCCGCGGTCGCGGCGTCGGCCAGCGCGAGCGCGGCCTCCTTGTGGGGCACGGTCACGTTCGCGCCGTGGAAGCCGGCGGCGGGCAGCGCGCGGACCGTCTCGTCGAAGAGCTCGGGCGGGACCGGCAGACGCTGGTAGTGCCAGGCGTCGAGACCCAGCGCCGCGAGCGCCGCGTTCTGCATCTGCGGGGAGCGGCTGTGGGCGACCGGCCAGCCGAGGACGCCGAGGCGCCGCGCGGCGGTCGGTGCCGCGTCGCTCAGCACGTCGTCGGCGACTTCCCGCCGTTCTTGGCCCGCGCCGCCTCGTAGGCGGCGACGTCCTGCTGGAACTCGGCGTCGGTGGCCGAGAAGCTGTGCTCGCCACAGGTGCCGGGCTTGACGACGTAGTAGAGGTAGTCGACCTTGGCCGGGTTGGCGGCCGCCTGGATCGAGGCGAGGCCGGGGTTGCCGATCGGCGTCGGCGGCAGGCCGCGGCGCGTGCGCGTGTTGTACGGCGTGTCGCGCTGCAGCTCGGAGACCCGCAGTGGCCGGCTCCACTCGCCGAGCTCGAAGCGGGTGGTCGCGTCGATCCCCAACGGCATCTGATCGCGCAGCCGGTTGTAGATGACCGCAGCGATGATCCGGCGCTCCTTGGCCACCTGCGCCTCACGCTCGATCATCGAGGCGATGATGAGCACGTCGTACGGCGTGAGGTTCTTGCGCTTGGCGGCGCGCATCGAGACCTTCGAGAAGTTCTGCTGGAACGCCTCGAGCTGCTGACCGACGAGCCGGTTCGCCGTCGCCTGCGAGGCGCGCAGCTCGTAGGTCGCCGGGAAGAGGAAGCCCTCGAGCGTGCGCGTGCCGCGCGGCGCGCCGTAGCGACGCGGGCTGAAGCCGCGGTGGCGATCGGAGGCCGCGAGGTAGCTGCCCTTGATGCCGGCCTGCTTGGCGCGCGGCGCGATCTCGCGCCGCGACAGGCCCTCGGGGATCGTGAGCTTCACCGTCGGGACGGCCGCGACGGTCCTCGGCTTGGTGAGCGTGTCGATCGCCGCGCCGTAGCTCATGTCCTCGTGCAGCGTGAAGCGGCCGGCCTTGAAGTCGTCGCGCTTGCCGGAGATCGTGGCGCGCAGGTTGAAGAAGAAGCCCGAGGCGACCACGCCCTGGTCGGCGAGCTGATCGCCGATGTCGCGGGCGCTCGCGCCCTGCGGGATCGTGACGGCGACGGTGCCGTGGCCGTCGCCCTTGCCCGGCTGGAACAGGCTGAAGAGGAACCAGATGACCACCGCGGCGAGCGCGATCACCACGATGGCGGCGATCCGCGCCGCCCAGCTGCGCCGGCGCTTGATCGGCCCCTGGGCCGGCGACCGCCGCGCATCGGCCTGGCGGTAGCGCCGCTGCGGCGCGCGCGGCAGCGGTCGCGCGGACGACCGCGCCGGCAGCGGCGGCGGATCGAGCTCTCGCGGCGGCAGGTCGCCGGGCAGCGCAGCGTCGTCGTCGAGGCGGTGGGCAGCCGTGGCATCGACGGCGGGCGGCTCGGTGGTCTCGGAAGCCGGCGGCTCGGCGGCGTTTGCGCCGGTCGCGTCGACGGCGTGCTCGCTGGCGGCGGCGCCGGCCGCCTCGGCGAAGTTGGCGCCGCGCCGCTCGCCGGTGTCGGTGCCGTCCGGCTCGGCCGCGTTGACACCGATCGAGTCGCCGGTGTCCGCGCCGGCATGCTCGCTGGCGGCGGCGGACTCGGCGAAGTTGGCGCCACGCCGCTCGTGGGGGTCGGCACCGCGCCGCTCGGCAACGTCGGTGCCGAGCGGCTCCGCGGCGCTGGCGCCGGCGTGCGCCCGGTTGTCGGCACCGGCCGGCTCGGCGGCGTGCCGCTCGTCGGCGGCGTCCGGGCCGGCCGGCGGCGGGGTCTCGCCAGGTCGATCCGGTTCGTCCTCCGGCGCGGCGTCGGCCCCCGGCTCGCGGTCGGAGGCGGGCGCCGCCGAGGCGGCGTCGCCCGCGACGGCGGGATCCCGCGCCTGGTCCTTGCCGGCCTCACCGGTCGCGACCGACGCGTCCGGCCCGGGCTCCGTGACCGCCGCCTGCGCAGGCTCGCCCCGCGCCGGCTCCGTCCACGTCAGATCGTCGTCGGGCGCAGCAGGGTCGCTCCACGTGAGGGCGTCGGGATCGACCGGCGCCGACGGGGGATCCTCGGCGACCGGCTCCTCCACCAGGACCCGCTCCTCCACGACCTGCGGCTCCTCCGCCGCCACGGGATCGGCCACGGGGTGCTCCTCGACGGCCGGCGCCTGCGGCGCGGCCGCGGCGGACCGCGACGAACCCTCCGCCTCGGCCAGCAGCTCCTCGAGCGACACCCCGCGGCGGCGCGCCTCGCGCTCCAGCCGGGCGCGCTCGCGGTCGGCGGCCGTGCGTTCGCGGGAAGGATCGGATCGGCGGAAGAGAGCCATGGAGCAGACGAAAGCTTCGGCACGCGGCGGACGGACGGGCCGCGCGCGGCGCCTCAGGCTAGATCATCCGGGCCCCGGGAGGCCAGCCAGTCCTCCAACAGGACCGCCGCCGCCCGCGAGTCCTCGCTGCTGCGCTCGCCGCCGGAGCGCTGGGCGATCCGCGTCGTGAAGCGCTCGTCGTAGAGGTCCACCGGCACCGCCTCCCCCAGCCGCCGAGCCAGCCGATCGGCGAACGCGCGCGCCTCCTCCGTCTGCGCCGAATCCCGGCCCGAGAGCGACAGCGGCAGCCCGACGACCACACGGACGGCGCCGGTCTCACGGACGATCGTCGCCAGCCGATCGATCCCCCGCCGCGTGTTCGCGCGCACCACCGGCTCCAGCGGCGTGGCGAGCACCCCGGTCGGGTCGCTCACCGCCACGCCGCAGCGCGCGGAGCCGTAGTCGAGCGCGAGGACGCGGCTCAACCCGCGAGCACGCGCTCGATCGCCTCGCGTGCGACGCCGAGCGCCTCGTCGAGCTTGCCGGGGTCGCGGCCGCCGGCCTGGGCCATCGTGTCGCGACCGCCGCCCCCGCCGCCGGTGACCTGCGCGGCGACGCGGACGATCTCGCCCGCTTTCAGCCCGCGCTCGACCAGCGCCGGCGCGACCGACGCCACGAGCATGACCTTGCCGTCGCCCGCCGCGCCGAGCACGACGGCGGCGTCGCCGAGCTTCGGCTTCACGCGATCGAGCACGTCCAGCAGCGCCTTGTTGTCGGTCGCCTCCACCCGCGCGGTGAGCACGCGGGCGCCGTCGACCGCCTCGGCCGCGTCGACGAGCGCCTGCACGTCGACGCTCGCGGCCCCGCCCGCGCCGGCGCCAGCCGCGCCCTTCGCCGCGGCCTTCGCCCGCGCCTGCACGTCGGCGAGCTTGGCCGGCACGTCCTCCGGCCGTGTCCGCAGCAGCGCGGCGGCGTCGCGCAGCAGCACGTCGTGCCGGCGCAGCAGGCCGATGCCCTCCACGCCGGTCACCGCCTCGATCCGCCGCACGTTGGCCGCCGACGAGGTCTCCGCGGTCACCCGGAAGACGCCGATCTCCGCAGTCGACGCGACGTGCGTGCCGCCGCACAGCTCGCGCGAGAACGAGCCGTCGCCGACCTCGACCATCCGCACGACGTCGCCGTACTTCTCGCCGAAGAGCGCCATCGCGCCGGCCGCCTTGGCCTCGTCCAGCGACGTGCGCCGCCAGGTCACCGGCCAGTTCTCGACGATCCAGGCGTTGACCTGGTCCTCGACGTCACGCAGCTCCTCGGGCGTCAGCGCCGCCCCGTGGGTGAAGTCGAAGCGCAGCTTGTCGGGCCCGACGTAGGAGCCGGCCTGGCGCACATGCGTTCCCAGCCGCGCGCGCAGCGCCGCGTGCAGCAGGTGCGTGGCGGTGTGGTTGGCCATCGTCGCCAGCCGCGTCGCGCGGTCGACCCGCGCGACCACCCGCTCGCCCTCACGCAGCGTGCCCTCGCGCGGCCGCACGACGAGCGCCTGATCATCGCCGGAGCGAACGACGTCGACGACCTCGGCGCGACAGTCGCCGTCGCCGCACTCGACGACGCCGGCGTCGGAGATCTGCCCGCCGCCCGCCGCGTAGAACGGCGACTGCGCCAGCTTCACGAGCAGCTCGCCCGCGCCGTGCTCGCGCAGGACGGTCACGGTCGTGTCGCTCTCCAGCGCGTCGTAGCCGACGAACTCGACCTGCGGCCCCTCGAGCGCCACGCGCCCGCCGGCCACTCGGCCGGCCGAGGCGACGCCCGCCCGCGAGCGCTGGCGCTGGGCCTCCATGAGCTCCTCGAAGCCCTCCTCGTCGGAGCCGAGCCCCTGCGCCGCCAGCAGCTCGCGCGAGAGGTCGTAAGGGAAGCCGTAGGTGTCGTGGAGCTTGAAGAGGTCGTCGGCGCCGACGCCCTCCTCGCCCTGCTCCCGCGCCCGGCCGGCGATCTCCTCGAGCATCCGCGTGCCCTGCTCGAGCGTGCGCCCGAACGACTCCTCCTCGCTGCGCAGCCAGCGGTCGATCGCCTCGCGCTGCTCGTGCAGCTCCGGATACGCGGCGCCCATCAGCTCGACCACCCGCTCCGCGTACTTCGGCAGGATCTCGCCCTCGATCCCCAGCGAGCGGCCCTTCTGGATCGCCCGGCGCATGATCCGCCGCAGGACGTAGCCGCGGTCCTCGTTGGACGGCACGACGCCGTCGGCGACGAGGAACGTCGTGCCGCGCGTGTGGTCGGCGAGGATCCGCAGCGCGACGTCGCCCTCCTCGGACTCCCCGTAACGCGTCCCCGACAGCTCCTCGCCGAGCTGGATCAGCGGCCAGAACTGATCGGTCTCGAAGACGGACGTCTTGCCCTGCAGGATCGCCGCCATCCGGTTGAGGCCCATGCCCGTGTCGATGTTCTGCTTGGGCAGCGGCGTGAGCGTGTTGACCGGATCCTGGTCGTACTGCATGAACACGAGGTTCCAGAACTCCAGGAAGCGCTCGTTGTCGCCCCCGGGCAGGTCGTCCGGCCTGCCGAACTCCAGGCCGCGATCGAGGTAGAGCTCCGAGCACGGGCCGCACGGCCCGATCGGCCCGGCCTGCCAGAAGTTCTCCGAGCGCGGACAGAGCACGATCCGCTCGCGCGGGACGCCGATCGCCTCCCAGGCCGCGATCGCCTCCTCGTCGGGTCCGAGGCCGAGCTCGTCGTCGCCCTCGAAGACCGTGACCCAGATCTGCTCCTCGGGGAACCCGAAGCCCTCGCGCGCGAGCTCCCAGGCGAGCTCGACGGCGCCCTGCTTGAAGTAGTCGCCCAGCGAGAAGTTGCCGAGCATCTCGAAGAACGTCAGGTGGCGCGTGGTGGTGCCGACGACGTCGATGTCCGGCGTGCGAAAGCACTTCTGGCAGCTCGTGAGCCGGTGGTGGGGCGGCTGCTCGAGACCGGCGAAGTACGGCTTCAGCGGATGCATCCCGGCGGTGGTCAGCAGCACCGAGGGATCGAACGAAGCCGGGACCAGCGACGCGGACGGCAGCCGCTTGTGGTCGCGGGCGACGAAGAACTCCAGGAAGGTCTCGCGAATCTGGTCGGACGTCACACGCCCGAGTCTACGGGCCGTCGTGAGACAGTCCCTCGTCCGGTATTTAGCCTTGGCTGAATTTGTGGTTTCATACCGCTCATGCAGGTTCTGTCCCGACGCAAACTCCTGAGCGCCGGTGGCGCGAGTGCCCTCGGACTGTGCGCCCTCCCGGGCCGCGCGGCCCTCGCGGGCACCCACGACCACAGCGCCCACGGGGCCGGCAACGGCACCAACCACGCCACGACCCACGGGGGCGGCGCCGCCGGGCCGATGTTCCGCGACGGAGCGACCGTCGACCACGCCGCCAACGGGTTCGACCCGACGGCGATCCTGCGCGACTTCGACTGGGGCACGACCAGCCGCCTGCCCGACGGCCGCGTGCTGCGCGAGTACGAGCTCTACGCCGCCGACAAGGAGATCGAGGTCGCCCCCGGCGTGCGCTTCGCCGCCTGGACGTTCAACGGGCGCATCCCGGGCCCGACCCTGCGCTGCCGCGAGGGCGAGCGGCTGCGGATCCACTTCCGCAACGGCTCCTTCCACCCGCACACGATGCACTTCCACGGCATCCACCCGTCCGACATGGACGGCGTCGCCGGCCAGGGCGCCGGCCTCATCCAGCCCGGCGACCACACGATCTACGAGTTCGACGCCGAGCCGTTCGGGCTGCACCTCTACCACTGCCACGTCGGCCCGCTGGCGGAGCACATCGCCCGCGGGATGTACGGGACGTTCATCGTCGACCCCAAGGACGGGCGACCGGACGCCGACGAGCTCGTGATGGTCCAGCACGGCTACAACACGACGCTCGACGCCGAGGGCAACCAGCTCTACGCCGTCAACGGGATCCCGTTCTGCTACATGAACGCGCCGGTGCGCGTGAAGCGCGGCGAGCTGGTCCGGATCTACCTCTCGAACATGCTCGAGTACGACCCGATCAACTCGTTCCACGTCCACGGGAACTTCTTCCACTACTTCCCGACCGGGACGAGCCTGACCCCGATCGAGTTCACCGACACGATCGCGCAGGTCCAGGGCCAGCGCGGGATCCTCGAGATGCGGTTCCCGCATGCGGGGCCGTTCATGTTCCACGCCCACAAGAGCGAGTTCGCCGAGCTCGGCTGGATGGGGATGTTCGAGGTGGGGGCGTGACGGCCGGCCGCGTCCCCACCTGGCTGCTCGGCGCCGTCCTCGTCGCCGCGATCGCCGCGGTGCTGGCGGGGCTGGCGCTGGTCGGCGGCGACGCGCTGCCCGAGCGCAACGGCCCGCCGGTCGAGGAGCTGGCGGTCGAGCGCACGGTGCTGGAGCCGGGGACCGTCGAGGTGCACCTGCGCAACACCGGGCCCGATCCGGTCGACGTCGCGCAGGTGTTCGTCAACGACGCGTACGTCGACTTCGAGAAGGGCGCGCCGGAGGTCGGCCGCCTGGGCACCGCGCGCCTGACGCTCGACTACCCGTGGCAGGAGGGCACCCCGCTGCTCATCTCGATGCTCACGTCGACCGGCGCGGTGATCGAGCACGAGATCCCGGTCGCGGTGGAGACGCCTGCGCCCGACGCCTCCCTGTTCGGGCTGATGGCGCTGCTGGGCACGTACGTCGGGATCGTCCCGGTGATCCTCGGGATGCTGTTCCTGCCGGTCCTGCGGCGCAGCGGCCGGCGCTGGATGGCGGGGCTGATGGCCTTCACGGTCGGCCTGCTGGCGTTCCTCGCCGTGGACGGCTCGCTCGAGGGCCTCGAGACGGCCGCCGAGAGCGCGGGCGCGTTCGGCGGAGCCGAGCTGCTGTTCCTCGGCGCCGCCCTGGCGTTCCTCGTGCTGACCGGCGTCGACCGTCACTTCGCGGCGCGGCGCGCGGCGGGACGGGCGGCCGGGCGCAGCGGCTGGCACGCGGCGCTCATGGTGGCGATCGGGATCGGGCTGCACAACCTCGGCGAGGGGCTGGCGATCGGCTCGGCGTACGCGATCGGCGAGCTGGCCCTCGGCGCGTTCCTCGTCGTCGGGTTCGCCGCCCACAACACGACCGAGGGCCTGGCGATCGCGGCGCCGCTCAGCGACGAGCGCCGGCCGGCGTTGGCGCGGCTGCTCGCGCTCGGCGTGATCGCCGGCGCGCCGGCGATCCTCGGCGGCGTGCTCGGGGCGACCGCCAACAACGCCGAGCTGGCGACGTACCTGCTCGGCCTCGGCGTCGGCGCGATCGTCCAGGTCGTGGTCCAGCTGGCGCCGTCGCTGCGCGACCGGGCGGGCCGGATCCTCAACCCGGTCACCGTCGGGGGCCTGTGTGCCGGGATCCTCGCGCTCTACGCGACGAGCCTGCTCGTGGCCGCATAGGCGGCACCGGGACCCTCCCGTCGAGGCACCGTGAGGATGGCGGATCTCCCCCGCTCAGCGGGGCGGATCCGCCAATCTCGCGCTAGCGTCGCGTCGCGATGGCGCTGCGCCTGGTCCTGCTGCGCCACGGTGCGACCGCGGCGACCCGCGACGCGCCGTTCGGCGACGACGGTCCGCTCACCGAGCGGGCCGTCGCGGCGTGCGGGGCGCTGCGGTTGCCGCGGCGGGCGGAGGTCCGATGCTCGCCGGCGGCGGTCGCTGTGGCGACGGCGGACGCGCTGGGCGTCGAGGCCGTCGTGGACGCCGCGCTGGCCGACTGGGACCTGGGCGCGTGGCGAGGACGGACGCTGGACGACGTCGGCGCCGACGATCCCGCGGCGCTCGCGGCGTGGCTGGGCGACCCGGGCGCCGCGCCGCCCGGCGGGGAGCGGCTGCTCGACGTGCTCGCCCGGGTCGAGCGGTGGCTCGCGACGGTCGCGGCGGCGCGGGACGCCGCGGCAGCGGAGCGCGCGCGCCGCGCCGCGCCGATCGCACCACCAGCCGTCGTCGCCATCACCCACGCGACGATCGTCCGCGCCGCCGTCGTCGCCGCGCTCGATGCGCCGCCCACCGCCTTCTGGGCGCTCGACGTCGCGCCGCTCGCCACGACCGAGCTCCACCACCGCGACGGCCGCTGGCGCATCGCCTACGTGAACCGCGCCGCTAGCGTCCCCGCCCCATGAAGGGCGCGCTCATGGTCTGCGGCACCGCAAGCGACGCGGGCAAGTCGCTCGTCGTCGCCGGCCTCTGCCGCTGGCTGGCCCGCGAGGGCGTCCGCGTCGCGCCGTTCAAGGCGCAGAACATGGCGCTGAACTCGGCGGTCACGCCGGGCGGCGCCGAGATCGGCCGCGCGCAGGCGTCACAGGCCGCGGCGGCCGGCGTCGAGCCCGAGGCGGCGATGAATCCGGTGCTCATCAAGCCGTCGGGCCCGCGCCACAGCCAGGTGCTGCTCATGGGCCAGCCGTTCGCCGATGTCGGCGCGCGCGACTACCAGGCGCTCAAGCCGGTCCTGCGGGCCCGGGTCGTCGCGGCGCTGGCCGACCTGCGCGCCCGCTTCGACGTCGTGATCTGCGAGGGCGCCGGCTCGCCCGCCGAGATCAACCTGCGCGCCGACGACCTCGCGAACATGGGGCTGGCCCGCGCCGCGAACCTGCCCGTGCTGCTCGTCGGCGACATCGACCGCGGCGGCGTCTTCGCCGCGCTGCACGGCAACGTCGCGCTGCTGGAGCCCGCCGACCAGGCGCTGATCGCGGGCTTCCTCATCAACAAGTTCCGCGGCGACGCGTCGATCCTCGCCCCCGGGATCGAGCAGATCACCGCGCTCACCGGCCGGCCGACGCTCGGCGTCCTGCCGTGGCTGGACAACGTCTGGCTCGACGTCGAGGACTCGCTCGCGCTGGAGGCGCCGCGGCCGGAGGCGATCGCGCCGGCCGGCGGCGAGACGCTCGAGGTCGCCGTCGTGCGGCTGCGCTGGATGTCGAACTTCACCGACGTCGACGCGCTCGGCTGCGAGCCGGGCGTCTCGGTGCGCTTCACCCGCTCGGTCGCCGACGTCGAGCGCGCCGACCTCGTCCTGCTGCCCGGGACGAAGGCGACGGTCGAGGACCTCGGCCGGCTGCGGGAAAGCGGGCTGGCCGCCGCGCTCGAGCGGCGCGCCGCCGCCGGCGACCCGATCCTCGGCGTCTGCGGCGGCTACCAGATGCTCGGCGAGGCGATCCACGACGAGGTCGAGAGCGGCCGCGGGACCGTCGCCGGGCTGGGACTCCTGCCGGTCCGCACGACCTTCGCCCCCGACAAGGTGCTGCGCCACCCGCGCGGCACGATCGCACTGGCCGGCGGAGTCGAGGCGACCGGCTACGAGATCCGCCACGGCCGGCCCGAACGGTCGGGCGCAGCGGCGCTCATCGACGACGGCAGCCCCGACGGCGAGGGCTGCGCCGACGGCGCCGTCCTCGGCACCTCGTGGCACGGGCTGCTCGAGGCCGACGATGCCCGCCGCGGGCTGCTGCGCTGGGTGGCGCAGCGCCGCGGCCGCCGCTGGCTCCCCGGCGACGGCTCGTTCGCCGCGGTCCGCGAGCGCCACCTCGACCGCCTCGGCGACCTCATCGCCGACCACGCCGACCTCGACGCGCTGCGCACGCTCATCGCGCGCGGCGCGCCCGCTGATCTGCCGGTCCTCCCGCCTGCCGGCGGCGCGGCCTGATACGGTCCCCGGCGAACGCGCGCTGAGACGAGGAAGCCGGTGCAAATCCGGCGTGGTCGCGCCACTGTGACGGATCCCTCGGGACCGAAGCCAGGAACTCGCCTCTCGCGAACACCGCTGTACGGGACGCGTCATCCCGAGGAGGTCCATATGTCGTCCGAAGTCCTGAGCGCCCCTCGCGCTCCAGAAGCCGTCCACCCCGCCCCCATCTCCCTCGGGGCCCTCTGGCCGTGGGCGATCTTCGCGATGGCCCTGCTGCTGCTCGTGTACTTCGTGGGCGTCGACGAGGGGGCGACGAGCGTCTTCGGCGGGATGACGCTCCACGAGTGGGTGCACGACGGGCGCCATCTGCTCGGCTTCCCCTGCCACTGAACCGGAGCGCCCATGCTCCGCACGCTCCTGATCTGGGGGCTCGTCGCCGGCTGCCTCGCCGGTCTGGTCGCGACCGGCTTCGCCGCGATCGCCGGCGAGTCGCACGTCGACGCCGCGATCGCCGTCGAGGAGGCCAAGGCCGCCGCCGCGCACGAGCCCGAAGAGCCCGCGCTCGTCAGCCGCGACCTGCAGAAGTCGCTGGGCCTGCTGACCGCCTCGGTCGTCTACGGCCTCGCCCTGGGCGGCATCTTCGCGATCGTCTTCGCCGTCGTCTACGGGCGCGTCGGACGCGCCAGCCCGGCGACGACCGCGCTGCTGCTGGCGCTCGGCGCGTTCGTCGTCGTCTTCCTCGTCCCGTTCCTCAAGTACCCGGCCAACCCGCCGGCGACCGGCGATCCGGACACGATCGGCCGCCGCACCGAGCTGTACCTGCTGATGGTCTCGATCTCCGTGCTCGCGGCGGTGGCCGCCGGGCGGTTGCGGGCGACCCTCCGCGAACGGGTCGATCCCGCGATCGCCACCGGGCTCGCGGTCGCCGCGTACCTGGCGATCGTCGTGATCGCCGGGCTGGCGATGCCGGGCGTGCACGAGATCCCGCGCGACTTCCCGGCCACGACGCTGTGGGACTTCCGGGTCGCGTCGATCGGCATGCAGGCGGTGCTGTGGACGACGATCGGCCTGGTCTTCGCGACCGCCGCCCAGCGGGTCATGACCCGCGGCGCCGTGCGCGCGGCGGCGACCGGCGCGGCGTAGACGTGCTCGTCCTCCTGACCACCGCCGACACCGAGATCCTCGCGGCGGCGCACGCGGTACGCGCGCTGCCCGAGGGCTTCGGCGCCGTGCGCTGCGCCAACCCGGCGGCCGACCCGCCCCTCGACGAGCTGCTCGACGGCGCGCGGATCGTCGTCGCGCGGCTGCTGGGCGGACGCCGTGCGTGGCCCGATGGCGTCGCCGAGCTGCGCGCGCGAGCGGCCCGCGACGGCTTCGCGCTGCTGCTGCTCGGGGGCGAGGCCGATCCCGACGCGGAGCTGACGGAGCTGTCGAGCGCTCCTGCCGGCGTCGTCGCGCAGGCGTTCGAGTACCTGCGCCACGGCGGCGTCGAGAACACGGCCCAGCTGCTGCGCTTCCTCTCGGACGCGCTGCTGCTGACCGGCCACGGGTTCGACCCCCCGCGCGAGCTGGGCGAGCTGGGCGTCTACGTGCCGGGCCGCGGCGACGTGGCGCTCGAGGAGGCTGTTGCGGGCTTCGATCCGGCGCGACCGACGGTCGGCGTCGCGTTCTACCGCTCGCACCGCGTGACCGGCAACACCGCGTTCGTCGACGCGCTGGCCGGGGCGATCGAGGCGGCCGGCGCCAACGCGCTGTGTGTGTGGGCGTACTCGCTGCGGGCGGGCAGCGACGGGCGGGTGCCCGCGCTGGAGCTGCTGGACGGCCGCGTCGACGCGCTCGTGACGACGATGCTCGCGTCGGGCGGCGCGACCGGCGCCGACGCCTGGCGCGCCGACGCCCTCGCCGCGCTCGACGTGCCGGTGATCCAGGGCATGTGCGCGACGACGAGCCGCGCCGCGTGGGAGGCGAGCGACGCGGGGTTGACGCCGCTGGACGCCGCGATGCAGGTCGCGATCCCCGAGTTCGACGGGCGGATCGTCGGCGTGCCGATCTCGTTCAAGGAGGAGCTGCGCGGCGTCGCGGACGTCGGCGCGCCGGTCCTCCACTACGCGCCGGATCGCGAGCGCTGCGCGCGGCTCGCGGAGCTCGCGGTGGGCCACGCGCGGCTGCGGCGGATCCCGCCGGCGGACGCGCGCATCGCGATCGTCCTGTCCTCGTTCCCGACCAAGCACGCGCGGATCGGCAACGCCGTCGGCCTCGACACGCCCGCGAGCGCGATCGCGCTGCTCGCGGCCCTGCGCGAGGCCGGCTATCGCGTCGAGCACGACTTCGCCGACGGCGACGCGCTCATCCACGCGCTCGTCGCGGCGGGCGGCCACGACCAGGACTTCCTCACCGACGCGCAGCTGCGGGCGGCGGACGCGCGGCTGCCGGTGGCCGAGTACGTCGCGTGGTTCGACGCGTTGCCGCGCGAGCTGCGCGAAGCCGTCGTCGCGCAGTGGGGGCCGCCGCCGGGCACATGGTTCGTCGACGGCGACGACCTCGTGATCGCGGGGCTGTCGCTCGGGAACGTCTTCGTGGCGATCCAGCCGCCGCGGGGGTTCGGGGAGAACCCGGTCGCGATCTATCACGATCCCGAGCTGGCGCCCGCCCACCACTACCTGGCCGCGTACCTGTGGCTGCGGCGCTCGCTGCGCGCGGACGCGATCGTCCACCTGGGCAAGCACGGCACGCTCGAGTGGCTGCCGGGCAAGTCGCTGGGGCTGTCGTCCGCGTGCGCGCCCGATGCGGCGCTCGGCTCGACGCCGCTCTTCTACCCGTTCGTCGTCGACGACCCCGGCGAGGGCGTCCAGGCCAAGCGCCGGGCCCACGCGGTGATCGTCGACCACCTCGTACCGCCGATGATGCGGGCCGAGACCTACGACGAGCTGGCGCGGCTCGAGCAGCTGCTCGACGAGTACGGCCGCTGCGAGGCGCTCGATCCGGCGAAGCTGCCGACGCTCGCGTCGCGGATCTGGACGCTGCTGCACGAGGCGCAGCTGCACCGGGACCTCGGGCTGGAGACCGACGAGCAGCCGGCGCTGGAGGAGTTCGGCGAGCTGATCGAGCACGTCGACGGCTACCTCTGCGAGATCAAGGACCTGCAGGTCCGCGACGGGCTGCACGTGCTCGGCCGCGTGCCCGAGGGCGAGCAGTTCGACGGGCTGCTGGCGGCGATCCTGCGGCTCGGCGTGCCGGGGCGGGTGCCGGGGCTGCGACAGGCGATCGGCGCGGCGTTCGGGCTCGACGAGCGCGCCTTGGTCGCGGATCCGGGGACGATCGCGATCGAGGCGCCGATCGGGCTGCTCGCGCGGTTCCCCGGGCCGGGCCGGACGCAGGGCGATCTCGTCGACCGGCTCCACGACGCGCAGGTGGCGCTCGTGCGGGCGTTCGGGGCGGCGGGGTACGCGGCGGATGCGGCCGGCGAGGTGTGCGCCGCGGTGCTGGGATGCGTCGACGACGACGTGGTCGCCGCGCTGCGGTTCGCCGGCGAGGAGGTGGTGCCCCGCCTGCGGGCGACGACCGACGAGCTGGATCACCTGCTCGCCGGGCTGCAGGGGCGCCACGTGCCGGCGGGCGCGTCGGGGGCGCCGACCCGCGGACGGGTCGACGTCCTGCCCACCGGGCGCAACTTCTTCTCGGTCGACCCCAAGGCGGTGCCGAGCGATCTCGCCTACGACGTCGGCACGCGGCTGGCGGACGCGCTGCTGGCGCGCGAGGTCGCCGATCGTGGGGCGTTGCCGGAGACGGTCGGGATCGTCGTCTGGGGCACCGCGGCGATGCGGACCCATGGCGACGACGCCGGCGAGATCCTCGCGCTGCTCGGCGTGCGACCGGTGTGGAGCGCGGAGACACGGCGGATCACGGGCCTGGAGGCGATCCCGCTGGCGGAGCTGGGCCGGCCGCGGATCGACGTCGCGGTGCGCATCTCGGGGTTCTTCCGCGACGCGTTCCCGGGCCTGGTGACCCTGCTCGACGACGCGGTGGCGCTCGTGGCCGGCCTCGACGAGCCGGTCGAGCGCAACTTCGTGCGCAAGCACGCGCTGGAGGAGCGCGACCGGCTGGTCGCCTCCCTCGGCGCGGACGCCGCGTGGCGCCGCGCGACGGCGCGGATCTTCGGGGCCAAGCCGGGCGCGTACGGCGCCGGGCTCGTGGCGCTGCTGGAGAGCGGATCGTGGCGCGACGACGCCGATCTGGCCGCCGTCTACGAGGTCTGGGGCGGCCACGCGTACGGGCGCGGGCTGGACGGCGTGGAGGCGCGGGACGCGATGCGCGGCCTGTTCGCGCGGATCGACGTGGCGGTCAAGAACGTCGACACCCGCGAGCACGACCTGTTCGACTCCAGCGACTACTTCGCCGAGCACGGCGGGATGGTCGCGTACGCGCGGTCGGTCGCCGGCGGTCGCGAGCCGCGGGCGATGGTCGGCGACTCCGCGGATCCGAGCGACGTGCGCGCGCGGACGCTGGCCGAGGAATCGCGCCGCGTGTTCCGCTCGCGCGTGGCCAACCCGCGCTGGATCGCCTCGATGATCCGCCACGGCTACAAGGGCGCGTTCGAGCTGTCGGCGACCGTCGACTATCTCTTCGGCTACGACGCGACGACGGGCGTCGTCGAGGACTGGATGTACGAGACGCTGAGCGAGCGGTACGTCCTCGACGCGGAGGTCGCCGCGTTCATGCGCCGCTCGAACCCGTGGGCGCTGCGCGCGATCGCCGAGCGGCTGCTGGAGGCCGCGCAGCGCGGGCTGTGGGAGGCGCCGGCGCCCGAGACGCTGGACGCGCTGCGCGAGGCGTACCTGGCGAGCGAGGACGCGCTGGAGGGAGCGCGATGAGCGGATTTCCCTTCTCGGCGATCGTCGGCCAGGACGCGCTGCGCGAGGCGCTGCTGGCGTGCGCGGTCGATCCGGCGATCGGCGGCGTCCTCGTCCGCGGCGAGCGCGGGACGGCGAAGTCGACCGCCGTGCGCGGCCTGGCGCCGCTGCTGCCCGCGATCGACGTGGTGGAAGGGTCGCGGTTTCGGGCAGCGCCGGGCGAGGCGACGCCCGACGGCGTCGCCGACGGCCCGGTCGTGCGGCGGCCGGTGGCGCTCGTCGAGCTGCCCGTCGGCGCGACCGCGGACCGGCTCCTCGGCTCGCTCGACGTCCAGCGCGCGCTGCGCGACGGCGAGGCGGCGTTCGAGCCCGGCCTGCTCGCGGCCGCGCACCGTGGCGTGCTCTACGTCGACGAGGTCAACCTCCTGCCCGACCACCTGGTCGACGTGCTGCTCGACGCCGCGGCGATGGGTCGCGTGCACGTGGAACGCGAAGGCGTCTCCGTCTCGCATGCCGCGCGCTTCCTGCTCGTCGGCACGATGAACCCCGAGGAGGGCGAGCTGCGCCCGCAGCTGCTCGATCGCTTCGGGCTGTCGGTCGAGGTCGCCGGGCCGACGGATCCGGCCGAGCGCGTGGAGATCGTCCGGCGACGGCTGGCGTTCGACGCGGATCCGGCGGGATTCGCGGCGGGGTTCGCGCGCGCCGAGCAGGCGGTGGCCGACCGGATCGCGGCCGCGCGCTCCCGGCTGGGGCGGCTCGTCGTCGACGAGCGCGCCCTCCTGCTGATCGCGTCGACCTGCGCCCGGCTCGGCGTCGACGGCATGCGCGCGGACATCGTCACCGCACGCACGGCCGCGGCGCTGGCCGCGCTCGACGCCGCCGACGCGGTCGGCGCCGACCACGTCCGCCGCGCGGCGCTGCTGGCGCTCGCCCACCGCCGCCGGCGCGGCCCCCTGGACCCGCCAGGGCTGAGCGAAGCGGAGCTGGATCGCGCGATGGGCGCCGGCGACGACGAGGGGCCCGACGGGCCGAACGGGGACGGCGGACCGAGCTCGGGCGGGCGGGCGAGCAACGGCGGCGACGGGACCCGCCGCGCGGCGAACGACGGGCATCGAAGCGGGGATGCGGCGGGGACGCGAGCACAATCGGCGCCGGACCACGCCGACGCCGGACGCGACGCGCCGTCCGCGCCCGGACGGCCGATGCCGCTCCAGTCCCCGGACCCGGCGCCCGACGCACCCGCACCGCGTCGGTCTGCGGACCGCGCTCTTGCGCTGGGTACCGCCGGCGGCGCCGTCGAGGACGGCCCGGCAGACGCTCCGCCGGTCGCCGCCCCCTCCGCCCCAGCAGCGCCACCGCTCCTGCAGCTCGCCGGCATCGGCCGCGGTGCCGCCGGCCGGCGCAGCCGCGCCCGCGGCGGGGACGGCCAGTCGATCGACAGCGCCCCGCCGCCCGGGGGCGAGGTCACCGACCTCGCGCTCGCCGCCACCCTGCGCGCGGCGGCCCGCCGCGGCGCCCGCACCCAGCCGCACCGCACGCACAGAGGCCACGACCCCGGGCCGCATGCCATCCCGCCGCGCCCGCGCGCGATCCTCCCCCAGGACCTGCGCGAGCACGTCCGGGCCGGGCGCGAGGCCAACCTCGTCGTCTTCTGCGTGGACGCCTCCGGCTCGATGGGCGCGCGGCGCCGGATGGGTGCGGTCAAGGGCGCGATCCTCGGGCTCCTCCACGACGCCTATCAGCGCCGCGACCGCGTCGCCCTCGTCACGTTCGGCGGCGACGACGCGCGCGTCGCGCTGCCGGCGACGAGCAGCGTCGAGCGGGCGGCCGCGCTGCTCGCCGAGCTGCCGACCGGCGGCGCGACCCCGCTGGCCGCGGGGCTGCGCCGCGCCGCGTCGCTGGTGGTCGCCGAGCGCCGCCGCGACCCGGACCGGCGCGCGCTCACGCTCGTGGTCACCGACGGCCGCGCCAGCGGCGGCCCGGCCGGCCGCGCCGCCGCCCGTGACGCCGCCGAGCAGCTCGCGTGCACGAGCGACGGCGTCGTCGTCTTCGACGCCGAAGAGGGTCGCGTGCGGCTCGGACTGGCCGGCGAGATCGCCGCGGCCGCGGGCGCCCGCCTACTGCCGATGACCGCCCTCTCGACCCCCCTCCGCGCGGAGGCCGCCGCATGACGATCGATGTTCCGCACACCCCCGACGACCGCGGCTCCGCCGAGCCCAAGCGCCGCAAGCCGCGCGACCGGCCGCTGCTGATCGTGATCACCGGCCACGGGAAGGGCAAGTCGACGTCGGCGTTCGGGATGCTCCTGCGCTCGTGGGCGCGCGGCTACCGCTGCGGCGTCTTCCAGTTCGTGAAGTCCGGCAAGTGGAAGGTCGGCGAGGAGCGCGCCGCCCGCACGCTCGGCGGCATCGACTGGGAGAAGATGGGCGACGGCTGGACGTGGATCAGCCGCGACCTCGAGCAGTCCGCCGACCGCGCGCGCGAAGGCTGGGCCGAGGTCAAGCGCCGGATCGCCGCCGAGCGCTACGAGTTCTTGCTGCTCGACGAGCTCACGTACGCGATCACGTTCGGCTGGATCGACGAGGCCGACGTGGTCGAGACGCTGCGCGCCCGCCCCGGCTTCCAGCACGTCGTCGTCACCGGCCGCGACGCCGCCCCGGGCCTGATCGAGGCGGCCGACCTCGTCAGCGAGGTCGTGCAGGTCAAGCACCCGCTCGACCAGGGGATCCGCGCCCAGCAGGGGATCGAGTGGTAGCGATCCTGGTCATCCCCGACGGCGCCGCCGAGCCCGTCGGCGCGGGCCCGACCACGCTCGCGCTGGCGCGCACCCCGGTGCTCGACGCGCTCGCGCGCGAGGGCGACGTCGCGCGGGTCGCGGTGACGCCCGCGTCGGCGCCCCCGGGCAGCGAGACCGGCATCCCGGCGCTGCTGGGCTGGACGCCGCCGACGCCGATCGGACGCGGATGGGTCGACGCCGCCGCGTACGGGATCGACGTGCCGGAGGGCTGGACGCCCGTGCGCGCCGACGTGCTGGACGGCGGCGGCGCCCGCGCGACCGCCGCCGAGGCCCACAGCGCCGCCCGCTCCCTCGGCCCCCGCGCGGTCCACACCGCCGGCCACCGCCTGCTGCTCCTCGCCCCGCCCGGACAGCGGTGCGACTTCGTCCCGCTCGGCGGGAAGAACTCGCACCTCTGTCTGCGGATCTGGGAGGACGGCCCGCCGCCGCCCCCGGTGCTCGGTGGCGAGACGGTCGTCGTGTGCGGGCCGGGGGCGGCTGCCGGCTGCGCGCGGCTGCTCGGCGCCGACGTGGTGGTGCCCGAGACGGCGACCGGCGACGTCGACACCGACCTCGCCGCGAAGGCAAGGGCCGCGCGGGCGGCGATCGCGCGCGGCGCGACGCGGGTGGTGGTCCACGTGGGCGGCCCCGACGAGGCGGCCCATCGCCAGGACGCGCACGCCAAGCGGGCCGCGCTGGAGGCGATCGACGCCGTGCTCCTCGGCCCGCTGCGCGACGCGGTCGCCGCCGCCGGCGGCACGCTCGCCGTCTGCCCCGACCACGGAACCGACCCGCGGACGGGCGCCCACGATCCGAGCCCGGTTCCCGCGGTGCGATGGAGCGCGAGCCACCGTCCGGCGGGCGTGCGCCGCCTCACCGAGGTCGCGGCGGCCCAGCGCCCCGTCCACCCGCCGACCTGGCCGCTCGGTCGCGTCGAGGTCCCGGCATGACCCCGCGGCTCGTGATCGCGGGCACCTCGTCCGGCGCCGGGAAGACGACCGTCGCCACCGGCCTGCTGGCCGCCCTCGCCCGCCGCGGCCTGCGACCGACCGGCTGCAAGGTCGGCCCCGACTTCATCGACCCCAGCTACCACGCGCTCGCCACGGGCCGCCCCGGGCGCAACCTCGACGCGTTCCTGTCCGGCCCGGAGCTGATCGCGCCGCTCTTCCGCCACGGCGCCAGCGGCGCCGACATCGCGGTCGTCGAGGGCGTGATGGGCCTCTACGACGGCGCCTCCGGACGCGGCGAGCTCGCATCGACGGCGCACGTCGCCAAGCTCCTGCAGGCCCCGGTCGTGCTCGTCGTCGACGCCGCCGCGATGGCCCGATCGGTCGCCGCGATCGTGCACGGCTACGCGAGCTTCGACCCGGAGGTGCACGTCGCCGGCGTGATCCTCAACCGCGTCGGCAGCGGCTTCCACGCCGACCTGCTGCGCGAGGCGCTCGCGCCACTGCGGATCCCGGTGCTCGGCGCCCTGCAGCGCGACGACGACCTCGCGACGCCCGAGCGCCACCTCGGCCTCGTCCCGGTCGCCGAGCGCGAGAGCCGGGCGCGCGCGACGATCGACCGCCTGGGCGAGGCGATCGCCGCCCACTGCGACCTCGACGCGCTCCTCGCGCTCGCCCGCAGCGCGCCGCCGCTGCCCGGCGAGCCGTGGCGGCCGGACGCCGAGCCGCCGCGCCCCGAGCTCGACGGGGTGCGGATCGCGGTCGCCGGCGGGCCGGCGTTCTCGTTCCACTACGCGGAGAACCTCGAGCTGCTGCGCGCCGCCGGTGCGGAGCTCGCGGAGCTCGACCCACTGCGCGACGAGGCGCTGCCGCCGCGCGCCGGCGCGCTGCTGCTGGCGGGCGGCTTCCCCGAGGCGTTCGCGGACGAGCTGTCGGCCAACTGGTCGCTGCGGGCCGAGATCGCCGCCTTCGCCCGCCGCGGCCGGCCGGTCCTCGCCGAGTGCGGCGGGCTGCTGTACCTCGCCCGCGAGCTCGACGGACGCCCGATGTGCGAGGTGCTCGACGCGGGCGCGACGATGACCGACCGCCTCACGCTCGGCTACCGCGAGGCGACGGTCGCCAGCCCCCATGCCGCGTGGCCGCGCGGTCTCGCGGTGCGCGGCCACGAGTTCCACTACTCGCGGGTCGAGCCGGCCGCCGCGCCGACGCCGGCGTGGACGATGCGGGTCCGCGGGGTCGAGCGGCCCGAGGGCTTCGTCGCGGGCGCGGTCCACGCGAGCTACCTCCACACGCACTGGGCGGCGACGCCGCAGGTCGCGAGCGCGCTCGTCGCCGCCGCGGGAAGCCGTGAGGTCGTCGCCCGGTGAGCGGTCGCCTCATCGGCGTGGGCGTCGGGCCCGGGGATCCCGAGCTGATCACCCTCAAGGCCGTGCGCGCCCTGGCCGGCGCCGACCGGGTCTTCGTGCCCGAGACCGACGCGAGCCGGGCGGCGGGCGGTCCGGGGCGGGCGGAGCGGATCGTCGCCCCGCACGTCGAGCCCGCGCGGCTGGAGCGGCTCCTGTTCGCCATGCGCGACGAGGACGCGCGCGCCGGCAACTGGGACCGCGCGGGCGAGGCCGTCGCGACCGTGGTCCGCGCGGGCGGGACGGCGGCCTTCGCCACGATCGGCGATCCCAACGTCTACTCGACGTTCACGTACGTCGCCCAGACCGTCCGCGCGCTCGTTCCCACGTGCCCGATCGAGACCGTGCCGGGGATCATGGCGATGCAGGAGCTCGCGGCGCGCTCGGGGACCGTGCTGGTCGAGGGCGACGAGACGCTGACGCTCCTGCCCTTCACCGCCGGACCGCAGCGCCTGCCCGAGGCGCTCGCCCACGCCGACACGGTCGTCGTCTACAAGGGCGGTCGCCACCTGGAGCGGATCCGCTCGACGCTGGCCGAGCACGACCGCCTGACGGACGCGGTCTACGGCGAGCAGCTCGGCGTGGAGGGCGAGGACGTGCGCGCGGCCGCCGCGCGCGCCGGCCGCGGACCGTACCTCTCGACGGTTCTCGTCCCCGCTCGCCGCGACGGGATCCGCGGAGGCCGGCTGTGAGCGTCGCGCACGCCGTCGAGGTCGCCGAGGTCGAGACCGCCGTGCACCGGCTCGCGCCCCAGTGCAAGGTCGCGGCGCTCGTCGCGTTCGTCCTGGCCGTGGCGCTCGTGCCGCATGGCGTCGCATGGCCGTACGCGGTCGACGCGGCCTTGCTCGCCGCCGTCGCGCTGCTCGCCCGCGTCCCCGCCGCCGCGCTCGGACGGCGGCTGGTGATCGAGATCCCGTTCGTGCTGTTCGTCGTCGTCCTGCCGTTCGCCGCGGGCGGCGAGACGGTCGACGTGCTCGGGATCGCCGTGTCGCAGGCCGGTCTGTGGACCGCGTTCGGCATCGTCGCGAAGGCCACGCTCGCGGTGCTCGCCACCGCGGTCCTGAGCGCGACGACGCCGGCGCCCGAGATCCTCGGCGGCCTGCAGCGGCTGCGCGCGCCGCGCCAGCTCGTCGCCATCGCCGGCTTCGCGATCCGCTACGTCCAGGTCGTCCTCGACGAGCTGGGCCGCCTGCAGGCCGCCCGCGTGGCGCGCGGGGACCACCCGCGCTGGCTGTGGCAGGCGCGCACCGCCGCCCGCAGCGCCGGCGCGCTGGCGATCCGCTGCTTCGAGCGCGGGGAGCGCGTCCACCGCGCGATGCTCGCGCGCGGGTTCAGCGGACGGCTGCCGGACGTCGGGCTCGACGACGC
This sequence comes from uncultured Solirubrobacteraceae bacterium, assembly GCA_964422645.1. Classification (GTDB taxonomy): domain Bacteria; phylum Actinomycetota; class Thermoleophilia; order Solirubrobacterales; family Solirubrobacteraceae; genus Capillimicrobium. The sequence continues at coordinate 287,699 of CAYRCB010000006.1, read as the reverse complement.
GGTCGCGCCGCCGGCCGCCTGGGCGGCCGCGCTCGCGCCCGCCCTGGCCGCCGGCGTCGCGACCGCCATCGCCGTCGGGGGCGGTGCATGAGCTCGGCTGGAGCATGCCGATGACGGTCCAGGCGCCACCCACCGCTCCGCCGGCGCTGCTCGTCGTCGGCCACGGCTCGCGCGACGCCGACGGCGTGGAGGAGTTCTGGACGCTCGCGCGCCACGTCCGCGAGGCGGCCGGGGAGCTGGACGTCGACTTCGGCTTCATCGAGCTGACGCAGCCGAGCGCCGACGACGCGATCGACGCGCTCGTCGCCCGTGGCCTGCGGGATGTCGTCTCCGTCCCGCTCGTGCTGCTCGCCGCCGGCCACCTCAAGAACGACGGCCCCGCGACGCTCGCCCGCGCCCGTGCGCGCCACCCGGGCGTGCGGTTCCGCCTGGCGCGCGACCTGGGGATCGACCCGGTCGTGCTCGACGTCGCCGAGGAGCGCATCCGCACGGCGATCGGCGACGACGACCCGGCGCACGTCGGCGTCCTGCTCGTGGGGCGCGGCTCCAGCGATCCCGACGCCACGTCGGACCTCTTCAAGCTCGGCCGCCTGCTCGCCGACGGCCGCGGGCTGGGCCTCGTCGAGCCCGCGTTCGTCCAGGTCACGCAGCCCGACGTGCCCGCCGCCCTGGAGCGGCTGCGACGCCTGGGCGCGCGGACGATCGTCGTGATGCCCCTGTTCCTGTTCACCGGCGTCCTGGTGCCGCGGGTGCTGCGCCAGGCGCAGGAGTGGGCGGCGGATCACCCGGAGGTCGAGGTGCGCGGGGCCGCGCACCTCGGCCCCGACCGTCGCCTCGCCCGGCTCGTCCTCGAGCGCCATCGCGAAGCGGTCACCGGCGACGTGCGGATGAACTGCGATCTGTGCGTCTACCGGGTGCGCCTGCCGTCCTACGAAGAGAAGGTCGGGCTGCCGATCGCGCTCACGCCGCACGGCGACGGGCCGGCGCGCGGCCGCCGCCGCGCCCGGCGCGCGACCCGCGCGCCCGCGGCGCCGATCGAGCTCGCGCCGCGGCGGCCGGGGCTGCGACCCGCGGCCGTCGCGCCCGCCGCCGACGGGCGGCCGCCCGCGCTGGAGGTCGAGGGCCTCACGTTCGCCTATCCGGACGGCTCCCCCGCGCTCGCCGGCATCGACCTGCGCGTGACGGCGGGCGAGCGGGTCGCGATCCTCGGGCCCAACGGCGCCGGCAAGACGACGCTCGCGCTGCGCCTCAACGGCATGCTCGACGGCGGCGCCGGCACGATCCGCGTCGGCGGCCTGGAGCTCACGCCGAGGACGCGCAAGGAGATCCGGCGCCGCGTCGGCATCGTCTTCCAGGACACCGACGACCAGCTGTTCATGCCGACGGTCCGCGCCGACGTCGCGTTCGGTCCGGCCAATCTCGGGCTGCGCGGCGAGGAGCTGGCCGCTCGCGTCGACGCGGCGCTCGACCGGGTCCGGCTGGCCGACCTCGCCGACCGCGCGCCCCACCAGCTCTCGGCCGGTCAGCGCCGGCGAGCCGCCGTGGCCGGCGTGCTGGCGATGGAGCCGGAGCTGCTCGTGCTCGACGAGCCGTCCGCCGCCCTCGACCCCGCGGCGCGCCGGGAGCTCGCCGACGTGCTCGTGTCGCTGCGCCTGACGACGCTGCTCGTCACCCACGACCTGCCCTACGCGCTCGAGCTCTGCCCGCGCGCGATCGTGCTCGACAACGGGATCGTCGCCGCCGACGGTCCCACGCGCGAGGTGCTCGCCGACGAGGGGTTCATGCGCGCGCACCGGCTCGAGCTGCCCGCCGGCTTCAACCCCTTGAGCGCATGACGGCGCGAGGCATGCTCTGGATCGTCGGGCTCGGCCCGGGCGGCGCGGACCACCGCACGACGGCGGCGACGCGCGCCGTGCGCGACGCGGAGGTGGTCGTGGGCTATGGGCCGTACGTCGACCAGTGCGCGGACGTCATCGGCCCCGATCAGATGGTCGTTCGTGGCGCCATGGGCGAGGAGGCGGCCCGCGCCGACGAGGCGCTCGCGCGGGCGGCGGCCGGCGCGCGCGTGGCGCTCGTCTCCTCCGGGGACCCCGGCGTGCACGGCATGGCCGCGCGGACGCTCGCCCGGGCCGCCGCGCTGGCGGACCCGCCGCGGATCGAGGTCGTCCCCGGCGTGACCGCCGCGCTGGCGGCCGGCGCGCTCCTCGGGGCGCCGTTGGCCGACGACTTCGCGGTGCTCTCGCTGTCGGACCACCAGCTGCCGTGGGAGCAGGTGGAGCGGCGGCTGCGCGCGGTCGCCGATGCGGGGCTCGCCCTCGCCCTCTACAACCCGCGCTCGGCGGCGCGCCCGTGGCAGCTGGATCGCGCGCTCGCGCTGCTGCGCGACGCTCGCGGCGGCGACACCGCCGTCGCGCTCGTCCACGACGCCGGGCGCCCGGGCGAGGCGGTCGAGCATGCGACGCTGGCGACGATCGTGGCCGCGCGCGTGACGATGCGCACGCTGGTGGTCGTCGCCGGCGACAGCGGACGGGACGCCGGGCCGTGGCTCGTGGCGCAGCGGGGAGCAGAGGCGCTGAAGGCCCGCCCGTGACCGTCCACCTCGTCGGTGCCGGTCCCGGCGACCCGGCGCTCCTCACCCGCGCCGCGATCGATGCGCTCGCGCGCGCCGAGGTCGTCGTGTACGACCGGCCGTCGCTCGCCGAGATCGTCGCGCTCGCGCCGGCGTCCGCCGCGCGGGTCCGCGTCGGTCGCGGCGGTCCCCGCGAGCCGGCGCTGGCGCAGGCGGAGGTCAACGCCCGGCTGGTCGCGCTCGGCCGCGCGCACGAGCACGTCGTGCGGCTCAAGAGCGGCGACCCGTTCGTCGCCTCGCGCGGCGGCGAGGAGGCGCGCGCGCTCCGGGACGCCGGGATCGCCGTCCGCGTCGTCCCCGGGGTCAGCGCCGCGCTCGCCGCGCCGGCCGCGGCCGGGATCCCGCTCATGCTGCGCCAGCTCAGCGTGACGGCGACGTTCGTCGACGGCAACGACGACCCCGAGCACGGCTCCCCGCCCGACTGGGAGGCGCTCGCCCGGCTCGGCGGCACGCTCGTGATCCTCACCGGCCGGGGCCGCATCCGCCGGATCGCGGCCGCGCTCGTCGCGGGCGGCCTGGCCCCGGACACGCCGGTCGCCGCGATCGCCGCCGCCACCCGGCCCGAGCAGATGATGCGCCGCGGCACGCTCGCCGCCCTCCCCGCCACCCTGCCGCCGCCGGTCACGTTCGTGGTCGGCGCGGTCGCCGCGCTGGACCTCGGCGCCGCGCCAGACGCGCGCACGGCGCCCGCCGACCCGCCGGCCGCGCCCGTCGGCGCCGCCGCACCCTCGACCGCGGAGGCAGCCGATGCACGTCCCTGACGGCTTCCTCGGCGGCGAGGCCGTCGCGATCGGCGCGGCCGCGGCCGCGCTCGGCGTCGGCGTCAGCCTGCGCCGCGCCCGCCGCGACCAGCGTGAGCGCGACCTCCCCGTCGCCGGGCTCGCCGCCGCGTTCTTCCTCGTCGGCGACGCGCCGATGTTCCCGATCACCGTCGGCACCCAAGGCCACCTCCTCGGCGGCACGCTCGCCGTCGCGCTCCTCGGACCCTGGCTCGGCGCGCTCACGATCACCGTGGTCTGCGCGATCCAGGCGCTCGTGCTCGGCGACGGCGGCATCACCGCGCTCGGCCTGAACGTCGTCAACCTCGCGCTGGTCCCGGCCTTCGTCGGCTACCCGCTGATCCTCGCCCTGCGCCGCCTGCTCCCCGCCACCGCGAACGGCCTCGCGCTCGCGTGCGCGCTCGCCGCGGCGGTCAGCGTCCTCCTTGCCGCCACGCTCTTCGTGGCCGAGTTCGCGCTCGGCGCCGTCGTCCACATCGACCTGCGCACGATGGCGCTCTCGACGCTCGGCGCCTACGCGATCGTCGCCGTGATCGAAGGCACGATCACGGCGCTGATCGTCCGTGCGCTGCTCGCGGTGCGACCCGACCTCGTCCGGGTCGCCGAGCCGCTGCGCCGCGCGCGCGACGCCGCCGCGATCGCCGCGCTCCGCGCGCGGACCAGCGCTGCCGCCGGCGACGCCCAGCGCGGCGCGCCGAGCGGGCCCACCGTTGCCGCCCACGGCGGCGCGCCGGGCGGGCCCGCCGTCGCCGCGCCGATGCCCCGTACACGGGAGGCGGCGCGATGAGCGGGCCCCGCGCGGGCGGCCGCCCGGGGAGCGGGCACGTGTGGTTCGTCGGCGCCGGCCCGGGCGCCCCCGACCTGCTGACGCTCCGCGCGGTGCGCGCCCTGGAGCGCGCCGACGTCGTGGTCTGGGCGCGATCGCTCGTCGACGAGGCGATCCTCGCGCACTGCCGCCCCGACGCCGAGCGGATCGCCTCCGACGACCGCACGCTCGAGGACGTCGTCGCGATCTACGCGCGGGCGGCGACCGAGGGCCTGCGGGTCGCCCGCGTCCATTCCGGCGACCCGACGCTCTACGGCGCGCTGCACGAGCAGCTCGACGCCTGCCGGCGGCTCGGCTTGCGCGTCGAGATCGTCCCCGGCGTCTCGTCGCTGGCCGGCGCGGCCGCCGCGCTCGGCCAGGAGCTGACCGTCCCAGACGTCTCCCAGACGCTCGTGCTGACGCGGCGCGCGACCCGGACGTCGATGCCGGCCAACGAGCAGCTGCGCGAGCTGGCTCGCCACGGCACGACGATGGCCCTGTTCCTCTCGGTCCGGCGCCCGCGCGAGCTGCAGGCCGAGCTGCTCGAGGGCGGCTACACACCGGATGCGCCGTGCGCGGTCGTCTACCGCGCGACGTGGCCCGACGAGGTCGTCCTGCGCTGCCGGCTGGACGGCCTCGCCGACGCGATCCGCGGCGCCCGGATCACCACCCAGGCACTCGTGCTCGTCGGTCCCGCGCTCGACGCCGGGGCGACGCCCGGCCGCTCGCACGTCTACGACCCGGGCTACGGCCACCGCTTCCGCCCACTCGGCCGCCCCGACCGCTATCGCACCGCGAGGAAGGGCCATGGAGCGGCCTGAGCTGCGCGAGCCGAACCTCCCGGCCAGCGCCCGCCGCGTCGCGACGGGCAAGCTGCGCCGCGGCTGGACGACCGGCAGCTGCTCGGCCGCGGCGGCCAAGGCGGCCGCGCTGCTGCTCCGCGACGGCGACCCACCCGACGAGGTCGAGATCCCGCTGCCGCGCGGCGACCAGCGGCCGACCTTCGCCGTCGAGCGATGTGCGCTCGACGGGGCGGCCGCGGTCGCCGTGGTGGTCAAGGACGCCGGCGACGACCCGGACGTGACGCATGGCGCGCACCTCACCGCCCGCGTCTGGCGGCGCGATACGCCCGGGATCGAGCTGTGCGGCGGCGAGGGCGTCGGGCGCGTCACGCGCCCCGGCCTCGGCCTCGAGGTCGGCGGGCCCGCGATCAACGCGGGGCCCCGGGCCCAGATCACCGCCGCGGTCGGCGAGGTGCTGGACCTCGAGCGCACCGGCGTCGTCGTCGAGATCAGCGTGCCGGGCGGCGAGAAGATGGGTCGCCGCACGTCCAATCCTCGCCTCGGGATCCTCGGCGGCATCTCGATCCTCGGGACGACCGGCATCGTGCGTCCGTTCTCGACGGCGGCGTGGCGGGCGAGCGTCGGCCAGGCGATCGACGTCATGGACGCCCAAGGCTGGCGGACGCTCGTGCTCACGACCGGCGGACGCAGCGAGCGCGCCGCCCGCCGGCTGGAGCCCGCGCTCGACACGGTCTGCTTCGTCGAGGTCGGCGACTTCACCGGCTACGCGCTCAAGCGCGCGGTCTCGCTCGGGTTCGAGCGCTGCGTGTTCGTCGGCATGGCGGGCAAGCTCTCCAAGCTCGGCGCCGGGATCATGATGACCCACTGGACGCGGTCGAAGGTCGACCCGGCGTTCCTCGCGACGCTCACCGAGCAGGCCGGCGGCGACGCGGCGCTCGTGGCGGCGGTCGGCGAGGCGAACACGGCGCGGCATGCCTACGAGCTGTGGGCGGCCGCGGGGCTCGACGGCGCGGCCGACCTCCTCTGCGCGCGCGTCGCCGAGAACCTCGGCACCTACGTGAAGGGCGCCCTGACCGTCGACGTGGTGATGGTCGACTTCGAGGGTGAGGCCGTCGTCGGCGCGAGCCCTGGGGCGCGGGAGCGGGTGGCGCTGTCGTGACGGCAGCGAGCCTCGGCGCGCACGGCCGCGTGGCGGAGCGCTCCGCGACCGCGCCGATCTCCGTGCTCGGCCTCGACGGCGACCGCCTCCCAGCCGGAGCCGAGGAGCTCCTGGCCGCCGCGACGCTGGTGGTCGGTGGGCGCCGCCAGCTGGCGACGGTGCCGACGCACGGTGCGACGACGCTCACGATCGCCGGCCCACTCGCTCCCATCCTCGACCGCCTCGCCGCGCACGACGGCCCGGCGTGCGTGCTCGCCTCGGGGGACCCCGGGTTCTTCGGGATCGTGCGCGCGCTGGCCGCCCGGATCGGACCGCAGCGGCTCGACGTCCGACCCGCGCCGTCCTCGGTCGCTGTGGCCTTCGCGCGCCTCGGGCTGCCGTGGGACGACGCGATCGTCGTCAGCGCCCACGGCCGCGAGCGACACGCGGCGCTCGCCGTCGCGCTGCGCCATCCCAAGGTGGCGATCCTCACGGCCCCCGACGCGCCGCCGGCGTGGTTCGCGGCGCGGCTGCCGGGCCGACGGCTCGTGGTCGCCTCGCGGCTGGGGACCGCCGACGAGCGGATCGTCGAGAACGCCGTGGACGGGGCGGCCGAGCCGAACGTGCTCCTGGTCCTCGACCCCGAAGGAGCCGGCGAACGTGCCCGCGTCTGGCCCCCACGGGCCGCCGTGGGCTGGGCGCTTCCCGACCATCGCTTCGCCCACCGCGCCGGGATGGTGACGAAGGCCGAGGTGCGCGCGCTCGCGCTCGCGCAGCTCGGACCCGGGATCGGCGACCTGGTCTGGGACGTCGGCTGCGGCTCGGGCTCGGTGGCGATCGAGTGCGCCCGCCTCGGCGCGGCGGCCTTCGCCATCGACCGCGACGCCGACGCGATCGCGCGCACGCGCGCCAACGCCCGCGACCACGGCGTGCCGGTCGAGGCGGTGCACGACGCCGCGCCGGCCGCGCTGGCCGCACTGCCCGATCCCGACGCGGTCTTCGTCGGCGGCGGCGGCCGCGACCTCGACGCGATCCTCGACGCCGCGACGGCACGCGCCCGCCGGGTCGTCGTCGTGACGCTCGCGCTCGTCGAGCGCGCCGGTGCGACGCTGGACCGCCTCACCGCCGCCGGGCTCGACGCGGATGCGACGCTCCTGCAGGCCAGCCGGCTGCGCCCGCTCGCCGGCGGCCACCGGCTCGCCGCCGAGAACCCGGTCGTCGTCGCGTGGGGACGGCGCGGATGAGCCCGGCCGATCCGATCGGCGTGGTCGGCGCCCGCGAGGGGACGAGCTCGGCCGCTCGCCGCACGCTCGTCGTCGGAGCCGGCTGCTCGCTGGGCTGCCCGCCGGACGAGCTGCTCGACCTCATCGAAGCCGCCCTTCGCGAGCTCGGCGCGCAGCCCGGCGACGTGCGTGCCCTGGCGACCGTCGACCGCCGGGCCGACGAGCCCGGGATCGTCGAGGCCGCCCGTCACCATCGATGGCCGCTGGAGCTGCATCCGGCCGCCGCGCTCGCCCGGGTCGCCGTCCCCACCCCATCCCCGCGCGTCGCCGCGCACGTCGGCACGCCGAGCGTCGCCGAGGCCGCCGCGCTCCTCACCGCCGGCGCAGCCGAGCTGCTGGTCCCCAAGCGCCGGTCCGCCCATGCGACGTGCGCGATCGCCGCACGCCCCCCAGGGGCGCGTGCGGCTGGCGCCGCCGCCACGCCGGTCAGGACGCCGGCGGTTGTCCCGCGCGAGCCCGACCGACCTTCCGCGCCACACCCGGACGGGACCGTGTCCCTCGCCACAGGGGCGGTCCCGACGCCGGCGAATGCCCCACACCAGCCCGACCAGCCGCCCGCGCCGCCGGTCGGCGCGACCATCTTCGTCGCCACGGCGGCGTGCCGCGGCTGCGGCGCCTGCCTGCCCACCTGTCCCGAGCGCGCGCTGCGGCCGGGGCCCGCAGTGCCGGGCGCGACGCCGCTCGTGACGCTGGCCGACCGCTGCACCGGCTGCGGCGAATGCCTGGAGATCTGCCCTGCCGACGCGTTCGTGGAGGTGATCCGGTCGTAAGCCCGCGGCACGTCCCGCATCCGATCGAGGTCGAGTCGTACCGGATCCTGCGCTCGCGGATCGACCTCTCGCACCTCGACCCGCTCGTGCGGGCGGTGACCGAGCGGATCGTCCACGCCGCCGCCGACCTCGAGTACGCCGACACGGTCCTCGCCGACGCCGCGTCGCTGCGCGCCGGCCGCGACGCGCTGGTGGCGGGCGCGCCCCTGATCTGCGATACGCGGATGGTCGCCGGCGGCATCACGACCTGCGAGGCCCGCGTGCCGCTCGCCGATCCCCGCACGCGCGACCTTGCGCACGAGCTGGGCATCACCCGCTCGGCCGCGGCGATGCGCCTCGCCGTGGCCGAGACCCCGCCGGGCGCGGTGTGGGTCGTCGGCAACGCGCCGACCGCGCTGCTCGAGCTCATCGAGCGCCCGCCGCGCGATCCCGCGCTCGTGATCGGCCTGCCGGTCGGCTTCGTCGGCGCCGCCGATGCCAAGGACGCGCTGCACCGCTCGCCGCTGCCGTCGCTGGCCAATCGCGGCGACAAGGGCGGATCGGCGGTCGCCGCAGCGGCGGTCAACGCGCTCCTGTACTTCGACGAGGAGCGCGCGTGCGGCTGAGCTGGCCCGACGATGCGCTGCTGGCGACGTTCGACGCGCCGCTGCGCTGCCTGTCGAGCGCGGTCCTCAACGGCGGGCTCGTGACCGCGCGACACTGGCTGAACCTGCAGGTCGGCCACGACTACGCACGAACCGACCCACAGCGGCACCTGCGCGAGGCGGCGGTGGCGCGGGGACTCGACCCGAACGCGACGATCGGCATGCTCACCGCCGCCGACGTCCGGGCCGGCGTGCGGCGCGATCGCGGGCCGGCCGTCGCGGTCGCCACCGTGGGCATCGGCCAGCCGCTCGCGGCGGCGGGTCAGCGCCCGCGGCCGATCCCGCCGCGTGCCGGGACGATCAACGTGCTCGTCGTCGTCGATGCGCCGCTCACCGACGCGGCGCTGGTCGCCGCCGCTCAGACCGCGACGGAGGCCAAGGCCCAGGCGCTCGCCGACGCCGGTGTGCGAGCGCTCAATCACCAGGGCGCCGCGACGGGCACGGCCACGGACGCGATCTGCATCGCCGCGCCGGCCGGCGCCACCGTGGCGTTCGCCGGACCGGCGACCCCCGTCGGCGCCGCGATCGCGCTCGCCGTCCACGGCGCCGTGGGATCGGGCGCCCGCGTCCACCGGCGCACGATCGCCGTGATGCGGGAGGCTCGATGAGGCGCTGCCGGTCCCGCCGCCCCGTCGGAGCGGACCCGATGACGGGCCGCCGCCACCGCCCCGCCGCCCGGCCCGGAGCGCACCCGATGACGCGCTCCCGCCGCCGACCCGCCGCCCCGCCCGGAGCGCACCCCATGACGCGCTCCCCCACCGCCCTGCCGCCCCGCCCGGAGCGCACCCCATGACGCGCTCCCCCCACCGTCCCGCTGGCCTGATCGAGCGCGTTCGATGAGACGACCAGCCCTCGACCCGGACCTGGACCCGTCGCGCGCGGCCGATCGCGCCGCCGACCCGGCGGGCTGGCGCCTGGACGAGGCCGCGCGGGACGCGCTGGCCGCCGTGATCGCCGGGCGCCGCGACGTGCGGCGGTTTCGCCCCGATCCCGTCCCCGACGACGTCGTCCGGCGCCTCCTCACGGCCGCCCATCAGGCGCCGTCGGTCGGCCTCTCGCAGCCGTGGAGGTTCGTCGTCGTCCGCGATGCGGGGACCCGCGCGCAGGTCCGCGCGCTGGCCGAGCGCGAGCGGGTCCGCCAGGCGCCCCGGTTCGGCGAGGACCGCACCCGCGCGTTCCTGGACCAGAAGGTCGAGGGCATCCTCGAGGCGCCGCTCGGCATCTGCGTGTGCTGCGTGCCCCCGCCGCGGGGCCGCGAGATCCTCGGGCGCGCGACGATCCCGCAGACCGACCTGCACTCGACCGTCTGCGCGATCGAGAACCTGTGGCTGACCGCGCGCGCCGAGGGCGTCGGCGTCGGGTGGGTCAGCTTCTATCGCCCCGAGGACCTGCGCGCCGTGCTGGGCATCCCGGCCGCCGTCGACCCCGTCGCGTGGCTCTGCGTCGGCTGGCCCGACGAGCGTCCGCGCCGCCCCGGCCTGGAGCGCAGCGGCTGGGCGCGCCGCCGGCCGCTTGGCGAGGTCGTGTTCGCGGAGCGCTGGCCACGCGACGCGACCGTGGAAGCGACCGCGGGTCCGGTTCCAGCCGGGGATTCGTTCACCGGAGTCCCGGCGCCGGCGCAGACTGCCGACCGACCGTCGGCGGAGGCGGATCCGCGGAGGGAGACGCCGCTGGCGACCGCCGCCGGCGGCCCGCTCCCGGACGCCGTCACGCTCGGCGGCCCGCTCCCGCATGCCGGCGCCCCCGCCGGCCCACTCCCAGACGCCGGCGCCCCCGCCGGCCCACTCCCAGACGCCGGCGCCCGCATCGCGATCCGCGACCGCTCGGATGCCCTCGTCAAGCCGGCCGGCAGCCTCGGGGCGCTCGAGGACCTCGTCGAGCGGTGGGCGGCCGCGACCGGCGCGCCGCCGCCGGCGTCGCTGCGCGCTGCGCATCTCGTCGTGGCCGCCGACCATGGGCACGCCCACCGTGGCACCTCGCTCTTCGATCCGTCCGTGTCGGCCCAAGTCGCCGCGGCGGCGGCGCGCGGCGAGACGGCGCTCGGCGTGCTCGCCCGGGCGCGCAACGAGCGGTTCGTCGTCGCCGACGTCGGCCTCGTGGGCCCCACCCCGCCCGGCTGCGTCGCGCGCCGCTGCGCCCGCGCCGGCAGCGCCGACCTCGTGCACGGCCCCGCCCTCACCCCCGGCGAGCGGGACGCCGCCCTGCGCGCCGGCGCCGAGCTCGCCCGGGAGCTCCTCGACGAGACCGGCGCCGACTGCCTCGTCCTCGGGGAGATCGGGATCGGCAACACCGCGACCGCCGCGGCGCTGCTGAGCGCGCTGACCGGCGCGGCGCCCGAGGACGTGGTCGGCCGCGGGACCGGACTCGACGCACAGGGCGTGGCGCGCAAGATCGCGACGGTCCGGGCTGCGGTCGAGCGGACGAGCGCCCTGGCGCCCCCATGTGCCCTGGAGGTCCTCCGTGAGCTCGGCGGGCTCGAGCTCGCCGCGCTCGTCGGCGCGATGCACGCCGCCTACGAGCGCCGCACGCCGGTGATCCTCGACGGCTTCGCGGTCGGGGTCTGCGCGCTCGTCGCCGTGCGGTCCCGTCCGACCTGCCGCGAGTGGCTCGTCGCCGCACATCGCTCGGCGGAGCCGGCCCACGCCCGCGTGCTCGCCGAGCTGGGCCTCGAGCCGCTGCTCGACCTCCGGCTGCGGCTCGGCGAGGGCTCCGGCGCCGCGCTCGCGCTGCCGCTGATCGAGGCGGCGGGCCGGCTGCACCGCGAGATGGCCACCTTCGAGGACGCGGGCGTCGACGGCCCGCGGAGCGAACCGTGAGCCGTGCCGCCGCACTCGCCGTCCTCGCCGGCGCGACGCTCGACGCGCTCCTCGGCGACCCGGCTCGCTTCCATCCCGTCGCCGGCTTCGGTCGCGCCGCCACCGCGCTCGAGCACCGCACCTACCAGCCCAGCCGCGCCGCGGGGGCGCTGCATGCCGCGACCGCCGTGGCAGTGCCGACGCTCCTCACCGCCGCGCTCGCCCGCAAGGTCCCGCGCGCACCGCTCACCGCCGCGGTGCTCGCCGCGACCCTCGGGGGCCGCACGCTGCGCCGGACGGCGCTCCGGATGGCCGACCTCGTCGACGCCGGCGACTTCGCCGCGGCCCGTGCGCTCGCGCCGCACCTCGTCAGCCGCCGCGCCGACGACCTCGACGGTCCCCAGCTCGCACGCGCCGCGCTGGAGTCGCTGGCCGAGAACACCGCCGACGCGGTCGCCGGACCGCTGCTGTGGGCCGCCGTCGCGGGCGCGCCGGGTGCGGTCGCCTACCGCGCGGCCAACACGCTCGACGCGATGGTCGGCTATCGCACCGAGCGCTATCGCGCGTTCGGGTGGGCGGCCGCGCGACTGGACGACACGTTGAACTGGCCGGTCGCCCGCGCCACCGCCGCCGCCACGGTGCTCGCCGCTCCGCTCGCCGGCGCCGACGCGCGCGGCGCGTGGCTGGCCTGGCGTCGCGACGGGCATCGCCATCCGAGCCCCAACGCGGGACGCGTCGAGGCGGCATTCGCAGGCGCGCTCGGCATCCGGGTCGGCGGCCCGGCGACCTACGGCGACGCCGTCGAGTCGCGCCCGCCGCTCGGCGACGGCCCGCCGCCCGACACCGCCGCGATCCGGCGCGCCGCCCGCCTGTCGGCGGCGACCAGCGCCGTGCTCGCCGGCGGCTGTGCGCTCCTGGCTGCGAGGCGATCCTGAACATGACGCGGTTCCTCGCCGTCGCCCGCTCCACCCGACGCGCGCCGCACGACCCAACCGCGTCGATGCCCCTGACCGTCGCCGCCGGCCCGCCCGGCACGACCCACCCCCACCGATGCCCCTGACCGTCGCCCCCGGCCCGCCCGGCACGCCCCACCCCCACCCATGCCCCTGACCGTCGTCCTCGGCCCGCGCCGCAGCGGCAAGAGCGCCGTCGCCGAGCGGCTCGCGGCGGAGCCACGGGCGCCGGTCGTCTACCTCGCGCCGCTGACCGTGACCGACGACGAGCTGCGCGCACGGGTCGCGGCCCACCGCGCGCGGCGACCGTCGCACTGGCGCACCGTGGAATCGCCGGATCCGCTCGCCGCGCTCGCCGCGATCCGCGCGACCGACACGGTCCTGCTCGACTCGCTCGGGACCTGGGTGAGCGAGGTGCTCTGGCGCGCCGGGGCGCTCGACCCATCGAGCTCCGAGCTGCGCACGCCCGGCGAGCGCACCTCGGAGCTCACCCCCGGCGCGCCGGACGCGGGCGATGTCGTCAGCGAAGCCGCCCACGCCCAGACGATCACCGCCACGCTGCTCGACGGCGTCGCCGCCTTCGCCGGCGCGGCCGCCGACCGCCCCGGCCGGACGATCGTCGTCGCCGAAGAGGCCGGGTGGGGTCCGGTGCCGCCATCGCCCGCCACGCGCGCCTGGCTCGACACGCTCGGCGACGCGACCCAGGCCTGCGCCGCCCGCGCCGACCGGGTCCTGCTCGTCGTCGCCGGCCGCACGCTGGAGCTGCCGTGACCGAGCTCGCCCTCCACGGCGACGCCTTCGCCCGCGGCGCCGACCTCGACCTCGCCGTGAACGTCGTCCCCGGCGGCCCGCCCCCGTGGATGCGCGACGCCCTCGCGACCGCGCTCGCCCGCCACACCGACACCTACCCCGACGAACGCGCCGCCGTCGAGGCCGTCGCGCGCCGCCACGGCCGCCGGCCCGGCGAGGTCGTCCTCCTCAACGGCGCCGCGGAGGGGTTCTGGCTCGCCGCGGCCCTCCAGCCACGCCGCCCTGTGGTCGTCCACCCCTCGTTCACCGAGCCGGACGTCGCGCTGCGCGCGGCGGGCGCGTCGCCCACCCGCATCGTCCTCGACCCGCCCTGGACCCTCGACCCCGATCGCGTTCCGCCCGATACGGACCTCGTCGTCGTCGGCAACCCCACGAACCCAACCGGGGTACTGCACCCCAAGGCCAGCCTCGAAGCGCTCTGCCGACCCGGCCGCATCACCGTCGTCGACGAGGCGTTCATGGACTTCGTTCCCGGCGAGCCCGACTCGCTCGCCGGCGATCGCGGCCTCCCCGGCCTCGTCGTCCTGCGCTCGCTGACGAAGGTCCATGCGATCCCCGGCATCCGCGCCGGCTACGCGCTCGCGTCCCCGCCGCTCGCGGCCCGCCTGCGCGCCCACCGCCCCGGCTGGTCGGTCAACGCCCTCGCGCTCGCGGCGATCGAGGCCGCCGCTCGCCATCCCGACCACGCGCGCGCCATCGCCCAACGAACGACCGACGCCCGCGCCGATCTCATGCGCCGCCTCGCCCCCCACGCCCACGTCCACCCCGCGGCCGCGAACTTCGTCCTGGCCCACCGACCCGGCGCCGTCGAGCGCCTGCGTGCGCACGGCATCGCCGTCCGCCCCTGCCACACCTTCCCCGGCCTCACCGCCGACCACCTGCGCATCGCCGTGCGCGACGCCACCGCCCACCGACGGCTCGCCGCCGCCCTCGCATGACCACGCCGCCGGACGTCGCCGGGACCGTCCGCCGGCCCACGCTCGCCGCCCCCCGCGACGCGCTCGGCTTCCTCACCCGCCTCCCGGTCGCCGCGCCCGGCCCCCTCACCCCAGGGCGCCTGAGCCGGGCCGCCGCGCTCTTCCCCGCCGTCGGTCTGCTCGTCGGCGCCACGCTCGGGGCCACGCGCATCCTCGCCGAGACGATCCTCCCCGCCGGCCCCGCCACGCTCCTCGCGATCGCCGCCGCGATCCTCCTCACCGGCGCGCTCCACGAGGACGGCCTGGCCGACACCGCCGACGGCCTCGGCGCCCACGTCCCCCGCGAGCGTCGGCTGGAGATCCTGCGCGACTCGCAGATCGGCGCGTACGGCGCGCTCGCCCTCATCGGCGCCACCCTCCTGTCCTGGTCGCTGCTGAGCGCCCTCGACCCCGTCGACTGCCTGCTCGCCGCGCTCGTCGCCCACGCGCTGGCCCGCTGGTCGTTCCTCCCCCACGCCCTCGCCCTCCCACCCGCCCGCGCCGACGGCGCCGGCCGCCTCCTCCGACCCGGGCTCCCCGCGACCGCCGTCGCCACGGCCACGGCGATCGCCGCCGCACTCCTGGCCGCCGGCCCGGCGGTCGGCGCGATCGCCCTCGCCGCCGCCGTGCTCGCCACGGCGGCCGCGACGCTCGGGATCGCCCGCGCCCTGGGCGGTTGCACCGGCGACACCTTCGGCGCGGTCGGCAAGCTCGTCGAGCTCGTCGTGCTGATCGCGATCGTGGCCGCCTGGAACGGGTAGGACGGCGCGCATGCCTGCCGCCCCGACCCGCATCGGACTCCAGATCCCGAGCTTCAGCTTCCCCGGCGTCGACCCCGCCGGCCTCCTCGACACGCTCACCGACATCGTCCACGCCGCCGAGCGCTCCGGCTTCGACTCGATCTGGGTGATGGACCACCTCAACCAGATCCCCGGCGTCGGCGCGATGGACGAGTGGATGCTCGAAGGCAACACAGCGCTCGCCGCCCTCGCCGCGCGCACCTCCAAGGTGCAGCTCGGGCTCATGGTCGGCGGCGTCACGTACCGCAACCCGGCCCTCATGGCCAAGATCACCACCACGCTCGACGTCCTCTCCGGCGGCCGGGCCGTGCTCGGCATCGGCGCGGCGTGGTTCGAGGCCGAGCACCGCGCGTTCGGCTTCGACTTCCCGCCGCTGAAGGAGCGCTTCGAGCACCTCGAGGACGCCCTGCAGATCGCCCGGCTGATGTTCACCGAGGACCAGCCGTCCTTCCACGGCACCCACCATCGCATCGAGCGGATCCTCAACCGGCCGCGCCCGATCCGCGGCGACATCCCGATCCTCGTGGGCGGCAGCGGCGAGCGCAAGACGCTGCGGCTCGTCGCCCAGTACGCCGACGGCTCCAACCTGTTCGGCGACGTCCCCCGGATCCGTCACCTCCTGGGCGTCCTCGAGCGCCACTGCGAGGACGTCGGTCGCGATCCCGCCGAGATCACCACGACGCGCCTCGGATCGCTGCTGCTGAGCCGCACCCACGAGGAGGCCGAGGCGCACGTCCGGCGGGCGATCGAGCGCGGGATGCCCGAGGAGCGCGTGCGCACCACGCTGCTGGCCGGCGACCCCGACGAGGTCGGCGAGCAGCTGCAGGCCTACGTCGACGCGGGCCTCGACGGCCTCATCTTCAACCTGCCGCAGGTCTACGACCTCGAGCAGGTCGAGACGGCCGGACGGCTGCTGGCCCGGGTCGTCGGGGCCTGACTCAGCCCCGCAGCGCCGCCGCGAGCACCTCGCGGGCGACCGGCGCGGCCGCCGTCCCGCCGAACCCGGCGCCGACGAGCATCACCGCGACGGCGACGCGTGGCCGCTGCGCCGGCGCGAAGGCGACGAACCAGGCGTCGGCGTCCTTGGGGTCGGTCGAGTTCGGTCGCAGCTCCGCCGTGCCGGTCTTGCCGGCGACGTCGACGCCCGGCAGCGCCGCCGCGGTCCCCGTCCCGGAGCGCACGACGTCGCGCATCATCGACCGGACCTGGTGGGCGACCTTCGTCGAGACCACGCGGGTGCGCCGCACCGGCTCGAGCGTCGTCATCCGGGGCCGCGCGCGCCGGCCGCCGAGCGCGATCGTCGCGCCGACCGACGCCATCGCCAGCGGCGTGGCCAGATCGCGGTCCTGGCCGATCGCCGCCGCGCCGACCGCGAGGTCGTCGCCCAGCTGAGCCGGCTGGGAGATCGTGCTCGGCTTCAGCGCCGGGATCTGCGGCAGCTCCTCGTTGAAGCCGAACGCCTCGGCGGCTTCGACGAGCCGCTTGGCCCCGAGCTTCGCGCCCATCGGCGCGAAGACCGAGTTGCAGGACTCGGCGAACGCCTCGCCCAGCGTCCCGCCGCACGCCTCGCCGCTCGCGTTGCGCAGCTCGACTCCGGAGAGCGTCGCCGCCGTCCGCACCGGATAGCGGCTCGACGGCGTCGCGACCCCGTCCTCCAGCGCCGCCGCCACCGTGACGATCTTGAACGTCGAGCCCGGTGGCTGGGGCGCGGAGACCGCCAGCCCGCCGACCCCCAACACGGCGCCGTCCCGCGGGCGGATGACGGCGACGCCGCCGAGCTTGCCGCCCAGCGCGTCGTTCGCCGTGGCCATGAGCGACGGCCGCAGCGTCGTGCGGACCGACCGTCCGCGCACCGCCTTCGCCCGCGCCACGACGCGCCGCCCGAACAGCAAGCGCTGCGCCGGCCGACCGTTGAGCCGGTCGGCGTAGACGCGCTCCAGGCCGGTGGGCCGCTCGCCCGCCTCGCCGGCGATCGAGGCTCCCAGCGCGGTCGCGTTCAGCAGCGTGCCGTCGGCCGCGAGGATCTCGCCGCGCGCCGGTGGCGCACCAGCGCGCCGCCGCACCCGTTCACCGTCGCGCAGGCCGGGCAGCCGCAGGGCGGCGCTCCACGTGACGCCGGCGTCGGCGCCGCGTCCGGCGACCGGCAGCGCGACCTCCCCGCGCAACGTCCCGAAGTCCTTCGTCGCCACGGCGACCGGCACCGCGATGCGCCCGTCGCGCTCGTCGGCGGGCTTGCCCACGCGGATCGCCCGCACGCCGGCGGCCCGGTCGGCAGCGGCGTAGGACGCGTCGAAGCGCTCGCGCGTCACCGCGGCACGCGCGGCGGGCGTCAGCGCGGCGTACATCGCCGCGCGGTCGCCCTCGGCCCAAGCGCCGGCGAAGCGCTGCGCCGCGGCGGCGCGGTCGTCCTCGCCGGTCGGCCGCACCGTCTGCCAGACGAGGTAGCCGGCGGCGACGACCGCCGCCGCGAGCACGAGCAGCGCGAGCAGCCGGCCGGCCGCGTGGCCGCCGCGTTGTCCTCGCCGACGCGGACCGCGCCCGCCGCTGTCCAACAGCACCGATCCGGCGCGGCGGCTGGGCACGACGTACGGGGACCGGCGGCGGCGCGGCATGTCGCACCGTTCTAGCGAACGCGAGCGCGGTCGGTCACGCGATGGTCGCGTGACCGACGACGAGCTCGCCGGCCATGAGCACCGCGGCCTGGCCGGGCGCGGCGCCGTCGAACGGCTCGGCCAGCTCGACCGCGTCGCCGTCCAGCCGGCACGGCACCGGCCGCGAGCGATAGCGCAGCCGCACCGCCTCGACCTCGTCGGGGGGCCGGTGCAGCCGCACCTCGCGCAGCGCGACCCGCCGCGTCGCGAGCTCCTCCCGGGTCCCCACGACGACGACGTTCGTCGCCGCGTCCTTGGCCAGCACGTAGCGCGCGATCCCGCCGCCGCCGAGCCCGAGCCCCTTTCGCTGGCCGACCGTGTACTCGGCGTGCCCCCGGTGGCGCCCCAGCGCGCGACCGGCGCGATCGACGATCTCCCCCGCTCGCGCGCGATGGCCACCATGGCGGGCCAGGAACGCGGCCCGGCCGGTGCCCGCGAGGAAGCACAGGTCCTGCGAGTCCGGCTTGCGCGCGACCGGCAGCCCGGCCTCCTCGGCGAGCGCTCGAACCTCGGGCTTGCGCAGCTCGCCGAGCGGGAAGCGCATCCGGGCCAGCGCCTCGCGCGGGAGCGCGGCCAGCACGTAGCTCTGGTCCTTGGCCGGGTCGGCCGCGGTGCGCAGCAGGCCGTCGGGCGACACCCGCGCGTAGTGGCCGGTGGCCAGCGCCTGCGCCCCGACGCGGCCGGCGAAGTCGAGCATCGCGTCGAGGCGCACGGACCCGTTGCAGCGCACGCAGGGATTCGGCGTCAGCCCGGCCTCGTGCTCGGCCAGCCACGGCTCGACGACGCCGGCACGGAACTCCTCGCGCAGGTCGAGCGTGAAGTGCGGCAGGCCCATCCGGTGTGCGAGCGCCCGAGCGTGGCGGACCGCCGAGGCCGAGCAGCACGAGCGCTCGGCGTCGTTCTCCGGCGACGACCACAGCTCGAGCGTCACCGCCACCGCGCCCTCCCCGCTGCGCAGCGCCGCCACCGCAGAGTCCACGCCGCCGCTCATCGCGACGAGCACGCGGCCCGGTACGCGCTCCGCCGCGCCCCGCGCCCGCACCGCCGCCCCCAGGGCGCGATGCAGCGCGTCGGCGGCGAGCTCGGCGGCGTGGAGCTTGCCGGGGCTCAGCCCGCCGAGCTCCTCGGCCACCGTCGCCGCGGAGACCCGCGCCGCGTCGAGCACCGACGCGCCGCGCACCAGCTCGACCGCCGCCGACGCGGCCGCCTGCGCGGCGCCGCATCCGGACGCGTCGCAGCCGGCGTCGACCACACGATCGCCGGCGACCGCCACCGACACCCGCACGAGGTCGCCGCACGCGGCACCGCCGGCGGCGCCGCTGAAGGCGTCGTCGGGCACGTGCCCGCGCCGCGCGCGCAGGTGCTCCTCGAAGCGCTCGTCGGCCATCGAGACGAGTGTAGGTGCGGGACGCCAGGACCACGGCCGCAACCGGGTCGAGGCGGCCGGCGCCGCTATCCCAGCTTGAGGCCGAGGTCGCGGAGCTGGCGCTGGTCGACCGCCGCCGGCGCGCCGGTCAGCGGGTCGCCGCCGCTGGCGGTCTTCGGGAAGGCGATGACGTCGCGAATCGAGTCGCGCCCGGCGATGATCGCGGCCACGCGATCGAGGCCGAAGGCGATGCCGCCGTGGGGCGGCGCGCCGTAGCGCAGCGCATCGAGCAGGAAGCCGAAGTTGCGCTGCGCCTCCTCGGCGCCGATGCCGAGGATCTCCAGGACCCGCGACTGCACCGCGGGGTCGTGGATGCGGATGGAGCCGCCACCGAGCTCGGTGCCGTCGACCACGAGGTCGTAGGCACGCGAGCGCAGCGCGCCGGGGTCGGCGAGGTCGCCGAGCGGGGCGGTGAACGGATGGTGCAGGGCGTCCCAGCGATCCTCGTCGGCGTTCCACTCGAACATCGGGAAGTCGACGATCCACACCGGCTCGTGGCGGCCAGCCTCCGGCTCGCCCAGGCGCAGCCGCAGGGCGCCGAGCGCGTCGGCCGCGACCCGCGCGCCGTCGGCGACGATCAGCAGCAGGTCGCCCTCGGACGCGCCCAGCGCAGAGGACACCTCCTGCATCTCCCCGTCGGCGAGGAACTTCGCCACCGGCGAGCGCCACACGCCGCCCTCCTGCACGAACGCCCAGACGAGGCCCTTGGCGCCGGCGCGCTTGGCCAGCTCGGTCAGCTCGTCGAGCTCCTTGCGCGGCGTCTCGCGCGGGCCGACGTTGATGCCGCGCACGACGCCGCCGCCTTCCAGCACCGAGCGGAAGACCTGGAACTCGCTGGCGCGCAGCGCATCGGAGACGTCGTGGATCTCCAGGCCGAAGCGCAGGTCCGGCCGGTCGGAGCCGAAGCGCGCCATCGCCTCGTCGTAGCCCATCCGCGGCCACGGCGGCGCCGCGATCGGGAAGTCGCCGAGCGCGAAGACCCGGGCCATGAGGCGCTCGATGAGGCCGATGACGTCGTCCTCCTCCACGAACGACATCTCCAGATCGAGCTGGGTGAACTCCGGCTGGCGGTCGGCGCGGAGGTCCTCGTCGCGAAAGCAGCGGGCGATCTGGTAGTAGCGCTCGAACCCGCTCATCATCAGCAGCTGCTTGTAGAGCTGCGGCGACTGCGGCAGCGCGTAGAAGCTGCCCGGCTGCAGGCGCGACGGGACGAGGAAGTCGCGCGCGCCCTCGGGCGTGGCCTTGCCGAGGATCGGGGTCTCGATCTCCAGGAAGTCGTGCTCGGCCAGGACCGTGCGCATCTCGCGGGTGATCGCGTCGCGCAGCACGAGTGCGTCGCGCATCGGGTCGCGACGCAGGTCGATGACGCGGTTGGCCAGGCGCGTGGCCTCGTCGACGTAGCCGTCCTCGTCGACCGGGAACGCCGGCGTCAGCGACGCGGCGAGGACCTCCAGCTCGGTGACCGCCAGCTCGACCTCGCCGGTGGCGATGTTCGGGTTGACGTTGCCCGGCTCGCGCCGCACGAGCGTGCCGCGCGCGGAGACGACGTGCTCGGAGCGCAGCTGCTCGGCGGCAGCGAACGCGGCGCCGGAGGTCTCGGGATGGAAGACGAGCTGCAGCAGGCCGGATCGGTCGCGCAGGTCGATGAAGATGAGCCCGCCGTGGTCGCGGCGGCGGTGGACCCAGCCGCTGACGCGCAGCTCGTCGCCGGCGCGGGCCGCGTCGACGTCGCCCGCCCATGCGTCGCGGTAGCGGTTGGCGACCGGCGGCCTCACAGCGCGGGCCCGCGCAGCACGTCGCGCACGATCGCGTCGGGGTCGGGCACCGCGACCTGCTCGCCGCTCTGCATGTCCTTCAGCTGCGCCTGTCCGTCGTCGTCCATCCAGGCAACGTAGCGGGCGTCGATGCGGTTGGCCTGCTTGAGGACGCCCTTCAGCGAGCGGCCCGCGAGATCGAGCTGGGCGCCCAGCCCGGCGCGCCGCGCCTCGGCGACGATGCGGAACTGCAACGGCCCGACCGGGCCGGCCACGAGCAGGTCGACGGGGGGCGCCGCGTGCGGCGGCGAGCCGCCGGCCAGCAGGATCCGCTCGATGCCGGCGGCCCAGCCCATGCCGGGCGTCGGCGGGCCGCCGATCTGCTCGACGAGGCCGTCGTAGCGCCCGCCGCCGCCGAGCGCGGCCTGGGCGCCGAGCTCGCTCGACTCGATCTCGAAGACCGTGCGCGCGTAGTAGTCCAGGCCCCGGACGAGCGTCGGGTCGACGGTGTAGGCGACGTCGGCGGCGTCGAGCAGCGCGCGCACCGTCGCGAAGTGCTCGGCATCGTCGGCGTCGAGGAAGTCCAGCAGGCGCGGCGCGGTCGCCATGACCTCCTGGGTCGGGGCGTGGTCGGCGTCGAAGGCGCGCAGCGGATTGAGGTCGATGCGGCTGCGCACCTCCTCGGAGAGCCGGTCCTCGTGCGCGCGCAGGTGCGCCTGGAGCTCCGCCCGGTAGGCGGCGCGGGTCTCGACCCGGCCGAGGCTGGAGATCCGCACGTGCACGCCGCGCGCGCCGAGGTCGTCCAGGAGCGTCGCGAGCAGGAGGATCGACTCGGCGTCGACGGCGGGATCGTCGGAGCCCAGCGCCTCGGCGCCGATCTGCCAGAACTGGCGGTAGCGGCCCGCCTGCGCGCGCTCGTAACGGAAGAACTGCCCGAGGTACCAGAGCTTCACCGGCTGGGCGAGCTTGTGCATGCCGTGCTCGGCGTAGGCGCGGCAGACCGCCGCGGTGCCCTCGGGGCGCAGCGTCAGCGAGCGGCCGCCGCCGTCCTCGAAGGTGTACATCTCCTTCTGCACGATGTCGGTCGACTCGCCGACGCCGCGGGCGAAGAGCTCGGTGTGCTCGAAGATCGGCGTCTCGATCCGCTGGTAGCCGGCCGCTTCGAGGATCTCGCGCGCGCGGGACTCCAGCGCGGCGCGGGCCGCGGCCTGGTCGGGCAGCACGTCCTGCGTGCCGCGGGGCGCCTGGATGCGCTCGCTCATCAGGCGTTGTGGAGCTGGGCCAGGAACGGGTTCGACGCGCGCTCGCGCCCGAGCGTCGTCAGCCCCATGTGGCCGGGGTGCACGCGCGTCTCGTCGGGATAGGCGTCCAGCAGCGACTGGATCGAGGCGGCCAGCGTCGGCCAGTCGCCGCCGGGGAGGTCGACGCGGCCGACCGAGCCCTCGAACAGCACGTCGCCGGAGAACAGCGCGTCCTCGCCGTCGATGGCGTATGTGACGTGACCGGGACTGTGGCCGGGGGTGAAGTGCACGTCGATGTCCAGGCCGGCGAGCTGCAGGCGCTCGCCGCCGGCGACGGTCTCCTCGGCCTCCCAGTCCTCGAACGGACCGAAGCCGGGGAAGCGGACGAAGCTGTTGATGTCGGCGAGCACGTGCTTCTCCAGCTCCGGCACGTAGACCGGCGCGCCGGTCGCCCGCGCGATCGGGGCCACGGCGCCGACGTGGTCGAAGTGCGTATGCGTGAGCAGGATCGCGTCGAGCGTGACCCCCAGCTCGTCGAGCAGCGCCAGGAAGCGCTCGGGCTCCTCCCCGGGGTCGACGAGGACCGCGCGCTCGCCGCCCTGCGGGCGGACCAGGTAGGCGTTCTCCTGGATCGGCCCGACGGTCAGCATGCGCACGTCGAGGCTCACTTCGACTCCTTGGCCTTCGCCGCGGCGGCCTGCTTGCTGCGCTGGCGGCGGCGATACATGAAGAGGTCGGTGTAGTAGCCGAGCGGCACGTAGAGCACGAGCATCACGCCGCTGAGGGCGATCGCGTTGCCGACCGGCTGCTTGAAGATGAGGATGACGAGCAGCGCGAAGAAGACGATGGCGATGAGCGCGCGGTTGATCGCGCTGCGCCACGTCGGCGGCTGGTCGAAGCGGTTCGGACGGGCGCTCGACTTGGTCGACGTGCCCTTCTTCTCGGCCTCGCTCGGCTTGCGGCCCGTGCGCCCACGCGCCTCGATCATGCCCGCGGCGTTGCCGCGATGCTTGGTCCGCCTGCGCTTCGTCTGGGCCATGGACCTAGCGTATCGGCGCGTGCTCCGCCAGCGCGCGCTCGAGCGTGCGGCGGTTGCGAACCGGGAGGTCGTCGGGGAAGCCGGCGAACGCGGCCTGCGGCGGCAGGCCGATGACCTCCGCCTCGGCGACCGGCGCGTGCGCCCGCACGGCCTCGACCACCCGGGCCAGCGGGAGCGCGAGATGGTCCTCGACGTTCATCGAGACCTGGGCGACGCCGCCGCGCGCGGCGAGCATCAGGCCGATCGCGCGGAGCCCGGGCAGCCCGCCGGCGCCGCCCTCGCGGATCGCGGCGGCGATCCGCTTGGCGTCCTCGAGCGTGGCCGGGGGCGCGAGCTCCAGGTTGAAGGCGATGAGCGGGGGCCGGGCCGCGACCAGCGTGGCACCGGCCGACGGGTGCGGCGCCAGCGGGCCGAAGTCGGGCCGCAGCTCCCCGGCGCGCATCCGCGCGGCCAGCGTGGCGGGTCCCCCGCGCCGGAGCTCGGCGCGCGTGCGTCCGTCGCCCAGCGCCCCGTAGAGGAAGACCGGGAGGTCGAGCTCGGTGGCCAGCAGGTCGGCGAGCACGAGCGCCTCGGCCGCCGCGGCGCCGCGGCGATCCGGCGTCACGTGGACGATCGGCGCGACGTCGACGGCGCCCACGTGCGGGTGGATCCCCGGGTGGTCGGTCACGTCGATGAGCGCGACCGCCTCGCGCGCGCCGGCCAGCAGCGCGGGCGCGAGCGCGCCGGGCGCGGCGGCGAGCGTGAAGACGGAGCGGTGGTGGTCGGGATCGGCGTGGACATCGAGCACGCGCGCGCCCGCGCGCGTGAAGGCGTCGCCGATCGTGGCCAGGATCGCCGCGTCCCGTCCCTCGGAGACGTTGGGGACGGCGATCAGCGGCTCGCTCACAGCACGAAGCGGCCGGCCTCGAGGACCGTCGTGTCGCCGACCGTGAGCGTCGCGTCGAGGACGACGACGTCGAGGTGGACCGGGACGGAGACGGTCCCGCCGATCCCGGCGCTGGCGCCGAAGGCGATGTGCACGGTGCCGAGCATCTTCTCGTCCTCGAGCACGTTGCCGGTCAGCGTGGCGCGCTCGTTGGTGCCGACGCCGAGCTCGGCGAGGTTCGTGCCGAGGTCGCCGGCGGCCGTCAGCAGCTCGAGCAGGCGCTCGCCGTGCGCGCCGGTCGCGGCGGCGAGCCGGCCGTCGGCGACGGTCAGCCGCGCGGGCGGGTCGGCGAGCCCGATCGCGGCGAGGCTCGAGGCGACGATCGTCCCGTCGCCGCCGACCGGCGCGATGAAGCCTTCGCCGCAGGGCAGGTTGCCGAACGCGCCACGGGCCGTGAGGTCGCCGTCGTCGGCGATCGCGGTGCGGCCGGTGAGGTCGAGGGTGATGTCGGTGCCGCGCGGGCAGGCGACGTGGGCCCGATCGGCGGTGGTGAGGAGCTCCGCGACCGCGCGCGAGCGGGCGATCAGCTCGTCGAACCCGGCGGTCATGAGGCGCGCGAGCATGTCGGCGGTGACGTGCGGCATCGTCGCGCCGCGCGCGCCCGCGTCGCTGGCGCGCTTGCGCGCCTGCGTGTGGGAGAGCGAGGCGCCGGTGGGCGCGACGAAGACGTCGGCGGCCTGGAGCGCTGCGGCCACCGCGGCCGAGGGCTCCTCGCCGTCGACCGTGCGCGCGGTCATCACGGTGAGCGTCGAGTCGGCCCCAGCCCGCTGCGCCTCCTCGTGGAGCGCAGCGGCGATGTCGGCGGTCGACGCATCGCCGACGATGACGACCTCCTCCCCGGCCTGGATGCCCAGGCAGCGGTGGACGACGGTCTCGACGGCGCGGGAGAGATCAGGCGAGGCGGTCACGCCTCGGGACGCTACCGCGCCGCGTGCGGCAGGCTCAGGGCCGGCGCGAGGTGCTGAGGATCCGGCCGCTGCGGTCGCCGCGGGCGAGGTCGGGGCACGGACGCTCGCCGGGCCAGCTGGCGTCGCGCAGGCGCTCCTCGAGCGACGGCGAGATCGCGGTCAGCAGCGCGTCGGCCTCGGACGCGACCTCGGTCTCGGGGACGTGGAGCACGGTCTCCAGGAAGTGCTCGACGACGCGCCGGCGACGGCGAACGGCATCGGCCTGGCGACGGCCCGTGTCGGTCAGCGACCAGCCGCGGCTCTCGGCACGCTGGATGAAGCCGTCCGCCTCCAGGCGGCGGAGCATCTCGTGCACGGTCGGCGCGGAGAGCCCGAGCTGCCGGGCGATCGCGGCGCCCGCGACGGGCGAGCCATGGCGGCCCAGGCGGCCCATCACCTCGAGATACCGCGCCTCGGCCGGGCTCGGGGGGCGCAGCTCGCTCTGCGTATCGACAGGGATGGACATGACGACCACTATAACAAGGAGCTCAAAATAGCTGTGCGCTAACGCTTGGACATCGGTTGCTAGGCTTTGTCTCGTGGCGGACGATCGCGACATCCAGGTTCCCGAGGACGCCCTCTGCGCGGCGCTGCGCGAGCGCGGCCAGCGCGTCACGCCCCAGCGGCTGACGATCGCCCGCGTCGTGCGCGAGCTCGACACCCACGTCACCGCCGAGCAGGTGCTGACCGCGGTGTCCGATCGGCTGCCCGGCGTCTCGCTCCCCACGGTGTACGCGACGCTCGAGCTGCTCGAGGATCTTGGGTCCGTGCGGCGCGTGAGCGCCGGCGGCGGCGCGGTCCTCTACGACCCGCGCACCCATCCGCATCATCACGTCGTGTGCACCCGCTGCGGCGCGGTCGCGGACATCGATGCGCAGCTGGACGACGCCGCGGTCATCGCGGCGGCGCGCGACGCGGGGTTCCAGCCCGAGCGCGCGGACACGGTCGTGCACGGGCTGTGCGCGGCCTGCCGCAGCTGACCCGCCGATCGCGGGTAGCTCGGTGAGATGCCCGAGATCCCGAACATCACCCTGAACACCGGGGCGCCGATGCCCCAGCTCGGCTTTGGCGTCTTCCAGGTGCCGCCGGACGAGACCGAGCGCGCAGTGTCGCTCGCGTTGGAGGCCGGCTACCGCTCGATCGACACGGCGGCCGCGTACCGCAACGAGGCCGGCGTGGCCGCGGCGATCGCCGCCAGCGGGTTGGCGCGCGACGAGCTGTTCCTGACGACGAAGCTGTGGAACGCGGACCAGGGACGCGAGCGCGCGCTGGCCGCATTCGACCGCAGCTTGGACGAGCTGGGCGTCGAGGAGGTCGACCTCTACCTCATCCACTGGCCGCTGCCGTCCGCCAACCGCTACGTGGAGACGTGGCGCGCGCTCGAGGAGGTCTTGGCGAGCGGCCGCGCGCGGGCGATCGGCGTCTCGAACTTCCAGATCGAGCATCTCCAGCGCCTGCTCGACGAGACCGAGGTCGTCCCGGCGGTCAACCAGATCGAGCTGCACCCGCGGCTCCAGCAGGCCCCGCTGCGCGCGTTCCACGCGCGCCATGAGATCGTGACCGAGGCGTGGAGCCCGCTCGCCCAGGGCGGCGCGCTGCTGGAGGACCCGACGATCGTCTCGATCGCGGGCGAGCATGGACGCACGCCGGCCCAGGTCGTGCTGCGCTGGCATCTGCAGCTCGGCAACGTGGTCATCCCGAAGTCGGTCACGCCGGCGCGGATCGCGGAGAACCTGGACGTGTTCGGGCTCGCGCTCAGCGACGACGAGATGGCCGCGATCGGGGCGCTCGACGCGGGCGCACGGATCGGGCCCGACCCGGACACCTTCGCGGTCGGCGCGTGAGCGGGCGGCCGGCCTCCCAGCCCACTACACTCCCCTTCCCCGCCGGAGTAGCTCAGTCGGTTAGAGCAGCGGAATCATAATCCGCGTGTCGGGGGTTCGAGTCCCTCCTCCGGCATCTGAGAAAGCCTGCGATTTGCGGGCTTTTTTGGTGCCCGAGCTCAACGTCTCAGGACGCCTCGATATTCGGTAGTACCAACCGGGAGTACCAAATGCGCCCGGACCGGGCGCCCATCGTCCCGCAGACCCCGGATGTTTCCGCTGTTCGGGACTCCTCGCGGTCGGCGATACGGACGATCCCTCGCCTCCGCGAACGAGAAACTGCAGAACGCTGCGACGCCACACCCGAACGATCCTCCGTTTCGTCGTCCCAGCGAGACCACGCGCTACCGCGCCCAGTCCGCAACGACGACCGTTCGCTCGGTCTGCGGTCCGTGCAACAACGGATGGATGAACAGGCTGGAGGCCGAAGCCAAGCCAATCTTGCTGTCCTTGATCCAAGGCCACCGGCGCACCTACGACGAGCACGGCCAGCATCGCATCGCGACCTGGGCCACGAAAGACCGAGCTCGTGGCCGGATCGAAGTTCGAGCGGGACATGCCGAGGGACGTCTATCGCGAGGTCCGAGAGCGGCGAGCGCCGATCGTGAACTCGCGGACTTGGGTTGACGATGGCCCTGGATCCGCACTTCACGTACGTCGACTACCGATCCCGCCTATCGCGACAGGGGTCCGGCAGGTGCGCGGCGAGGCGCCGACGTTCTTCGGCGCGTACGGCGAGTGGATGCTCACGCCAAACCCCACCTGGGACGACCTGGCCTGGCTGCGCGAGCGGTGGGACGGCGAGCCGATGATCAAGGGCGTCAGCCATCCCGACGACGCCCTCCAGGGTTCGCATCGGCGCCGACGCAATCTCGGTCAGCAACTACGACGGCCACAGCCGCCCGGCGGGAACCATCAGAATGGCTTGGCGTCGGCGCCGGCATCCACCGGCAGCTCGATGCCGGTGATGTAGCGGCCTTCGTCGGAGGCCAGGAAGAGCGCCGCGTTGGCGATGTCCTCCGGCTCCACGTACGGAAGGTCCAGCAGGTGCACGCGCTTGGCAGCTTCCTTGAAGTCCTCGATGGTGGGGTTCTCGAGGTCCGGGCGGAAGTGCTTGAAGGCCTGGTCGTTGAGCAGCATCGGCGTCGCCACGTTCGAAGGGTGGATGACGTTGACGCGGATGTTGTCCTTCGCGTGCTCGACGGCGAGGACGCGCATCAGCCCGACGATGCCGTGCTTGGCCGAGCAGTAGCTCGCGCCGGTGGGCAGCCCGTTGCGGCTCGCGAACGATCCCGTGATCGAGATCACGCCGCCGCCCGAGGCCTTCAGGTGCGGGATCGCCGCCTTGCAGGTCTTCCACTGGCCGGTCAGGTTGACGTCGATCATGTCCTGCCACATCTCTTCGCTCAGCTCGACGGCCAGGTTGCCGCTCGAGATGCCGGCATTGCAGACGACGATGTCGAGCCGGCCGAGCTCGTCGACCCCCTTCTGCAGTGCCGCGGCGAGGCCGTCGTAGTCGCGGATGTCCGCGCGACTCCACGAGATCCGGCGGCCGAGCGCCTCCACCCGGCGGACCGTCTCCTCGAAGTCCTCCATCGTCGCGCCCTCGTTCGGCCCGATCGGCGTGCAGGCGTCGATCGCGATGATGTCCGCGCCCTCCTCGGCCAAGCGGACGGCATGTGCTCGCCCCTGCCCGCGGGCGGCCCCGGTGATGAACGCCACCTTCCCATCAACCCGTCCCATGCATGTCCTCCATCGCTCTGTCGTCTCGCGACCCTCGCCGCCACCAGGGCTGGAGGGAACAGCTTGACGAACGCTGTTCGCTTCACGAACAGCGTACGTAACAGACGGCGTTCGTGTCAAGTAGAGTTCCGGGCGACATGACTCTCTCCGACGAACCGCCGCTGAAGCCGCGACCGCGTCAGCGCTCGACTCGTGACCGTCCCGCCAAGGCGCCGCTCAGCGAGGACGCCGTCATCGACGCAGCGCTGGCGATCCTCACCTCGGAAGGCCTGGAGGCGGTCACGATGCGGCGGGTGGCCGCCGCGCTGGACACGGGGCCTGCCTCGCTCTACGTCTACGTCGCCGGCCGCGAGGGCCTCTTGGAGGGCATGCTCGATCGCGTCACCGCCACGGTCGAGCTCGAAGCGCCGGACCCCGCACGTTGGCGCGCCCAGCTGCATTCCCTGCTCCAGCGCCTGCACGAGGCCCTGCTCGCCCATCCCGGGATCGCCGGCATGTCCCTGGCCGTGCCGCCCTCCACGGAAGCGGTGCTGCAGCTGACCGAGAACATCCTGGGCATCCTCAACGCCGGCGGACTGGAGCCCCAGGACGCCGCCTGGGCCTCCGACATCTTCGTGTCGCTGGTGAAGGGCGTCGCCAGCGAGGACGAGGTGAGGCGCCCGCGGGACCGCACAGGAGACGGCGACCGGCAGGCGCACAGCGACAGGCTCTACCGGACCTTCACCTCCCTGCCGCCGAGCCGGTTCCCGTTCATCACCGCCCACGCCGCGCAGCTCGTCGCCGGCGATGGCGACGAGCGGCGCCGCTTCGCCATCGACGCCGTCGTCGACGGCCTGCTCGCCAAGAACGCCGAGCGCGACCCGGCGTCCGCGTAGCGCGACCGCCGGGCGCCCGCGTCAGCGGACCAGCAACACGAGCTTCCCGGGGGCGTGACCGCGCTCGCTGACGCGGTGCGCCTCCGCGATCTCGGCGAGCGGGAAGCTCTGCGCGACCGGGAGCGAGAACCTCCCGGCCTCGAGCAGCGCCCCGATCTCGGCGAGCGCGTGAATGGCGCGGCCGTCCTCGCCGCGACTGAACTTCACCCCGTGCTCCTGCGCGCCGGCGAAGTCGGCGACCGTCACGACGCGATCCGAGTCGCCCGCCAACTCGATGAGCTCGGGCAGGACGCCGTTCCCGGCGACGTCGAGCGCCACGTCGACGCCCTCGGGCACGAGCGCACGCACCCGCTCGACGAGGTTCTCACCGCAGGCGACGGGCTCGGCGCCGAGCGAGCGCAGGTAGTCGAGACGGCCCGGGACGTCGATGCCGATCACGCGGGCACCTCGCGCCCCGGCGAGCTGGACGGCGGCGCTGCCGATCCCGCCGGCGGCACCATTGACGACGAGCGTCGTCTCGCCCCCGACCCCGAGCGCGTCCAGTCCGCGCGTGGCCACCTCGAGCGGGATCGGGAGCACGGCGGCTTCGGCGAAGCCAAGGCCCGATGGCATGGGCGCATAGTTGGACGCGAGCGCGAGCTCCGCCGCACCCGCGCCGACGTCGTCGAAGCCGAACACCTGATCGCCGACGGCGACGTCCGAGACGCCCTCGCCGACCTCGTCGACGATGCCCGCCACCTCGCGGCCCGTCGTCTGCGGGAGGTCCCCGCCCAGCAGGCCCTCGCGGACCTTGCAGTCGGTCGCGTTGATGGCGGCGGCGTACACCGCGACTCGGATCTGGCCCGGCCCCGGATGCGGGTCCGCAAGCTCCACGATCTCGAGGACCTCCGGACCCCCGAACTGGCTGTAGCGCGCTGCCTTCATCATTCGCCCCAATCTCGGCTCGCTTCGCGCACGCCGGCATCGGCCGGACGTGGAAGCGCCTTCACTGACACCACATCGACGAGCGCCGCCCGTTGCGAACGGCGCTCGTCGCTCTTCGATGCCTGGCCTCGCGGCCGAGGACTCCGACTTCAGATCGCCTGCCGATCAGACCGGCACGTACGGCTCCTTGCGCTGGATGATCTCCGACATCGGGTTGTCCAGCGGCTCCGGAACCAGCGCGTGTCCTTCGGCGTCGATGATCGTGCCGAAGTCGTCGCGCACGTCCTCGAGCGTGATCTCCGGGTTCATGATCCCCTGGGTCTCCGCGAACCGGCGGTACTTCACCATGCCGGCGGCAGCCTCGAGGTAGTGGCCGGTGACCTCGCAGTCCTCGTGGCACAGGTACGCGACCGCCGGCGCCACCAGCTCCGCGGGAGGCATGTGCGCCACCAGGTCCTCGGTGGCGAACATGGCGGCCATGTTGGTCTTCGCGCCCGGGCCGATCGAGTTGGCCTTGATGCCGAGCGCCGCGCCCTCGACCGCGAGGCCCCGCATCAGCGCGAAGATGCCGCCCTTCGCGGCGCCGTAGACCGTCACGTAGCGCTGGCCCAGCATCGAGCTCGACGCCGCGGAGACGATCCGGCCGTATCCGGCGTCCTTCATGTGGGGCCAGACGGCACGGCTCATCCAGATGGCCCCGAAGAGGTGGACGTTGACGATCGTCTCGATGTCCGCCGGGCTGATCTCCTCGAACTCCGCGAGCACCGCGACGCCCGCGTTGTTGACCAGGATGTCGACCTGGCCCCACGCGTCCAGCGCCGTCTGGACGATCGCCTCCGCCGAGCGCCGGTCGGCCACGCTGTGGGTGTCGACGATCGCCTCCCCGCCGGCGTCGACGATCTCCTTGACGACGGCCTCCGCATCGGCCGGCGTCGTACCGCGGCCGTCCGGACCGACGTTCGAGTCGTTGACGACGACCTTCGCCCCACGCGAGGCCAGGAGCATCGCGTAGGCGCGCCCCAGGCCAGGGTTGCCCCCGGCGCCGGTGACGATCGCCACCCGTCCGTCGAATCGCATCTCACTCATCGAGATCTCCTCGTCTCCAAGATCGATTGACACATCTGTGGGTGGCCGCAGCTCACCCCTTGCCGACGGCTTCGCGGACGGCGGGCACGACCTCGTGCACCCACCGCTCGACCGTCGTGTCGCTGATGCTCGTCCCGGGCTTGACCACGTAGTTGAAAGCGGAGGCGCCGCGTTCGAGCACCGCGAACGTCAGCTCCTCCACCCACTGCGCGATCCCGCCCCCGTTCCAGCGACCCGCTTCGTTGTGGGTCTGTGGCTGCGGGTCTTCGGTGATCTGCCCGGTGACCATGAAGATCGTGTCGACGTCCGCAGGGTCTCGGCCAGCAGCAGCAGCCGCTTCGTCGACGAGCGGCCGCTTCTCTGCCACCAGGGCGCTGCGCCAGTCGGCACCGTGGGGCGGGATCCACCCGTCCGCCTGCCGACCGACGACGCCCAGCGCCTTCGGGCCGCCCGCCCCGACCCAGATCGTCGGTGTCGGCGCGGCCGAGGGCGCGAGCTCCGTGACCTGGTAGTGCTCGCCGTCGAACGTCACTGGATCGCCGCCTCCCGACAGCCCCCGGACGACCTGGATCGCCTCCTCCAGCGCCCGCACGCGCTGACCTGGCGACAGCCGAGGC
Source organism: uncultured Solirubrobacteraceae bacterium (assembly GCA_964422645.1). Lineage (GTDB taxonomy): Bacteria > Actinomycetota > Thermoleophilia > Solirubrobacterales > Solirubrobacteraceae > Capillimicrobium. The sequence goes on along the minus strand of CAYRCB010000006.1, from coordinate 255,423 downwards.
ACACCGAGGGCGGCGATCTCCTCCTCCATCCCGCCAGCGCCGATCGGGAGGATCACCTGGCGCCCGGAGATGGTCGACAAGCTCGTGACGGTCCGGGCCAGGACGGGCGCCGGGCGGCTGAGCAGGTTCGTGCAGATCACTGCCCCCGCCACCTTGCTGGTCGCACCCAGGACGAACCCCAACATGGCATAGGCGTCGAGACGCTCCGCGAAGTACGGATGGTCGTTGACGCTGACGAGGTCGAGACCCGCCTCATCAGCGACGCGGGCGTGCCTGAGCGTGTCGTCGACCTGATGGACGCCGTTCTCGAGCCCGAGGCCGAACAGCACGTGCTTCTCGGAAGTCATGTCACCTGACGATCGGATCACTTGATGTACGCCTCCCGCAGCCGGTCGCGGGTCTCCTCCACGGTCCCGGACACGACGATCGAGCCCCGGCGCAGGACGTAGACGCGGTCGACGTAGCGCAACGCCTGATGGACGTGCTGCTCGACGAGCAGCGCGCCGATGCCCTCCTCGTCGGCGGCCCGCCGGACCGCCTGCAGGAGGCGCCGGACGACGAGCGGGCCGAGGCCGAGGGAGAGCTCGTCGGCGAGCAGCAGCCGAGGCCGCCGCGCCAGGGCCCGGCCGAGGGTGAGCATCTGCTGCTCTCCTCCGGACAGGTGACCGGCGAGCCGGCCCATCAGCGGCTCCAGCTCCGGGAAGAGCCCCACCGCATGGGCCTCGTCGCAGCGCGCGACCCGCAAGTTCTCGGCGGTCGTCAACGACATGAAGACCGACCGGCGCTCGGTCACGTACGACATGCCGTTCCGCGCCCGGATGTGCAACGGCGCTCGCACGGGCTGCCCCTCGAAGCGCACCTCGCCACCGATGGCGGGCAGCTGTCCGGCGAGGCTCATCAGCGTGGTGCTCTTGCCGGCGCCGTTCGCTCCGAACAGCGCCACGACCTCGCCCTGCTTGACCTCCAGGTCGAGCTCGGTGACCACGGGGTGCCCGTGGTAGCCCGCCGAGAGCTGCTCGGCCTCCAGGAGAACGCTCACTTCTGGACCTCCGGACCTTCGTGCGACGTGGCCACACCCGCGCGCGCGGACGGATCGGCGTCGCCCACCTCGTCGGATCCGAGGTAGGCGTCGATCACGCGCTGATCCTGCTGGACCGTCTCCGGAGTCCCCGACGCGATCATCTTGCCGAAGTTCATGACGACCACCCGGTCGCAGATCCCCATCACGAGATCGACGTCGTGCTCGACGAGGACGATCCCCATCCCCCAGCGCTTGGCCAGGCGCGACAGGAGGTGACCGAGCTCTTGCGATTCGTCCGACGTCAGGCCCGCGGCCGGCTCGTCGAGCAGCAGCACGCTCGGCTGCAGCGCGACCGATCGGGCGATCGCCGCCAGGCGACGACGCCCGTAGGACAGACCCGAGGGCATCCGCTCCAGGTCGTCCTCGAGCTCGAACTCGACGACCGCGGCGGAGGCCGCTGCGCCGAGTCCCGGGCGCTTGCGCCGCACGAGGCTGCTCAGGCCATCCCACCAGCGGTACCGCCGGCTTTCCGCGGCGACGAGGATGTTCTCCAGCACCGAGACGTCCTCGAAGAGCTCGAGCGACTGCCACGTGCGCGCCATCCCAGCTCCGACCCGGGCGTCCGCGGACATCCGCACCAACGACCGCGCGCCGATCGAGACGGACCCGGACGCCGGCGCCACGAACCCGGTGACGGCATCGATGGCGGTCGTCTTGCCGGCGCCGTTGGGGCCGATGAGCCCGACGATCTCACCGGGCTCCACGGTGAACGACAGGCCGTCGACGGCAGTCACCGCCCCGAAGCGCACGGTCAGCCCCTCGACCACCAGGGCCTTCGGCTCCACCTCGACCGGCGTGTCCGAAGGCACCAGGATCGGCGCGGATGCCCGATGGCGCCGCGGCAGGTGCTGCACGAGGCGGTTGACGCGGCTGCCGTCGCGGTCGACCCCGATCCTCGCCCGCCACTTCCGCATCATGCGGATGTTCTCGGTCACCATCCCGTCGGGATTGGTGACGAGGATGATGAGGACGGCGATGCCGCCGATGAGGACCAGGTAGTCCTCGATTCCGGGGATCAAGCCCTCGCCCAACGTCCCCAGTCCTCCGGGGATGAGCGGTGCCCCGAGCAGGGGGCCGAGCACGTAGCCGAGGCCGCCGATCACGGTGAAGGCGATCGCGGTGATCGACAGGAGGGGCTCGAACGAGGTGTAGATGATCGACTCGCTGCGGAAGCCCATGAGGATCCCGCCGAGAGCGGCGAGCGCGGCCGCGACGATGAACGCGTAGGTCTTGGTACGCGCCACCGAGATCCCGAGCGACGCCGCGGCGCGCTCGTTCTCGCGGATCGCGATCAGGCGCCTGCCGGGTGCGCCTCGCCGGAGGTTCGCGACCACCACGGCTGCGGCCGTGAAGGTGATGAGGACGAGGGCGGCATAGCGCTCGGGGTAGACGACCGAGTCCAGGCTGAAGCCCAGGATCTTCCGCTCGCCGATGTTCGTCCCCATCGTGCCGCCGGTGTAGTCGATGTTGGAGAAGACGAGACCGTGGACGGCGACCCCCAGCCCCAGGGTGATCACCGCCAGGTTCACTCCGCGCGTGCGCAGCGCGGGGACCGCGAACATGGCGCCGATGGGCACGGCGGCCGCGATGCCGATGATCGCCGCGGGCAGGAAGGAGATGTCCGTGGTGGCGACGAGGCGCCCGGCCACGTACGCGCCCAGACCGGCGAGGGCGAACTGCGCGAGCGAGATCTGGCCGGCGTAGCCGGTGAGGACCACGATCGAGAGCAGGATCACGGCGCCCGAGAGCGAGGAGGTGAACGCCTCGTTCCACACCGGGTCGAAGACGAACAGCACCAGCGCGAGCGTGCCGACGAACGCGAGCGCTGCCGGCATCGGCCGGATGTTCCCGCTGCCCACGCTCGGAAGCCGGTCGGTCAGGTGGCTGCGGAGGGGCAGCGCCTGCCCGGTCACCACGAGGACGACGATGATGACGAGGAACGGGAAGGCCTCCGGCGCGCCGGGCTGGTCCACGTATCGGATCACGAGCGACTGGCCCACGCCGATCCCGACGGCTCCGGCGAACGCCTTGAGGAACGAGTTGAAGCGACCGAGCAGCGCGGCGGCCAGCGCGGGGACGACGAGCAGCACGAACGTCGTGATCACGATGCTGGTGATCGGGACCATGAGCGCGCCCGCGAGCCCGGCCAGCGCACCGCCGATCCCCCAGCTGATCGTGCCCAGGCGGTTCGGCGACCACCCCAGCGTCCCGGCGGCCACCTCGTTCTCGGCCGCCGCGCGCATCGCCAGGCCCAGTCGCGTCCGGGACTGCGCGAGGGTCAGGAGGATCGTGATCGCCAGCGCGATGCCGAGCAGGACGATCCGGTTCGACTGCACGCTGACGCCGAAGACGTCCCATCGGTCGTTCGGCAGGTACTGCTCGACCGTGACGGTCCCGCGGTGGCCGTAGAGGAGATCGGCCGCCCCCTGGATGGTGATCAGCACGCCCAGCGTCGCGATCACCTTCGCCAGCGGCGCCGCGGTGCGCAGCGGCCGCATCAGGAGGTTCTGGATCGCCAGACCCACGGCGCCGCCCGCGGCGGTCGCGGCGATGACGCCGATCAGCGGGGCGACGCCCTCCTCGCTGAGCTGGAAGTAGACGAACGCTCCAACGAGTGCGATCGCACCGTGGGCGAAGTTGACGACGCCGGAGCCCCGGTAGATGAGGACAATCCCGGATGCCAGCAACGAGTAGATCGCGGCAACGCCCAGGCCGAGGACCGCAAATTGGAAGAATTCCTTCATCTGTCGTGAAGCGCCTTCTCAGTTGGAGACCACGGTGCGGGCGCCGGTTCAGGAAGCGCCCGTTGGCGCCGGGACGCTGACCTCACCGGAGATCAGCTCGTCGGCCGTGACGGGTGCCTTGGTGAGGGACGTCGCCTTGCCGTCGATCACCTCGATCAGGTTGAACGCGGCGTTGCCGCCGCGGCGTCCCTGAGGCCCGGACTCGTTGGGGACCCACCCGTCCAGGAGCGGGACGTCCATGCTCTTCACGTTCTGGAGCGCCGCGAGCACGGCGGGAGCCGTGAGCTCCTTGATCTCGCCGTCCTTGACCATCTGCTCGAGGACCTGCACGGCGAGCCAGCCCTCGGCCTCCGTGTACGTCGGGTGGGCCAGCGCCTGATCGGCGGCCTCCACCCCGTCGTCCGCGGCCGCCTGCAGCTCGTCGAGGTAGCGGCGGACGTCCGGGTCCTCGGACTCGGGGACGAGTGCCGGGAACGGACTCGGGTAGACCACGTTGGTCGCGGTGCCACCCATGGCCTCGACCACCGGGTCCTGCGGCTCGGACTCGAGCAGCCAGGTCGGCTCCCAGCCCTCGCTGCGCGCCGTCTGGACGATGGCCGGCTCCTGGCTCGGCGACACGACCAGCATGGCGGCGTTGGCTTCGTCGGGCTTGCCGGACTGGATGACCGGTGCGTAGTCCGCCTGCTTGACCGGGACCTCGACGGTGGTCAGCATCGGCGTCCCGGCCTCCTTGGCGGCAGTCAGCGTCGGCTCGAGCAGCGCCTGCGTGTCGGGAAGCTCGATCGCGAAGACGGTGGTCTTCAGCCCGGCCTGCCCCGAGTAGGCCGCGATCACGTCCGTGGGCTCTCCTGCCGTGAAGTAGAAGTACTCCGCCGCGGTCAGCTGCTGCGGATCGGCCGCGGTGGCGCCGATCGAGGCGATCTTGGCGTTGCGGAAGATCGGCACCAGGAGGTTGCCGTTGACGTTGCCGCCGCCAACCATCGCGATGACCTTCTCGTCGACCATCTTGCGGCCGCAGCTGCTGGTCACGTTGGGGTTGGCCTTGTCATCGCAGTGCACGAGCTCGACGGGACGTCCGTCGAGACCGCCGCGCTCGTTGAGCGCGTGGATGGCGGCTTCCACGGCGGCGATGTTCGTCCGCAGCTCCACCGGGTTGGCGATGAGCCCGACCTTGACGGGCTTCCCCGCCGGGGCGGAGCCTCCGCCTCCCGTGGTCGCCGAGCCGCCGCTGTCGCTGCCGCAGCCAGCGATCACCCCGGCGCACAGTGCGAGGGCCAGGCCCAGACGACCGGCGCCAATTGCAGTTCGATGCATCGTTTCTCTCCTCCGTGGACCTGTCAGGCCTTCTTGGAACGAGCCTCTACGTCGGGGGCGGGCACCCCGATCCCCGCAGGGCGTCTGTCGCCCGTGCCACACGCCGACGGGCCGCGCATGCCCCGGAGACATCGCCCGGCGATCACCGGCAGGCACCCGTCATTCGCTGGGACGAGGGGGTTGCGTTCGGGGTGTGAGAGGCCCCTCTTTCGGGGCGGGGTCTCACCCGTGGAACGCCATGAACCATAGGGCGAGCCGACGCGGGATGTCAAGACCAGATTTCTACTGTCGAAACGGCGTTCTTGCTGGTGCACCACCGAATGCGAGGCCCGGATGCGCCCGATCTGGCCCCCCGGAGGGCTTGGCGCCGCTTCATGGCAGGAGCACACCTGGCGGACCGTCGTTCGCGAGGCGCGGATGCCGTGCATGCCGAAACCCCGAGCCGGTCGCGTAGGTCAGCCCTTGGCGACCGCTTCGCGGACGGCGGGCGCGACTTCGTGAGACCACCGGCCGACGATCGTGTCGCCGACGCTCTCACCCGGAGCGACGAGGTAGTTGAACCCGGCGGCGTCGCGCTCGAGCACCGCGTACGTGAGCTCCTCCACCCACTGCGCCACGCTGCCCCCGAGCCAGCGTCCGTCCTCGTCGCGTGTCCGCGACTGCGGACCGTTGGTGATGGAGCCGGTGACCAGGTAGATCGTGTCGACGTCGGCGGGGTCGCGCCCGGCCGACGCAGCCGCTTCGTCGACGACGGCGCGCTGCTCGGTGACCATCGGGTTGCGCCAGTCCGCGAGGTGCGGTGGGATCCACCCGTCGGCTCGTCGGCCGACGACGCCCAAGCCCTTCGGACCGCCCACCCCGACCCAGATGGGAGGCGCCGGCGGGGCCGACGGCGCGAGCTCGGTGACTTGGTAGAACGCGCCGTCGAACGTCACCGGATCGCCGCCGCCCGAGAGCGCGCGGACGAGCTGGATCGCCTCCTCCAGCGCCCGCACCCGCTCCCCGGGTGACAGGCGCGGGACGCCGAGGGCGATGATCTCCTCCTCCATCCCACCCGCACCGATCGGCAGGATCACCTGGCGGCCGGAGAGCATCGACAGGCTCGCGACGGTCCTGGCGAGGATGGGCGCGGGGCGGCTGAGGAGGTTCGTGGAGATGACCGCGCCCGCCAGGGCGCGAGTCGCGCCCAGGACGAACCCCAGCACGGCATAGGCGTCCAGGCGATCGGCGAAGTACGGATGGTCGTTGAGGCTGAAGAAGTCGAGCCCCGCCTCGTCAGCGACGCGCGCGTGCGCGAGCGCCTCGTCGACCTGGTGGACGCCGTTCTCCAGCCCCAGGCCGAACAGCACAGTCTTGTCGCGATTCATCACGAACACCGTACGTCACGTACAGTGTTCTTGTCAACGAAGCGCCCAGCTCCCTCGAGGCATCCCCCTACAGCGCGTGCCCGGATGCCACGTCGACCCAGCACGACGCGCGTCGACCCAACAGGTCAACGCGTCACCGAGCAGCCCGGCGCCTACCGCTCGGGCGAGAGCGCGGAGCCGGCGAGCAGGCGGTCAGTCTTCGGAGGGCCGGACGATCGCCAGCAGCTGCTCGGCGATCGCTTCCACGCGCTTCTCGTCCAGGCGCTCGGCGGGGCCGGCCACGGTGATCGCGGCGTCGGTGCCTCCTCGCGTCCGGTCCGCCGGCACGAGGACCGCCACGGCCTTGACGCCCTCTTCGCTCTCGCCGTCGTTGATGGCCCAGCCGCGCTTCGCTGCGCGGGTCACCTCTCGCCGGACACTCGCGGCCGAGGTCTTCGAGCGCCGCGTCAAGGCGGGCAGGTCCCGGTCGAGCAGCTCGTCCAGGCGCGCGCGTGGCAGGTTGCCCAGCAGCACCTTGCCGGCGGCGCTCACGTGTGCTGGCAGCGACGTCCCCACGCGGCTCGTCGCGCGTACGACCCTGGAGCCCTCGACGCAGTCGAGGTAGAACGCCTCGGACCCCTGGAGCACGACGAGATGCGCCGTCTCGTTCACCGCGCCGACCACCTCCTCGAGCAGCGGCCGCAGCTCCCGACGCAGATCGGAGCGCTGCACTGCGGCGAGGCCGACCCGCAGCAACGTCGGGCCGGGGTGGAACATCTTGGTGCGCTTGTCCTGGGTGACGAACTCGCGGTGCTCGAGCACGTTGAGCAATCGGAACGCGGTCGATCGCGACACGCCCAGGAACTTCCCCGCCTCCGTCACCGAGATCGAATCCGTGTTCTCGAAGGCGATGATCAGGGTCAGGGCCCGATCGACCGACTCGATCGGGTACGCAGGGCCGTTCGACGTGTTCACAGAGCGAAACATATCGGCGCGCGCCGACGTGCCGGCGCGCGGTAGGGACCGACCGCGTCCGTGCTGTGACCGCTACGTCCCCGAGGACGACGACCGTCGCGCGTAGAACGCGGCGGCGCCCGGATGCAGCGGGATCGCGACAGCAGCCACCCGCGCAGGCGTCATCGGGGAGTCCAGCGGGCTGTTGCGCAGCGGGAGGCGGAGGTACTGGCCTTCGAGCACCTGCGGGCTCGTCGCCATGATCTCCGCCAGCATCCCGGCGACCTCATCGGGAAGGTCGTCGCGGACGAGCACCTGCCAGCCGAGTGGACCGACGCGCCGTCGGCATCCGGACATCCGGCGTGCGCCGCCGGCTGCCGAAGGTCGGCAGCCGCCGCCCCGATGCGCAGGGGCGCACCGCCGTTCGTCGCGTCGCCGATCAGTCGCATGTCTAGATGAGCGGGGTGATGTTGTCCTCGTACGGCACGCCGACGAGCGCCTTCCCGTAGACCTCGGCGTTGACCGCCGGGTCGACGACGGCATGACGGCCTGCGGTGTTCGCGTCGCGCCAGATCCGCTGCAGCGGGCTGATGTCGGCGAACGAGGACGCGCCGTGCGCCGACACGAGCGTGTCGATGGACTGGAGCACCCGCTTGACGGCGTAGCCGGTGTCGGCCCGCACCCGCGCGCGCATGACGTAGTCCATCGCCTCCTCCGCCTCGGCCGCCCGCTCGACGTCCTCGGCCCCGCGCCGCAGGTGCAGCCGGGCGGTGTCGAGCAGCGTGGCGGCCCGCGCCACCTCGAGCTGAAACGCGGTGGACTCGACCTGCCGCCCGTACTGCGTGTAGGTGATCCCCCGCTTGGCCGCCTTGGAGAGCACGAAGTCGAGCGCCGCCTGACCCAGGCCGAGCTGCGGGCCGCCCAGGACGAGCGTGAGGACCGGGATGAACGACTGGCGATACGCGAGCTCGTCCTTGAAGGGAGTGGCGTACTCGTTCTGGATCGCCCGCGGCACCGAGTACAGGCGGTGCTCCGGGATGAAGATGTCCTCGGCGACGATCGTGTTGCTGCCGGTGCCCTTCATCCCGGCCACGAACCACGTCTCCTCGATCGAGATGTCCGCGATCGGAGCGAAGGCGAGCGCCTGGTCGACGACGTTCCCGGCAGCGTCCGGGACCTCGATCCCGATGAGCACCCAGTCCGCGTGCCAGCTCCCCGACGCCCATGGCCACTTGCCCGACACGCGGTAGCCGCCGTCGACCTTCGTGACGTCGCTCGACGGGTCCAGCACGCCCGCGACGCGCGCGTCTGGGTTCGCGCCCCAGATGTCGTCCTGCCCCTGCTCCGGAAGCAGCGACCCCATCCAGTTGCAGACGTTGATGAGCGTGGCGACCCATGCCGTGGACCCGCAGCCGCTGCGGGCGACCGCCTCCGAAACGGCGAGCTTCGTGCCCACCGGCACCTCGTAGCCGCCGTATCGCCGCGGCACGGTCACCTTGAGGAGGCCCGCGTCACGGAGCGCGTCGATGTTCTCCTGCGGGATGCGGCGGGCCAGCTCGGCCTCGCCGGCGTTGCGTTCGAGGATCGGCCGCAGCGAAGCCGCGCGCTCGATCAACTCATCACGCGTCGGGACAGCTTCGGACGTGACGCTCATCGACTCCCCTCAAGCTTCATCTTGTTCAGCGGACAAAACTGCGTACCGGAGAGTAGAACACACGACGGGAGTCGTGCGCGGAATGTCGCGATGCCGCCGGCGAACAGCCGCAAGCTCATGCTGGCTCTCCCTTCCTCGCCGACGCCGAGCTCGCCGAGCGCGACCCTGCAGCCCGGCGGTCGTCAGTCGAACACGGGCGACTCGAAGGCGCCGCCCACGATCATCGCCATGACCTGGAACGTCTTCAGCGACGTGGCGTAGTCGTCCGAGCTCCACACGACCGTCTTGCCCTCGACGCGCTCGACGCCGGGAATGAGCGCTGCTCGTCCGGCCGAGCTCGGATTCGCAAAGGACGCCGACCACCGGTACGGGGGATCGGCGACCAGGGGCCGATGTGCGGCCGCGTCCTGACACGCCGCCGCCGCGGCCTCGCGAATCGCCGCCTCGGTCCGTGCCGGAGGAAGGCAGATCGCCGCATACCGATCGATCTGCTCCTTCACGGCGACGGTGCGAACGCCCGGAATGAACTGAGCCGCATCTGCGCAAGCCGCCTGATCGCCGGTCAAGAGCCCGACCCCCACCCCGTACGCCCCGGCGAGCATCGCGTTCATCCGGCCCTCGCTGCACGTCTCGTCGTTGAGCGTCAGGTCGAGGAGCCCCTTGCCGAGGAAGGTGTGACTCAGGACGCCCACCTCGCCGGCCGGCGCGTGGTATCCGACCAGGAAGACGAGGTCGATCCCGCGATCGATCCCCTCCATCATCACGTACGTCTTGTGATTGCCGACGATCAGCTGAGCTCGCTCGTCGAGCTCTTCGATCAGGAGGTTGCGCATCTTGTTGTGACCTTCGGTCACGAGGACCTCCGCGGCAGCCCCATCGCACGCCCCCGCGATCGCCGCATTGACATCGCGCACGAACAGTCGCCTGAAGCGCTCCCAGGCGGCGGTTCCCGGGTGGACGTCCTCCGGTGCGGTGACGCCCGTGACCCCTTCCATGTCCGCCGAGATGAGGACCTTCATCCGTGCCGCCCTTCGTGAGACTGACATTCCACCATGACCCGTTCGACGAGCACGTTCACCTCGTGCTCCTGCAGGGTCGTCGTCTGCAGGATGAGGACGCCCGTGTCGATCCAAGCGTCCAAGCAGAAGATCCGAGGCGAGCCGTGACGCAGATTTCGTGCAACCTCCGCGGCGCGCGACGCTCCGCCGTGGTCGGTGAAGTCGACGACGACGCGGGCCCAGGTCGCCTCGGGCGGGGTGACGAGCGAGCACTTCGCCCCCGCCATCCCCTGGAGCCCCTCGAAGATCGCCCTGGCGATCGCGAGGGTGCGCGCCTGCTCGGCCGCGTGATCCCGTTCGACGTACTCCTCGAGCGCGGCGATGAGCCCGGCGATCTCCTCGCGCCCGACCTTCAGCATCCGCCCCAGCCCCTGCCGCGCCGGCCCCTCCGACAGCGTCGGCGCGGAGGGACCGAACGGTCCCTCCCACAGCGCTGGATGGATGTACATGTCCTGCTGCTGCAGCGTGGCCGAGAGCACGAGATCGCGGCGACCGGCGAGGAACCCGGACCCCGCCGGGCCGCCGATGCCCTTGCCGCCGCTGAACGCGACGAGATCCGCTCCTTCGTGAACGAACCGCGTCAGGTTCTCGGCCGGCGGAAGCGCACCCGCCGCATCGACGATGACCGGCAGGCCATGCCGATGCGCGATCTCGGCAACCACGTGGAGCGGCAGCACCTCTGTCGTCAGGCCGGGGACGACGTAGAAGAGCGCGCACGTCCGATCGGTGATCGCGCTCTCGAGCTCCCACGCCCGCACACCCGGACTGCTGGGCACACCGAGATAGCCGACCTCGACGAGTCGCGCACCCGTCGCCCGGAGCGCGTGGTCGTAGGGATTTCGGTGAGCTCGATGCATGACGATCTCGTTCCGCAGGCCCTCCGTGTTCGGCAGGCGGTCCATGGCGGCAAGGTCGTCGCCGGCCATGCACGCCGCCGCGGCGAGGAACAGGCACGCGGCGGCTCCCGAAGCGACGCACCCTGCCTCGGCGCCCGTGACACGAGCGATCGTCTCGCTGGCGCGGGCCTGCAGCTCGTGGAGCGGGATGAAGCACTGCCCGGCCGCGATCATCGCCTCCTGGGCGGCAGCGCTCAGGAGGTTCCCTCCCAGGCGGCTCGCCGCGCCGTTCGCGTTGATCACCGGCGTCAGGCCGAGCCGTTCGAGCGCAAAGGGCTTCATCACGAGGCGAGCACCTTCTCGCTGCGGTAGCCGTCGACGACCTCCTCGATCACCTCGATGCCCAGCCCCGGACCCTGCGGCGGATACACCCAGCCGTCGACATGGTCGAAGGGCTGCACGACGAGGTCGTGCTGCATCGGGTTGCGCAGCGGCTTGATCTCGAAGAGCTTGCAGGCGGGCGAGCTGAACGAGATCGCGAGGCTGGCTGCGGTCACGATGGCCGACGACCAGGCGTGCGCGTTGGCCTGCCGGCGATGCGCCTCGACCCGATCGCAGATCTTCTTGAAGCCGGTGATCCCCTCGGCACGGCCGGGATCGACGCCGACGACGTCGACGGTGCCGGCCGCGAGGAGGCGCTCGAACCCGGCGAGCGTCCACTCGCGCTCGCCGTAGGCGATGCGCGTCGAGGTCTTCGCCCGGAGGTTCGCGTAGCCCTCGGGGTCCCACGCGCCGAGCGGCTCCTCGACCCAGGTGAGGTCGTACTCCTCCATCGCCTGCATCCGGCGCACCGCGTCGGTCACGTCCCAGCGGATCGCGACCCCGTTGTCGATCATCAGCATCTTGTCGTCGCCGATGCCCGCTCGCATCGCCCGCACGTACTCGACGTCGCGGGCGTGGTCAAAGCCGAGATGGGCGTCGCCGCGCTTCCCGAAGCCCGCCTTCACGCCCTGCAGCCCGCTCGACAGCCACTCCTGTGCCTCCTCGACCATCGCCGGGATCGACGCGTGGTGGGCGTGACAGGAGGCGATCGCCGGCAGACGCTCATGCACGGGGCCGCCGAGCAGATCGAGGACGCTCATGTTCGCGGCCTTGCCCTTGAGGTCCCAGAGCGCGATGTCGATCGCCGACACCGCATACGACGCGACGCCGCCGCCGTACCCGTACCACCACGCCTGGTCCTTGTTGCGGCGCCACAGCGCCTCGGTGTGTGCCGGGTCCTGCCCGAGCAGGTGCTCCGCCATCCCGTCGATCACGTGCTTGGTCGCGAAGTTCGCCTCGGCGAACTGCGTGATCGACTCGCCCCACCCGACCTGACCGTCATCGGTCGTGATCTTGCAGAGGCAGAGGTGGCGGAGCGCGTTGAAGTCGTTGGGCTCCGGATAGCTGACGGGGATCGCCTCGACCGAGTGAATGCGCATCGCGGGTGGCATCCTAATACGTTCTGGGCGATCTTGGAAGCGTTCCCAGAACCGATACGTAGAGGAGGTCGCATCTCATGGGGAAGCTCCACCCAGGCGCGAGGAGGTACGTGGACCGCATGCTCGCCGCGCCGCCGGTGTGGGACGTCCCGCTCGAGGACGCTCGGCGCGCCATCGACGACGAAGCCCTCGAGACGTGGGGCGATCTGGATGCGGTCGCCGAGATCTTCGACCTCCACCTCGCCGGGATGCGCGTCCGCATCTACCGCCCCGTGGCCGACGAGGCGCTCCCGGCGGTCGTGTTCCTGCACGGAGGCGGCTGGGTCCTCGGGACGATCGAATCGCACGACCCGCTCTGCCGCGCGCTCGCCGCACGCACGCCCGCGGTCGTCGTCTCCGTCGACTACCGCCTCGCGCCCGAGCACCCGTTCCCGGCAGCCGTGGCCGATGCCTGGGCAGCGACGCAGTGGGTCGCCGAGCACGCGGCCGAGCTGAGAGCCGACCCGCAGCGGCTCGTCGTCGCCGGCGACAGCGCCGGCGGCAACCTCGCCGCCGTCACGGCGCTCCACGCGCGCCACGCCGGCCTGCCGCTGGCGCTCCAGGTCCTGATCTACCCGGTCACCGACGCGAACCTCGACTCGAGCGGCTACGCGCGCCACGGCGAGGGACTCAACCTGACGCGCGCCAAGATGCAGTGGTACTGGGCCCGCTACCTCGACGGCGCCGACGGCACCCACCCGCACGCCTCCCCCCTCCGCGCCCGCGACCTCACCGGCCTCGCGCCGGCGCTCGTGCTCACCGCCGAACACGACCCCCTCGCCGACGAGGCCAAGGCGTACGCGCGACGTCTACGCAAAGCCGGCGTCCCCACGACCCTCACGCACTACGACGGCCAGATCCACAACTTCCTCCGACTGCGCACCCACTGCGGCGACCGAGCGGACGAAGCGATCGCCGAGATCGCAGCGGCCATCCGCGCAGCACGGCTGGCGCCTCGGTCAGGCGCGCCGGCGTGACGTCCTTCGGCGCGGAGGCGGCGCGCAGCTCGGCCGCGCGATGAACTCGGTGGGAAGCAGGATCTCGCTCGGCGCGTCGGCGTTGCCCGGCCTCGGCTCCAGATCGGCGAGCAGCAGCTCGGCCGCCGCCTCGCCGCACCGACGGCTGTCTCGGCGCACGACCGCGATCGGCGGCTCGTGGAGCTCGGCGACCGCGACCTCGTCGCAGCCGACCAGGGAGAGGTCGCGACCCACTTGGACGCCCGCGTCCTTGAGCGTCATGAGCGCCCCCTCCATCAGCATGTTGCCGCCGGCGATGATCGCGGTCGGGCGAGGGGTCTGCGCGAGGATCTCCGCGGTGGCCCGACGACCGTGCTCGACGGAGAACTCGCCGGAATACGCCGCGTGCTCTGCGTCGGGCACGCCCGCGAGGGTCTCCTCGACGGCCTGTCGGCGCTCGCGCGCCGGCCGCTCGGGGCCGCCGGTGATGAGGGCGAAGTGGCGGTGGCCGAGCTCGAGCAGGTGCTGCGTCGCGTCCCGCATCCCCTGCGCGTGATCGAAGGCCGCGCTCCGTGCCGTCACCCCGGCCGGAACGTCGCGGTCGACGAGGACGACCGGGCGGTCGAGGTGGCCCAGCGCGGCGACGACATCCGGGTGGTGCTCCTCCACGAGCGACAGGATCAAGCCGTCGACACGACGCCGCTCGAGCAGCGAGATGTGCTCGACGTCGAGCTCCGGATTCCCCTCGGAGTTCGTGAGCAGCAGCGAGTAGCCGGCCGCCCGCAGCCGCTTCTCCGCGCCGGTGATGATCTCCGCCAGCACCGAGTTGGCGATGTCCGAGACGGCGAAGCCGACCGAGAACGTCTTCCCCAGCCGCAGCCCCTGCGCGAGGATGTCGGGCTGGTAGTTCAGCTCGCGCACGGCCTCCATGACCACCCGGCGCATCCGCGGGCTCACGTCGGGGTGTCCGGACAGGACCCGTGACACCGACGACATGGCGACGCCCGCGCGCTCGGCCACCTCGCGCATCCCTGGGCGCGTCGGCGCCTTCTCGTCCAGATCTTCGTGCACGTCGGCCCGGACGTTACCGGGATCGAGTCCATGCACTCGCGGTTTGACGGTCGGAAACGGTTCCAGTATCGTCGTCACACAGCATGACACATCGCATTGGCGTGATCGCCGGAGACGGAGTAGGGCCAGAGGTCATCGCCGAGGCGGTGAAGGTGGTGGACGCGCTCGAGCTCGACCTCGAGTGGCACGAGCTCCCGTGGGGCACCGAGCGTTACCTGGCGGAAGGGACGATGATGCCGCCGGACGCGCTCGAGACGGTCCGCGGCTTCGACGCGCTGCTGTTCGGCGCGGTCGGCCATCCATCGGTCCCAGACGACGTGACGCTCTGGGGGCTGCTGCTCCCGCTCCGCCAGGGCCTCGACCTGTGGGCGAACGTCCGCCCCGCCCGCCTGCTGCGCGGGATCCCCTCGCCTCTGGCCGGAGCGCCGGCCGTCGACATCCTCTTCGTCCGCGAGAACACCGAGGGCGAGTACGCGGGCGTCGGCGGCCGCGCGCACCGCGGTCACGCGACCGAGGTCGCCGTCGAGTCGAGCGTCTTCACGCGCACCGGCGTGGAGCGGGTCGTCCGATACGCGTTCGAGCGCGCGCAGGCGCGACGTGGCGTCCTGACGAGCGCGACGAAATCGAACGCGTCCCGGTACGGCTACGTCCTCTGGGACGAGGTCGTGGACGAAGTCGCAGCCGACTTCCCCGATGTGGCCGTCGAGCACACGCTCGTCGACGCGCTCGCCGCGCGGATGGTGTCGCATCCACTCAGCCTCGACGTCGTGGTCGCGTCGAACCTCTTCGGCGACGTCCTCACCGACATCGCCGCGGTGCTCCAAGGGGGCATGGGGATGTCGGCGAGCGCCAGCGTCGCGCCCGGCTCCCCCACCACGCCGATCTTCGAGCCGGTCCACGGATCGGCGCCGGACATCGCCGGACAGGGGCTCGCGAACCCCGTCGGGGCGATCTGGAGCGCCGCGCTCATGCTCGAGGAGCTCGGCGAGACCGAGGCGTCGCGACGCCTGCTCACGGCCGTCGAGGCGACGTCGTCCGCGGGCATCCGCACCCGCGACGTCGGCGGCACCGCCTCGACGCACGAGGTCGGCGACAGGTCGCCGCGCGACTCCGATCCGGCCAAGGCGGCGAACAGGAGGAACGAACGCTGTGAGCAGGATCGACGTGACGATGCCCAGCCTCGGCTACGAGATGGAAGAGGGCACGATCCAGCGCTGGCTCAAGCAGGTCGGCGACGACGTCGAACGAGGTGAGCCGATCGCGGAGGTGGAGACGGACAAGGCGACGGTCGAGATGGAGGCGATGGCGTCCGGGACGCTGGCGGAGATCCTCGTCGAGGAGGGCGAGAGCGCCCCGCTCGGCGCGGTGATCGCCGTGATCGAGAGCGGCGACTGATGGACGGCCACGTCGTCGAGCCGACGAAGATGCGCGCGGCGATCGCCCGGCGCATGGTGGAGAGCAAGCAGCAGGCGCCGCACTTCTACGTCCAGACCGAGGTCGCCACCGACGGCGTCCGCGACCGCCTGCGGGCGCTCAACGAGCGCGGCGAGCGCCACGCGACGATGACGGTGGCGCTCGTCCGCGCCACCGTGGAGGCGCTGCGTCAGCACCCGAAGCTGAACAGCGTCTGGACGTCCGACGGGCTGCTGCAGGCCAGCCCGGTCAACCTCGGGATCGCGATCGCGCTCGACGACGGGCTCGTCGCTCCGGCGCTCCTCGGCGCCGACGATCTCGACGTCGACGCGACCGCCACAGCGCTCCGCGACCTCGTCGAGCGTGCGCGCGGCTCGCGCTTGCGCGCGCCCGAGATGACCGAGGCGACGTTCACGCTCAGCAACCTCGGCATGTTCGACGTCAGCGCGTTCACGGCGATCGTGACGCCGCCGCAAGTCGCGATCCTCGCCGTCGCGCGTCCGGTCGAGCGCTGGTCGATCGAGGACGGCCGGCCGCTCCGCCGCTCCGTCATGACCGCGACGCTGAGCGCCGACCACCGCGCCCTCGACGGCGTGGACGCCGCGCGCTTCCTGGAGACGTTCAAGCACGCGATCGAACACTCGGAGACGCTCCTGCCGGAGCCCGAGGTCAAGGAGGCGATGACGTGAGCGCTGAAGCGCGCGACCGGATCTCGTGGCTGCGCAAGATGCTCGAGATCCGGCTCTTCGAGGACAAGGTCCAAGAGCTGTTCATGCAGGGGCGGATCGAGGGGACCACACACCTCTGCCAGGGTCAGGAGGCGGTCTGCGTCGGAGCGGTCGGCGCGTTGGCCGATCGCGACTACCTGACGATCACCTACCGCGGGCATGGGCACGCGCTCGCGCGCGGCATGACGATGGAGGCGGCCTTCGGCGAGCTGATGGGGCTGACCAGCGGCTGCTGCAAGGGCGTCGGCGGCTCGATGCACCTGACCGACTTCTCGCGGAACCTGATCGGGGCATTCGCGATCATCGGCCCCAGCTACTCCGTCGCCGTCGGCGCCGCGCTGTCGGCGAAGCTGCGCGGCACCGACGCCGTCGCGCTCGCGTTCTGCGGCGACGGCTCGACGAACATCGGCACCTTCCACGAGGCGCTGAACATGGCGTCGGTGTGGAAGGCGCCGGTCGTCTTCGTGATCGAGAACAACCTCTACGGCGAGTACAGCCCCCTGCGCGAGACGACGCCGCTCGACGACCTGGCCGAGCGCGCGAAGGCGTACGCGATGCCGGGCGTGATCGTCGACGGTCAGGACGTGGATGCGGTGCGCGAGGTGGTCGAGGCCGCCGTCGCCCGAGCACGCGCCGGCGAGGGCCCGACGCTCGTCGAGGCGAAGACCTATCGCTACCGCGGCCACTCGCGCACCGATCCGGCGAAGTACCGCAAGGCAGGCGAGCTCGAGCAGTGGAAGCTCCGCGACCCGATCGACCTCCTCGGCACGCAGCTCGCCGACGCCGGCGTGTTGGACGAGGAGGCGCAGCGTGCGCTGCGCGACGACGTGCAAGCCCAGGTGGACGCCGCCGCCGAGCGCGCCGCGGAGGCGCCGGTGCTGTCCCTCGAGGAGACGAAGGCCTATGTCTACGCAGCTTGAGACCCAGCAGGTCGAGGGGCTGGCCGACAGCGTCGAGCTGACCTACCGCCAAGCCATCAACGCCGCGCTCGCCGACGAGCTCGAGCGGGATCCCGCTGTGGTGTTCATGGGCGAGGACGTCGCGACCGCCGGCGGCGTCTTCAAGACGAGCGAGGGGCTTGCGGAGCGCTTCGGCCGCGAGCGGATCCGCAACACCCCGATCTGCGAGAACGGCTTCCTCGGCGTGGCGCTCGGGATGGCCGTGACGGGCCTGCGGCCGGTCGTCGAGATCATGTTCAGCGACTTCCTCCCCACCGCCGCCGATGCGCTCGTCAACGAGCTGCCGAAGTTCCGCTTCATGTCGGGCGGTCAGTGCACCGTCCCCGTCACCGTGCGCTCGATCGGCGGCGCGACGGGCCGCTTCGGCACGCAGCACTCGGCGACCGGCGAGTCGTGGTACATGGCCCTGCCGGGCCTGAAGGTCGCGACCGCCGCCACGCCCGCATCCGCCTACGGCGTCCTGCGCGCCGCGATCCGGGACGACGACCCCGTGCTGTTCTTCGAGCACAAGGGGCTCTACGGCCGCAAGGGCCAGGTCCCGCTCGGCTCCAGCGGCATCCTGCCGGTCGGGAAGGCCGGGCTGCTCCGCGAGGGCGGCGATGTCACGGTGGTGTCGACGCTGCTGATGGCGGACCGCGCGCTCACCGCGGCCGAGGCCCTGGCCCAGGACGGCATCGCGGCCGAGGTCGTCGAGCTGCGCTGGCTGCGACCGATCGACTGGGACACGATCGTCGAGAGCGTCTCGAAGACCGGTCGCCTGCTCGTCGTCGAGGAGCAGGTGCATGCCGGCGGCTGGGGCGCGACGGTGATCTCCGAGCTGACGATGCGCGGCGTGCGCATGGCGCGCCCGCAGGCGCTCAGCCTCCCCGACGACCTGCTCGTCTCGTACAGCCCGCCGCTCGAGGACGCGATCCTCCCGAGCGTCGCCGCGATCGCGGCGCGGGTCCGGGCGGTGCTCGAGACATAAGGCCGCTCACCGACGATCTCGTTCGCGTCGCCGCGACCGCTGCCGAGACGACGGCGTTTCGGCGCGCGGCGACGCGCTCGCTCTTCGACTGGTGCGCGTGCGTGCGCGCCGGTGCCGAGGCCGCCGCGGCATGGCCGCTCGACGGGCCCGCGCGCCTCGCGCTCGCCGCGCACCTGCGCGACCAGGACGACCTCCACTTCGGCTCGCTCACCCACCCCGGGGGCGTGGTCTGGAGTGCGGTCGCGGCGTGCACGCTGGAGCAGGACGTCACGGTCGGCGACGCCATGGCCGCCGCTGCCTTCGGCTACGAGCTCATGGTGCGCGTCGCGCAGGCGGCGGGTCCGGAGCATCGGCAGCGCTGGCACGTGACGACGACGGCCGGGACCGTCGGCGCCGCCGGCGCCGCGACGCGGCTCCTCGGCGGCGACGACCAGGCCGCCGCCGACGCCGTCGCCCACGCGGCGTCGGTCGCGGGCGGCGCAGCGCACGCGATGGTCGAACGGACGGCGACGCGGTTCCTGCACCGTGCCCACGCCGTCACGACCGGGCTTGCCTGCGCTCGAGCGGGATGCGCCGGGCAGCGCGGCGGCCGGCGGATCCTCGCCGAGGGCCACGGCACGTTCGTCCTGACCGAGCCCGAGCGCCTGACGGCGCCGCGACCGTCCACAGCGCTCGAGGAGACCGGCTTCCGGCTGCATCCTGCGACCGGCTTCGCCCACGCGGCGATCGACGCCGCGCTTGCCCTCGCGCCACTCGACGGGATCGAGCAGGTTCGCGTGGGCGTGTCGCCGATCGCCGCCGCGCTGGCCTCGAACCCGGACCTGCGCACCGAGGAAGAGGCCTGGTGGAGCATCGAGCACGCCGTCGCCTCGGCGCTCGGCGTCGACGTCGCCCGCGTCGAGGTGCAAGCGACCGCGGAGGGCTGGACCGCGACCGTCGGCGTCCAGCTCCGCGACGGCTCGGTGCGCCGAGCCTCGGCGACCGAGCCGCTCGGACACCCGGACCGCCCCGCCTCGGACGACGACCTGCGGGCGAAGTGGACGCGGCTGACCGGCACGCAGGCCGCCGAGCCGTTGCACCGCATCGCGTCGGCCCGCGACGCCGACTCCCTCGGCGCGCTGCTGCGCGACGTGATCGGCCTTGCGGCCTGGAATCGGTTCCACTAGCATCGCCGGCATGTCAGTCGGACAGGTGGAGATGAGCGACGTCACGTACCCGAGCCGCGTCGTCGTGACGGGTGCCGGGAGCGGCATCGGCAAGGCGACGGCGCTGCTCCTGCGCGCACGAGGCAGCCAGGTCCTCGCCGTCGACATCAACGCAGCAGGGCTGGCGGACCTCGACACCGCCGGCTGCGAGACCCTGGCCTGCGACGTCACGCGCGAGGACGAGCGCGCACGGCTCTACGAGGCCGCCGGCGAGGCCGACGGCCTCGTCAACGCGGCCGGGATCATCCGCCTGGTCGCGATTCCCGACGTGACCGATGCCGAGTGGGATGCGATCTTCGCCGTCAACGTCAAGGCACTGTTCTTCGTCGCCCGCGACCTCGGCCTGCGTATGGGCGAAGGGGGCTCGATCGTCAACGTCTCCTCGGTCTCCGCGAAGATGAGCGCGACGACCGAGGCGCTCCCGTACGGAACCTCGAAGGCGGCGGTGCTCGCGGTCACGCGCGGGCTGGCGACCTACCTGGGTCCGTCGGGCGTCCGCGTCAACGCGGTGCTGCCCGGCATCATCGACACGCCGATGCAGGACGAGGTCGTCGCCGGCGTCGCCACGATCCGCGGCGTCGACCCAGCGGAGCTCCACCGCCAGCGGCTTCAGACGATCGTGCTCCAGGGCAAGGCGGGCCCGCCGGAGGACGTGGCGGACGCGATCGCGCTCCTGCTCTCCAGCGCGGCCCGCTACGTCACCGGGCAGTCGCTCGGCGTCGACGGCGGGCAGGTCATGCAGTAGTCCGCGCGGCGCGCGCGGCGGACGATCGTCAGCTCAACGGAGCGGGTCGAGCGGCGCGAGCGCCGGTGGGGTGCGCCCGCTGACGATCTGCTCGGCGAGGAGCCGCCCCGTCAGCGGTCCGAGGGTCACGCCCCACATGCCGTGGCCCCCGGCGACGTAGACGCCGGGGGTGCGGGTCGGGCCGACCAGCGGCACCCCATCGGTGGTCAGCGGGCGCGCTCCGACCCACTCGTCGTCACGATCGTCGAGGTCGATCCCGGTCAGCAGCGGGCGCACGGCGCGCACCATCGAGGCGATGCGAGCGCGACCGGGCGCGGCGTCGGCCTCGGTGAACTCCATGATCCCGGCGACACGCGCACGGCCACCGTCGGGCGCGACGGCGACGCGGGCGGACGGCAGGTAGACCGGGCCGCGCAGCGGGGAGTCGCACGGCACGCTGAAGCTGTAGCCGCGACCGGCCTGCACCTGGATCCGCACCCCGTGCGGCCGGGCCAGCCCGCTCAACCAGGCGCCGTTGGCGAGCACGACGACGTCGGCCTCGAGCTCCCCCTGCGGGCTGTGGACCACGATCCGGTTGCCGCGCCGTCGCACGTCGGTGACCGCAGTGGCGTCGGTCATCGCGCCGCCCCGCTGCCGGACGTGCTCGGCGAGCGCGGCCACGTAGGCCGCCGGGGCGAGGTAGCGCTGGCCGCGGATCCGCACGGCGAGCCCGATCGCCTCTGCCAGGTGGGGCTCGAGCTGGCGGGCCTGCTCGCCGGTGAGGATGTCGACGTCGATCGACTGCCCCGCCTCCAGGACCCCTTGCAGCTCGGCCAGCAGCCCGGTCGCCTCGGGAGCCCGCCGGAAGCCGGCGAGGACGTCGGCCTCCACAGTCGCCGCCTGCACGCCGCCCTCGCGTTGCCGCTCGAACGCCGCGAAGACCTGCTCGTTGAGCGAGCGGTAGACGGAGACGGATCGCTGCCACCGGGCCCGCGTGCAGTGGCGCGCCGTCCCGGCCAGGAACCTGAGCACGTCGGTGCTTGCGGGCATCGGCACGCAGACCGGGGATCGGGGGTCGAGCAAGGCGCGCAGGCCATAGCGCAGGATCGACGGCTCCGGGAGCGGAACGGTGAGCGCGGGCGACACGAACCCGGCGTTGCCCCACGACGAGCCCGCCCCCGCGTGGCGGCGATCCACGACCTCGACCTCCACCCCGTGCTCCTGCAAGGACCAGGCGCAGGACAGGCCGACCATGCCGGCGCCGACGATGACGACCCGCCCCACGGCGGGGGCGCGTCCGGTCGCCACCCTGCTGCTCGCACTCACTCCGTTCATGTCACCTCATTGTCACGAGCGGCGCACGGATCGTCGTGATGCGGCCGGATGAAATCCGGCGTCATACTGGTGTGAAAGCACCAACGGCTCCCGCGTAAGCTTCCGCCGTGGGCTCTCCCGCCGACTGCGCCGACGACCTGCGCCCCCGCGTGCCGATGTCACGGCTGGTGGATGCGTTCGGCGCGACGCTCGTGCGCACCCTTGCCGGCCCGGCGGATCCCGTCGACGTCCTGGACGTCGCGATCTTCGACGCCGAGGACAGCTTCGCCGCCGCCCCAGGAGATCTGGTCCTCGGCGTCGGCATCCGCGACTGGGATGCCATCTCGGGCCTCGCCGAACGCCTGGCCGACGGCGGGGCGGCGGGACTGGTGGTCAAGCCCCCCGATCGCGAGCCGCCCCCGTCCTCCCTCCCCGTGACCTTGACCCTGCTCGAGCTCGCGACGGACGCGTCGTGGTCCTACGTGGCGTTCCTCGTGCGCACCCTGCTCGTCGCCTCGGCCGGTCGCGTGGACCCCGGCGAGGATCTCTTCGCGCTGGCCGACGTGGTCAGCGCCCTCGTGGACGCGCCGGTGACGATCGAGGACAAGTCCTCGCAGGTGCTCGCGTTCTCGGGCCGTCAGGACGAGACCGACGACGGCCGTCGTGACACGATCCTCGGGCGCCAGGTGCCGGCCCACTACCGCCAGCTGTTGGAGAGCCGGGGCGTGTTCCGTGAACTGGCGCGGACGAGCACCCCCGTCTATGTCGAGCCGCTCGCTCCGGGGGTGATCCCGCGCGTCGCGGTGAGCCTTCGCGCCGGCAGCGAGACGGTCGGCTCGATGTGGGCGGCCGTCCGTGAGCCGCTCTCCGCAGAGCGCGAAGCGGCCTTCCGCGACGCCGCCAACGTGGTCGCGCTGCACGTGCTTCGCCTCCGCGCCGGGGCGGACGCGGGTCGCCGGCTTCGGGCCGACCTCGTGGCCACCGTGCTCGAGGGAGGGCACGGCGCGCGAGCGGCTGCCAGCCGCCTTGGGTTGCCGTCCGGCGGCGTGTGCGTGCTCGCGGCGCAGCCGCTGGAGCGCGAGCCGAGCATGTCGGAGGCTGCCGCCCAGCGGCTGGCGCAGACCTTGGACGCCCACTGCGCGGCGGTCCGCTCGCACGCGGCGGTCGCGCTGCTCGGCGGGGTGGCCTACGCCATCGTGGCTGGCCTGGACGCCAGCGACACCGCCGCCGCGCCCGTGGTCGCCCTCGCCGAGCGGTTCCTCGGGCAGGCGGGCGCCCTGGGCGACGTGGTGATCGGCGTCGGCCGCCCCGTGGCGCGCCTGTCGGCGGTGGTCCGGTCGCGCGTGCAGGCCGATCGCGTCCTCCGCGTCCTCCACCACGAGCAGCTCCGACCGGGCGGCCGCATGGTGGCGCGCTACGACGAGGTGCAGGTCGGCTCCCTCCTGCTGCGACTCGCCGATCTCGTCGACGAGGACGGCGACGCGCTCGCGGGGCCGCTCGGCGCGCTGACCGCCTACGACGCCGAGCACCGATCGGACCTGGTCGACACCGTCGCCGCCTATCTCGACGCCTTCGGCGACGTGACCAGGGCCGCCGCCGCCGTGCACGTCCATCCCAACACGTTCCGCTACCGGCTGCGGCGGGCGAGGGAGGTCAGCGGGATCGACCTGGACGACCCCGACGCGCGCCTGGCGGTGACGCTGCAGCTCCGCCTGCACCGGATCGCACAGGGCTAGCGCCACGCTCGGTCAGCGCCTGGTAGGCTGGCGAAGAACGTTCCTGGAATCGACTCCAGCCCCCTGTCATGAAGCTTGCGCTCATCGGCTGCGGCGCCTTTGCGCACCTGTACCACGTCCCCGCGCTGCAGGCGCGGTCCGACCTCACGCTCGTCGGCATCGCCGATCCGGCGCCGAGTGACGCGACCAACGAGCTCGCTCGCCGCACGGGCGCGCGGCTCGTGCATGACGTCGACGCGCTCTGTCGGGAGGTCGACATGGACGCGGTGGTGATCAGCAGCCCGCACGCGCTCCACGGCGAGCACGTCGAGACAGCGCTCCGCGCGGGCAAGCACGTGCTCGTCGACAAGCCGTTCGTGCTCGCGAGCCACGACGCCGCCCGGCTCGCCGAGCTCGCCCGGGCACAACGCTGCGTCGGCGCTGTCGCGTTCAACCGTCGTCTCGATCCCGCGTATCGCCAGGCCCGCACGTGCCTGCAGCAGGGGCTGCTCGGCATGATTCGCCACGTCGACTCGACGCAGCTGGGGTATCCGAGAGGTGGCTGGGTCACCGAAGATCCAGGCTTGGCCGGCGGGGGAGCGTTTCTCGGCAGAGGGGCGCACCTTGCCGACGGCGTTCCCTGGCTCCTCGCCCGTGAGGCACGCACGATCCGCGCGTGGGTGAAGCCTCCAAGCCGTGCGGGCACCGTCGATCGTGGCGGCTACTGGGACGTGGACGTCGGCGGCACAACGTGGCGCGCGACGATCCTGGCCGACGGGCCGGACCTGTACGACGAGCTGCGCGTCTTCGGCGAACAGGGCTGGCTCTCGCTGCGACGGCCCTCGACGCTGGCTGCGTGGCCGCCGCCGACCGGTCTCAGCGGACTGCCGGGATGGGAGCTGTCGACGAACGCGGGCACGTGCGCGCCGGGTCCGCCCGCGGAGTCCGCGCTCGCCGACTTCGTGGCGTCGATCGTCGACGGGCGCGAGCCGGCCTGCAGCTTCGACGAGGCGGTGCGCTCGGTACGGCTCGTCGAAGCAGCGTATGTCTCAGCCGCCTCCGACCACGTCGCGGTCGAGCTCTAGGAAGGGCGAAGAAGCTCGATGAGCGCAGCAGAGCCGGCCAACGTCCTCGTCCTGATGTCGGATCAGCATGCCCGGGCCGCGCTCGGCTGCTACGGGAGCCCCGTCGTTCAGACACCGAACCTCGATGCCCTGGCGGCGAGCGGCACCCGCTTCAGCGCCGCGTACACGCCGTCGCCGGTCTGCGTTCCGGCGAGGGCAAGCTTCGCAACGGGGCGATACGTGCATCAGCTCGCATGCTGGGACAACCAGAAGCCGTACACCGGAGCGGAGGCTCCGAGCTGGGGCATGCGCCTGGCCGAGCAAGGCCATCACGTCACGACCATCGGCAAGCTGCACTACTCCGAGGCGACGCTCGCGCGCGCGTTTCCCGACCAGCGCCTGCCGATGTACGTCGTCCAGGGGGCCGCGATCGGCCACCTCCGAGGGGAGATGCCGGTCAGGGCCGACAGCCGCGCGTACGTCGAGACGGCCGGCGAGGGCGAGTCGGACTACATCAGGTACGACACCGCCGTCGCGGACGCGGCGGCCCGGTGGCTCCGGGACGAAGCGCCGCAACAGCACGCGCCGTGGGTCCTCTTCGTGTCGCTGACCACGCCGCACTTCCCGCTCCGGGTTCCCGCGCGCTATCTCTCCCGCTATCCGCCCGCGGAGATGCCGCTCCCGATCGCCTGGCACGTCGACGAGTGGCCGCGCCATCCCGCGCTGGAGGCGAACCGACGACTCCAGGACCAGCAGCGACCGTTCACCGAGGCGCAGGTTCGCCGGGCCGTCGCGACGTACTACGGCCTGGTCACCTTCATGGACGAACAGGTGGGTCGCGTCCTGGAAGCACTCGCCGATACGGGACTGCAGTCGTCGACTCGCATCATCTACACGTCGGATCACGGGGAGTCGCTCGGCGAGCACGGCCTGTGGTGGAAGAGCAACATGTACGAAGGAGCCTGCGCGGTGCCGCTCGTCATCGCCGGCCCGGGTGCGACCGCCGGGGGCGTCTGCGAGACACCGGTCTCGCTGGTGGACGTCTTCCCGACCGTCGTCGAGAGCGCGGGGGCGAAGCTGTCCGCCGAGGACGCGAGCCTGCCTGGTCGGTCGCTCTGGGACATCGCGGCGACGCCGGGCGAGGTCGATCGCGTCGCCTTCAGCGAATACCACGACGCGTTCTCCGAGGCCGGCGTCTTCATGCTCCGGCATCGCAACTTCAAGTACGTGTCCTACGTCGGCGCAGACCCTCAGCTCTTCGACCTCGAGGCCGACCCTCACGAGACGACGGACCTCGCCGGCGAGCCCGCCCTGCAGGACGTGCGCGTGTCGCTGCACCGCCGGCTCGTCGCGATCGCCGACCCCGACGACCTCGACCGCCGGGCGAGATCGGATCAGCGACGGCGGATCGAGCAGGCCGGCGGCGCCGAGGCGGTCGCAGCCACCTTCCGGCACAGCTACACCCCCGCGCCGCAGCTCGAAGGTTGACTCCGTTCGTCGACACCCACTTCCACCTCTGGGACCTCGAGCACGAGCGGTTCCGCTACCCGTGGCTGGACGAAGCGCACCACCCGATCCTCGGCTCCATGGCGCCGATCGCCCGCAGCCATCTCATCGCCGAGTACCTCGACGCGATCGCCGGCCTCGGGGTGCGCGCCGCGGTCCACGTCCAGGCCGATGCGTCCGACCCGGTGCGCGAGACGGAATGGCTCACCGCCGTCGCGGACGCATCGGGATGGCCGCACGCCATCGTCGCGTTCGTCGATCTGACCGCCGACGACTGGGACGCCGCGCTGGCGAGGCAGCGCGCCTTCCCGCGGGTCCGCGGCATCCGTGACCTCGAGGTCGAGGGCCTGAACGGGCGTCGGGATTGGAGCGACCCACGTCTCTCGCGCGCGCTGTCGCAGCTCGCTGCGCATGGGTTGCACTACGAGTTGCGGGCGACGCATCCGGAGGCTGCCGACGTCGTCGATCTGCTCAAGGGCCTCGACGACGTGCCGGTCGTGTTGACGCACGCCGGGCTGCCGCTCGACCGCTCGCCGGAGGAGCTGCGCGCGTGGGCACGGGCGATCCGCCGCCTCGCGAGCGTCGACTCCCTCCATTGCAAGGTCTCCGGGCTCGGGATGGGCCAGCTCCTGTCGGCGGAGCCATGGAGCACCGAGGTCGTCCGCCCCCTCGTTCTCACGTGTCTCGAGGCCTTCGGGACGGAGCGGACGTTCTTCGGCTCGAACTGGCCGGTGGAGACGCTGGCCGTGCCGTACCCGGCGATGCTCGAGACCTATCGAACCATCGTCGCGGGCTTCAGCGACGACGAGCAGGACGACCTGCTCTGGCGCAACGCGGCGGCGTTCTATCGCCTCGACACGAGCGGCTAGGGCTCTGCGACCTTGGGCGTCGCGCGCAGGGCGAAGTGGACGTAGCGAGCGCCGTCGTCCAGGCGATAGAAGACCATCGAGCTCCAGGTCCTCTCCCCCGGCCGGTGCGTGAGGAACAGGCCGGGGCGCACGGCGACGAGCTCGAGCTCGACGACGGGGTCGGGCATCACCTCCGCCAGCGGGCCGGTGGTGACGAGGCTCGCCACCAGCCCGCCGTCGCGGTGCTCGATCTCGGTGCGATTCCCCAGCCGCTCGTACACCCCGACGTACGGATCGAGCGCGACGCGAGCCGGGACCGGCGGAGGCTCGAGCGGGAACGGCAACGCGACCCCCGCCAGCTCGTCGAGCAGCGGTCGGACCAGGTCCTCGAAGAGATCGAGGGCGTGGCCGCCGTTCGTCAGCAGGGCGATTGCGACGCCCGCGTCCGGCACGACGCGGAGGAACGCGGCCTGCCCGATGGTGCCTCCGTTGTGACCGTAGACGCGCGGATGGTCGCCGTCGAACAGCGCCCACGCGAGACCGACATGGGAGCCATGCGTGGAGGTATCTGGCACGGCCACGTGGGGCTCGCGCATCGCGGCGACGGAGCCGGGCGAGAGGGTCTGCTCGCCGCCAGGGCCGCGACCGGCGTCGAGGTGCATCCGGGCGAAGGCGACGACGTCGGCGGCGGTCGCGCAGATCCGCCCGGCGGGCCCGCACGCGCGCGGCAGCCCCCATTGGGACACCGGCTGGGTACGGCCATCCTGCTCGGCGTGACCGAGGGCGCAGCGAAACCGCAGGACGTCCTCCGGGTCGGTGAACGTGCGGCCGACGCCGAGCGGCGCCAGGAGCCGGCGCGCCAGGGCGTCGTCCCACGTCTCGCCGGTGACCTGCTCGACGATCCGTCCGGCGATGACGAAGCCCGCGTTGCAGTAGGACATCGTCGCGTCGAGCGGGTGCGTCTGGCCGATCTCGGCGCAGCTCGCGACGTAGCGGGCGAGCACGTCCTCGCCGCGGCCCAGGTCGGGGAAGTGGTCGCCGGCGATCCCGGAGGTGTGCGACAGGAGGTGACGGAGCGTGACCTCCTCGGCGACCTCCGGATCGGCCAGCTTCAGCTCCGGCAGATAGGTGACGACGGGAGCGTCGAGGTCGATCCGTCCTTCGTCGACGAGCTGCATCACCAGCGTCGCCGTGTACAGCTTCGTGATCGAGCCGATCTGGAACAGCGAGTCCTCGGTCGCCTCGACGCCGGTGTCGACGTTCAGGAGGCCCGCGGCGGCGGTGGCGACCTGCCCGCCGGCGAGGACGGCGATCGACGCTCCCGGCACGGCATGGCGCGCGAGGAGCGCCTCCAGGCGATCGCGGAGGTCGGCGGATGCCACGGTGGCCGTGTGCTCGACGCGCATCGCGATCAGCTCGTCCGCGGCGTCGCGCGGGAGGCGAAGTGGACGTAGCCGGGTCGTCCCGCTGCGTCGGGCTCGAGGAAGGTCATGATCATCTCCGTGTCATCGCCGACGTCGGCGTGGAACCGCCGCTCGTCGATGCGCCGCAGGTCGAGCTCCATGGTCGAATCGCCGCGCAGGAGGCCTTCGGTCACGATCGTCGCGTGGAGATGGTCGCCCCTCGCCGCGATCTCGAACCGCTGCGTCAGCCGCGCGTAGGACCCGGCGTAGCGCTCGAGGTCGATCGCCGGCGGCGCCGGTGACGGCTTCGGCGGCCGCGGCACCTCGACCCCGGCGAGCTCCGCGAAGATCCACCGCGAGAGATCCCGCCACAGGTGTCCTCCCGTGTCCGCGTTCGTGAGGAGGCAGACCGCGAAGGGCCGATCGGGTAGCACGCACACCCAGGAGAGCTGGTTGATCGTGCCGCCGGTGTGGAACAGGCATCGCTCGCCCGCCCAGTCCCAGACCAGCCACCCGAGCCCTACGCTGCAGCCCTCGTAGCCGTGCAGGGGCAGCGTCGGCGTCCGCATCGCCTCGATGCCGTCCTCGCTCAGGACCACGGCGCCGCTCGGCGTTCGACCCCGGTCGATGTGGACGCGCGCGAAGCGGAGCACGTCGGACGCGGTTCCCGACGTCCGTCCGCCGGCGGGCACGGTCGATCGGTACATGAGCACCGTCGGCGCCACCGCGGGCGCCGGCCCCTGCACGCGGTGGCCGACGGCGTACCGGTAGCGGAGCATCTCGGTGGGGACGACCGTCGTCCGCCGCAGCCCCAGCGGCTCGAGCAGCTCCCGCGCGAACACCTCGTCGAAGGGCTTGCCGCACACCGCCTCGATCACGCGGCCCGCAACCTCGAATCCGCCGTTGGAGTACGAGAGCATCCGGCCCGGCTCGTGCACGTGCTCCTGCTCGGGCAACGACGCCACGTACCGCTCGAGGCAGTCGTCGCCCTCCCCGAAGTCGGCGTGGTGGTCGCCGACGATGCCGCTGCTGTGGTTGAGCAGGTGCCGGCAGGTGATCGTCTCCGCCGCCCCCTCGTCGCTGAGACGGAAGGACGGCAGGTACCGGCGAATCGGCGCGTCGAGATCGATCTTGCCCTGGTCGACCAGCCGCATCATGAGCGTGGCCGTGTACACCTTGGTGATCGAGCCGATCTGGAACAACGTGTCATGTGTGACCTTCACCCCGGTCTCGAGGTTGGCCACGCCGGTGACAAGGTCGACGGTCCGCTCTCCGTCGTAGATGCTGAGCATCGCTCCGGGCACGCCGTGGCGTACCCGAAGCGTGTCCAGCGTTGCCTGCAGCGCCGGCAGATGGGTGAGGAGATCGGTCATCTACTTGAAGAACCACTCGGTCGGGTAGGCGTACGGTCGGGCCTTGCTCATCTCCACCCCGCCGATCGCCTGCGCGACGTACACGAGGTCGCTCGACGTCGCGTACGGCAAGAACCAGGCGTCGGTCACGGTGATGGCCCACATAGGCTTCCATTCCTGGGCCGGATCGCTCGCCGTGAGACCGGCCTGGTAGAGCTGGTCGACCTTCGGGTTGGACGGCTCGCCCGGCCGGAAGGTGCTGGACGGCCCGATCCAGGGGCCATACGTGCTCGGAGTCGACTCGCCGACGCCGGAGTGCAGGATCCACGCGTCGTCCTTGAACTCGTAGATGGCATCGAAGTAGGCGCCGGCGGTCGGGAACGTGGCGACCTTCGTCTTGATGCCGACCTGGTCGAGGTAGTGGGCGACCAGCTCCGCGTCCTTGGGCGGCGACAACGTGTTGATCGTGAACGCGAACCCATCCGGGTAGCCCGCCTCGGCCAACAGCGACTTCGCCTTCTCCGGGTCGTAGGGGTAGTGGTCCTGCATTCCCGGATCGGCGTCGGACGTGATGAAGGGCTGGGAGGTCGGGAGGCCGTACTTGCCGTAGAGCGCGTTCGCGATCGCCTTGCGGTCGAGCGCGTAGTTCATCGCCTGGCGCACGCGGACGTCGGCGAGCGCCTTCGAGGCCTTCACGTTCAGCTGGACGAACGCGACCGCCAAGGGCGCGGACACGACCTCCAGGCCGGCCGCCTCGGCCGCCGGGGCGGTCGCCGCATCCGTGCTCCAGACGACGTCGATCTGCCCCGCCTTCTGCGCCTGCAGCGCGGAGTTGGAGTCGCTGTAGGCCTTGAGGTAGATCTGCTTGAACTTGATCGCCGACTGGTCGTAGTAGTGCGGGTTGGGCACGAAGGTGTAGTGATCGCCCGGCACCGACTTCGCGTAGTCGAGCGTGTACGGCCCCGCGCCGTAGGTGCCCTTCTTCATGAGCCCCGGGTTCGCCACCGCCTTCGGCGACGCCACGAACCCCCAGTTGACGCTCGCCTCGGAGAACAGCGTCGGCAGGCCGGGAAGCGGCGACGTCAGCGTCACCCGTACCGTCTGATCGTCGATCGCGCTGAACTTCGGGCTCTTCCCCAGGATGCCCGACGTGGAGTTCTTGCTCTTGTAGTAGTAGTTCAGCCAACCCACCACCGCGTCCGCGGTGACCGGCGTCCCGTCGGAGAAGCGCGCGCCCTCGCGAAGGGTGAACTCGAAGACCTTCTGGCTGTCGTCGACGTAGCGCCACTTCTCGGCGAGCCCCGGGACGATCTTGCCATCCGGCTCGACGTGGAAGAGCGAGGCGTAGGCGATGCTGAGGAGCGGGCCGCCCGTGCTCTCGATCTCGGCCGGATTGGTGAGTCCGGCGGTCACGCTGGCGGCGGGGACGCCGTAGCGCAGCACCTTCGTCGGCGCCTCACCGCCGGTCGCCGTCGGCGCGTTCCCGCCGGTCGACGCCGACGTGGACGTCGAGCCGCTGCCGCCGCCGCAACCCACGGCGCCACCTACCAAGACGAGCATCCCGACAGCCGCGGCCAAGCAACGTATCCGGCCGGCTCCGATAGCCCTTGCGATCACGAGAGACCTCCGCTCGCGCAGAACAGGGACGAGGACAAAGAGTGAAGCGTCCTCCACTTGATCAGCACGCTACTGCGGTGAACCTCCTCTTACATCGTCGGTTTCCATGAACATTCCGGGATCTGTCTGTCGTCCACCACACCCGTGGTGGCGAGCTCCTGCCACCGGTGACACGCGACCATCCCACCGCTCGGCATCGGCTCGAGGAGGGGCCGGGCCGTCCGGCACAGGTCGATCGCGTGGGGGCACCTCGGGGCAAACGGGCAGGCGTTCTCCGGGACCGGCGCGTGACTGACGGGCGCCTGGCGCAGTCGCAGCGCGCGACGCCGTCGTTGGTCCCGCGGATCCGGCACCGGCGCCGCCTCGATGAGCGCACGCGTGTACGGATGCGTCGGGCGCTCGTACACCTGCGCCGCCGGCCCCTGCTCCATGATCCGCCCCTGGTACAGCACGACGATGCGATGTGACAGGTGCCGCACGACCGCGAGATCGTGGGAGATGAAGAGGTAACCGAGCTGGAACTCGTCTTGGAGCTCACGCAGGAGGTTCAGCACCTGCGCCTGCACTGACAGGTCGAGCGCACTCGTGGGCTCGTCGCAGATGACCAGCCTCGGCTGTGCCATGAGCGCCCGCGCGATCGCGATGCGCTGCCGCTGGCCACCCGAGAAGCGCGCCGGATAGCGCTGCGCGGCGTCCGCGGGCAACCCCACCCGCTCCAGCATCGTGCTCACCCGGGCGGCCGCCTCCTCCTTGCCGGCGTCGGACTGCGCACGCAGCGTCTCCGTCAGCGTCTGCCCGATGGTCCGCGTGGGGTTCAGCGAGCTGTAGGGATCCTGGAAGACGACTTGGAGCTCCCGTCCCAACCGGCGCCGCTCGGCGTAGCGGGCATGCGTGATGTCGTCGCCGGCGAACGAGATCGTCCCCGAGGTGACGGGCACGAGCCCGAGGACGGCGCGGCCGATCGTCGACTTGCCCGAGCCCGACTCGCCGACGAGGCCGACGGTCTCACGGGCTCCGACCGTGAGGGACACGTCGTCGACCGCACGAACGGTGCGGCGGCGACGGCGCCCCGCGAACTCGACGGTGAGCCGGCTGATCTCGAGCAGCGGCGCATCGCCGGCAACGGCGTCAGTGGTGGGCATCGGCGAGGGCTCGGTAGTGGATGCAGCGTGTCTCACGATCTCGTCCCGGACGCTCGAGCGGGATGGCCTTGGCACGACACTCGGCGCTCGCGTAGCCACACCGCGGGTGGAAGTGACACCCGGTCGGCCACGCCCCGGGCTTGGGGACGCTTCCGGCGATGGCCGGCAGGTCGTGGCCGGATTCGGCGCCTGTCGGATTGGCCGCAAGCAGCGCCTCGGTGTACGGGTGAAGCGGATTGTCGAAGAGGCGTTCGATCGCGGCGCGCTCGACCGACTGCCCGGCGTACATCACCATCACGCGCTCGCAGATGTCGGCGATCACACCCCAGTCGTGCGTGACGAGCAGGATCGCCATGCCGCGCTCGCGCTGCAGGTCGCGCAAGAGGTCGAGGATCTCCGCCTGCACCGTCACGTCGAGCGCCGTCGTCGGCTCGTCGGCGATGAGGAGCTTCGGATCGCCGGCCAGCGCGGCAGCGATCGACACGCGCTGCGCCATGCCGCCCGAGAGCTCGTGCGGGTAGCGGCGCGCGACATCGGCGGGATCGCTCAGACGAACGCGTCCGAGCAGCTCCACCGCCCGGTCGTGCGACACCTTGCTCGAGACGCCGTGATGGATGCGGATGAGGTGGGCGAGCTGCCACCCGACGCGGAACGTCGGGTTGAAGCTGACCATCGGCTCCTGGGAGATCAGCCCGATCTCCTTTCCGCGCATCTTTCGCAGCCCCTGCTCCCCGAGTGCCACGAGGTCGCGGCCCTCGAAGACGATCCGTCCGTGGCTGATCGTCCCGTTGCCGGCGACGAGGCCGAGGATCGCCATCGCGGTCATCGTCTTGCCGCATCCCGACTCGCCGACGATCCCGACGGTCTCTCCCGCGGCGATCTCGAAGCTCACGTTCTGCACGACGGGGACCGGGCCCTCGGGCGAGGGAAGCGTGACGGTGAGGTCGTCGACGACGAGCAGCGCATCCGGGCGCGCGACGCCGTTCGCCCGCGCAGGGATCGCGGCATCGGCGGAGGGAGCGGGAGCGAGGCGGCCCCCGCTCGCCCCCGCCGCGGACCGCCGGGGAACGAGGCGGTGGGCCCGAAGGCCGCCGAGGAAGCGCCTGCCCCGCGTGCGCCGGACCGGGGCCTGCCAGCCCTCGGAGAGCGCCTCCTGGATCGTGTCGCCCAGGAACCCGAACGCGAAGACGGTCAGCATCATCGCGATGCCGGGCGGCCAGATCAGCCACGGCTGGAGGGTGATGTTCTGCACCCCGTCGCTCATCATCTGGCCCCAGCTGGGCGCCGGCGGCGCACCGAGCAGGCCCAGGAACGCCAGGCCCGCCTGGGCGAGGACGACGGCGCCGGCGAAGAGCGACGCCTGCACGAGGATCGGCCCGCTGATCCGCGGCAGGATGTGGCGGCGCATGATGTAGATCCGGGAGAGCCCGGTGACCCGTGCCGCCGCGACGTAGAGCTCCTCGCGCACCGGCAGCACGGCCGACCGGATGACGCGGATGATGCCCGGGGCGGCGAGGATGCCGAGCGCGACCATCGCGGCGAGCGTGCTCCCCTTGAAGACGGAGATGACGACGATCACGAGGATCAGCGCCGGCAGCGCCAGCCCGAGGTCCACGAACCATCCCACGCCGCGATCGATCCGCCCGCCGAGGTAGCCGGCGAGGATGCCGAGCGGGATGGCGAGCCCGAAGGCGACCGCGAGCGCCTCCACGGCGGCGACGAGCGTCACGCGCGTGCCGACGAGGATGCGGTCGAGGATGTCGCGCCCGAGGCTGTCGGTGCCGAGCGGATGCGCCCAACTGGGCCCCTGATGCAAGGCGTTCAGGTCGCCGGCCTGCTGCTGGGCCACCCAGGGCATCGCGATCGGCGCGACGATCGCGACCACGACGAGCATGGCGAGGAAGACGAGGCACACCACCGCGGCCGGCCGGCGGACGAGCCGGCGCCAGAGGCGCGGGACGTCATTGGGATGCGACGCGCGCGCGACGTCCGTCGCCGCGAGAGGTTCGGTGGCCATGCTCATGAGGTCTTGACCCGCGGATCGAGGGCGGTGTAGGCCAGATCGGTGATGAGGTTGACGACGACGACGATCAGCGTGAAGAACAGGGTCGTGCCCTGGACCACCGGGACGTCCTGCTGCAGTGCCCCGTTGGCCACGTACTGGCCGATGCCCGGAAGCGCGAAGATCGTCTCGACGAACACCGTCCCGCCGAGCAGCCCGATCGTCATGAGGCTGACCAGCGTCAGGAGGATCGGGCTCACGCTGCGCAGCGCGTAGCGGAAGTAGATGTCCCGCGCCGGGACCCCCCGCGCCCAGGCCAGGCGGATGTGCTCGCTCGCGAGCACGTCGAGCATCGCGTCGCGCGTCTGCTTCGCGAACACGGCGACCCCGCCGATCGAGAGCGCCGCGACCGGCAGGACGAGCGACCGCAGCCAGTCGCCGGGCGACTCCCCGGGCGACACGTAGCCGCTGGCGGGGAACCAGTGCAGCTTGACGGCGAAGAACTCGATCATGACCGCGCCGAGCCAGAAGGCCGGCAGCGCATAGCCGACCAGTGCCAGAAACCCGAGCCCGCGGTCGAGCACGCCGCCGCGCACGGCGCTGTACACGCCCAGCGCGACGCCCAGGAGGGGCATCACGATCAGGGCGCCGATCGCGATGAAGAGCGTCACCGGCAGGCGCTGGATGATCGCGTCCGTCACGGGCTGGCCGGTGACGGTCGACGTCCCGAGGTCGCCGTGGAACGCGTTCACCAGCCAGTGCCAGTACTGCTCGGGGAGCGGCAGGTTCAGCCCCATCTGCTCCCGCAGCGCCGCCAACGACTCCGGCGTGGCTCGCTGACCGAGGATCTCCTGGGCGGCGTCGCCGGGAACGAGCGAGAGGAGGATGAAGCTCAACACCGTGACGATGAAGAGGAGCGGCACGGCCAGCAGCAGACGCCGCGCGACGATCCGCACATAGGGGTGGTGCGCGACCCGCCCGACGCGCGCCAGCGGCGTCGTGCCAGGGTCCAGCTCTCGTGCCACTACTGCCAACGTTCGGCCTCCTCGGCCCAGACTGGTTGCGGCAGGCGCCCGTGGCGGATCCGCGCTGCAGCGGTCCGCCACGGGGTCACGCCATCGCCTACTTGAACGACCACTCCGTCGGGTACGCGTACGGGCGGGCCGGGGACATCTCCACGCCCTCGACGCCATCCGAGACGTACGCGAGGTCGCTCGATGCTGCGTACGGCAGGAACCAGGCATCGGTCACCGTGATGGCCCACATCGGCTTCCAGAACTGGGCCGGATCGCTGGACCGCAGGCCCTTCTGGTACAGCTCGTCGACCTTCGGGTTGTCCGGGTCGCCCGCGCCGAGCGGGGCGCCCGGAGCGATGTAGCTGGGGTACTCGATCGGGGTCGGCACGCCGGCGTCCCCCGCGAAGATCGCCGCGTCGTCCTTCAACGGCAGGGCCTGCTTGTAGAAGGCCGTGTTCGTCTGGAACACCTCGACCTTCGTCTTGACCCCGACCGCGTCGAGGTAGTGGGCGAGCAGCTCGGCCGCCTTCGTCGTGGTCGGATCCTTCCTCACGTCGATCTGGAACGAGAACCCGTCGGCGTATCCGGCCTCGGCCAACAGCGACTTCGCCTTCTCCGGGTCGTAGGCGTAGTAGTCCTCCATCCCCGGGTTGGCGTCAGGCGGGATCGTGAACTGGGAGCTGGGGACGCCGTACTTGCCGTACAGCGCGTTGGCGATCGCCTTGCGATCGATCGCGTAGTTCAGCGCCTGGCGCACGCGCACGTCCTGCAGCGGCTTCTGACCCTTGGAGTTCAATGCGGCGTAGAAGACCGCGAACGGGGCCGACACGACGGTCAGGCCGGCCTGCTCGGCCGCTTGGGCCGTCGACGCGTCAGTAGTCCAACCGACGTCGATCTGCCCCGCCTTCTGGGCCTGCAGCGCCGTCGACGTGTCCTGGAACGCCTTCATCTCGACCTGCGTGAACTTAATCTTCGACTTGTCGTAGTAGTGCGGGTTGGGCACGTACGTGTAGTGGTCGCCCGGCACCGATCGCTTGGGGTCGAGCATGTACGGCCCCGCGCCGTACGTCGCGTTCTCCATCAGATCCGGGTTCGCCACGGCCTTCGGCGACGCGACGAAGCCCCAGTTGACGTTCGCCTCGGAGAGCAGGAACGGCAGGCTGGGGAGCGGCGCCGTCATCGTGATCCGCACGGTCGACGTGTCGACCGCCTCGAACTTCGGGTTCTTCCCCAGCAGCCCCGAGTAGACGTTCTTGCTCTTCAGGTAGTACTTGAGCCAACCCACGACCGCCTCCGCCGTGACCGGCGTGCCGTCGGAGAACTTCGCGTCGTCGCGGAGGGTGAACTCGAAGACCTTCTGGCTGTCGTCGACGTAGCGCCACTTGGTGGCGAGCCCGGGCGCAATCGTGCCGTCGGGCTCGGCATGGGTGATCGACTCGTAGGCGATGCTCAGGACCGGACCGTCCGTGGCCTGGATCTTGGCCGGGTTGCTGACGCCGGTGGCCACGTTGGTGGCGGGGATGCCGTAGCGCAGCGGCTTCGTCGGCGCGTCCCCGCCCGACGCGGTCGACGCGTTCCCGCCGGTCGCCGTCGTCGTCGAGTCGCCGCCACCGCCGCAACCCGCGGCGCCGCCCACCAGGACGAGCATCCCGACCGCCGCGATCAAGCACCGCAGCCGGCCGGCGCCGATAGCCCTTGGCATTACGAAAGACCTCCGTTCGGCGTTGCAAGAACTGCGGTCGCCTCCGCGCGAAGCACATCGCGCGACCGCCAGTGCGACGAGATGCAGCGAATGAACACGTCCGTCCTCCCCCTGGATAACGATACCGGAATCCGTCCCGGAAGTCGCTGGCTAACGATGCCGGAAACGGTTTCTGAACATAACCTAGCACGCGGAGGCCGATCCCGCACGCGGCGTGCAGCCGGGTCCGCCCGCGTCGATCCGGGCCGGACCCGCCTCGCGTCAGCCCGTGCTTCCGAGCTCGTGCCGCACGGCGCCGTGTGCGACCTCGGCGGCGAAGAAGCACGAGGCCGCGTGCGCGGTTCCCAGCGCGACGCTCGGTGGAACCTCGGTGCAGACGTCCTCCGCTCGCGGGCACCGCGTGCGAAAGACGCAGCCGCTCGGGGGACTGATCGGGCTGGGCAACTCCCCGGCGACCGCCGCCTGCCTGCGCTTGCGGGGACCCTCGATGCGCGGGATCGCCGCGATCAAGCCGCGCGTGTACGGATGCCCCGCGTCGGTGAACAGGCGCTCGGCCGGAGCCGTCTCAACCGCGCGCCCGAGGTACATCACGATGACGCGGTCGCAGAGATGCTCGACGATGTTGAGGTTGTGCGTGATGAACACGAGGCTCAGGCCTCGATGGTCGCGAAGGTCGGCCAACAGGTTGAGGACCTGCGCCTGCGTGGAGACGTCGAGGCTCGCGACCGCCTCGTCGGCGACGAGCAACTGCGGCCTCACCGAGAGCGAGCGCGCAATCGCCGCACGTTGGCGTTGCCCGCCCGAGAGCTCGAACGGGTACTTGGATCCGATGCTGGCGGCCAGCCCGACCTCATCGAGCAGCCGAGCCGTCTCGGCCCCGACCTCGCGCGACGGAACGATGCGATGCACACGCAGCGGCTCGGCGATCGCCTCGCCGATCGTCATGCGCGGGTTGAGCGACGAGTAGGGGTTCTGGAAGACCATCTGCGTCTGGAGCCGCACCGCGGGCGTCGCCGACCGGAGGTCCTCCCCGCCGCATCGAATGGCGCCGCGATCCGGCGTCATGAGCCCTGCGATCATGCGCCCGAGCGTCGTCTTCCCGCAGCCCGACTCGCCGACGAGGCCGACGGTCTCACCACGTGACAGCTCGAGCGAGACGTCCACCACCGCGTGCAACCGCACCGGAGGCTCTCGCCGCAACCGCGACATCAGCGGGTGCGAGATCACGAACGCCTTGGACACGTGGTCGACACCGAGGATCGGCGGCGGATCGGGCGTGCCGGCAGATGGAGCGGTCATGCCGTTTGCCTCCATCCACCCGAGCGAAGGCAAGCGTTGCTTCGCTCAGGCGATTCGGGCACGAGCGCCGGCAGCTCCGTACGGCATGCGTCGAGCGCGAACCGGCAACGAGGGGCAAAGCGGCAACCATCGCCGAACTTCCCCAGCTCAGGCGGCGCTCCCGGGATCGCGTTCAGACGCTCGTGCGCTGTCCCGAGCTGCGGGATGGACGCGAGCAGCGCGTCGGTGTACGGGTGGCTGGGCGACGAGAGAACCGCCTGCACCGGACCGATCTCGACGATCCGACCGGCGTACATGACGGCAACGCGCGAGCAGGTCTCCGCCACGACGCCAAGGTCGTGCGTCACGAGGATCATGCTCATCGACAGGCGATCGCGCAGGTCGCCCAGCAGCGACAGGATCTGGTCCTGGATCGTGACGTCGAGCGCCGTCGTCGGCTCGTCGGCAAGCAGCAGTCGAGGCGAGCGCGCGATGGCGATCGCGATCGCGATGCGCTGCTTCAGTCCTCCCGACAGCTCATGGGGGTAGGCGGACATGCGCCGCCCGGCGTCCGGGACGCCGACGAGCTCCAGCAGCTCACGCGTCCGCGTGCCGATCTCCGCGCGGCCGAGACCCCCGCCGGCGCCGCACGCCTCCGCGATCTGCCAACCGATCGGCAAGACCGGGTTCAGGCAGGAATGCGGGTCCTGGAACACCGCCGCGATCCCAGCGCCGCGGCGACGGCGCATCTCGCTCGCGGACAGCGACAGGAGATCTTCGCCGTCGAAGAGCACTTCGCCAGATGCGCTGCCACCCGGCGGCTGCAGCCGCATGATCGCTCGCAGCACCGAGCTCTTGCCACTGCCAGACTCTCCGACGATCCCGAGGACCTCCTGTGGGCCGAGCTCGAAGGAGACCTCGTCCACCGCGGTCAGCACCGCTCCGCTGGTGGTCCGATAGCTGACGCTGAGGTCCCGCACCGACAACCGCACGGCGCGATCGTCGTGCTGCACGCCGTCGACCACGGTCGGCGCTTCGATCACCGGCGCACCTCGGGCCGCAGGAGTTCGGCGAGGCCGTCACCGATCATCAGGAAGGCCACGCTCACCAACACGATCGCGATGCCCGGGAAGATCGTGATCCACGGGGCCTCGTAGATGAAGTTCCGGCCGCCCGCGATCATCACGCCCCATTCAGGCGTCGGCGGCTGCACCCCCAGACCGAGGTATCCGAGTGCGCTGCCGAGCATGATGAACGCCACGAACGCGCTGGTGGAGTACACGAGTGGCTGGATGACCACGTTGGGCAACACGTGCCGCCTGAGGATCCTCCAGTGGCTGTAGCCGAGGGCGCGGGCCGCATCGATGTAGTCGAGCTGCCGGACGGTCCGGATCTCCGCTCGGACGAGGACGGCATAGCTCACCCACCCGACGAGGGCCACGGCGATGTACATGTTCACGATGCTCGGTCCGAGGGCGGCGATGATCGCGATCACCAGCACGAAGAACGGGAACGCGACGACGACGTCCACCAGGCGCGTGATCGCAGACTCTGCCCAACCGCCGAAATAGCCCGCGACGAGCCCGATCGCCACACCCGCGACGAGCGTGGGAACGACGGTGAACAGCCCGATCTGCAGGTCGTACCAGGCGCCCACGAGCACTCGCGCGAAGACATCGCGCCCGGCGTCGTCGGTCCCGAACGGATGTGCCCAGCTCGGCGCCATGAGCGTCTGGTCGAGATGGACCTCGATCGCGCGGGAGTGCAGGAAGATGCGCCCAACGATCGCGACCAGGACCATCACCACCACGATGGCGGAGCCGATGACGAGCGTGCGCGGCACCGCCCGTGTGCGCGCGCTGCGCGGACGGCGCATCATGACCTCGGTGGCTGCCTCTGCGCTCACGCCCGGCCCGTCCTTGCCGCAGAGGCGCGTGCGCGGGGATCGAGCGCGAGCGTCGCGACATCGGTGGCGGCGTTCACGACCACCACCAGCACGGCCAGGATGAGCGTGGCCGCCTGGACGGTCGGATAGTCACGCGACGAGATCGCCTTGAACACCAGATCGCCCACACCGGGGATGCCGAACACGGCCTCGATCACCACAAGACCTCCGACGAGGAACCCGATGTTGACGCCGAGGATCGCGACGGCAGGGATCAGCGCCGTGCGCAGCGCATGCCGCACGACGACCCGGCGCTCCGACAAGCCCTTGGACCGCGCGACGTCGACGAACTCGCTCTGCAGCGTCTCCATCAGACTGGCCCTGAGCGCGCGCGTGATCAGCGGGACGAGCGTCAGTGCGACGGTGAGCGCAGGCAGTGCCAAGTAGTACAGGTGCGCCCCGAACGAGTCGCCGTAGCCGCCGACGGGGAACCAGCCGAGCTGGGCCCCGAAGATCAGCAGCAGCACGGTTCCCAGCCAGTACGCCGGCACCGCCAGGCCGAACACTGCGACGCCTCCGACTCCGTGGTCCCACAGCGAGCCGCGCCGCAACGCCGCCACCAGCGCGAGCGGCACGGAGATGAGCACCGCCAGGACCGCGGAGTACACGGTCAAGAAGAGCGTTGCCCCGAGCCGTCGCATCACCAGGCTCGCCGCGGGCTCCGCGTAGAAGTAGGACTGCCCGAGATCGCCCTGCACGGCGTTGCGCAGGAAGATCCAGTACTGCTCGGGCAGCGAGCGGTCGAGGCCGAGCTCTCGATGCAGCTCGGCCACCCGCTGCGGCGTCGCCCGGATGCCCAGCATCACCTCCGCCGGGTCGCCGGGCACGATGTGCACGAGCATGAACACGACGACCGTGATGCCGAAGGCGACGACTCCGAGGTGCACGAGCCGTCGGAGGACGAAGCTCGTCATCGCGGGCTAGCTCTTCCAGACCGTCTCGAGCAGGTAGTAACTCGTCGGCAGGACCTTGAACCCGTGCACGTTGTCCCGAACGCCCGAGCGAGAGAACGGGTAGTACAGGAACACGTAGGCGGCGTCGTCCCACACGATCTTCTGCATCTGGGCGTAGAGCTCCTTGCGCTTGGCCGGATCCATCTCGCGCTCGGCCTGCTCGAAGAGCTTGTTCACGGTGGGGTTCTTGTAATGCGTCCACGCCGAGTCGACGAACGTGTTCACCGCGGCGAACAGCACGAGCTCGAAGGGGTCCACGTAGTCGCTCGTGTAGCTCGCGACCTGCATCTCGTACTTCTCGTTCTGCGCGAGCTCGGTCTTCGTGCCCGTCTCGACGGCTTGGATGTCGACCTTGATGCCCAGCTCGGCGAGCTGGCTCTGCACGATCGTCGCGATGCCGGACTCGACCTGGTCGCCGGCGAGCACGAGCAGCTTCGCGGAGAAGCCGTCAGGGAAGCCGCTCTTGGCCATGTAGGCCTTCGCCTGCTCGACGTCGTACGCGAACGGCTGCTGCGCGACGTGGTACTTGAGCTTGGGAAGCAGCGACGTCGCCGGCTCGCCGTAGCCGAAGATGACGTTCTTGAGGATCGCCTCCTTGTCGATCGCGTGGTTGATCGCGAGTCGGACGTTGCGATCCTGGAACTGCGGCAGGTGGTGGTTCAGGCGCAGGTGCTCGACCGCGAGCGTCGGCGCCGTCTGCGTCTTGACACCCGACATCTGGTCGATGCGCTTGACCTGGTTGAGCGGCAGGTCCGTCGCGACGTCGATCTCCCCCGCCTGGAGCTTCAGCACGCGGGTCGTGTCGTCCTGGATCGCCAGCAGCTCGACGCGGTCCAGATAGGGACCGGTCCCGAAGTAGTGCGGGTTGCGCTTGAGGATCACCGCCTCGCCCTTGCGCCACTCCTCGAGCATGAATGGGCCAGCGCCCATCGGCAGCTTTGGACCGTGCTCGCGCACGTAGGCCTCCGAGAGGATCGGCGCCGTGCCCAGGGTGCTGTCGGCGAAGTCCGGCGACGGGTCGACCAGCTTCACCACCACGGTCCGGTCGTCGGGCGCCATGAACCGCGTCTTCGGCGGGATCGTCGAAGCGTGCAGGGACTTCGGGCCTGCCTCGCGCTTGAACGTGAACACGACGTCGCTCGCCGTGAGCGGTGAGCCGTCGGCGAACTTCACATCCGGGCGCAGATGGAACGTGTAGGTGCGACCGTCCGGCGAGGCCTCCCACGATTCGGCGATCGACGGATCCAGCTTGGTCCCGGTCTCCTCGACCTGCAGCAGACCGCGATAGACCAGGGGGAACGCCCACAAGCTGATGTTGTCGACGGGCGTGATCGGATCCCACGTGATCACGTCGCCGATGCGCGCCATGCGCAGGGTGCCGCCCTGAACGGGCTTGCCCTCCTCCGTGGCGGTCTCGCTGACCTTCGTGTCCCCGCTGCTGCCGCCCCCGCCGCACGCCGCGAGCATGTT
The DNA here is from genome assembly GCA_964422645.1 of uncultured Solirubrobacteraceae bacterium. GTDB lineage: Bacteria > Actinomycetota > Thermoleophilia > Solirubrobacterales > Solirubrobacteraceae > Capillimicrobium. The sequence continues at coordinate 212,566 of CAYRCB010000006.1, read as the reverse complement.
CGCGGCGGGGATCGTCAGGCCGGCGCCGGCCGCCATCCGCAGGAAGCGGCTTCGCGTGAGGCCGGGCCCCGCGTGACCGTCGGCTTCGCTTCGCTGCTCGAAGCCGCCGCGCTGCTCCTCACCCATCGTTCGCCCCTCTCTCCCCCTAGGTGACACCAATCAGCCTAGTCGTTGCTGGAAACCTTTCCAGCAACGGTTGTCAATCTAGCCCGCCGCACTCGCGCTGTCAAGCCGGAACCGTTTCCACGGAGTGGCCGCGGATCCCGTCTGGGCGCACCACTGCCGCGGTTCTCGGCCGCGGCGTCGCGTCGTCGCCAGACGCCGAGGAGGGCGTCGCCGCGTCGGTCGACGGGGATCTGCGACGATCGTCTCGGAACCGTTCCCGGAACCGTTATGCGAGGAGGACGTGACGTGGCTTGGAATGTTGGCTCGGGGCTGAACGGCAAAGGCGTGGTCGTCACCGGAGCAGGCGGCGGCATCGGCCGCGCCGTGGCGCGAGCGTTCGCCTCGGCGGCAGCACGCGTCTACGCCGTGGACGTGCGGGAGGACGCGCTGGCCGAGCTCCTCCCCACCCTCGACGGTGACGACCATCGCGCGGAGGCGATCGACCTCCGCGACATCGGCGCACACGAGGCGCTGCTCCGGCGCGCGCAGTCGACCTTCGGGAGCCTCGACGTGCTCGCGAACGCTGCCGCGGTGCTCATCCGCAGCAACGACGTGGACGAGGTGACCGAGGCGGACTGGGACCTCCAGCACGACGTCAACCTCAAGACGAGCTTCTTCCTCAATCGCGCGGCGGCGCGGATCATGCGCGAGCAGGGACGCGGCGGCCGGTTGATCAACTTCACCTCGCAGGGCTGGTGGACGGGCGGCTTCGGCGGTTCCGTCGTCTACGCGGCGACCAAGGGCGGGATCGTCTCGATGTGCCGGGGCCTCGCGCGCACCTATGCGGAGGACCGCATCACCGTCAACTCCGTCTCCCCCGGTGCGGTCGACACGCCGATGCTGCGCAGCGACCTGAGCGAGGAGCAGCTGCAGGCGCACATCGACCAGATTCCGCTCGGCCACCTGGCGCAGCCCGAGGACCTCGCCGGCACCGTGGTGTTCCTCGCCTCAGATCACGCGAGCTACATCACCGGAGCGACCATCAACGTCAGCGGCGGCTGGCTGATGTACTGACGGCGCAGCGCTCGCTCACTGCTGCGGGGGCTGGATGAGCTCCAGCGTGATGCCGTCGTGGATCCGCAGGTACGCCGTCCGCGCGCCGCGGTTCGGTCCGCCATCCACGTCGACCGGGCCCTCGGGCACCAGCGGTCGCGCTCCGGCCGCGACGGCGCGATGCCAGACCGCGTGCGCGTCGTCGACCGTGAGGCACAGGTGGACGTTTCCTGGATTGGCGGTGGCATCCGCGATCGCCGCCTTGGCCGGGACGTCGTAGTCGAGGAGCTCGAGCGCGATCCCACCCGGCAGGTCCAGGAGCGCCGCGTCGATCCGCACGCCGGGGTAGCCGACATGACGGCCGAGATACGGCCTGTCCAGCACCGTCCGCCAGCGCGGCTCGGCCCCGAGGAAGGTGTGCCAGAAGGCGAGGGCCTCGTCGAGATCGGCGACGCTCATGCCGACGTGATGGACGCTGGTCACGGCGTCGGTGATGGTTGTGCTCACGCCGCAGCACGATACCAGAATCGCTTCCAGACCGGGACGCCAGACGAGACGACGCCGGGAGGTCGCGCTCTGGACCGGCGGGTGCGATGCTCAGCGCGGCTGCGGCGCGCAGCTGGGCCGCGCCAGGAACTCGGTCGGCAACACGATCTCGCGTGGCGAGTCGGTGCTGCCGCTCTCCGGCTCGAGATCGGCGAGGAGCAGCTCGGCCGACGCTTCGCCGACGGCGCGGCTGTCGCGACGGACGACGGCGATCTGGGGCTCGTGGAGCTCGGCGACGGCGACGTCGTCGCAGCCGACGAAGGAGAGATCCCGGCCCACCTCGACGCCTGCCTCCTTCAAGGTCATCAGCGCGCCTTCCATGAGCATGTTGCCGCCGGCGATGATCGCGGTCGGACGTGCATCCAGCCCGAGGATCTCGGCGGTGGATCGGCGGCCGTGGTCGACGGAGAACTCTCCCGGGCACACCGTGCACTCCGCATCGGGCACGCCCGCGAGCGTCTCCTCGACGGCCTGTCGGCGCTCGCGGGCAGGCCGCTCGGGCCCGCCGGTGATGAGGGCGAAGCGGCGATGGCCGAGCTCGAGCAGGTGCTGCGTCGCCTGTCGCATGCCGAGCGCGTGGTCGAAGGCCGCCCTACGGGTCGTGACCCCATCTGGGATGTCGCGATCGACGAGCACGATCGGACACGCCACCTGGCGCAACGCCGCGACGGCATCCGGGTGGTGCTCCTCCACGAGCGAGAGGATCAAGCCGTCGACACGACGCCGCTCGAGCAGCGAGATGTGCTCGATGTCGAGCTCCGGGTTGCCTTCGGAGTTCGTGAGCAGGAGCGAGTACCCGGCTGCCCGCAGCCGCTTCTCGGCGCCGGTGATGATCTCCGCGAGCACCGGGTTGGCGATGTCCGAGACCGCGAAGCCCACGGAGAACGTCTTCCCCAGCCGCAGCCCCTGGGCGAGGATGTCGGGCTGGTAGTTCAGCTCGCGTACGGCCTCCATCACCACGCGCCGCATGCGTGCACTCACATCCGGGTGACCGGAGAGGACGCGCGACACCGACGACATCGCGACGCCGGCCCGCTCGGCCACCTCACGCATGCCGGGGCGCGTCGGCGCCCGCTCGTCTGGCTCTTCGTACACGGTCTGCAAGACGTTACCGGGATCGACTCCACACAGGCCTAGACGACGTCGAAGGCCTGCTGGACGCCGCGCTCGCCGAGCATCGCTGCGACTACGCGAGCTCCCCGCGCCGGACCTGTTCGAGGCTTCCGCTCGTCGCGCTGCGGTACGCCGCGTCGAGGATCTCGACGGTCCGCGCGCCGAGCGCTGCCGGCGAGCAGTTCTCGACGTCCTTGCCGAGCGCGAGGTCGACCAGCGTGTTCGGCGGCCCGTCGCAGTCGTAGACGAAGCCGCCGGCCTCGACCTCCGGCTTCGCCTCGAAGCCGTCGTTGCGCCAGAGCCAGAGGCTGTCGCGGCCGAGATCGACGACGAGCTCCCCCTCGGACCCCGTCGCGCGGATCTCGAGCTGGTGGCGATTGTCGAGCGCCCCCTCGTGCGCCGACGCGCCGGACATCGTCCCGATCGAGCCGTTCTCGAACCGGATCACGCACGCGTCGTGGTGCTCGACCGGCGCATCGAGCACAGCCTTCATCAGCGCGAACACCGCCTCGCCGCGAAGGCCCGTGAGCCAGAGCGCTACGCCCAGCGCGTGCGTGAGCTGCGCCTGGCCATAGCCGCCGCCGTTGCGCGGGTCGCTCCACGTCGCCAGGTCGGGAGCGGTGTCCGGCGCGACCTGCGGATATGCGGCGAGGTTGGCGAGCAGCTCCCGCGTCACCGACGACATGCGGATCGACGACTCCTCGATCTCACCGATCCCGTGCTCGTCCATGAGCCGCTTCGCCTCGCGCGTCCACGGCAAGTAGTTCCAGCCATGGCTCACGACGAGGTGGAGATCGCGTTCCTTCGCGATCCGGTCGAGCTCCCACGCGTGCGCGGGGTCGACGGTGAAGGGCTTCTCGCAGAGGACGTGCGCACCGGCCTCCAGGGCAGCCTTCGCGTGCTCGTAGTGAAGCGCGTGCGGGCTCGACACGAGGCAGATGTCCATGCCGGCGTCGATGACGTCGCGGTAGTCCTCGCTCGCGACCTGGAAGCCCCAGTTGTCCTTGATCCGTGCGAGCGGGTCCTTGCCCTTGCGGGCGACGCCGACGAACTCGACGTCGTCGCGACGCCTGGCGAAGTTCGGGAGGTGTGACGTGACCGCCCACGCGCCCGCCCCGATCACTCCGAGTCGCAGCTTCGCCATTCCCAGGTGCTCCTTTGTCGTGTCAGGACGACGGACAGCCGTAGTATACGATACCGGCAGCGATTCCGACACGAGAGAGGTACCACGATGGAACGCGTCTGCTTCACCTTCGAGATCCACCCTGGAACCGAGGCGGAGTACAAGAAGCGCCACGACGAGATCTGGCCCGAGCTCGTGGAGGCGATCAAGAGCGCCGGCCAGGCGAACTACTCGCTGTTCCGCCAGGGCACGACGATCATCGGCTATGTGGAGTGTCACCCCGATGCGGCGACCGCGTTCGGCAAGATCGCTGCCACCGACGTCAACGCGCGCTGGCAGGAGTGGTTCAAGGACGTCATCGTGTCACTCACCGACGAGCACGGCGAGCTCCAGCGGCTCGAGGAGGTGTGGCACCTCGACTGAACAGCCGCGGGCGCGGGGTGAGCCAGAGTGAGCCACCCCGCAGCCGGCGATCACGAAGGAACGTGTCAGTCCATTAGACGTTGAAGATGCGCTCGGCGTTGCGCGAGAAGAGCGCTGCCTGCTCGGACGGCGAGCAGGCCGAGATGATCTCCGCGTACGCGTCGACCACGTCGCCGTACGAGCTGAAGAGCCGGTCGACAGGCCAGTTCGTCCCGAAGAACGAGCGCTCCGTCCCGAACGCCTCGATGCACCCCTCGACCCACGGACGGATGCTGTCGACCGTCCAGCGGTGGTCGCACATGCCCAGGCCAGAGATCTTCACGACCGTGTTGGGCGCGCCGGCCGCTTCACGCATTCCGCGTCTCCACATCTGGAAGTACGCATCGTCGCGGTGTCGCGGAAATCCGGCGTGGTCGATGCAGAGCACCACGTTCGGGTACTTGTCGGCGAGCGCGCGCACCTTCGGCAGGTTCTCCGGAACGAGATCCAGACAGAAGACGAGGCCGTACTTCGCGAGCAGGGCGTAGCCCTTCTGCCAGGTCTCGTCGACCAGGTAGTCGCCCTCGCCGAAGTCGCGGATGCCGCGCATGTTGGCGTAGCGCATATGCCGCTCGATCGTCTGCTCAGCATCGGCGCTGGCGAGGTCGCAGTGCGCAACGATCCCGTGCGGAAAACCGGTTCGGTCCGCCTGCTCCTGGAGCCAGCGCGTCTCCTCGACGGGGTCCGCGATCCCGAGCGCCGCCTGAACGTGAACGCACTTGGTCACGTTCTGGAATCGGGTCTCCGCGATGAAATGGTCGGCCGTGTACTTCAACACCTTCAGCCCGTCGATGTCGCCGAGCACCGGATGGACGAAATCCGGCTGCAGCCACGAGTAGTGGAGATCCGGGCTCTTCAGGTCCAGATAGTGAACGTGGGTATCAACGAAAGGCAGTCTCGCCACGGCGTTTCCTCCTGCATCGAATCTCCTCACCTCTGTTCACGTGGCAACAGTGCTCGCGACGCGGCCTGCCCCCCGTGGCGCTGCTAGAGCGCGACGCGGTAATGCTCGATGAAGTCGCGGTCGAGCTGCCACCCGAAGCCCGGCTCCGCCGGCAGCGCGACCTCTCCGTCCACGAGCTGTGGTCGGTTGGCGATCATCCGCCACCAGATGGGATCGCGATCGGGGTGGAAGACCTCCAAGTAGGTGCCATGCGGTTGGCTCGCCAGGAGGTGCGCCGCGACCTGCGGCTCCTCGTGGTGCGCGAGCTCGACCCCGTAGAGGTGCGCCGCCGCGGCCATCCGCCGCCAGCTCGTGTAGCCGCCCGACCACGAGGCATCGAAGTTGCAGACGTCGATCGCCCCCGTCTCCATCAGATCGCGGCACCCTTCGGGCGAGTGCTCGCTCTGCCCCGCGCAGACCGGGATCCCCCCTGCTAGGCGGACGTCCCGCATGTCCCGCGCGTCGTTCGTCCAGATGCACGGCTCCTCGAACCATCGGATGTCGAGGTCACGCACGCGCGTGCAGAGGTCGAGCGCCTGCGCCCGTGTATAGCCCTGGTTCGCGTCGACCGTGATGACGAAGCCGTCGCCGCCCGCCTCGCGGGCCGCCTCGACGCGGAGGGCATCTTCGGCAGGCTCCCGACCGCCGACCTTGAACTTGCAGCCGCGCAGGCCCATCTCGCGCCACTCGGCCACCTCGTCCCGGATGCCGGCGAGGTCGCGACCGTAGTAGCCGCCGATGATGTTCACCGGGACCGACTCGCGGTAGCCGCCCCAGAGCTGCCACAACGGACGCCCGAGCGCCTTCCCGATCGCGTCCCACAGCGCAAGATCGACGGCTGCCAGCGCGACGAGACCGATGCGACGGTCGCGCAGCAGGTCCCAGGTGACCGAGAACCCCTTCTGCCAGCAGCGCTCGATCGCGAACCCGTCCTCCCCGAGCAGCCGCGGAGTCAGCTCCTCCCGGATCACCGACACGATCTCGCCGAGCGTCGCGTCCTCATCGCCGGCGTATGCCTCGCCGACGATGCCCTCCTTGGTCGCGACGCGGACGATCACCGTCGCGCGATTGTGCATCCGATAGTGGCTGCCGCGGTACTCCCGGTCGAGCGGGACGACGATCGGGATGACGTCGATCGACTCGATCGTGAGCGGGCCACAGGTGGGACGGACGGGATTCTCGGTTGTCTGATCGGTAGCAGTCATCGATTCTGGGAAGGTTTCCGGGCACGGTAGAACAGGTGCAGTCGCGTGTCAACTCTCGGCTTGCGGGATCGGGAATCGAACGCGCTGGCGCGAGGCGCCGCCGACAGCTCGCGTGGCCTGGTCGCGTCCCGGCCGGACGGCTGACCACATCGCCCAGACCGGGTGACGCCAGGGCACGGCCGAGCTGCCATCATCGAGGTCACATGAGCGAGCCAGCCCCCGACAACCTCGAATCGCTCACCTCCAAGGAGCTGCACGACCTCGCCGTCGCGCGGGCGAAGCGCCACTTGGACGTGCGCTTCTTCTGGCGCCTCGCACAGGTGCTGCCCGTCTCCGAAGCGGCCGCGGGCGAGTGGAAGGGCGCCGAGGCCGACATGCAGATGCTCCGCGCCCACGTCGACGACATCACGGAGTCCGGCCGCGGCGAGGTCGCCGATCTGTTGCGGCCGTTCTACCTGGAGTACCTCCGCAAGCACGGCGTCCACTCGGCCTGACCGAGGGCCTCGACGGTGTCACGGCGCATCGGTCGAGCTTCATCCGCCCGCTCCCGCGCAGGACCACGCACGATCCTCTGGCACTCCTAGCGCCCCAGGCGCCGCACGAGGGCATCCCCCCGCCCCGGGAGCGGCGCCAGGATCTCGCGGACGCCCGACAGGCCGGCGCGCAGCTCCGCGTCTCCGACCTCGACGGGCAGCAGCGAGTCCTGGAGCTCGGCGAGGACCGTGTCGGCCTCGGCCAACGCGTCGCCGGCCTCGTCGATGAACGCACGGGCGCCCGTGGAGGCGGCGCCGGGCGACGGCTGGGTGAACGTCCGCGTCGCCAGGCCGCAGCGCCGGGCGAACTCGGCGTGGGTGCGCTGGGCGCGGCCGTACGCGGACTGCGCCGGGCGGAAGAGCGCCTCCTCGAGCTCGTCGGCGCTGTGCTCGTCGAGCTGCTCGTAGGCGGCGCCGAGGGCGGCCAGCGCGGCGCCGATCTCGTCGATCGCCTGCGCGACGCTGTCCAAGAGCTGCTGTCGCGCGTCCGCGGTGGTGTACGCCATGGGGCCAGCGTAGTCGCAGGTAGGATCCGCGCCTCCACGAGGCAGCGGAGGGACACGCATGGCGAACCTGGACAAGGTGGTGATCGTCGGCGGCGGGGTCGGCGGGCTGACGACAGCGCTGGCGCTCCAGCGCGCCGGGGTCGACGTCGAGGTCCACGAGCAGTACGACCACCCCGCCGGCCGGGCGACCGGGTTCACGCTGTGGTCCTACGCGATCGCCCATCTCCAGGAGCTCGGGCTCGACGACCCGACCCGGATCGGCTCACCGATCGAGGTCACCGAGATCCACAACCAGCGTGGCGACCTCATCGAGGCGATGCCCGTCGGCGAGGTCTCGCGCAAGCTCGGGGCGCCGAGCTGCGACGTGCGCCGCCCCGCGTTCCAGCAGGCGATGACCGAGCTGCTGGGCGACGGCGTCGTGCGCATGGGCTCGCGATGCGTCGGTGTCGAGCAGGACGGCGAGACCGCCACCGTGCTCCTCGCCGACGGCGGCCGTGCGCAGGGCAGCCTGGTCATCGGGGCCGACGGCGCCCACGCGGTCACCCGTGACGCCGTCGCGCCCGACGCGAAGCTCGACTACTCCGGCTACAGCGGCTGGGGCGGCGTGCTCGACGGCTTCCAGCACGAGCTCCTGCAGCCCAACCGCCACGTCGAGATCTGGGCGCGCGGGTCCAAGGGCGGCGTCGCCGACATCGGCCACGGCTCCGTTCGCTGGTACGTGACGCACCGGGCGCCCGCCGGCGCCAAGACGCAGGCCGTCGACAAGGACGCGATCCTCGCCCACATCGACGGCTGGTACGAGCTGCTGCGCGCCGCGGTGGAGGCCGCCGATCCGGAGTCGATCGTGACGACCGAGGCCTGGGACATGGAGCCGATCGACACCTGGATCGACCGCCGGCTCGTCCTCCTCGGCGACGCCGCCCACCTCACGACGCCGTTCGCGTCGATGGGCGCCTGCATGACGATCCAGGACGCGGTCACGCTCGTCTCCCACCTGACCTCGGACGCGCCGCTGGACGACGCCCTCGCCGCCTACCAGGCCGACCGCAAGGTGCGCGACGAGGCGGTCGTGCAGAAAGCGCGCCGCATGGGCAAGCTCCAACAGCTCCACAGCCCGATCGTGTCGTGGCTGCGCGACGAGGCCTTCGAGCACATGCCGGCCGACAAGATGCGCGAGGTCGCCGAGGAGATGGCGAAGGGCGAGTAGCGAGCGGGCGCGCTACCCCTCCGCCAGCCGCTGCTCGCGCGCCGTGCGGGCCATCCACCAGTCGACGACGTAGCCGCCGAACGGCAGCACCGCGCCGAGCAGGACGAGGGCGGTCACCTTCGCGCTCCAGCGCAGCTCGGCGCGGACCGCGAAGGCCAGGACGACATAGCCGATGAAGAGCGCGCCGTGGACCGGGCCGAGGATCTGGACGCCGAGCTCGCCCTGGTCCTGGCGCTTGAGGTAGGAGGCCACGAGCAGGGCCAGGAAGCTCGTGGCCTCGAGCAGGGCGATGATGCGAAACGACTTGACCATGGGATCGAGGACCTCTGTCGACGATGGCGATCGGGGCCTCCCACCCTAGGGATCGGCGCCGTGGCGCGGCCCTGGCCGGCGGGATCCGTATCCTCGCGTGCGTGGCCGGCCATCCGATCACCGGCCGACACGCCGGACAGGGCCGCGCGGTGCGCCCGTGAGCCTGGGCACCGACGCACCCCGCCGGCCGTCGCGCCGAGCGGCGGCGCCCCTCGTCGCGCGCCGCCGCCATCGCCACAGCGTGCCGGCGCAGTTCGTCCGCTTCGCGCTCGTCGGCGCGAGCGGCTACCTCGTCAACCTCGTGACGTTCGCGCTCGTCGTCCACGTCGCCGGCGAGCACTACCGGCTCGCCGCCACCGCCGCCTTCCTCGTGGCGGTCAGCTCCAACTTCGTCTGGAACCGCCACTGGACGTTCGCGGCCCGCGACGGGCGGCGCAGCCACCAGGCCGCCCGCTTCCTCACGGTCTCGGTCGCCGCCTTCCTCATCAGCCTCGTCGCGCTCACGGCGCTCGTCGACGGCGCCGGGCTGGCCAAGCTGCCGGCGCAGGCGATCGCGACGATCGCCGTCACGCCGATCAGCTTCCTCGGCAACCGCCTCTGGACCTTCAAGGCGCGCCCGCCGCGCTGAGGACTGGCGCGCGGGCCGCCCGATCGGCGATCATCTCTCCGCATGAGCGGTGCCGAGGCCGTCGAGGCCGTCCCGACCCTTCGTGCCCGGGCGGCCGCCTGGCTGGGCCGGATCGTCCCGATCGCCGCACCGATCGTCTACGTCGCCGCCCTGGCGATCTCGATCGCCGTCGACGGCCTGCCGCTCGCACGCGACCAGCTCTTCCTGTGGCTGCTGCTCGGCATGGCCGCGTTCAGCGCGGCGGCCTGGCGCAGCTGGGGCATGCTCCTGCTGGAGTGGACGCCGCTGCTGGCGCTGCTGGTCGCCTACGACTACCTGCGCGGCGCGGTCTCCGTGCCCGAGTGGCAGGCGCACGTCCAGCCGCAGATCGACTTCGACCGCTGGCTGACCGGCGGCGGCGACGTGCCGACCGTCTGGCTGCAGGAGCGCCTCTACGACGCGGCGCACCTGCACTGGTACGACTACGCGACGTGGGTCGTCTACATGACCCACTTCTTCGCGGTGTGGGTCGTGGCCGCCGTGCTCTGGCGGGTCGCCCACCATCGCTTCCGCCAGTACGTCGCGCTGACGGTCCTGGTGACCGTGGCGGCCTTCCTCACCTACTGGCTGTTCCCGGCCCAGCCGCCGTGGCTGGCCGGCGACCACCAGCTCATCCCGCACGTCGACCGCGTTGTCCCGGTCGTGTGGGGCCAGCTCGGCGTGCACACCGCGCAGTCGCTGTGGGAGGGGCACGGCGACCTGGTGAACCTCGTCGCCGCGATGCCCTCGCTGCATGCGTCCTATCCGTTCATGCTGCTGCTCTTCTTCTGGCCCGCGGGCTGGTGGGTGCGGATCGCGCTCGGCGCCTACGCGCTGGCGATGGCGTTCGCGCTGACCTACGGCGGCGAGCACTTCGTCATCGACATCCTCGTCGGCTGGGCGTTCACGACGATCGCCTACGCGATCGTCGTGCTGGCGCCGCGAGCCTGGCGGACGGCGCGCGGCCGCCGGCGGCGCGCCCGCCCGGCGGCGTAGGCGCGCGGTCCGCGGTGCTCCGGGCGGCTACTGCCCAGCGCCGGTCGACAGCTCGTCCAGCTGCTGCTGGGCTTCCTCGAGCTGGTCCTTGACCTCGTCGGGGACGTGGGGCTCGTCCTGGACCGAGTCGATGGCGTCGCTGGCGACGTCCGTGGCCTGCTCGGTGATCTCGGCTGCGTCGTCCTGCAGCTCCTGCTGAACCTCCTGCGGATCGGCCTTGCCGGCCTTGATGTCCTCGGCCGCCTTGGCGGCCTTCTCCTGCAGCGCAGCACCCTGCTGCTGCAGCTCGACGCCCTGCTGCTGGAGCTGCTCGGCGGCCTGCTCCTGGTCGCCGCCGCCGCAGCCGGTGACGGCAAGAGCGGCGGTCGCGGCGACGGCGAGCAGCGAGGTCTGGATGCGCATGGCGTGTGACTCCTGAGTGGTGGGACTGACGGCTCTGACGCTCGGCATGCTCGCCGCGGGGAGCGCGGCCGCCCAGGTGGGCGTTCCGGCGTCTTGCTGGCGGAGAACCGTCAGCGCAGGAGTCGGGCGAGCACCGCGTCCTGGGTCGGGCGGGCCGCGTCGACCCGCTCGCGCCCGGCCGGCGTGAGGCAGGCGTAGATCCCGCGGCGGTCGACGTCGCAGGACTTGCGACAGGTCAGCCCGGTCGCCTCCAGCCGGCTGACCAGCCGCGAGAGCGCGCTCTGGCTGATGTGGACCTCGTCGGCGAGCTCCTGGATGCGCCGCGACTGGTCGGGCGACTCGGCCAGCCGGTCGAGCACCTCGAACTCCGAGAGCGACAGCCCGTGCTCGCGCTGGAGCGCTCGCTCCAGCGCCTCGCTGAGCGTGGCGTGACGGCCGGCGAGGTCCCGCCAGGCGGCGACGAGATCGGACATGACGCCCTCAGCGTAGCCATGGGTCGTTCACAAGTCCATGCATGCACATGCATGGAGATCGGGCCTCGTCCGACCGCACACTGCGCGCCAGTAGCGTTGCGGTCCGTGCCTCCCGCCGCTGCCCGCCTCATCGCCGAGCCGCTCGACCTGGACTGGACGCCCGCCCAGGCCGCCCTGGCGCTGCGCGGCGACCGCCACCCGTTCGCGCTCGTCGGCGCGTGGGCCGGCGGGGGCGCGCTCGTCGGGTCCGAGCCGGTGCGCGTCGGCGCGCCCGGCGAAGACCCCTTTGCCCTGCTCGACGCGCAGCCGGTCGTGGACCCCAGCGGCGGGCGGGCGGGCGCGGTCGGCGGCGGCTGGGTCGGCTACCTCGGCTACGCGCTCGGCCATCGCGTCGAGGAGCTGCCGCCGCCGCCCCCGCCGGGCGATGCGCTGCCGCCGTTCGCGCTCGCCTTCTACGACCACGTCCTGCGCCTCGACGCCGACGGACGCTGGTGGTTCGAGGCGCTCGAGACGCCCGCGCGGGCTGCAGCGCTGGCGGCGCGCCGGGCGGAGCTCGCGGCCCGGGTCCCGGTCGTCCGGCCCTTCCGCGCCGGGCCGTTCGCGCCGGCGGGGCCGGGCGCGGCCGGGCTGCGCGACGCCGTCGGCGAGGCGGTCGAGCGCATCCACGCCGGAGAGCTCTTCCAGGCCAACCTGACGCTGCGGATCGAGGGCGCGTTCTCGGGCGACCCGATCGACGCGTTCGCGACCGCCGCCGGCGCGCTGCAGCCCCGGCACGGCGCGTTCCTGGCGGGACCGTGGGGCGCGACGATCGGCCTCTCGCCCGAGCTGTTCCTGCTGCGCCGCGGCCGCGAGGTGCTCACCCGCCCGATCAAGGGGACGATCCCGCGCGCCGAGGACGACGCCGCCGCGGCCGACGCGGCGCGCGCCGCGCTCGTCGGCTCGGCCAAGGACCGCGCCGAGAACGTGATGATCGTCGACCTCATGCGCAACGACCTCGGACGCGTCTGCGCCTACGGCAGCATCGAGGCCGATGCGGCGCCGACGGCCGAGCCGCACCCCGGCGTCTGGCACCTGGTCACCGGCGTGCACGGGCGGCTGCGCGAGGGCGTCGGCGACGCCGAGCTGCTGCGGGCGACGTTCCCGCCCGGATCGGTGACGGGCGCGCCGAAGGTCCAGGCGCTGCGCGTCATCTCCGAGCTCGAGCCGCTCGCGCGCCACGTGTACACGGGGGCGGTCGGCTTCGCCAGCCCGATCGCCGGCCTGGAGCTGAACGTCGCGATCCGCACCTTCGAGCTGCGCGACGGACGCGCGTGGCTGGGCGCCGGCGGGGGCATCGTGGCCGACTCCGATCCCGACGCCGAGGTGCGCGAGGCGCTCGACAAGGCACGCCCGCTGGTGCGGGCGCTCGGCGCGCGGCTGGACCCCGGGCGGCTGCAGGGAACCCGGCGCCCGGCGGCGCGCGCGCTGGCGGCCGGGCGCGATCGGCCCGACCCCGCCGCGGGCGTGTTCGAGACGCTGGCCGTCCGCGCCGGCGCGCCCGTCGCGCTGGCGGCGCATCTGGACCGGCTGAGCGGCTCGGTGGGCGAGCTCTACGGGCTGGAGCTTCCGGCGACCCTCGCGGGCGAGGTCCGAGACCGAGCGCGAGCAGCGACTCCTGGAGGACCGCATCGCTTGCGCATCGACGCCGTCCCCGGCGCGGGAGGCCGCCTTGCGATCGAGCTCACCCTTCGCCCCGCATCCCCGACAACCGATGCCCCGGTCACCCTCGTCCCGTGGACGCTCCCGGGCGGCCTCGGCCCGCACAAGTGGCGCGACCGCCGGCTGCTGGAGGCGCTGACCGAGGCCGGCGACGGGCTCCCCCTCCTCGTCGACGCCGACGGCGCGGTGCTCGAGGCCGCCATGTCGAACGTGTGGCTGCTCGAAGGCGACACGCTCGTCACCCCGCCCGCCGACGGGCGGCTCCTGCCCGGGGTCACCCGCGCGCGGCTGCTCGAAGCCCATCCGCGGGCGCGGGTCGAGCCCGTCGACCTCGAGCGGCTCGCAGCGGCCGACGCGGTCGTGCTGACCTCGTCGATCGCGCTCGTGCGCGCCACCGACGCCGGCCGCGACGTCCCCGATCCGACCCTCGTCCATGCCCTGCGCGAGCGCCTGGCCGGGCTTCCCCTGCCCGCCGGCCGCGCGGGAACGACTGCGGTCTGACCTGGCCGTCCACTCACCCGGGTGGACGCCCTTCAGCTCGCCGGCCTGCGTGCCGATGCTGGGCGGATGCGATTCCGAACCCCGATGCTGCTCAGCGCGCTGGCCGCCGCGCTGCTCACCGCCGTCCCCGCCGCTGTCCATGCGCAGGCCCCCACCCCCGCTGCGGTCGACCGGGGCGACTTCCAGGTCGAGTTCGGATCGTTCAAGAAGGCCAACCGCTCCGTCGGCGGCATGCTGCGCCGCTCGAAGGCGATGGAGAAGGTCGCGGCCGAGGTCAACACGCGCTGGGCGCTGCCGCGGGACATCCCGGTCGTGTTCTCCGACGAGATCGACGAGGGTCCGGCCTTCTTCCCCGACCTGGAGATCGACAAGCAGGGCACCAAGCTCTCGTTCATCCACTTCCCCGGCTCGTTCCTCACGCTCGAGCACCGCGAGCTGCGCAAGCAGCTGCGCGGCGTGCGGGGGATCTCGGCCCGCCAGGCGACGATCGCCGCCAACGAGTTCGTCCTCGCCCACGAGATCGGCCACGCGCTCGTCTACGAGCTCAAGCTGCCGGTCACCGGCCGCGAGGAGGACGCGGTCGACGGCTTCGCGGCCTACCTGCTGGCCAAGAACCCGAAGTTCGGCCCGCTCACCGCCCTCAGCGCCGCGATGTTCTTCGCCGCGCTGACGGACCTGCGCGGCAAGCTCTCCGACACCGACTTCGCCGACGAGCACTCGATCCACGAGCAGCGCGTCTACCAGTTCCTGTGCTGGATGTACGGCAGCGACCGCAAGCGCTTCAAGGGCATCGTCGGACCGGACCTGCTCCCGCACTCCCGCGCGGTCCGCTGTGGCGACGAATGGCGCCAGGTCAATCGCTCGTGGAACGCGCTGCTCGCGCCGCACGCGAAGGGGTAGACGAAGGGACATCCCCTGGTCTGTCTCGATCCTGGCGCTGGACCTGCTCCAGGCGACCCTCGTCGCGCTCCCCGCCGCCGGGATCCCGCGCGTGCTCCAGCGGCTCGCGGGCCGCTGGTGGGCGCTCGTCCCGCCGGCCTCGATCGTGGGCGTCGTCTACCTCGTCACCGCGCTGCCGGGGATGGCGAGCGCGCCGACCTGGCTGGCGCTGTTCGCCTACCCGGCGCTCGCGGCCGTCGCGCTCGGCTGGGCGATGCACGGCGCGCGACCGGCGTACGCCGTGGCCGTCCCCGGGCTGCTGGCGGCGGCCTGGGCGTGGTCGGGCACGCTGGCGGGCGAGCTCCCCGCCGCCCTGCTCACCGCGCTGAGCTGCGTGACCCTCGCGCGCCTGCTGCGGGGCGTGGCCCCCGCAGTGGCGCTGAAGCTCGGCGTGGTGGCGATGGCCGTCGCCGACGCGATCCTGATCCTCGCCGACCAGCTGCAAGGCCCGGCGGACGCGATGCACGCGGCGGCGCCGCCGGCCGAGCTTCCCCGCCTCCAGCTCGCGGTCATCGGCTCGGCCGGCCTGGGCTACGGCGATCTCTTCCTGGCCGCGGTGCTCGGCGCGATCCTCGCCGTCGAGGGCGGCCGTCGCGCCCAGATCGCGATGGTGGCGGTGCTGTTCGCACTCGCGGCCGCCTTCGACGCCCTGTTCCTCGTGCTCGACACGTTGCCGGCCACCGTGCCGGTCGCCCTCGCCCTCGGCGTCTGGGAGCTGGCGCGACGGCCCGGGCTGCGGCGTACGCTCCCGGCATGCGCCGGGATGTCGCAGCGGCGCTGTCGGCGCTGATCGTCGTCGCGATCCCGACGATCCTCGTCGGCAACGCGCTGTGGGTGCTGCTGACCTCCTGGTTCATCGACGCGCAGTACGCGCTGCCCGGCTTCCCCGACGATCCCCAGGGCCTGGACGACCACGAGCGCGCGGCCCTGGCCAAGGCCGGCGTGCGCGCCATCCGGCCGGGCGGCGACGGCGTGGCGACGCTCCGCGAGGCCCGCCTGCCGGACGGGATCCGCGCGTTCGAGCTCCGCGAGCTGCGCCACCTGGAGGACGTCCGCGGCGTCGTGGCGGGCTTCCTGACGGCCTGGGCGATCGCGCTCGTCGCGGGCGTCGGCGCGATGCTCGCGCTGCTGCGGCTCGGCGGCCTCGCGTCGCTGCGGTGGTCGCTGACCTGGGGCCTGCGGGTCACCGTCGGCGCGATGGCGGCGGCAGGCGTCGTGATGGCGATCGACTACGACGCGTTCTTCGACGCCTTCCACGGCCTCCTCTTCGAAGGCGACAGCTGGCGCTTCAACCGGCGCTTCCTGCTGCGGCGGCTCTATCCGGACGCCTTCTGGGCGGTGGCGAGCGGCGTGCTGGTCGGCCTCGTCCTCCTCCAGGCCGGCGCCGTCGCCCTCGCGCTGCGGCGCGTGGTCCGGCACGCCCCACGCAACGGCTGACAGCCGGCCCGCACGGGGCTACCCTCCTCCCATGACGCACGCGGGAAACCGGCCAGAGCAGGTCGCCCTCGCCCGCGAATGGAAGCGGCTCTCGCGCGCGGCGACCGCGGTCGCGCTGCTCACCGCTCCGCTCTTCCTGGGCCTGCTCATCGTGCGCTGGGACTGGTCGGTGCCGTGGGCCGTGGTCGCGACGTTCGTCGCGGTCATCGGCTTCCGCGGCCTCGTCGACGTCATCGCCCACAAGCTGATCCCGCGGCCGTCGCTGTACGGCGCCAGCCGCGAGCAGCTGCTCGACGACGCCGTCGACCGCCGCCGCGCCTGGTTCTGGCGCGGCAAGTACCGCCTGCTGTTCTGGCTCGTGGGCGTCTTCGGCGGCGCGCTGCTGATCGCGTCGCTCATCGCGGGCAAG
Source organism: uncultured Solirubrobacteraceae bacterium (assembly GCA_964422645.1). Classification (GTDB taxonomy): domain Bacteria; phylum Actinomycetota; class Thermoleophilia; order Solirubrobacterales; family Solirubrobacteraceae; genus Capillimicrobium. Next base: position 195,957 of record CAYRCB010000006.1, on the reverse strand, counting down.
TCGCCCGGCGCCCTGCTCGGCGACCTCGCCGACCTCTTCGTGCAGCTGCTGCCGATGCTGCTCGTGCTCGGCGTCCAGCTGCCGCTGCTGTTCATGATCAACTTCCTCATCCTCTTCGGGCCGCTGCTCTTCTTCGGCCTCAAGCAGATGAAGGGCTACGAGCCGGGCGACGCCGACTGGGGCGTGCGCCTGGAGGACGTCCGCGGCCAGAAGGAGCCCAAGGAGGACGTCACGCGCGTCATCGAGCTGTGGCAGTCGGGCGAGGAGTTCCGCAAGGCCGGCGGCAAGCCCGAGCGCGGCCTCCTGTTCATCGGCAAGCCCGGCACCGGCAAGACGATGCTCAGCAAGGCGATCGCGACCTCGTTCAACTCGCCGATCGTCACGATGCCCGGCTCGGGCTTCGCCCAGACGTTCATCGGCATGGACGTCGTCGTCGTGATGTTCCTCATCCGCAAGGCACGCAAGCTCGCCCGCAAGTGGGGCGGCCAGTGCATCATCTTCATCGACGAGATCGACGCCGTCGGCCTGCGCCGCCAGGCGCTCGCGGGCGGCACGGCCAGCGGCTTCGCCCCGCGCGCCGGCGTCCCGAGCTTCGAGGACTTCGCCTTCCACGGCCCGTGGGGCGCACAGACCGCCAGCGGCGACCTCATCCTCGAGACGCGCGCATGGCGCGAGCGGCTCTTCGAGGCGCGCGCCGAGGCGCCCCGGGCCGCCCTGCCGCCCGCCCTCGCGCGCATCTACGGGCACATCAACGACTTCATCGTCCCCGGCGGCATGGGCGGCATGGGCGGCGGCATGGCGCTCAACCAGCTGCTCATCCAGATGGACGGCGTCGACGAGCCGCGCTTCATGCGCAAGTTCTGGACGAACCGGGTCAACACGCTGCTGGACGCGACGTACCTCGTGCCGCGCAAGCTCGGCTCGGTCCCGCTGCGCCTGCCCGCGCCGCCGCCGCGCGACGAGCAGCTGTACTTCATCGGCGCCACGAACGTCCCGATCGATCGCCTCGACCCGGCGCTCGTGCGCCCGGGCCGCATGGGCCGCCACATCACGTTCCGCACGCCGACGAAGGACGACCGGCTCGACATCTTCGACCTCTACCTCGGCAAGGTCGAGCACGACGCCGAGCTCGACACGCCGCGCCGCCGCGACGAGCTCGCGCGCATCACCAACGGCTACTCCCCCGCGATGATCGAGCAGGTCTGCTCGATGGCGCTGACCTACGCCCACTCCGAGGGGCGCATGGCCTTCGCCTGGGACGACCTGGTCGAGGCGATGACGACGGTCGAGTCGGGCACCGCGGTCGGCGTCGAGTACGTCGCCGACGAGACCCGGGCGGTCGCGATCCACGAGGCCGGCCACGCCGTCGCCTCGCACGTCTACATGCACGACGTGCTCTCCACCCGTCTGTCCATCCGCCAGCGCGGCGGGTCGCTCGGCCACCACCAGGCGATCGAGAAGGAGGAGCGCTTCTCGAGCTGGCGCCACGAGGAGGTCGGCAAGCTCGTCTGGACGCTCGGGGCGATGGCGGCCGAGCACGTCTTCTACGGCGAGAACTCGACCGGCGTCGGCGGCGACGTCGGCTCGGCGACGCAGCGCGCGGCCTGGATGGTCGGCATGTGCGGCATGGGCCCCGAGCCGGTCGACCTCGACGATCCCGAGGAGGCCGAGGAGATCGCCAAGCGCTTCGAGCGGATCGGCGTGCAGATCATGAACCGGGCGTCGGGCCAGCGCGAGGCGGGCGACCCCATCGCCGCGATCCTCATGGACCCCGCCAAGCGGACCGCCGCGGCGCAGATCCTCGGCCAGGCCTACATCACCGCGGCCTGCCTCATCCGCCACAACCGCGACGCCGTGCTGCAGGTCGCCGAGCGGCTCATCGAGCGCCGCGAGCTCCACGGCGACGAGGTCGTCGACCTGCTGAACTCCGTCCGCCTGCAGGCCCCGGCGATCGACGTCCGCGACGAGACCATCTGGCCCAGGCTGTGAGCCTCTTCGACCCCACCGAGCGGCCCGACCCCCGCGAGCGCCCCGCCGACCCGGCCGGCACGCAGCCGAAGGTCGACCCCGACTCGCTCGTCCTCCACGGCCGTCCCGAGGAGGCCACGCGCGAGCAGGTCGACGATCGCCTCGAGGAGGCGGTGGACCGCTACGAGGAGCTCGCCGAGGACGCGACGGTCGGCGAGACGACCCAGGCACCGCGCTTCCACTTCCTCTACGGCGCCCTGCTGGCCGTCGGGCTCATCGCGCTGGCCGGCGCGGTGATCCTGCTCGTCGCCGGCACGTCGGGCTCCGGCGAGCGCTCCGACTGGTCGTCGTGGCGGCCGTCCGGCGACGACCCGCTGCAGCAGATCGCCGACCACGTCGCGCCCCAGTACCACCTGCCCAACGGCGACCAGCTCGTCTTCGTCACCGGCGGGCCGCTGCAGATCGCCTCGCTGCCCACCCAGCTGGCCGCCAGCACCGACGGCTCGAGCGTCCAGCTGGTCAAGGGCAAGACGGCGCTGTTCAAGCTCTGCGGCCTGGGCGAGCAGTGCGCGATCGCCCAGGGCAAGCCCTCCAGCCAGCGCCACCTGCTGCTGCGCCGCGAAGCGCTCGAGCTGGCCCTCTACACGTTCCGCTACGTCGACGACGTGGACCAGGTCGTCGTGCTGCTGCCGCGCGCCAGCGGCGCCAACCCCGACCAGGCGGTCCTCTTCCGTCGCGGCGACGTGCGCTCCGAGCTCGCGCGGCCGCTGCGCGCGACGCTGTCGGCGCGGACGCCGTCGGTCGCCGGCATGGCGGCGTCGCCCGACGCCCGCGTCGTCGACCACGTCACGATGCCGGCGCTCTACCGGTTCAGCCTCACCCAGGCCCAGGACGCGAGCGTCGTCCTGATCCTCGGGCCGCTCGAGCGCGCCGCGGCACCGCCGTCGAAGGGCACTGCCAAGCCGGCGGCGCCCCTGAAGAAGGCCGCCAAGCACCCGTGAGCCCCGCGGCCCGCGCGGCGCTCGAGCGCGCCAAGGCCCACCTCGACCCCCAGCGGCTCTACCCGCGGCCCGTGTCGCTGCGCCGGGTGCGGATCGTCAGCGCGCCGTGGCTGTTCCGCCTGCCGTGGCTGCGGCGCTTCGACGGCTACGCGTCGTGGAACCTCGTCCTCCTGCGCCGGCCGCTGGCCGAGGTCTCGCCGCGGCTCATCGCCCACGAGCTCTGCCACGTCTGGCAGATGCAGCACCACCCGCTCGCGATGCCGCTCTCCTACCTCACCCGCGGCTACGCCGCCAACCCCTACGAGCTCGAGGCGCGGCGCGCCTCCGAGACCGCCTCGTAGCCGCGGCAGGACGCGACCGGCAGCCGCGGGTACTTCGGGAACGCAGGGTCGGTCCGAGCCCGCAGGCACAGCGAGAACACCGAGCCGCGGGTGTTGCCGATCAGCTTCTGATGGCGGCAGCTGTCGCACAGGCCGGCGGGCGGTCGATCCACGGCTCGAAGAATAGTTGAACCTGGCAACTACAATGGTCGAGTGCGGACCTTCCTGCGGCTCCTCGGCTTCCTCCGGCCCTACCGCCGCGGCGTCGTCCTCTCGTTCGTCCTGGCGGCGCTGGCGATGCTCGCGACGGTCGCGATCCCGTCGTTCAGCGGCGAGGCGGTCAACGCGATCTCCGACGGCGATCGCGACGGGCTGATCGTCGCGGCGGTGCTCGTCGCCGGGGCGGGCGTCGTGCGCCTCGTGCTGACCGTCGCGCGGCGGCTGGTCGCCGGCAAGGTCTCGCTCGGCGTCGAGCTCGACCTGCGCGACGCGGTCTACGGCCACCTCCAGTCGCTGGAGCTCGCGTTCTTCGACCGCCAGCAGACCGGCCAGCTGATGTCGCGCGCGACCGTCGACCTGCAGTCGGTGCGCTTCTTCCTCGGCTACGGCCTCGTCTTCCTCGTCCAGTCGCTGCTGACGATCCTCCTCGCCGCGACCGCGATGTTCGTCCGCGAGCCCGGCCTGGCCGCGATCTCGCTGGCCCCCGTGCCGTTCGTGATCTGGATCGCCTATCGCTTCGGCGTCAAGGCCCGCCCCGCCGCCCAGGAGGTCCAGCAGCGGATCGCCGAGCTGACCGCCGAGGCCGAGGAGAACATCTCCGGGGTCCGGGTCGTCAAGGCGTTCTCGCGCGAGGGCCGCCAGGTCGAGCGCTTCCGGGCCCAGACCGAGCGCGTCTTCCGCCAGGCGATGCTCTCGACGCGCCTGCAGGCCTTCTACAGCCCGTTCATCGGCTTCCTCCCCCAGCTCGGCCTCGCCGCGATCCTCTTCTTCGGCGGTCGGCGCGTCGTCGAGGGCCAGATGTCGCTGGGCGACTTCACCGCCTTCTACGCGTGGCTGCTCATGCTCCTGCAGCCGATGCGGATGCTCGGCATGGCGCTGGGCATGTCGCAGCGGGCGACCGCCTCGGGCGCGCGGCTGTTCGAGATCCTCGACCGTGTGCCCGAGATCGCCTCGCCGCCGGATCCCGCGCCGCTGCCGGCGGGTGACGGCCGCGTCGAGCTGCGCCACGTCACGGTCCGCTACGGCGGTGCGGGCGAGCCGGCGCTGCGCGACGTCTCGCTCGACGTCGAGCCGGGCACGACCGTCGCGCTGGTCGGCGCGACCGGGTCGGGCAAGACGACGCTGGTGCAGCTCATCGGGCGCCTCTACGACCCCACGCAGGGCGCCGTGCTCCTCGACGGCGTCGACGTCCGCGAGCTCGACCTGCAGGCGCTGCGCTCCGCGGTCGCGACCGTCGACGACGACCCGTTCCTGTTCTCGGCGACGGTCGCCGAGAACATCGCCTACGCGCGACCCGACGCGTCGCGCGAGGAGATCGAGACCGCCGCGCGCCGCGCGCAGGCCCACGAGTTCATCGCGCGGCTGCCCGACGGCTACGAGACCCGCGTCGGCGAGCGCGGCCTGACGCTGAGCGGCGGCCAGCGCCAGCGGCTGGCCATCGCCCGGGCGCTGCTGGCCGACCCGCGCGTGCTCATCCTCGACGACGCGACGTCCTCGGTCGATGCCTCGACGGAGTCGCAGATCAAGGCCGGCCTGGCCGCGGCGATGGCGGGCCGAACGACCTTCGTGATCGCACACCGGCTCTCGACGATCGCGCTGGCCGACGAGATCGTCGTGCTCGAGGGCGGCGAGGTCGTCGCGCAGGGCACCCACGACGAGCTGCTCGACGTCGACGGCCTCTACCGGGAGATCGTCGAGAAGGGGCTGCCCGACCAGGTCTTCCTCACCCGCAATCCCCCGGAGCGCGAGGCGGCAGGGCTATGACCAGGCTCGACGAGATCCGCCGTCGGCTGCGCGGCACGAGCGGGCGCGGGCGCAAGGTCCGCGGGCTGCTCGTCCTGCTGCGGCCGTATCGCGGCCGGGTGATCGCCGCCGCGGTCGCCCTGCTGGCCGGGACCGCCGCCTCGCTGGCGCCGCCGCCGCTGGCCACGCGCGCGATCGACGAGGGCATCGTCCCCGGCGACCTCGCCTCGCTGAACGTCACCGTCGCGCTGTTCGTCCTCAGCGCGCTGGTCTACTGGGGCGCCAGCTACGCCCAGACCTACCTCGTCAACTGGGTCGGCCAGCGCGCGCTGCAGGACCTGCGCGAGCAGATGTTCCGCCACCTCCAGGCCCACCCCATCGGCTTCTACGAGCGCAACCGCGCCGGCGTGCTGCTCTCGCGGATGACGAACGACGTCGAAGCGCTCGACTCGCTCGTCACCGACACGATCATCACCCTCTTCCAGGCCTCGCTCACGCTGCTGGGCACGATCGGGATCCTGCTGTGGCTCGACGTGCAGCTCGCCCTGCTGACGTTCTGCATCTTCCCGCTGATGGCGCTGGGGTCGCTGATCTTCCGCATCGCGTCCGCCGACGCCTACCGCCGCACCCGCGAGACCATCGGGGCGATCACCGCCTACCTGCAGGAGACCCTGTCGGGCATCCGCGTCGTGCGGACCTTCGGCCAGGAGCCGGTGCACCGCCGCCGCTTCACCGAGCTCAACGAGCGCAACCGCGACGCGAACATGACGACGGTCCACCTCAACGCGGCGTACTTCCCGTCCGTCGAGCTGCTGAGCGCGCTGGCGACCGTCGGGATCCTGCTCTTCGGCGGCTTCCAGGTGCTCGACGGCAACATCGAGGTCGGCGTGCTCGTCGGCTTCATCGCCGCGCTGAACGGCTTCTTCGACCCGATCAACCAGCTCTCGCAGGTCTACACGACCTACCAGTCCGGCATGGCGGCGCTCGACAAGATCTTCGAGCTGCTGGACACCGAGCCCGAGCTGGTCGACGCGCCCGACGCGTCCCCGCTGCCGGCGATCCGCGGCGAGATCCGCTTCGACCACGTCACCTTCTCCTATCGCAGCGCCGACGACGAGCGCGTGGACGCGCTGTCCGACGTCGACCTCGTCATCCCGCCCGGGCAGACCGTCGCGCTCGTCGGCGCCACGGGCGCGGGCAAGTCGACGTTCGCCAAGCTCGTCGCGCGCTTCTACGACCCGACCGAGGGCCGCGTGCTGGTCGACGGCCACGACCTGCGCACCGTGACGCAGGCGTCCCTGCGCGAGCAGCTGGGCATCGTCCCCCAGGAGGGCTTCCTGTTCAGCGGGACGATCCGCGAGAACGTCTCCTTCGGTCGCCCGGACGCCACCGACGACGAGATCTGGGCCGCCTGCGAGGCGGTCGGCGCGGGCGACTTCCTGCGCGCCCATCCCGAGGGCCTCGACACCGAGGTGGGCGAGCGCGGCGTGCAGCTCTCGGCCGGCCAGCGCCAGCTGATCGCGTTCGCCCGCGCGCTGGTCGCCGACCCGCGGATCCTCATCCTCGACGAGGCGACCTCCAACGTCGACCTCCACACCGAGACGCGGATCGAGGCCGGCCTGCGGCGCCTCGTCGCCGGCCGCACGGCGATCGTCATCGCCCACCGCCTCTCGACCATCCGCCAGGCAGGCCGCATCGTGGTCCTCGAACACGGCCGCATCGCCGAGCAGGGCACCCACGACGAGCTCCTGGCCGCTCGCGGGCGCTACTGGGAGCTGTACCGCGACTGGGCGGCCCAGGCGGCGGCGTAAGCCCGCATCGACGCCTGCCACCCGACTTGATCGCCGATCCACCGCGACCGCGTGTACCGGGACTCGGCGCGACGAGGTCGCCGGCGCGAGCGTCGGTGGCAGCATGGGTGCGATGAGTGGTCAGGCAGTCAAGTCGACACGTCCGTCTCGCGTTGTGCTCATGTGCGGCGTCGCCGGCGCGGGTAAGACGACCTACGCCAAGGAGCTCGAGGCTCAGGGCTTCGTCCGGCTGTCTATCGACGAGGAGGTCTGGGAGCGCTTTGGGCGCTACGGCGTCGACTACGACCCGTCGATGTACGAGCAGCACTCAGCCGAGGCCGAGGCTGTGTTGCAGGAACGGCTCACCGAGCTCATCCGTGCCGGACGAGACGTCGTCGTGGACTACAGCTTCTGGGAGCGCTCGACACGAGACCGCTACAAGCACCTCGTGGCCGAAGCGGGCGGGCGTTGGGAACTCGTCTACCTCAAGGTCAGCCCAGAGCGGCTGCGTCAGCGACTCGCCGCACGGCGCGAACGTTTCGACGCGAACGCTGCGTTCCCAATTGCCGATGCGCTCCTCGAACGCTTCCTCGCCGGCTTCCAAGCGCCAGATGGCGAGGGCGAGACCGTCGTCGACACAGGCGGTTAGACGAACAAGGACGGTGCGCCCTCGAGGTCATCGTGCGGCCGCTGCTCGAGCTGTGGCTGGCCGTGACCGTCTTAGCGAAGGCGCGCTCGCCGATGAGCCCGCGCCGTCCATGTCGGCGAGCGCGGTCAATGCCACGGCGTGCTCGTCCTCGTGCCGTCCAGCCGCCGCACGCGCGCTGCGAACGCTGGCTGGGCTGAGCCTCCTCACAACGGCGAAGCGGCCCCGAAGGGCCGCTTCGCAGCGCAGAGCTGCCGGGCAGGGACTCGAACCCCAACTGTCCGCAACCGACTGGTTGCTTACGCCGGCAGATAAGCCATTCTTGCGGTGGATGAGCCAAACTGCGAAAGATCGACATGGCGCCGATTGGCTCCTGATGGATACGCCTGGCATCCGCCAGCGCTCCTCTACTGCTCCTCGTGTCCGCGCGTCGACATGAACACTTCGCAGTAGTCATGGGGGTTCTCTCCGACCGAGTCGGCGAGGCGCTCGATGAGCCGTACGTCTTCAGCTTGTAGTTTGGATTCGAAGTCCGTGGCGGCTGCCCATTCAAGGACGCGGCGCACCTCGTCGTCCGTCAGTGTCATGCGCTTTTGGTCGTCCGCGACGTCAGGTACGTGTCGAGCAGCTCGGCCGCCTCGGACTCGTTGCCGGGCATGAGGTGGCCGTAGCGGTCCAGCGTGATCGTGATCGTCGCGTGGCCCATGTAGGTGCTGAGCGCCTTGGCGTTGACCCCGGCCGCGATCATGTAGCTGGCGTAGGTGTGCCGGCACTCGTGCAGCGTGATCTGCTCGAGGCCCGCAGCTTCCCACGCCCGCGCGGCACGGCGGCGCAGGCTCACCTCGGAGATCGGCTCCTCCGACCCAGGCTCCCGCGGGAACATCAGACCTGACTTCGGACGCACGGCCATGAGCAGCGGCAGCAGCACGGAAGGGATCGGTACGGTCCGCTTCCCCTTCGCGGTCTTGGGATTCGTGAACTCCTTGTTGGCTGCATCCCAGCTTCGCCCGACGTGGATCGTGCGGTTCTTGAAGTCGATGTTCTCGACCTCGAGCGCCAGGAGCTCGCCGCGCCGCAGGCCCGCGTAGAACGCCACGCCGTAGATCGCCTTGTCGACGGGCGACTTCAGCGCCACGATGAGCTCAGCCGCTTCGGCCGGCGACGCAACACGGTCGCGCGACTTCTCGCCGCTTGGGATCGACAGCTCGCGCGTCGGGTTGTTGGCACAGCGCTCATAGCGGAGCGCGAAGCGGTACAGCACCCGCAGCGGCAGGATTGTGCCCTGGATGGTGCTCGGCGCCAGGCCCTCGGCCGCGAGCTCGTCCACGAACTCCTGGAGGTGCACCGTACGCAGCTCGGTGAGCTTCCTCCTGCCGAGCTTCGGGATGATGACGCGCCGGAACTTCGACTCCCAGAGCACGCGGACCGAGGTCTTGTAGGGCTTGCCGCTGCGGTCGAGCGCGCGGCCCTCCCGCATCGCAACAAGGAGGCACCACGCCGCCTGCTCGATCGTCGTGGCCTCGAACGCTCCAGCCTCGCCGGACTTCACCTTGGCGATCATCGCAGACCGCCACGACTTGGCCGCCGCTGGGGTCGGGAAGGTTTTCGTCAGCCGCTTGCTGCGCGCGTTGTCCCAGACCTCGGCCCGGTGGCTGAAGGATCCATCCGCGTTCTTGCGCTTGGTGATCCCCTTGGCCATACGACTCCTTTCGTCAGGTGACCCGTGAACCAAAGGTTAGAGTCGCCGACCCTGGATGTCAATGACCCCTTCGCGCACGGATCCTGATGAGGTGCTGCTCAGCCTGATGCTCCAGTAGGTCTTGGCCGAGGCTCTCGTAGTCCTTCCACCAGCTCTCGTTCGTAGGTCGGTAGTAGGTGTCGGCCTCAGACCTGACGCGATCCACCTCTGCCTCAAGCCGCTGCATTTTGGACTGTTCGGCTAGGAACAACTCATCGTTGTCCTCCTTTACCGCAGTCATGATGCGGACTGCGTGCGCCTGGAACTCGTCTTCCAAGCGCATCCAGCGCGCCCGGAACGCCTTGAGATCCTTCGCTTTCCCGCGACTCTCTGCAACGCGCCGATCGACCTCTTCCTTCGAAATCATGTCTGCCTCATTTCCTCAGGGTTGTCATAGAGCTTTCGCTTCTGCGTCGAGCCACCGCTCGAGTTCCTTCGCGGGGATAAGCGTGCGGCGGCCGCGTCGAACGACCGCGAGCTCGGGCAGGATGGAGCGCCGAAACCAAGCACGTGAGACGCCAAGGACCTTCGCCGCCTCAACCTGTGTGTAGGCGAGCTGCTTGGGGTGTCTTGGAAGCGAGTCAGCCATCGACGTCGTCCCAGGCGCTGCGCTCAATGAGGGCCTCTTGGTCGTCGTGGCCAAGCACAACCTCGGCCCAGTCGATGGGCGATGATCCGTCGTCGTAAGCCTGACCGCGCAGCCAGTTGATGAACCGGTCTCGTGCCCGATCGCCCTGGTCCGACTCGTCCCAACCCTCCTTGCTGCCGTCCGGCGCGACGAGGAAGGACGACGTGCCGTTCGTGCCGGGTCCCACGACCTCGGTGACGAGCCGACAGCCGACGTCGACTGCGGCGCGGCGGGCGTCGTGGATCGTCAGCAGGCTGTCGTCATGGTTCCAGTGGTCTTGGCCGGTGACGACGATCGCGTGGTGACGGATGTAGCCCATCTATCGATTCTCCTCAGTGTTGCTAAGCCTCGGATTCATGAGCGGTCGCCCATCCCAGGCCGGCCAGCGCGAATCCAGGCGTCGGCGACCTCGTCGGCGTGGCGCTGGAGATCGCGGCTGGCGTCTGGGCGGATGTCCCGCTCTGGGCCTCTCCACGCGCAGTCGAAGCAGCGCCCGCGGTAGGTGCCCTTGCGGACCCACTGGGCCCGGCCGACGTGGAAGCCCTTGGTGCCGTCGTAGGGGTCGATCGGGACGTCGCTTTGGTTCGAATCAGCCATCGTCGTCTGCCGTCAGCCCGAGGTAGATGTACTCGCACGCCGTCAGGGGGACAGCCTGCTGGGTCTGCGGACCGCGCGGTTCGTAGCAGCACCAGTCCACTGCGCTGTTACGCCGTCGGCCACATCGCGAGCAGAAGTGGACCGTGATCTGCCCAGGGATGTCGCTATGGGGAAGGTTCGACGAGGTCATGGCCCGATCTCCCCACGGAGGACGCGCAGTTCATCGGCGAGGTACCGCCTGCCGGCGTAGGCCACCTCGGGATCGCCCAGCGCAGCCTGTCGCAGTTCGGAGACGGTGCGCTCAAGGATCTCGCGGCGGCCCTTGCCGAGCGCTTTCACGTCGAGCGTCTGCGCCTCGATGATGCGCGCCGTCAGCGCGACGACCTGCCGCCAGACCTCGTCGTCTCGATGGGAAGGCGACGAGGTCACGCCGACCAGTCCTCGGTGATCTGCCGGAAGCCGTCGGGGATCTTGTCGGACCAGCGGATCGACGAGTCCCCGCCGTAGTAGCCGTTCGAGCTGTTGCGGTAGACGAGATCACAGACACCGCGCGTGGTGGTGATCTTGATGCCGTACGCCTCGTCGTACTCCTGCCGCGTGCGGTCGTCCTCTGGCGTGGGCATGTCGATCTCCTCGACCGCCGTCACGACGTGGCCGAGCAGCTGCTTGACGCCCACGGCATCGGCCCACCACGTCTCCGAGCAACAGTCGCCGTACGTGTCCAGCACGAAGACGCGGCCATCGGAGCACTTCAGACGTAGCTCGCGCTCCTCCGGGCCGACCCACATCTCAATCGGCGTCGCGCCGACGAGGTCGGCGAGCTTCGGGCCGTTCTCGGACCAACTACTCATCTCGTCCCTCCTTGTCCGTAACGGGCGCCTCGGCGCGGACGGCGTCGATGCTGTCGCCCCCGCAGAACGGGCAGTCAACGCCCTCCTCAGTCTCCGGGAACACGTCCGTCCAGGTCCGGCCGCATTCGTCGCAGGCGCAGTCCCAGGCCGGACTCATCGTGCCTCCTTGTCCGAAACGAGCCTGTGGAGCGCGGCAATCAGCTCGCCTGCTTGATCACGGGTCACGTACACGCCGCGGCTCGACTTGCCCTCGGTCACGCCGAGCACGGCGACGACACCTCGTGCGGACTCCTCGGCATCGACACCGGCGCTGAGGAAGCCGGAGTCGCCCTCGAAGTCCTCCCACCGGTATCCGGCGTCATGCGTCCGCTGCGGTTCGCCCATGGTCAGCCTCCTTCTCTTGATTCGTTGCGTTGGCCTGCGCCAGCGCCCGATGGGCGACGCCTCTGGCGAACCCCGCGCCTACCGCGTCGGTGTCCCGGATCTCCTCCAGCGCCTCGCGGAGCTTGGCGTTCTCCTCCTCCAAGATCTCCGCCTCGATCACTGCGTCGTCCAGATCCTCGGTGTTGCCGTTCTCGATCATGTCGCGCAGGTCGTCAGCGAGCCCCATCGCGCACCTCCCGATTCATCGTGCGCGCCTCGGTCCACCGCTCTACGCAGCCCTCCACGCCAAGCAGCGCCTGAAGCACCTCGTACGGCAAGGGCTCGGGATCGGGTCGATGTCGCACCCATTCGGCGAGCCGGCTGGCTTCCGACTGAAGCTCGTCCCCGATCTGGCGGTAGCGGTCGCGCTCGACCTCCACCTCTTCCAGCAGCGCCCGATCGGTCGCGTGCTTCTGAGCCTGGTCCTCGAACGCGACGATCAGATCACGCACGCCGGCCTCCTTGAACACGCGGTCGAGCCTCGGTGCGAGGGGCAGGTAGCTCCAGGCCCGGAATGCGCCGCACGCCTTCTCGAGCCGCGCGCTCCAGGTGATCATGGCTGCTCCTCGGTCATAGCGGGCGCCTGGCGCTCCACGGCGGCGAGTAGGCAAACGCGGTTGAGGTCGACGAAGACCTGGCGCTCGCCGAAGCTCCAGGTGAGCTCCATGGCGGCCATCCCTCGTGTGCCGCCCTCGCGGCGCGCTTGCTCGCGGAACGTGCGGAACTCCGCGGGTGTACCGGGCCAAGGCAGCGGCTCGGCCAGCCCCTCGAAGTGCAGGTCGCTGCCCGGGCCGTCGTAGCTGCTGGCGATGCCCGAGAACCTGCCGCCGTGCAGCGCACGCATGAAGTGCGTCACTGGCTCGGCTCCTTTCGGCTCATAGTGCGTCGGCGCTCGCCACACGCGCCCGTGTGCTCCACGACGCCATCGCAGTCGGGGCAGTCGCCCTCCGGCGAGACGTCGACAGACGGGTCGAACTTCGCTCGTGCTCGGTAAGCCGCATCCCTGGCCTCCGACGCGACGCGCTGCGCCCATGCCGGATCAAGCGCCAGGTCGACAGGGTCCGCGTTGATGATGTCCGCCAGCCCCTTGCGAAGCACGTCGGCCTCCCGCTCGCTGGCGAGCAACTCCGCGTAGCGCCTGTTCCGCTCTCGCGCCATCTGGCGAGCGAGGGCCATCGCTTCGTCGTATGCCGTGTCCGTCATCGCTCACCTTCCCGAGATGTGCTGGAAGCAGCAGCCCGACACGACGGGCAGACGTGGGGGAGGTCACGACGCGACGCGACCGCGTACCACCACCGACGACCGCACAGCTCGCAGTCCGCCCACTTGAGACTGTCGCTACTGGGGGTCTCAGCCATCGGTGGCCTCCGTGCTGAAAGCGGCAGCCAACGCGGCACGCGCTCGCGTGCGGTGCAGGTCGCGCCAGTTCTCGGGCAGGCGGTCCCATGCCCCGGGGTCCTCGGCATACATGGCACGTGCGGCCCGCTCGACTATCTCGTCGGTGACCGCGGCGGGGATGCTCTCGATCGCGCGGTTTAGCTCGTCGAAGGCCGCCCGATATCCATCCGTGGTCCCGCGCTCCCGACACAGGCCGTGGAGCGCCTGGCGAGCAGTCAGCAAAGCGGCGACCTGGATGCTGTTGGGGAGTCCTGACGAGGTCACCGCGGCGCCTTCCCTTCGCGAAGGACGTACTGATCAGGGTTCTCGTGGATGTCCGCCCACAGCTCGGCCGAGCGCATTGCGCGCCGTTGGAAGCTCCAGTCGCCGCCGTCCCCAAGCCGGTGCAGCGAGACGATCACCGTCGACAGCGCGCCCGCGGCGTCGTTGGCAATCGCGTCGGACGAGAAGTGCGTCTCGACCCGGGCGAGGTCGCGCAGGCGCGCTCGCAGGTTTGCCAGCTCGCTGCGGATGTCGTGGGCTTCCTTGGCTGCCGCCACGTAGTCCGCCTCCCGGGGCTCGCCCTCGTAGATGACGCGCCCGAAGCGGTTCGCCCGCGCGATCTCCAGCGGGTCGACCACAGACGCCGAATCGTTGGAGAGCGTCACGACAGCTCCTCTTCCAGCACGTCGACTGCGTGGATCAGCTCGCCGAGCTTGTCGAGGTCGATGGGGTCGACCGAGACCGTGTCCAGGGCCTCCAGCCAGTCAGCGACGTTGCGCAGCGCCCGCGCCGATTGGTCGACGAGGCGGCGATCAGTGCTACGCGGCATCGGTGCCCTCCTGTCCACTGGAATGCTCGGAGAGCGTCACGATCCGGCCTCTGTCGCAGGCTTGTGCGGAGACCGCGTGCCGGCTGGGCCGCAGACCCACACCGGCACCGCTCCGTCAGCGTCCGGCCGGCAGAACTCCCAGGCCGGCATGTCCTCGTTCCATAGGTCAGGCTCCCAGCTCTCGGGCGGCGTGCTGGGCATCTCGCGGGTGGCGCCATCAGGGCCAGCAGGGTCGTCTTCCTCCCATCCAGCCTCGTCGCACGTCCACTCCCACTTGTCCTGCCGCGTGAGTGCGCGCGCGTGTCGAAGCCACACGCTGACATCGGTGATGCGCTCGCCAATGTCCTTGGCGTACCGCGCGCGGGCTTGGCCCCTGGTGCAGCCACGGGCGTCCTGAACGCTCTCAAGCGCGGCGTCCCAGTGGCCGGTGGCGGCCCAGACCCACCCATCGGGATCGGCGACGGGGCGCTCGTCGGCGACGGCGATCATCGGCCCTCCTGGCCGTTGGGTTCCTCAACAACCGTCAGATCGTCGACTGGCGTCCATCCGAGCTCAGGTCGCGCGACGAACTTCACGGCGACCTCCTTGCGCGTCACCTTTGCCCACACCTCGCCGTCCTCACTGAGCATCCGAATCTGCTTAGACTCGAACTGCTTCAGATGAATCTGGAGTCCGTTGGCCCAGCGGACGAACATCACGTGCTTGCTCGAGATCTTCATGACCTCCACCGCCATTCCGCGTCGCCGCAGCGCATCTCGATGAGCCCGTCGTCTCCCACCTCGATAGTGAGCGTCCCTTCCGGGAGACGCCGTGGCACCGTGTCACAGTGCCAGCAGATGAACCCCTCGTCGTGGCCATAGCCATCGCACTCGACGGCCGGCAGTTCCGCACGCTTCGGATCGCGGTCAGGATCCCCTTCGTAATCAGCGTCAACCCCACGTGTCTTCAGGTAGTGGGCGTCGAACTTGAAGTAGTTGACGTACTTCCGCGCGTCTTCGTCGGACATCGGATAGCCGCTCGCCATGTAGCTGGACGGCTTCTTACAGACTGGACAGGTTTTGTAAAGACTCGTAACGTTCGGCCAGTCGATCGCGCACACAGAGCATCGGTAACACGAGCGCACTACAGCACCCTCAGCACATCGAGCGCGGCATCCAGGTCCGGCACGATCTGACTCGCCAGTTCGTGGACGAACACGTGGTCATGGACCACGTTCATCGGGTGCATCACCACGAGGGTGAACTTGCCGAGCGCGTAGGCGTAGCCAAGCTCGCACATTGTCCCGATCGACACGCGGGTCGCGCCGTGAAGATTCACGAGAACCGCATCGCTGCGGCCGATGTCGTACAGGTCCCGCAACACTGCGGCACGCCCCTCATCAAAGGTGGACGGCAGCGCACCCTTCATACGGAACTGCTCCTTGCCGCGCATCGGGGACAAGACCTGCCAGTCACAATCAGCGATCGAAAGGTTGATGTCGAATCCATCGCGCCAATCTGCCGCCTCGTCGAAGGTCTGACCCGTGATCGGCCCACCCAAGTAGACGTACCTCATCGGAACAGCTCCCGATTATGCCGCCAGGTGAGCCTGATTCGTCGGAGCAACTCGATCAGCTTGTCGGCTCGCCACTCGACCCACGCAGTACCGTCTTCGAGGTTCCAGTGGAACCGAACGGTGTACCGATATGGCCTCATCGCGCCTCCTTGTTGAGGATCGCCAGCAGGTCACGCTGGAGGTCGACCTTCTCCTCGTCGTTCTCGATCGAGTAGTCGGCGTTGTAGTCGTCGAGTGCGCACTCCGACTCGTGCTCGAGCTGAGACTCGTCCTGGAGCTTGCCGATGCCAGTCAGCCGGCGGATCCGCTGATCCCGTGGCGCAGTGACACGAATGGAAATGAACCCGATCCGTTGGAGCTCGACGAGCTCATTGGGGAAGCGAACATCGTCGACCACGACTCGGCCGCAGTACCCGTCCTGGCGAAGCGAGCTCAGCCGGCGTCGGATGAACAGGTTCACCCAGGCGTCCTCGTCGATCTCGCGCACAGCGACACCGAGGCGCTGGAGCTTGTCGCGGTCGGTCCGTGCTGCTGTGCCCCAGATGGTGTGGGCGATGTCCTTGAGCGGGTCGGCGATGCTCATGCGCTGGTAGTCCGCCGCGTCCGCGAGCACCATCGCCGCAGTGGTCTTGCCAGCGCCGGCCTTGCCGAGGATGGCGATGTCGGGGAGGCTGAGGTAGTCGTACTTCACCGCGGCCTCCTCGGCTGAACGGCAAGCAGAAGCACGATGACGAACACGACGATCATGAGTTCGATCGTTTGGGGGTCGGGCACCTAGAACTCCTTCAACAGCTTCACGCCCATCGCGGCAACGAGTGCCCCTAGCGTGAGAATCATGAGAACCAGAGGGATACTCAGCACGATCTTGTAGGTGTCACACGCCAGCATCACAGCCACTCCTGTCGTCGCATCTGTTCGTGAGTCAGGTCCTTGATGAGGTCGTTCAGCGCACGGTCCGACAGCTTGTCGTAGTGCCCCCGTGCCGCCTCAAGCGGGATCGCGAGCTCGTGCCGCTTGGCCCGCCGTACGCCGTTCACTTCATACACCACGACGATGCAGGACTCAGCCATCAGAGCCCCACATCGACCGGATCGATGTCGGCAGCCTGGCAGATCTTCACTGCATTGTCGTAGTCCATGAACTCCTGGTATCGCCGACCATAGCCATCCTGGCCCTCGACCAGACCGAGCATCCGGCTCACACGCCACGTGTCAGGCTTGCTCTTCGACCACCCGAGTCTCCGCGCTATCTCGGCCCGGCTGACTCCTGACTTCAGGACGGCCTCGGCGATCGGCCGACACTCCACCTCGCCTCTACCGCGGCGTGATGAAACAGACATCCGTGATCCGTTCCTTTCGCTCGTCGAAGGTGAGGAGGAGCTGCTTCGGTTCCTCCCCACCCCCGAAGTTCTTCAGTCCGAACTCGTTGGTTCCGATCAGCGATCCATTGATGAACACACCCCCTGCCCACATGTTGGCCGAATGGAAGTGACCGCAAGCGAAGCCGTCCAGCCGCACACCCTGCTGTAGGAACTGCTTCCGCAGCTCATTGGTGCGGCGGGTCACGCCGCCGGCCGGCACGCCTGGCATCGACGAACGGATGCCGTCACCGTGGAACAGCAAGAAGCTACGGCCGGCGATCTCACGGACCACCATGCCGGACCTCGGCAGATCCCATGAAACATTCGCCAGGTCATGGGTGTACGCCATCGCTAGCTGGTAGGCCATCCAGTCCCACGAGTCAAAGACGTTCTTGCTCGCGTGCGGCTTCTTGGTGCGGGCGTGGTTGCCGGCGACACCGCAGACGTACAGGTCGGGGTAATGCGGCGCGAGCTCGGCGATGGTCTTGCCAATCAGGTAACCAACTCGGGTTGCCTGCTCAGCGACCGGGTACTCGTTGGAGACCGACAGCTCCTCGTGGATGTCCCCGCTGACCATGTCCCCCAGCAGCCAGATGTCCAGGCCCGTGAGCTCGGGACGAACCGCCTTGAAGGACAGCAGGGCATCCACGGTGTCACTCACCCGCCGCTCGAGGACCTCCCAGTTGAACTCGTTGAGCCCGCCGACCTGGTCAGGATCGACGACCTCGCCCGCGTGCCAATCGCTCAGCAGCACGGCCTGCCGATGATGCGCGCCGGGCGTCGCGGGCGCAGGGCGGCGGTTCATGATCCGCGGCGGATCGACGCTGTAGACCGCGTCCTCGATCGCCGCAAGCACCCGTTCGTCTGCGACCTGCGCCTTGCGATCCTTCGCCACCGTGGCACGGAGATCCCGAAGCTCGGCCTGAAGGATCTCCTCGCGGGTCACGTCGCCGGTCGGCGTCCACGCGATGGAGTCCATCGGCTCGCGGGACTCAATGCGCGTGCGGACGTAGTCGTTCAGCGTGCGACGCGCCACCCCGATTCCGCGTGCGATTTCCGAGATCGACTGGCCCTTCGCCAGTGCGACCGAGATCTGCTCCTTGTATGGGTCAAGCTTGCTGGGTCTCACACGTACCGCTCCCAGAACCAGAACCACAGGTGACGCAGTGCGTCGGTGTCGTGGCTGTCGTCGTGGTTCTTTGGTGCCTTGTCGATGATGGACTGGATGTTGGAGGGCATGGTCTTGTCGGCCGTCGCCTTCACTGCCGGACCTTGGCCTACGACCTTGACCTGCGGGTTGATCCACCCCAGGTACCGGATGATCCCGATGAGCTGGGAGGTCTGCATGTCGTTGCCAGCGAACTTGCGCGCGACATTCGCCCGCAGGCGGAACGTCTCGTAGATCACGACGTCGTACTCGTGGAATACCTGGCCGAGCTTGACCGCGAAGTCCTTGAGAAACGAGATGCCGTGGTTCTCGACGCGCAGTAGCTGCCCGCCGACAGGGCCAGCGACTTCACCCACGGCCCAACCGACGCGCTCGCCAGGATCAACGGCGAGGATTCGCACGCCTATCCTCCGCCTCGACAACGGCCATGAACTTGATGCTGGTGTGCGGAATCAGGACGAGCCGATCCTTATCTCCCGCGTACCAGACCCCACGGAAGGCCCCATAGACCGAGTCCATACCGACGAGTTCGTCGACCAAGAAGTTGCTGTCGTCCAGCAGGTGGACGCTCTCGATCTTCCTCATCACTACAACTCCTTGATCCACGCAATCGACGTATAGGGCAGGAACACCCGGCCGCCGATTGGGGACTCGCCAGTCGATTCCACGACGTCCCCAACCACGCCCCACGGACCCTGCGCGACATCGGCCATGATGATCCTGGTGCCGTCGAAGACCGTCTCGATGTACCAAGTCTGTAGCTCCATCATTTGCCCTCGGCGTAGTTCTTGTAGGCGATCGACCCCGACACCTCGAGCGTCGGGTTGAGATCGAACGCCCCCTTGAGCGAGCCCTTCGTCAGGGCGAGGCACTCCTCGGCCGACTCGATCGGGCACTCGACCACGATCTCGTCGTGCACGAACAGGATCGGGTACGCGCCAAGCGACTCGACCGCCTTGGCCGTTGCGATCGTGCCGGCCTTGAAGATGTCCGCGGCGCTGCCCTGGATCAGGGAGTTCAACCCGACGTACGCCTTCTCCTTGGGCACGATCTGCTTGCGGCCCATGAGCGTGGTCACGTAGCCGTCGCGCTTGATCTTGCGCGGGATGCGGCCCATCGGCTGGCGCGTGGAGGCCAGCGTCCGGTAGCGCGGCAGCGCATCCTTGATCGCCTCGACCAGCACGCGCGAGTCCGAGTACGGGATGTTCAGCATGTCCGCCACGCGCCGCGCGCCGGCCCCGTAGACGATCGCGAACAGGACGTTCTTCGCCTCGCTGCGCTTCTTCTCCAGGTCGCTGCCCTTGCCGTACTGCTCGGGCTTGCCGCCCCAGATCTGGGCCGCCATCCAGGCGTGCGGGTCCAGCCCTTCCTGGATCATCTGGCGGTACTCGGGCGCGTTGAGGTAGTAGGCCAGCAGCCGTACCTCGATCGAGTCGTAGTCGCAGACCACGAAGCAGTGGCCCTCGCGCGGAACGAAGATCTCGCGCACCTCGTTGCCGGCACGGGCCGGGATGTTCTGCATGTTCGGCCGCGAGCACGACATGCGGCCGGTCCACGCGCCCTGCTGCCAAAACGACGGATGCACAACGTCACGGTTCTCGAGCGGCCCGATGTACGTGCTGAGGAACTTCGTGTACTGCCGCCACTCCGACAGCGCACGCAGCACCGGGAAGTTGTCTTCGAACTCCTGAAGCGCGAACTTGTTGGTGGCGAGCTGGCCGGTCGGGGTCTTGCGGTGGAGCGGCACGCCGTGCATGAGCAGCGCTTCACGCAGGGAATCGTTGCCCTCCAACGCATCCTCGCCGAGCTCCCGTGTCACCGTGTCGTAGGCGTCCGCGGCCAACGGCTCGTACGCCACCTTGAGCCGCCGTACCACGTCCTGATCAACCTGCACGCCACGCTGCTCGGCAGCGATGAGGATCGGAGCGAGCTCCGTCTCGATCTCCCAGCACTGGGCGTTGCGGCCGTCGAGCTTGGACTCCAGGATCGGCAGGAGGTCCCGCGCGTACTCGGCGTCGAGCAGGGCGTAGTGCTCCATCTCCTCCGGATATGCGCGCCACGTGTCGTAGTAGCCGCCCGTCGACTTCAGCTTGATGCCGGCGGCGTCGGCCAAGTCCTGGATGGTGTTCTCGGCCTTCTGCGCGTCGGCGCGCAGGTAGGTCTTGGCCAGGTGCTTGAGCTTGTAGCCGTGCGTGCCTCGGTCGTTGTTGTCATCCCCGGCAGTGCGTCGCTCCGGCAGAGCGACACGCGCCAGGAGATCGGTGTCGACGAGCTCCTTGCCGGTTAGCAGGAGGTCCAGGCCCAGCGCCTCGCGCACGTGATGCACGTCGAAGCTGAGGTTGTGGGCCACGAGCCGGTCGGCCCGCTCGACCGCAGCACGGAAGCGAGCCACGCCCTCAGGGTCAGAGGTGTCCGAGACGTAGCCGCCGGTGTCATCGGCCCACGACACGAGGAACGCGCGATGGTCCGCATCGAACCAGTCGAGGCCCCGTGTCTCGGTGTCGAAGCCGAGGGTGACGGTCACGCGGCATCCTCGTCGAGCTCAGGGATTCGGCCGTCGTCGAAGTCCTTGACAAACGTCGTGATGAATTCTGGATACTCAACCCCGACGCTCCAGTCGTGTCCCGGGTAACAATCGAAGAACGACGCGTACCCTTCGATGGCACGACCTATCACGCAGCGATCCCCGCTCCACCGGACTCCCTTCGGGAGCTCGTTGAGCGGGCCGCCGATCTTGTGCTCGGCACGGATCTGGTTGACCCAGGACAGCACGTCATCGAGCGTGTAATCGACCTTCATCATGCAGACTCCTCGATCAGCTCCGGGAAGCACTCGTTGTCGAATGCCTCGACGAACTCCGCGATGAACTGGGGGTACTGGACGCCGATGCCGTCCCGCGTGAAAGGTGCATTTTTTCGCCGGGGCAGCAACACACGTCGTACGCGGTCCCCTCAATCCCACGAGCGATCACGCAGGATCGCGTGCTGTACCCACCCTTCGGCAGCGACTCCAATGGGCCGCCGATCCCGTACGCCTGACGCACGCAATTCACCCACGAGAGGACGTCGTCCAGCGTCCAGTCAGACACCAGTCACCTCCGTCAGCGCCTGCGTGATCTCCGTGGCCAGGACGATCGCCTCGCCATCGGCGTTGCCATCCTGGACCGAGACGAATACCTTGCCGTCATCGCCGGCTCGGATCTCCACGTAGCCGGTGTCCCCGACCACGCGACAGCTCTTGGTGACCGGCATATCAGATGCTCGGCTCGTCGCCCGTGGCCTGCTGCTCCGGGATGGACGAGATCGCCATCGCCAGGGCGGCGGCAGCCTCGAGTCCCAGGGACGTCGTCTCGACGATCGTCGCACGAGGGACGAAGTACTTGCCCTTCGCGTTCTCGCGTTCGACCGTGGTCAGCCGGAACGCCGTGGCATACGCCGGCCCGCGCGCCTGGTTCTTCGCCAGCACGGTGTTGATCGCCTTCGCGCACGGCGTCTGCGTGCGAGTGAAGAGCATCTTGTGCGGGACCTCGGGGTCGACCTCAGGCAGGCACACCGCGTAGTCGTAGGTCACCCACGCCTCGGCCGGCGCGTCCGGGTCGTTGTAGGCGTAGCGCTCGAACTGCCCGTCGACCATCGCCGAGCGGCCCTTGCGCAGGTCGAGCACGTGGAACAGCACGCCCTCGCCCTTCGTCTTCGGATCCCACAGTGAGATCGGCGACGGGTCGTCCTCGCCCGTGGTCGAGTAGATCGAGCCCGGCTTGACGAGCTGCTCCTGCACGGCCGCGCTCATGAACTGCCCGATCTTCACGCGCGGGAGCTGCATGTCCTCCGAGCCGATGTCCAGCGCCGGAGTGTGCGGAAGATCAAGAAGGGCGGACTGCTTCTTCTCGACTGCCTTGGTCGCCATCTAGTAAGTCTCCTTGTTGCGGATGAACGGATTGAGTCCGCGGTCCAGTGCCCACGACTCGAAGGTGTCCACGGTCACGTGGACCTTGCGGAGGAACGTCACGATCCCTCGGCGGGTGATCCCTTCCGTGCCCGTCCGCCAGCGGCGGATCGTCCGGGCCGTGATGTCCTGGCCGATCGGGTAGCCATTGACAAGTCGTTGCGTGCGACCGTGCTTCCCGTGGCGTTCGTAGGTTGTGTGCTCGTCAATGAACGCGAGGACCACCTTCGGGTCGTACGCGATGCGAGCAGCTCTGCCCTTGGCCATCACGCGAACTCCAAGAAGCGACGGCGAGTAGCGAAGAGGGCGATCGCTACTGCGAAGCAACCCACCGACACCGCAGTCCAAACAGTCGCCCGACCCGCAGCAATCACGACGGCATCCACCATCAACATCGCCGCGATGGCCCAACAACCAACGTGTTCCGTCCTCGTCATCACGTGCTCCTCTGTGAGATGTACTCCCGGTCGTAGAACCCGACGCCAGGCGGCAGAGGCTCGCCGTCGTCGAGGCGCTGGCGGACGAGCTGGTTCAGTTCCGCGCCGCGTTCCTTGTACTGGACGAGTTCAGGCTCATGAGCCAAAGCCCACTTGACGAACTCGCTGCGGTCCTGCACCGTGGCGAACTGCTTCTTCACGGGTGAGAACAGCGTGCCGTAGGTCTTGTGAGACTCGGTCTCCTCGGCGTCCATACGATCGAGGCAGTGACGCTCCCACTCCTTGTGCCGCTTCTTTGCGGTGTCGGCCTGGTTCTGCTTCTTCTCGGCGTCCCGCTTGAGCTTGCGCAGCTTCACGAGATCCTGTCCTAGCGTGGCTATTTGTCTCCCTCCCTTACGGTGTGAGCGGGAATGCGATGTACCCAAGGTTCAAGCCGGTCACGGCCGTCGTCCCCCACCACTGAACGACGCCGCTAGCGGTTACGACAAGCGGGTGTGGGCCGGTACTGCCCCACCCAGTGAAGTTGCCCCGTGTCGCAGGACGCCGGCCGACCGGAAGGGTCAGCATTGCTGTCCCACCTGTCGTCGTGCCGGAGCTGATCTCGCCTCTAAGGTAAACCACATTCCCGAGCACGAGGCACTTCGGCGGAACGCTGTTGTAGACGGTCCACCCATTCTGGAGCGTGAGGTCCTCCCACGATCCAGCCGTGCCCCCGAAACCGAGCTTCGAGTCGAGCAGATCGCTCGTGATCGAGTGGGGTTGCAGCAGCACTGCTGCGTCGGGCGTCCACTTCTGCTCGAGCTTCCTCTGAAGCTTCGCCATCGGGATGTCCTCGACGTCGATCTCCTGTTGCTCGAGCGCAGCCACACGACTCGCAAGCTCTGCGAGCGTCGGATCACCCTCCGCCATCAGACCCACTCACCCTCGCCCGCCGGGACACCACCAACCGGGATCGGGTTGGTGTCCTTCAGGATGTCGCGCGCGAGCTCCTGTGCCTGAGCCGGCGAGTCCTTCATGACGTCAGCCACGAACTCCCGACGCCAGTCGGCCGGCATCGACATCACCGCGTCACGGTCGTACAGGTACAGCCACATCGGCCCGCCCTTGGCATAGGCATCGGCCGCCTCCTCGATCGTCAGCGCCGGAGTCAGCATCGGACCGATCTTCCAGTCGGTGGCCAGCGCGGCACGTGCCTGCATCCGAGGACCATCAGGCGCAGGGATGTCGACGACGATCTCCTTGTCGTTGCTCGTGACGATGAGCCGCTTGCCGTCAGGGATCACCTGCTCGGGTGTGGCACCGTCCTCCTCCAGCAGCCGAAGCTTGGCCTCGAGCGCACGGATCTCGTCGGGGTCCGTCGCCTCCAGAAGCCTCGTCTGAAGACTCGTGATCTGGGCGATGTAGTCCTCGTGCGCCTGTACGTGGAGACGAGGATCGTCCCATGCGTGGGGTGCCGGCAGCGCTTCAGTTGTCTGCGCCTGCCAGTCACCCCACGCCTGCTCCTTGCACGGAAGCTTGAAGAGAAGTTCGTCGATGCCCTCCGCCAGCATCACCATGGCGTCCTGGATGCCGGTGGCCTGACGGATCTTGTCTGCGTAGGTCATTGCCACGGTGACGTTAAGGGTTCCTCGTTGATCTGTCGTCGTTTGGGTCACAGGCCCGGTTCACCTTCTGCGTCGATCGCAACGGGCGCGTGCGCCTCAGGCGAGTACAGGATCCGCCCGTCCTCCTGGATCTGCATGCCACGCGGCGGGATGCTCGGCGCGTTGCGCAGCGTGAAGTACACATTGCGGCGGGTGCTCTCGGTCAACTTGTCACCGTGCGGCAGTGCGACTGACACGATGGTGTCGGGGTCGCCCGCCCACGCGCCCGAGCCGGTCATGCCAAGCGGGTCTCCTCCCCCACTCTTGGCCGAGCTCTTGTTGTCGTGGTGCGTCGTCACCACGGTGATGCCCTCGTTCTGGAGCTGCTCGAAGAACCCGAGCATGTGCCGCACGTCCTGCTCGGCGTTGGCGTCGAGCGTGCCCATCGCTCGACGGATCGGGTCAATCAGCACGACCTGGACCCCGGCCTCGACGAGCGACCGGCGCATGTAGTCCTGCTGCTCCTTGGATCCGGCGCGCAGCTCAGGCCGGCGCAACGGTGTCCATGTGCCAAAGTTCTGGTCCCACAGCTCAGGCTCTCGAGCGTGCCGGCGCAGCAGCCGCATGCGCTCGTGGTAGTACGGCCACGTGATCTCAAACTGCACGACGCAGACGCGCACCGGTTCCTCGGTCGGCTCGAAGCAGCACCAGTCCTGGCCCTGAGCCAGAGCACTGAGCATGTCCAGCGCCATGAAGGTCTTGAAGGACTTCGCCCACCCGTGAAGCATGAGCAGTCCGCCGATCGGCAGCACCGCATGCTCGAACCAAGACGAGGTCTCGGGGATCTCGAGCTCAAGCAGCTCACCGCCGAAGACGATCGTCGGCATCGGGTCGATGGACTGCGGGAACTCCGGCGGCTCGACGTCGGACGACAGTGAGCACCAGTCGTTGGCGTCTGGCGGGGCGAACCGCACCGCCTGCGGCACGAGCTCGGCGATCTTCGCTGCCCCGATGTTGCCGGCCTCGTCGTTGTCCAGGCCGACAAGCACCTGTCGGTACCCGACGAGCTGCTCGGCGTACAACTTCGGGAATCGCTTCGCCCCGGCCGGTAGGACCGCGACGTCGCAGTCGAACAGCGCCGTCAGCCTGGCTGCGTCGGTCTCGCCTTCGGCGACGATCACGGCATCGGTCGGCTCTGCCCCGGCTCGCACGATCTTGAGCGACTGGAACTCAGCGCCGGCCGAGGTCCAGCGCCGGCCTTGTTCCATGTCCCGGTACTTGATACCGCCCGAGTAGGCGAAGGCGAGGACCGAGTGCGACGCCAGCTTCGTGCCTACGCGGGCGAGACCGTGCGCGTCGATGTGCTTGCTTTCGCAGAACGCATCGAACACGTCGTTCTCGCCTGGCTCGGGCAGTCGGTCGTACGAGTCCCAGAGCTGGGCGAGCTCGTCGTCATGCTCAGCGAGGTCACCCCACGCTGCGTTGGACTCAGCCACTAGATGGCGGAAAGACCGGAAGCCTTGGCCTTCTCGTAGTGGATCTGGGACTCCGCTGCGCCCAGCAGGAACGCAGCCAAGACGTGCGCCTCAGCAAGCGACAGGTCTTCCACGATGATCACGCGCTGTGCTAGAGCCGACGTGTCGATACCAAGCTCTTCATAGCCGAAGTGACGAACCCCGGCATCCAGGTATTCCTTGGCCGTGGAAAGCGCATCAGATTCCATTCATGCTCCTCCGAGAATCGCGGCGCGCAGCGCCTCCTTGTTGGCCAGCGCCGGCAGCACGGCAAGCTCGTCCACGGTGTTGCGTGCGACGAGGTGCGTGATCGTGGTCTTGCGAGTCTGGCCCTGTCGATAGATGCGGTCGGCAGCCTGCGTGTTGGTGCCGGGATTCCACGAGCGGTCGAGGAAGATCGCATTGTTCGCCCGCTGGAGGTTGACCGACTCCCCCAGCGTGGCGAGCGTGCCGATGAACACTCGTCGCTCGCCGTCCTGGAAGCGAGCGATGTACTCCGCTCGCGCCTCGTGCGGCGTGTCCCCCGTGACGACCCACGACTCGATCCCCTTGGCCTCGAGCCGCTGTGACATGGCGTGGACCGCTGACTTGTACCACGAGAACACGACCCAATCGTCGTCCTCCCCATCGACGATCATCTCCACGGCAACGTCGAGCTTGGTCGAGTCAGCGACCTCCTCGGTCAGTAGATCCAGGCCCGTCGCCACCTGCCGGAGCTTGGTCATCACAGCGATGCCAGCTTGCGCCTTCACGCGCGTGCCGTCGTCAAGCTCGGTCAGGCATGTGGCCACGAGCTCGTCGTATGCCTTGCGCTGCTTCGGCGTCAGGTCAACGAGCACCGTGGCGTCGGTGCGGTCGGGCAGGTCGAGCTCGTCTTCCTTGCGGCGATAGACCATGAAGACGCCGAGCTCCTGGCGGATCTGCTCCTCCTTGCCTGGCTTCACGCCGATGCAGACCTTGCCCCAGCCTGACTCCACGTACTCGAGGTAGCGGTCGTTCCAGTCCCTCCACTTCGACTTGTAGTTGTTGGGGAACAGTGCTTGCAGCGGGGAGAACAGCTCCTCCAGATGGTTGGCGATGATCGTCCCCGACAACATCAGGTCCATCGTGCGCGGCACGCGCTTGTACGCCTTGGTCATCTGGGCCTTGGGATTGGCGAGGCGATGGCCCTCGTCAGCGACCTTCAGATCCCACGTGATGCCGAGCTTCTTCCACCCATCGCCGATCTTGCCGTTGACCTTGCCGGCCACGACGGCGAGCGACTCGTAGTGCGTGACCAGCACGAACGGTGTGCTTTCCTGGAACAACCGCTGGGCCTGCTCAAGGATCCGCTCGCGCTTGAGCTTCGAGTTCGGCATCACGAGCACCTTGAGCCACGGGCAGAACCGCCGCAGCTCACTGGCCCAAACCGGTTCCTTGGCTGTGTTCGGTGCGACGACCAGCCCAGCGGACACGTCGAGCTCATCGAGCAGCACGCACGTGGCGAGCGTCTTGCCGAGCCCTCGTTCCCAGCCCAGGTACGCGCCGCCGTGCCGGCCCAGGATCGCCGCCACGTAGGCAAGGTCGATCTCCTGGTAATCGAACAGCTTCCACCCCATGTCCGCCAGCACGGCACGAACCCGAGGCGCGGCGACACGCCGCTTGTCCGAATCCTCGCTGACCCACGGCGTGGCGTAATCGACGGGACGAATGTCGACTAGGCCCTCGTCGCGAAGCTGGGCCAGCTCCGGGTGCTCATGGGCCAACGAGGGGAACAGCCGCAGTGCCACAGTCGCGCTGCGATGCGTGAACTCGTCAACGACCCACGCCTTGTGCTCGTCGCTGTCGTAGTACGCGCCAGGTACCGCGCGGGCAAGCGGGGTCTTGTTCCAGTCATTGGTCAGGACTACGGCCACGGCAGGGCCTCCACTGGTAGGCGATCGACTGTCGTTCGGGGTGATCCGAGGCGATCCATACGACGCAGAAGTCGGGATCGCTCCATCCAAAGGTGCTCGCGGGAATCGAAGTCGTCAGGTTGCTCCTTCATGGACCGCAGAATCGTCATCGCGTTGGCGTCCAGGCGGTACCGGAGCAACGACCTCCTGATCCCTGCGAACGGGACACGCATCCACTTCCTCCTGTCTGGTCTGCCATCCGGGCAGGCACCGTAGTACAGGCCACCCGAGACGTCGTCAATCGGGGAGGACGCATTGGCACCCTCCCCTGATCGAACGAACTAGCTCTTGCGCTTGGGCAGCTTCGCCGCCATCCGGCCAGCAATATCGAGCGCCGCGCGGTTGCCGCTCATGCCGCTAACCCCGCCGTTCGATGCCGTGGTGTTCTTGTGCCAGTCGAAGACGTCCTTCGTCGCGCCGACGAGCGCCTCGATGTGGTTGTCGTCGACCTCGCCCGACGCGAGCGCTCGATCGAGCACCGTCGCGCCGAGCAGCGAGAGGGACGTCACGCCGATGTTCTGCGTGATGACCCAGTCGCCCATCGTCGTCGGCTCCCATGCCTCCGGCCAGGTCGCCTGCACCGCGCGCCAGTAGCGGCGCACCATCTCGTACTGGGCCTGAGGGTCGGAGACCATCTCGGCCAAGTACTGCGACTTGCGCAGCATGCGGCGCGTGCCGCCTTCAAGCGACGTGAAGCTGATCGGGCGCTTATGACCCTCAGCCTTGATCCCAGCCTTACTGCCGCCGAAGTACACGAGCTCGTGGAACGGCGACGCGGTGTCGTCGGCCAGGCGCTTCGCATAGGCCCGAGCCGGGTGCTCGAGCAACTCGATCTCCTCCGGCGTGAGCCGCGACCGCAACACCGACAGGTGCGAGGTGTTCAAACCCTTTTGCTCGGCGTTGATGTCGAGGAACAGGCTGGCCTCTTGCTCGCGCGTCAGCCCAACATGGAGCTGGTATGGAGCGCTGAGCGTCAGCGGTTTGCGCTCGCCATCGCCCTCGGCAAACCACAGCCGATGGTTGCCGTCGACACGGCTGACCTTGACGCTCCGGGCCTTCTCGATCTTGTCGAGGTCGAACGTCAGGCGAACCAGCACGATGTCCTCGTTGTCCGTGCCCGGGAGCTTCAGCGTCTGGATCTTCACGACGCTCTTGTCCCGCACGTTCAGCACGACCTCAGGGAAGGCGCGCGGGTAGTTCTCGTCGACCGCTCGCGCCACGTAGTCGTACGCCTCGATCGCGTGCTTACGACTGAGGTCGCGCTGGAGTCCATCGGGATTGGTGACCTGGTCGAAGACATCGGCCTGACTGATCTGCGCGAGCTGCGACAGCGGCGCTGATCCTCGATAGCAAACCGTGTCTAGGTTCTGGGTCTGTTCGGCCACGAAGGTGATCGTGCTGCTCATTGGGGTCCTTTCGTTCATTCGAAGAGGCTCGGGTACAAGAGCCTCTCTAGCTGCGACTTCTCGGTCTTGTTTAGCTCGCGCATGGGCGCACCCGCGCGCCTGGTGCCGTCGTACGCCATGACCGTCCACCTGTCAAAGGCACGCTCCCGGTAGATCTGGTTGCCTGCTCCGTCGAGTGTTGGATGATCCTTGATCGGTTGATGCGCGCGGTCTCGCGTCACCACCACATACCACGTCATCATGGGGTCCTTTCGTTAGGGCGCGCCCAGCCTAGCTAGTTGCCTGTTCGTCCAGCAAGGCGGAAATCCGCCCGACTGGGCACAGCTGGAATATCGCGCGTTTGCGACCCCGCCTTGAGCCACGCATAGAAAGCGTCCACCCGCTCGATCGCGCCAAGACGCCGTTGTTCTTGTGCGCGTCTGCGACCTTCAGCCATCTTACGTTTGTGATCCTCAGAAAGAACGCGCTTCGGCATATGCGTAGCCGATCAGCACGAGGAACCAGATCACCAGCAGCACTTCAGCCACGGGCAGTCGACCCCGTCCCATAACGTCGGCACGCGATCGTGATCGCCTCGTCCAGACTCCGAGCACGGATCGTGCGCTGGAAGTTGCCGCGCCAGTCGTAGAGCCGGAAGAAGCCGCTCATCGGTCCGCCCGTGACGCCATGACGCACAGCGACCACGCGATCAGGCCCATGAGGGCGATAGTAGTTGCAACAGCAACCATCGTTAGGATCATCCTTTCCTCCGCGGGTTGTCAACGAAGCTCTTGGCACGCCGCAGTGATCGTCGGCCGACTGTTCATGACCGAATCCGGGTCGTCGCGGTGCTCCTCGCCGGCCAGATGACCGAGCTCGTGCGTGAGCACGGTGCACAGTGCCGCTGTGTCGCGCTGAAGACCGCGCGCAAGCTGGATGTGGCAGGCGTCGCGCCACGCAAGTCCGACGGCGTAGCCCTCATCGTCGAGGTAGTCCCCGTCGACCCACGTGACCGTCTCACGGTCACGGCAAGGCGAATCCGCCCATGCAGCGCGCGCCACGGGCAGACTCGCGCCCAGCGCCGGCTGCGAATCGACGGGCATCGCCACTGCGAGGGACGCCATGAGGCCGACGAGGATCATTGCCGCGCCTCAGCGAGTAGTTCGCGCTCGATCTCCGCGCGGTAGGCGTCATCGCCGCAGATGTTCCAGAGGGAGTCGACCTCGGACCACGCGCCGCACGTACCGCACTGCCTCTCGACGATGCAGCCATAGACGCCGTGCGCCTCAACGAACGCCCAAACCCCCTTGCCGATCTCTGAGCACTCCTCGCAGTCGCGGAAGCCTTCCGCTCCTCCGACGTGGCGATCGCAGTAGATGGTGTCCCCCGCGTCGTACGGCTCAGGATCTGGGATCCAACGAGCGCGGAGGTTGCAGTCAGGCTGTGCCATGGAGTACCTTTCGCTCGAGGCGTCCATCGCCAGGTGCCCCGGGGTCGCTACACCCCGGGGCACACCTAGCGCCTAGCGGCTTCTGACCACGAGGATCAGGATCACCACAAGCGCCAGGACATGAGCAGCGTCCATCGACGTGCCTCCTGGCGATAGCACGGCACTGGGCCGTGTGCGGACCGGGATGGCCCGCATGCGACGCGCGGGGCTCGAACCCGCATGCTCCCAACGTCGAGGCGTCGCGGCGCATCGGTCAGGCGTGGCGGGGCGCGAGCAGCGTCGAAAGGACTGCACCAGCCGGGTAGCGCTCGCCGCCGAGTTCGACCACGAGGCGCGCTTCGCCCTCGGTAGCGTCGAACAGCAGGGCGTTGATGCGCTTTGCGGCGGCGAGCAGCGCCACGACATCCGGTGTGTCAGCGCGGGAGTTGCCCAGCCAGGACCGCGCCTCCATGCGCAGGCGCTTGGCATCGGTCACGTTGAGACGATGCTTCGTGCGGCCGGCGCGAGCACTCGGGTCCAGCAAGAGGATTGAATCGCTCATCGCGCCAACTTCGGGACGGTCTCGACGTAGGAGATGTACGCGCTCTCGCCGCCATTGCGCAGGATCTCGTCCAGCATCGCCTCGTCATCGGGCATGTTGTGGATGAACACGTCCACGGCGCGGTCGCCGGGCAGCTCGATCGTCCAGCACTGAAGGGCAGGTCCGTTCGGCATGCTCAGACCTCCTGCGCAGCGTTGAAGGCGTCGATGATCTCGGAGTCATCCATCGGCGGAGCGCCGCACGGTCGACCCGCGCTCTCCCACAGTTCAAACACCGTGACCTGCTCGACCTCGATCACGGTCCCGCCCGGCAGCGGTCCGATGGTGCCACCGTGCTCGGGCAGCTCCATGGCGGCGAGGGTGGCGCGGAGATGCTCACCTTCCACCCATTGCCGGTCAACGGCCTGCCGTCCGGCTTCGGCTGCTGCGTAGCGCGCCTCATCCAGCGTGGCGACGGCGCGGCGGGAGACGCTGCGCGGCCAGGGCTGTCCCGGCACGAGCGTGTCCGCCATCTCCGGCTTCGTCGAGGTGACGATGTACGGCATCGCTCAGTCCTCCTCTGCCAAGTAGCTCTGCGCCATCGCGTACCAGTCGACGTGCGCGATGGCCGTGGTCAGCAGCTCGGACACCATGCAGCAGTCCATGTCCCCGAGCCCACACAGCTCTTCGACCATGTCGCGCAGCGCGTCGCTGAGGTCGCCGGGGCCATCGGCGTGGCGCGCCAGATGACGACGCCACTCGTACAGTGCTTCGTCGTTGTCCAGGATCAGCCGGACGTGGTGCGCCAGTGCTTCGGCCGTTCGGTCAGCCATGGCTACATGCTCCACGTCAGGTCCGCGTCCGTCGCGAACTGCGCGATGCCGCCGACGTAGTGGTGGTCGACGCCGAGGAGGATGCTGACGTCCGTCAGTCCGTAGACGTCCTCGGGCTCGAGGTCGCGCCACGCGCAATCAGCGAGCCAAGCACGGGCCTCGTCGAGGATCTCGCGCGTTGCGTAGGGCGCGAGCTTGGCCGGTACAGTGGCCGTGGGCATGGGAGGTTAGGTCTCCTGTGTCCATGAGGCCCGGATCGTTGGCGCGGTCCGGGCCTCGCTTGGTAGGTGACACGGAAACCTAACGTTCGCGTCGGGCAGCGTCAAGGGCATTCGGCCGAACCGACGCGCGCACGTGCGAGGGGCAAGGCGATCGTGCCGGCCGTCG
Organism: uncultured Solirubrobacteraceae bacterium; assembly: GCA_964422645.1. Taxonomy (GTDB): domain Bacteria; phylum Actinomycetota; class Thermoleophilia; order Solirubrobacterales; family Solirubrobacteraceae; genus Capillimicrobium. Next base: position 163,755 of record CAYRCB010000006.1, on the reverse strand, counting down.
CGGTGCTGCTGTGTCACGGATTCGACTGCTCGCTATGCGAGCAACGCGCAACCGGATGGTTGCCTCCGGTTAGTGCTCGCATCACGCACATACTGCTCGCTATGCGAGCAGTCCGGAGGCACTCGAACTATCTGAGTTCGTGTGTCCGGGCCACGATGCCCGATGCCGACAGGGATCCTCCCTCCACCATGGGGCGGATGGTGGGGAGTAGGAGCAGAGGGGGACGATGCGTGCATGTGGTTCGGTGCCCCTGCCCGGGGCGCAGTCGTTGCACGCGCAACCAGTGCCACGAGCTCGACCAGTGACGGGGGTGCGCCCCCTCGCGCGCGCACGGATCTCTAGGAGTCCCGTGGCCCTACGACATACGAGGTGGTTTTCGATCCATTTCGTCCGGGGCGGACTGGACTCCGAAAACCGCCCGATGGCCCAAACAGCGACAAGCCTGATTTTTAGCGATACGCTGGCGTCGCTGCGCTAGCGAGCGGACGGCAACGCCGGCCCTCCAGCTTCGCTCCCTAGCGGTCGCTCTGGCTGGAGACCGGCTGCCGAACAGAAAGGAACTCGACATGGCTCACTCACCCACGCTTCCCTTCAGCTTCACGTTCCTCCCAAGCGGCACCAGGCTGTCCAGCTGGACGATCGTCCGTACCCTGCTCCCGCTCTAGAGCGTGGCCCACTACGAAGTCGTCTGCGCGGACTGCGGCGACCTCTACGAGGCCCGACGCCGCACCGCGACCGTCTGCGCCGCTTGCCGCGTGATCCGGAACATGACGTACGCCGCGAAGAAGTTCCGTCGGGTCCGCCGCTGCCGCGCGTGCGGCCAGCAGTTCCGCCCACTCCACGCGCGCGACTATGACCACTGCGGCACATGCGCACAGGGCTACGCGAAGACCGACGCCGCAGTCTGCGGGATGTGCGGGCAGACTCGCGCCTGCTTGCCGGGCACGACCGTGTGCGTCGAGTGCGCGAAGGACCCAGAGAAGCAGCCCGACGTTCTGCGCCGGCTGCGGATAAGCCAGGCGAAGCGCAAGACGGTCGACGCTCGAGCGCGCCTCGCAGCCGTCGCCGCCGGCACGTACCCACGAATCCGCGACAAGACCTAGGCCATCCCTCATACTCGCGTGTATGACGAAGATCGTGACCACACCGGCCGCGGCCTACCTGACGTCGCCGAACGTCGTACACCCGATCTCGGAGCTCAAGTCCGCGGGTGAGCCGTTCGTGCTGGGCCAGGAGGCCATTGCCCGCGCTGACATCGGCGCGCGCCTGGGCGTGACCGTCACGGGCGGGAGCATTCAGCGCCACCCGTGAGCCGCCGTTGCTCGGAGTGCGGCAAGTCCCTCGCGGGACGCCGCGCCGACGTGAAGACGTGCAGTCCGAACTGTCGGGTTGCGCGTTCGCGTCGGCTGAAGAAGCAGCGCAAGGAGAACCTCGCGCAAGCCCACATCGCCAGCGCCTACACGCCTGAGCAGGCCCAGATCGCCGAGACCGTCAAGGCGAGCACGGACATCGTGCGGGACGTCGTGCGCGAGGAGGTCACGCCGATCGTCCGAGAGGCCCTCACGGATGACGTGCTGGCCGGCATCCAGAAGCTCGTGCGGCTGACTCCGAAGATGATCGCGGCGATCGAGGTCGACCTCACGCACCCCGACGACACGGTCCGACAGCGCGCGTACACCCTGCTGGCAAAGTACACGCTGGGCAACCCGAGCGTCGCGCCCGCGCCGCAGCAGGCCCAGACCGCTCCGATGCAGGTGTTCTTCGAGATGCCGAGGCCGGGGGACGAATCGTCGACGGGTGACGAAACCCTGGAATCCACTGCCGTCGAGATCAAGGAGTGCGTCGAGTGCAAGCAGGAGAAGGACGAAACACAGTTCGTCGGGAACTCCGATCGATGCCAGGACTGTCACGAGCGACTCCAGGCCCTCGTGCGGGAGAAGTTCGGTGATGGCTGAGCACGGAAGTCTCGAGTGGCTCATTGAGGATGCCCGTGCACGGGGATACGCTGCCGCCCTTCTTGAGGACTGCAGGCGCTTGAAGGATCAGGCCGAGCGGTACCGTCGTGCGAATCGCGCTCTGTTCAGGATTCGCGTGGCCTCGATCGTTGCGATCTGGGTCGTGATTCTCGTTGGGGTGCTTTGGTGATGCCTAGCTGCCGGGTCTGCGGAACACGGACGCACCGACGCTTCTGCTCGCAGAACTGCCGTGCCTGCGCCCTTCTTGCTCGCGTGATTCGGTGGTTCTGCTGACGGCGTGATCGTCAAGTTCGACTACAAGCCTCTCGAGGTCCACAAGCCGTTCCATACCTCGCGAACGCGCGAGCGTGTGGTCGTCGGCGGCTATGGCTCGGGCAAGACCTACGCGATCTGCGCTGAGGCCATCGCGTGGGGGCTCGACCAGCCGGGCTCGGAGATCCTGATCTGCCGTAAGACCGTGCCGTCCCTGCGGGATACGACCGAGGCGATCTTCGTGAGCCTCATCCCTACGGACCTCTGGAACCAGTGCGACGTCAGCCGAGCAGGCGGCCACTACCAGTCGATCGTGTTCCCGAACGGGAGCAAGTACATGTTCCGGGGTCTCGACGACTGGATGAAGCTCAAGAGCTTGAGTGTCTCGCTGATCGTCTACGACGAGCTCGATGAGATCGACGAGGAGACGTATATCGGCCTCATGACGCGAGTCCGTCAGCGCATCCCGACCCCCAAGGCAAAGAAGCAAGGGGCCACGGAGATCGCGCGTCGCGGGATCATCGCGGCGATGAACCCGGCCGGACACAACTGGTGCTGGAAGCGCTTCGTGAGTGACAAGGACGCCCAGCCTGACACCGCGTGGTTCAAGTCGACGTCGCTGGACAACCCCCATCTCGCGATGGACAACATCACGTCGCTGCTCGACATGCCTGAGCCGTGGGTTCGGCGGTACGTGCTTTGCGAGTTCGACGACTTCGCGGGCCAGATCTACGAGGACTGGGCGTGGGATACCCACGTCATCCCGCCGCTGGACCGCATGGACCCCAACGGGCTGTTCCTCATGGGCATGGACCCTGGCACGCGTGACCCTACCGCTGCGCTGTGGACGTACTACGACAAGGAGCGGCACCGGCTCGTCGGGATCGCCGAGTACCAGGAGCAGTCGCTCTCGGCCCAGAAACACGCAGCAGTCTGGCGGCAGACCGAAGCCAAGTACCGCATGAAGGTGCGACAGCGCTACGCAGACCCCAACGCGATCAATGTGCGCGACCGAGGGTCCAACATGAAGCTGAGCGACCAGTACCGCCGGCTCGGCTACAACTTCCTGCTCGGCGCGTCGAAGAACGACGACCGCATCCCTGCGCTCGGTGGTCTCATCACCGCTGGGCGATTCGTCGTGACGACGGACTGCCCGCAGGCGTACGAGCAGATCAAGAACTACCAGTGGGCGGACCTCACGCCGCAACAGCGCTCCAAGGGCACCGACGCACCGGAGAAGCCGCTGAAGAAGAACGTCCACCTCGTCGACTGCGCGCAGTACATCGCAAGCCGGTACATCCCGCCCCCTCCAGTCGCGGCGAACGGGACGGAGCTCGACGAGTGGACGCAGGACGTACATCGATCCATCCGCAAGTCACTAGCAGTCCGTGGCGCGACACAGAGTCACGACCTCGGTAGCGTGCGGGTCTAGGAGGTAACCATGGGAGCAGAGCGCTTCATCATCTCGGAGGTCAACCCCAACGACGTCGTCGGTGGTGGGGGCTGCGCGTGCTCCGAGCGCAAGCACGAGGACTGTGGGGGACCGTTCGCGGTCTTCGGTCACCAGGAGATGGCCAACAACCTGAGCCCGCATCTCGTGCTGTGCCTCGGATGCGCCGAGGCGGTCGTGACGGCTGCGGCTGACCCGCTGGAGATCAAGTACGCCGGCCAGCCCGGAGGAAAGGATGGCGATTCGGCGTAATCCGAACGCCGAATTCCAGAAGCTCCTGGACGCCTCGCAGGAGGCGCGACGGTCGTACGACCGCGAGAGCTGGCTGAACCTTGCGTTCTTCCTGAACGAGCAGTACGTCCAGTGGAACGCGGACTCCAACTCGATCCGCCGCATCCCGCGTGACAAGAAGGACAAGGACGTCCCGCGCCCGATCGTCAACAAGATTCAGCACTACATCCAGCAGCAGCGCTCGATGGTGCTGAAGAACCGGCCGCAGCCGGGCGTGCTACCGGCGACGGACGACATGCTGGACCTCTCGGACGCCGACGTGGCAAAGGCGTACTGCGATTGGGTGGCCGACCCGACGGTGACCGCGTTCGACCGGCAGCTCAGCCGCGCGACACTTTGGGCGCTGCTGACGGCAGCCGGCTACCTCAAGTGGGTCTGGAATCCGAGGATCAAGCGCGTGGAGATCATCCCGTGCTCGTTCTTCGAGGTCTACACAGATCCGTATGCCAAGACCTTCGACAAGTGCCGCTACATCATCCACTCGCAGTTCATGGACGTGGAACAGGTCTACGAGATGTTCGGCAAGGAGGTATCCCCCAACAAGACCGAGAAGGCCGACGCCATGCGGACCGAGCTCCTCCGTGGCATGGGGTCCGCTCCGGTCCTCAGCGGCGTGACGGTCAACGAGCTGTGGGAGAAGCCAAGCCGCCGACACCCTCGTGGCCGGTACGTGGTGTGGTCTGGGACGGACACGCTCGTGCCCGAGCGCTTCTTCCCGTACGACCACAAGCGGCTGCCGTTCACGCAGATCGGCGCGCTCGAGCGGCCTGACTCCCAGTTCTTCATGTCCCCGGTGACGTACCTGCGACCGGCGCAGATGGAGCTCAATCAGTTCCACGCGCAAATGATCCAGATCCGCAAGAACTTCTCGGCACCGAAATGGTTCGTTCCTGCTGAGCTCGAACTCGAGGAGATGCCGGACAATTCACCCGGTCAGGTCCTTCGCGGGCAGTCGGGTAATGGCCTGCTGAAGCCGGAGATCATCCAGCCGGCTGCCGCTCCCTTCTCGGATCACGGGCAGATGATCGAACAGCAGATGATGAACATCGTCGGTCTGCACGAGGTCAGCCAGGCACAGGTCCCTGGTCGCGTCGAGGCGGCGAAGGCGATCGAGCTCCTTCAGGAGTCCGACGACGAGCGCACCGCGACGATGACCGACACGATCAAGCTGACGATCGCTGAGGGCTTCTACCAAGTGCTTCGCCTCGCCCAGCAGTTCGAGGAGGACGGCAAGATGGTGCAGGTCTACTCGCGCGAGGGGCTGCCCGAGGTCAAGCACTTCAAGAAGAGCATGATCAAGGAGGGTATGCGCGTCATCGCGACGATGGACACGGGCCTCGCGCGGTCGCGTGCTGCGCGCACTGAGCAGCTCATGACGATGTGGCAGAACCGCATCATCACGGATCCGGCCCTCATGGCGGAGCTCATGGACATGCCGTTCCCGAGCTTCGCCGCTCCGAAGGCTCGAGACCAGCGGCTCGCACGTAACGAGAACCTCGAGATGGCGAAGGGCACACCGATCGTGCCGAACTCGTGGGACGACCATGTCATCCACATCCGTGAGCACAACGAGTACCGCAAGACCCAGGACTTCCTGAAGCTCTCCAACGACGACAAGCAGAAGTTCGAGTTCCACGTCACGACGCACGAGTCCCTCATGCTGAAGGAGCTCGTGAAGCAGACCAAGCTCGCCCAGATCAGCGCGATGGGTGCGCCGCAACCTGCGCCGGCAGGAGGTCCGGCACCCGCATGAGCAACCTAGTCAAGAACCAGCCGGTGATCTCCGCGTTCCTCGCTGAGGTCACGGCTCTCATCGCCCTTCTCGTGGCGTTTGGCGTCGACCTTACGGACGCACAGATCGCCGCGATCACCGGATTCGTCGGAGCGTCGGCGGTCCTGACTGGCCTCGTTTGGAAGGCCGTGACCCCTGTCTCCAAGGGAGGTAAGCAGTGAAGTTCAAGTTTGGGCAGTTTCTCTTTGACGAGGACGATGGCACTGGGTCTGGCGGCGCGCCGGAGGTCCAGTCGACGCCTGACCCCGTTCCTGAGGTCGTCCCTGAGCCCCAGCCGGGCCCGTGGGCGTCGGATCTCGAGTCGTACTTCGATGACCCACAGGTCCGTGCTCAGGCGGACCGCTTCCTTCGGGAGCGCGTCCAGCCGCGCGTGACGCAGATCGAGCAGGAGCGCAGCGAGTACGCGCCCGCGCGCGAACTGTACGACGACCTCCGGAGCGATCCTGAGACGACGCTTCGCGCGATCACGGGCCAGCTCTACGGAGACGACGTCGCGGAGGCCATCGCGAAGCTGCTCGACGAGGGCGAGACCGAGCCTGGAACGCCTGAGGCACAGCCCGCTCCCGAGCTTCCGCGGGAGGTGCAGGAGCTCATCGCCGAGCGCAACGAGCGTCTCGCCGCAGAGGCGTACGAGGCAGAGCTCGCGCGGGTGAAGCAGCAGATCCCAGACCTCGTCGAGGACGAGTTCCACCCGTTCGTGGTCAGCGCGCAGGGCAACATGGACAAGGCGGTCGCTGTCTATCAGAGATGGCGACAGGGGGTTGAGGAGCGGTACGGCACGCCCTCCGCGGCGCAGGATCCGCCTCCGGCGGCTCTCGGGTCAGAAGGCAGCTCCCCGGTCGCGCCGCCGGTCCAGCAGAAGTACGACTCGCTCGACGCAGCGCTCGACGCAACCATGGATGACCTTCGCCGAGCGCGAGACGTCACTCCGGTGGGAACGGTCTGATTCGCGACACAGACGCCACGATCCCCTATCGTGGCGTCTGTAATCCGCTGCCAGCGGAACAGCGGTGTATCCGCCAAGACCTACGGCAGTAAGCCCGATCGCGGTACAGCCCCACGAGGCCAAGGCCAGGAAGGGAGGTAAGTCGAAAACCTAATATCGTGGAGGTCGCAGCCAGATGGCTGATACCGCAAGCTTTTCCGCCGCGATGAAGACCAAGTTCATTGGTCCCATCCGCGACGGGCTGTGGCAGGGCAAGGTCCTGCTGTTCGGCGACGAGAACGCCAACCCTGAGCAGTTCAAGGGCATTCTGCCCTCGGCCGAGAACATCGACTTCGTCGGTAACGAGTTCCGTATCCCCCTGAAGGCGAGCCGTAACCAGGCGGTCGGCTTCCGGTCGGAGAACGAGATCCTTCCGGCCCCGGGCGCGAGTTCGTACACCTACCTCACTGAGCCGATGCGCTATGCGTACGGGCTCTTCAACATCACTGGCCAGCTCATGAAGGCCAGTGAGACGAACGAGGGTGCGTTCAAGACCGCGTTCAAGCAGGAGATGGAGGACACGGTCCTCACCTCCAAGCTCGACCACAACCGCGCGGCGTGGGGAGACGGCTCGGGCAAGTTCGCCGACGTCCGAACGACCAACGCCTCGGCATCGGCGACGATCGCGGTCTCGTCCACGATCAACTTCCGCGGCGGGGAGATCCTGAACGTGGTCGACGCGACCACGGCGGTCGTCGGAAACCCGCTGACGGTCACCGCGATCGACCGAGCCAACCGGACGATCACGGTCACGCCGAACGCCCCGGCGGTGACCGCCGGCACGCACTTCCTCGTGCGAGCGTCCTCGGACTCGACGACCGCCACGCCCAACAACTCGCAGAACCGCGAGATCCAGGGCATCGCCAACATCGTCGGCGACAGCAACACGCTGCACGGGGTCAACCCGGCGACGTACCCATTCTGGAAGTCGTACGTCAAGGCGATCAACGGCGCGATCTCCGACTCGGCCCTTCGCGACATGAAGGACGGCATCGGGTTCGAGTCCGGCGTCGACCTCGACAGCGGCGTCGACTGGGCGCTGATCTCGGACCGCGGGATCCGTCGCCGGTACGCCGACACCCTGATCTCGCTCAAGCAGTTCACCAACGCCGACTCGGTGAAGCTGCACGGCGGGTTCACGGCCCTGATGTTCGACGAGAACCCGTGGTTCGTGGATGACCAGTCCCCGATCGGCCAGGTCACCGGTCTGTCCCTCAAGGACATGTTCTGGGCGCAGCTCAGCGACTGGGACTGGATGGACGAGGACGGCAAGGTCCTGAAGTGGGACTCGCGTCGCGACCGCTACACGGCTGTGCTCTACAAGTACAGCCAGCTTGGCACCACGCGCCGTAACGCGCACGGCAAGCTGACCGGCGTCACCGACGACGTCAAGTAACCCCCGGGTGCCCCCTGACCTGAGATGGTCGGGGGGCACTGTTCAGCAAGGAGCATCGATGGCGAGCACACTGATCCTTCCAGGCGGCGTTGTTCCGTCGAACCTGCACCTCGATCCGAGTGTTCGAGCGTCGCAGGTGACGGCGGACGTCTACATGATCTGTGACCGAATCGCCGAGGTCTCCCCTCGCCTCTTCATCGAGGAGCTCGTCCGCGACGGCAAGAAGTCGTACGCGATCATGGAGTACTGCGATGACGGCGTTGCGCGGCTGGTTTTCAAGACCAAGGAGCTCGACGCCCGCGTCGTTGAGAAGGTCCAGTACCTCCGGCACGTGCCGTTCGAGAAGCGCTTCCAGATCGCTGAGGACATCGAGCAAAAGAACGCGCGCGAGCAGCACGAGAACTACATGGAGAAGCTCTACGAGCAGATCGGACGCCCCATGTGGACGCAGCTCGAGAAGGACGGCTTCATCGATCGCCCGGTGAGCTACCCGAAGGTCCGCAAGGCGGCGTGAGCACCTTCGGCGACCTCAAGACCGCCTTCGCCGCGAAGGGCTACGTCGTTGACACCACGGCCGAGGGCGCACTCCGCGCTGGCTACCGCCGCGTTCTGTCGGAGCGTCGCTGGCCGTTCCTGCTTGAAACCGCGACACTGAGCACTGCCTTCGGCCAGCGCGAGGTTAGCCTCACCTCGGTTACTGACCTTGGATCAGTCGATGCCGTCGTGCTGGATGACGGATCCGGCGACCAGCACCTCGACTTCGTTGATGCGCAGCAGGAGCGCCGGCTCAACGCGGAGGACTCGACGCCGGACCTGCCGTTGTTCTGGACGCTGCACGGCCTTGCCTCGCTGCGGCTGTGGCCGGTGCCTGACAAGGCGTACACGCTGAGCGTCGACTACGTGAAGGACCCGGCCGACCCGGCTAACGACGCTGCGGTCCTCGTGGTGCCCCATCGGTTCATCGACATAATCGTGTGGGCCGCGACTGCTGAACTCGCATATCGACAGCGAGATTGGTCGGCCGCTCAGAACGCCGTCGCGCTGTACGAGCGGCAGATGGCGACGATGATCCGTTCCCTCGGGATGGAGCAGCGATCCGGCCGCCGGAAGATCGCCCAGTCTCCGTTCTGGGATGAGGCAGCGCGCTAGTGGCTGCCCTCCGGCAGATCAAGATCCCATCTCCGTATCTGGGGATGAACACGTACGCCGCTCCTGACTACGTGCCGCGTGCCCAGTGCCTTGGACTTCAGAACTTCCTTGTCGGTCGTCCAGGCATGATCGAGCTGAGGGGGTCGCTGACCTCAGCGGCCGTCCCCGGTGGGACTGATTCAATCTGGGGCGCGTGGCGAAACACTTCGGCCGTACTGTTCTCCAAGGGCGGTAAGACCTACTACTGGTCCACCAACGGCGCAACCCCAACCGAGATGGCATCCTTCGCGATCGGGGTCTCCTCTATCGCCTACGGAAACGATGTATACGGCCCGATTAGCGGCGGTGTCCCCACCCCGATGTACCAATGGGTGACCGGATCTCAAGGAGGCTTGCTCAACCCGCTGTCCAATACGCCGTACAACGCCACGGCCGTAACGGTGCATCTCGACCGGATGTTCGTGATGGGCGGCACGAAGCCCGGGACGACGTCGACTACGTCACCACGAAGCATCTGGTGGACGGATCCGCTGGCAGGCGGTCCGGTCCCTACCACTGTCGCTGGATGGTCGGACGATGCGTCGGGCCTTGTCAACGAGATCAAGCTCGAAGGGAGCGACTTCGATCCAGGCATCGGGTTTGCTCGAGTCAATGGTGCGTTGACGCTTCTTCGGCGCAAGTCGGTGTATACGCTCTATGGACAGACGCCGTCCAACTTCTCTGTGCGCCGCATCCAGGGAGCAAGGGGCTGCGCCTCGACTGGCTCGATCTCTGAGTACAAGGGCGGCTGCTACTACATGTCAGACGATGGTCTCGTCTGGTTTGATGGATCCGATACCCAGGTGGTGTCCCAGGCGGTGAATTCCTACATCGTCAGGTCCGACGCCGACCTTCGGGCGTCAGTGACGGAGGTCCTCCCCGGCGACTACCTCTTTGTGTCGGTCCCCGACATGGTCTCTCCAAACTTTGTCGGGTTCTCCGCGCTCTACCACATCCCGTCGAACTCTTGGACGACCATCCAGTACAACCTGTTCGACGGCACCTCGGTCAATCCAAAGATCGCTATCTGGGGCACCGAGACGTCCGAACCGATCTTCATCGGCTCTAACGGCATTGCCGCTGGATCGCCGACTGTTCCCGATCCTATCGGCGGGGGCTCAGACCAAGATGCGACTTCGGGCTTGCCAATCAAGATCCGCTTCAGTGCGAACTACGCTCCAGTTCGGGTCGGGGGTCCAGGCGAGATGGCGCAGCTCCACCGTGTCATCCCTACGTTTGACTGGGAGCTCGGGGTCTGCCCCATCAGGATGCGCGTTGGGGCGCAGACCACTGGCAGTGATCTTCTGTACACGACCATCGCTGTGCCCAACGACGGGAACACCCGCAAGCAGCCGGTCCATGACTGCTTTGGGGAGGCCGACACCGTCTACCTCAGCTACGACCGCGACCTGACGACGAGCCAGAACCTGCCCATTCGGATCTATGACACCGTCATCGAGTACCAGGAAGCCAGGCAGCGACAGCAGAGCCCCTGACAGGTAAGTTGGTTGTTCAGCGAACGAAAGGACTTTCCCCACTGATCTTCTGAAGATGGCCAAGTACTGGAGCGGAAACACGTCGGCCTCCAAGTCTTCCGGCAACGGTTGGCTCGAAGCATTCCAAGCGACGCACGGCGGGCTCACGCCCGACGAGTACAACTACCTGCAGGCGCTGTATAGGGCATCTCAGGCCCAAACGCCCGCTGCCGCATCGCCAGCGCCTGAGTCTTCCGCGCCGCAGCCGCCGTCTATCGAGCCGTTCCTTACGCCCGAGCAGCAGATCAGCTTCACCCAGGCGAACTTCCAGAACTCGACCAGCCTCGCGGAGATCGATCGCGCGCTCGAGGACCTGCGGGCCAAGACCAACTACCAGCGCACGCAGAACGACAAGGAGTTCAAGGACACAACGAGCCAAGCCAAGGACGCCTACGCCGCGCGCGGGCTCTCGCAGAGCTCCGTCAAGGACGCGGGGCTGTACGACCTCCAGGCCCAGAACGCGATGCGCCAGCAGTTCCTCCAGGACCAACTCACGAACGCGGAGCTGTCCGCGGAGAATCAGAAGCAGAACATCCGCAACTACGCCAGCGATCTCGCTCGGTCTCGAGCGTCGATGATGGCTCAGAATGCGGCCCAGGCCGCATCGCAGCTCGCGCCCCCTCCCGCACCGGGTCCGTCGCCTTCACCCGCTCCAGCCGCCCCGGCCGCTCCTGAGAATGGCTGGCTCACGGCGTTCCGCAAGACCCACGGCGGCCTGAGCCCGGAGGAATACAACTACCTCCAAGCGCTGTATCGATCGTCGCGTCCGAGCGTTCCGTAATGGCCAAGTCAAAGCAGCCGAAGCTCGCCGACGTCCTTCGTCTCGGCGCGGAGCTGGCCCAGACTAAGGCGTCGATGAACCCCAAGACCTGGCGGAAGCTGGTCAACACCGCGCACAAGCGCGGGTTCACGATCGGGGGCTATCTCTCCGGCGTGCCCGACTCGCTCAAGGAGCGCTTGCCCGCGTCCATTCAGGCTGAGGCGCAGCGGAACGTGAACTCGATCTACGCTCCAGTCTTCTCGAGCCTGGACTCCCAGGAGCGGCAGATCAACGCGCTGGCCGAAAAGCGCAAGAACGACAACGCGGCCTATCAGGAGTGGCTGAACAACCAGTACACCAAGATCGAGGAGCAGTCGAAGGCGGCGGACAACGCACTCGTCGCCCGCCAGCAGCAGGTCCAGCAGGCTAGCCGGGCAGGGTGGGACACGGCCGAGGCGCAGGCATACGCGAACGCCGCATCGACGGCCGGGAACGTCTCGGACCCCAACAGCTCGACGGCGCTCGCGCAGATCAGGCCAGGTGCCCAGATGTCGGACGACCTGATCGCGTCGGCTCGCCGGCAGTCCTCGGACATCATCGCTGCGAACGATCAGCTTGCCGCCGACGCTCGCGGATCGGCACTCGCGATGGCTGCGCTTATGGAAGCGCAGCGCAGCAGCGACCAGTGGAAGTCGCTCGGCGAAGTCCGTGATGAGCGATCGAAGGCGTCCAAGGAGAAGGGAGCTGCGTTCGTCCAGGAGAAGGGACGACTCCAGGGCATCGATCGCGAGAACGCGATGAGCAACCGGGAGTACAGCGCGGCCGCCCAGAAGCTCGGCATCGAGTCCGAGAAGCTCCGGCAGGATGCGATCAAGGACCAACGGAACTACAACCTCGAAGTCAAGAAGTTCAAGTTCGATCAGTGGACCGCGAAGAACAAGGCTGCGACCGAACAGGCCAAGATCATGCTGGGCTACGACGAGATCGAGGCCCAGAACGGACGAGCGGCAGCGGACCGTCGTCTCCAGAAGTGGCTGCGCAATGAGCAGAATCGCCAGAAGGCGCTGGACCGCGCGTCGAAGGAAGACATCGCGGCGAAGAACCGACGCGCCGCTTCCAAGGCTGGACAGACTGATTCAGCGAAGAAGACCTCGCAGGACCTCTATGGGAAGGTGACGTCAATGGCGAGTGACGCGCGCGCGGCTGGCGCGCGGAAGGGCGCGTCGCAGGAGGTCATCGCAAAGGCTCGCAAGTCGTTGAAGGACGCGGGCGTCAGTGGCCCGTACCTCAATATCGCCATGGACCTCGCGGTCTTCGGGAAGCTCTCTGCGCCCAACGTCGCGGCGGCGAAGCGGCTCGGCATCCTCGATCCCGGCAAGATCCGGTACTGATGCCGTTCAAGGGAGGCGGCGGAATCGGCGGCCCGCGCACAAGGAAGGGTGCGCCGAAGGCAGCCAGGAAGGCTGCCCCGCCCAAAGGCGTAGGCCCGGTCAAGAGCGGCAAGAAGTACGGCGAGCTTCGAGCCGCCCGTGACAAGAAGATCCCGACTGGGATTCGTCGTGGCGGCGCGCTGCACGAAGAGCGGCGCAAGGTTGGCGACGCCGTGCGCCGCGCCGAGCAGGCTGTTGTCAACCGCGGTGGAAGCCCGACGATCAAGGCCAAGCGCTACCCCAAGCTGCCGAGCTACACCAAGAAGCAGCGTGACACGATCGTACGTGAGCAGGGCAACTCCGTTCGCTCCGCTCGCCGCGAGTACCAGCGCAAGTACGGCGCGAAGGCGCTGAACGAGCTCGATGAGCGCGGCGGCTTCCGCAAGCTGGCCGACCGCGAGACGCGGCGTCAGCTCAAGCTGCTCGAGCGGTCGGTGAAGTCGAAGACCGCCGATGACCGTGCGACCACTGGCGCGAGGATTCTTCGGGAGGCGGACGTCGATCTGAAGAAGGTCCCCCGCGACTACAAGATCAAGGTCGCGAAGGAGGCCGAGCAGAGGCAGCGCGAGCGCGATGGCGAGCTGAAGGCCGGCAAGCCGAAGGAGAAGTACAAGCTGACCGACACGGTCAAGGTGGCCGGCATCGCGGCCAATCCGGTGTCGTTGGTGCGGAACCCGATCAAGTCGGCCGACAAGTTGCTCAAGGAGCTCCAGCGTCCGACGAGTGCCGTGATCGGCGCGGCCGATGCTGTCAAGCGTGGTAAGAACCCGGCCAAGGGCGCAGTCGAGAACTTCAAGACCAACAAGCTCTCAGGCTCGGACTTGGTGGGCAAGGGGGTCTCCCCCACCGCGCGCGCCGTCATCGGCCTCGGGATCGACGTTGCGGTCGACCCGCTGAACCTCGCGACGTTCGGTGCCTCCGCTCCGGCCAAGACTCTGTCAAAGGGCGCGGAGCGCGCCGCCTCAGCCGCCAAGGAGGTCCGTGCTGCGGCCAAGGCTGCGAAGAACGCAGAGGAGTCGTCGAAGCTCATCGAGAAGGCCAAGAAGCTCGAGGTGCAGGCCGACAAGCTGCACGAGCGCGCGAAGACCGCGTCGAAGAACAAGGGCGTCCAGGCCGGCGTCCGACTACCGGGCGGCAAGACCATCAAGACGTCCGGCGAGGCTACGGCTGCGCTCTCGCGTGTGACGGGCGTGTCCAAGGCAGCGACGAAGGTGCGGCAGTCCAAGGTGGGTCAGACGATCGGCAAGTTGTCGCCTGGGTTCCGGCCGGCCGGCGTTAGCGAACGCGACTGGGAGCACTACCGCGCCGCCCAGCGACGCGCGCGCTCGAGGGCCGGCGCGGGACGCGACAAGTGGCACCGGTACGGGCTGGGCATCAACAAGGACCTCCGCAAGGCTGCGAAGGCCAGTGGGATCGCCGTCAAGGAGGCCCGGACCAAGGCGACCGACGCAATCGAGCGCGCCCAGGTCTCCCGCGGTGCGCGCACGGATCCGTCCGGTCCCCAGACCCACAGCATGGCTGCGCTCGCCCGCGAACATCCCGAGCTTCACAAGGTCGCCTCGCAGCTCAAGAGCGACATGAAGCGGATGGGCCGCGAGGAGGTCAAGCGTGGGCAGCTCGCCGAGCTGCGCTCGGATTACCTGACCCACATTCCGACGAAGGCGTTCCGTAAGGAGCTCGACAGGGAGGCCAAGTCCAACCGCCGCGGGACTGGCCGCAACCCCTACGCCAAGGGTCGCGAGCACGAAGGCGCGATCTCCGATATTGAGGCCGATCTGCCGACCGACAAGCCGATGTTCACGCGCAACCTCGGCAAGATCGCTTCCACCCGCGGCGGCAAGCACGAGTACCTCAAGGCCCACAACGACCTCGCGCGCGAGGTCGGCACGATCGCACGGCCCTACCGGTCCATGGAGGATCTGCGGCCCGCCGACGCCGTGTTCGTCAAGGATCGCCATGGCAACCTGAAGGCGACCGAGATGCGCGGCGGCAAGGTCAAGGCCACGCTGAAGGACGGCGACGAGCTCGTCGTCATGCCGCGGGCGATCGGTGACGCTGTGGTGCGTGGGCCGATCCACGCGGTCGGCCGCATCAAGGGTCTCGACAAGCTCACGCAGGCTGCGAAGACCGCCTTGACCACGTTCAACATGCCGGCCTACCAGCTCCGCAACCTGGCCGGTGACCTATGGTTCTCCTACCAGGCCGACACTCGGCCGCAGGACGTGGCCGAGGCGTTCGGCCTTGCGCACCGAGTCCACTACGGCGCGAACAAGCGCGCCCGCAAGAGCGCGATGGGTGACGCCTCCGTGCGCGGCGGTGACGTGAAACTGGCCCACGGCGTCACCAAGACACGGGACGAGTTCCTCGCCGAGCTGCGCGAGCAGGGGATCATCGGTACCGGCCATCTCCGCGGCGAGTTCGACGAGCGCGCGAAGACCCTGCGGAAGGGAGGCGACGAGGCCGAGGAGTCGGCCCGCGGATCCAGGCGTTCGTTCGTCGAAGGCGTTCGTGCCGCCGGCCAGCCGCTCGAGGACGGACCTCGCATCGCGACCTACCTGTCGGCGCGCCGCCGTGGCCTGACGCCTGACGAGGCTGCGGACTGGGTCGCCAAGCATCACATCGACTACGGGGACCTCAGCGACACCGAGAAGGCGGTCCTGCGCCGCGTGTTCCCGTTCTACACGTTCCTGTCGCGAAACACGGTCAACCAGGCCCGCAGCCTCGCGCGCCGGCCAGGCAAGTTTGCCAACTACGGGATGGTGATCGAGGAGGGCCGCAAGCAAGCTGGTCTCGACGAGGACTGGCAGGAGAAGCTGCCCGACTACTACCGGCGAGGTCTTCCGATCCCGGTGAAGGTCGGTGACAAGCAGGTCAAGCTGCTGTTCCCCCAGCTCCCGATCACGGACATCAACCGGATCATCTACGCGGCAGATCCGAAGGAACAGACCGACCTGCTCCTTCAGTCGCTCAACCCGATCGTCAAGGTCCTGGCGGAGGATCGGCTCAACTATTCGTTCTTCTTCCGTGGCCCGATCCGCCAGGACGATGACAACCCGCAGGTCTCACGTTGGACGCCGGCCCCTGCGTGGACCAAGGCCCTTCCCGCCAAGGCGCGTCAGGTTCTAGCCGGCGGAGACAAGGAGGCGGCCGACGCTGGGCTGTGGACCAAGCGTGCGGACTACTGGTTCCGCGTGCTGCCGGCGACCAACACGGTCACGCAGGCGACGACGTCGAAAGTCGGCTCGCGCAACCAGTCGGCGAAGGACGTGGTCCTGAGTCTGTCGGGAACGAAGGTCAACAACTGGACGCCGGAGAAGTTCGATCTCGACAAGCTCTACGACCAGCGCGCCAAGCTGGACCGGAAGATCAAGGACGCGAAGGACCTCGGCCGCGATCACACGGCGCTCGACGCCGCGCGGGAGCTCATCCAGGACCAGATTGACGCGGCGTCGCCGGACGAGACGAAGAGCTACGGCCTCGGCAAGTACGGCGGTTCGTCGGGCAGCGGTGGACTCGGCAAGTACGACACCTCGTCGAATGGAGGGCTCGGCAAGTACGGCGGTTCGTCGGGCAGCGGTGGCCTTGGCAAGTACGGCGACTGAGTCAGCCGTTGGTGACCGCGGCGCAGGTCGCGTACACACCGGCGGTCGCTGGAAGAGGCGTGCCTGGCTCGAACCTCAGCGTGACGATCCAGTCGTTCCCTTGCGGATAGGACTGTTCCACGACGGGCTTGTTACCGAAGACCCCGTCGAATCGTGCGCCGCCACCAACGACCGAGGATCCCGGCGGACAAGATGCGCGCCCGATGTACCAGGCAGGGACAACACCAGGAGCCGCCAACGCAAACGATCCGGTGACCTGGACGACGTTCAGCGAAGCCCTCGGCTTCGGGGCTCGAACCATCGTGTTGACTTGTCCGCTGAGCGTAAGCACTCGGTCAGCGAGTCGGTCGACGGTGGCCTCGGTTCGCTTAAGGCGCTTCTCCAATCGCTGGTTACTTGGGCTCGCGGAACCCCCGATCGCCGGCACCGCCCAGGCTGTTGCGAGGCACCCAGCGAAAACCGCTGCGACGGCAGCTCGCGCCCTGTTCAAACCGCGACAGCCTTGGCGATATCGGCGATCCTCATAGTTGGCGGACTGTACCCGCCGGACACCGCAATGGCAAGTAACCCCTCAGCAGTCAAGAAGGCAGCACAGAAGTACGGCCACCTCGTGGACCGTATCGCGAAGCGCTACGACAAGAACCTGACCGGCGCTGAGCTCCTGATGAAGCTGAGCAAGGGCGAGTCCAACTTCGACATGGGTGCGGTCTCGAGTGCTGGCGCGCGCGGTGCTACGCAGTTCATGCCGTCGTCCCGGCAGGAGGCGATCCGCAGGTTCGGCGTCGACCCGTGGAAGAACGAGGACCAAGCGATCCACGCCGCCGCGCTGCATCTGCTCGGGAAGATCAACGGCACAGCCGGTCTCGAGGGCTACAACCCTGGCTCGGACACATACCCGAGCTACATCCTCAACCAGAAGGTCGGCCGGGTGCGAGATGCTGGCGGCGGGTCCTCGTCGACGCCAACGACCACCACTCCCGGCACGTACGACTCCGGGACGCCGCCGCGGTTCATTCCCGGGAAGACGACCCAGGACGTTTCGGGCGCGCTGACTGATGCCCTCATGATGGGTCGCTCAGGGCGCAAGGGCCAAAGCCTGATGCAAGCTGCTATGGGTCTGCTCCAGACCGGCGAGTACGACCGCACGACGCCGGCTCAGATCGTCCCTGGCCGAGACCCATCATTCACGCCAGGCGAGCAGCCCGACAGCAAATCACCGGCCAAGAAGGACTTGGGCAACAAGTCAGGTGCGCTGAAGCCGAGCGGCGGCTGGGGCGGGTCGAAGGGCCCGGCTACGGAGCTCGCGAAGATCGGGCTCAACCTCGGGCTTCAGTCGATGAGCGAGAAGCGGCACAACACCAATCCGTATTCCGGCAGCCACTCGGACCACGAACTGTCGAAGAAGAACGCCTACGCCTACGACTTGAGCAACGGCAGCGCACCCACCCCTGAGATGGACGAGGCTGCGTACCAGATCATGCATCGGCTCGGGTTCAAGAACTACAAGAGGGGCCAGCCGATCAACACGTCCCAGGGCGTGAAGACGATCAACGGCATCCGGTACCAGGTCATCTACCGCGGCTCGGGTGAGGCGTTCGGCGGCAACCATCTGAACCACGTCCACGTCGGGGTCGAGCGCGTCGGCTAATCCGCGACATGAGATGGTTGCTCCGTCAACATTTAGGCATGGCCACTGAGGTGGAAGATCGGGTGCGCAACCTCGAGCTCAACGACGCGAGGAACAGCGAGAGGATCGAGGTCCATGACCGCGTCATCGAGGCGCTGAAAGACAACCTCGACAAGGTCGTCGAGCGCTTCCGCTCCCTGGAGACGCGCGTCACGATCCTGATCGTCGTGCTCGTGCTGAGCTCGCCGCAGGGCCAGGACCTTCTGGGCCGCCTCGGCCTCGCGCTGTGATCGCCCTGCTGCTCATCCTCGTCCTGAGTGTGGCCTGCAACGTCGCGGTCTGGGCGATGTTCCGCGAGCCGCTCCGCGTGCCCGAGGTCGTCTACGAAGTCCCCGACATGCAGTTCGACTGGAGAGGTTTGGTGTGAGCTTTGATCCCGTTCGGAAGGTCCATCGCAAGCTGAGGGTCCAGTCGCCCGAGCTCTACGGCCGCGACGTCGAAGAGCTCCAGCGCTCCGGCAACGACCACGCACGGCACATCGGCCTCGAGCTGACCGCGGTCGACGGCATCTACGGCACCGACACACGGCGTCTCCTTCGTTCCGTGCTCTACGCGCTGGGCTGCGACCCCAAGCACTTCGACAAGGTGGGCGCGACCCAGGGCTACCAGAAGATCGTCCGCGGCCAGCGCAAGAGGAATCCGGCTCAGGTCGCGCTGGCGAAGAAGCGCGCCGCAGCGAAGCCCCTGCGCGAGAAGGCGTGGGCCGAGGCTGGAAAGTGCGTGGGCGCGCGCGAGTCGTGGGACAAGAACCGCGGTCCGCTGATCGACCAGGTCATCCGCTACGCGAAGGGTGATCTCGGCGAGCCGTACTGCGTTGACGGCGTGATCTGGTGCTACGGTCGCGCGGGCTCGCAGGTTGTCCGCCCCGGCTACACTCGTGCGGTTCGTTACATGCTCGTGCCTGGCGTGGCCCGTACGAGCTCTCCATCGCGCGGCGACATCGTTCGCTTCACGTTCGACCACACGGGCCTGTTCGGTGGTTGGCGTCGCTACGCGCTAGGCAAGCTCGTGCCGTGTCCGAAGGCGCTGGCCACCCACTTCGTGTCCCGCGAGTTCAACACGAGTGCTTCCGGTTCGACGACCTCGGACCCAGCGCACGACGGGACGGACGGTGTCTACGAGAAGGTCCGGCAGCGGAGCCTCGCGCAGGACTTCCTCAGCGTCCGGAAGTAATGCCGCCGCTCTCGTCGATCACGGACGACTTCCCGTCGCTTGATCCGGCGTGGGGCACCTTCGGGACGGTCACGGTCAGCGGCAACAAGCTGCGCATCGCGATGGTCCCGAATGCTTTCGGCGGCGCGTCACGCGGCGGGGACCTGGCCTTTGACTCGGTCGTCCTGCGCGCCGAGGCTGCGGTAGCTGGCGCTGAGCGGCTCACGGTCCGAGTCGCCAGGGACTCCGGCAACTCGTGGTACGGCTACCTGCTCGACGGGGCCACCGGCGAACTGCATTGCGAGTCCAAGGTTGCGGGCGTCACGACGAGCGTCGCCTCTCCGGCCTACAGTGCAACGAACCACGCATGGCTGCGGCTGCGGGTCTCCGGTGCCAACGTGCTCTGGGACGCCAGCCCAGACGGTCTGGCGTGGACCCAGCTCGCGACTGTCGCCGGGACCTCCCTGGCCAGCACGGACTGGGAGCTGTCGCTGGGGTGCGGCGACTGGACGGGCACGGCCTCCGGCGAGGCCGCCTTCAGCAAGCTGAACCTGGCCCCTCCCCCGCCGGACCTGCCCAGCGATCCAGTCGCTGGATTCAACCGCACCTCGAGCGGAGCCCTGGCCGTCACGACCGACGCCACAGACGCGCGCCCGGACCGCGGCTTCCTGCGCTCGCCTACGGGCAAGCTTGTCGTTGCCACGATCGGCACCGCAACACCGCAGCGCGGCTTCATGCGGACCGCGAGCGGAGCCCTCCTCGTCGAGTTGGCCGCCGGCACCCACGACCGTGGCTTTGCTCGCAGTGCGAGCGGCGCTCTTGCCGTCTCGACTGGAGCCGGGTCCTGGTCGCAAGGGTTCTTGCGGGACGCCTCTGGCTCGTTGGTCGTCGCGGGGCTCTAGGAGCGACTGCTACTCGTTTTGCTCCTAGAGCCCCGTTCTTGGCTTACTGCCGGGCAGGGACTCGAACCCCAACTACCAGAGCCAGAATCTGGCGTGCTGCCAATTACACCACCCGGCAACGGGCGGGATCGACTGTAGCAGCGCCGTGGCGCCGGTCCCGCTCAGCCGCCTTCGCCGTCGCTGACGATGACGTGGACCTGCTGCTTGGAGGAGCCGCTGTTGGTCGACGCCGAGGTCGCCGCGCGCTTCGGCGCGGGCTTGGCGGCAGGCTTCGGCGCGGCCTTGGCGGCCGGCTTGCGCGCGGCGGGCGCCGGCGCGCTGACCGATGGCGCCGACGTGACGACCGATGCGGTCGAGCCCGGCTCGTCGGGCATGCTCGTCACGACGGTCGTCCGCTGCGGCGCCGCCGAGCGGCGGGCGCTGCGCGGACGCGACACGGGCGCCGGGCTGCGGGAAGGAGCGGATGTCGACGAGCTGGGGGTGGGCGTCGTCGCGGGCACGCTGAGGGCCGGGCCGGTCGGCCCGACCGCGGCCGCCGCCGGACCGGCCGGCCGCGACGAGCGATCGCGGTCCGCGGTGGACCGTCTCGCGGACGCCGGCGCGGTGACGGGCGGCGGGTCGGGCAGGCGCAGCGCCGTGCCGGACGAGCCCTTGTCGTAGCCGGGCCAGGTCGCCAGGCCGAGGCCGGCGCTCAGGAGCAGCAGCGTCGAGGCGATCGCGCTGAGCAGCGTCGCGACGACCGCGCCCCAGGCCAGGTACGAGCGAGAGTGCAGCACGTCCCCGACGTCACCGGTCGGGCACGGAAGAACTTGAGCCCCGCCGTCTCATGCCCGTGCAGCGTAGCCGCGCGGTCAGACCGAGTCCAACTGGTCAGACGAGATCGGCCGTGGTGAACTGCGGCGTGATCTGCTCCTCGAGGCCCGGATCGAGCACGAGCAGCACCTCGTCGCCGGCCTCGATGACCGTGTCGGCCTTGGGCACGAAGCCGTCGCCGCCGCGCAGCACCGAGATGATCAGGCAGCCTTCGGGCAGCGCGACGTCCTGGACCCGCTGGCCCGCCGCCGGGGCGTCGGCGCCGACCTCGAGCTCGATGATCTCGAGCTTCTCCTCCTCCAGCGCGAGCAGGTGCACGAGCCCGTAGCGGGGCACCTCGTGCTCGATCAGCCGCAGGATGAGGTCGGTCGCGCTGACCGCGGGCTGGATGCCCAGGAGCTTGAAGTGCTGGAGGTTGCGGGGGTTGTTGACGCGGGCGATGATCCGGTCGACGAGGTACTTCTCCTTGGCGACCTGGCAGACGAGCATGTTGTCCTCGTCGTCGCCGGTCACCGCGATGACCAGGTCGGCGCGCTGGATCCCGGCGCGCTCGAGCACCCACAGCTCGGTCGCATCGCCGTACTGGACCGCGTGCTCCAGCTCCTGCTCGATCACGAGGTAGCGGCGGCGGTCGCTCTCCAGGAGCGTGACCTCCTCGCCCTTGTCCATGAGCTCGCGGGCGAGGTTCCAGCCGACCTTCCCGCCACCGACGACGATGATGTACATCAGCTCAGGTCCAGTGCCTTCTCGAACATGTCGATCGCGTGTGCGGTCGGCGAGATCGTCTCCAGGCCCTGCTCGGCATACCACGCCGCGCGGTACGGGTCCATGACGCGCACGATGACCCGCTCGACGCCGAAGCGCCGTGCCGCGATCTGCGCGACCACGAGGTTCGTGTTGTCGCCGTCGGTCGCGCAGATGAACGCGTCGGCCTGCTCGATGCCGGCCTCCAGCAGCGCGTCGATCTCCAGCGCGGTGCCGACCGTGAAGCGCCCGCCGCGGTCCTCCCAGCTGCCGTCGGCGCCGACGTCCAGCCGCTCGTGGGACAGGGGGTCCTCGTCGAGGACCGAGACCTCGTGACCGGCCGCCAGGGCGGTCTTGGCGACCGACGACCCCACCCGGCCCGCTCCGACGATGAGCACGAACACGAGGCGGCAAGGTAGCGCACCCGCCACGCAGCGGTCGCGCCGGCGCCGCTACGGCCCGCCGTCGCCCGCGAACGCGCCGTCCTCGCCGGCCGGCGGGGCGGTCAGGATGACCGTGCACGGGGACTTCGCGAGCACGTACTTCGTCACCTCGCCGATGAACGTGTCGTTCGGCCCGGCACGGCCGCCCAGCAGCGCCCCGCCGCGGATCCGGCTGGGCTCCTCGGCGGCCATGACGATCGCCTCCACCCCGCGCCGCCGCGCCTCCTCCACGATCGCCTGGCCGGTGCGCCGGGCCCGCACCGTCGCGGTCGCCACCTCGACGCCCTCGTACTCCTCGCCCACCGCCTTCGCGCGCGCCAGCGCCGCCCGCGCACGCTTGAGCTGCTCGTCGGGCAGGCGCGCGTCGATCGGCAGCGCCATCGGGACCTGGAAGACCCACAGCGCCTCGATCATCGCGCCCTCCCCCGTCGCCTCGTCGGCGTGCTCGGCCGACGCCAGGCGCCCGGCGGTCTGCACGATGTCGTCGTCGAGCTGCTCGCCGAAGATCGGCACGAGGATCGACCCGTACTCGGCCTCGACCGGCTCGACCGCGCGCAGCGCCGCCTCCGGCACGCGGACGCGCTTGAAGACCGGCTTCTCCGCCGACGTGCGGTAGATCACGTACAGCGCGACGCCGGCCGCCATCCAGCCGATCCCGACGAAGCGGGCGGCGTCGTGGAAGACGAGCACGCTGACGAACAGCCCGGCCGAGACGACCGCGCCGACGGCCGCCGGCACCGGGACCCGGCCGACGGTCAGCGGCATGCGGTACGGCCGCTTGCGCTCGGGCTCCAGGAAGCGCAGGCGGACCACCGAGAGGTGGGCGATCGTGAAGGCCAGCGTCGCGCCGAAGGCGTAGATCCCGACGAGGAAGTCGAGGTCGCTGGGGATCGCCAGCGCGCACGCGAGCACCGCGGCGATCGCGATGACGACGTACGGCGTCGAGCGCGTCGGGTGCAGGCGGCCCACGAGGCTGGGGATCTGGCGGTTGGTGCCCAGCTGGTAGGCGAGCCGCGAGAGCCCGAGCATCGCCGACTCGGCCGCCGCGATGAGCGTCACCGTCGCGACCACCGCGACGACGTAGCGCAGCGCGTCGGCCAGCCATTGCGGATCCATCGCGTCGACCAGCCCGAGCACGGGCGCGTCGACGAACCGGCCGCCCAGCTCGGTGCCGCCCCCCGCGACCGGCAGCGCCATGATCGCCACCAGGGCGATCCCGAAGTAGACGAAGGTCACCGTCCCGCTGGCGCTGGCCAGCATCCGCTGCAGCCCGCGACGCCGCACGCCGACCTCGCCCGCCAGCCCGGACGCCGACTCCAGGCTGGTGAACGCCACCGTCGCGATCGTCAGCGCGAAGACGAGGTCGGCCCAGGTCGGCGCGCTGCCGAGGTCGATCTGGCTCGTCAGCAGCTCCGGGTCGAGGAACATCACGAGCCCGAGCGCGATGAGCAGCAGCTGGAGCAGGATGTCGGCGACGACGATGACGAGCACGCCCTGCGCCCGGCGCGACGAGAAGCCACGCACGTTGCGCACGGCCACCCACGCGACGATCGCCGCCGCGACGACGACCTCCACCCAGCCCTCGGCCAGCCGGCCCCAGAACACCTGCAGGTAGTTGGTCGCCGACAGCGCGCAGACCGCGATGAGGATCACGTAGTCGAGCAGCACCGCCCAGCCGGCGACGAAGGACGTCAGCTCGTCGAAGGCGTAGCGGGCGAAGACCGTCGCGCCGCCGCGATCCTGGTGCAGCGACGCGCCCTCGACGTAGGTCATCAAGGTGATCGAGAAGTAGATCCCGGCGGCGAGGAAGACGAACGGCGTCATCCCCAGCGCGTAGGCCGCGACGACTCCGAGCGAGAAGTAGATCGCGCTGGCGATCGGCGTGTAGATGATCGTGAACAGGCGCGGCGAGCCGAGCGAGCGCTCGAGCAGCTCGTCGCCCCGGCTGGGCGCCGCGGGAGAAGGCGGCGGCTCGGCGGAGCGCCGGCTCATCGCGGCGTCCTCCAGACCACCCACAGGCGCCCGGCGCCCGCGGCGACGAAGAGGACGCCGAGCAGGATGCCGAGCGCCCCGACGCCGCCGCCGGCGACGATCGTGCGCACGAGCACCCCGACGCCCACGACGAGCAGCGCGACCGACAGGACGATCGTCCCGCCGCGATGGATGTCGCGTCCATTCGACATCAGCTGGCCGCCAGGGCCTGCAGGTCCTCCGAGCGCCCGGCCGATCCCGGCGCTGCGGCGATGATGACGCGGCACGGTCGCTGGGCCAGCACGGTCTCCACCGTGCGGCTGGACAGCGTCGCCCCGCCGCGCGGGGAGAGCGCCATGACGATCGCCCGGGCGCGCATGAGCTTCGCCTCCTTGACGATGACCGTCCCCGCCTGGCCGGCGCGCACCTTGACCCAGTGGCCGCGCACGCGGCGGCCGCCCTGGATCTTGGCCTGCTCGATCAGCTCCTGGGCGCGCAGCTCCTGCTCGGGCAGGATCGCGTCGATCGGCGAGGAGGACGGCACGGTGATCGTCACCAGCACATGGATGCCCCGTCGCCGCCTCGACGCAAGCCGCACCGCGGTGGCGATCGCCGCCGCGTTGTAGCGGGTCGCGTCGAACGCCACGAGGATCGAGTCGTACTCGGCCTCGTGGTCGACGACCGGCTGCGGGATCGCGACCTTCTTCGTCGAGGTCAGGTCGAGGCCCTGGCGGTGGCGATAGACGATGTAGACGACGACGCCGAAGACCAGCCAGCTGACCCCGAAGATCGTCACGGCCGGGTTGCGCGCAGCGAGCACGAGCAGGGCGATCGTGGTCGCCCCGCCGCCGACGACCGCGAAGAGCGGCACGTCGTAGCCGCGGATGGTGAGGTTGCCCGGCCCGCGCCAGGGCCGCGGCGCGTCGGTGACCTTGCCGCGCAGGCGGATGACCGACGCGTGCGCGATCGTGAACGACAGCATCGCCCCGAAGGCATAGACGTTGCCCAGGAAGTCGGCCTGCCCGGGGATCAGCACGATGCACGCGATCGTCCCGAAGATCGCGATCCCGATCCAGGGCGTCCCGTAGCGCGGGTGCAGCCGCCGCAGGCCGTCGGGCAGCTGGCGATGCAGCCCCATCGAGTAGACCAGCCGCGAGACGCCGATGATGCCCGCGTTCGTGGCGATGAAGAGGATCGTCGCGGCCAGCACGCCGACGTAGATCTCGACCGGCTGCTGGAAGATGCCCAGATCGAGCTGCTTGACGACGCCGAGGACCGGGTCGCCGGCGAAGCCGCCCTGGTCCTCCGGCTCGCCGAGCAACGTCGAGTAGCTGCCGTCGGCCTGCTGGGTGACCGGCAGCGCCGAGAGCGCCACCGACGGGAGCACGGCGTAGATCGCGAAGACGGCGATCACGACGCGCTTGATCGCGGCCGGGATCGTCTTGCGCTCGTCGCGCGCCTCCTCGGCCATGTTCGAGATCGTCTCGATGCCCGTGTAGGCGAGCATGCACAGCGGGATCGCGACGAGGAAGTTCGACCACGTCGGCGCGACGCCGAGCTTGACGTTGTCGACGAGCTGCTCGGGCGACAGGATCAGGAAGATCCCGACGAGCACGAGCAGCAGCTGCGTCATGAAGTCGATGACGGCCAGCGCGACGTTGACGCCGGCGGACTCCTTGACCCCGCGGACGTTGACGACGCTCAGCACGACGATCACGCCGATGCCGAAGAAGATGTCGCCCGGCGAGTGGCGCAGCGGCTCCCAGAACAGGCCGCCGAGGTAGTGCGGGACGAAGAACGCCGACGTGGCGATCGTCATCGTGTAGGTGAGCATCGAGCCCCAGGCCGCGAAGAACGACCAGAACTCGTTGAACGCGCGGCGGGCGAACGAGCTGGAGCCGCCCGCCTCGGGGTACATCGCCGTCGCCTCGGCGTACGTCGAGGCAGTCAGGAAGAAGATGAACCCGCTGATGACGAAGACGATCGGCGTGAGGCCGAGCGCCAGCGACGCGACGAGGCCGAGGGCGTAGTAGATCGACGAGCCGACGTTGCCGTAGGCGGTGGAGAAGAGCGCGTTGACGCCGAGGACGCGCTGGAGCCCGTGGAGCCGACGTTCGGCCATGTGGGCGCAGGATGCTAGTCCCTGCAGACAGCTCGAAGGCCCGCGCCCGCAGGGTGGGCGCGGGCCTCCGATCGGGGTGCGTCAGCCGTTGAGCGTGTCGACCACGAACGCCGACACGTCGGCGACCTGCTTGGCGCTGAGCGTGCCCTTGAACGCGGGCATCCCGCCGCCGCCGTCGGCGACCTGCTTGGTCACCGCGGCGAGGTCCTTGGCGCTGGCGACCGTCGTCAGGTCAGGGCCGCCGTTGCCGCCCTTGCCCTCGGCGCCGTGGCAGGTGGAGCAGTTGTCGGCGAAGACCTGCTTGCCGGCCGCCGCGTCGCCCTTGACGTTCGCGTTGGCCTGCTCGTCCCCGCCGCCGTCGGCCGGAGCCGACTCGGTGTTCTCCGGCGTCTGCTCGGACTGCTCGGCCTCGCCTTCGTCGCCCGCGTGCGCGATCGCGCCGGCGCCGCTGCCGGCCTTCACGGGCCCGAGCGTGCCGTCCAGGGCGAAGAGCCACAGGTCGTTGCCGCGCGCCGTGCCGGCCAGCGAGTTGCCGCCGGCGTAGAACGCGACGTACTGCTTGTCGTCCTGCATGAACGTCGTGACCGTGTTGTTGGCGCCGGAGCCCGTCTGGAAGGACCACAGGCGCGAGCCGTTGCGCGCGTCGTAGGCCTGGAGCTCACCGTTGTTGCGCCCGACGAACACGAGGTTGCCCGCGGTCGTCACCGTGCCCGAGTAGCACGAGTCGGGCCACTCGACGTTCCAGACGATCTTGCCCGTCTGGGCGTCGATCGCGGTCACGTGCCCCTTGCCGTTGAAGCCGGTCGACACGAGGATCGAGCCGAGGTAGATCTGACCGGGGTGGTACTTCGACTCGACCTCGGTCTTCTGCAGACCGGCGGCCGTGTCCTGCGAGCAGACGTAGAACATCTGCAGCTTCTGGTTGTACGACGACGGCGGCCAGTTCGTCCCGCCGGCCGGTCCGGGCGCGACGGCGACCATCGTCTCGTTGAACGGGTCGAAGATCTTGCCCTTCTCGATCTCGACCTTCTTGCCCTGGCCGACCTGGGAGTCGGCGGCCTTCTGCAGCTTCGCCATGATGTCGTCGTCGACCTCCTGCATGGCGAACGGCGGGTTGGACGGGTACGGCTGGGTCTTGGCCGTCTTCTGGTTGGGGTCCTGCGGGACCGGCTTCTCGGTGATCGGGAAGATCGGCTTGCCGGTCTCGCGATCCAGCATGTAGAGCCAGCCGGTCTTGGACGGCTGGGCGACGCCCTTGCGGACCTTGCCGTCGACGACCGCGTCGTAGAGCACCATCGGCGACGGGGCGTCGTAGTCCCAGATGTCGTGGTGGACCTGCTGGAAGTGCCACTTGTACTTCCCGGTGTTCACGTCCAGCGCGACCATCGACGCGGCGAACAGGTTGTCGCCCGCGCGCAGCTCGCCGTTGAGGTCGGGCGAGGCGTTGCCGGTCGAGAAGTAGATCATCCCGAGCTCGGGGTCGACCGCCGGCGTCTGCCAGATCGGCGCGCCGCCCTTCTGCCAGGAGTCGTTGTCCTTGGGCCACGTGTCGTGGCCGACGTCGTTGCTCTTGGGGTCGGGGATCGTGTAGAAGCGCCAGACCTCGCCCCCGGTCTTGGCGTCGAAGGCCATGAGGTGGCCGCGGATGCCGAACTCGCCGCCCGCGGTGCCGATGAAGACGCGCCCCTCGTAGTAGAGCGGGGCGGCGGTCAGCGTGTAGCCCTTCTTCCAGTCGGCGACGGACTTGCTCCAGACGACGCGGCCGGTGGCCATGTCGAGCGCGGTCAGCTTGCCGTCGAGCTGGGCGGAGTAGACGCGGCCGTCGCCGATCGCGACGCCGCGGCTCAGCCAGCCGCAGCAGACGGTGCTGATCGCCTGGTCGAGGCCCGGGTCGTACTTCCACTTGACGTCGCCGGACTTGACGTCGACCGCGAACACCTCGTTGGCGCCCGTGGAGACGTACATGACGCCGTTGTAGACGATCGGCTGCGACTCGGCCGAGTACTTGGCCGCCATCGAGCCGGTCTGGAGCTTCGTGTGCCAGACGCCCTTGAGGTCCGCGACGTTGCTCGTGTCGATCTGCGTCAACGGCGAGTAGCGGTTGTTGTTCAGCGAGCCGCCGTTGGTGATCCAGTTCGTCGTCGGCAGCGCCGCGAGCGTCTCCTTCGTGAACGCGGGCGCTGCGGGGGACTTGGACCGGTCCGCCTCGCTGGTCGGCAGCAGGACCTCGCTCTGGCCCAGCGTGACGGTCTTGGTCTTCTCCGTCCCGTTGCCGATGAGGATGCCCACCACGAGCGCGAGCACCGCCCCGATGGTGACCGCTCCGGCGAGCGTGGCCCACGACCCGAGTGAGCCAGTCTTGTCCTTCATGACCTCACTGTCCTTCTAGTGGTCCGGTAGTTGCATAGCTAATCGTTCAGCATACTTGGTAGACCCATCGTCTCGTCAATGGCGTCAGCGAACATCTGGTAGAACGACCCCGTGCCCCCACCCGAACGAGGTTCGCTGCGCGAAGCGCAGAAGGCGCTGACCCGCTCGCGCCTGCTGGACGCCGCCGCGGAGCTCTTCTCCACGCGCGGGTACGCGTCGACGAAGATCGAGGACATCGCGGTGGCGGCCGGAGCGACGCGCGCGACGTTCTACCTGCACTTCGCGTCCAAGAGCGACGTCGTGCACGGCTTCTACACCGAGCTGGTCGCCTACGACGCCGACTACGCGCACCTCATCGAGATCGCGCGCGCGCCAACCGAGGCGACGCTCGTCGACTGGCTGGACCGGTTCATCGCGGGCCTCGACGCGCAGCGCGACTACTGGCTGGCGCTGCGCGAGGCCGCCGGGGCCGACGCGGAGGCGCGAGCGGCGATGGAGGAGGACTTCGATCGCTCGGCCCGGATGCTCGCCGCGGGGCTGGTCGAGGTGCGCGGCTGGGAGCCCGACCGCGCGCGGCTCGTCGCCTCGGTGCTCAAGCGCCAGCTCGACGTGGCCAACGACGCGTGGATCCGCGCCCGCTGGGACAGCGAGCGAGGACGCCTGCTCGGCATCCTCGCTCAGATGTGGCTGACCGCGCTGAGCGACTGAGCGGCCGGCGCGGCGGCGGCGTTCAGCGCTTGACGACGCGGACGGACGCGACGACCGTCTTGGCCGCCTTGCCGCTGGTGCGGCCGACGGCCTTCACCGAGACGCGGTAGCGCCCGGTCCTGGCAAGCCGGAGGTTCGCGCGGACCGTGCCGGCCTTGCGGGCCGTGACCTTCACGGTCTTCACCTTCACCCAGCGCTTGCCCGCCTTGCGCTTGACCGTGAAGGTGATCCTCGCCGGCTCGGTGACGCGCAGCGTCACCCGGCCGGTCCGCCCGACCTTCACGCGTGAGACCTTGGGCCGCGCGGTGGCCTGCTTCGTGCCCGACGCGGTGGTCGTCGCGACCGCCGGCGGCGGCGCCGGCGCGGCGTCCGGGACGAGCTGCGGCGATGCGGCCGGGGCGGCGGCCGCGGTGCCGGCGAAGGTCACCGGGACGAACACGTCCTGGCTGCGATCGGCCGAGCCGTGCGCGGCGAAGGTGGCGACGTAGCACTGCGTGACCGTGCAGTTCACGGTGTTGCCCGCCCCGTCGACGTAGGTCGGCTTGACCGTGATCGTCGTGGCGAACGAGCCGGTGAGGCTCATCCCGTTGCCGGGCTGCAGCCAGGCCGCGGCGCCGAAGGCGTTGGCGTTCGTGAAGAAGTCGCCGTTCTTGGGCCCGTAGACGAGGTACACGCCGCGCAGGTGGCCGTGGCTCTGCGCGGTGGCGTCGTAGCCGGATCCGGTCACCGAGATCGTCGTGGGACCATCCGGCGAGAGGCCGGTCGTCGGCGAGACGACGAGCGCCGGCCCGCCGCCGGTGCCCGGACCGGGGCCGGGGTTGCTCGAGCCGTCGTCGAAGGTCAGCGCGACCGCCGTGCTCCAGGCCGCGACGGCGCCGTCGTGGGCCGACCGGGTGACGATCGAGCACGGCGTGGCCGGGTCGGTGCAGTCCACCCGGGTGGTCGGAGCGCCCGGACCACCGTCCGAGAAGTCGCCCGTCCCGACGACGTCGATCGTCGTCGTGAAGGTCCCGTCCGCGTTCAGCGCCGGGGCGCCGCCGGTCGTGCGCACCCACGTCGCGGCGCGATACAGCCGCGTGCCGTTCACCGTGGCGGACTGGGCGACGTAGAGGCCGTCGCCGGTCGTGTTGTCGGCCGGGTCGAAGCCCGCGCCGTCGACCGTGACGGTCGCGCCCGCCGGGTCGAGATCGGTGCTCGGCTGCACGCGGATCGAGGGGCCGAACGAGAGCGGCTGGCGCGCGATCAGGGTCGCGACGGTCGGGTTGGTATGCGCCGGCCACGCCGCGATCTCGCACTGGACGATCCGGCAGTCCGCCGTGCCGACGGTGTCATCGACGACCAGGGTGGTGGCGAAGCCGCCGTCGGCGTCCATCTGGACCTGCGTCGGGCTCGTCGGCGTGCGGTGGACCCACCGTGAGGCGCCGGCCTGCACCGTCCCGTCCACGACGGCGACCTGCCCCACGTAGATCGCCGGGGGCACGGTCGTGTGGCCCGTGCCCGAGACGTCGATCGTCTGGCCGTCCTTCAGGCCGAGCGCCGGCGCCACCGTGAGCGTCGGCGCGGCCGAGGCGGCGGCAGCCGTCGCCAGCATCGCGGCGAGCGCGGCGCCGAGCGCGGCCGTCAGCTTCCTTCCTTGCATGAGCCCTCGTGTGTCCCTTCGTGCGTTAGGTAGCCCTAAGATTTCGCGATCCTAGCACCTTGTTAGGGTGCCCTAACTCCCATCATCCACGCCGAAGGAGCGCCGTGAGACCCCTCCTCGCCCCTGCCGCCCTGGCCGCCCTCGGGCTGGCCGTCGTCGCCCCCGGCGCCGGCGCCGCGACCACGATCACCCTCGGGCCCCAGCTCGAGCGCGCCGGCATCTCCGCGCCGCGCACGGTGACGCTCCCTGTCACGAACGTCACCCGCAGCGCCGCGACGACCGTCGCCGACCACGGCGGCCGACTGCGACTGCGCGCCGGCCGCAGGACCGCGACGCTGAGCGCGTTCCAGGTCACGGCCGGCCTGCGCACGCGGCTCAGCGTCCGTCTCGACGGCGGGCCGCGCCGGCCGCTGCTGCGCGCGACGGGCACGACGCTCCAGCTCTCGGCCGACGGCGCCCGCGCGATCGGCCGCCGCCTGGGTCGCCGGGTCGGGGCGGGCACGATCGGGCGCATCGCGCTCGACCGCTCGATCCGTCCCACCCGCGCGGCGCCCACGGGCGCGCGCAAGGTCACGGGCGGCACGATCACGTGGGGCTACGCCCCGGGCCTGCGCGCGGCGTTCCAGGCGGTGTTCCCGCCGCTGACCTCCGGGGGCGTGAGCCGAGGCGCCGATGGCCGCCTCGTGCTGCCGGTCGGCGGCGGCTTCTACGACGCCGCGACGCGCACCGGGACGGTGACCAGCAGCGGCGGCTTCCGCATCGGCTACCAGATCGCTCCGGCCGACGCCGCCGGCGCGCACGGCATCTGGGTCACGCTGGGCAACGTGGCGATCGACCTCGACGGCGACCGCGCGATCCTCCGCGCGAGCTCGGAGTCCGGCTACCACGGGACCCCGGTGGTCCCGATGGCCGAGCGGACGATCGCGACCCTGAGCCTGACGGGCATCACGCCGACCGCGAGCGCCGACGGGCGCACGCACACGTGGACCGCGATCCCCGCCGCCCTCGCTCCCGGCGGCGAGGAGCTCGTCGCCGCCTTCAAGGACGCGCCGGGCCGGCCGTCGCTGGGCGACGTGCGGACGCTCGACCCGGTGACGATCACCGTCCAGCTGGCCTGACGCCCGCTGTATTAGGGCACCCTAACTTCTTGTTAGGGTGCCCTAACTATGAGCACACCACGATCCCGCCGCGTCCTCGCGGCGACGGCGGCGGCGCTGACGGCCGCCGCCCTCGGCGCCCCGCCCGCCCTCGGCGCCGGGCCGACGACCCAGATCGTCCTCGGCGGCAGCGCGGCCGACAGCCTGCGCGCCCAGGACGTCCGCCTCCGCGCCACGAAGCCGGCCTCGCTCCACGGACGCCGCCTCGTCCTCCCCGTCGCGGCAACCGCCGCGAACGCGGGAGCGGGCGCCCCGATCCCCCACGCGGGCGGCCTGCGGCTGACCCGCGCCAAGCGGACCGCCACGCTGAGCGCGCTGCGCGTCACCCCGGGCCCGCCCGCGACGGTCACGGCCCGCGTCGGCGGCCGCACCGTGCGGGTCTTCACGATCCGCGCAGGCAAGGTCGCGCTGACGAACGCCGGCGCGAGCGCGCTGCGCCGCGCCCTCGGCCTGCGGCGACTCAAGGCGGGCAGCTTCGGCGCCACCGCGACGACCTTCGCCGCGCCGAGCACGAGCCCGGCCGAGCCGGCCGCGCCGCCTGCCCCGTCCGAGCCGCCGGCGCCGCCCGCGGTCGAGGCGCCGGCGCCTGCTCCGCCTGCCCCCAGCAGCCCGACACCGGGCGGCGGAGGCGTCACCCAGCCGGTGGATCCGCCCGCAGACCCGGACCCGATCCTCCTGCCGACCGACTGGACGGCGAGCGGGCTGGAGGGCTCGCTGGACATGAAGTCGTGGATCAACTACGTCCTCCGCGGCGGCGGCACCGTGACCGCGTCCGACGGGGCGACGCGGATCGCCGCGGACAACCCGCACGACTTCCGCTTCGAGACAACGGCGGTGGCCGTCGACGCCGCCACCGGTGTCACGACGATCGACCTGCGCGGCACGATCGCGTACGCGTACCCCGCGCACAACATCGACCAGCGCATGAGCAACCCGACGATCGAGATCGCCGCCGACGGTCAGAGCGCCCGGGTGATCGCCGACGGCCAGTACAGCGTCTGGGCCAACCCGGACGCGCCGCCCATCCCGTTCACCCGCGTCCACGTCGTCGACCTCGACCTGAGCGCCGTCACGCCGACGCTGAGCGCCGACGGCCGCACGCGCACGTGGACCGACGTCCCCGCGACCATCGCGGAGGGCGCGGGCGAGGAGATGGTCTACGGGCCAGGCTCCAACTGGGGCCACCTGACGTTCTCGGTGCCCGTCCCGGCGTAACCTCCCGAACACCGCCCCCGGTCCCGCAGGCGACGAAGCCGCGGGACCGGACGCGCGGACAACACCTTACATGTAGTCGTGGCTTGGTGTATACCTTTGCGCCATGCCCGTCAACGTGTCCGAGCCGCAGCTCACGTACGGCTCCTACCTGCGGGTCCCCGACCTGCTGCGCCTCCAGCATCCGGAGAGCGCGCCCGAGCACCCGGACGAGCTGCACTTCATCGTCGTGCACCAGGCCGCGGAGCTGTGGTTCAAGCTCGTGCTGCACGACCTCGAGCGCGTCATCGCCGCCCTCGACGCCGACGACCTGCTGACCGTCTGCCGCGTCATGCGGCGCACCAACCACGTCGTCGCCGAGCTCGTCGGCCAGCTCAACACGCTCAACGACCTCCCACCGTGGAGCCTCAACGAGTTCCGCGGCTACCTCGGCTCGGCCAGCGGCCTGCAGTCGGAGCAGTTCCGCGAGATCGAGCTGCTCTCGGGCCTGCGCGACGAGGCGCACCTGCGGATCCTGCGGCGGCTCGCCGACGGCGACATCCCGCCGCGCGTCGCCCGCCGGTTGCAGCAGCGCTCGCTGGCCGACGCGCTGCTCGCCGCGGGCGCGCGCGCCGGCGTGAGCGACTGGGAGGAGGTCTACGTCGAGCCCGAGCGCTTCGGGCTCCTCCACCTCGCCTGCGAGGCGCTCATGGACTACGACCAGCTGTGGGTCACCTGGCGCCGGGCCCACGTCACGATGATCGAGCGGATCCTCGGGCCCAGCACCCGCGGCACCGCCGGGATGGCGCTGAGCTACCTCCTGCGGACGACCGAGTACCGCTTCCTCCCGCATCTGTGGGACCTCCGCCACGGCCTCGCGGTGCGCGGCGGCGGCGAGCTCGTCAACGAGCGGATCGGCGGATCGCCGGCATGAGCCTCGCCGACCTGCTGCGCGACACGCTCGTCACCGGGCTGCCGTACGTCCCGGTGGTGATGGGGATCTACCTCGTATTCCGCATCCGCGACGACTTCGACCTCACCGTCGACGGCAGCTTCGCGATGGGCGGCGCGCTCGGCGCGACGCTGCTCGTCGACGGCGCCGGCGTGCCGCTGGCGATGATCGCGGCCGTGCTGGCCGCGGGCTGCTGCGGCCTCATCACCGCGGGGCTGCACGTCGCGCTGCGGATCCCGGTGATCCTCGCCGGCCTGGTGGTCTCGATCGGGCTGTTCTCGATCAACCTGCGGATCCTCGACGCACCGACGATCGCGCTGACGACCGCCTCCACCCTGTTCAGCGGGGTGACCGGCCTCAGCGCCGGCCAGCAGGACCTTTGGATCACGCTGATCCTGCTGGCCTTCGGGCTGGCCACGCTGGCCGCGATCGGCCTGTTCCTGCGCACCGAGATCGGCCTCGCGCTGCGCGTGTCGGGCGTCAACGTCCCGCTCGCCCGCGCCCAGGGCGTCAACGAGCGCGCGCTGCTGGCCCTGAGCCTGTTCGTCGCCAACGCGCTCGCCGGCCTGAGCGGGGTGCTCGTCATCCAGACGCAGGGGTTCGCCGACGTCAACATGGGCACCGGGACGCTGCTGGCCGGCATCGGCGCGTTCCTGCTCGGAGAGCTGTTCTTCCGGCCCAGCGGGTCGAAGATCGTGCGCGCCCTGCTGGCCGTGCTGGTCGGCGCGCTGCTCTACCGCTTCGTCCTGGTGTTCGCCCTGCAGGCGGGGTTGAGCGCCGGCGACCTCAAGCTCGCGACGGCCCTGACCCTCATCGCGGCGTTCGTGCTCCAGCGGCTCGTGCAGGGCGGCCTCGACTGGCGCACGGCGCGGGCCCGGACACGGCGCGGCGAGCTCGACGCGACGGTCGCGAAGGAGGGCGTCCGTGCTTAGCCTCGAGGACATCCGGCTCGTCTACAACCCGGGCACGGTCACGGAGGTGGCGGCGCTGCGCGGCGTCACGCTGCAGGTGCCCAAGGGCCAGTTCGTCACCGTCGTCGGGTCCAACGGCGCCGGCAAGAGCTCGCTCATGCAGATCGTCTCGGGCGCGGTGCGGCCCGCCTCGGGACGGGTGCGGATCGACGACCGCGACGTCACGCGCCAGCCGGACTACCGCCGTGCGCAGTTCGTCGCGCGGGTGTTCGACAACCCGCACGCGGGCACCGCCCCAGACCTCAGCATCGAGGAGAACGTCGCGCTGGCGATGTCGCGCGGCGCCAAGCGCGGCCTGCGCTTCGCCGTCACCGCGCGGCGCCGGCGGGTCATGCGCGAGCGCCTCGCGGTCCTCGGGCTCGGCTTGGAGGACCGCCTCACCGACCGCGTCGCGCTGTTGTCGGCCGGCCAGCGCCAGAGCCTCACGATGGTCATGGCGGCGATGACCCAGCCCGAGGTGCTCCTGCTCGACGAGCATCTCGCCGCGCTCGATCCCGGCACGCAGGCCCGCGTGCTCGACCTCACGATCGAGCTCGCGCGCGAGCTCGCCTGCACCACGCTCATGATCACCCACAACATGGACCACGCGATCGCGGTCGGCGACCGGCTCGTGGTCATGAGCCACGGCCGTGCGATCGCCGACTTCGCGGGCGACGAGAAGCGCAACCTCACGCCCCAGACCCTCGTCGAGCACATCACCGGCGCGGGCGACGCGCTCACCGACCGGATGATGCTCGGCGCCCTCGAGACAGGAGACACCCGATGACGACGTGGAGCGTGGCTCGCTGCCTCGACCCGGCCGACGGCGCCGTGCGCCTGGCGGCGCTGACCGCCGACGGCGCGCTGCACGCGCTGCCCGACGCGGCACAGGACGCCGGCCTGGACGCGCTGCTCGCGAGCTGGGCCGACGGCCCCGGCCTGCTCCACGGCTGGACGCCTGCCGACGGCCCGCCGCTCGAACGCGCACGGCTGCTGGCGCCGCTGGAGCGGCCGGGCACCGTGCTCTGCGCCGGCGCCAACTACGCCTGCCACCTCGCGGAGGTCGGGCTGGCGCCGGTCCAGGGCGCGCGACCGTTCTTCTTCCTCAAGCCGGCCACCGCGATCGCGGGTCCGAACGACCCGATCGCGATCCCCGCCGAGCCGGAGGCGCGGGTGGACTGGGAGGCGGAGCTCGGCGTGGTCATCGGGCGACCGTGCACGCGGGTCGATCCGGAGCGGGCGCTGGACCACGTCGCCGGCTACCTCGTCCTCAACGACGTCTCCGCCCGCGGCCTGCTCGCGCGCACCGACGGGGTCGTCCCGGCGATGAACGTCGACTGGCTCGCGAGCAAGGGCCGCGACGGCTTCTGTCCGATCGGTCCCGGCGTCACGCCGGCCTGGCTGGTCGACGACCCACAGGCCCTGCGGATCGCGTGCCGGGTCAACGGCGAGCTGCGCCAGGACGCCTCGACCGCGGACATGACGTTCACGGTCGCCGAGCTCATCGCCGAAGCCAGCCGGCTGATGACGCTGCGCCCCGGCGATCTCCTCGCCACGGGCACGCCGGCGGGCGTGGCCATGGCCAGCGGCGCGTTCCTGCGTCCCGGCGACACGGTGGAGACGCGGATCGACGGCCTCGGCACGCTGACCAACCCGATCGTGGCGGCGGACCGATGAGGCTCTTCTCCGGCATCCAGCCCACCGGCCGCAAGCACCTGGGCAACTATCTCGGCGCGGTCACGCAGTACGTCGCCGGCCAGGACCGCGCGGAGGCGATCTACTGCATCGTCGACCTCCACGCCACGACCGTGGCCTACGACCCGGTGCAGCTGCGCGAGCGCGTCCACGACACGCTCGCGATCCTGCTCGCCGCGGGCGTCGATCCCGAGCGCTGCACGCTCTTTCGCCAGTCCGACGTGCCCGAGCACGCGTCGCTGTGCTGGCTGCTGACGTCGGTGACGTCGCACGGCGACCTCAACCGCATGCACCAGTTCAAGGAGAAGGCCGGCGCGCAGCGCGAGCTCGCCTCGGCCGGGCTCTTCCTCTACCCGGTGCTGATGGCCGCCGACATCCTCGTCTACCGGGCCGACGAGGTCCCGGTCGGCGACGACCAGCGCCAGCACGTCGAGCTCGCCCGCGACGTCGCCGAGCGCTTCAACGCCCGCTACGGCGACACGTTCACCGTGCCCGCGATCCGCATCCCGCAGGCGGGCGCGCGGATCATGGACCTGCAGCGGCCCGAGCGGAAGATGTCGACGACGAGCGGCAGCGAGCTGGGCACGCTCCACGTGCTCGACGAGCCCGACGCGATCGTGCGCAAGATCCGCGCGGCGACGACCGACTCCGGCGCCGAGGTGCGCCGTGGGCCCGACAAGCCAGGGATCGCCAACCTCGTCGAGATCCTCGCCGCGGTCCAGGGCCGCGACCCGGCGGCGATCGAGGCCGACTTCGCGCAGGCCCGCTATGGCGCCTTCAAGGAGGCGGTCGCGATCGCCGTCGTCGAGATGCTCGCGCCGGTCCGGGCCGCCTACGCTGCGCTGCGCGCCGACGTCGCCGAGCTGGAGCGCGTGCTGGCCCGCGGGGCCGCGCGCGCTCGGCAGCTCGCCGCACCGGCGCTCGCCGACGCGCAGGACCGGATGGGCCTCGCCCCGCCGCGCATCCTCGTCCCGACCCAGGAGGCCGCATGACCGACACGACGCGCTCCCCCCAGCCGCCCGTCGGCGTGCGGATGCGCCCGAGCATCGCGACGATCCAGCCCTACAAGCCGGGCAAGCGGGCCGACGCGCTGGCGGCGCAGCGCGTCGCGGCGCTGGCCTCCAACGAGCTGCCGTTCGCGCCGTCGCCGGCCGTGTGCGACGCGATCGCGCGTGCGGCGGCGGGCCTCAACCGCTACCCGGACCCGCAGGCCCGGGCGCTGCGCGAGCGGATCGCGGCGGCCAACGGCGTGGCGGTCGAGCAGGTCGCGGTCGGCGCCGGCTCGATGATCCTCTGCCAGCAGGCGGTGCTCTCGACCACGGGCGAGGGCGACGAGCTGCTGTTCGCATGGCCGTCGTTCGAGGGCTACCCGCTGCTCGCCTCGCTGGCGGGCGCGCAGGCGGTCCGCGTGCCGCTGGTCGACGGACGGCACAACCTGCCCGCGATGGCCGACGCGATCGGCGAGCGCACCCGCTGCGTCTTCGTCTGCAACCCCAACAACCCGACCGGCACGCTGCTCGGCCGCGACGAGCTGGCCGGGTTCCTGGCCCGCGTCCCGGCCGACGTCCTGGTGATCCTCGACGAGGCCTACCGGGAGTTCGTCGACGAGCCCGGCTACCGGGACGCGCTGACGCTGCTGGACGACCACCCCAACCTCGCCGTGACGCGCACGTTCTCCAAGGCCTACGGGCTCGCGGGCCTGCGCGTCGGCTCCTGCATCGCGGCGCCCGAGCTGATCGCCACGATCCAGCGCAGCCACATCCCGTTCAACGTGACGGTGCTGGCGCAGGCGGGCGCGATCGCCGCGCTGGAGGCGACCGACGAGCTGCAGGCGCG
Organism: uncultured Solirubrobacteraceae bacterium; assembly: GCA_964422645.1. Classification (GTDB taxonomy): domain Bacteria; phylum Actinomycetota; class Thermoleophilia; order Solirubrobacterales; family Solirubrobacteraceae; genus Capillimicrobium. The sequence continues at coordinate 124,766 of CAYRCB010000006.1, read as the reverse complement.
CCTGGTCGAGCTCGCCGACGGACGCCGCCGGCTGACCGCGCACGCCCGCGCGCTCGGCTACCCGGCGGTCGACGGCTACGGCAACTTCGTCTGGCTGGCGATCGGCGAGCAGGCCCCCGAGCTCAGCGCGCGCCTGGAGGCCGAGGGTGTGATCACCCGCCCGCTGCCGCCGTTCGGCACCCGCATCACCGTCGGCACCCCGGAGGACGTCGACCACGCGATGCGCGCGCTCGGGCGGGCCGCCGCGGCGTCAAGAGCCGGCTGAGCCGTCGGCGGCGACCGGCGCCGCGCGCTCCCACTCGCGCTCGAAGACCGTCTGCAGCGCGCCGACGACGTCGAGCTGGCGCACGATCCAGGTCGTCACCCGACGGTGGCCGGGCGTCGGGTCGCGCAGGGCGATCGCCGCCTCCTCGCCGTCGCGCAGGATCATCTTCACCGGGACGCGCTCGAGGACCCGCAGCTCCACCCCGATCCGCACCGCCTCGGCGACGCGCGCCCGCTCGCCGAGGCCCTCGCGGCTGGTGATCACGCGGACGCGGACGCCGCGACGCAGCGCCTCGGCCTCGACGATGTTCCACTGGCGCCGCGGCTGCACGAACGGCGGCGTCTGCATGACGTCCAGCGCGGCGGCCGTGCGGCGGCCCAGCTGCGGGAACACCGCGCTCGTGCGCCGCTCCCCCACGATCGTCTCGAACTCGCCGTCCTCGCGCTCGTCGTCCTCGACGGGCCGCGGCAGGGCGCGCACGAGCGTGTGCGCCAGGCGCTCGTCTTCGTCGCGCTGCAGGCGCCGGCGCCGTTCGCGGCTCTCCAGCCACTGCGGCAGGGCGACGTCCGGCGCGATCGCGCGATGGACCGCCTTGCGATCGCCCGACGAGGTCGTGAAGCCCGACGACTCCAGGGCCTGCAGGACCTCGTAGATCTTCGTGCGCGACACGCCGGCGCGGGCGGCGATGCTCGGCGCGCGGTCGCCCGGGACGGCGAGCAGCGCCGCGTAGACGCGGCCCTGCGCCGAGGTCAGCCCCAGCTCGACGAGCTGCGCGACGAGCTCGTCGTCGTCCTGCCTTGACACCGGACTCACATCCGGGAGAATGTCACCTCATCCGGGGAGAGACAACTTGCGTTTCCTGCGAGCGGTCTCGAGGAGAGGACCTGGACGCACAGAGGTGGCACATGGAAGGACTTGATCGTCTCCGCCGCGAGACGCTTCGTCGTGGCTGGCTGGCCGTGCTCGCGGCCGCCGCGCTCGGGCTGAGCGCCTGCGGGAGCGGGTCGGACGCGGGCTCCGACACCGGCAGCTCGACCGGGGGCGGCGCGAGCTCGGCGCGGATCGGCGTCGTCGAGATCGCCGAGGTGCCGATCTTCGACACCTACGTCGAGGGCTTCAAGGAGGGATTCCTGAAGACCAGCGGCGTGCCCGCCGACGGGCTGGAGCTCGACGTCAAGAACGCGCAGGGCGACAACAGCCTCATCCAGAACTTCGCCCGCGACCTGCCGCGCGACGACTACGCGATGTTCGTCGCGATCGGGACACCCGTCGCGATCGCGCTGAGCCAGCAGGAGCACGAGCGCCCGATCGTCTCGATCGCGATGACCGATCCGGTCGGTGCGGGCGTGGCCGAGAGCCTCGAGCGGCCCGGCGGCAACGTCACCGGCACCACGTCGTTCGTCCCGCCGGAGAGCGCGGTGCGGTTCCTGCAGGAGATGGAGCCCTCCCCCAAGCGCATCGGCACGGTCTACGACCCGTCCAACGAGGCGTCGAAGTCGTTCACCGAGCAGTTGAAGCCGCTGCTCGAGCAGGCCGGGATGGAGCTCGTCGAAGCGTCGATCTCCGGCCCCGGCGACGTGTCGACCGCGACCCGCTCCGCGCTGGGCCGCTCCGACGCGCTCCTGCTCGGCGCCGACGCGATCGCCACCGGCGCCGGACTGCCGGGGATCGTCCAGCTCGCCGAGGCCCAGCGCAAGCCGCTGATCGTCGCCGCGGGCATCGACCCCTCGACGAAGGGCACCCTGGCCGTGCTCGCACCCGACAACCTCACGCTCGGCCGCCGCGCCGGCGAGAACGCCGGGAGGATCTTCCGCGGCGAGGCGACCGCGGCGACCACGCCGTTCGCCGGCCTGGAGCCGGACGTCGTCGTCCACCAGGACGTCGCCGAGCGACTCGGCATCACGGTGCCCGAGCCCGCGAGCTGACGGCGCGCGCGCCGGCGACGGGTCAGCGGGCGGCGGCGACCAGATCGCCGCCCGCCTCGACCCGGCCGGTCCGCGCGTCGAAGTAGCGCTGCGCCTGGTCGGCCAGGCCGGCGTACAGCTCGTGGAAGAGCGCGTGGGCCTCCTCGCGCCCCGCGATCGGCGGCGCGAGACCCGCCGGCAGGTCGGGGTCGAGGTACGGGAAGCGCCGGAACGTGTTGACCAGGCGTGTGCGAACGTCGAACGCCTCGGCGTCGTCGAGCTCCGCCCCGCGCACCGGACCGAAGCGGGCGAGGAAGTCCCCGTAGCGGGCGGCGAGGCCGTCCAGGTCCCACGCCCGCGCGACGAACGCGGGCTGCGCCTCGCGATCGCGCACGGTGGTGACGAAGACGCTCGCGTGGCGCTCCACGTCGAGGTCGGCGAGGATCGCCTGCACCGCGTCGGCCTGGTCGCGCGGCGCGACCCAGACCCCGTCCTCGAGCGGCCCGAAGCCGAGGAACCGCAGCCGCCGGCTGAAGCGGTGGCGCTCGACGTGCAGCGGGTCGGGGATCGAGTACCAGACGAGCGTCCAGCGCCCGTCGCCCGGCTCCACGCGCCCGAGCGACGCCAGCCGCCGCTCCCCCTCCTGGACCACGCGCCGGCTGCGCTCGGTCAGCACGTAGGAGATGAAGCGACCGTCGCGGACGCGCTCGAGCAGGCCGCGCGCGACGAGCCGGGTGAGCGCCACGCGGGCCGAGCCGGTGGAGAAGCCGAAGCGCCCGAGCAGCTCGACCAGGCCGCCCGACCAGACCGGGCGCGGGTCGTGGTAGGCGTACGCGCCCAGGAACGTGACGACGAGGTCCTGCGGCTGGATGTCCTCGTCGGAACGAGGCGGGACGTCGTCGGGGCGATCTCGCTTGCGGGCCATGGGCCCCGGAGCGTAACGCCGCATCGGGATCACCTGGAGGGCACCGGGCGCGCCGGGGAGACGCGCCCGGCCGCCCACCGGGGATCGTGTCGATCCGGATCGACTGGAGGAGGGGACGAAGCGGACAGCCGAGCCGGAACGAGGAACAGTCTACAGATATCAGCGTCTAGGTGTTAACTGTTCCTCGTTCGGCCGTCCGCACCCCTCAGGTGATGATCGGGATGATGAGGATCGCCACGATGTTGGCGACCTTGATCATCGGGTTGATCGCGGGGCCGGCGGTGTCCTTGAACGGATCGCCGACCGTGTCGCCGGTGACCGACGCGGCGTGGGCCTCCGAGCCCTTGCCGCCGAACGCCCCGTCCTCGATGAGCTTCTTCGCGTTGTCCCACGCGCCGCCGCCGGCGGTCATGAGCACGGCGAAGAAGAACCCGACGACGATCACGCCGATGAGCAGGCCGCCCAGCGCCTTCACGCTGATGATGCCCACGATGACCGTGAAGACGATCGGGATCAGCGACGGGATCACCATCTCGCGCTGCGCCGCCGCCGTCACCAGCGCCACCGAGCGCTCGTAGTCGGGCTCCTGCGTGCCGTCCATGATCCCCGGCTTCTCGCGGAACTGGCGGCGGACCTCCTCCACCACGGCGCCGCCGGCGCGGCCGACCGCCTCCATCGACAGCGCGGCGAACAGCGTCACCATCATGCCGCCGAGCAGCAGGCCCATGAGGACCGGCGGGTCGTCGATCGCGAAGACCACCCGTTCGCCCTCGGCCGCGAGCTCGACGCGGAAGGCCGCGAACAGCACGACGGCCGCCAGCACCGCCGAGCCGATCGCGTAGCCCTTCGTGACCGCCTTCGTCGTGTTGCCGACCGCGTCCAGCGGGTCGGTGACGTTGCGGACCTCCTCGGGCAGGTCGGCCATCTCGGCGATGCCGCCGGCGTTGTCGGTGACGGGGCCGAAGGCGTCGAGCGCCACGATCAGGCCCGTCAGCGAGAGCTGCCCCATGACGGCGACGCCGACGCCGTAGACGCCGGCGAGCTTCCACGCGGCGAAGATGCCCAGGACGAGCACGAGCGCCGGCAGCGCCGTCGCCTGCAGGCCCTGGGCGAGGCCCTGGATGATGTTCGTCGCGTGCCCGGTCTGCGACGCGGCCGCCGTCTTCTTGACCGGTCCGAACCGCGTCGACGTGTAGTAGTCGGTGAGCACGAACAGCAGCGCGGTGACCGCGATGCCGACGAGCGAGCTGAGATACAGGTCGCCGACGCTCGGCGCGCCCACGACGTCGTCCATCAGCCAGAGCGTCACGGGGTAGAACGCCGCGGCGGCGATCACGCCCGAGACGATCAGCCCTTGGTAGAGCGCCCGCTCGACGTTGTGGCCCTTGACGGCGAAGGTGCCGATGATCGAGGCGACGATCGCCACCGCGCCGAGGATCAGCGGGTACATGGCGCTGGCCACCTGGTCGCCGGTGGTCTGCGCGAAGGTCAACACGCCCAGCAGCATCACCGCGACCGCGGTGACCGCGTAGGTCTCGAACAGGTCGGCGGCCATGCCGGCGCAGTCGCCGACGTTGTCGCCCACGTTGTCGGCGATGACCGCCGGGTTGCGCGGGTCGTCCTCCGGGATCCCCGCCTCGACCTTGCCGACCAGGTCGGCGCCGACGTCGGCCGCCTTCGTGAAGATGCCGCCGCCGAGGCGGGCGAACACCGAGATCAGCGAGCCGCCGAAGCCGAGCCCGATCAGCGCGTCGACCGCCTCCTTGGGCGTGTCGTCGAAGATCCAGGTGAGGATCCCGTAGTAGCCCGCGACGCCGAGCAGCGCGAGGCCCACGACCAGCAGGCCGGTGATCGCGCCGCCGCGGAACGCGACGTCCAGCGCGCGCGGCACGCCCTCGCGCGCCGCCTCCGCCACGCGGGCGTTGGCCCGCACGGACACGTTCATGCCGATGTAGCCGGCGGCGCCGGACAGGATGCCTCCGACGGCGAACCCCACCGCCACCGAGAAGTCCTGGATGAAGATCAGCGCGACGAACAGCACGACGCCGACGAGCGCGATGATCGAGTACTGCCGATTGAGGTATGCGCGGGCCCCCTTCTGCACCGCGCCGGAGATGAACTGCATGCGCTCGTTGCCTGGCGACAGGGCGAGCAGGGAGCGGGCGGTCACCAGCCCGTACAGCACCGCCAAACCGGCGCAGACGAGCGCGACCACCACCCCATGGTCGATTAGGAAGTCACTCAACGGGTCTCCTCCACACGTTGGTGTCGACATGGCTGCATCGGGGGCTCTCTCCTCCCCCGAACAGCCCGGTCAGAAGCGCGCGGAGTCTAACCAGCGCGGCGGCGGCGGCGCGTCGCGCCTGCGATCAAGTGGGGCGCTACTGCCCCGGAACCCAGAGGCGGCCCGACGCCTGGGCCGGGCCCGGCTCACCGGCCTTCGGGGGCTGCGGCGCGGGCGGCTCCTGACCGCCGGACGGGCCCTCGGAGCCACCGCCTCCACGGCCGCTGGCGTAGGCGAGCTGCAGCTGGCTGAGCGCGTCGCGGATGCGCGCGGCGTCCGGTCCGAGCTCGCTCTCGACGAGCGGCAGGAGCGCGCGGACGCCCTCGATCGCCAGGCGCACCTGGTCGAGGTCACGCTCGTCCTCGGTGCCCGGTGCGAGCCCGGCCTTGCGCCCGCCGAGGTTGACGAGCGAGACGACCGTCTGGATGAGGACGTCGTCGACGCGCACGCGCTTGAGCTCGGCCTCGTAGGCTGCGCGCAGCTCTTCCTCGGTCGGCTGTCGCCCTTGCTCGCTCATACCTGGACCACCCCAGCGTACGACGCCTTCGTCTCCGACACCAGTTGCTGGTAGACGTCCTGCATCGGCGTGCCGGCGTCGATCGCCCGCCGCTGGCGCTGCGCGCCGTTGAGCTCGGGGAACGCGACGTCGGCGCCCGACCAGGCGATCAACCGCTCGACCGCCGCCCGCGCCGGCTCGACGACCCCGCGCTCGAGGTCGATCAGCTCGCCGTCCATCCCGTGGCGGATCGCCCGCCACATGTTCTCCTCGATCAACCGCGGCGCCGGATCGTCGAACGGCACGCCGGCATCGACGTCGCGCGCGGCGGCCAGGACGCAGGCGGCGATGAGCGCCGCCAGCGCCTCGGACTCGCCGGCGGTCGGCTGCGCGTCGCAGATGCGCACCTCGACCGTGCCGAACGACAGGTGCGGGCGCACGGACCACCAGACCTGCGTGTACTCGACGATCGAGCCGGTGGCGATGAGCAGCTCCAGGTACTCCCGGAAGCTGCGCCAGGAGCCGAAGGCGTCGGGGACGCCGCAGCGCGGGAACGACTTCGTGAAGGTCTGCGTGCGCGCGGAGTGCAGCCCGGCGTCGCGGCCGTCGACGTACGGCGACGAGGCGCTGAGGGCCAGCAGCGTCGGGAGCACGGGGCGCAGGCGGTCGCAGACGCGCACGGCGCGGTCGAGGTCGCGCACGCCGACGTGGACGTGCAGCGAGAAGGTGTTGTTGCGCTTGGCGACGTAGCGCAGCGAGTCGGCGACGCGGCGGTAGTGCTCGGTGTCGATGAACTGCTGCTCGCGGTAGTCGGCCCACGGGTGGGTGCCCGTCGAGCCGAGCGCGACGTCGTGGGCGGCGGCGTGGGCGAAGAGCATCCGGCGCGCCTCGCGCTGGCGGGCGAACGCGTCCGCGAGGTCGTCGCCGCGGCCGGAGACGATCTCGATCTCGCTCTTGATGAGCTCGCCGGTGATGTGCTCGCGCAGGGCCGGCTCGGCGCGGTCGCGCAGCTCCTCGAAGCGCGGCACCATCGAGAGCGTCCGGGGGTCGAGCACCGCGAACTCCTCCTCCAGGCCGACGGTCCCGTCGATGCTCTGGGCGAAGATCTCCTCCGCCTGATCCAGGTCGATCGGGCTCACGATGTCGGCGGGCGCAAGGTCAAGGCGTCGGTGGGTGAGGACCCGCGGGGTCTCACGTCAGATAGAAGTACAGCGCATACAGCAGGTCCACCGCCGGGCTCGACGTGTGGACGGTCACCTCCGGAGGCACCTGCAGCAACGCCTCGGAGTAGTTGAAGATGATCTTCACGCCCGCGTCGACGAGCGCATCGGCCAGCGGCTGGGCCGCCGCCCCGGGCACCGCGAGCACCCCGACGACGATGTCGTCCTCCACCACGGCACGCTTGAGGTCTCCGACCGGCCGCACGGTGACGCTGCCGACCTGCTCGCCGATCTTCGCCGGGTCGTTGTCGAAGATCGCCACGACGGTGAACCCGTGGTCGGCGAAGATGTGGCTGGAGGCGATCGCGCGACCGAGATGGCCGGCGCCGAACAGCGCGATGTTGTGCTGGCCGGCCGTGTGCAGGATCTTGCGGATCTGCGAGACCAGCGAGTCGACGTTGTAGCCCACGCCGCGCTTGCCGAACTTGCCGAAGCCGGACAGGTCGCGGCGGATCTGCGTCGAGTTGACGTGCGTCCACTCGGAGAGCTCCTGCGAGGAGATCGTCTCCTTGCCCTCCTTCTTGGCCTGCGTGAGCACCTGCAGGTAGCGCGCCAGCCGGGCGGCGACGCCGAGGGAGAGGCGCTCGGGTTGGGTCATCACGTCGGGGCTCACGGGCGAGGTGAAGATAGCGCCGCGACCAGCGCGTCCTCGTCGACGAACAGCTCGCAGAGCTCCACCCCGTCGATCGCCACGACGGGGATGCGCTCGAGCATCGCCTTGAAGAGCTCGTCGTCGCCTTCGATGTCGACCTCGCGCAGCTCCAGCGGCACGCGCGACCCCACCTCGAGGATCGCGTCGCGGGCCTCGTCGCAGAGGTGGCAGCCGGGCCGGCCGTAGAGCGTGACGACCGGCGTCACAGGGCGCGCTCGCCGGTCGCGTAGGCGTCGAGCTCGAGGTACGCGCCGGGCAGCAGCGGCGTGACGTAGCGGGCCGCGCTGGCGATCATCGCCGCGTTGTCGGTGCACAGCTCGCGGGCCGGCACGTGCAACGTCGCGCCCAGGCGCGCCAGCCGCTCGCGCAGGAGGGCGTTGGCCGCCACGCCGCCGCCGATCGCCAGCCGATCCAGCCCGGTCTGCGCCAGCGCCTTCTCGGTGCGCAGCGCGAGCTGCTCGACGATCGCGTGCTGGTAGGAGGCGGCGAGGTCCTCGGGCCGGGCGTCGGTCTGCTCTCGCAGCGCGTAGAGCAGCGCGGTCTTCACGCCGGCGAACGAGAAGTCCAGCCCGCTGACGCCCTCCGCGGTGGGGAAGCGGTGCACGGTCGGGTCGCCGCGCTCGGCCAGCCGCGACAGCGCCGGTCCGCCCGGGTAGCCGAGCCCGAGCATTCGCGCGCCCTTGTCGAACGCCTCGCCGGCCGCGTCGTCGAGCGTGGAGCCGAGCACGGTGTAGCCGTGGCGATCCTCGACGAGCGCCAGCAGCGTGTGCCCGCCCGACGCGATGAGGCACACGAACGGCGGCTCGAACGGGTCGGGCGCGAGGAAGTTGGCCGCGACGTGGCCCTGGAGATGGTCGACCGCCGCCAGCGGCAGGTTGCGCGCCGCCGCGAGCGCCTTGGCCTCCGACAGGCCGATGAGCAGCGCGCCGACGAGCCCCGGACCCTGCGTGGCGGCCACGAGCTTGATCTCCGAGAGGTCGGCGTCGGCCTGGCGCAGCGCGTCCTCGACGACGACGTCCATCAGCTCCAGGTGGTGGCGCGCGGCGACCTCCGGCACGACGCCGCCGTAGCGGTCGTGAACGCCCTGGGAGGAGATGACGTTGGAGCGGATGACGCCGGCGCGGTCGATGACCGCCGCGCAGGTGTCGTCGCAGCTCGTCTCGATGGCGAGGATCATGGGCGGCTCAGACGGGTGGCTTGGCGTTGGGGACGTCGTCGAGGGTGCCGGCCAGCGTGCCGGGCGTGCGCCACATGATGAGCGCGTCCTCGCCGTTGTCCTGGTAGTAGCGCCGGCGCACGCCGGCGGCGCGGAAGCCGAAGCGCTCGTAGAGCTCGATCGCCCCCGCGTTGCTGCGGCGCACCTCGAGCGTGACGCGCGCCGCGTCGCCGCCCGTGCGGTGCAGCAGCTCGTGCAGCAGCGCGGTCGCCAGGCCCTCGCGGCGATGCCGCGGGTCGACCGCGATGTTCATGAGGTGCCAGACGACGTCGTAGCGCGAGCAGATGCAGTAGGCGACGACCGCGTCGTCGCGCACGGCGGCCAGGCAGACGCCGCCGGGCTTGGACAGCTCCAGCACGAACATCGCCAGCGACCACGGCGTCGGGAAGGCCCGCCGCTCGATCGAGACGACCTGCGGGAGGTCGGCGTAGGTCAGGCGGCGGATCTCCAGGGCGGTCGTGGCCATCGCGCTCACGGGGCTTCCCGAGCCCGGGCAGCGAGCTCGGCATCGGGCAGTCGCAGGTACTCGGGCAGGACCTCGGTCCGCGGCACCGGCGCGGCGGCGGCGCCGAGCCGGGCGAGCACCGCCGCGCTCACGCGGTGCAGCGGCGAGCCGTCCTCGGGGATCGAGATGCCGGCGGGCTCCAGGATCGAGCGGAAGCGTACCGCGCCGTCGCCCACCGCCAGCCACACGCGCTTGCGGTAGGCGCCCCCCTCGCGGGCGAGCTCGGCGACCCGCTCGGGGGCGACCGCACGCGGCGTCACGACCTGCTGCTCGCGCCGCCAGCCGGCGACGAAGACCTCGCCGCGGCGCGCGTCGATGACCGGCGCGACGACCGAGGCCTCGCCGATCGCGTCGCGCGCGGCATGGGCGAGCACGGCCAGCGTCGAGATGCCGACGAGCTCCGCCCCCGCGCCGAGCGCGAGCGCGCGCGCCGTGGCCAGGCCGATGCGCAGCCCGGTGAACGATCCCGGGCCGGTGCCGACGACGATCCGGTCGACGTCGGCGAAGCGCAGTGCCTCCCCCTCCAGGGCACGCCGCGCCAGCGGAAGCAGCAGCTGCGCGTGGCGCGGCCGCTCACCGGGCGGCGGGTCGTCGCGCAGCTCGACGGGCCGCTCGATCGCGGAGCCGAGCACGGCGACCGCGGTCGCCGCCGTCGCGGTGTCGAAGGCGAGGACGACCTCGGGGCTCACGATGCAACCGCCTTCCAGGTCGAAGCCGTGGTGCGTGAGGACCCGCAGGGTCTCACGATGCAACCCCCTCGCGGGTCGGAACGCCGGTGGGTGAGTGCCCGCGGGGCATCACAGCCGCTCCACCTCCACGAGGCGGGTGTCGCCGCCGCCGTGGCGCAGCGTCACGCGCAGCGCGACGTGGCCCAGCGGCGCGATCCCGGCGACCTCCGGCCACTCGACGAAGACGATCCGCTCGCCGGCCAGCTCGTCGGCCAGCAGCGCCGGGTCCTCGGCGTCCAGGCCGCCCTCGGCCAGCCGGTACAGGTCGAGGTGGGAGACGGGCACGCGGCCGTCCTCGTAGCGGTTGACGATCGTGAACGTCGGGCTGGTCACCCGCCCGTCGTGGCCCAGCGCGCGGACCGCGCCACGCACGAACGTGGTCTTGCCCGCCCCGACCTCGCCGGAGACGAGCACGACGTCGCCGGGCCGCAGCCCGTCGGCCAGGCGCGCGCCGAGCTGCTCGGTCTGCGCGGGACCGGTCGAGGTGAGCGCCCGCGGGATCCCGCCGTCGGCGGGCGGCTCAGCGGCCCCGGCCATCGACCGCGCGCCCCGCGCGCGGCGGGGCCTCCACCGGTCGCAGGCGCAGGCGCAGGCCGACGCCCGCGGCGAGCAGGCCCGCGCCGAGCAGCGCGACGAGCCGCACGTCCAGGCCGGTGCGGGGCAGCTGGCCGGAGGCGGCGGGCGCGGCGGTCGGCGCGGTCCCGGGATCGACCGGCGCCGGGCTCGTGGCGGGTGCGGAGGTCTGCGCCGGGGCCTCCGTCGCGCCGCTGGAGCCGCTGGACTGGCCGGACGACGACGTGCCGCCGCCCTGCGACGACGAGCCACCCTGCGAGCCCTGCGACGAGCCGCTCTGCGAGCCGCCGGAGCTCGAGCCGCCCCCGGACTGCGCCGGGGTGTCGTTGCTGCCGCCGAACGGGTCCTGGTACTGGTCGTCGCCGGCGCCGCCCTGCGCGAGCGCGCTCGCCGGAGCCAGCGCGAGCAGGCCGGCCAGGAGCAGCGGAACGATGCGTCGCAACACGCCCATGCGCAGCACCTTAGTGAACCCGCCGGCCGGCGAGCGAGACGTGCCGGGGACCGGCTGCGGTACCGTCGCGTCGCGTTGAGCCCGGCTCGCAAGCTCCACATCCTGCTGCTCACCGATCGCGACTGGACGCACCCTCAGGGCGGCGGCACCGGCACGAACCTCTACGGCCAGGTCGCCCGCTGGATCGCCTGGGGCCACCGGGTCACGGTCATCGCCGGCGACTACCCCGGCGCCAAGCGCGTCGAGGAGCTCGCCCCGGGGCTCACCATCCATCGCATGGGCAGCCGGCTGACCGTCTTCCCGCGGGCGGCGATGGCCGTGCGGCGGGGCGTCGGGGCCGACGCGGACGTCGTGCTGGAGGTCATCAACGGGATCGCGTTCTTCACGCCGCTGTGGTGGTTCCTGAAGAAGCCGCGCGTCGCGCTCGTCCACCACGTCCACCAGGACCACTACGTCGCCGAGCTCGGCCGCCGCGGCAAGCTCGCCGCGCTGGCGCTCGAGTACCTCCCGCTGCGCTTCCTCTACCAGGGCACGCAGGTCCTGACGATCTCCCAGGCCGCCCACGACGACCTCGTGGAGCGGCTGGGAATCGACCCCGACCTCATCCACGTCGCCTACCTCGGCGTCGAGCCGGCGCAGTTCCACGACGGCCGGCGCGACGAGCAGCCGACGCTGCTCTACCTCGGCCGGCTCAAGCAGTACAAGCGCGTGGAGGTCGCGCTCGACGTGCTCGAGGGCGTGCCGGGCGCGCGGCTGGAGATCGCCGGCAGCGGCGACTGGCGCGAGGTGATCGAGCGCGAGATCGAGCAGCGCGGCCTGCACGACCGCGTGACGATGCACGGCTTCGTCCCCGAGGAGGCCAAGGCGGAGCTCTACGGGCGCGCATGGCTGAACCTGACGGCGTCGTCGGCCGAGGGCTGGTGCCTGACGGTCATGGAGGCGGCGGCCTGCGGGACGCCGTCGGCGGCGCTGCGGGTCGGCGGGCTGGCCGAGTCGGTCGTCGACGGCGAGACCGGCGTGCTCGCCGACACGCCCGAGGAGCTGACCGAGAAGGTGCGCGCCGTCGTCGAGGACCCGGCGCGGCGCGACGAGCTCGGGGCGGCCGCGGAGGCCCGCGCACGCGGCTTCACGTGGGAGAACACCGCGCGCGCCAACCTCGACGTGCTGGAGAAGGCGGCCGACACGCCCCGCGTCTCGCTGCGGCGCGGGCTGCGCAGCTCGGAGACGGTCAAGGCCGGCGGCCTGGCGGCCGCGACGCTGCTGTCCAACGGCATCCAGCTCGTCTTCACGATCGTCTTCACGCGCCTGCTCGGCGCCGACGGCTACGGCTCGCTCGCCGCGCTCGTCTCGACCTTCCTGATCCTCATGGTCGGCGGTCAGGCGATCCAGGTCGCGGCCGCGCGCGAGACCGCGCTGCACCACCTCGGCGACGGACGCCGCCTGGCGGCCACGCTGAACGGCTGGGTGCGGCAGCTGCTCATCGCGTTCGTCGTCATCACCGCGTTGAGCCTGCTGCTGCGTGACCCGCTCGCCCACCTCGTCGGCGTGCCGGAGCATCCGATGGCCGCCGCGGCGATCCTGCCGACCGGCGTGCTATGGCTGCTGCTCTCGCTGCAACGTGGCGCGCTGCAGGGGATGCACGCGTTCTACCCGGTCGGGCTGTCGCTCGTGCTCGAGGCGTTCGGGCGGCTGCTCTGCGGCCTCGTGCTGGTGCTGGCGGGCGCGGAGGTGACGGGCGCGTTCCTCGGCACGCCGCTGGCGTTCGCCGTGACGGCGGTCTGGCTGGGCTGGGAGATCCACCGCCGCCTCGGCGCGGCCGAGGACGCCCGGCCGGCGCGCTCGCTGCGCTCGCTGCTGGCGGGCGCGTGGGCGCCGATCGGGGCGCTGGCGCTGCTGGCGCTGCTGCAGAACGTCGACGTGATCATCGTCAAGCACCAGATCGGCGGCGACACGGCCGGCTCGTACGCGGCCGCGGCGGTGGCCGCCAAGGCGGTCGTGTGGGTGGCGATCGGGATCGCGCTGCACCTGCTGCCCGAGGCGACGCGCCGGGCGGCGGCCGGGCTCGACCCGCTGCCGGTGCTGCGCCAGTCGCTGCTCGTGCTCGCGGCGATCGCGGCGCCGGCGCTGCTGATCTTCACCGCCTTCCCCGAGCAGCTCATGCGGATCGCGTTCGGCCCCGACCTCACGGAGGCCGCGGGCGCGCTGCCGGTGCTCGGCCTGGCGATGACGCTGCTGGCCGTCGCCTACCTGACGGTCCAGTACATGCTCGCGCTGGGCCGCACGAGCTTCCTGTGGGTGCTCGGCGTGGTCGCGGTGATCGAGCCGATCCTGCTCAGCGCGACGACGATGGGCGTGATGACCTACGCCGTCGTCGTGCTCGTGCTGCAGTGCGTGGCCGCGGTCGGCGTGCTGTCGCTGGGGCTGCGGGCGCGGTCGGCCTTCGCGCCGGCCAGCGCGCGGTAGAGCGCCAGCAGCAGGAGCACGATCCCGGCGACCGCGACCCAGTGCGCGGCGATGCGGTCCATCGGCGCGTTCGGGGCGAAGCCGCCACGGTCCTGCGCGGGGACGGCGAGGTAGAGGATCGGCACGACGATCGCCAGCAGGCCGCCGGCGGCGACGCTCAGGGCGCGCGCGCCGATGCCGCGCCACAGGACGAACGCGACGAGCGGGCCGATGACGACGCCGGCGCGCAGGGCGAAGACGAAGCCGCCGACGAGCGCCGCGGCGACGCCCCAGGCGAGCGCCTTGCGCAGCGCCAGGCGGGGCGCCGGCGGATCGGGCAGCAGATCGGGCTCCGTCGTCGCCGCCGGCCCGGCGCCCTCCGCCCCCTCCTCGCGACGCCGCGCGGGCGCGGCGGGCTCCGCTCCCTCGCCGGGCTGGGCGCGCGCGGCATCCTGGGCCCTCTCTCCGCGGCGCCGCCGCCGCGCGAGCCCGACCACCACGACCGCGAGCAGCACGAGCGAGGCGACGCCGGAGACGATCGCCGACCAGCGGACCGGCTTGTTGCCGGCGAAGGCGATGTCGACGACCCGGCAGCCGGGCTCGACCGGCCAGCCGACCGCGAAGCCGTCGAGCGGCACCGGGTCGCCGAGCGAGCGGCCGTCGCAGGTCGCGCGCCAGCCGCTCGTGTAGCTCTCGCCGAGCACGATCCAGCCCGGCTTCGTGACGTCGAGGCGGATGTCGTCGCGCGTCCCGCGCCCCGGCGTGCCGGTCGACAGCACCCGGCCGGCGGGCGTCGCCGCCGCGGCGGGCTTCGGTGCGGGCGAGTCGAGACGCAGCAGATCGATCCGGAACGGCCCGCGCGGCGGCGCGGAGAGGCGCTGCTCGCCGGCGGCGAGGTGCACGTGCGGCCCGCACATGCCCGCGCGCAGCGGGCGGCCGGCATCGAGCTGCTGGACGGTGCCGGTCGGGCGCAGGCGGAGCTCCGCGGAGCCGACGCTCACGCGGACGTCGCAGGCGAGGGCCAGCGCCCCCGTCCGCCGCGGCGCGACGACCGGGATCCCCGGCCCGCGCACCTCGGCGATCCCCACCGCGTCGCGCGACCGGTCCGCGCGCGGGGTCCCGGGCGGGAACGCCGCCTCGACGACCTCGAGGCGGAACGTCCGGCCGCGCAGCGGCGCGGGCAGCGTCACGCGGCCGTCGGCGGCGACCGGCACGACCGGGCTCGCCGCGCCGTCGGCCCGAAGCCGCACGCGGGTGGGCCGGCGGACCGAGCGCGGGGACTCCGCGAGCGTGAACGACCGCACGGTCGCGGCCCGCGGCGTCGTCCACGACAGCCAGGCCCGGCCCACGGACCCGCCCCAGCCGCCGATCCACGACGTCGCCGCGCTCCCGTCGAACGCGCTCGACGCGCGCCAGCGCGGCAGGCCCTGGTAGCGCATCGAGGAGTCGAAGCGGCCCGGGACGTCGCCGCCGATGAGCGCGTCCAGCTCGGCGTCCGGCGTCGTGTCGGCGACGCTGACCCACGCGTCCGCCGTCCAGGCGCGCGCGACCGGCGGATCGACGATCCGCTCCAGGCCGGCCTCGGCGTCGCCTTCGTCGCGCACGTCGCCGGCTTGCCAGGGGCCGTGGAGCCGGTCGCGGTGGTACGGATCGGCGCCGCGGGTGCGCTGGAAGACGTAGCTCAGCGGCGTGTGCTCGAGGTGCGCGCCGCGCAGCGCCCGCTCGGCCACGACCGGCGTGCGCAGCGCCTCGGTGACGCGCACGCCGGGGATGCGCAGCTCCCGGATCCCGCCCGCGCCGCCGTCCTCGCCGTCGGGCGGGTCGGTGACGTCGACCAGGTCGATCCGCAGTTGATCGACTCCCCGCAGACCGACGTCCAGCCGGTTCCACCCGCTGTGCAGCCGGAAGCGCTTCCCGTTGACGGCCACCTCCTGCAGCCGCCCGCGCTCGTCGCCGTAGGGCAGCAGGTCGACGAACGGCACGTCCATGCGGCGCTCGAGCGCGACGTCGAGGTGCCAGCGGTCGGCGGTCAGCGTGCGGTCGGCCAGCCAGGCGGTCGCGGGATCGCCGTCCATCGCGGCGAACGGGCGGTGCTCGGGGAACTGCGGCACCTGCGGCGAGAAGGGGGCGCGCAGCGATCTCACCCCCGTCAGCCGGGCGACGGTCTGCACGTCGGTGCTGCGGTCGGGCCACGGGTTCAGCTGGTGGCCGTCCTCGGAGATCGGGTCGCCGGGGGCCAGCGTCGCGCCCAGGTTGGCGCGCAGCTGCGAGGGGACGAAGACGCGGCGACGGTTGGAGTCGGTGACGACGACCGGGCTGCCGGCCTCGGCGAGCGTCCGCAGCTCGCGCGCGTCGAGATCCGCGGCGTAGCGCAGCGGGCGGTCCTGGGCGATCGGACCGAACGCCGCGAGGTCCACGATCCCGCCGGCCGCACCGTCGACGATCGTCGCGCGGTCGCGCGGCAGCAGCCGCACCATCGGCTCGGCGTCGCGGTCGTAGCGGCGCACCTGCGGGAGGGCCAGCGGGGCGGCGAGGTCGCCGTCCTGCGCACGGCGCGTCTTCGTCGGTCCGTACGCACGCGCCGGCTGGCGCAGGCCGGCGGTGGCCAGCTCGCGCGCGGCCGCGTTGGGGTCCAGGGCGCCGGAGCGCGAGCGGTCGTCGTCGGTGGCCGTGACGACGGAGCCGACCGACTGGAGGTCGAGCAGCCGCGCGAGCTGGTCACCGACCGCGCGGCGCTGGCTGATGAGCCCGTCGGTCGACCACTGCAGGTCGACCGAGCGCAGGTCGGCGAACGGCACGACCTGGCGCACGGCGACCGGCTTGGTCGCCAGCGTCGGGAGGATCGGGTCGACGGTGCCGCCCCAGTCGTAGTGGCTGAACAGCTGGCCCGGCAGGACCATCGCGCGGTGGTCGTCGCCGAGTCGCGCGTTGACGTCGTCGGCAGCTTGGGTCCACGCCGCGGGGATCTCCTTCCACGTGAGCTGGTCGTCGACGCCGCGACCGCGCAGCAGCGGCCAGGCCGAGAGCGCGAGGATCGCCGCAGCCCCGACGAGGACGACCGGCCGCAGCGCGGGCCGCCGGCCTGCCAGCGCCTGCCACGCGACCCGCGCCGCCATCCCGCCGAGCACGGCCAGCCCGAGCGCCGGCAACGGCCCCGCCTTGTACGTCGTGCGCAGCGTCTGCAGCGAGACGAGGTGGTTGTAGGCGAAGGTCATCCCCTTGCGCAGCGGCGTGCCCTCGGGGAAGCCGGCGATCATGATGAGGACGCCGAGGAGCGTCAACGCGAGGAAGAACGGGCCGTAGCGCCAGCGCCGCGTCCAGGCGAACCCGCCGAGCGCCAGCGCCGGCAGCAGCAGCGAGCCG
Organism: uncultured Solirubrobacteraceae bacterium; assembly: GCA_964422645.1. Taxonomy (GTDB): domain Bacteria; phylum Actinomycetota; class Thermoleophilia; order Solirubrobacterales; family Solirubrobacteraceae; genus Capillimicrobium. The sequence goes on along the minus strand of CAYRCB010000006.1, from coordinate 107,742 downwards.
ACGATCGCCGGCGCCCAGAAGACGAACGTGCCGGCATTGGACGTGTACGGGTGCAGGACGTCGCCGTAGCCTGTGCCGACGTAGGAGAGCCAGAAGCCGAGCAGCCGCAGCGACTCGCTCGCGCTCGTCGTGCCCCAGATCGTGCCCGGCTGCTCGGTGTAGGGCAGGAACGGCAGGCCCCACTTCGACTGCACCGCGAGCGGCACCACCCACCACAGGGACGTGATCGCCCCCAGCAGCGCCGTCCGCCACGTGAACGTCCATGCCGCGCGCCAGGTCGCCAGGCGCATCGCCGGCTCGTAGAGGAGCAGCAGGAGCGGGCCGACGAGCGCCCACGCGGTCACCGCCGCGTTGATCCCGCCGCCCGACGAGGTGACGATCAGCGCGAACGCCGCCGGCCAGAGCCACGAGCGGTCACGAAGCCCCCGGTGGACGATGAGCAGCAGCCACGGGAGCGCGGCGTACGCGAGCAGCGTGACCGAGACCCGGCTCGCGTACGTGACGACGTAGGGGTTCAGGACGTAGGCGCTCGCGGCGGCGAGATGGGCGATCCCGCGCGGGCGGCCCAGGAGCGCGTCCAGCAGCCGCACCACGCCCCACGCCGCCAGGAACAGCAGCGTCCCCAACCACAGCCGCTGCACGACCCACGGCTCCAGCCCGACCTCGCGCAGCAGGGCGAAGAACGGCCCCATCGGCCAGACGTAGCCGCCGTACTGGCCGCTCTGGACGTGGCCGAGCGAGATGTCGGTCGTCCATGGCGCAGCCGCGTCGGCCAGGAAGCGCAGCGGGTCGACGTGGAGGTCGATCTTCGTGTCGGAGACCGCCCAGCCGGGCCGCTGGAGCAGCGCGAGCGCGTAGCAGCCGACGGCCAGGAGGGCGGGCAGGAGGCGATCGCGACGGCGCACGTCCACGGGCGCGGCAGGCTACTCTGCCCGGCCGTGGACGACTGCCGCCCGGAGCCGCCCGTCGAGCACGGACTCGCGCGCATCCGCCAGCTCTGGACGCTCTTCCGCAACGAGCAGACCGACCCGGAGCCGTTCTACACCGTGCTCGCGCGCGAGGCGGTCGCCGACCTCGATCGCCGCTATGGCCCGCTGCGCGGCCAGACGATCCTCGACCTCGGCAGCGGCCCGGGCATCTACACGCGCGCCTTCCGCAAGGCCGGCGCGACCTGCATCCCGGTCGACAACTCGCTGGACGAGCTGGAGATCGTCGGCGCCCCGCCCGAGGGGCACGTGCTCGCCGACGCGGCCGACCTGCCCTTCGACGACGCCTTCGCCGACGGCGTGTTCGCCTCCAACCTGCTCGAGCACGCGCCCGACACGGCGGGGATCATCCGCGAGATCGAGCGCGTGCTGAAGCCGGGCGGCTGGGGCTACATCTCCTGGACGAACTGGTACTCGCCGTGGGGCGGCCACGACATGTCGCCCTACCACTTCCTCGGCCCCAAGCACGGGCCGCGGCTCTACCACCGGCGTCACGGCCCGCCGCGCAAGAACACCTACGGCGAGGGCTTGTTCGCCGTGCACATCGGGCCGACGCTGAAGCTCGTGCGCGCCCGCCCCGGGCTGGAGATCGAGCGCGTCGAGCCGCGCTACTGGCCCAAGCTGCGCTTCATCGTCGACATCCCCGGCCTGCGCGAGGTCGCCACGTGGAACTGCGTGATCCGGGTCCGCAGGCGCTGAGCCGGGCGCGCACGGTCGTCGCCGCGGCGGCGCGCGTCGCGCTACTGGCCGGTCCGAGCGCGCTGGCGTTCTTCAAGGGCGGCTACTTCGAGGACGCCCGCCTCGTCGCCGCGATCGTCGCCTGGGCGCTCGTGGCGGTGCTGGCGGTCGTGGTCGACCGGCCGGTCCTGCCGCGCACGACCGCGGCCTGGCTGGCGATCGGCGGGCTGGCGGCGTTCGCCCTGTGGACCTGGCTCGGGCGCACCTGGGCGCCGCTGGCCGGCCCGGCCGGCGAGGACCTCCAGCGCGATGTCCTCTACCTCGGCGCGCTGATCGCGGGCGCGTTGGCGTGGCGGAGCCGGCGCTGGGCGTCGGCCGTCGAGTGCGCGCTCGCACTGGGCGTGCTGGTCGTCGTCGGCTACGGACTGCTCAGCCGCCTCGTGCCCGGCATCGTCGACCTCGAGCCGTCGTTCTACGCCGGCGGCCGCCTCGACCAGCCGCTGACGTACTGGAACGCGATGGGGGCGCTGGCCGCGATCGGCGTCGTGCTCTGCGCGCGGATCGCCGGCGCACGCACGCGGCCCGTCGCGCTGCGGGCGCTCGCCGCGGGCGCCGCCCCGGCGATCGGCCTCGGCCTCTACCTCACGTTCTCGCGCGGCTCGCTGGCGGCGGTGGCCTGCGGGCTCATCGTGCTCGCCCTGCTGGCGCCGACGTGGCCGCAGCTGCGGGGCCTGGCGATCGTCGTCGGCGCGGGCGCGGTCGCCTCGCTGGTCGGCTCACAGCTCGACGGCGTCGCATCGATGAAGGGCTCGCTCGACCACCGCGAGGCGCAGGGCGCGGCGATGCTCGCCGTCCTCGTCGCGCTCATGGTCGCCGCTGCGGCGCTCCAGGCCTGGGTCGCGCGGCGCGAGCGGGACGGGCGGCTGGGCGCCGGCGCGCCGGCGCTGCCGCGCTGGGTCCGCCCGGCCGGCGCGCTCGTGGCGGTCGGCGTGGCGCTCTTCCCCTTCGGCGCCGCGGTGGTCAGCGAGCGCGGCAGCGCCGACGAGAGCCCGGCATTCGGCGCCAGCGCGTCGCGCCTGGGCTCGGTCGGCTCCAACCGCTACACGTACTGGCGCGTTGCCTTCCGCACGTTCCTCGACCACCCGGTGCAAGGCACCGGGCCGGCCTCGTTCCGCGTCGAGTGGCTGCGTGAGCGCCCGTTCCGCGAGGCGGTCCGCGACGCACACTCGCTCTCCTTCGAGACGCTGGCGGAGCTCGGGCTCGTCGGCTTCGTCCTGCTGTGCTGCCTGCTCGCGGGCGTCCTGCTGGCGGCGCGCCGCGTCTACGTGGCCGACCCGTCGCTCGCGATCGGCCCGATCGCGGCGCTCGTCGTCTGGGCGGTGCACGCCGGCGTCGACTGGGACTGGGAGCTGCCCGCGCTCACGCTCGTGGCAGTGACGCTGGCGGGGATGCTGCTGGCGCGCGCAGGCGCCCGCGCCTGAGCAGCGCCTCGGCCGCCGCCACGAGCGCGACCGCGGCGAGGATCACCAGCGACGGCTCCGCGCCGAAGCGAAAGCGCGTGCCGCCGTAGGTGACGATCGCCACGCAGAGGACCATGACGATCGGCGCGGCCAGCACGACGAGCCCGAACGAGCGCCCCGCGAGCGGCGGACCGCCGGGCTGCGACGCGGCGAGCGGGACTCCCGCAGGTCGACGCCTCGCCAACGCCACCGCTCCCGCGATCGCCAGCAGCGCCACCACCCAGTAGAGGCGGATCCCCCAGCGGATCTGGCCGGCCGGGCGGCCCTCCGCCGTGTTGAAGAAGACCGACTGGTCGAAGCGGTAGACGTCCAGCAGCCGGCCGATCCGCGCCGCCACCACGGCCGGCCAACGGTCGCGGTGGTCGAGCGCGTACTCGATCCCGATCTTGCGCTGACGGGCGAAGTACTGCGACTCGTCCTCGCCTTCCCGGCGCGGCGTGTAGCACTGGAAGCGCCAGGCGCCGATGAGCGGGCCGTGGTAGGTGTCCTGGCAGTTGGCCCCGACGAAGACCCCGTTGGAGTTCGTCGAGATCAGCACCGGCTCCTCGAAGCGCGTGAGGTTGAAGATCGTCCACGGCGCGAGCACCGCGATGAAGGCCGCGAGCGTGGCGCCGTAGAGCGCGGCGCGGGCCCGCCAGGTCGGCCGCGAGGCCCAGGCGACCGGGATCGCCAGCAGGACGACGAGCGCCAGCGCCTCGCCGCGCGTGAGCGCCGCGAGCGCGATGAGCGCCCCGAGCGTCGCGCCGCGCCGCCACGAGGGCGCCTCGCGGACCCACAGCGCGGTGAGCAGCGCCGCGACGAGGAACAAGCCGTAGAGCGGCTCGCTCATGAGCGAGGCGTCGGCGGTCCAGAGCATCGGGTAGAGCGCGGCGAGCCCGGCGGCCGCGAGGCCCACGCGGTTCCCGCCGATCCGACGCCCGATCAGCCCGATCAGCACCACCGTGCCGGTCCCGACCACGCCTTGCGCCATCCGGTGCACGAGGAAGCCGTTGCCGCCGAGCACGTCGAGCGCGGCCCAGAAGAGCCACATCATCGGCGGGTGCTCGGCGGTCGGCCCGCCTGGCGGGACGGCCTCGACGAAGCCCTTGCCGTCGGCCAGGCCCTGGCCGACGAGGTGGAAGGTCATCGCGTCGCCGAGGACCTGGAAGTCGCGGATGTGGATCGCGTACGCCCAGCGGATCGCCAGCGCGCCGAGGGCGATCAGGCCGAGGAGCTTCGCGAAGCGCGACACGGGTGGAGCGTAAGCTCTCCGACTCGCTATGGCTGCCGACGTCGACGACGCGCTCCGTCCGCCCCCCGGCAACCCCCGCTTCCCGCTGCTCGACGCGATGCGCGCAGTGGCCGCGCTGTCGATCGTCGTCACCCACGCGTCGGGCGTCTCGAACTTCAACACCGACAACTGGCTGGGCCACTTCACCGCCCGGCTGAACTTCGGCGTCTGCATCTTCTTCCTGCTGTCGGGCTTCCTGCTCTACCGCCCGTTCGTCGCCGCCCGGCGCGAGGGCCGCCCGCCGGTGCGCACGCGCGCCTTCCTGCGCCGCCGCGCGCTGCGGATCATCCCGGCCTACTGGGTCGCGCTGACGCTGCTGGCCATCTACCCCGGCCTGCCCGGCTTCTCCGAGCACTGGTGGCGCTTCTACACGTTCACCCAGATCTACTGGGAGGACTCGATCGTCCAGGGCATCGCCCCGGCCTGGACGCTGTGCATCGAGGTGAGCTTCTACCTCCTGCTGCCGTTCCTGGCGGCGGCGATCGCGCGGCTGCGCCCCTCGGTCCGCGGCGAGCTCGCGCTCCTGATCGGGCTCGCGGTCGCCACGATCGCCTTCCGCTGGGCCATCCAGGAGTGGACCGCCCCGTTCAGCAACGCGCGCGTCCTCCACAACACGCTGCTCTCCTACCTGGACTGGTTCGCGTACGGGATGATCCTCGCGGTCGTCAGCGTGGCGATGCACGGTCGCGAGGCCGGCTCCGTGCTGCTTCGGACGGTCATCCGCCGCCCCTGGGTCCCGTGGGCAGCGGCGGCGGTCGTGTTCGCGTTCGTCTCGCTGGGGATGGGCCTGTCGCGCGGCTTCTTCGTGACCTACACGCAGGCCAACTTCTTCGGCGAGCACGTCGGCTACGCGCTGACCGCCGCGCTCCTGCTGCTGCCCGCGATCTTCGGCGACTGGGCCGGCGGCTGGCCGCGGCGCCTGCTGGCGACCCGCTGGATGGCCTGGCTGGGCCTGGTCTCCTACGGGATCTTCCTGTGGCACTCGACGATCATGCTCGAGCTCAACGAGCACGACGCCCAGCACTGGCTGGCCTGGGGCTTCCCGTCGCTGCTGCTCTCGACGCTGGCGATCACGATCCCGATCGCCGCGCTCAGCTACTACCTCGTCGAGAAGCCGGCGCTGCGCTTCAAGGACCCGCGGCGCCGTCGAGCGGCACCGCGGGTGGATCCAGCGGACTCAGCTCCACCTGCCGTCGCGCAGCACGCCGAGCGGTAGCCGGGTCGCGCTGCGCCGCCGTCGAGGCGAGCGCGTGCCAGGCCGTCGCGTTCTCCGGCTCGGCGTCGACCGCCTCCTGGGCGACGCGCTGGGCCTCGCCGTCGCGGCCCTGACGGTGCAACACGGCGGCGACGGAGATCAACGCCGTCGCGCCCCGGCAGTGCTCGCGCACGTCGGCGATCGCGGCCGCCTGGCGGTCGGCCGGCAGCGCCCCGGTGGCCGTCCCGAGAACCGTCGCGCGCGCCTCCTCGCAGGCGTCGTGGTCGCGCAGGCTCCAAGCCAGCGCGACGATCGCGACCGCCGCCGCGGCGACCAGGACGATGCGAGCCAACACGCCCGATACGATGCCACGCCTTTGAGCGACACCGTCTCCATCATCGTCCCGGCCAAGGACGAGGCGCGCACGATCGAGCACGTCCTCGAGCGCCTGGCCGCGCTCCCGTGGCCGACCGAGGTGATCGTCGTCGACGACGGCTCGACCGACGACACGGCCGCGCTCGTAGAGCGCGCAGGCACGGCCAAGCTGGTCCGCCACGAGCACAACCAGGGCAAGGGCGCGGCGGTGCGCACCGGGATCGCCGCCTCGACCGGCGACCTCGTCGTCATCCAGGACGCCGACCTCGAGTACGACCCCGCCGACCTGCCCAAGCTGCTGGACCCGCTGTTCAAGGGGGTCGCCGACGTCGTCTACGGCACCCGCCTGCGCGGCGGCGAGCCGCAGCGCGCGCACCTGTTCTGGCATTACCTCGGCAACCGCTTCCTGTCGCTGCTGACCAACGTCCTCTACAACACGACGATCAGCGACATGGAGGTCGGCTACAAGGCCTTCCGCGGCGACCTCGTGCGCTCGATCCACCTCGTCAGCGACGACTTCCGCTTCGAGCCGGAGATCACGGCCAAGGTGCTGCGGCGCAGGGTCCGCCTCTACGAGGTGCCGATCGCCTACTACGGGCGCACGTACGACGAGGGCAAGAAGATCACGTGGCGCGACGGCATCCACGCGGTCACCGCGCTCGTGCGCTTCCGCGTCGGCCCGATGTAGCGCCTACAGCCCCGGCGGGTGGCGAGCCACGAAGCCCGCGCTGCTGCGCTGCTCGCGCGTCCAGCGGGTGCCGCCGGAGCGCAGCGCGCTCGTGTCGAAGCGCCAGCCGCCGACGACCATGTAGGCGTGGCCGGCGTTCGCGTAGACGGTGATCCAGCGCCCCGGCCCCGGCTCGCCCCAGCTCTCGAAGCCGGTCGAGTTCAGCGGCGAGGAGACCAGGCCGGCGGCCGCGAGCGCGTAGCTGATCGAGCCCGAGCAGTCGTAGGCGCTGGCCTGGAAGGAGGCGTGGCCGCCACCGTAGGAGTACGGCAGGCCGGAGATCACGTTGCCCGCCGCGACGACGAGCCGGACCGCCTCGGGCGCGCCGGCGGGCGCCTGGGCGTAGCCGTCGGGGTCGGTGGCGATGTCCGGGTTGGGCGAGGCGCTGCCGGCCTGGCGCTGGACGGCGCGCGCGGCGCGGGCCGCCTCGCGGGCGGCGCGGGCCTGGCGCGCCTTCAGCGCCGCGAGCTGGCCGCGGACCCGGTCCAGCTCGGCCTGCTTGTCGGCGCGGCCGCGCAGCAGCGCCGCGCGGCGGTCCAGGATCGCGGTGCGCACCGCCTCGGCCGCGTTGCGGTCCTCGACGGCCTCGGCGGCCAGGCGCTGGGTGCGCTGCTGCAGCTCGCCGAGCCGCGCCGTCTGGCGCAGGACCTCGGCCTTGGAGTCCTTCGTCGCGCGCAGGATCCGCGCGTCGTGCTCGCCGACGCGCTTGAGGAAGTCGAATCGCTCGACGAGGTCGGAGAAGCCCTGCGCGTCGAGGACGACGTTGACGAGGTCGGGCTTGCCGTCCTGGTAGGCGGCGCGGAGGTTGTCGGCCAGCGCCTCGGCGGCGATCCGATAGCGGTTCTCCAGCCGCGTCAGGCGGTCGCGGGCGGCCACGAGGTCGGCCTGGACGCGCTGCAGCTCGCCGCGGCGCGCGTCGACGCGCGCCTGCAGCGTGCGCAGGCGCGCCTGCGCCTCCGCCAGCCCGTGCTCGGTCGCCGCGATGCGGGCGCTCTCGGCCGCGATCGCGTCCTGCAGGCGCTGGGCCTGCGAGCGGCCGGCGGCCAGCTGGCGCTCGATGTCGCCCTGGGCCGGCGCACCGGTCACCAGCAGCGCGCACAGCACCGCGAGCGCGCCCGCGGCCAGGATCCGACCGAGGGGTCGGCGTGCAGCGGCTGGCCTGGGTGGGGCGGCGTCCACGATGCGGCGGGAGGTCGCGCGGACGGCCCGACGCCGGCCCGGCGAGCGCGCGACGCTAGCAGGGCCCGTCGCGAGATCCGGGCCGATTCCGCCCGCTGCAACGAATCGTGCAGCGCCGGCCCGGCCGACGAGCCGGACCGTCAGGGCTCGCGCTCGAGGGCGAGGAGCCGATGCGCCTCGACCGGCTCCTCGCGCCCCTTCACCCGCAGCCGGCCGAGGGGCTCGACCTGCGCGTCCGGCAACCACTCCGCGGTGCGCGGCCCGATCGCGACGCCCCCGACCGGCGCCTCCCCTTCCAGCCGCGCGGCGAGGTTGACCGCGTCGCCGATCGCGGTGTGGGTGCGGGCGCCGGGCGCGCCGAGCACGCCGACCGCCGCGACGCCGGTGTTCACGCCGACGCGGAAGCGCGGCCAGCCCGGGTGGGCATCGGCGACCCGCCCCGTCGCCTCCTGGATGGCGAGCGCCGCGGCCGCCGCGCGCCGCGCGTGGTCGGGCTGGTCGCCGCGCCGATTGAACGTGACCATCAGCGCGTCGCCGACGATCCGATCCACGTCCCCGCCGTAGCGCCGCACGACCGCAGGCACCGCGCGGCGGAAGTACGCGTTGAGCATGTCGGTGACCTCGTGCGGCGCATGGCGCTCGGAGAAGGCGGTGAAGCCCTGCAGGTCGGCGAAGACCACGCTGATCTCGCGCTCCGCGCCCGCGGTCTCGTCGAGGTAGAGGTCGCTGAAGCGCTCCTCGTGCCACTCGCGATGGGCACCCCACGCGATGAGCGCGAACGCGGCGAGCATCAGCGCGTGCCACTCCCACCACGTCGCGTGCCAGTTGCGGGCGACGGCGATCGCGATCATCGCCTCGGCCAGCAGCGCGAACGCGGTGACCATCGCCAGCAGCAGCGTCGACGGACGGCGGCGCAGCAGCAGGACGTAGCGGACCATCGCGATCCCGTAGAGCACGAGCCCGGCCACCGCGAGCGCCACGAGCGGACCGGAGGCGCGCTCGGGCACCGCCGCCCCCTCGAACGGCGGCAAGCTGCCGAGCGACGCCACGCCCCAGGCGGCCATGGCCACCAGCAGCGCCACGCGCAGCTCCCGCGCCCAGCGCAGCGTCACATGCTCGCTGCTCGACACCGCCGCCAGCGCGCCCGCCAGCGCCAGGCCGACCGGCGTCGCGAGCGCGAAGCCGGCGTTGCTGGCGGCCAGCAGGACGCCGGGGGTCGCCAGCGCGTGGAGCCCGAGGAAGCCCGCCGCCGCCAGGAAGGCGAGGCTGACGACGTAGACCCGGCCGTCGCCGCGGCGCCGCGCGGCGATCGAGGTCGCGTAGGCGAGCCCGGCGTTGACCGCCGCCGCGCCGAGGACGATCCAGAAGTGCGCCGGGTGATGCTCCCAGTGCACGTCGAGGTCTTGGTCGGCGCTCAGCAGACCGAGGCCCGCCGCGGGCAGCGCGAGCGCGAGGGCGACGGCGGCGAGCGGGATCGGACGCGCGCGCACCGGATCCTCCCGTCAGGCCGCCACCGCGTCGGCGTCGACCGCGTCCGCCGCCAGGCACTCGTGGACCTGGCGGATGACGACCGAGCCCTCGCCGACCGCGGAGGCCACGCGCTTGGTCGAATGGCTGCGCACGTCGCCCACGGCGAACACCCGCGGCAACGTCGTCTCCAGCGGCAGCGGCGGGCGCGCCTGCGGCCAGCCCGCCTGCTCGGCGTCGCGGCCGGTGAGGACGTAGCCCCAGCGGTCGCGGGCGACCGCCTCCGGCAGCCACTCGCCGTGCGGACGGCCGCCGATGAGGACGAACAGCCCGCCCGCCTCCTCGTCGACGACGGCGCCTGCGGCCTCGTCGCGGACGCGCACGCGCTGGAGGTGCCCGTTGCCCGAGCCGCCGACGACCTGGGCGTGCAGGCGCACGTCGACGTTGTCGGCCGCGGCGATCTCGCCGCGCAGGTACTGCGACATGCTGTCGGCCAGCGACCCGCCGCGCACGAGCAGCGTCACCCGGGCGGCGTGGCGCGAGAGGTGCATCGCGGCCTGCCCGGCCGAGTTGCCGCCGCCCACGACGAACACCGGCCGGCCGGCGACCGCCTTGGCCTCCGAGACCGACGCGCCGTAGTAGACGCCCGCGCCGGTGAACGGCGCGAGCTCGTCGATCGCCAGCCGGCGGTAGCTCACGCCGGTCGCCAGCACGACGGCGCGGGCCGTCACCTCCACCCCGCCCTCGAGCTCGACCACGTGGCGCTGCGCGCCGCGCCGCAGCGCGCGGGCGGCGCGCATGAGCACGAAGCGTGCGCCGAACACCCACGCCTGCTGGTAGGCGCGCTGGGCGAGCTCCGCGCCGCTCACGCCGCGCGGGAAGCCGAGGTAGTTGCGGATGAGCGAGCTCGAGCCGGCCTGGCCGCCGATCGCCTCCCCCTCCACGACCAGCGTCCGCAGCCCCTCCGAGGCGCCGTACACGGCGGCGGCCAAGCCGCCGGGGCCGGCGCCGATGACCACGACGTCGTAGTCGCGCTCGCCTGCCAGGTCGGTGGTGACGCCGTAGGCGGTGGCGAGCTGCGCGTTGGTCGGGTCGACGAGCGCTTGCCCGTCGAAGCGCACGACCACCGGCCGCTCCTCCCCCACCAGGCCGACGCGCTCCAGGAGCGCCGCGCCCGAGGTCGACGTCGTCGTGTGGAAGGCGTGCGGCACGCCGTTGCGGGTGAGCAGGTCGCGCAGCTCGTGGCCGCGCGGCGACCAGCCGTCGGCCACGACCGCGAGCTCCTTCTGGGCGCCGGTCGCACGCGACCACTCGTGCAGGAACTCGGCGATCGTGCGGTGGAAGAGCTCGTCGCGCTCGCGCCAGGGCTTGAGCACGTAGTAGTCGATGTGGCCGAGCGCCATCGCGCCGAGGATCGCGTCGGCGGTCGGCCGGTCGCCCCAGGCGCCCCAGTCGACGAGCAGGCCGCGCTTGGCCTCAGGCGCGAGCGCGCGCACGCGAGCGAGCAGGTCGGCGCCGGTGAGCCCGGGCATCCACTGGTCGGCGAGCACGAGCGCGAGCTCGCGGCAGGCGGCACGCAGCTGCTCGATGCGCCGCAGCGCCCGCACGGGCGAGCGCTCGGCGACGATCTCGTAGTCGGTGGCGTAGCGCCGGTGCAGCTCGGCCGCGGTCCGCTCCAGCGCCGCCGGGTCGTCGTCGAGGACGAGCAGGACCGGGAGGGTGGTGGGTGCGTCGATGCGCGTCATGGCAAGCGCGACCCTCTCCGGGCGGGGTTACCGGACGCCTACGGCGCGCTTACCGACGGCCGCCGCGGCCGCGCGGAGGTCGGGCGTCGCGTGCCCCTGGTCGAAGCCGCGCAGGAGCGCGGCGAGCTCGGCGCGGGCCTCGGCCGCGCGCCCCGGACGGGTGGCCAGCAGCGTGACGAGGTCGGTCGCGGCGCGCAGCTCCAGCGAGCGCGAGCCCTGCTCGTGGGCGCTGCCGATCGCCTGGCGCAGCGCCGCCTCGGCCGCCTCGGCGTCGGCGGCGACGGCGGCGCGCAGCCGGTGCAGCTCGGGCTCGTAGTAGCGCGAGCGCTCGCGGGCGCTGACCCGCAGCGCCTCGTCGACCGTCGCCGCGCACGCGTCGCGGTCGCCGGCCAGCAGCTGCGCCTCGGCCAGCAGCGCGAGGTAGTGCGGATCGTCCATCCGCGCCCCGGTCGCCCGCGACTGGGCCAGGCCGGCGGCGAGCTCCTCGATCCCGGTCTCCGGGTCGCCGAGCCGGGCCAGGGACCAGCCGCGCAGCACGCGACCCATGGCCACCCGGTAGGCGTAGCCCATCGCGGTCGCGCTCTCGATCGTCGCCTGCGCCCAGCGCAGCGCCGCCTCCGACTCGCGCCGACAGGCGTGGACGGCCGCCAGCTGGGCCCGTGCCGTCGCGCGGCTGTAGGCACGGCCGGGATCGGCCGCGAGATCGAGCGCGAGCCGGGCCCGCTGGAGCGCCTCGTCGGGCCGGCCGAGGAACCACAGGGCCAGGCCGGCCCAATCGTGGCACGAGACGCCGGCGTTGTCGCCGAACGTCGCCGGGAACGTGGCGTAGTGCCCGGCTTCGCCGTCGCCGGCGGAGAACAGCTCCAGCCCCGCCTCCGCGTGCTCGAGCGCGCGCAGGAACGCGCCCTGGTGGAAGAGGCTGCACGCGAGCAGCTCGTTGGACTCGAGGTGGGTCGTGCGGTCCTCGACGGGCGCGCGCCGCAGGCACTCCCGCGTCAGCTCGTCCGCGCGGCGGATCTCCCCGCGCACCTCGCACAGCGTGGCGAGCGCGAGCAGGACGGCGACGAGCGGCTCGTTGTCGTCCAGCTGCGCCGCGGCCGCGTGCGCCCGGACGAGCGCCTCCTCGGCGGCCGGCGACGACCAGCCCTCGAAGGCGACCAGCGCCTGGCCCAGCTGGGCCAGCAGCTCGACCTCCAGGCGCGTGCGCGCGGAGCCGGGTGGGATCGTCGCCGTCACGTCGAGGGCCGCGCGCAGGTCGCGCACCCCCTCGGCGTGCGCGTGGCGCGCCAGGGCCCGCTGCGCCGAGAGGCGCAGGAAGCGCACCGCGCGCTCGGCGTCGCGGCCGGCGACGAAGTGGCGGGCCAGCTCGGCGGCGTGCTCGGGGGCGGCCGCCCCGTAGACGGCTTCCAGGTGGGCGCCGATCCGCGCGTGCAGGTCGCAGCGGCGATCGGCCGGGATGCGATCGGCGAACACCTCGCGCTCGAGGTCGTGGGCGAACGCGAACGCCCCGTTGCGGCGCTCGATGAGCGGAGTCGCCCGCGCGAGCGCCGCGCAGCGCTCCTCGACCTCCTCCGCGGGCCGCTCCAGCGCGGCGGCGAGCGCCGCGGGGTCGAAGCGCAGACCGGTCACGGCCGCGGCCTCCAGGATCTCGGCGTCGCCGGCGGGCAGCGCGGCGAGCTGGTCCTCGAGGTGGGCGCGCAGCGTACCGGGCACCCCCGCCGAGCGCAGCTCCCCGCGAACGCGCGCGGCGCCGGCCGCCTCGCTCACCGCGCCGGAGGCCAGCCAGTGCTCGACGAGCAGCCGCACGAACAGCGGGTTGCCCGCGGTGCGCTCCATGAGCGCGTCCACCAGCTCCGCCGCGGCGCCGCCGGGAAAGCGGGCGGCGACGAGCGCGGCCACGTCGTCGCGAGGCAGCCGCCCCACCGCGAGCTGCTCGCACGCGCCCTCGACGCTGAGCTCCGTGGCGACCGCGCCGAGCCGGCCCGCGGCGGCCGGCCGGAAGCTGCCGAGGACCAGCAGCCGCGCCGGTGCCCGGCGCCGCGCGAGCGCGGCCAACAGGTCGATCGTCGGATCGTCGGCCCAGTGGAGGTCCTCGAGCGCCAGGATCAGCGGCGCCCGATCGGCCAGCCGCTCGACCGCGTCCAGCAGCTCCCGCAGCATGCGCTCCCGCGTGGCACCGCGCACGCGCCGCTCCAGCGCGGCCGCGTCCTCGTCGTCGACGAGCCACGGCAGCTGGACCAGCCAGGTCGGGGCGTGGCGGCCGAGCACGGCGACCGCCTCGTCGCCGCCCGGCCCGCGTGCGAGCGAGCCCAGCGCGTCGAGCACGGGCAGGTACGGCTCGGTCGGGCCGCGGTGCTGCAGGCACTGACCGGCGGCGATGCGCAGGCGCTCCCAGCCGGTCGCCTCGGCGAGGAACGCCTCGAGGACCGCGGTCTTGCCCACTCCGGCCTCGCCGCGCAGCAGCAGCGTGCGCCGCTCGCCGCGGGTGGCGTGGGACAGCGCCTGGCGCAGGACGGCCAGCTCTGCCGCGCGGCCGGCGAGCGCGTGGACGGGCCGCGACGGCGCCGGTCCCGCCGACACCGCGTGCGGAGCCGGCCACGGCGCCGGATCGGCGGCGGCCGCAGCGGCTCCAGCGCCAGCGGGTGCGGCGAGCGCCGGGTCCTGGTCGAGGATCCGCCGCTCGAGCTCGCGGGTCTCGCGGACCGGCTGGAGCCCCAGCTCCAGCAGCCGCTCCGACAGCGCGCGGTAGGCGCCGAGCGCGTCGACCTGCCGGCCGGCGCGGTACAGCGCGGTCATGAGCGCGCGGACGATCTCCTCACGCAGCGGCTCGGACTCCACCAGCTGCTCCAGGGCAGGGATCGCCTCCTCGAGCCGTCCGAGGGCGACGAGGGCACCCGCGCGCGCCTCCGCGGCCTGCCGACGGCGCTCCAGGAGGCGGCGGGTCTCCACGAGCACCGGCCCGTCGTGGGCGAGGTCGGCGAACGGCGGGCCGCGCCACATCGCCAGCGCGTCGTCGAGCAGGGCGAGCGCGGCCTGCGGGGGCGCGTCGGCCGCGCGGCGCACCGCCGCCTCGAAGCGCCCCGCGTCGACCTGCTCGGGCTCGATCGCCAGGCGGTAGCCGGCGGCGTCGCGCACGAGCACCGCGGGTGCGGCGCCCGCGACGCGATCGGGCTCCAGGAACGCGCGCAGCCGGGCGATGCGGACGCTCAGCGAGCGGGCGGCGGCGTCGCGCGGAGCGTCCTCCCAGAGCGCGTCCAGCAGCGCGTCGACGGAGACCGGGCGACCCGGATCGACGAGCAGCGCTCCCAGGATCGCGCGCTCCTTCGCGCCGCCCGGGGATCGGACCTCCCCGTCGCGCACGATCCCGACCGTGCCCAGTACGCGGAACTCCACAGCCAGCCGACCCTAGCCCGCGCCGCCGGGGCCGCGCAAGGGCGGCTCAGTCGAACAGCTCCTCGAGGAAGCTCTTCTTGCGCTTCTTGTAGTGCTTGCCGTGGTACTCGTAGCTGCCGTAGCCGTGGTCGCGATCGGGGCGCTGCCGCGGCGGCTCGCGGTGGAAGGAGCCCTCGGCGTCGACGAGCCGCTCGAGCTCGCCGCGATCCAGGAACAGCCCGCGGCAGTCGCCGCACTGGTCGATGTGGACGCCGTTGCGCTCGTACGTGCGCATCTCACCGTGGCACTTCGGACAGGTCATGGCGCGGGAGCGTACGTGGGTGACCTAAGCCGTGCCTGAGCGGCAACGCGCCGGGACCGCGGCGCCGCGCCGCGGTTGCAGCAGGTAGGGGCCGAAGCGCTCGCCTGGCGCGTAGGTGGCTTGGAGGTAGGCGTCCAGCAGCCGGACGCCGCTCGACCGCGAGGAGCCGTTGGGCTCGTCGGCGATCGCCCGGGAGTCCAGCCAGCGCACGACGAGCGGCGGCCGGGCGCGCTGGAGGTCGGCGATCATCTCGCGCTGCGCCTCGGCGGTGGTGGCGACGCCCGGCTGGATGACGTCGTAGCGCGTCGGGTTGCCGCGCTGGGAAAGGACGTAGAGCAGCGGGTCGCCGACCGTCACCTTGTCGAAGCGCGGCGGCGCGACGAAGATCGGATCGCCCGGGCAGGCGAGCGCGCGGATCCGCGGCAGCAGGGCGCGCAGCGCCGCAGCGTCCGCGGTCGTCGTCTTCACCCCGTCGGCGACCGGGGAGGGCACCGGGGCCAGCGCGAGCGGGTGGCGCAGCTGGCCGATCCGCCGCTCCACGCCGTGCAGGGCGATGAGGGCGAGCGCCGCGACGAGCGCCACCCGCCAGCCGACGTTGGCCTCGCGGGCGGCGGCCAGACCGAGCGCGATGCTGACGAGGACCGAGAGCGGCACGAGGTGGAACTCGTCGGGCCGGCCGAGCAGGTAGAGCACGCCGACCGCCAGGAGCGGCAGCGCGGGCAGGGCCCAGCGGGGCCGGCGCACGGCCGCCCAGGCCGCCCACAGCGCGGTCGCCGCGACGAGGATCGCCGGGAGGTAGAACTCCAGCAGCTTGTTCGGATCGAACGGGCCGTCGTAGCCGAGCGGGAACGGCAGGCGCTGCAGGTGCTGGACGCCGAGGAAGCCGACGGTGTCGTCGAGCAGCTCGCCGCGCGCGACGGCGAAGAACGGCGCGAGGGCGAGGACGGCGACGCCGAGCGCGATCGCCAGCGCCGCCCAGCCGCCGCCGAGCAGGGCCACGGCGAGCGCGCCGGCGCCGCCGATCTCCGGGCGGAAGACGATCGCCACGCCGCACAAGACCGCGGCCGTGCGCGGGCGGCGACGGGCGAGGAGCAGCGCTCCGAGGACGAGCGCCAGCGCCGTCGGGTTCGGTCCGGGTCCGGTCGGCCAGGCCATCGCCGCGGCGACGGAGAGCCAGCTCAGGAGCGCGAGCCACTCCGGCGGCCGCGCACGCCGCACGAGCCGGTAGGCGAGGAGCGCGACGAGCGCATCGAGGGCGACGCGAATGATCCGCCACCACAGCAGCGACGAGCCGAGGACCTGCGTCGGCAGGGCGAGCAGCAGCGGCTGGCCGGGGCCGTAGTTCCACCAGAAGTCGCGGTACGGCCACTGCCCGTCGGCGATCCGCTGGGCCGCCTGGAGCATCAGCCCCTCGTCGTGGGGCCCGATCTCGCGCAGGATCGTGCACCCGGAGAGGAGCGCGCCGGCGAGTAGGAGGATCGGCGTCGACCAGCGCGGCCAGCGGCGGGCGACGAGCGCGCGCAGCCCATCGACCGCGGTCCGGCCGCGGCCTGGCCGCCCGGCGGCAGAGCGGCCACCCGCTGCGGCGACGACGCGCGCCGATCCGCCGCGGCGCGCCATCAGTACCCCGCCCGCGGATGCCCTCCGGCGCGCGGCCCCCGCCACGGCCGGTCGTCGACGACGCGCTCGATCGGCACGACGCTGGTCGCCCGCAGCGCGCGGCGCTCGCGCACCATCGCCGGCAGCAGCGGCGCGGCGGCGGCCAGCCCGCGCACGTGTGCCCGCAGCCCGCCGCCGCGCGCCGCGGCGACGAGCCAGGCGAGCTGCCGGTAGAGCACCGGCCCGGCCCAGCGCAACGGGAACGCGCGGGCCACGAGCAGCAGCGTGTTGCGCGCGACCCACCCGTGCACCGGCCGCGCGAGCTGGTGTGCGGAGCCGCCGCCCGCATGCCGCGCGACCGCCGGCACGTACGCCGCCCGCCAGCCCGCCAGTCGCAGCCGCAGCCCGAGCTCGACATCCTCGAGGTACGAGAAGAGCCGCTCGTCGAAGCCGCCGACCGCGAGCACCGCCGAGCGCCGGTAGAGCGCCGCCCCGGCGCAGGCGGCGAAGACCTCGCCGGGCTCGTCCCAGCGGCCGTCGTCGCGCCGGCCGCGGCCGCGCTGCTCGCAGACGCCGTCGCGGCGCAGGAAGTCGCCGGTGTCGTCGAGGATCGCGGGATCGTGGAGCGAGACCATCTTGCACGCGACGGCCGCGGCGTCCTCGCTCGCGCCGGCGACCATCCGCGCCAGCCAGTCGGGCTCGAGCTCGACGTCGGTGTTGACGAGCGCGACCCAGTCCGCCCCCGTCGCGGCGATGCCCGCGTTCGCCGCGGCCGCGAACCCGCGGTTGGTCGGCAGCGCGACCACGCGCACGTCGTCGCCCAGCCGCTGCGCCGAGCCGTCGGTGGACCCGTTGTCGACGACGATCAGCTCGTCGAACGCCCGCTCCTGCGCCCGCAGGGAGGCCAGGCACCCGGGCAGCCACCGCGCCCCGTTCCAGGAGGGGACGACGGCCGCGACCCTAGCCACCCGACGCGACCAGCCGCGACGTCAACCCGCGGGGGCGGACCCGGCGCGGATCGGAGCGCGGCGGGCGCTCGCCGTCGCAGGCCTCCTCGACGACCTGGCGGATCCCGTGGCGGAAGTGGGCGACGTCGAAGCGCCGCGCGTTGGCCACGCACGCCTCCGGGTCGATCGCCAGCGCGTCGAAGCGCCGCACCGCGTCGGCCAGCGCCTGCGGGTCGGGGACGTCGTAGAACGTCCCGGTCAGCCCCTCCTGGACGGTCTCGCGCACGCCGCCCTCCGCCAGCGCGATGACCGGCCGGCCCGCCGCCTGTGCCTCCACCGCCGCGATCCCGAACTCCTCCGTGGCGGTGACGACCAGCGCGCGCGCCGCCGACAGCAGCTCCGCCGCGCGCGCGTCGGAGACGCGCCCGGCGAACGAGATCGTCGGCCCGGCCAGCCGGCGCAGTCGCCGCGCGTCCGGCCCGTTGCCGACGACCACGAGCGGCAGCCCCAGCCGGTTGAACGCCTGGACCGCGTGGTGGATGCGCTTGTGCGGCATCAGCTCCGACAGCACCACGTAGAAGTCGCTCACCGCGCCGGGAGCGAAGCGGGCGGTCTCGACCGGCGGGTAGATGACATCGGACTCGCGGCCGAAGTAGCGCCGGATGCGCCGTCGGGTCGTCTGCGAGTTCGCGATGTAGCGGTCGACCCGCTGCGCGGCGATCCAGTCCCACTGGCGCCAGCGCTGGAAGACGACCCGCAGCGCCGCGCGCTGCACGGTCCCGCGCTCGGCCAGCGTCTCGTCGCGCGCGTTCCACGCATAGCGGAACGGGTTGTGGCAGTAGCAGACGTGGACGGCGTCGGGATCGACGATCACGCCGTGCGCCCAGGCGCTCGAGCTCGACAGCACGAGGTCGTAGCCGGAGAGGTCGAGCGCCTCCATCGCGTACGGGTAGAAGGGCAGCAGCGGGCGGAACGTCCGCGAGGTCGGCCGCAACCGCTGGAGGAACGACGTGTTGACGGTCCGATGCGCGAACCTGCCCTCCGTCCCTCGCTCGTCGTAGACCGCGGTGAAGAGATCGGCCTGCGGATAGATGTCCGCGAGCGCGGCGAACGTGCGCTCCGCTCCCCTCACATCGAGCAGGAAGTCGTGAATGAGGGCGACTCGTCGCTCCATCCGACGCGAGTCTATGAGAGCGGCCAGGCGGCACGCGTCGGGAGGACCGCTACGGTGTCGAGCCTCATGCGCCGAACGCTCCTGCTGCTCGTCGCCCTGCTCGCGCTGGTGCCTGCCGTGGCGCAGGCGCGATCGGTTCCGACCGGGTTCTTCGGGGTGATGAGCGACGGCGTGCTCATGACCCGCGACGACGCCTCGTTCGCGCGCGAGCTCGCGCTCATGAAGGCCAGCGGGGTCGAGACGATCCGGCCGGTCGTCTACTGGGCCGACATGCAGCCCGAGCGCGGCGGCCCGCTCATCACGACGAGCCTCGACCGACTCATCGGCGAGGCGGCGCGCAACGGCCTGCGCGTCATGCCGGTGGTCCTGCGCGCGCCCGCGTGGGCGCGGGTCGATCCCGCCAACTTCGCCTCGCCGCCGAAGGACCCGCAGGACTTCGCGGCGTTCCTGCGCGCGCTCATCGCCCGCTACGGGCCCGCCGGGACGTTCTGGAGCGAGCACCCCGAGCTGCCCCGCCGCCCGCAGCGCGACTGGCAGGTCTGGAACGAGCCGAACCTCGACCGCTACTGGTCGTCACCGCGGCCGTTCGCCAAGGACTTCGTGAAGTTGCTGCGCGTCGCCCACGCGGCGATCAAGCAGGCCGATCCGGGCGCCCGCGTGATCCTCTGCGGCTTCGGCAACGACTCGTGGAACGGGCTGCGCAAGGCGTACGCGGCGGGGCTCAACGGCCGCATGTACGACGTCGCCGCGACCCACCCGTTCTCGGCGCGCGTCGAGAACGTCCTGAAGATCGTGCGCCTGAACCGCCAGGTCATGGCCCGCAACGGCGACGCGCGCAAGCCGATCGCGATCTCGGAGATCACGTGGGCATCGGCGAAGGGCGGGCCGGCGACGGACATCTCCGACTTCGCGACGACGCCCCGCGGCCAGGCGGCCAAGCTGAACGCCGTCTACCGGGCGCTCATGGCCAAGCGCAAGGCGTGGCGGATCGACTCGGTGGTCTGGTCGACGTGGCTGTCCTCCGACGGCGCCGACGGCTCGCGCAACCTCTTCGACTGGTCCGGGCTGCGCAAGCTCGACCCCCGCGACCCCGCCGGCGCGCCGCTGGACAAGCCGGCGCTCGCCGCGTACGCGAAGCTCGCCCGCACCGCGCAGCGGTAGGTTCCGCGCCCATGCGCATCGGGATCGACGCCCGGCACCTCCCGGAGGGGCGCGGCGTGGCCCGCTACCTCCAGCGCACGCTGGGCGCGCTCGTGGCGTTGCATCCCGAGGACGAGTGGATCGCGCTCGTGCCGGGGTCCACGGAGCTCACGCTCGCACCGGCGCTCGCCGACGCGCTGCGCGTGCCGCCGCCCCGCGCCGGCGGTGCAGCCCGCGACGCCGGCGGCGGCCTGCGCCTCGTCCGCACTCGCTGGCCGGGCCGCGTGCTCTTCGCCGCCGGCGCCGCGCTCGGGCGGCCGTCGCTCGAGCGGCTGTGCGGCGGCGCGCTCGATGCCGTCTGGATGCCGGCGCCGGCGCCGATCGGCCTCGACGGGTCCGCGCCGCTCGTGCTGACCGTCCACGATCTGTCGTTCGAGCAGCGGCCCGGCGACTTCACGGTCTACGAGCGGGCCTGGCATCGCGCCGGGCGACTCGCGCGGCTGGCCCGGCGGGCGACGCGGGTCGTGGCCGTGTCCGGCCCGACGCGGGACCTCGCGATCGAGCGATGGCACGTGGATCCGCAGCGCGTCGAGGTCGTCCACGAAGGCGCGGACGCCCCTCCCGGCCGGCGGGCATGTGGCGATCTCACCACCACCTCGGTGGTCGGATCGCCACACGCCCCCTATCTGCTGTGCGTCGGCGCCCTGGAGCCGCGGAAGGCGCCCGAGCTGCTCGCGGGCGCCTACGCCCGGGCGCGGGCGCGCGGGCTGGAGGCCGAGCTGGTGCTCGCGGGTGCGGGCCGGCTGGCGGCGCGGCTGGAGGGGCGTCCGGGCCTCCGGCTGGTCGGCGCGGTCGACGAGGCGCACCTCGACGACCTCTACCGCGGGGCGCTCGCCGTCGTGTCGCCGTCGTGGATCGAGGGGTTCGGCCTGACGCCGCTGGAGGCGCTCGCCCACGGCGTGCCGCCCGTCGTCTCCGACCTCCCCGTCTATGACGAGACGCTCGGCCCGGGCGCGCTGCGCTTCCCGGTCGGCGACGCGGCGGCGCTCGCCGACGCGCTCCTGCGGATCGCCGGCGACGCCGCGCTGCGCGAGCGGATCGTCGCGGCGGGGCGGACGGCGATCGCGCCGCTGACGTGGGAGGCGTGCGCCCGCGGCATCCGCGCCGCGCTGGAGCGGGCGGCGGGAGCATGACCTACACCGTCGTCGTCGTCCTCCACGACTCCGCCGCCGACCTGCGGCGCCTGCTCGTGTCGATCGACCGCCATCTCCCCGCGCGGCCGCGGGTGATCTGCGTCGACAGCGGCTCGGCCGACGACGGCCCCGAGCTCGCCAGCGACTGGGGCGCGGACCTCGTGGTCCTCGACGGCAACCCGGGCTTCGGCGCGGCCAACAACGCCGGCGTCGCGCGGGCGGCGACGCCCGTCACGGTCCTGCTCAACCCGGACGTGGAGCTGCGCGACGACGGCCTCGACCGGCTCGCCGCGCGCGCGACCGCACACGACGCGCTGCTCGTGCCCCGGCTGCTCAACGCCGACGGCACGGTCCAGCGCAGCGCCCACCCGCCGCCGGGCACCGTCGAGGCGCTGCTGCCCGCGCTCGTCCACCCGCGCGCGCTGCCGCGCGCCCTGCGCGAGCGCGCCGACCCGTGGCGGGCCGAGCGCCCCCGTCGCATCGGCTGGGCGATCGCCGCCGCGCTCGCCGCCCCCACCGCGGCGCTCCGCGCGCTCGGCCCGTTCGACCCCGCCGCCTTCCTCTTCTACGAGGACCTCGACCTCTGCCTGCGCGCGGCCGCACGCGGCATCCCCACCGAGCTGCGCCCCGAGGTCGCCCTCGTCCACCGCGGCGCCCATGCCACCGACGCCCACTTCGGCGGCGAGCCGCTGCGCCTGCTCGCGCGCCGCCGCCGCGAGGTGATCGGCGCCCAGCTCGGTCCTCGCGCCCTCGCCCTCGACGACGCCGCCCAGGGCCTCACCTTCGCCGTCCGCGCGCTCGTGAAGGGCCCGCGACGCGGCCGCCGTGAGCGTGCGCAGCTGGCGGCGCTGCGCGGGGCGCGGCGCAGCGCCCCTTAGAACAGCCCGAGCTGCTCGCCGCCCGGCGGATCGCTGGGCGGCTCCTCGTCGGCTGCCGCTTCGTCGGGCGCTGCGCCGCCGGCGCGCGCGGCCGCCTCCGGGCCTCCGGCGGCCACGGAACCCACGGCGATCTCGTCCTGCGTGGGGCGCTCCGCACGCACGGCGAGCTCCTCCGCCGCCCGCTCGAGCTCCTCCTCCGGCGTCGGCTCCGCGATGACCGGCTGCTCCGGCGCCGGCAGCGCGAGCAGCTCCGGCAGGCGGGCGAAGTCCGCGCGGAGCACGTCGAGCATCCGTGGCGTGTAGAGCGCGGCGGCCGGGTGGTAGATCGGGAACAGCCGGACCGCGCGGCGGCCGATGACGCGCACCTCCTCCTGCCCGTGCACGCGCGTGATCCCGGCCGGGTCGCCGCGCAGCAGCTTCGTCGCGAAGTTGCCCAGCGTGCATACGACCCGCGGCTGGATCAGGTCGAGCTGGCGGAAGAGGTACTCCTGGCAGCTCTCGATCTCCCCCGGCGTGGGATCGCGGTTGCCGGGCGGGCGGCATTTGAGCACGTTGCAGATGAACACCGACGTTCGCTCGAGCCCGATCTCCGTGAGCAGCTGATCGAGCAGCTTGCCCGCCTGGCCGACGAACGGTCGGCCGATGCGGTCCTCGTTGGCACCGGGGGCCTCGCCGACGAACATGAGGTCGGCGTCGGCGTTGCCGGCGCCGAAGACGACCTGGGTGCGCGTGTCGGCCAGCTGGGGGCAGCGGGCGCAGCCGCGCGCCTGCTCGAAGACGAGCTTGAGCTCCTCGCGGCGCTGCTGCGCGGTCGACATCGACGGGAGCGTAACGACGGGGGCGCGACGGTATAGTGATGGGCGGCCGTCACCCACGGGGACGGACCTCAGCAGGCCCCCTTCCAGGAGACATCAGCGAACGCGACCGGCATCCCGCCGAGGGAGCTGGACCGACATGACGGAGATCGACCCCTCCAAGCTGCGCTGCGCGGTCGTCGGCCGCGGGCGCCTCGGGACGGCGCTGGCCGCCGCGCTGCGCGACGCCGGCGTGGCCGTCGACGGGCCGCTCGGGCGCGGCACCGACCCCGCCGCCCCGCTCGGCGACACCGCCGTCGCGTCCCCGCCAGCCGGCGCGCCGCTCGGCCGCGACGCCGCTCCGGCCACCGCCGCGCCCGACGTCGTCCTCCTCGCCGTCCCCGACGCGGAGATCGGCGCGGCGGCTGCGGCCGTCGGCCCGGGGCCGATCGTCGGCCACTGCTCGGGCGCGACGACGCTGGCGCCGCTCGGTGAGCGCGAGGCACTGAGCCTCCACCCCCTCATGACCGTGACGACCCAGGGCGCGACCTTCGCCGGCGCTACGGCGGCCGTCGCGGGCTCGACCCCTCGCGCGCTCGCAGCGGCGACGACGCTCGCCCGCGCGCTCGGGATGCGGCCCGTCGAGGTCGCCGACGCCGACCGCGCCGCCTACCACGCCGCCGCCGCGATCGCCTCCAACTTCCTCGTCACGCTGGAGGCGGCCGCCGAGCGCCTCGCCGCCACGACGGGCCTCGACCGGACCGCGCTCGTCCCGCTCGTGCGCGCGACCGTCGACAACTGGGCGGCGGTGGGTGGCGAGCGGGCGCTGACCGGCCCGATCGCCCGCGGCGACGAGGTCACGGTCCGGCGCCACCGAGCGGCGATCGAGGAGCGCACGCCCGAGCTGACCGCGCTGTACGACGCGCTCGCGGACGCAACGCGCGCGCTGGCCACCCATGCCGCCGGCTCGCCGGCCACGGACGACGCCACGCGCGTGCCGGCCGCCACGCCCGGTCCCGCCGCGCCGGCCTCAGAGGCGGCCGCCTGATGCGCATCGTCCGCACCGTCGCCGACCTGCGCGCCGCACTCGCGCCGCCGCGCCGCGCAGGCCGCACGATCGGGCTCGTCCCGACGATGGGCGCGCTCCACGAGGGCCACCTCAGCCTCGTCCGCGCCGCCCGTGCCGACCACGACGTCGTCGTCGTCTCGCTCTTCGTCAACCCGACCCAGTTCGCCCCCACCGAGGACCTCGCCGCCTACCCGCGCGACGAGGCCCGCGACGCGGAGCTGGCCGGCGAGGCCGGGGCCGACCTGCTCTTCGCCCCGCCGGTCGAGGAGGTCTACCCGCCGGGCTTCGCCACGACCGTCCACGTGGCGGGCGTCGCCGAGCCGCTGGAGGGGGCGCAGCGCGGCAGCGGCCACTTCGACGGCGTCGCGACCGTCGTCACGAAGCTGCTGAACATGGTCGGGCCGACGGCGGCGTACTTCGGCCAGAAGGACGCCCAGCAGGCCGCGGTCATCCGCCGGTTCGTGCGCGACCTCGACATCCCCGTCGCGATCGAGATCCGCCCGACCGTCCGCGAGCCCGACGGCCTGGCCCTCTCCAGCCGCAACGCGTACCTCACCGCCGACGAGCGTCCGCGCGCCGTCGCGCTCAGCCGCGCGCTCGACGCCGCCCGCGAGGCGGTCGAGGCCGGCGTCACCGATCCCGCCGCCGTGACCGCCACCGCCCGCCGGGCGATGGCCGCCCACGACGTCGAGCCCGAGTACCTCGCGCTCGTCGACCCCGACACCTTCCTCCCCGTCGACGCGATCGACGGCGACGTGCTCGTCGCCGTCGCCGCCCGCGTCGGCAAGGCCCGCCTCATCGACAACGCGACCATCCACCCCAACGGGAGAGCCCGCTGATGCAGCGCGTGATGCTCAAGTCCAAGATCCACCGCGCGACGGTGACCGACTCCGACCTGCACTACGTCGGCTCGATCACCATCGATCCCGACCTCCTCGAGGCCGCCGACATCCTCGAGCACGAGCAGGTCCACGTCGTCGACGTCGACAACGGGGCCCGCTTCGAGACCTACACGATCGCCGGCGAGCGCGGCTCGGGCGAGATGAAGGTCAACGGCGCCGCCGCCCGCCTCGTGCACCGCGGCGACACCATCATCGTCATCTCCTACGGCCAGTACGACCGCGAGGAGATGCAGGACTACGAACCCCGCGTCGTGCACGTCCAGCGCGAGACGAACGCGATCATCGACATCGATGCCGAGGTGGCGACCCTCCTGAGCTGACCCACCCACCGCGTCAACCCAAAAGGAGCAACGCCATGTCCGCCGCACCCGTCGCCCCCACCCCGACCCTCGACAAGCTCCCGATGACCCTCCCCCGGCTGGCCGAGAAGAAGCGCCTCGGCGAGCCGATCGTGATGGTCACCGCCTACGACTACCCGTCGGCCCAGGTCGCCGAGGCGGCGGGCGTCGACATCGTCCTCGTCGGCGACTCGGCCGCCAACACGGTGCTCGGGTACACGTCGACCGTGCCGGTCTCCGTCGACGAGCTGATCATGCTCGCCTCCGCGGTCCGGCGCGGGCTGCGCACCCCGCTGCTCGTCGCCGATCTGCCGTTCGGCTCCTACGAGGCCAGCGACGCGCTCGCGATCGCGACCGCCCAGCGGTTCGTGAAGGAGGCGGGTGCCGACGCCGTCAAGCTCGAGGGCGCCGGGCCGATGGTCGACCGCGCCCGCGCGATCGTCAACGCCGGCATCCCGGTGGTCGGCCACCTCGGCCTGACGCCGCAGACCGCGACCGCGCTCGGCGGCTACAAGGCCCAGGGCCGCACCGCCGAGGCCGCGCTGAAGGTCGCCGAGGGCTCGCTCGCCCTCCAGGAGGCCGGCTGCTTCCTGATCGTCTGGGAGGCGATCCCGGCCGGCGTCTCCGAGGAGCTGATGCCCCGGATGGAGGTCCCGATCATCGGCATCGGCGCCGGCCCGGCCACCGACGGCCAGGTGCTGGTCTTCCACGACCTGCTCGGGATTCGCGAGGGCGTCGGCGCCCGCTTCGTCAAGCGCTACGGCGACGTCTTGCACGACATGGTGCGCGGCGTGCAGGCGTACGCCGACGACGTGCGCGCCCACCGCTACCCCGAGGCCGAGCACACCTACTCGATCGATCCGGGCGAGCTCGCCGACCTTCGCAAGCTGCTGCAAGCCTCGTAGCGGGGCTCCGTAACCCCGCTCGTCGCGTTGCGGCGGGCAGGACGGAGGGGTACGGCTATCGAACATGCGTCTAGGACTCCTCCTCCCGTGCGCGCTTGCCGGTGCCGCTCTCGCGGCGCCGGCGGGGGCCACGGCCGCGATCTCCCACACCGTCGCCCCAGGCGAGACCCTCTGGTCGCTCGCGGCGGCCCAGAACATGACGACCCGTGCGTTCGCGGCGGCCAACGGGCTCTCGCCCGACGCCCAGATCGTCGCCGGGTCGACGATCCAGCTGCCGACCGTCGGCGAGGCCGCGGTCGCGCTGCAGTCGGCGCCCGCAGCGCCCGCCGCGCCCGCAGCCACGGCCGCCTCGGCGCCCTCGAGCTCCGGAGCGCCCGCGCCGATGGGCGGCTACACGGTCCGCCCCGGCGACACGCTCAGCGGCCTGGCCGCCCAGACCGGCGTGTCGCCGGCGCAGATCGCCGCGATGAACGGCCTCGATCACGACGGCTTCCTCATCGCCGGCACGGTCGTCAAGCTGCCCACCGGGGCGCCCGCCCCCGCGGCGGCGAGCGCCCCGGCCCCTGCCCCGGTCGTCGCGCCCGCCGCGCCCAGCGCCGCCCCCGGCCGCGTCACCTCGTCCGACATCGCCACGGTGGCCAGCCGCAACGGCGTCCCGTCGGACCTCTCGTCGGCGATCGCCTGGCAGGAGTCCGGCTTCAACAACGCGATGGTCTCCTCGGCCAACGCGCGCGGCGTCATGCAGGTCATGCCGGGCACGTGGGACTGGGTGCAGCAGAACCTCGCCAAGCGCCAGCTGGACCCCAACTCGGCGATCGACAACGTCGGCGCGGGCGTGCTCTACCTCGGCCACCTGCTGCGCGAGACCGGCGGCGATCCGGCGATGGCGGCCGCCGCCTACTACCAGGGCCTCAGCTCGGTCCGGCGGATCGGCATGCTGCCCGAGACGCAGCGCTACGTCGCCAACGTCATGGCGCTGCGCTCGCGCTTCGGCGGCTGACACCCCTGCCGATGAGTGCCGAGCTGACCGGGCTGAGCATCGCCGACGCGAGTCGCCTGCTCCACGCCGGCCAGCTCGGCGCCGTCGAACTGACCGAGGCGCACCTCGCGCGCATCGCCGCGCGCGACCCGCATCTCAACGCGTACCTCACCGTCACGGCCGACCGCGCGCTGCGCGACGCGACCCGGGCGGACGACGCGCTCGCGTCGGGGTCGACGCCAGGCCCGCTCACCGGCATCCCGATCGGACTCAAGGACGTCTTCGCCACCGAGGGCATCCGCACCACGGCGGGATCGCGCGTGCTCGCCGACCACGTGCCCGCGGCGGACTCCACGGTCGCCCGCCGCATCCGGTACGCCGGAGCCGTCCTGCTCGGCAAGCACAGCACCCATGAGTTCGCGTGGGGCGGGACGAACGCGAACCACCACTTCGGTCCCACCCGCAACCCGCACGACCCCGAGCGGATCCCCGGCGGATCGTCGGGCGGCTCGGCGTGCGCGGTGGCGGACGGGATGGCGATGGGTGCGATCGGCACCGACACGTGCGGCAGCGTGCGGATCCCTGCGGCGCTGTCGGGCTGCGTCGGCCTCAAGCCCAGCTACGGCCGCGTGGGCCTGACCGGCGCGATCCGCCAGGCGCCGTCGCTCGATCACGCGGGACCGCTGGCCCGCAGCGTGCGCGACGTCGCGCTCCTCCTGCAGGCCGTCGCCGGCTTCGATGCGAACGATCCGGCCAGCCGCGACGAGCCGGTGCCCGACTGGCCGGCCGGGCTCACCGGCGACGTGCGGGGCCTGCGGGTGGGCCGCGCCGTCGGCGAGGCGCTCGAGCCGGAGGTCGCCGCAGCCTTCGACGTCGCCGTGGCCACCCTGCGCGACCTCGGCTGCACCGTCGTCGACGTGCAGCTCCCCGACCCCGGCCCGCTCGACGCGCTGGTCGGCGATCTCGTGCGCGCCGAGGCCGACGACCTGCATCGCGAGACGTTCGCGGCGCGTCCCGGCGACTACGGCCCGCAGGTCGCCGGCTTCCTCCGCATGCCCCCGGTTCCCGCAGGACGCCTCGCCGAGATCCGCCGCGAGCTGCGCGCAGCCGCCGAGACCCTCCCGGCGCTGCTGCGGGGTCTCGACGCGCTCGTCACGGCGACCGTCCCGCTGCGCGCGCCGCGCA
The DNA here is from genome assembly GCA_964422645.1 of uncultured Solirubrobacteraceae bacterium. Taxonomy (GTDB): domain Bacteria; phylum Actinomycetota; class Thermoleophilia; order Solirubrobacterales; family Solirubrobacteraceae; genus Capillimicrobium. Next base: position 79,803 of record CAYRCB010000006.1, on the reverse strand, counting down.
TCGGCGTGCTGGACGTCGACGTCGGCGGCCTCGCGCTCGACGTGGAGTCGGCCCTCACGCGCGCCACGATGCTCGTGAACGTCGTCGGGCTGCCGGCCCTGTCGGTCCCGTGCGCACCGGCGCCCGACGGCCTCCCGATCGGGCTGCAGATCATCGGCCGCCCGTGGGACGAGGCGACCGTGCTGCGCGTCGGCGACGCCTACGAGCAGGCGCGGGTCACCTAGCCCAGGCCGAGGTGCAACCGCAGCGCGTCGTCGAGCCTGCGCATCGCGGCGGTCGGTACCACGCCGACCAGACCGCCGATGCGGTCGACCGCCACCGAGCGGACCTGAGTCCCTGGAGAGGCCGATCGGATCCGCCGCGAGTGGCAGCTGGAAGGGGCGGACGCTCGACGTGACCGGCACGAAGGTGACGACCCCCGCGGCCGAGTCGCGTAACGGCGGCAGCAGCCGAGTCGTCGCTGACGATCACCGCCGGACAGCGCTTCTCTGCCTCCCCGCCCCACGCCCGGGTCCAGACCGGCGAGGGAGAGTTCCCCAAGTCGTGCTCAGCCGTCAGCCCGTCAACGACGGTCGGGTCCCACGGCTCGGCGTCGGCTCCCGCAGCCCACGTCCGCCACGCATCCTGACATGCAGCGTCGTGGTCGGCTGCTCGCAACAGGCTCACCGCCCGATGGATCGCTTCCGAGCGCGACTTGACGCCATGTTTGCGCGCGAACTCGTCCACGAACGCGACGTCGTCGTCGGGCAGGTCGATGCTCAGGTTCATGCCGTCGATCCGTCCTCGAGCGTCCGCACGACGCGCGCCGGGGCGCCGACCGCGACCGAGTGCGGGGGCAGGTCCTCGGTGACGACGCTGTTGGCCCCGACGACGCAGCGCTCGCCGATCGTCACGCCGCTCGTCACCACGACGTGCGCACCCAGCCAGACGTTGTCGCCGATGCGCGTCGGCCCCTTGGAGGTGAAGCCCTGCCACGGCACGGGCTTGACCGGATCGTCGAAGCGGTGGTTGGCGTCGGTCACGAAGCAGCCGTTGGCGAGCATGCAGTGGTCGCCGATCTCGACGAGGTCCATGGCGGCGACCATGACCCCGATGTTCAGGAACGTCCCGGCACCGATGCGGATCCGCGCCGGCGCCGGCGCGGTGAGCCACACGCCCGGCTCCAGCAGCGCGTGCTCGCCGAGCTCGATGCGGCCCTCGTCGAGCGCGGTGAGCACGTCGCCGTGCACCGGCCAGCGCACGAACGCGCCCGCCCGCAGCGCGTGGAGATGGATCCGCGCACGGTTCCACGGCAGCGTGTTGCGCTCGTACCACCGCCACTTCTGCGCCCACAGGCGCGCTCTGGCCACCAGCTCCCGGTCCACCGGTCGCCGATCTTCCCAGACCGGCCGGGCGCCGCGATCAGCCGTGGACGATGGTCGCCATCCCGTGCCACGGTGGGCGCAGCTGCACGCGCAGCGACTGCTCGGCCGTCAGCAGGACGCGCCACGTCTCCTGACAGCGGTTGCAGCGGCAGATCACCGCCGCGCCGTCCATCCCGTGCTCGACGTTCGCCTCCGCCGGCTGGTGCAGGCAGGTGCCGCAGGCCAGGGAGGCCTGCACGAGGAGGTCGGGATCGTCAGGACGGAAGCGAGCGACCTCGGAGCGCATGGCGATCAGGCCGCGGCCGCCTCGAGCTGCTCGCCGGCGCCGCGAATCGCCGCCTCGCGGGTGGTCGGCTCGCGGCCCCAGCGGGTCGCCTCCGCGTAGTCCATGAGGCGGCCGAACAACGCGTCGAGCGGGGCCGACGAGAGGCCGGCCGGCTCCAGCAGCGCCCGCGCCGCGGTGTCGTCGAACTGCGTGCGCACGTCGAAGTACGGGACGAGCGCCTCGGTGCCGCCGGTGTGGCGCAGCGGCGCGAAGACCGGCGCGGGCTGGGCGAAGCGCTCCTGCGCGAGGCTCAGGACGTCCGAGACGCGGGCGGCGCGCTCGCCGGCGACGAGGTTGAAGGTCTCGCCCTCCACCCCGGGCGCATCGACGAGGTGGACGATCGACCCGGCGACGTAGTCGAGCGGCACCGCGTCGACGAGCCCGTCCGGGTCGGCCGGCACGCGATCGAGCAAGCCGCGCGCGAACGCGCGCAGCGGGAGGTACAGCGCGCTGAACGCCGGGGTCCACCCCGTGACCGAGTCGCCGACGACGATCGATGGCCGCGCGACGACGACCGGCAGGTCGCACCCGCGCACGAGCCGCTCGGCGAGGTGCTTGGTCTGCTCGTAGGTGTTGCGGAAGGCCTGGCCCGCGACGAGGTCGGTCTCGCGGAAGCGGCCGTCGTGGCGGCCGGCGACGAAGGCGGTCGAGACATGGACGACGCGCTGCAGCTGGGGCATCGCATGCGCGAGCTCCAGCACGCGCTGGGCGCCGAGCGCGTTGACCGCGAGCGCGTCGGGCAGCGGCTGGTCGAAGCCGACCGCCGCAGCGCAGTGCACGACGCGGTCGGCGTGGTCGATGATGTCGCGCCGGTCGCGAGCGGCGAGGCCCAGGCGCGGCGCGGTGACGTCGGCGGCGATCGCGCGCACGCGCGGCGCGACCGGCGGGGCGTCCCAGAGCCGCCGCAGCGTCGCGGCGAGACGGCGGTCGGCCTCGTCCTGGCCGGACGCGCGCAGCAGCACGATCACGTCGTCGCGGCCGGCCTCCAGCAGACGCGCGAGGACCTCCATCCCCACCACGCCGGTCGCTCCGGTCAGGACGATCGCGCCACGGGTCATGCAACCAGGCTGGCGGCTGTCGGAGAGCCCTGCCAGCACAACCCCCCGGGCGGGGGGTGGACCGCCGCACCGAAGCGCCTTGGACCCTCAGGCCAGCAGCCCGAGCCGCTGCGCCCGAGTCACCGCCTCGGCGCGGTTGCGGACCTCGAGCTTGCGGTACAGCGAGCTCGTGTGCTCCTTGATCGTGTGCGGCGAGAGGTAGAGCGCGTCGGCGATCTCGCGGTTGGTGGCGCCGCGCGCGATGAGGTCGAGCACCTCCCGCTCGCGATCGCTCAGCAGCGCCCGCGGCTGCTCTTCGCTGGGCGGGAAGACGGTGCCGCCGAAGGCGACCTCGCGGACGGCGTCGGCGATCTCGCTGGCCGGCAGGTCCTTGGCGACGAACCCGGACGCGCCGGCCGCCCGCGCGGCGTTGGGCGAGATCCGTCCGGCGCCGGAGATGAGCAGCACGCGCGTGGCGGGCGCCTCGATGCGCAGCCGCTCGGAGATCTCGGCGCCCGACTCCTCGCCGACGAAGAGGTCGACGAGCGCCACGTGCGGCGCCCAGCGGCGAGCGTGGGCGACCGCCTCGCGGCCGTCGTGGGCGGCGAGGCAGCGCTCGACCCACGGCTGCTCGCCGAGCATCAACCGCAGGCCCCAGTGGACGACCTCGTGGTCGTCGACGACGAGCACGCGGACGCGGCGATCTTCGGGGGCGGTGGGCTCAGGCGCCATCGTCGGGAACCACGAGCTTGACCCGCCACCGGCCGCCTTCCTCGGGGCCGTGCTCGACGACGCCGCCGCTGTGCAGCGCCTCGAAGGCGACGAGCCGCAGCCCCATGCCGGTCGCCCGCCGCCGCCCGCTGGCGCCGTCGTTGGCGACCTCCATCACGAACGCGCCGTCGACTCGGCGCAGCCGGACCGCGACCCGGGTCGGGCTCGCATGCTTGTGGGCATTGCGGACGGCCTCGGCGAGGACCGACTGGACGAGCGACTCCAGCCGCGGCGGCACGGTCGCCGGATCGCCCTCCTCGAGCACGACCCCGAGGTCGGGGTGCTCGCGTGCGAGCCGGTCGAGCTCGTCGCGCAGGGTCGTCGCGGTCGGGCGGGGCGTGCGGCCCAGCGGGCGCTGGAGCGTCGCGCGCAGCTCGGCGAGCGCGCCCTGGACCTCGTCGGCGCAGCGGCGGCGGGCCTCGTCGCTGAGCTCCTCGCCCGAGAGAGCCAGCGAGACGCCGAAGAGCCGCTGGATGACGCCGTCGTGGACCTCGCGCGCGAGGTCGAGGCGATGCTCGAGCTGCGCGGCGCGCTCGCGCTGGCTGGTGGCGATCCGGGCGACCGCGGCGAGCGCGGCGGTCTTGCCGAGCGTCCACAGGAGGTGGCGGTCGGCGTCGTCGAGGACCAGCTGCTGCGAGCGGGGGCGGTCGGCCAGGACGACGCCGACCCAGCGCCCGGCGGCGGCCATCGGGGTGCAGACGACGTGCGACGGGTGCAGCAGGTCGACGTAGCGGGGCGGCAGCTGGCGCTCGAGCTCGTCCCACGCCTCGATCACCCGATCCTCGACGAGCGCGCGCCGCGCGATCGGGGCGGACTCGACGCTGAAGCGCTCCCCGGCGAAGAGGCCGAGCGACAGCCCGTGCGCGCCCGCGGCGCGCACCCGACGCAGCGCCCCGTCGTAGCGGAACAGCACGGCCCGCTCGAACCGGGCGAGCCGGCACACCGCCTCGCACAGGCGGCTGTAGAACGCGTCCGAGGTCTCGCCCGCCTCGCCCTGCGAGAGGACGTCGGCGAACACCTCGAGCGCGGCGACCTGGGCGTCGGCGGGGGTGGACTGGCTCACGCCGCCATCCTCGCGCACGCGACGGCGGTGCGCTCCCCCCACACGGGGGGTCTGGCGGGCGCGTCCCTTGAGGCGCCCCTTAGGTGCCGCATAGGGTCCCGCTTCGACCCCGGGTCTTCGGTGATGGATGCTCCGTCGGGGTCACCCTCCAGGGAGGTCCCGGCGCTGAGATGCGCCGGGGCCCCGGAGAGGCGCGTGGGCAGCGCGCCCGCACGCGTGGCGAGCTCATGCGGTTCGCAGCGTCGGCGATCGCACATCCGTTGTGTCACGACGGTGACAGACCGCGGCGGCCGGCTCGCCGAGGATCGGGACGTCCCGTCAAGCGTCCTCCCAGGAGGCAGCAGATGCTCACCATCGCGTCCCGCCATACCGCCATCGCCGCGCTCGCCGCCGCCGCTCTCGCGGCGTGCGCCCCGGGCGTCGCGTCCGCCGCCAAGCACACCGGCGCCGCTCACGCCGGCTCGCGCACGGCGGCCACGAAGACCATGACCGCCGCCCGCCACGTCGTGACCTCGCCGCTGGGAGGCGTCCACGGCAACCTCGGCGGGACGACGTTCTCCGCGCTCCAGGGCGGCTCGACCGGCGACGGCAAGCTGGGCGAGGATGCGTGCGAGCGGCTCGGCGAGCTCGCCGAGGAGGCGTACGACAAGGGCGACCAGGCGATGATCGACGGCAACGAGCCGCAGGCCAACAACTCCTACGACTACGCCAACGCGCTCGTCGACTACGGCCTCGACAACGGCTGCTTCTTCGTCTACTGATCCCGCTCCGGCAGCGCCCATCCGGCCACGATCGCCGCCTCGGGCGCCCGGCGGACTCAGGCGGCGGCCTTCTCCTCCGCCTTGCGCGCCGGGCGCCGGCGGCGCCGCGGCTTGCCCGCCCCGGCGCCGGTGGCCGGCGTGACCAGCTCGGCCAGGAAGCTGCCCGTGTGGGAGCCCTCGACCGCCGCGACGTCCTCCGGCGTGCCGGCGGCCACGAGGCGGCCGCCCTCCTCGCCGCCCTCCGGCCCCATGTCGATGATCCGGTCGGCGGTCTTGATCACGTCGAGGTTGTGCTCGATGACGACGACGCTGTTGCCCGCCTCGACCAGCCGGTCCAGCACCTCCAGCAGCCGCTGCACGTCGGCGAAGTGCAGGCCGGTCGTCGGCTCGTCGAGGATGTAGAGCGTCGAGCCGGTCGCGATCTTCGACAGCTCCGTGGCCAGCTTCACGCGCTGGGCCTCGCCGCCTGACAGCGTCGTCGCCGGCTGGCCGAGCCGGATGTAGCCGAGCCCGACGTCCTTCAGCGTGTCGAGCCGGCGGCGGATCTTCGGGATGTGGGCGAAGAACTCGACCGCCTCGTCGACCGGCATGTCGAGCACGTCGGCGATCGTCTTGCCCTTGAAGCGGATGTCCAGCGTCTCGCGGTTGTAGCGCTTGCCGTGGCACTGCTCGCACGGCACGTAGACGTCGGGCAGGAAGTGCATCTCGATCTTGATCTGGCCGTCGCCGCGGCACACCTCGCAGCGCCCGCCCTTGACGTTGAACGAGAACCGCCCCGGCTTGTACCCCCGCGCCCGCGCCTCCTGCGTCTTGGAGAACAGGTCGCGGATCACGTCGAACAGGCCGGTGTAGGTCGCCGGGTTGGACCGCGGCGTGCGGCCGATCGGCGACTGGTCGATCTGGATGACCTTGTCGAGCTGCTCGATCCCGCGCACGCCCTTGTGCGCGCCCGGCCGCGTCCGCGCCCGCGACAGCTTGTTGGCGACCGACTTGTAAAGGACCTCGTTGACCAGCGTCGACTTGCCCGAGCCCGACACGCCGGTCACCACGGTCAGCGTCCCCAGCGGCACCTCCACGTCGACCGACTTGAGGTTGTGCTGCGCCGCGCCCAGCACCTCCAGATACCCGGACGGCACGCGTCGGCGCTCCGGCACCGCGATCGTCCGCGTGCCCGCCAGGAACTGGCCCGTCATCGACTCCGCCACGCGGGCGACCTCCTCGGCCGTCCCCTCGGCGACGACGTGGCCGCCGTGCTCGCCCGCTCCGGGCCCCATGTCGATCAGATGGTCGGCCCGGCGCATCGTCTGCTCGTCGTGCTCGACGACGATCACCGTGTTGCCGAGGTCGCGCAGCCGCTCCAGCGTCGCCACGAGCTTCTCGTTGTCGCGCTGGTGCAGCCCGATCGACGGCTCGTCGAGGATGTAGAGCACGCCGACCAGCGACGAGCCGATCTGCGTGGCCAGCCGGATCCGCTGCGCCTCGCCGCCCGAGAGCGTGGCCGCCGCGCGCTCCATCGAGAGGTAGCCGACGCCGACGTTCTCCAGGAAGCGCAGCCGCTCGTCGATCTCGCGCAGGATGAGCCGGGCGACCGCCTGGTCGTGCTCGGAGAGCTCCAGGTCCTCCAGCCAGCGCAGCGCCGCGTGGGCGCTCAGCGCGCAGAACTCGTGGATCGGCGTGCCGCCGACGAGCACCGCGCGCGACTCGGGCCGCAGCCGTGCGCCCTTGCACGCCGGGCACGGGCGCACCGACATGAACTCCTCGATCTTCTCGCGCGACCACTCCGAGTCGGTCTCGCGATAGCGCCGCTCGAGGTTCGGGATGATCCCCTCGAACTGCGTCGCGTACGAGCGCCGCCGGCCGTAGCGGTTGCGGTAGGAGACCTGGATGCGCTCCTCGCCCGTCCCGTAGAGGTACAGGTCCTGGTGCTCGATCGGGAGCTCCTCCCACGGGCACTCGAGGTCGATCCCGTACGTCTCCGCGATCGCCTGCGTGATCTGCTCGTAGTAGTTCGACGCCGAGTTGGCCCACGGCAGCAACGCGCCCTCGCCGATCGTCAGCGACGGGTCGGGCACCACGAGGTCCGGGTCGATCTCCATCTGCGAGCCCAGCCCGGTGCAGCGCTCGCAGGCGCCGTGCGGCGCGTTGAACGAGAAGATCCGCGGCTCCAGCTCGGGGATCGACGGCCCGTGGTCGGGGCAGGCGAACTTCTCGCTGAACAGCATCCGCGAGCGCTCGGGCGGGGGGGATGAGTTCTCCCGCGGGACGGTCTCGACCTCCACCATCCCGTCGGCCAGCGCCACCGCGGTCTCGATCGAGTCGGCCAGCCGCTTGCGCACCTCGCCGCGCATGACGAGCCGGTCCACGATCACCGAGATGTCGTGCTTGAACTTCTTGTCGAGGACGATCTCGTCCTCGAGCGAGCGCAGCTCGCCGTCGACCTCCACGCGCGCGAAGCCCTCGGCTCGCAGCTCGTCGAGCAGCTTCCCGTACTCGCCCTTGCGCCCGCGGACCACCGGCGCCATGACCATGAAGCGCGTGCCCTCGGGCAGCTCCATCACCTGGTCGATGATCTGCTCGGCCGACTGGCCCGCGATCGGCTTGCCGCAGATGTGGCAGTGCGGCTGGCCGATCCGGGCCCACAGCAGGCGCAGGTAGTCGTAGATCTCGGTGACCGTGCCGACGGTCGACCGCGGGTTGCGCGACGTGGTCTTCTGGTCGATCGAGATCGCCGGGGACAGGCCCTCGATCGAGTCGACGTCGGGCTTGTCCATCTGCCCGAGGAACTGGCGCGCGTAGGCGCTCAGCGACTCGACGTAGCGGCGCTGCCCCTCGGCGTAGATCGTGTCGAACGCCAGCGAGGACTTGCCCGATCCCGACAGGCCCGTGATGACCACGAGCGCGTCGCGCGGGAGGCTGAGCGTGACGTCCTTGAGGTTGTGCTCGCGGGCGCCCGAGACGACGATCTGGTTCGAGGCGCGGGGCACTCCTCCACTATAGGCAATCGAACAGACGTTCCCCCTAGCGCACGGCGCCGGTCCCGGCCTCCGCGGACGGGAAGCCCCACAGCGTCGCGTCCAGGCCGGCGTCCTCGTCGGCCTCGTCCACCCGGATCCCGATCGTCTTCTCCACGCCGACGATCAGCACCAGCCCGGCGACCACCGCGGCGCCCATCGCGACCGCCACGCCGACCAGCTGCCACCACGGCGTGATCTCCGCGTGCTGGAAGGCGAACGAGCCTTCCTCGATCCCGAGGTAGCCGCCGGTCTTCGTCCCCCACGCGATGAAGCCGATCGCGAGCGCCCCGACCAGCCCGGCGCCGAGCCCGAGCGGCACGATCTTCGACTCGTCGATCCCGCGCCGGTGCAGCAGCGCCACGACCGCGGCGACGGCGAGCGGCCCGCACGCCGCGAGCAGGAACGCCTGCCAGGGCAGCAGCACGTCGAAGCCGCCCGTCCCGGTGAGGTAGCCAGCCAGGGGCCCCAGCAGCACGTGCAGCGGGTTGCGCGTGCGGTAGGACAGCAGCGCGCCCATGAGCGTGCCGCCGCAGAACGCCGCGTAGACGTTGGCGATGACGATCCCGATGCCGCTGGTCGACATCGCGACGCCGACGTAGCCGACCTTCGGCACCACGTAGCCGCAGCCGACCGCCACGAGCGGGATCGCGACGAGCAGGAGCGCCACGCCGACCGCGGCCAGCGCCATGTTCGCCGGCGCCCAGCTCGACCCGTCGCGCCGCGGCCGGAAGAGCCCGGCGCGCGGCCCGAGCCGCCACGCCAGCATGAGCCCGAACGTCCCCGCGAACACGTAGCCGACGAAGACGCCGACGAAGTCGTGCACGCCGAGGTTCGTCAGCGGGCTCGTCGAGCCCCACGTCAGCCACAGCAGCAGCGGGTAGACGACGCCGCCGATGCCCGCGCACATCACGTAGTAGGCGCCGGGCTTCAGCCGCTCCGACCCGCCGAAGTGGATCAGCACGCAGACGAAGCCGGCGTAGATCGCCAGGAAGACCGCGAAGATCTGCGAGTTCGTCGCCCCCGCGAACGACGCCGGATCGAGGTCCTGGGCGAACGTCGTCAGCCCGACCCCGCCGATCCACCAGTCCGAGACCGCCTGCTTGAGCGGGCTCGGCACGCCGAACGCGGAGTAGAACTGCCAGTTCCACACGCCGAAGCCGACGACGAGGTACGCCGCGGTGGCGATGAAGCACCCGACGATCTTCTGGATGCACGTCTCCAGCGCGTTGCGCCGGGCGACGAGCCCGAGGTCGACGAGGAGCAGCCCGGCGATCGCCACGAGGACGCCGCCGGCCGAGAGCCAGTAGAGGAGGTTCTGGGTGACCTGGTCGGTGGTGACCTGCTCGGGGAACATGCTCACTCCTCCGCGCGGCTGCCGTTGACGTACACGCCCAGCGGGAACGGGCGGTAGCGCAGCTTCGGCAGCCGGTCGACGGTGACGAACCCGGGCGGCGCGTTGATGACGTCGGGCACCCGGTTGACCATCTGGGTGCAGGTCGTGATCTGCGTCGGCACGGCCGGGTTGGCGAGCACGAGCCGCGGCTCGCCCTCGATCTCCCAGTCGTTGCCGTCGGCCTCGCCCTCGCGGTAGACGCGCCCGGTCATCTCGAAGGTCAGGACCGGGCCCTCGAGCGTGCGCAGCGTGTCGACGTCGGTGAATCCGCACACGCGGCCCGGCGCGACGACGGTCTCCAGCGAGCGACACGGCAGCTCGTCGCTGGTCACCTCGGGCCGCGTCGTGCGCAGTGTCTCGATCACCGTCAGGCCGGCGTCGGCGGCCAGCGCATCGAGCACGTTGCGCCCGAACGACGGCGGCAGGTCCTCGTGGGCCAGCCACGCCTCGAACTCGTCGACGGTGCGGCCGACCTGCTGGTCGCGCGCGACCTCGGGGCCGTAGTCGTCGACGTTCCAGCTCGCCCGGCCGCGGACCGCGTCGATCCGGTGCGCAGTCCCCATCACGTTGCTGACGAGGTTGACCCAGTAGGCGTCCTGGTGGCCCGAGCCGGTGAGCGTGACGCCGTGGCGCTTGGCCAGCGCGTCCAGCTCCGCGGTCGCCATCGGCGACGTGCCCCACGGGTACAGCGCCTCCTCGGCGATCGTCACCGCGTTCACGCCGGCCTCCGCGCAGATGCGCAGGTGCTCGGCCATGTCGTCCATGTACGAGGAGACCGCGATGAGCGCGATGTCCGGCTGGCGCTCGCCGAGCACGCGCCGCGCGTCGCGCTCCACGGTCACGTTCAGCGTGCGGCCGAGGCCGGCGACCTCGCCCAGGTCGCGCCCGACCTTCTCGTCGCTGCGGGCCAGCGCCCCGACGATGTCGACCCCCTTCTCGAGCAGCAGGCGCGTGACGATCGTCCCCATCGCCCCCACGCCGTAGACCACGGCTCTGACCCTGGAATGCACTGCCTCTCCCCTCTCGGTTGGTCCGGCGGATTCAGTGGATCGGTGCGACGTCCGGCCCTTCGCCGGCGAGCACGCGCCCGTCGGCGAACTGAGCGTGGACGTCGTCGAGGTGGTCCCAGCGAGCGGCCACGATCCGCTTCGTGTCCCAGGCGGGCATCCGCTGCTGGGCGAAGCGGGTCATGAGCCGCGGGTCGACCTCGTAGACGTGCTCGAAGCGGGTGACCACGACATCCGTCACGCGCTGCGGCTCGGGCGGCTCTTGGTCCTCGAGCCGGAACCGGCCGGGACGATGGTCGTCGCTCACGATCAGGCCTCCTCGTACGCCTCGTCCAGCATCTGCTTGCCCGGGTTCATCACGTTGTTGGGATCCAGCGTGCGCTTGAGCGTCTTCATGACCTCCCACGCCGCGCCCATCTCGGTCGGGACGAGCTCCGCGTCGCCGGCGCGCGTCGAGCCGTGGCACGCGGTCATCGAGCCGCCGTGGTCGAGCGCGACCTGGGCGATCTCTCGCTTCAGCGCGACGAACGCCCGCCAGCCGTCCTCGTCGAGGCGGTCCTCGCGCAGGCCCATGTCGATCTCGGCCAGCACGTCGCCCCACGGCTTGTGGGCGCCGTTGGTGTAGGCGAACATGCCCCAGTCGTCGAACAGGTCGTGCTCCTCGACGTAGCGCCGCGCGATCGCATGCCACCGCTCGCGCACCGCGGGCAGCTGCGAGTACGGGATCGCCGCGTCCTCGCAGTGCCAGCTCATCGGCACGACCTGGCCGTCGCGGTCGCGGCCGTGCAGCGGGTTGGCGTAGCGGTCGTGGCGAGCCGACCAGTCGCCGGAGGCGATCTCGTCGCCGATGTACTTCCCGCCGAGCGAGCGGCCGAGCTCCATCACCACCCGCGACGCCGGCTCGACCTCGGCCCGCACCCCGTACAGCGAGGCCGCCGCGACCGCCGTCACCCACGGCGGCTGGATGATGTAGGCCTCGTCGTCGCGGCGCAGGTAGGCGACCTTCTCGGGGTCGAAGAGCATCGCGCCGGCGAGCGTCGCCAGCCCGCTGCGGGCGAGCTTGGCGAACGTCCGGTAGGCCGTGTCGTAGTCCTCGAAGAGGAAGAACGCGGCGAACTCCGCCTCCGCGCGCGGCACCAGCTCCAGGGTCGCCTCGGTGACGATCCCCAGGGTGCCCTGGTGGCCCATGAACAGGTGCTTGAGGTGGTAGCCGGTCGACGACTTGCGGACCTTGCGCCCGCCGCCGTCGCCGACCTCGATCACCTCGCCGGTCGGCAGCACCAGCTCGAACGAGATCACCAGGTCGCGCGTGTGGCCGTAGCGCCCGCCGAGCAGCGAGAAGCCGCTCGTGCCGATCCGCCCGCCGACGAGCGCGCAGGCATACGACGCCGGGTCGTCGGGGTACATGACGCCGTACGGGCGCAGCGCGCGGTTGAGCGTCTGGAGGTTGATCCCGGGGCCGACCGTCACCGTGTTGTCGGCCAGGTCGATCTCCTTGATCTGGTCCATCCGCTTGACGTCGAGGAGGATCCCCCCGCGCAGTGGCACCGCGCCGTCGGCCAGGCCGGTCCCGCCGGCGCGCGGCACGATCGGGATCCGCAGCCGGTTGGCGAGCTTGACGACCTCGGAGACCTGCGCGGTCGTGCGCGGCAGGACGACGACGTCCGGCGTGTGGTCGGCCCAGCGGTGGACGGGGAACGGGGCGGGCACCCGCGCACGGTTGAGCCGCGCCGAGCGGCCGGTGAGGACGCCGTCGTCGCCGACGATCGCGCGCAGCTCGCCGGCGAGCCCCGGATCGGTGGCGACGATCGTCACGGCCCCACCTCGATCCCCGCCGCCTCGGCGACGAGCTCGATGATGTCGCGGACCTCGATGCCGGCCGCGTCGCCCGCCTCGGTCAGCGGGCGCTCCGACCACACGCACGCCGAGACGAGCAGGTCGACGTCCAGCTCGGAGGCCTTGTCGAGCCGCCGGCGACTGATCTCGGCGGTGATCTCGGGCTTGGCGATCGGCAGGCCGCCGCCTCCGCCGGAGCAGTAGGCCCACTGGGTGACCCGGTCGACGTCGCGGAAGTCGAGCCCCGGGATGGCGCGCAGGATCTCGCGCGGCGCCTCGTGGATGCCCTTGCGCTTGTTCAGGCGACAGGGGTCGTGGTACGTGGCGACGCGCTCGATCGGCCGGGTCAGCTCCAGGCGCCCGTCGCGGATCAGCTCGGCGACGAGGTCGACGATCTGCACGACCTCGAAGTCGAAGTCGTCGCCGAAGTAGGCCGGGTAGTCCTCGGTGAAGTGGACGTAGTCGTGCGGCTCGATCGCGATGATCCGCTTCGCGCCCACGGCCCGCCAGTCGGCGACGTTGTGCTCGGCGAAGCGGCGCGACTGCTCGACGTAGCCCATCTCCGCCGCGGGCCCGCCGCAGCACCACTGCTCGCGCATGAGCCCGAACTCGACGCCGGCCCGCTGCAGGATGAGCGCGGTCGCGCGCGGGATCGACGTGCGGTGGAACGCCGCCTCGCAGTCGACGAACATGATCGTCTCGCCGCCGATCGGCAGGTCGAGCCCGTGCGCCCAGTCGCGCACGTGCTCCTGGCCGTTGGGCTGCTGCCCGTCGAGGCCGAGGACCGGCTCGTTCTTCAGCTCGTCGGTCAGCCGGTTCCACAGGCGCCACGCCTCGGGATCGAGCCCCTCGTCGACCATCAGCGCCCGCATCGCCCGCACGACCTTCACCGTCTCGGTGCGGGCGCGGTAGAAGTCGCCGACCATCAGCGTGTTTGGGCAGCGCACCTCGCACGCGCCGCACTGGGTGCAGTGGACGTAGTCGTCGGCGACGTCGGCGACGTCCAGCAGCCCCTGCTCCATCGCGACGACGTTGGCATGGAACGCGGTGGGCGTGTGGTTCTCGTTGCGGGTGACCTGGGTGACCGGGCACACCTCGCGGCAGAACTTGTGGCCGGAGGAGTAGCAGCCGTAGGCGTTCTCCCTCCACCGCTGCGCGAACGCGCGTGCGCCGTCGCTGATCTCCGTCATGTCAGGGCTCCTCCGTTCCCATGCCGTCTCCTCTCCGCGATCGGGCCGGATGGGCGGCAACGTAGAACCGGGTCGGCGCGGCCACCATCGGAGAGGCCCCCGAAACTCGCCATCGATCTTTGGAGGCTTCGACGGGCGCGCCGCGCCATACTGGATCGCGATGCAGCTGGGCGACCTGCTGGAGCATCACGACTTCGGGCTGCGGCTCGTGGCGGGCGGCGAGGCCGCGCTGCGCCGGCCGCTGGCGGGCGCGCACGCCAGCGAGACGCCGCAGCCGTCGCGCTTCCTCCCGCCCGACTGGGCGATGCTCACGCTCGGGCTGCGGCTGCGCCACGACGTCGCCGCGCAGCGCGGCCTCATCGCCGAGCTGGACGAGGCCGGCCTCTGCGCGCTCGGCTTCGGGACCGGCGTCGCGTTCAAGAACGTGCCGCGCGCGCTGCTGGAGGAGGCCGACCGGCGCGCGTTCCCGGTCTTCCACATCCCGTTCGAGACGCCGTACCACCAGATCGTCGGCGTGGTCAACCGCTCGATGCTCAACGCCGACTCGCGGATGCTGCAGCGGTCGCTGTCGATGCAGAACTACCTCATGGACGCGCTGCGCGAGGAGCGGCCGATCGAGGCGCTGGTCGAGCGGCTCGCCGGGCTGCTCAAGAGCCGCGTGCTGATCGTCGACGCCGAGGGCCAACCGGTCGCCGACTCGGGGACGGGGCCGGTCGACGCCGTGTGGGCCGCCGTCCGCGAGCGCGAGCCGAGCCTGCAGCGCTCGCTCGTCGACGGATCCGACGTGCTGTCGGTGCGGATCGCGGTCGCCGACCATCCCGACCACTGGCTCGTGGTCGCCAGCCGCCGGCGCGCGGTGCCCAACCAGCTCGCCGCCGCGGTCATCCAGACGACCGAGCGGCTGCTGGAGGTCATCACCCTCAGCCGCCATGCCGCCGCCGCGGAGGAGCGGATCCTGCGCGCCGAGCTGCTGGCGTCGGCGCTGCAGCCCCAGGACGGGTTCGGGGCGGTCGAGCTGCGCGCGCGGCTGGAGCGCTTCGGGATCGACTTCTCGGCCCCGACCCGCGTCTACGCGCTCGCGGTCGAGCGCTCGCGCGGCGCGGTGGCCGAGCGGCTCGACCGCACGCGGCGCCGGCTCGAGCGCCTGCTGACCGAGGACGGCGCCCACCACCTCATGGCGGTCCGCGAGCCGCGGCTGCTGCTGCTCACGACCGCCGAGCCCGCGACCCTGCGGGCGTGGATCGCCCGGCTCGGCGACGAGGGCCTGGCGGTGCGGGCGGGCGGCGGGCGGCAGGCGAGCGCGATCGACGAGCTGCCCGCCTCGCTGCGCGACGCCGAGCTGGCGCTCGACCAGCTGCGCGGCGAGCACGACGACGCGCTCGCGCTCTTCGAGGACTTCGGCTTCGGCCGCTGGCTGGTCGGGATCACGCCGCCCGAGGCGGTCGCCGCGAAGCTCGCCGACGTCCTCGGCGAGCTCAAGGCCCAGCCCACGCTCTACGACACGCTGCGGGCCTTCCTGGCCGCCAACGCGTCGATCTCGGCCACCGCCGAGGCGCTGAACCTGCACCAGAACTCGCTGCGCTACCGCCTCTCGCGGGTCGAGGCGATCCTCGGCTGCTCGCTGCGCGACCTCGGCACGCTGACCGACCTCTCCATGGCGGTGATGGCCGACCGCGGCGCACGCCCCGGCGCTGTCGCGATCTCCGACTGAGCCGCCGCGCTTTCGGTGGTTCCTCCGATAGGCGAGCCACGAGCGCTCGGCTTCACTTGGCCCGGTCTTCAGCACGACCGGGCGAGGGGGTTTGCACGTGAAGGTGGAGGGATCCAACGACGATCGGGTCGGCATCGCGCTGGTGGGCCTCGGCGCCACCGGCGTGGCGATCGGGCGCGCGCTGCGCGAGCGCTCCGACTGCCGGCTCGTCGCGGCGGCCGACCTCGACCCGGCCCATCGCGGCGCCGACCTGGGCGCCGTCCTCGGCGGCGCGCCGCTCGGCGTCCCGATCGTGACCGACCTCAGCGAGGCCGCCGGCGCCGGGATCGACGTGGCGGTCGTCGCGACGACCTCCCTCCTCGAGGCGCTCGCCCCGCTCGTGCTGCCGATGCTCGAAGCGGGGATCAACGTGGTGAGCATCTGCGAGGAGCTCGGCTACCCGGAGGTCACGCATCCGGCGCTGGCGGCCGAGCTCGACCGCGTCGCGCGGCGGCATGGCGTCTCGATCCTCGGCACGGGCTGCAACCCAGGGTTCATCATGGACACCATGCCGCTGCTGCTCAGCGCGCTGACCCTCCGCGTCGACGCCGTCGACATCCGCCGCAGCGCGGACATGTCCCGCTACGGCGCGATCGTCGGCAAGTTCGGCATCGGGCTCACGCTCGCCGAGTTCGACGCCGCCCAGGCGACCGGCCGCGTCATCGGCCACACCGGGTTCGAGCAGGCGGCGGGCGCGCTGGCCGCGGGGCTCGGCTGGGAGGTCGACGAGATCGAGGTCGACGCGGTCCGGCCCGCGTTCCTCGCGCCCGACGAGCGCCGCGGCGTGCACGCGACGGTCGCTCCCGGGACGATCGCCGCGGTGGTCCACGGAGCGCGCGCGCGGGTGGGCGGACGGGTCGCGATCGAGCTGGCGATCCACTTCGGGTTCTTCACCCCGGGCGACCCGGTGGAGCCCGGCGACGCCTGCGTCCTGCGCGCCGCCGACCAGACGATCGAGGTGCGAGCGCCGCGGGGGTACGAGAGCTTCCTCTCGACGGTGGCGGTGGCGGCGAACGTCGCGACGGCCGCGGTCGGGCTGGAGCCCGGCCTGCGGACGATGGCCGAGCTGCCGGTGGCGCTGCTGGCGAGCAAGGGGGCGCGGCTGGCCGGGGAGGTGGTCGCGTCGTGAGGCCCGAGCTCTCCTTCGAGCCGCTGACGCCGGTCGCGTTCCTCGCCCGCAGCGGCGCGGTCCACGCCGAGCGCGTGGGCGCGATCGACGGCGAGCGGCGCTTCACGTACGCGGAGCTGTGGGAGCGGGTGCAGCGGCTGGCCGGCGCGCTGGCGTCGCTGGGCGTCGAGCCGGGCGACCGCGTCGCGGTGCTCGCGCCGAACACGCACCTGATGCTCGAGGCACACACGGGGGTGCCGCTCGCGGGCGCGGTGCTCGTCGCGCTGAACGTGCGGCTGAGCGCGGACGAGCTCCGCCACATCCTCGACCACAGCGGGGCGACGGTCCTGCTCTGCGAAGCCGCGCTGGAGCGGGTGGGACGCGCGGCGGCGGGACCCGGCGTGCGCGTGGTGCTCTCGGGGCCCGAGCTGGAGGGGCTCATGTCGCGTGCGCAGCCGCTCGCGCGTGCGGTGGAAGACGAGCGCGGGCTGCTGGCGCTGAACTACACCAGTGGGACCACCGGGCAGCCGAAGGGCGTGATGTACCACCACCGCGGCGCCTACCTCCAGGCGCTGGCGATGGCGCTGCAGAGCGGGTTGCGGCCGGGCAGCGTCTACCTGTGGACGCTGCCGATGTTCCACTGCAACGGCTGGTGCTTCAGCTGGGGCGTGACGGCCGCGGGCGCAACGCACGTCTGCCTGGAGAAGGTTGATCCGGCGCGGATCTGGCGGCTGCTGCGCGAGGAGGGCGTCACCCACCTGTGCGCGGCACCGACCGTCCTCGCCGCGCTGGGCGACCACGCGGACGCGGCGCCGCTGGATCAGCCGGTGTGGGTGGCGACCGGCGGCGCCCCGCCCTCCCCCACGCTGCTGGCGCGGATGCGCGCGCTCGGGCTCGACGTGACGCACCTCTACGGTCTGACCGAGACGTTCGGCCCGGCGGTGATCTGCGACTGGCAGGAGCGCTGGGACGACCTGGATGCCGACGAGCAGGCGCGGCTGAAGGCGCGTCAGGGCGTGCCGAACGTCATCGCGCAGCCGCTGCGCGTGATCGGGCCCGACGGCGCGGACGTCCCGGCCGATGGCGCGACGATCGGCGAGGTCGCGCTGCGCGGCAACGACGTGATGTCCGGCTACTACCGCGACCCGGAGGCCACCGCGGCGGCCGCGCCCGACGGGTGGTTCCGCACGGGCGATCTCGGCGTCCTGCATCCCGACGGCTACCTGGAGCTGCGCGACCGGGCCAAGGACGTGATCATCTCCGGTGGCGAGAACATCGCGTCGGTCGAGATCGAGGCGGCGATCGCCAGCCATCCCGCGGTGCTCGAGGCGGCGGTCGTGGCGATCCCCCACGACCGCTGGGGCGAGCGGCCGGGAGCGTTCGTGGCCCTGAAGGAGGGGGCGTCGGCGACCGCCGAGGAGATCCGCGCGCACTGCCGCGAGCGGCTTGCGGGGTTCAAGGTCCCCGACACGGTCGAGTTCCGCGAGCTGCCCAAGACCTCGACCGGCAAGGTCCGCAAGCACGAGCTGCGCACCGAGGCGTGGGCGGGGCGCGAGCGGCAGATCGGGTAGCCGGGCTGGTCTCGGGCGTTCGGCGCACGGCTCGGCGCGTCGGTCGCGGGCGCGGAGCCGCGGCGCGGACGTCTCGCGCCTTTCGCCGGACACCTCGGCAATAGGCGCGACACGTCCCAGACCAGCGACCGGGCCGAACCCGCCGCCCGGCCGCACGCCGCCTTCGATGCCCGCCGGTCAGCGCCCCTGCAGCCCGGGCCCGACGTGGGAGCGGCGCGCCGAACGTCGAGCGACGCCGCTAGCTCGGCGCGTCGACGGCGGCATAGACCTCGTCGAGCAACGCCCCGCGGTCGGCGACCCGGAAGTGCTGGGCGAGGTAGCGATCGGTCTCCTCACGCGGCCGACCGTCGAGCGCCATGCTGAGCGCGGTGAGGCGCGCGCCCGCGACGTCGGCGTCAGACGGCGCGGCGGTCGGCGGCGCGTCGCTCGTCGGCGTGTCGCTCGTCGGCGTGTCGATCGTCCGCGCGTCGGCGGGCGGGGCCGGCGCCGGGGCGGCTCCGGTGGCCGCGGGGGCCTGCGCGGCTCGGGTCGTGCTCGCCAGCGCGCCGGCCTCCGCCTCCAGCGCGCGCACGCTCGCATGCGCCCGCTCCACCCCCGCGCGCAGCTCGTCCAGCTCGCGCTGGGCGGCGATCACGCGCTCGAGCAGGCCGGCGGCCGCGTCCCCCACACGGCGCACGTGCTCGCCGGCCGCCCGCTCGGCGTCGGCGCGGATGCGCTCGGCGTCGCCCTCGGCCGCCTCCACGATCCCGCGCACCCGCTCGGCCGCGACCTCCGCCACCGAACCCGACGCCGAGGGCACGGCGCTCGCCGCGCGCTGCAGCGCCTCGACCTGGTCGGCCAGCCGGGCCAGGTGGGCCTGCACCGCCGCCGGGTCGTAGCCGCGCCGCCCAACGGGGAAGTCGCGCTTCTCGATGGCCTCGCGGTCGAGCGGCACAGGCGCCAATGTACTGGTCCGGCGACCGCCAGACGCAGGCTGGCCCGCCGCCTATGGTGGGCGAGGTGCTGCCACCCGACGACATCCTCTACCGCGCCGTCTGCAGCCGCGACCGCCGCTTCGACGGGCGCTTCATGACCGCGGTCGTCAGCACCGGGATCTACTGCCGGCCGATCTGCCCGGCCCGGACCCCGCTGCGCCGCAACGTCCGCTTCTTCCCGACCGCCGCCGCGGCCGAGGCGGCCGGCTTCCGCCCGTGCCGGCGCTGCCACCCGGAGGCGGCGCCGTCGACCCCCGAGGCGGAGGGCCCGGCGTCGGTCGTCACCCGCGCGCTGCGTCGCATCGACGAGGGCGGGCTCGACGGCCGCTCCGTCGCGGCCCTGGCGGCCGAGCTGCACGTCGGCGAGCGCCAGCTGCGGCGGCTCTTCGCCCAGCACGTCGGCGCCTCGCCCGCCGCCGTCGCCCGCCACGCGCGCCTGCGCCGCGGGCGGCTCCTCACCGAGTCGACCGACCTCCCGCTGGCCGCCGTCGCGCTCGACGCCGGCTACGGCAGCGTGCGCCAGTTCAACGCCGCGATGGCGACCGCGTTCGGCGCCTCCCCGCGCGAGCTGCGCCGCCGCGCGCGCCGCCGGGCCGGCGCGCCGGCGTCCGTCCAACCACCGCGACCCGCCGCAGCCGCGGTGCACGCCGGCACGTCCGCGCCACCGACCGCCGCCGCCCCGCACGCCGACCGACCCGAGCAGCCGACGCCCGCCGCCCCAGTCCGGGCGCGGCTCGCCCTTCGCCCGCCGTTCGCGTGGCCGTCGCTGCTGGCCTGGCTGCGCGCGCGGGCGATCCCGGGGGTCGAGGTCGTCACCGAGACCGACTACGCGCGGACGACCGCGACCGGGACCGTGCGCCTCGTCCCCCACGACGACCACGTCGAGCTGACCGCGACCGGCGCAGACGAGCTCCTCGACGTCGTCCGCCGCGCGCGCCGCCTGCTCGACCTCGACGCCGACCCCAGCGCGATCGACCCCGTCCTCGCGGACGACCCCGCGCTGGCTGCGCTCGTCGTCGCCCGACCAGGGCTGCGGCTGCCGGGCTGCTGGGACCCGTTCGAGCTCGCGGTCCGCGCGGTCCTCGGACAGCAGATCAGCGTCCCGGCCGCCACGCGCCTCGCCGGGCGGATCGCCGCCGAGCACGGCGAGCCCGTCCTCGAGCCGGTCGGCGCCCTCACGCACCGCTTCCCCACGCCGACCGTGCTCGCCGAGGCCGAGCTGCCCTTCATGCCCGCCGCCCGCGCGCACGCCCTGCGCACGCTGGCCGCCGCCGCCGTCACGGGCGCGCTGCGCCTCGAGCGCTGGCGCGACCCTGCCGCGACACGGGCGGAGCTGCTGGCGCTCCCCGGCATCGGCCCATGGACGGCCGAGTACGTCGCGATGCGCGCCCTCGGCGATCCCGACGCGTTCCCGGCCACCGACCTCGTGCTCCGCCGCGCGCTCGACGGCGGCGCAGATCGCGCGGAGCGCTGGCGTCCGTTCCGGGCCTACGCGGCGATGCAGCTCTGGGCCGCGGCCGCCTCGTCGGCCGACGGGCGCGGCGCGCGCACCCGGCGCAGCCACCAGGCCAGCTCGTCGACGACGAGGGCCACGACGACGGGGACGGTCGCCGGGTAGGGCCCGTGCCCGGCCAGCAACGCGCTCTCCAGCAGCATGAGCAGCGCGGTGAGGACGGCGACGCGCACCTGGCCGCGGGGCCGGCGCGCCGCGATCGCCCCGGCGATGCCGGCGACGAAGAGGTCGCCGTAGCCCAGCGTGAACGTGCCCAGCGCGACATGCGACAGCTCCGGCAGGCTGCCGATGTGGGTCTCGGAGAGCGCCTTGCTGGCCAGCTCGACGCTGCCGTCGGCGACGAGCACCACGTCGGCGATCGCCAGCGCCACGAGCCCGAGCGTCACGCCGCGCACGCCGCCCAGGCGCACGAGGACCGCACCGAGCGCCACCGCGCTCAGCGCGCACAGCAGCGTGATGCCGAGCTGTCCGCTCAAGCGGCCGGGGCCGGCGAAGCTTGCGGCGAGCAGGACGGGGATGACGAGCGCCCAGGCGGGCCGACTGCCGCGGGCGAGCCGCACGGCGGCGAGGAGAGCGAGGACCGGAACGGCGACGACGGCGAGACCGGTGAGCAGCCCGGCCGACTCCGGCCGGGTGGCGAGCATGAGGACGGAGGCGCAGAAGAGGACGGGCGGGATGAGCCACAGCCAGCGGACAGAAGGGCGCACACCATCGACCCTCGGAAGGGCGACGGTGAGACCCTGCACGGCCGCGAGACCGGCGCACGACGACACGTCCACGGCGCTGAGGCCATGGAACAGCATGTGGATTATGTGTACCCGTCGAACCTGAATCGAATCTAAACGGACCGCCGTCCGCTTTTTAGATCCTGGCCGGAACGCAGCCCTTCACGCCAGTCGAGCGCGCGCTCCCTCGCGCACGGCGAGTCCGTCGCGGACCAGGCCATCCAGCGCCCGCTCCAGCCGCTCGGGATCGAGCGATCGCGGCCACGGCTCCCGGCCCGCGAGCGCGGCCAGCACCCGTCCGCGGGCGTACCGATCGGTCTCCTCGAAGCGCTCCGACGATCCCGCGCGGGCGGGACGCTCGATCCGCTGCCCGCGCGAGCCGCACCGTGAGATCGGACACACGTCACAGCGCGCCTCGTGCGCCCGACACACCGTGGCCCCCAGCTCCATCACCGCCTGGTTGACCTCGGCGGACGGCTCGGGCCGAAACCCCCACCGCGCGTAGACGCGCCGCGCGTTCGTGTCGATCGCCAGCTCGGGACGATCGAACGCGAACGAGCCGACCGCGGCCGCCGTGTAGGGGCCGACGCCCGGCAGCTCGCGCAGATCGTCGGGCCACCCCCGCTCCGCGATCACGCGCGCGGCATCCCACAGGCGCTTGGCACGGTTGTTGTAGCCGAGCCCGACCCACTCGGTCAGCACGTCGGCCAGCGTCGCCGACGCCAGGGCCTGCGCCGTCGGCCAGCGCAGCAGCCACGCCTCGTAGCGCTCCACCACGCGCGCCACCTGCGTCTGCTGGAGCATCACCTCGGAGACGAGGATCGCGTACGGGTCGCGCGTACGCCGCCACGGGAGGTCGCGGGCGACGGAGCGGTACCAGGTGACGAGCTCCTCCATCGCGCCCGAGCGTACGACTTGACGCAGATCTGACGAGTCCTCCGCTATCAGGAGGCCATGCGAATCAGCAGGAAGGCGCTGGTCGCCGCGGGCGTGATCGGGGTGGCCGGAAGCGGGGCCGTGGCGATGGCCGCGACGAACCAGTCCACCGCCGGCCAGTCCAAGCCGGCCCACGAGCGGCCCGACCGCCGCGCGCTCGGCCCCATTCGAGCGGACGCAGACACCCGCGCGGTCCTCGACGCCGTGCGCAAGGCGGTGCTCGAGCAGGCGCCCGGGATCGTCCAGCCGATCCTCGACCAGGCGGTCAAGGACGGCAAGCTCACCCAGGCCCAGGCCGACACGGCCGAGCAGGCGCTCGCGGACCTGAAGGCCGGCAAGCGGCCCTCGGCCGACGCGCTCGCGCTCCTGCGCGACGAGCAGGCCCGAGCCGTCGTGCGCCAGGCCACCCAGGCAGTGGCCAAGCAGGCGCCGACGATCGCCGGCCCGATCGTCGACCAGGCGGTCAAGGACGGCAAGCTCACCCAGGCCGAGGGCGACCGGCTGAAGCAGCGCCTGCAGGCGATCGCCGACCGTGCGGCCGCAGGCCGCGGCGGCCCCGGCGCCGGCCCGTGGCGCGGGCGCGGCCACGGCCCCGGCTTCGGTCACGCCGGCAGCGCCGCCCAGGCCGCGGTCCTGGCGGATGTCGCCAAGGCGATCGCCAAGCAGGCGCCGACGATCGCCGCGCCGATCATCGACCAGGCGGTCAAGGACGGCAAGCTCACCCAGGCCGAGGCGGACGAGCTGAAGGAGCGCATCGCGGAGCGCGCCAAGCGCGCCGGCGGCTGAGCCCCCGATCGCGACGACCTCCAGACGGTCCGTCGCGAGCAGGGGTGGACCGCCGCGAGCGCATGTCAGGCTCGCGGCGGTCGCTCGACGCCGCCAGGCGTCCCGTCAGGGCGCGTCGTGCCGTGTCCAGCGGCACGGACCGGGACCCGGATCGAGCCCAGCCCGGATCGGGACAGGGTCGGTGCCCGGCGGCGAAGCTTCTGGAGGCCGGGCTCCGAGCGCGTGCGAACGCCGCGCGGACAGCCCAGCCGGGTCATCGCGAAACACCTCCATCGACATGGAACGGCGCGACGGTCAGACCCGGCCTGCAGCGCAGGACCAAGGCTCGTCCCCTCGGTCTCTTCCGCACCGGAGCCCCCTTGCGCGTGAGGCCCCGGCTTCTCCGGCACCCTACCGCACGCGCTCCCCGACGGCGAGTCCTGACCCTACGACGTCCCCGCCGCCGCGTTCAGCGTGTCGAGGTCACGCCGCAGCTCGCGGATCTCGTCGCGCAGCCGCGCTGCGTACTCGAAGCGCAGCTCGTCGGCGGCGGCGAGCATCTCCTCCTCCAGCTCGACGATCGTCTTCTCGAGCTGCTCGGCGGTGAGCGGCTCGTCGGTCGCCTTGCGCCGGCGCCGGCCGCGCTTGTTGGACGGCACCTTCGACTCGCCCTGGAGGAACTCGGTGATGTCGGAGATGCCCTTGACGATCGTCGCCGGGGTGATCCCGTGCTCCTCGTTGTAGCGCAGCTGGATCGCGCGGCGGCGGTCGGTCTCGTCGAGGGCGGCGCGCATCGCCGCGGTCTCCTTGTCGGCGTACATGATCACGACGCCGTCCTGGTTGCGCGCCGCGCGGCCGATCGTCTGGATGAGCGAGGTCTCCCCGCGCAGGAAGCCCTCCTTGTCGGCATCGAGGATCGCCACGAGCGACACCTCGGGGAGGTCGAGCCCCTCGCGCAGCAGGTTGACGCCGACGAGCACGTCGTACTCCCCCAGCCGCAGGTCGCGGATGATCTGGATCCGCTCGAGCGTGTCGATCTCCGAGTGCAGGTAGCGCACGCGGAAGCCCATCTCCAGCAGGTAGTCGGTGAGGTCCTCGCTCATCTTCTTGGTGAGCGTGGTGACGAGCGTGCGCTCCTCGCGGTCGACGCGCGCGCGGATCTCGTTCATGAGGTCGTCGATCTGGTTGCGCGTCTCGCGCACCTCGACCGCGGGGTCGACGATGCCGGTCGGGCGGACGATCTGCTCGACGACCCGGGCGGAGTGCGAGCGCTCGTACTCGCCCGGCGTCGCCGAGACGAACACCATCTGCGGCGTGATCGAGAGGAACTCCTCGAAGGTCTGCGGCCGGTTGTCCAGCGCGCTGGGCAGCCGGAAGCCGTAGTCGACGAGCGTCTGCTTGCGTGACCGGTCGCCCTCGTACATGCCGCCGATCTGCGGCACGGTCTGGTGGGACTCGTCGATGAAGACGACGAAGTCCTCGGGGAAGTAGTCCAGCAGGCAGTACGGCCGCTCGCCGGGCGCGCGACCGTCGGTGTAGCGCGAGTAGTTCTCGATGCCGTTGCAGAAGCCGATCTCGCGCAGCATCTCCATGTCGTACTGCGTGCGCTGGCGCAGCCGGTGGGACTCCAGCAGCTTGCCCTCGGCCTCCAGCTCGGCGGTGCGGGCGTTCAGCTCCTCGCCGATGCCCGCGACCATCCGCTCCATCGTCCCCTCGCGGGTGTTGTAGTGGGTGGCCGGCCAGATGCCGAGGTGCTCCATGTCGTCGGTGAGCAGCTCGCCGGTGAGCGGGTCGAAGCGTTGGATGCGCTCGATCTCGTCGCCGAAGAACGCGACGCGGTACGCCTGCTCCTCGTAGGCCGGGAAGACCTCCAGCGTCTCGCCGCGCACGCGGAACGAGCCGCGGCCGAGCGCCGTGTCGTTGCGCGTGTACTGGATCGAGACGAGCTTGCGCAGCAGCTCGTCGCGGTCGAACTCCTCGCCCTTGACGAGCGTGATCGTGTTGAGCTCGTACGTCTCGGGCGAGCCGAGGCCGAAGATCGCCGAGACGCTCGCCACGATGAGCACGTCGCGCCGCGCGAAGAGCGCGCTCGTCGCCGCGTGGCGCAGGCGGTCGATCTCCTCGTTGATCGACGAGTCCTTCTCGATGTAGAGGTCCCGGCTGGGGACGTACGCCTCGGGCTGGTAGTAGTCGTAGTAGCTGACGAAGTACTCGACCGCGTTCTCGGGGAAGAACGTGCGGAACTCGTTGCACAGCTGGGCGGCCAGCGTCTTGTTGTGCGCGAGGACGAGCGCAGGCTTCTGGACCGCCTCGATCGTGGCGGCCATCGTCATCGTCTTGCCGGTGCCGGTGGCGCCCAGCAGGGTCAGCGCGCGCTCGCCGGCCTCGATGCCCTCGGCCAGCGAGGCGATCGCCTGCGGCTGATCCGCGGTCGGCGTGAACGCGGTGTCGAGCTTGAACGGCGGCACAGCACCCCAAGGTACCGGTCCTACCGGCTGCGGTTCGCGGCGCTCGCGATGGAGAAGAACGCGCGCAGCGCGGGCTTGGCGTGCAGGCGCCCGCGCTCGAGGTGCAGCAGGCCGCTGTGGTCGAACGCGTCGCGGCGCGAGCGGTCACGGCCGATCCACGTGTACCAGAGCAGCAGGTCGAGCCCGAGCGCGCGGCGTTCGCGCAGCAGCGCGGTGAAGGCCGAGGTCAGCCACCATGCCTGGGTCGCCGACGCCCTGCGGTAGCCCAGGCGCCGCACGCTGGCCGCCTCGAACGCCGGCCAGCCCAGCTCGGTGACCTGGATCGGCAGCGCGCCGTCGCCGTTGCGGGTCATCGTCGCGCGCACGAAGCGCACGATCCGCACGACGTCCTCGGGCTGGCCGGTGTACGGATGCAGCGCGACCGCGTCGAACGCCCCGCGCCCGCCGGCGTCGTAGATCAGCTGCAGCGTCCGCCAGCTCTGCCCGACGAGCGCCCCGAGCACCACCCGCGCGCCGGGGTCGGTCGCCTTGATCGCGCCGTGCGCGGCGCGCAGCAGCGCCAGGTAGCGCGTCTGGAACGGCTGGCTGTCGACCCAGAAGACCGACGGCGTCGCGTCGCCGTCGCCGCCGACCGGCTCGTTCCAGATCTGCCACTCGCGGATCTCCCGGCGCGGGATCCCGGGATGCGCGGCCCAGAACGCACCGCCGGGGCCGTAGCGCGCGACGAGCGCCGCGGCGAAGGCCGCGTAGGTCCCCGGATCGGCCGGCGGCGAGAACTCCTCCTCGGGATCGAGCCGTGCCCACTCGGGCGCGGCGATCACGACCGGATGCACCCGCAACCCGGCGCGCGCCGCCGCCGCGACCCGCCGGTCGAGCGGCCGCCAGTCGGTGGGCACCGCGGCGGGGCCGACCGGGACGTAGCGCCCGCGCCGGGCGGGCGGCACGTCGGCGAACGACCGGAACGGCTGCGCGTCCACCCACGCCAGCGCCAGGCCGACCGTCTCGGCGCCGTCGCCGGCCATGCGCCGCATCTGCGCGCCGATCGGGACCGTCCCGTCGACCGCGGCGCGATCGGCCACGACGCCCAGGAAGCCCTGCGGGACGCCGCGCGCGGCGGCCGGCGCCGGCGCCAGGCACAGGCCGGCGAGCACGACGGCGATCCACCTCCACCGGGCGGCCACGCCCGGCACCGTACCTACAGGCCCAGCTCTCGGGCGTAGGTTCGGCGGTAGTCCTCGCGCGCGTCGAGGACGCGCTGGACGTAGGCGCGGGTCTCGGCGAACGGGATCGCGTCGATCGTCAGGGACCGGCCCGCCTGCTGCTCGCGCGCGATCCACTGGTCGACGTTGCCCTGGCCCGCGTTGTAGGCGGCCAGCGCGAGCATCACGTTCTCGCCGTAGCGATCCAGCAGGTTGCGCAGGTACCAGGTGCCGTAGCGGATGTTCACGTCGGGGTCGCTGAGGTCGTCCTCGCGGAAGGCGGTCCCGCCCGTGCGCAGCGCGATCGCGCGCGCCGTCGCGGGCGTGACCTGCATGAGCCCGCGAGCGCCCGCGTGCGACGTCTGGTCGGAGAACTTGGACTCGGCGTAGATGACGCCGGCGATGAGGTCGGCGGGCACGCCCTTCTCGCGCGCCTGCTCGCGGATGATCTCCTCGTGGCGCATCGGCAGCGTCAGCTCCCGCGCCGCGTGCTTCAGCGACGGAAGGACGGCCGCGCCGAGCAGGATCAGGAGCGCGAGGCCGAGCACCGCGCCGGCGGTCCGGCGCCGCGCGCGGACGCGCGACCTCGCCCTGCGGCGCTGGGCTGCGTGCGTGCTCACGACGAATCCGCCTCGCACGCCGGGATCGCGGTGGGTGAGGACCCGCGGGGTCTCACCGGTCCAGCTTTGCAAGCACCGCCGACAACTTCGCCTCGAGCTCGTCCATCGTGCCCTCGTTGACGACCGCGAACGTCGCACGTTGCGCCTTTTCCTCTTGCGAGAGCTGCCGCGCGGCACGCTCGTCGACCGCGTGGTGCCCGCGCGCGGCGGCGCGCGTGGCGCGCAGCTCCTCGGGCGCGACCACGGCGATCGTGGCGTCGTAGCCCCGGTCGAGCCCCGCCTCGAACAGCAGCGGCGTCTCCACCACCGCCGCGTGCGGCGCCGGCTCCCGCGCCTCGACCTCGGCGCGCCAGGCCGCGACGCGCTCGCCCACGAGCGGCCACAGCAGCTGCTCCAGCCACGCCCGCTCGGCCGGATCGGCGAAGACGCGTGCGGCGATCGCCGGGCGGTCCACGATCCCGCCCGGCGCCACCTCCTCCCCCCAACGATCGACGACGGCCGCCCGGACGGCATCCGTCGCGTACAGCTCGTGCACCACGGCGTCGGTCGAGATCGTGGCCGCGCCGAGCCGCTCGAGCGCGGCCAGCGCGGTCG
Organism: uncultured Solirubrobacteraceae bacterium; assembly: GCA_964422645.1. Lineage (GTDB taxonomy): Bacteria > Actinomycetota > Thermoleophilia > Solirubrobacterales > Solirubrobacteraceae > Capillimicrobium. The sequence continues at coordinate 51,819 of CAYRCB010000006.1, read as the reverse complement.
ACTTGCCCGCGCCGAGCCCGCCCGTCAGACCGACGAACGGAACGGGCATCGGGGCCGGCTCAGCCCTGATCGGTCGGCTCGGGCCCGGGTGCCTCGGGCGGGGCCGCCTCGGCCTCGCCGGGCTCCGGCGCCGCGGCCTCGTCGCCCGCGGACGTGGCGTCCGGCCCCAGCGCCTCCTCGGCCGGCGGCGCCTCGGCGAACACGTCCTCCGAGAGGCCCAGCGACGGAACGTCGTCCAGGTCCCCGGCGTGGCTGCCGAACTCCGTGGCCCCGGCCGAGCGCAGCGGCAGGATCTGCCCCTCGACGCGCTTGACCGAGAGCGACAGGCGCCGGCGCTCGGCGTCGATCTCGAGGATCTTGACCTTCACGTCGTCGCCCGGCTGGACGATCTCGCGCGGGTTCTCGACGTGGTGGGCGGCCAGCTCGGAGATGTGGACGAGGCCCTCGACACCGTCGAGGATCTCGACGAAGGCGCCGAACGTGACGACCTTGGTCACGCGGCCCTCGAGCTCGTCGCCGACGTGGTACGTGTCGACCACGCGCTGCCACGGGTCCTCCTGGGTCTGCTTGAGGCCCAGGGAGATGCGCTGGCGGTCGCGGTCGATGTCGAGCACCTTGACCTGCACGGTCTGGCCGATCTCGAGGATCTCGCTCGGGTGGTTGACGTGGGACCACGACAGCTCGGAGATGTGGATGAGGCCGTCGATGCCGTCGAGGTCCACGAACGCGCCGAAGTCGACGATGTTCGAGATCTGGCCCTCGACGATGAGGCCCGGCTGCAGGCGCTCGAGGATGCGCTCGCGGTCCTCGCGGCGCTGCTCCTCCAGCACGGCCCGGCGCGACAGCACGACGTTGTTGCGCGACCGGTTGAGCTCGATGACCTTGCACTCGATCTGCTGGCTCATGTACTCGTCGAGGTTCGGCACGCGCCGGATGTCGACGAGCGAGGCGGGCAGGAAGCCGCGCACCCCGAGGTCGATGATCAGGCCGCCCTTGACGACCTCGATCACGGTGCCGATGACGGGCTCGCCGGACTCGGCGGCGGCCTCGATGCGGCGCCAGGCACGCTCGAAGCGGGCGCGCTTCTTGGAGACGATCAGGCGTCCGTCCTGATCCTCCTTGGTGAGGACGAGGGCGTCGACCTCCTCGCCCAGCTCGACCTCCTCGTGGGGGTCGACCGACTTGCGGATGGAAAGCTCGTTGGAGGGGATGACCCCCTCGCTCTTGTAGCCGACGTCGACGAGCACCTCGTCGTTGTCGATGCGCACGACGCGGCCGGTGACGACGTCACCCTCCTCGAACGAGGTGAACGTCGCGTCGTAGTTGGGGACGACCTGCCCGTCGATCTCGAGCAGGAGACCGTCGGAACCCGCGACGACGGTGGCGCTCGGGTTCGTGGGAGGCGTCTGGACGGTGGTTGACATGAACCACGAAGGGTAGCGGCCCGACCGCTACCCTGCGCGCCTTCATGCCCGTCCGTGCCACCAAGCGCGGCGCCGAGCGTACGCCGCTGGACGCCGACGCCGACGTCCTCATCTGCGGCGCCTCGTTCGCCGGTCTCGCCGTGGCTCGCGAGCTCGCCGGCAGCGGCGCGCGCGTCATGGTCGTCGACCGCTATGAGATCGGCGAGCGCCAGACCTCGGCGTGCGCCGCGCCGACCGACTGGCTGCGCAGCCTCGACCTCATGGGAGCGCACCGTCAGACCTTCGGCGACCTCGTCGTCAACACCCCGCGGGCGCGCATCCGCTACCAGCTCCCGTGGAGCTTCTCGACGTTCGACTACCGCGAGCTGTGCGCGCTGCTGGCCGCCCAGGGCGAGTTCACGTTCGACACCGCCAAGGTCGAGGGCATCACGCGCGGGGAGACCCACGTCGTGCACACCGATCGCGGCGACCTGCGCGCCCCGCTCGTCGTCGACGCGCTCGGCTGGCGGCGCGTGCTCGGCCGCGACCTGCGCATCCAGCCGCCCGAGGCGCGGCTCTCGCGCGGCCTGGAGGTCCATCCCGACGGCGTCGGCGACGACCTCGAGCTGTGGATCGACCCAGAGTACGTGCGCGCGGGATACGCATGGCGCTTCCCGGCCGACGGCGAGGTGCGCATCGGCGTCGGCTCGTTCGACCCCCACGACCACGTCAAGGAGCCGACGGTCGCGCTGGCCGGCGACCTCGGCGCGCCGGCGGTCCGCTACCAGGGCAACTGGATCCCCCACCAGCTGCGCCCGGCGGTCAGCGAGGACGTCTTCTTCGCCGGCGACAGCGCGGGCCACTGCCTGCCGCTCACGGCCGAGGGGATCCGCACCGCGTTCTACTTCGGCATGGCCGCCGGGCGCGAGCTGCGTGCCGTCGTCGAGGGACGGCGGACGCGGGCCCAGGCGCTCGCCGCCTACGGCGCGTTCTCGGCCTCGCACGAGCGCGCGTACCGCTGGCTGCTGCGCTTCCAGCAGTGCATCGGCCCGATGAACGACCGCGGCCCGCTCGTCGGCTGGGTGATGCGCGGCGTCAACCGCCAGTGGTGGATCGACTACTTCTTCAACCGCTACCTGGCCGTGGCGCCGCCGTCGTTCGTGGCCCAGACCGGCGCGCCCCGGCGCGCGGCCGAGCCGGTCGCGGCGTAGCGCGACCTACGCCGCGGCGGGCAGCCCGCGGTTGCGCGCGAGGTGGCGGCGCGCGTGCGCGAGCGCCTCGCGGATCGTCGGCACGAGGTGGTTCTCGTGCGCGAGCGCCCCGACGACGACCTGGTCGATCAGCCGGCGGTGCTCGGGGCGCACCGAGGCGAGCAGGACCGTGATGCCGCGGTCCTGGAGGTGGCGCACGAGGTCGGCGAGGGCTTGCGCGCCGGTGCTGTCCAGCACGCGCAGCCGGCCGAGGCGGAGGATGACCACCTCGACGTCGGCGATCTCGGCGAGCTCGAGCAGGAAGCGCTGCGCGGCGCCGAAGAAGAGCGCGCCGTCGAGGCGGTAGGCCACGATGTGGCGCTCGAGCAGCGCATGCTCGAGCTCCGCGTCGACGTCGACGTCCCCGTTGTCCTGCTCGAGCGGGTCGCGGTCGAACGTCGTGCTGCCGGCCACCGCCCGCAGCGCCAGCACCGAGGCGAGCGCGACCCCGACGCCGACCGCGACGACGAGGTCGAACGCGACGGTCGCCGCGGCGGTGACGACGAGCAGCACCGCATCGCTGCGCGTCGAGCGCAGGATGCCTCCGACCGTGCCCACCTCGACCATGCGCACCGAGGTGACCATCAGCACGCCGGCCAGCGCGCCGAGCGGCACCTTCGACAGCAGCGGCGCCAGCGCGAGCACGATCGCCGCCAGCACCGCCCCGTGCGCGACCGTCGCGACGCGCGTGCGCGCGCCGGCGCGGACGTTGACGGCGGTCCGCGCGATCGCCCCGGTCGCCGGCATCCCGCCGAAGCACGACGCGGCCACGTTGGCCAGGCCCTGGCCGACCAGCTCGCGATCGGGATCGTGGGGGTCGGCGTCCGACATGCCGTCGGCGACCTTGGCCGAGAGCAGGCTCTCGATCGCGGCCAGTGCGGCCACGGCCAGGACCGCCGACAGGAGGCCGGGCAGCTCGCCGAGCGCCAGGTCGGGCAGCGCGGGACTGGGGAGGCTGGCGGGGATCGCGCCGATCCGGCCGATGGAGAGCCCGGCGACCTCGGCGACGAGCGTCGCGGCGGCCACCGCGACGAGCGAGGCGGGCAGTCCCCGGTGCAGCCGCGGGAGGACGACCATGATCGCCGCGACGAGCACGACGAGGGCAAGGGCCTGCCACTGGCCCGGCGTCCACTCCCCCAGCGCCCGGACGGCCACGACCGCCGTGTTCTCGCCGTCCGGCTTGGCCACGCCGAACGCCGCCGGGACCTGCTGGAGGAAGATCAGCAGCGCGATGCCGACCGTGAAGCCCTCGACGACCGGCCACGGCAGGACCCCCGCGTAGCGGCCGAGCCGGGCCGCGCCGGCGAGCACGAGGAGGAGGCCCGCCAGCAGGGCGACCACGACGACGCCCTCCGGGCCGACGGCGGCGACGACCGGGACGAGCACGACCGTCATCGCGCCGGTCGGCCCGCTGACCTGGACGTGCGAGCCGCCGAAGACGCCGGCGACGATCCCCGCCACGATCGCGGTGACGATCCCTGCCTCCGCGCCGAGCCCCGACGTGACGCCGAAGGCCAGCGCGAGCGGCAGCGCGACGACGGCGACGGTGATCCCCGCGAGCAGGTCGCCGGGCCACGAGCGGCGCAGGCCGTGGAAGTCCTGGGCGCTCGGCAGGAGCGCCGCGATCGGACCGCGAGCCACCCTTACCCCTGGCGCAGCTCGTCGCGCGTGGCGGTGACCTGGTCGAGCAGCATCTGGCGGGAGACGGCGAGCAGGTCGGCGATGCGCTGGTCGGCGAGCGAGTAGACGACGCTGGAACCCTCGCGCCGCGCGTCGACGAAGCCGGCGCGACGCAGGACGCCGAGCTGCTGCGACAGGTGCGGCTGCTCGACCGCGACCTCGTCCAGCAGCTCGCTCACGGAGCGGTCGCCGTCGCTCAGCAGCTCCAGCACCCGGATGCGCAGCGGGTGCCCGAGCGCCTTGAAGAACTCGGCCTTGAGTCGCGGGATGTCCGGCATCGCGGATGCATCATATAACGATATCTGCATATGCGCAGCACGCTCAGACTCAGAACCCACGCCGCTCACGCGCATGCGTGATGCGCGGGTCGCGCGCGTCCTCGTCGGCGTGCCTGCGCCGCAGCAGCGCGTGGACGACCCACAACACCGCCAGGACGCCCATGACGATCGTCAGCGGCAGCACCTCGGCCGGCTTCCAGGCGCCGAGCGCGACGAAGAAGGCGTACAGCGCGAGGACGAACAGCGAGAGGACCCAGAACGCGGTGCGCAGCATGGCTGACCTCTGCGCAGGATCGTAACAACTGCCTCAAGTTTGGCCCCGGGCGACCGACCACCCGTCCGACATGGTCCGCCTCCGCCCCACCCTCGGCCGCAAGCTCGGCCTCGCGTTCGCCGCAGTGACCGCGATCTTCCTCGTCGCGATGGTCGTCGTGCTGACGCTCAACGCCCGCGTCGAGGAGACATGGATGAAGACGCTGCGCTGGCAGGCCGCTGACGAGGGCGCCTCCCAGCTCGTCCGCGGCACGCAGCAGCAGATGGCCGCCCAGGCGCTGTACGTCGCCACCGGCGAGGAGCGCTACCGGCGTGAGTGGGAGGCCGGCGTCGCCCTCTCCAACAAGGGCGCGGCCGCCGTCGACGCGCTCCGCGACGCGGTCACCACGAAGATCGCCCAGTCGGCCAACGCCGCCGACCACCGCCATGACGCCGCCGTCCACGACGACCTCTTCCCCGCCATGGCGCGCGGTGACCACGCCGTGGCGCTGCGGGCCCTCGCGGCGGCCGACCAGGCCGTGCGCATCCCGCTCGCCGCGCAGCTGAAGATCGGCGACTACACCGCGCAGCGACGCGCCGAGATCGAATCCGACGCCCGATCGGCGGCCGCGGCGGCGCGCACGGTCGGGATCGCCGCGATCGCGCTCGGCGTGCTCCTCGCGGCGTTCGTGGCGGTGCTGTTCTCCCGGGCGATCGTCCGCCGGGTGCGCCGCATGCGCGAGGCGGCCGACGCGATCGCCGGCGGCGACGTCGAGCAGGAGGTCGTCGTGGACTCGCGCGACGAGATCGGCCAGCTGGCGTCGTCGTTCCAGCGCATGGTGGCGTCGCTCGGCGAGCTCGCCGCCGCCTTCGACCGCGTCGCCGACGGCGACCTCACGGTCGACGTCCGCGCCAGCTCCGACCGGGACCGCCTCGGCGCGTCGTTCGATCGCATGACCGCGGGCCTGCGCCAGCTGATCGGCGAGGTCGCCAGCTCGGTGACCACCGTCGGCTCGGCCTCCCGGCAGATGGCCTCGACCTCCGAGGAGGCCGGGCGCGCGGTCAGCGAGATCGCCGGGGCCGTCGGCGAGGTCGCCCAGGGCGCCGAGCGCCAGGTGCGGATGGTCGAGTCGGCCCGCGAGGCCGCGCGCGAGACGACCGCGGCGGCCGCCGACGCCCGCCTGATCGCCGAGGAGGGCGCCGGCGCGGCGCTCGAGGCGAGCGCGGCGATGACCGACGTGCGCGATGCCTCCGCGCAGGTGAGCGATGCGATCCGCGCGCTGGCGGAGAAGTCCGACGAGATCGGCGGGATCGTCCACACGATCACGGCGATCGCCGAGCAGACGAACCTCCTGGCGCTCAACGCGGCGATCGAGGCCGCACGGGCCGGCGAGCAGGGTCGCGGCTTCGCGGTCGTCGCCGAGGAGGTCCGCAAGCTCGCCGAGGAGTCCCAGCAGGCTGCGGCGACGATCGGCCGGCTCGTCGATCAGATCCAGGGCGAGACGGCGACCACCGTCTCGGTGGTCGAGTCCAGCGCCCGACGCGCCGACGAGACGACCGCGATCGTCGAGGCCGGGCGCGACGCGTTCGAGCGCATCACCGCCTCCGTGCGCGACGTCGCCGCCCGGATCGAGCAGATCGCCGACGCGACGGGCGAGGTCGCTACGGTCGCCGAGCAGTCGTCGGCCTCGGCCGAGCAGGTCTCGGCCTCGACGCAGCAGACGAGCGCCTCGACGCAGCAGATCGCGGCATCGGCCCAGGAGCTCGCCCGCACGGCCGAGGAGCTCGACGCGCTCGTCGCCCGCTTCACGTTGACGGCGGCGTAGCGCCCAGCGGGCGGCGCGCGCGACGCCTGCTGCGACAGACTGCCGCACATGACCGAACCGCAGCTCACCACCCCGACGCAGCAGTACCGCGCTCTGCGGCGAGAGGTGGAGCAGTCCGTCCTGCCGCTGGCCACCTCGATCGACGGCCGCGCGTTCACCTTCCAGGCCTCGCTGCACGGGCTGGAGCTGCGGCTCGGCGGCTACGTCGCCCTCGAGGGCGACGGCGAGCCGCGGCTCGGCCAGGTCTTGACGCTGGAGCTCGCCCACGAGTCCGGCGGCGAGATCGCCGCGGCGCCGGCGCAGCTGGGCGCCATGACGCTGCGCGCTCCGATGGTCGCGCGCATGGCGCGCGGCACGGGCACGATCCTCGAGGGCGACGGGCGGCCGTTCCACGACGCGCTCACCCGCCCGGCCACCGCCGACGAGGTCGCCGCCTGGCTGGAGCGCACCGCCCCGCGCCGCGCCCAGCTGACGGTCGGCGAGCTCGCGCTTGCGCCGGGCGTCCCTTGCCGCCTCGATGCCGGCGGCTTCGACCGCCACACGTTCCTCTGCGGGCAGTCGGGCTCCGGCAAGACCTACTCGCTGGGCGTGGTGCTCGAGCAGCTGCTGCTGGAGACCGACCTGCGGATGGTGATCCTGGACCCCAACTCGGACTACGGCCGCCTGGGCGAGCTGCGCGACGACATCGACGACGACCTGGCCGAGCGCTACCGCGCCGCGACCGCCGGGGTGCGCAACCACACCGCCCGCGCGGGCGGCGACGAGCGCCTGCGGCTGCGCTTCCCCGAGCTCGAGCCCGAGGTCCAGGCGGCGCTGCTGCACCTCGATCCGATCGCCGACCGCGAGGAGCACGCCGAGCTCGCCGCGTTGCTCGGCCGCACGCCACCGCCCAGGCTGGAGGAGCTGCGCACCAGCGACGACCCGCACGTGCGGGCGATCAGCCTTCGCGCCCGCAGCCTCGGCCTCGGCGAGCTCGGCGTCTGGGCCCGCGACGAGCCCGGCTCCGTCCTCGACGCGCTCGGACCCGACGGCCCGCGGGTGAGCGTCGTGGACCTCGGCTCGCTGCCGACGCGCACCGAGCAGTCGGTCGTCGCCGCCTCCGTGCTCGGCGCGCTCTGGCAGCGCCGCGAGGCACGAGAGCCGGTCCTGATCGTCATCGACGAGGCCCACAACGTCTGCCCGAGCCGGCCGACGGACGCGATGACCGCGATCGCCCGCGAGCATTGCATCCGCATCGCCGCCGAGGGGCGCAAGTTCGGGCTCTACCTGCTCGTCTCGACCCAGCGGCCCAACAAGGTCCACGAGGACGTGCTCTCGCAGGCCGACAACCTCGTGCTGATGCGGCTCAACTCGTCGTCAGACGCAGCCCTGGCCCAATCCACGTTCTCGTTCGTCGGCCCGCAGCTGATCGCACGCTCATCGGGCTTCGGGCTGGGCGAGGCGCTCGTCGCGGGGAAGATCTCGCCGCACCCGGCGCTGCTGCGCTTCGGCCGGCGCATCGCCCAGGAGGGCGGCGCCGACGTGCCCGCGACCTGGGCGGCCCCGCGGGCCTGACGGGCGCGCCTACTTCGCGTCCAGCCAGGTCCGCCCCGCGCCGACGTCGACGGCCAGCGGCGGATCGCGGTCCTCCCAGGGCGCGAGCATCTCGCGCTCGATGAGCTCGCGCACCGCCGCCTCCTCCTCGGGCGGGCCCTCGAAGAGCAGCTCGTCGTGGATCGTGAGGACCATCCGCGTCGCGTGGCCCTCGCGCTGCAGCGCCTGCGCCGCGCCGATCATCGCCATCTTGATCACGTCGGCCGAGGTGCCCTGGATGACCGTGTTGACCGCCAGGCGCTCGCCCAGCGTGCGGACCTGGTAGTTGCGGGCGCGCAGCTCCGGGATCTGGCGGCGACGGCCGAAGATCGTCGTGACGTAGCCGAGCTCCTTGGCCTGCTCGATCGTCGACGCCATGAAGGCCGCGACCGCGGGGAAGCGGGCGAGGTAGGCGTCGATGACCTCCTTGGCCTCCTCGCGCGGGATGTTCAGGCGGTCGGCCAGGCCGTAGTCGCTCAGCCCGTAGACGATCCCGTAGTTAATCATCTTCGCCTTGGAGCGATCCATCGGCGTCAGGTCCTCCGGCGCCTTCTGGAAGACCTGGGAGGCGGTCGCGGTGTGGACGTCCTCGCCGCGCACGAAGATCTCCTTCAGCACCGGCTCGTCGGCGACGTGGGCCAGGACGCGCAGCTCGACCTGCGAGTAGTCGGCCGAGATCAGCAGGCAGCCCGGCGCCGCCTCGAAGCAGCCGCGGATCTCGCGGCCCAGCGGGGTGCGAACAGGGACGTTCTGGAGGTTGGGGTTCGTCGAGGCCAGCCGCCCGGTGGTCGCCGCCGCCTGGATGAACGTCGTGTGCAGGCGCGACTCGGCGTCGACGAGCTGCGGCAGCACGTCGAGATAGGTCTTGGCCAGCTGGTTGAGCTCGCGCCAGCGCTCGATCTTGGGGACGATCGGATGCTCGTCGCGGATCTGCTGCAGCACGCGGGCGTCGGTTGAGAAGCCGGTCTTGCCGCGGCGCTTCTTCGTCAGGCCGAGCTTGACGAACAGCACCTCCCCCAGCTGCTGCGGCGAGCCGATCGTGAACTCGGTGCCGGCGAGCTCGTGGATCTCGTGCTCGAGCTCGCTCAGCTCGAGGTGGACGCGCTCGGCGACGAAGCCCAGGCGCTCGGTGTTGAGCCGCACGCCGGCGCGCTCCATGTCGCGCAGGACCGGCACGAGCGGCAGCTCGACGTCGCGCATGAGCAGCGTCAGGCCGCGGTCCTGCAGCTGCCCGCGCTGCCAGGCGGCCAGCGCGGCGATCGTGATCGCGTCGGCGGCGACCGGATCCTCGGTCTGGGCGGCGAGGCCGCGCTCCTCGACGAGCTCGCGCAGCGGATAGCCGCGACGCGCCGGCTCGAGCAGGTAGGCGGCCAGGAGCGTGTCGTGGCTGAGCTGGGCGGGGACGTCGCCCAGCGCTTTGGCGTCGTGGGCGATCACCCGGTGGGCCGCGAGCGCGGCGACGACCGCCTCGCTGCTCTGCGCTCCGCCGACGACCGCGACGCCGTCGGTGGCGACCGCGAAGCGCAGCGGATGCTCGACGAGCAGCTCGCCCTCGGCCGGCTCGGCACCGGCGACCGCGACCGCGAGCTCGCCGTCCAGCCCCGCCGCGTCGGCCAGTGTGCCGGACCGCACCTCGGCGGCGATCGAGACGTCGGCGACCGGTGCGGGCGCGGCGGCGTCGGGGTCGCCGAGCGCCTCCTCCAGCCGCCGCAGCGGGTCGCGCAGCTCGAACTCGCGAAACGTCTCGCGCAGGCGCGAGCGGTCGGGCTCGCGGGCGAGCGCGGCCGTCAGGTCGAAGTCGGCGGGGACGTCGCGCTGGGCGGTCGCCAGCTGCTTGGAGATCCGCGCGTCCTCGGCGTGCTCGCGCAGGTTCTGCTGGCGCTTGGCGCCCGAGATCTCGTCGACGTGCTCGAGGATCGCCTCGAGCGTGCCGTACTTCTGCAGCAGCTGCGCGGCGGTCTTGTCGCCGATGCCGGGGACGCCGGGGATGTTGTCGGACGTGTCGCCCTTCAACCCGTAGAAGTCGGGGATCAACGCCGGCGGGATGCCGTAGCGGTCCTCGACGTCGCGCGGCCCGTAGACCTTCGTCTCGGTGATCCCGCGCGCGGTGGCCATCACGCGCACGCGCTCGTCGACGAGCTGGAACGTGTCGCGGTCGCCGGTGACGATCATGACGTCGATGCCCTGCGCCTTCGCCCGCTCGGCCAGCGTCGCGATGACGTCGTCGGCCTCGTAGCCCTCGACGCCGTAGTTCGTGTAGCCGAACGCCTCCACCAGCGGCTCCATGTGCGGGTACTGCTCGCCGAGCAGGTCCGGCTTGGACGGCCGGTGCCCCTTGTAGTCGGCGTAGACCTCCTTGCGCCCGCTCGCGCCCCGATCCCAGACCACGATCGTCGGCTTGACGCCGTAGTCGGTGATGAGCTTCACGAGCATCGACGCGAACCCGAAGATCGCGTTCGTCGGGAAGCCCGTCGAGGTCGCGATGGACTCGGGCAGGGCGAAGAACGCGCGGTAGACGAGCGAGTTGCCGTCGATCAGGAAGAGCTCGCTGGGGCGGTCGTCGGCGGACACGGCTCGCACGCTATCGCGCCGCCGCGCCGGGTGGCCGGCCCCCGCGCTCGTCAAACGAGGCACGACCGTCGAACCGCATCTGAACGGGCCCGGGAGCGGCTTATGCTGGATCCGTGTCTACCACCCCATCCGCCCAGTACTCGCTGACCATCCGGGTCGAGATCGACCACCAGCCCGGGATGCTCGGCGAGGTAGCCACGGCGATCGGCCGGGCGGGCGGAACGATCGGGGCGGTCGACCTGGTCGACGTCGACGACGTGCACACGCTGCGCGACATCACCGTCGACGCCGCCGACCAGACCCACTGGCAGGGGATCCTCGCCGCGATCGAGTCGCTGCCCAGCGCGCGCGTGGTCGACTCGACCGACCGCACCTTCCTCATCCACATGGGCGGCAAGATCGAGCAGCGCAACAAGGTGCCGGTCGCCACCCGCGACGACCTGTCGATGGCCTACACGCCGGGCGTCGCCCGGGTGTGCAGCGCGATCGCCGAGGATCGCGCCAAGGCGTTCCAGTACACGATCAAGCGCAACACCGTCGCGGTCGTCTCCGACGGGACCGCCGTGCTCGGCCTCGGCGACATCGGCCCGGAGGCCGCCATGCCCGTGATGGAGGGCAAGGCGATGCTGTTCAAGGAGTTCGCCGGGGTCGACGGCTTCCCGATCTGCCTGGCCACCAAGGACCCCGACGAGATCGTCGCGACCGTCAAGGCGATCGCGCCCGGCTTCGGCGGGATCAACCTCGAGGACATCTCGGCGCCGCGCTGCTTCGAGATCGAGGAGCGGCTGCAGGCCGAGCTCGACATCCCGGTCTTCCACGACGACCAGCACGGCACGGCGATCGTCACGCTGGCCGCGCTGCTCAACGCGGCCAAGCTCGTCGACAAGCGCCTGGAGGACCTCCACGTGCTCGTCACCGGGCTCGGCGCGGCGGGGGTCGCGGTCACCAAGATCCTGCTCTCGGCGGGCGTGCGCCACGTGATCGGCTGCGACTCGCGCGGCGCCGTCCACACCGCGCGCGCCGACTACCTGGACGGCTCGATGCCGGCGATCAAGCGCTGGTACGCCGAGCACTCCAACCCCGAGGGTCGCAGCGGCTCGCCCGCCGACGTGATCGACGGCGCCGACCTCTTCGTCGGCCTCTCGGGCGCGCGGGTCATGCCGGCCGACGCGCTGGCGCGGATGAACCACGACGCGATGGTCTTCGCGATGGCCAACCCGACGCCGGAGGTCTCCCCCGAGGAGGCCGCGCCGTACGCGCGGATCATCGCGACCGGGCGCTCCGACTACCCCAACCAGATCAACAACGTCCTGGCGTTCCCCGGCATCTTCCGCGGCGCGCTGGACGTGCGCGCGCCGCGGATCACCGAGGAGATGAAGCTCGCCGCCGCCCACGCGATCGCCGCGATCGTCAGCGACGCCGAGCTGCGCGAGGACTACATCGTCCCCTCGGTGTTCAACCGCGACGTCGCGACCGCGGTCGCCGCGGCGGTCGCGGCCGAGGCCCAGCGCGAGGGCATCGGCCAGGCCGGCGAGGAGATCGGCTTCGCGCCGGGCGACCTCGCCCACGCGCACGGCGCGGCCTGAGGGACCGGTCCCGGCCGCCCGGCCGGGACCATCCTTAGGGTGCCCTAAGAAACCGCTAGGCTGACCGGCTATGACACGGACCGCCATCCTCGCGCTGCTTGCCTGCGGCGCGCTCGTCGCCGGCTGCGGCGACGACGACGCAAGCACCAGCTCGAGCACCGGCGCGACGACCGCCGCAGCCGACCTCGGTGCGATCAAGGACTACCTGCTGGAGCACTCCGCCCGACTCGACGCCGAGACGGCGTCGCTGGCCGAGGACGCCCAGGCCTACTACGACCTCGCCAAGCGCCACGACTTCGACTACGCCGCGATGCTGGACGCCGATCGCGAGCAGGTCCAGACGCTGGTCCGCCGCATGCAACGCACCTTCCAGCAGGCCAACCCCGCCTACGAGGAGATGGAAGGCGTCGTCGCCGGCGTCCCCTCCCTGGCCGACTACGACGTGACGATCGACGCCGGCTCGGACGCCAGCGATCCCGAGAGCGCCGTGTCGTTCTCGATCAAGACCCCCGCCGGCAAGACCTATCAGCAGCCGGGCAACTTCTTCTTCCTCACCGAGACCGCGCTGTGGGGCACCGAGCCGAAGTTCGCGGCCAAGGGCGTCGAGCCCGACCTCGACGGCGACGGGAAGGTCGCGTTCGGCGAGGCGCTGCCCGACGCCGACTTCCTCGTCGCCGCCGCCAAGGACTTCCACGCCACGGCGCAGGATCTGCAGGAGTCGGCGAAGGAGTGGCAGCCGACCCAGGGCGACGCCCTCACGGCGCTGGTCGTGATGACCCCGACGATGTCGGAGTACTTCGCCGCCTGGAAGAACTCGCGCGCGATCGCCGGCGACAAGGCGACCGAGTCGGGCTTCGTGGCCGCCTCGCGCCTGCAGGACATCGCCGACATCCTCGGCGGCCTCGTCCTCGTCTACGACAACGTGCGGCCGCTGATCGCCCAGGCCGATCCCCAGCAGGCCGAGCAGACCGGCCGGTCGCTCGAGCAGCTCCAGGGGTTCGCCGCGCGGCTGCGCGACGAGGAGGCCGGCGGCAAGCGGTTCACCGCGCAGGATGCCGACACCCTCGGCTCCGAGGCCCAGGACCAGGCCGAGGCGATCGCCGGTCAGATCACGCAGGCGGCCGGCCAGCTCGGCATCGAGCTGCAGGCTTAGGACGCCCGATGCGCCGGCGCACCCTCGGCCTCGCCGTCGTCGCCGCACTGGCGACGGCGATCCTGCCGAGCGTCGCCGGCGCCCAGGCGAGCGGCGACGCCCCGCCGTGGAAGGCCGCCGGCACGCTCGACGGTCGCCTGTTCGAGGCGCAGACCGAGCTGATCCTGTCCGACGCGACCGTGGCCGCGCGCGACGTGCGGGCGGCCGTCGCGGCCTACACGGGCGAGCTGCGCGTGCAGCTGCGCCGGCACGCGCCGGCCGCCGACCGGGCCGTGCGGCGGGCGCTGAGCGAGGCCCGGCGAGCGGTCGCCGCCGACGACGGCCTCGCCCTCGCCGCCGCGCGCGGCGACCTGCGCGGCGCGCTGTACCAGGGGTCCGCCACGGTCACGCTGGATGCGGTCGCCGCCGCCGACGCCCAGCGCGCCGCCGACTGGCTGAAGCTGCGCGAGTTCCGCACCGCCACCCGCTTCACGCGGCCCGGCGCCGACGCCACCAAGGCCGTGGCCGCGCTGCGCCGCGGACAGCTCGCGCCGGCCGACGCCCAACTCGCCGTCGCCAAGGACCTGCTGGACGCCTACCAGGCCCGCCTGCGCGAGCATCTCGGCGACGCCGACGCCGCCGCGAAGCAGGGCTTCGCCGCGCGCCGGGCCGAGGCGGCCGCCCACGCCGCCGGCTCCTTCGAGATCCTCGCCGCCCGCTACGCCGAGGATCGCGGCGCGGCCGCGACGCGCGCCGCGCGCCGCGCCTTCGCCGACCTGCGTGCGGCCGCGATCGCCGACGACGACGAGGCCTACGCCGCGGCGCGCCGGTCGGTCGAGGCGGCGCTGGACGGATTCACCGCCGCACCGTTCACCCCGGAGGAGGCCGCTCGCCGGGCGCAGCAGCTCATCCGCTTCCTCGCGCTCGTGCCCGTCGAGTACGGGCGCGGCGTCGACGACGATCGGGTCACGCTCGACTTCGAGATCCAGGAGGCGATCGCCTTCGCGACCGGTGCACGCGGCGCGTTCGACGACCTCCAGGACGCGTTGGCCAAGCGCGACGCAGCGCATACCGCGGAGATCGATCGCGGGCTCGACGAGCTGCAGCGGATGGTCGAGGCCGCCGGGCAGCGCAAGGAGGGCGTGACCGCCGAGAACGAGGTCCAGGCGCGGACCGACCGTCTCGAGGACGCGCTGGACGCGACTTTCCCGTCCGCCTGGAAGGAGGCCACCGACGACTCCGACTTCGACCTGATCCAGCTCACGCTGGACCGCATGGAGGCGGCGATCGGCGCCGGCCAGTTCGGGCAGGCCGAGCAGGCGCGGCTGGAGGCCTACGCGTTCTTCGAGTTCGGCCCCGAGCGACGCCTGCAGGGCTTCGATCCGGCGCTGACGAACGACATCGAGGGACTGATCTGGTTCGGTGCCCGCGACGAGGAGGGCCTGGCGACCCTCATCGCCGACCACGCCAACCGCCGCGACGTGCGCCCCACCCGCCTCGCGCTGGACGAGGCGCTGTCGGACGCCCAGGCGACGCTCGGCGACTCGACCAGCCGGGCGACCGTCGTCACGAACGCGGCGATCATCGTCTTCCGCGAGGGCCTGGAGGCCGTGCTCATCCTGGCGGCGATCACCGCCAGCTTCGTCGGCGCGCGCCGCCGCGACCGCCGGCCGGTCCTGCTCGGCGCCGGGCTGGGCCTGCTCGTCTCGGTCGTCACGTGGGTCGCGGCGCAGACGCTGCTGCAGTCGCTGCAGCAGTACGGGGAGAAGCTCGAGGCGGTGGTCGGGCTGGTCGCGATCGGGGTGCTGCTGCTGATCACCAACTGGTTCTTCCACAAGGTCTATTGGACGGGCTGGATCAGCTCGTTCCACAAGCGCCGCAAGCGGATCCAGCAGGGCGACAAGTTCATCTTCTTCTCCGCGCAGGCCGTCGGCCTGTGCCTGCTCGGGCTCACGTCCGTGTACCGCGAGGGGTTCGAGACCGTCCTGTTCCTGCAGTCGCTCCAGCTCAGCGCGGGCACCGTGGCGGTGCTCGAGGGCACCGCGCTCGGACTCGGGTTGACGCTGGCCGTCGCGGTGGCGACGTTCGCGCTCCAGCGCAAGCTGCCCTACAAGCGGATGCTGATCGTCACCGGCGTGATGATCGGCCTGGTGCTGGTGATGATGGTGGGCCAGACGGTCCGCACGATGCAGGGCACCGGCTGGATGCCGATCACGCCCCTGGACGTCGACCTCCCCTACTGGGCGGGCCAGTGGCTCGGCGTCTATCCGACGTGGGAGACGATCGGCGCCCAGGTGCTGGCGATGGTCTTCGTCATCGGCTCCTACTACCTGGCCGAGGAGGTGCGCATCAAGCGCCCGCGCCGGCGGGCCAAGCGCGCCGCCGCGGCCGAGCTCCCCCACGAGGAGCCTGCGAAGGACCCCGGCTACGCGGCCTCGAACAGCCCCTGACCGACGTACCCGTCGGGCCGCGTGCCCGGCGGCACCGCGAACACCCCGCTGCCGACGTGCTTGATGTACTCGTTGAGCGCGTCGGCGGCCAGGCGGGTCTGGACCTGCACGAACTGGTCGGGGTCGCGCTGGAAGGCGAGGAAGAACAGGCCGGCGTCGAGCTGGCCGAGCCGGTCGTCGAGGCCGTCGGTGAACGAGTAGCCCCGGCGCAGCAGCGCGGCCCCCGCGTTGGACTCGGGTCGCGCCAGGCGGACGTGGCTGTCGACCGGGAGCTTGGCCGGGTCGACCGGGTCGAACTCGGCGTGGGCGCCGACCGGCGCGCCGACGGCCTTCGTGCGGCCGATCGTCTGCTCCTGGTCGCTCAGGGAGGCGCGGTCCCAGGCCTCGATGAGCATCCGGATCCGCCGCGCGACGAGGTACGTCCCGCCCCGCAGCCACGCCGGGCCTTCCTCGCCGACCCACACCGAGCGCGCGAGCGCGTCGCCGTCCTCGGCCTTGAGGTTGTTCGTCCTGTCCTTGAAGCCCATGAGGTTGCGCGGCGTGTCCTGCGCGCGACTGGTCGACGAGGTGCGCCCGAAGCCGAGCTGCGACCAGCGGATCACCGCGGTGCCGCGGGCGATCCGGGCGAGGTTGCGGATCGCGTGGAACGCCACCTGCGGGTCGTCGGCGCACGCCTGCACGCAGAGGTCGCCGCCCGAGCGGGCCGGATCGAGCTCGTCGCCGGGCAGCGGCGGGAGGTCGCGCAGGGCGGAGGGGCGCCGGGTCGCCAACCCGAAGCGGTCGTCGAAGAGGGACGGCCCGAAGCCGAAGGTGACCGTGAGGTGCGCGGCGGTCAGCCCGATCGCCTCGCCGGTGTCGTCGGGCGGGGCGAGCGCGACGTCGTTGACCGGGCCCGCGGGCCGGCCGGCGGTCATGCGACGCGCCGCCTCCGTCCAGGCGCGCAGCAGCGCGCGCACGTCCTCCGGGCGCTCGCTCACGACGTCGAAGGCGGCGAAGTGCAGGCGGTCCTGCGCCGGCGTGACGATCCCGGCCTGGTGCTCGCCGTCGAAGGCGACGACCTGATCGGCGCCCGCCGCGCCGCCGCCGTCGTCGTCGGAGCCCGAGCTGCCGATCGCGATCCCGGCCCCGACCCCGGCCGCGGTGAGCGCCGCCGCGCCGGCGCCGCCCAGCAGCGCCCGGCGGCTGAGGCGGCGGTGGTGCTGGTCGGGATCGGTCACCCTCACCCCACTGCGACCGCGGGGGCGCGCGAGAGCGGCTCGGCCAGCTGGTCGATGAGCTGACTGAGCCGGCGGATCTGCGGCTTGGTCAGCTCGTCGTAGGCGACGTACCCGTCCCCGCGCTGGTACGGCTTCAGCCCGGCGTACACCGCGTCGAAGCGCTCGTCGATCGTGTGCACGAGCTGCGGATCGCGCGCCTGCAGCGCCGGCTCGATCGCGTCGAACGCGGCCCGCGCGCCCTCCACGTTGGCGTGGAAGTCGACGAGATCAGTGCGCGAGTAGCGCTCCTCCTCGCCGGTGATCTTCGACTTGGAGACCTCGTTGAGCAGCTCGTTGGCCCCGTTGCCGACCGTCGCGGGCTCGAGCTCGACCTTCCCGGCGAGCTGCTGCAGCCTGCGGCTGTCGGCGACGAGCCCGGCAGCGAGGTCGGCCGTCCCGGCCGTCGTGCCCTTCGTCCACAGGCGCCGCTCGATCGGGTGGAAGCCCGTCCACCGCTGGCCCGGCTCGACGTCGTTGACGCGGGCATCGATGCGCGGGTCGAGGTCGCCGAAGGACTCGGCGATCGGCTCCACGCGCTCGTAGGGGATCCGGGCCTTGACGTACGCCGCCTTGGCCGCGGCGAGGTCCCCGGCGGCGAGGGCGCGCTGCAGCTCCTGCGCATCCGTGACCAGCTCGGCGGTCTCGTGCTCCAGGAACGTGCGGTAGGCCGCGACGCCTTCGGCCAGCTCGGGCGGCAGGCCGGTCTCGGTGCGCTCGCCGGTGACGATCAGCTCGCCGGTCTCGGTCACGGTGCCGCCGGGGCACTTCAGCTCGTACGTCCCCGGCTGCAGGGTCAGCGAGAAGCGCGCCTGGTGGCCGTCGGTGACGTTCTCGGCCTCGGCCAGGACGCGGTCGCCGGAGACGATCTCGTACTCGGTCACGCCCGAGCTGCCCTTGCCGGTGACGACGAAGTTCGTCGGCCCGGCGGCCACCGTCAGGGACCCCGGCTCGCAGCCGGCGCTGGAGATCGCCACGTCGACGGTCGTGGCGCCGGCGCGCGCGCCGCTGCTGGCGACCGACTCGCTCGAGTCGCTGGCGACCACGCCGACGACGAGCAGGACCGGCGCGACCACTGCGGCGCCGCCGGCCACGACGTTGCGCACCGCCGGCTTCGCGCGGCCCGCGAACAGGACGAAGCCGAGCATCGGGATCGCATAGACGAGCCAGCCGACGACCTCGATGAGCGTCATCTCCGGCTGGAGGCCGAACAGCCCGGTGAGCAGCGAGCCGATGACCGTGCCCGGCTTCACGAGCCACGAGAGGTCGATCGCCTCCTGCTGGCCGGCGTTGATCCAGCCCGCCTCGGCGGCGGCGTGCAGCGCGCTGGCGACGAGGCCGGCCGCGATGATCACGAGGAAGACGCCGGTGATGCGGAAGAAGCGCCCGAGGTCGATCCGGACGCCGCCGCGGTAGATGCCCCAGCCAAGCGCGATCGCGACGACCAGCCCCAGGATGGCGCCGGCACCGGCCGCCGTCGTGTCGCTGGAGTCCTGGAAGACCGCGACGAGGAAGACCGCGGTCTCGAAGCCCTCGCGCAGGACCGCGAAGAACGCCATCCCGACGAGCGCCCACGCGGAGCCGCGCGCCAGCGCGGAGGCGACCTCGCCCTGCAGCTCGCCCTTGAGGCCGCGGGCGTGGTTGCTCATCCAGACGATCATCGAGGTCACGACCGCGACGGCGACGATCGCCACGATGGCCTCCAGCCCCTCCTGCTCGCGCCGCGGCAGCTCCTCGCCGGCGATCCGCAGGCCGACGCCCACGCCGAGGCACAGCAGGGCGGCGAGCCCGACGCCGAGCCACATCCAGCGCAGGGCGTCGCTGCGCCCTTCCTGCCGCAGGAACGCGGCGACGATGCCGACGATCAGGGCGGCCTCGAGGCCCTCTCGGAGAGCGATGACGAAGGTGGAGATCACGAGCTCAGCGGTCCGGTCGAAAGGTTAGGGAGACCTAAAGACCTAGGAACTGTAGCGGAAGTTCGGGAACCCTCATGGCCCACCTGGGCGTAGCGTTGCGGACATGAAGGTCACCGTCACCGGCGCGACCGGGCTCATCGGCACCCGGCTGGTCCACGCGCTGCGCGAGCGCGGCGACGACGTGACGGTCCTCTCGCGCCACCCCGGCCGCGCCGCCGCCGCGCTCGGCGTCGAGGCCATCGGCTGGGATCCCGCGGCCGGTCCCCCGTCCGAGGCGGCCCTGGCCGGACGCGACGCGGTCGTCCACCTGGCCGGCGAGCCGGTCTCGCAGCGCTGGACGGCCGCGGCCAAGCGCCGGATCCTCGACAGCCGCGAGACCGGCACGCACCACCTGGTGTCGGCGATCGCGACCGCGCAGCCGCGACCGCGCGCGCTCGTCTCCGGCTCGGCCGTCGGCTATTACGGACCCCACGGCGACGAGCGCCTGACCGAGTCGGCGCCGCCGGGCGACGACTTCCTGGCCCGCGTCTGCGTTGCGTGGGAGCGCGAGGCGCTCGCGGCCCGCGAGCTGGGGCTGCGCGTCGCCGTGCTGCGCACCGGCGTCGTGCTCGACCGCCACGGCGGCGCGCTGGCGAAGATGCTGCCGTTCTTCCGCCGGGGGATCGGCGGACCGGTCGCCGGCGGGCACCAGTACCTGCCGTGGATCGCGCTCGAGGACCTCGTCGCGCTGTACCGCGTCGCGACGGCCGCCGACGAGTGGGACGGCACCTTCAACGCGACGGCGCCGGAGCCGGTGACCAACGCCGAGTTCTCCCGCGCCCTCGGCCGCGCGCTGCGCCGCCCCGCCTTCGCCCCGGTCCCGGGCTTCGCCGTGCGCCTGCTCTACGGCGAGATGGCCGAGATCGTCACCGGCGGCCAGCGCGCCGTGCCCGAGCGCGCGCTGGCCCTCGGGCATCGCTTCGCCCACGAGGACGTGGACGCCGCGCTGCGGGCGGCGCTGGCCTGAGTCAGGCGGCGGCCGCCGCGAGGCGCCGGATCGCCAGCTCCGCGTGCAGGGCGGCCCCGTCGGCCAGCACCCCGTCGTGGAAGACGACCGTCGGCGAGTGGTGCGAGGGCGCGGTGGCCAGGTCGTTGCCGGGCGGCACCGCGCCGAGCGTGAGGAAGCAGCCCGGCACCTCGCCGAGCACGCGCGAGAAGTCCTCCGAGCCGCGCATCGGGTGCTCGAGCTCCAGGAAGCGCTCGGGCCCGAACACGTCGCCGACGGTCTCGCGCGCGAAGGCGACCTCCGCCGGGTCGCAGAGCAGCACCGGGAACTCCTCCTCGTAGCGGATCTCCGCCTCCAGCTCGTGCGCGGCGGCGATCCCGCGGCACACCTGTGGCGCGAGCGTCGCGATCCGCTCGCGGGCGGCCGGGGAGAACGAGCGGATCGTCGCCTCGAACGTGACCTCGTCGGGGATCACGTTGCGCCGCGTCCCGCCGTGGATCGAGCCGACCGTCACGACGACGGGGTCGAACACGTCGAAGCGGCGCGTCACCTCGCTCTGCAGCGCAAGGACCATCTCGCACGCCGCCGGCACCGGGTCCTTTGCCTGGTAGGGGCGCGAGCCGTGGCCGCCGACGCCGCGCACCGTCACGTACATGGCGTCCGAGGCCGAGGCCTTGGCGCCGGCGCGCGTGGCGAAGGTGCCGGTCGGGATCCAGCCGGAGTAGACGTGCAGCGCGTACGCGGCGATGACGCGCTCGCCCGCCGCGTCCAGGACGCCCTCGGCGACCATGTGCCCCGCGCCGTCCCAGCCCTCCTCCCCCGGCTGGAACATGAACACGACGTCGCCGGCGAGCTCCTCGCGGCGGGCGCTCAGCAGCCGCGCCGCGCCGACGAGCATCGTCGTGTGGAGGTCGTGCCCGCAGGCGTGCATCGCACCCTCGATCTGCGAGGCGAACGGCAGGCCCGTCTTCTCGACGACCGGCAGCGCATCCATGTCGCCGCGCAGGAGCACGGCCGGGCCGGGCCGCCCGCCGCGCAGCACCGCGGTGATCGACGTCGTGCTGCGGCCGAGGGTGATCTCCAGCGGCAGCCCCTCCAGCGCGGCCAGCACGCGCGCCTGCGTGCGCGGCAGGTCGAGGCCGATCTCCGGCTCGCGGTGCAACGCGTGGCGCAGCTGCACGAGCTCGGGCAGCATGGTTTCGGCCGCCTGGCGAACGTCCATGTGGCTCCCTTCCATCGACAGGTTCAGCTCGGATCGGCGTCGGACGCGAGCCGCGCGCGCATGAGGTCGATCACCCGCGTCTGGGCCGCGGAGAAGCGGCGGTTCTTGCGGTAGCACAGCGACACGCCCGAGCGCAGGGGCGGCCCCGGCAGCGGCAGCTCGACGAGCGTGCCCTCGGCCAGCTCGGCCGCGACCGAGCAGCGGTGCAGGAACGCGACGCCGAGCCCCCGCCGCACCGCGTGCTTGATCGCCTCGGGGTGGCTCAGCTCCACCTTGACGCGTCGCTCGGGCGCGCCGTGCTCGCGCAGCATCTCCTCCACCGCGGCGCGGCGCGCCTGGCTGCGCGGCGCGCAGACGAAGTCCAGCGCCGCCAGGTCGTCGAAGTCCCGGACCACGGGCGGCTCCGCGTCCCCGGCGGCCACCAGCACGAGCCGCTCGTAGCCGACGTGCTCGGTGACAACCTCGCTGCGCGGCAGCGCGGTCCCGGCCATGATCGCGGCCACGTCGCACAGGCCGTCCATGAGGGCGGCGGCGATCCCGTTGGACGTGTACGTCTCCAGCGTGACCGTGATGCCGGAGTCGACGAGGCTCGAGTCGAGCAGGATCGGCGGCAGGCGGTAGGTGGCCAGCGTCGCGGTCGAGCCGACCACGACGGCGCCGGCGGTGCCCTGGGCGACGCCCTCCAGCATGCGCAGCGCCTCGGCGGTGCGCGACCAGACCGCGCAGGCCAGGTCGTAGACGATCTCGCCCGCCGCGGTCAGCCGCAGGGTGCGCCGCTCCCAGAAGAACAGCTGGGTCCCCACGATCTCCTCCAGCGTGCGCAGGTGCTCGCTGACGACCGGCTGGGAGATGTAGAGCTCCTCGGCCACCTTGGTGACGCTGCCGACCTCGACGACGCGCTTGAACACCTCGAGCTTGTGGAACGAGAGCCGGGCCCGCACGATCTCCTCGCCCGACGGGCTCACGCGACCGGGCTCTCCAGGCAGCCGAGGCCGGCGATCTCGCAGCGCACGACGTCGCCGGGCGCGAGACGCAGGCCACGCGAGGGCGCGTCGGGCAGCTTGCCCGGTGTGCCGGTGAGGATCACGTCGCCGGGATCGAGGCGGATCAGCCGGCGCAGGTAGTCGACGAGCGTGCGCACGTCGCGGATCATCTCCCGCGTGGAGGATCGCTGCACGGCGTCGCCGTTGACGGAGCTGGCGATCGCCAGCTCGCCGGGGTCGCCGACCGCGTCACGCGAGGTGATCCACGGCCCGAGCGGGCAGAAGCCGTCGAAGCCCTTGGCGATGGCGATCTCGCCGCGGCGCTGCCAGTCGCGCGCCGACACGTCGTTGGCGATCGCATAGCCGAAGACCGCGTCGAGCGGGTCCTCGACAGCGTCGGCGCCGAGGCCGACGACGACCGCGAGCTCGGCCTCGTAGTCGACCTCGGTGGCGGCCGCCGGCAGCCGGATCGGGTCGCCCGGCCCGCACAGCGACGAGGGCAGCTTCGAGAAGACCGCCGGCCGGGCGGGGATCTCGGCGCCGGTGTCGCGCGCGTGGTCGGCGTAGTTGAGGCCGATGCCGAGGACCTTGCCGGGCGGGACGACCGGGCACGCGAGCGCGACGCCGCCGGCCGCCGCGCCGCGTGACCGCACGACCGACGACAGCACCGTCCGATCGGCGCCGGCCAGGCCCTCGATCGCCTCGCGCGTCGTTCGCGCCGCGATTCCGGCGTCGGCGAGCCTCAGCCAGTCGCTCCCGTCGAGCGAGACCGCGTACTCCGGGCCGCGGCCCTGGTCGATCCGGGCCAGCCTCATGTGACGGTGTAGCCGGCGTCGAGGGTCATCGCGGTTCCGGTCATCGAGGCGCCGGGCTGGGCGGCGAGGAACATCGCGGCGGCGGCGATCTGGTCGGGCTCGACGAGCCGGCCGCCCGGGACCGGGTGCGGCAGGGCGGCGAAGGCGGCGTCGGCGTCGGCCGCGCCCCAGTTGCTGGCGAACTTCGGCGTGCGCGTGGCACCGGGGACGATCGCATTGACCGAGACGCCCGCAGGCCCGACCTCCTGGGCCAGCGCGCGAACGAGCGCCAAGACCGCCGCCTTGGAGACGCTGTAGGCGCCCGCGCCGACGCGCGGCTTGAGCGCCGACGTCGAGGAGAACAGCACGAGCGCGCCGCTGCCGCGCGGCACCATGCGGGCCAGCGCCGCGCGCGCGACGAGCCAGCTGCCGGTCAGGTTGACGTCGAGATGGTGGCGCCAGTCCTCGACCGCGAGCTCGTGCAGCAGCGTGTGCTCGAGCGGCACCGCCGCGCAATGCACGACGACGTCGACCGGGCCCAGCTCGCCGTCGACCTCCGCCAGGATCCGCTCCACCGCCTCGGGCTCGGCGAGGCTGCCGGCGTGCGCCGAGGCGAGGCAGTCCATCGCCTGCAGCGGCGTCGCGTCGAGGTCGGTGCCGGCGACCCGCGCGCCGGCCGCCGCGAACCCGCGCGCGACCACGCTGCCGATGCCGCCGGCGGCGCCGGTCACGAGCACGACCCGGTCTTGGAACGTCATGGATGCCTTCCGTCGTGGGTGGTGGGGTCGGGAGCGGCGTCCGACGCGTCGTCGTACGCCGCAAGGACGGCGGCGAGCGGCCGGACGTCGCCGGCGGCGTCGAGCCCGGCGACGAGCGCCGCGACCCGCGCGACCTCGTCCACGCCGATCCGCGGCCGCGCCAGCGCCGTGAACTTCGCGGCGACGAGGCGCTCGAGCTCGGCCGCCGGGCGACCGGCGCCCGGGTCGGCGCAGGCGGTGCGGCGACGGCCGTCGCGCGTCGTCGCCGTCATCGTCGCCGCGCCGGAGCGCAGCGCGGGATCGACGTCGCAGGCGATGCGCGGGAGCAGGTCGCCCAGCGCGGGCGCCCCGGCCAGCTCGTCGGAGAAGGTCGACGCGTCGGCCGTGTCGTTCCCGAGCAGCGCGAGCGCCACCGCGCCGGCGAGGCTGAACTTCAGCTCGGTCCCGGTCTGCGGTCGCGTCGCCCGGGCGACCTCGGGAAACTCGGGCGCGATCGCGACGTCCACCCGCTCCACGTCCTCGCCGCGCACGCCCAGCTCGCGCACGCACTCGATCGCCCCGTGAGTGGCGAAGCAGGCGGCGTGCAGCTTCGGCAGCGTGGCCGCCACCCCCGGCACCGTGGCGCCCGGCGCGGGCAGGTCGACCGGCGCGCCGAGGAACGTGGTCAGGAAGCGGCCGAGCGGGTCGTCCGGCGCGGACGCGTGCCCGCCCGCGAGCAGCGCCGCCTGGAGCCCGGCGCGCGCGGCGCTGGCCACCTGCAGCGGCTTGCCCGGCGTGCCGAACACCGTCTGCGTGCCGCACGCCAGTCCGGTCGCGAGGGTCAGCGCAGTGCGCAGCCGCTCGCGCGGCGCGCCGACCGCGGGCGCGCCGCCCGCGACGCCGTCTCGTGCCTCGACCGCGGTCGTGATGGCCACCGCCACCCCCAGCGCGCCGAGCACCGCGGTCGGGTGCCAGCCGCGCGCGGCCAGGGCGGGCGCCGCGGCGTGGCCGATCCAGCTCATCGCCTCGACGCCGACCAGCAGCCCGTCCACGACCCCCGCGCCCGGCAGTGCCTGCGTCTCGGCGACGGCCAGCAGCGCCGGTACGAGCGTGGCCGACGGATGCCCGAGCATGCCCAGGTGCGTGTCGTCGTAGTCGAGGACGTGGCCGGCCATCGCGTTGGCCCACGCCGCGTCGAGGACCGCGGCACGCGCGCCGCCGCTCCCCACGAGGCTTGCCGCCCCAGCGCCCACGAGCCCGCGGACGGCCACCGCCGCGGGATCGCCGGCGCCGGCCAGCGCCACCCCGGCCCAGTCCAGCACGCACCGCCGCGCCGCCGCCCGCGCCGCACCGTCGGCCAGGTCGACCGCCGCGAGGTGGTCGAGGAGCCGCTCGGTGGCGTCGCCGGGTGAGGACCCGCAGGGTCTCACGATGCCACCGCCCGCAGGGTCGCAGCGGCGCTGAGTGAGCGCCCGTGGGGCATCACGAAGCGGCGGCCCCCAGCGGCGACGCGATCCGCAGCTCCGTCGCCTGCGCCCGCAGGAAGTCGAGGATCTGCTCGTCGAGCGGGATCCCGTCGCGCAGGCGCTCCTCGCGCGTGCGCGCCTCGATCTCGCCGGGATAGAGGATCTCGTCGAAGCCCTCGGCGCGATCGCTGGACTTGATGAAGTCGATGAAGTCGTCCATCTCGTCCAGGAACTCCGCCAGCGGCCGGAAGCGCTCGATCGCGAAGGCGGCGATGAAGCAGCCGTCGTTGTGGCGGCCGCTCGGATCGACCCCGAAGCCGATCCCGGTCAGCAGCCCCGAGAGCACCTCGATCATGAACGAGAGCCCATAGCCCTTGTGGCCCTCGGTCCCGCCGAACGGCAGCAGCGCCCCGCCGTCGAAGTAGTCCGACGGCGTGTTGCTGGGCTTGCCGTCCGCGGTCACCAGCCACCCGTCGGGCACCTCCTCCCCCCGCAGCTGCGCGAGCATGAGCTTGCCGACCGCCGCCGAGGTCGTCGCCATGTCCAGGCAGACCACGCCGTGGCTGCGCGTCGGCACCGCGATCGAGATCGGGTTGGAGCCCAGCCGCCGCTCGCTGCCCCCGAACGGCGCCGCGCACTTCGGCGCGTTGCCGGAGTCGGCGGTGGCGATGGCGATCAGGTTGCGCTCGGCCAGCCGCGAGGTGTAGGCGCCCAGGCGGCCGACGTGGCCCTGGCGGCGGACGGTCACCGCGCACGTCCCCGAGCGCAGCGCCTTCTCGGCGATCCGGTCGACGATCGCGCTCGTCACGGTGAAGCCGAAGCCCCAGTGCCCGTCGATCTGCAGCGTCGTGTCGGTCTCGGCGACCACGTCGATCGGCGCGCCCGGGCGGATGTGGCCGCGGGCCAGGTCGCGGAGGTAGCGCTCGGTGTTGTTGAGGCCGTGGGAGTCATGGCCGACGAGGTTGGCCTCGACCTGCAGGCCGGCGACCACCCGAGCCTCCTCGTCGGGCACGCCGTGGCCGACGTAGATCGCGGTGAGGAGCTCCTCCAGCTCCGGGGCGGGGATACGGTTCATCGAGTCTGGGCCTTGTCGGGTTCGGTGGCGGACACCCGCGAGAGCTCCGCCAGGTTCGCTGTGGACAGATCGCGCCGCCCCTCCTCCGCCTCGCGGATCAGGGTCGACAGGCGGCGCAGGTGCGCGACCGGCACCGCGTAGCGGTCGGCCAGCGCGAAGATCGGAGCCAGGTGCGCGCCGACCTCGGTCGGCCGCTTGCGCACGGCGAGATCGCGCCAGATCCCGGAGTGCGGCTTCTGGTGCGGACGCTGGAACGCCACCCAGGCGTCGATCGACGGCCCCAGCAGTGCCCAGTCGGGGTTCGGCACGAACAGCGCCGGGTCGAGCGCGTCGTGCGCGGGCAGCGCGATCCCGTGGCGCCGCGCGACCTCGAAGACCTCCGTGCCCAGCGCGGCGACGAGCGCGTGCTCGCGGGCGATGACGTCGAGCTGCGGCTCGTTCGTCAACGCGGTCGCCGCGAGGATCGCGCCGAAGCCGAGCTTCAGCCACAGCAGGCCGGTGAGGTTGTCGGTCACCTCTACCTCGCCGACCGGCGCCAGCAGCTGCGCGAGCGCCCGGACCCGATCGGTCATCGCCCCGTCGAGCTCGCCGAGCACGAGCGAGCCGAAGCCGTAGAACTCGATCGTCCCCGGCGCCGTGACGTCGGCGGCGATGTTGACGAGCGCGCCGAGGACGGGCACGCCGGGCAGCAGCTCGGCCGCGCGCTCGGCCCCCAGCCCGTTCTGCAGGACCACGACGACGGTGTCCGGCCCGCAGGCCGGCGCGAGGGCCGCGACGGCGGCCTCGGTGTGCTGCGACTTCACGGCCAGCAGCACCACGTCGAGCGGTCCGGTGAGCTCCGCGGGGCCGTGCGCGTCGTCGGCGGGGACGTCGATCTCCGCGGCGCCGCGCAGCCGCAGGCCGTCGGCCCGCAGCGCGGCGACGTGCGCGGCGTCCGCGTCGACGAGGGTGACGGCGCTCCCGGCGCGGGCCAGCAGCGCGGAGACGGTGCCGCCGATGGCACCGGCTCCCACGGTCGTGATGTGCGACATGGCAGATCTCCTTCGAACGGGCGCGGCGGACTAGCGCCGCTGCAGGAAGCTCGTCATGGACCCCGACCGGCTCATCAGCGCGGCGACCGCCGCGGTGAACGCGATGAGGATCGTCGAGATGGCGGCCACCGTCGGCTCGGTCTCGTACTCGACCGACAGCAGGATCTTCATCGGCAGCGTCTCCAGCCGCGGCCCGCTGAGGAACAGCGTCACCGTGACCTCGTCGAACGAGGTGACGAAGGCGAAGAACGCGGCGCCGGCGATGCTCGAGCGCACCAGCGGCAGCGTCACCGTCAGCAGCGTCAGCGGCTCGCTCGCGCCGAGGTTGCGCGCCGCCTCCTCGACGCTGCGGTCGGCCGACTGCAGCGCCGCACCCACGATCACGACGACGAACGGGAGCGCCAGCACGGTGTGCGCGGCCACGAGCCCGGCGAACGTGCCGGCGAGCTTGATCTCGCTGAAGAACACGAGCGCCGCGATGCCGTAGGTGACCGCGGGCACGAGCAGCGGCGCGACGGTCAGGCTGCGCCCGGTCGCGGCGACTGCGCGGCGGCGGAGCCGGTCGAGGCCCAGCGCGGCCGCGACCCCGATCGTCAGCGACGTGGCGGTGACCACGACCGCCAGTCGCACGCTCAGCCACAGCGCAGACAGGAACTCGTCGTCGGAGAAGAACGCGTCGTACCACTTCAGGCTCAGGGCCTGCGGCGGGAACTCGAGGTAGGCCGCCTCGCTGAACGACGCGAGGATCACGATGAGGATCGGCGCCAGCAGGAACAGGCAGATCACGACGTTCAGCGCGAACAGCCCGAGCCGCGGGAGCCGGTGGCGGAACCGGTCGCTCATCCGCGCCACCTCTGCGAGCGGCGCGCGCCGAGCGACTGCAGGCCCACGGCGAGCAGGACGATCACCATCAGCACGAGCGACATCGCCGACGACAGCGGCCAGTTGAAGACCGTCGTGGCCTGCGAGTAGATGAGCGTCGCGATCACCTGGGTCTGGGCCCCGCCGACGAGCTGCGGCGTCGGGAACGCGCTGATGCTCAGCACGAAGACGAGCAGGCAGCCCGCGAAGACGCCCGGCGCGGCGAGCGGCAGCAGCACGTCGCGCAGGACGCGCAGGCGGCTGGCGCCGAGAGACCGCGCCGCCTCCTCGATGTCGGGATCGACCTGCTGCAGTGCGCCGGCGAGCGAGAAGACCATGAGCGGCAGCAGCACCTCGGCCAGCGCGATGCTCGTGCCGATGTAGCTGAACTGCAGCCGCACCGGCCCGATCCCGACGACGCCAAGCACGTCGTTGAGCGTGTGCATGAAGAAGCCGCTGTCGGCGAACAGCAGGGTCCAGCCGTAGGACCGCACGACCGCGCTGGTCATGAGCGGCAGCAGCACGAGGACCGTCAGCAGGATGCGCCACCGACGCTGGCCGCGGACGATGACGACGGCGAGCGGGAACCCGGTGACGAGCGCGATGGCCACGACGAGCAGGCCCATGCCGAGCGTGCGCAGGAAGATCTCGCGGTAGAACGCGTCGGTGACGACCGCGCGGTAGTTCTCCAGCGTGAACGTGTGCTCGAAGACGCCCGCGCCGCCGAAGCGGTAGACGCTGTAGAGCGCGACGACGACGAGCGACGCGAAGAAGAACGGGACGAGCGTGACGCCGGAGGGCAGCAGCAGCGCGCCCCAGCGCGATGCGCGCACGACGCTCATGCCGCCAGCACCCGGACCGCCGACGGATGCCAGGAGGCCACGACCGGCGCGCCGGGCGTCAGCGGGAGCGCGTCGCCGCCCTCGACGTTGGGCGCGGTGACCTTCAGCAGCTGGTCGCCGCCGTCCAGGCGCACGAGGTACAGCGACCAGGCGCCGCTGTAGGTGACGTCGAGCAGGACGCCGCGGGCGGCGCCCACGCCGTCGGCCACCGGCGCGTCGGCCGGCGCAAGCGTAAGCGCCTCGGGGCGGATCATCGCCCGCACCTCGTCGCCGGCGCTGAGCCCGTCGTGGGCCGCCGCCGCCAGCTGCAGTCCCCACGGAGTCTCCAGCCGCAGCGCCGGACCGGTCTCGCGCACGTGCGCGGCGAACAGATTCGTGCGCCCGACGAAGCCGGCCACGAACGCCGTCGCCGGCCGCTCGTAGAGCTCGCGCGGCCGGGCGAGCTGCTCGATGCGCCCCCCGTTCATCACGGCGACCCGGCTGGCGATCGACAGCGCCTCGTCCTGATCGTGGGTGACGAGCACGGTGGTCGTCCCCAGCTCCTGATGCAGCCGGCGCAGCTCGATGCGCATCTGGTCGCGCAGGCCGGCGTCGAGGTTGCTGAGCGGCTCGTCGAGCAGCAGCAGCGTCGGGCGCAGCACCAGCGCGCGGGCCAGCGCGATGCGCTGCTGCTGGCCGCCGCTCAGCTGGCGCGGGAAGCGGCCGCCGACATCGGGAAGGCCGACGAGGGCGAGCGCCTCGGCAACCCGCCGCCGGCGCTCCTCCTTGCCGACCTTGCGCCGGCGCAGCCCGTAGGCGACGTTCTCGGCGACGCTCTTGTGCGGGAAGAGCGCGTAGCTCTGGAAGACCATGATCGCGTCGCGCTTGTGCGACGGCGCGTAGGTCACATCGCGCCCCTCGATCAGGATGCGTCCGGCATCGGGCACGACCAATCCCGCGACCATCCGCAGCGAGGTCGTCTTGCCGCAGCCGCTGGGGCCGACCAGCGCGAGGAACTCGCCCTGGTCGACGCGCAGCGACAGGTTGTCGACGACGGTCGCCGCGCGGTAGCGCTTGGTGATCCCGGCCAGCTCGAGTGCCGGCACCGCGTCGACGGACGTCCGGGGCTCGGCCGGTGCCTGCGCGGGTGCGCTGCTCATCCCAGCCGCTCGCATTCGCGTTGGACGCCCCGCAGCGCGCTGGCGATCCGGTTGCGCTGGCGCAGGAGGGCGACGCGCAGGTGCTGGTAGTCGCGGCCGGCCGGGTCGAGCCCCGCGAGCTGCGTGGCGTCGCGCAGACCGGGCACGAGCGGCGTGCCCAGCGCGAGGTCCTGGTCGAAGCGCCCGGCGCGTGTGTACACCACCGGGATCAGCTGCTGGCCGATCGCCTGCAGCGCGCGGTTGCGCGGGGCGGGCTCGCCGTCGGAGGCCTCGAGCTCGAGCAGCCGAGCCCGCGTCGTCGCGCACGCCGCCGCCAGCTCGTCGAGCCCCAGTGCGGCGACCACCGCGGGGTCGCGCAGCTCGCCAAGCACCGCCTCGATCTCCTCGACCATGCGCGAGTAGCGCAGCGGCAGCACCGGCGCGCGGCAGAGGCCGCCGACGACGTCGAGCACGAGCTCGCCGTCGCGCACGAGCTCCTCGACGCCGAGGCGGTCGACCGTGTCCTCCGTCGTGTGCCAGAACCAGCCCAGCCCGGCGCCACCGGACCGCGAGCCGCCGATGATCGTCGCCGCGGCGGCGTCCGCGAAGTCGCCGGTCGCCGGCTGCTCGGACAGCGTGTTGAAGAGCGCCGGGATGCCGAGCCCCATGAAGGAGTGGTCGCCGGCCCGCGGAATCGGCCGCGGCACCAGCTCGAGGCCGAAGCGCCGCGCGAAGACCTCGCTGGCGAAGTCGAACGCCGGCGACATCACCGGGATGTTCGGGTACAGGTGCGAGCCTGCGGATCCGAGCCCGTCGAGGTTCACGTGGGCGACGCAGCGCCGCTCGAGCTCATCCCAGTGGGTGTCGACGTACCAGGTCGAGCCGGCATACCGCGCGTGCGAATGGCCCGACCAGAACGCGACCCGCAGCCCGCGCCGCAGCGTCGCGGCCTGCCGCGCGAGGCTCGCCGCCACCACCAGCGCCGTGGCGTTGGCGGTCGCGTTGTCGATCGCGCCGTGGTGCCACGAGTCGATGTGGCAGCTCAGCAGGACGAACGTGTCGTCCTCGCTGCCGGGGACGTCGGCCGTCAGCGTCGGGATGTCGATCCACTCGCGAACCGCCTCGGTGACCAGGAGCACCTCGGTCGCGCCTGCCGCCAGCCGCTCGCGCAGCCGACGGCCGTCCTCGCCGAGCACCGCCGCCGACGGCGTCGTCGGCAGCAACGCGCGGGTCTCGGGCGTCGCGGTCCCCCACACCGGCGAGACGATCATCTCGTGGAAGCGCTCGCCCAGGACGTAGATCTGGGCGACCGCCCCGGCGCGTTCGCCGCGCAGGTGGCGGTCGGGCGTGCCGAGGCCGTCGCAGAGGACGATCTTCCCGGCGACGTCCGCGCGGGCGTAGTCTTCGTCAGTGGCGGCGCCGAGGTCGACGACGGCGGCCCGCAGCCCGTCGGGGCCGGTCCCCGGCGCCAGCGCGTGCGGGTTGACCGTGCAACGCAGGTCGCCCGCCTCGAGGCACCCCCTCAGCGGGTAGCCCACGAGCGAGCGCTGCGCCTCCTGCTCGGTCGGCAGTCCGGCCCCCTCGAGGAAACGGCGCGCGACGTCGAACGCGCGCTGCTCCTCTGGCGACCCGGACAGCCGGACCTCGCTGGCGAGATCGACGACCAGCTGCTCGAACCCCGCGGCGTCGACCGCCAGCGCCAGCTCGGCCTCGGCGCCCGCGCTCATCGGTGCGCCACCTCGCGCTGCCAGCGCTGCGTCCACTCGTCCATCTGCGGCGCGGCCTTGGCCCAGTCGACGATCATCGACTTCTTCAGGTCCTCCGGCGTCGGATAGAACTGCTGGAAGTCGGCGGGCACGGTGACGTCGTCACGGCCGGGCAGCGACGCGAGCTTCGTGAAGAACTCCGGCTTGCCGACCGCCTTCAGCGCGAAGTCGGTGAACGCCATCGCGAGGTCCTCCTCCTTGGTGCCCTTCACGACGCCCATGCTGTTGAGCACCATCGGCGCGCCCTCCTTCGGGAAGACGAAGCCGATCGGGGCGCCCTTCTGGACCTGGTCGACGGCGCGATCGATCGACCACGCGCCGATCGCCGCCTGTCCGGAGGTGAACAGCGTCTGGGCCTGCGAGTTGGACGTGAAGAGCGTCAGCAGGTTGGGCGACAGCTCGGAGAGCTTGCGGAAGCCGGGGTCGACGTCATCGATCCCGCCGCCGTTCATCGCCGCGGTCTGCAGCAGGAGCAGGACGCCGCAGCAGCCGTTGAAGTCGGGGATGATGACGTGGCCCTTGTGCTGCGGGTCCCAGAGGTCGTTCCACGACGTCGGCGGGGTCTTGACCTTGTCCTTGTTGTAGACGAGGACGACAGGGCCGTTGAAGGTCGCCGCGTACTGGTCGTCCTGGAAGCGGTACTTGGGATCGAGCGTCTTCAGCGCGGGGACGCGCTGCTCGTCGAGCTGCTCCCACAGGCCCTGGGCAGCGCCCTGCGCCATCGCCGAGTTGGAGAGCATGGCGACATCGACCGGCGGGTTGCCCTTGGACGCGCGGATCTTGGCGAGGATGTCCTGCGAGAGACCCTCGACCGTCTCGACCTTGGCGCCGGTCTGCTCCTCGAAGGGGTCGAAGACGTACTCGGTCAGGTACTCGCCGAGCGACCCGCCGGCGGTGTTGACGACGATCGTCTTGCCCTCGAACGGGCGGCTGGAGCTGGCGCCGGCGGCGCCGGTCGATCCCTCGTCCGACGAGCCGCCGCACCCGGCGGCCAGCATGGCCAGCGACGCCGCCGCGACGGCGAGTCCGGCCCACCGCCCACGGCGGCGCGGTCGTTGGTTGCTCATGTCTCCTCCTCGTGGTGGTGCTGGAGCTCGGCCGCGACGGCCTGCGCGAACGCGGCGGTGCCGACCGCGGGCCCGTCGCCCGCGACGTCGGGGGTGCGCACGCCACGGGCCAGGACGGCCCGCGTCGCGCCCTCGATGGCCGACGCCGCGCACTCGAGGCCGAGCGCATGGCGGCACAGCAGCGCCGCCGACAGGAGCGCCGCGGTGGGGTTGGCGATGCCGCGTCCGGCGAGGTCGGGCGCCGACCCGTGCACCGGCTCGAACAGGCCGGCGCCGGCGTCGCCCAGCGTCGCGGACGGCGCCAGGCCCAGCGAGCCGGCGATCGCCGCCGCCTGGTCGCTGAGGATGTCGCCGAACAGGTTCTCGGTGACGACGACGTCGAAGGCGCCGGGCGCCAGCACGAGCTGGGCGGCGCAGTTGTCGACGTAGAAGTGCGACGTCTCCAAGTCGTCGTGACGATCGAAGACCGCCTGGGCGACCTCGCGCCACAGGCGGCCGGTCTGCATGACGTTGGCCTTGTCGACGCTGACCACGCGGCCCCGGCGCGCGCGCGCCAGCCGGCAGGCCCGCTCGACGACGCGCTCGACCTCGGCCGCCGTGTACTCGGTGGTGTCGAAGGCACGGTCGCCGTCCCGGCCCTTGGGCGCGTAGTACGTCCCGCCGGTGCACTCGCGCACGAGCAGGAGATCGATCGCCGCGCCGCCGAGCCCCTGGACCGGGCGCAGGTTCGCGTACAGCCCCAGCTCGCGCCGGAGCCTCAGCAGGCCGCCCGGTCCGGGGTTGCGCTCGTCGGGCAGCCCGTCCCAGCGCGGCCCGCCGACCGCGCCGCAGAGGACAGCGTCGCTGGCCCGGCAGAGCTCGACGGTCTCCGGCGGGAGCGGGACGCCGGTGACCTCGATCGCTGCACCGCCGAGCAGCCCCTCCCGGAGCTCCGCGGCGAGGCCGCTCAGCGCCAGCGCCCGGGTCAGCACGACGAGGGCGGCGTCGGTGACCTCGGGGCCGATGCCGTCGCCCGCGAGGACCGCGATCCGGGGCTTCGTGGGCAGGGCAGATGCAGGCGAACGGAGGGACATCTCGCGACGGCTCGCGCACCGGGAGGGCCGCGAGGTCGCGGAATCGTAACTTCGCCCATTCCATAGTCCAAATACGAAATGAACGATCTTCGTAGTGGTTCTGACCTATGCCAGAACCCTGAGCGAAGGGCGCCCGAGCGGCGCGCCGTCCGGGCCGGTTGCTGCCCGCCCCGCTAGCCCGACGGCCGCGACTCGACGTCCATCGGGGCGGCGCGGTGGCGCTTGGGCAGCACGCCGTCCACGCGCCGGCGCGAGCCGGGGCGGGGCGCGAAGAGGTAGACCACCAGCCAGATCACGATCGCGCCCGCGCTGAGCAGCAGCCCCGTGGCCAGGCCCGCGCGCTCGCCGAAGCCGGCGCGGTCCGAGAGCCACGAGGACACGATCGCCGACCCGAGCCAGAGGAAGGTCAGATACAGCGCCTTGGCGCCGAGAAGGGCGAAGATCGCGGTGGTCATGCTCCGAAGTACGCTCGCTGGACGTCGGGGTTCTCGCGCAGCGCCGCCGCCTCGTCGGTCACCGCGACCGTGCCCGTCTCGAGCACGTAGCCGCGGTCGGAGACGCTGAGCGCGTAGTTGGCGTTCTGCTCGACGAGCAGGATCGTCGTGCCCTGCTC
This sequence comes from uncultured Solirubrobacteraceae bacterium, assembly GCA_964422645.1. GTDB lineage: Bacteria > Actinomycetota > Thermoleophilia > Solirubrobacterales > Solirubrobacteraceae > Capillimicrobium. Next base: position 17,017 of record CAYRCB010000006.1, on the reverse strand, counting down.
GTTGATCTGGGCGATCGTCTCGTAGATGCGCTCGGTGAGGATCGGCGAGATGCCCATCGACGGCTCGTCGAGCAGCAGGAGCCGCGGGCGGCCCATGAGCGCGCGCCCCATCGCGAGCATCTGCTGCTCGCCGCCGGACATCGTGCCCGCCTTCTGGCGCTCGCGCTCCTGCAGGCGCGGGAACAGCTCGTACACCCGCTCCAGGTCCGCGCGGACCTCGTCGTCGCGGCGCAGGTACGCGCCGAGCTCCAGGTTCTCACGCGCGGTCATGCGCTGGAAGCAGTGGCGCCCCTCCGGCGCCTGCAGGATGCCCAGGCGCACGATCTGCTGCGGCGGCATAAGCGAGATGTCCTGGCCGTCGAAGCGGATCTTGCCCATGCGCGGTGGGGTGAGGCCGCTGATCGAGCGCAGCGTCGTCGACTTGCCGGCGCCGTTGGAGCCGATGAGCGTGACGATCTCACCCTCGTTGACCTCCAGCGACACGCCCTTGAGCGCCTCGATGTTGCCGTAGTAGGTGTGGATCCCCTCCACCTCGAGCAGCGACATCTACGCGGCCTCCTGCTTGCCGAGGTACGCCTCGATCACCCGCGGGTTGGCCCGCACCACCGCGGGCTCGCCCTCGGCGATCTTCTCGCCGTGGTCGAAGACCGTCACGCGCTCGGAGACGCCCATCACCACCTTCATGTCGTGCTCGATGAGCAGGATCGTCAGCCCCAGCTCGTCGCGCAGGCGGACCATGAAGTCGGTCAGACGAGCCGACTCGTTGGCGTTCATGCCTGCGGTCGGCTCGTCGAGCAGCAGCAGCCGCGGAGCGGAGGCCAGCGCCCGGGCGATCTCCACGCGCCGCTGGTCGCCGTAGGAGAGGTTGATGGCCAGCTGCTCGTGCAGCGGACGGCGCAGGCCCACGAACTCGAGCATCTCGCGCCCGCGCTCGCGCACCGTCTGCTCCTCGCGCCGCACCCCCGGCGTGCGGAAGATCGAGCCGAACAGGCCCGCCGCCATGCGCGAGTGCTCGCCCACCATGACGTTCTCCAGCGCCGACATCGTCGCGAAGAGGCGGATGTTCTGGAACGTCCGCGCCATCCCCGCCTTCGTGATCCGGTCGGGCCTGGCGCGCGTGATGTCGCGGCCCTCGAACATGATCCGCCCGGTGCTCGGCTTGTAGAGCCCGGTGAGCATGTTGAAGAACGTCGTCTTGCCGGCGCCGTTGGGGCCGATGATCGAGACGATCGACCGGGTCGGGATCGCGAACGTGACGTCGTTGACCGCGACGAGGCCGCCGAAGATCTTCGACGTGCGCTCGGTCGTGAGGATCGCCTCCGCGTCGAGCGGGCTCATGCGTGCGTCACCTCCACCAGCGCCTCGTCGGCCCCCACGCCCTCGGTCAGCTCGATCTTGCGCCTTCGCTCGGGCAGCAGGCCCTCGGGCCGCATGATCATCATGATCACCAGCAGGAAGCCGAAGATCCCGAACGACAGGTCGGTGAGCTGGAACTCCAGCCCGAGCTTGTCGGGCACCGAGTTCAGCGTGTTGGGGATCAGCTCGTAGTTGATGTACGTGAGCGCCACCGCCCCGATCACCACGCCCCAGATCGAGCCGAGGCCGCCGAGGATCACCATCGCCAGCACGTAGATCGAGAACGAGAAGGCGAACGAGTCGGCGGTGATGTTCGTCAGGTAGGAGCCCAGGAACGCGCCGGACGCGCCGCCGAGCGCCGCGCCGAGCGCGTAGGCCATGAGCTTCGTCTTGACCAGCGGCACGCCCATCGACGCGGCCGCCACCTCGTCCTCGCGGATGGCGATCCACGCGCGCCCGATGCGCGAGTCGCGCACGCGGAAGTTGATGAACAGGACGATCAGCGCCATGCCCAGCGCGACCCAGTACCAGGGCCGCAGGTTCAGCTGCGAGAACGGCCGCTCGCCCGGGAACCCGATCGCGTCGACCGCGGTGATCCCCTGGCGGCCGTTGGTCAGCTGGTAGCCGAAGATCGTGATCTCGTCGCCGTTGAGCGCGAACACGCGCACGATCTCGCCGAACGCGAGCGTCACGATCGCGATGTAGTCGCCCCGCAGCCGCAGCGTCGGCAGGCCGATGATCATGCCGGCGATCGCGCACAGGACCATCGCGATGGCGACGATGATGATGAAGTTGAAGTGGATGCCCGGCAGGTTGCTGGCGAACTGGGTCGCCAGCACGTGGATGTCGCGATCGGCGTAGAAGCCCGAGCCGAACCACCCGATGCAGAACGAGCCGATCGCGTAGAAGGCGACGTAGCCGAGGTCCAGCAACCCGGCGAAGCCGACGACGATGTTCAAGCCGAGCGCCATGACGACGTAGGCCATCGCCAGGACCGCCGTGTTCATCGTCGCGTCGGCCTGCCCGAACAGGAACGGGAAGAAGATCGCGGCGACGATGACCGCGACCGCTGCCACGCGCGAGAACCACGGCGGCGCCTGCGGCAGACGCAGCGAGCGCATCAGCCGGCCTCCCGCGTCTCTTCGCCGACCAGCCCCTGCGGCCGGAAGACCATGATGAGCACGAGGTAGGCGAACACGATCGCTGGGGTCCAGTCGGTGCCGATCCGGTTGTCGGAGACCTGCTGGATGCAGCCGATGATGAGCCCGCCCAGCACCGCGCCCTTGAGGTTCCCGATGCCGCCCATGACCGCCGCGGTGAACGCGAGCAGTCCCATGTTGAAGCCCTGGAAGAACCAGATCGTGGTCTGGTACAGCGCGTAGACGAGCCCGGCCGCACCGGCGAGCATCCCGCCGATGAGGAAGGTCATGGAGATCGTCGTGTCGACGTTGATGCCCATGAGACGCGCGGCCTCGGGGTCCTGCGCGGTGGCCCGCATCGCCTTCCCCAGGCGCGTCTTGGCGACGAAGCCGGTCAGCAGGATGACGAGCGGGATCGTCACCGCGAACGCCATCAGGTCGGCCCGGGTGACGTTGATCCCCAGGATCGTGAAGACGTTCTGCTGGGCGTGGATGAGGTCGTCGACCGACGCCGGCGACCCGCCCAGCCACAGCAGCCCCACGTTCTGCAGCACGAACGACATGCCGACGGCGGTGATCAGCGGCGCGAGCTTGGGTGCGTTGCGCAGCGGCCGGTAGGCCACGCGCTCGATCATCACGTTCAGCGTGCCGCACGCGATCATCGCCACCACGAGCGTCAGCAGCAGGCCCAGAACGATCCCCAGCGTCCCGGTGGCCAGCCCCAGCCCGATCGCGCTCCAGAACCCGGCCGCGGTGAACGAGCCGATCATGAACACGTCGCCGTGGGCGAAGTTGATCAGCTCGATGATCCCGTAGACGAGCGTGTAGCCGACCGCGACGAGGGCGATGATCGACCCGTTGGACAGGCCCGCGAACAGGTTGTTGGCGATGCCCGAGAGGTTGCCGTCCTCCTGCAGGTCCTTGATCGCGTAGACGACCGGCAGGATCAGCAGGAGGACGATCAGCCCGTACTTGTTCAGCAGCGCCCGGACCCGGTCCGCCGCGCTGGTGGACAGCGCGGCGGTCGGGGTCGGAGGCGCTGGCTGGGTGCTGGCTTCCACCGCCCTCGCCCTATTGCTGGGCCTTGATCGCCTCGGAGAACGTGGGGTCGCCGTCCTTGCCGACCTCGTAGATCCCGTAGTCGGTCAGCGACGTGTCGCCGTTCTGATCGAACGAGTACGTGCCCAGCGCCGACTCGCGGTCCTTGGTCGCCTGCAGCGCCTTCAGGACCTCCTCCTTGTTGTCGCCGTTCTCGCCCAGGTCCTTGATCGTGTCGATGAAGAGCTTCATCGCCTCATAGCCGTAGATCGCGTACGGATCCGGGTTGGCTTCGCCGTACTCGGCCTTGAACGCGTCCAGGAACTCCTTGCCGCCCGGGTAGGACGCCAGGTTCAGCGTGGCGACCGAGCACTTGAAGCGCTTGCCGAGCGCGGTCGGGATCCCCTTCTTGGCCGGGTTGGTGAAGCCCGACTCGCAGACGCCGTCCGGGCCGTACAGCTTCGCGTCGGGCAGCGCCGCGCCGACGTCCTTGAAGATCTGCACCGCGCCGTTGGCGGTCACGCCCGAGAACACGAAGCAGTCCGCGCCCTGGCCCTTGATCTTCTGGGCGTAGGAGCGGTAGTTGGGCGCCGTCTTGTCGATGCCCTCGTTGGACGCGACCGTGACGCCGACGTCCTTGGCCTGCATCTCCATGAGGCGCGCCAGGCCGGCACCGTAGGTGTCCTTGTCGTTGGCGATCGCGACCTTCGTGCAGCCGTCCTGCTTCATGAGCGTGAGCAGCGCGGCCGACTGGATCGAGTCGCGGGGGACGATGCGCAGGTACGTGCGCTGGCCCGTCGGGTAGTACTTCGCCGGCTCGCCCTTCTCGGACCCCGGCTCGTCGGTCGTCAGGCCGACGTAGGTGTTGGCCGGCGAGACCTGCGGGATCCCCGCCTCGTTGAGGATCGGGATCGAGATCGCGCTCGCGCCCGAGTTGAACTCGCCGATGTAGCCGACGGCGTTGGGGTCCTGGGCGACCTTGCGCGCGTTCTGCGCGGTGGCGCCCGGGTCCCAGTTGCCCGCCTGAGCGGTCGAGTCGTCCAGCGACGTGTACTTGATCGTCCAGTCGCCGGCCTTGTTCTTCGCCTCCTGCAACGCGAGCCGGACCCCGTCGACCATCGCGTTGGTCTGGTCCTTCGACGCGCCTTGCAGCGGCAGCGACGAGTAGATGTTGAGGGTGCCGCCAGCCGCGGCGCCGCCGGTCCCGGTGTCCCCGCCGTCGTCGCCACCGCAGGCGGCAACGCCGAACGCGAGCACGCCGACGCAGGCGACGAGCCCTGTGATACGTAGCCTCACGTCTTCCCTCCAGTCGTGTGAAGCCGATGTGCGCCGGATGCTACGCCCGCCATGGGGCGAACGGCAATCGACAACCGGTCCTGGATCTCGAACGCCGTTGTCCGAGGTGGCCGATCAGGCCTGCGGCAGCTCGCGCTCCAACTCGAGGCCGTCGGTCGTCGGGCGCCAGAGCGCCATGCGCGGCGGCGGAGCGGGCGCGCCGAGGTAGGCCTCGATGACCGCACGGCGGTCGTTGCCGCGCACGCCGGCGTCGGCGATCGCCCGCAGCACGCGGCGCATCGCGTCGTAGCCGTAGGCCGCCCAGGCGCCGGGGGTGCGGCCGAAGCGGCGTTCGAACGCGGCGACGAAGCCGCGGCGCGGCGGCGGCGGGCCGACGATCGTCGTCGCCATCGACGCCGAGCCGATCTCCCGCGCGACGTCGTCGTCGGCCAGGGCGGCCGGGGCGACGAGCCGCAGGGTCGGATCGGCGGCGTGCAACGCCCGCAGCAGCGGACCCGGAGCGTCGGCGGGACCGCCGACGAAGGTGGCGCAGTCGGTCGCGGCCTCGACGACCGCCGCCGCGGCCTCGTCGAGCGTCTTGGGGTCGCTGTCGCGGACCTGCTCGTCGTAGGAGACCTTCAGGCCGCGATGGACGGCTGCGGTCTCGATCAGCTCGGCGAGGCTCGCGTCGAACGCGCTCGGGGCGCTCAGGATGGCGATCCGGTGGCAGCCGAGGCGGAGCATCTCCTCGGCGATCGCCCGCGCCTGGTCGGCGTCGGAGAACGCGATCCGGCCGAAGGTCGGCTTGCCCGAGGGCTGATACTTGTCGGGCTCGCCCGGAGCCTTGCCGTCGCCGCCGGTGAAGCCGTCGTAGGTGGTGGCGGGGCTGACCTGGAGCAGGTCGCGCTCGTTCGTCTTGGGCAGCGAGAGCGCGGTGGCCGCGGCGTCGAAGTCGCCCACGAAGGCGATCGTGGAGGGATCCTCGACGGCGGCGTGGGCGGCGTCCAGCGTCGTCTCGGGATCCCAGCCCTGCTTCTTGGCCGTCGAGTCCTCGACCGGACGCAGCCGCACGGTGTACGGGCCGACGGAGCCGCGGACGTCGAGCAGCGCGAGGCGCTGGCCGTCGAGCACGTCGCGCGCCCGCGGGGCCTGCGGGCCGTGCGCCGGCAGCGCCGAGTAGACCGTCAGGTCATCGGAGGCGGTCGTCGTCGGCTGAGGGTCCCCCGCGCCCCCACACCCGACGAGCAGTGCCGCCAGCACGCCGGTCAGGGCCCACGGACGCACGGCGCACCGGCTAGTCGTCGGTGCGGTTGCCCGGGATCGTCGGGAAGATGAGCTTGACGGTCGCCGCCAGGACGAGGATCAGCGCGGTCACCAGGAACGCGTCGAAGCCCTTGGCGCCGATCGACCAGAGAACGATCCAGATGAGGAGGCCGGCGGTGGCCGAGAGGAGAACGAACATCGGCCGGAATCCTATCCGACCGCGGTCACGATCCGATCGACGCCGTCCCAGAGCCACTCGGCGGCGCGGACGGCGTCGCCGTTGGTGATGTGGAGGGTCTCGGCCGCCACGAGCCCCATCGTGGCACGCGCGGTCCGAGAGCGATCGAAGCGGCGCGGCGGCCGCCCGCCCTCAGGCCAGCCCGGCCGCCAGCTCCCCGACGAGCTGCCCGACCGCGGCCGCCGGCCGGTCGGACTCCGCCGCCGCGCGCACCAGGCGCGAGCCGACGATCACGCCGTCGGCCCCCGCGTCCGCCGCGGCCGACGCCTGCGCGGGCGTCGAGATGCCGAACCCGAGCGCGACCGGCACGTCGGTGCTCGCCTTGGCCCGGGCGAGGATCGCGCTGGCGTCGCCGCCGCTGCGCCCCCCGGTCGTCCCGGTCACCGACACCGTGTAGAGGAACCCGCGCGCCTGCGCCCCGATCCGCGCGAGGCGGTCGTCCGGCGTGGTCGGCGCGACGAGCGGGACGAGCGCGAGGCCGGCCGCGTCGGTCACGGCGCGCAGCTCGCCGGACTCCTCGAGCGGCACGTCGGGCACGATCAGGCCCGCGGCGCCGGCGTCGGCCGCCTGGCGGACGAACCGTTCCACGCCGCGCGCGAGGACGATGTTGACGTAGGTCATGAGCACCACGGGCGCCCGCGACGCGAGCGCCTCGCAGACCGCGAGCACGCCGTCGGTCGTCGCCCCCGCCGCCAGCGCCGCGGTGCCGGCGGACTGGATGACCGGCCCGTCGGCGAGCGGGTCGGAGAACGGGATGCCGAGCTCGAGCAGGTCGGCGCCCGCGTCGATGCAGGCGTCGCCGATCGCGCGCGACGTCTCGAGGTCGGGGAAGCCGCCCATGAGGTACGGCATGAGCGCGGCGCGCTTGTCGCGGCCGGCGAAGGCCGCCGCGATGTGGTCCATGCCGCTCATGACGACATCCCCAGCCGATCGAGCGCCTCGGCGAGGTCCTTGTCGCCGCGGCCGGAGAGGCAGATCAGGTCGAGGTCGCCTTCGGGCTGGGCCAGCACCCAGGCCACCGCGTGGCTGGACTCCAGCGCGGGGATGATCCCCTCCAGCTCGGCCAGGGTGCGGAACGCCTCCAGCGCCTGCACGTCGGTCACCGCCTCGTAGCGGGCCCGTCCGGTGTCGCGCAGGTGAGCGTGCTGTGGGCCGGTGCCGGGGTAGTCCAGGCCGGCCGAGATCGAATGCGCCTCGCGGATCTGGCCCTCCTCGGTCTGCATGATCGCCGACATCGCGCCGTGCAGGACCCCGGCGCGGGTGCCGACCGTCAGCGGCGCGCCGTGGCGCATCGTCGCCAGCCCCTCCCCTCCGGCCTCCACGCCGATCAGCTCGACGCCGTCGTCCTCGAGGAAGGCGGCGAACGCGCCCAGCGCGTTGGAGCCTCCACCGACGCACGCGACGACCCGGGCCGGCAGGCGCCCGTGGCGCTCGAGGATCTCCGCGCGCGCCTCGTCGCCGATGCGCCGCTGCAGGTCGCGGACCATCGCCGGGTAGGGCGCCGGGCCGACGACGCTGCCGATGACGTAGTAGGTGTCGGCGACGTTGGTGACCCAGTCGCGGATCGCCGCCGAGGTCGCCTCCTTCAGCGTGCGCGCCCCCGCGTCGACCGGCTCGACGCGCGCGCCGAGCAGCTCCATGCGCAGCACGTTGGGCCGCTGGCGACGCATGTCCTCGGTGCCCATGAAGACCACGCACTCCAGCCCGAGCAGCGCGCACGCGGTCGCGGTGGCGACGCCGTGGGAGCCGGCGCCCGTCTCGGCGATGATCCGGCCCTTGCCCATGCGCTTGGCCAGCAGCGCCTGGCCGAGCGCGTTGTTCATCTTGTGCGAGCCGGTGTGGTTGAGGTCCTCGCGCTTGAGCAGCACGGTGCGGCCGACCCGCTCGGACAGCCGCCGCGCGTGGTAGAGCGGCGTCGGCCGCCCGCAGTAGTCGCGCAGGAGCGCGTCGAGCTCGGCGTGGAAGGTCGAGTCGACCCGGGCGTGCGCCCACGCGGCCTCGAGCTCGAACAGCGCGGGCATGAGCGTCTCGGGGACGTACTGGCCGCCGTAGTCGCCGAAGCGGCGTTCGATCGTCATCGAGCCGGCACCACCGCGCCGTGCACGGCGGCGAAGAACGCCTCGAGCGCCTCGGGATCCTTGCGGCCCGGCTCGGCCTCCACGCCGCTGGCGACGTCGACCGCGAAGGGCTCCACCGCGGCGACCTGCGTCGCGACGTTCGCCGCCGTCAGGCCGCCGGCGAGGATCAGCGGCAGGTCGGAGCGGCGCGTGCGCAACAGCGACGGGTCGAGCGTCTCGCCCGTGCCGGGGCCGTCGACGAGGTGGAAGTCGACCGAGCGGAACGCATCGAGCGCTCGGACGTCGCCGGCGTCCTTCACGCGCGCCGCCTTGACGACCTTGGCGCCGGTGCGGCGCGCGACCTCGGTGGCGAACGACGGGCCCTCGTCGCCGTGGAGCTGGACGAGGTCGAACCCGACGCGCTCGTGCAGGCGGACGATCTCGTCGAGCGGGTGGTTGAGGAAGACGCCCGCCAGCAGCGTCCGGCGCTTCAGCGCCGCGCCGATCAGCGCCGCCTCGGCCGGCTTGCAGGCGCGCGGCGAGGGCCGATGGAAGATCAGCCCCACCGCCCACGCCCCGAGCCCGGCCACGAGCTCGGCGTCGTCGAGGCTGGTGACGCCGCAGATCTTGATCTTGGGTGCAGAGGCCACGGCGTCCCATTGTCGCAACCTCGTCGCGGGCCGGTCGGCCCGCCGGCGGCTCAGCCGGACTGGTCGGCGTTCGGGCGGTTGCCGAGCGTCACCTCGGTCGTGTGGCGCTTGCCGTCGCGCAGGTACGTGATGGTCACCTTGTCGCCCGGCTGCTTGGCGGCGACGATGCCGGCGACGTCGTCGCTGGTCTCCACCGCCTGGCCGTCGATCGCCGTGATGATGTCGCCGCCCAGCTGGATCGACTCGCCGGTGGCCAGCTGCGCCGAGATGCCGCCGGCGCGCAGGCCGGCCTTCTCGGCCGCCGAGCCCTGCTCGACGGACTGGATCAGCGCGCCCTTGCTCACCGGCAGGTTCGCGCCCGCGAGCGAGCCGTCGATCGTGCGGGTCGAGATGCCGAGGTAGGCGCGCTTGACCGTCTCGCCCTTCTTCAGCGCGGGCAGGACCTTCTGCGCGGTCTCGATCGGCACCGCGAAGCCGATGCCGACGTTGCCGCTGGCGCCCGACCCGCCGGTCGCGATCTGGGAGTTGATGCCGACGACCCGGCCCGTCGCGTCCAGCAGCGGACCCCCGGAGTTGCCCGGGTTGATCGCCGCGTCGGTCTGGATCACGTCACGGATCGCGAAGCCGTTGGGCGCCTGGATCTGGCGCTGCAGCGCGGACACGACGCCGGTCGTCAGCGTGCGATCCAGGCCGAACGGGTTGCCGATCGCCAGCACCGGGTCGCCGACCTGCAGCGACTTCGACGAGCCGAGCGTCAGCGGCTGGAGGTCGAGCCCGTCGGGGTCGACGCGCAGCAGCGCCAGGTCGGTCGAGACGTCCTTGCCGACCACCTTGGCGTCGACGGTCTTGTCGTTGTCGAACTGCACGGTCACCTTGACCGCCCCGTCGACGACGTGCGCGTTGGTGAGGATGTCGCCGTCGGCGTCGATCACGAAGCCCGATCCCGTCGCCTCGCCCTGCTGGCGCTCGGGGAGGCCGAACGGGGACTGGCTCTGCTCGACGACCTGGGCGCGGACGAAGACGACGCCGGGCGCGTCGCGCTTGTAGATGTCGCGCGCCGTCAGCGTGCCCCCGCCGCTCGCGGTCTCGGTCTGGGCGGAGAGCGGAGCCTGGCGGACGACGGTGGTGGTCGTCTGCTTCTCCGCGCCCCCGACCCCGAGGACGACGGCCAGCGCGACGGCGATCGCGCCGCCGAGGAGGCCCGAGACGAACGGGAGTGCCTTCTTCATGCCGCGCAGGATGGGCAACGCGTCTCAACGCTGCCTGAAGACGCGCGAAGGGTTGCTAAACCCCGGCGCAGGATCGGCCCGACCTCAGATGAGCTCGTCGGAGGACTCGCCGGCCTCGGTCAGCTCCCGCAGCGCCTGCTCGGGATCCGGCGCGCGCATGAGCGACTCGCCGACGAGGACGGCATCGACGCCGACTCGCTCGAGCTCCTCGACCTGCTCGCGGGTGTAGAGCCCCGACTCCGACACCACGACCTTGCCGGCCGGCACGTCGGACAGCAGGTCGAAGGTGCGGTTCAGGTCGACGGTGAAGTCGGTGAGGTCGCGGTTGTTGATGCCGATCACGTCGGCGTCGATCTCCAGCGCCCGCTCGAGCTCGTCCTCGTCGTGGACCTCGACGAGCACGTCGAGGTCGATCGCCTGCGCCTCGCCGAACAGCCGCGCGAGGTCGTCGAAGTCCAGCGCGGCCACGATGAGCAGCAGGGCGTCCGCGCCGAACGCCGCGGTCTCGTAGACCTGGTAGGGATCGACGATGAAGTCCTTGCGCAGGATCGGCAGGTCGGTCACCGCCCGCGCGGCGCGCAGATCGTCGAGCGAGCCGCCGAAGTTGTGCGGCTCGGTCAGCACCGACAGCGCGGCCGCGCCGCCGCGCTCGTAGGCGCAGACGATGTCCTCGACCGTGGAGCCCTCGCGAATGGCGCCGGCCGACGGCGAGCGCCGCTTGTGCTCGGCGATGATCGAGACGCCCGGCGGCCCCGCCAGCGCCTCGGAGAACGGGCGGTCCTGGCCGGCGTCGCGCGCGGCCACCCGCGCCTCCAGCTCGGCCAGCGGAAGCTCCCGGCGACGCCGGTCGACGTCCTGGCGGGTGGAGTCGACGATCCTCGAGAGGACGCTCATGCCAGGCGGTGCGTCAGCTCCACGTAGCGGTCCAGCGCGGCGCGGGCGGCGCCCGAGTCGATCGCCTCCTGGGCCACCTCGACGCCCGCGGCGATCGAGTCGGCGCGACCGGCGACGTAGATCGCGGCCCCGGCGTTCAGGACGGCGAGGTCCCGCGGCGGGCCGACCTCGCCGGCGAAGATCGCGCGGGTCACCGCGGCGTTGTCCGCCGGGCTCCCGCCGGCGACGGCCTCGAAGGCAGCGCTCGGAAGGCCGACGTCCGCCGGCTCGATCGTGTAGCTCGTCAGGCGATCGCCGTCCACCTCGACCACCCGTGTGGCGCCGGACGTGCTCATCTCGTCGAGGCCATCCTCGCTGGACACTAGCAGTGCGCGGTCGGTCCCCAGCCGGGCCAGCGCACCCGCCATGCGCTCCAGGAACGACAGGTCGGCGACGCCGATGAGCTGGCGGCGCGCGCCGGCCGGGTTCGTCAGGGGGCCGAGGAGGTTGAAGACCGTGCGCACGGCCAGGTCGCGGCGCACCGGGATGACGTAGCGGGTCGCCTGGTGGTGGGACGGCGCGAACAGGAAGCCGAAGCCGACGTCGTCGACGCAGCGCCCGACCGCGGCGGGCGCGAGGTCGATCCGCGCGCCGAGGGCCTCGAGCACGTCGGCCGCGCCCGACAGCGACGTCGCCGAGCGGTTGCCGTGCTTGGCCACCGCGCAGCCGGCGCCGGCGGCGATCAGGGCCGCGGTCGTCGAGACGTTGAACGTGCGCCGGCCGCCGCCGGTCCCGACGACGTCGAGCAGGTCGTCGCGCGCCGTGGCGACCGGCACCGCGAGCTCGCGCATCGTGCGCGCCAGCCCGGCCAGCTCGTCCTCGGTCTCCCCCTTCGTGCGCAGCGCGATGAGGAAGGCGGCGATCTGGACCTCCCCGGCCTCGCCGGCCATGATCGCAGCGAGCACGTCCCCGGTCTCGTCGACCGAGAGGTCGCGGCCGGAGGCCACGGCGTCGATCGCGCGGGTCAGGACGTCGTGGGGCGGCACAGGAAGTTGTCGAGGATCCGCTTGCCCTCGTCGGTCAGCACCGACTCGGGATGGAACTGGACGCCCTCGGCGGGCAGCTCGCGGTGGCGCAGTCCCATCACCACGCCGCCGCCGGTCGCACTGACCTCGAGCTCGTCGGGCAGCGTGTCGGGGTCGACGACGAGCGAGTGGTAGCGCCCGACGGTGAGCGGCGTCGGCACGCTCGTGAAGATCGTGCGTCCGTCGTGCTCGATCGCCGTCGTCTTGCCGTGGATCGGCTCGTGACGGATGACCTTCGCACCGAACGCCTGGCCGAGCGACTGATGGCCGAGGCAGACGCCGAGCGTGGGGATCCCGGCCTCGGGAAAGCGGCGCACCGCCTCCAGCGAGATCCCCGCCTCGTTGGGCGTGCACGGCCCGGGCGAGACGACGACCCGGTCCGGCCGCCGCTCGAGCAGCTCGCCGACCGTCGCCCGGTCGTTGCGGACGACGTCGATCTCGGCCCCCAGCTCGCCCAGGTATTGGACGAGGTTGTAGGTGAACGAGTCGTAGTTGTCGACGACGAGGACGGAGGTCATCGGCCATCCCTCACGCGAAGCAGGCCCTTGTCGAACGTCAGGAGCGTCGCGCCGCGAGCGTCGGCGCATGCGAGCGCCATGGCATCCGGAAGGCGCAGCGACCGGTGCTCGGCACGCAATGCCGCCGCGTGGCGGGCGACCGCGCGGTCGATCGGCACGACCTCGGCCTCCAGATCGTCCACGAACGTGTCGACCTCCTCCGCGCGCCCCGCTCGGACCGCCTTCACGAGGATCTCGGCGTACACGCTCGCAGGGAGGATCTTCGTCGCTTCGGTGTGGTCGCGAAGGATCTGGCGAGCGGCTTGGTGATGCGCGTCGTCGGGTCGCAGGAAGCCGATCACCACGCTCGCGTCGAGCGCTACCGCTCCCATTCGTCCCGGAGTTCGTCGATGTCGCCGGGCTTCCATACGCCGGGCATGCTGCCGGCCCAGCGCTCCACCCAGTCCGAGGGCCGCTCGATCTCCACCCGGCCGCGTCCGATCCGCCGGATGCGCACGTCGTCGCCGGGCTTGAGCCCTGCCTCGCGCAGCACATCGACGGGGATCGTGACCTGGTTCTTGCTGGAGATCCGGCTCATCGCTTTACCAAGCGTAGCGCGTCGTAAAGGTCACGCCCAGTCCTCCTGCGCACACGCCAGCGCGATCGCCTGCTTGATCGCGCGCGACTTGGCTTCGGACTCGCGGAACTCGTAGTCGGGCTTGGCGTCGGCGACGGTGCCCCCGCCCGCCTGGACGTGGACCACGCCGTCCTTGATCACCGCGGTGCGGATGTGGATGCAGGTGTCGAGGTCGCCGGTGTAGCTGAGGTAGCCGATCGCACCGCCGTAGCCGCCGCGCTTGACCGGCTCGAGCTCGTCGATGATCTGCATCGCACGGACCTTCGGCGCGCCGCTCAGCGTGCCGGCGGGCAGCACCGAGCGCAGCGCGTCCATCGCGCCGACGCCCTCGCGCAGCGTTCCGGAGACGCTCGACACGATGTGCATCACGTGCGAGTACGTCTCGACCGCCATGAACTCGTCGACGGCGACGGTGCCATACGCACAGACCCGCCCGAGGTCGTTGCGGCCGAGGTCGACGAGCATCACGTGCTCGGCGCGCTCCTTCTCGTCGGCCAGCAGCTC
>CAYRCB010000006.1:0-3076 GCA_964422645.1 uncultured Solirubrobacteraceae bacterium | reverse complement strand
CGAGGTCGACGAGCATCACGTGCTCGGCGCGCTCCTTCTCGTCGGCCAGCAGCTCGGCGGCGATCCGCTCGTCCTCCTCGAGGTCGCCGCCGCGCGGGCGCGTGCCGGCGATCGGGCGGGTCGACACGTGGTCGCCGGTGACGGTGAGCAGCGGCTCGGGCGACGCGCCGGCGACCTGGAAGTCGCCGAAGTCGAGGTAGTACATGTACGGCGACGGGTTGACCGCCCGCAGCCCGCGGTAGATCGAGAACGGCTCCTTGTCGATCGGGGCGCTCCAGCGCTGCGACGGGACGACCTGGAAGGCGTCGCCGGCGTGGACGTACTCGACGATCCGCGCGACGTTGCCCTCGAACTGGGCGCGCTCCATGTTCGCCTGCCAGTGCGGCTCGGGCCGGGCGCCGGGCACGCCGCGCGGCGCCGGGACCGGCCCGGCGAGCGCCGCGCGGACCTCGTCGATCACCGACGGGTCCCCCATCGCGATGACGGTGATCGTGTGCTTGAGGTGGTCGAAGGCGACGAGCGCGTCGGTGAGCATGAGCGCCATGTCGGGCAGGCCCACCGGGTCGGGGTTGGGCGGGCCGAGCGGCTCGACCGTGCGCACGAGGTCGTAGCCGAAGTAGCCGACCGCGCCGCCGGCGAACGGCGGCAGGTCCGGGTGGCGGGCCAGGCGCGTGCGCCCGACCTCCTCGGCGGCGAGCGCGTACGGGTCGCCGGGGTCGCCGAGCGACCAGCGCAGCACGTTGCGGGGCCGGAAGCCGATGAACGACCAGCGCCCGACCCGCTGGCCCTGCTCGGCGGACTCCAGCAGGAACGCGGGGCGGGTGGGATCGGCTTCGCGCAGCTTCAAGAACGCCGAGACCGGCGTCTCGCAGTCGGCGATGAACGTGTGGGTGACCGCCTGGCGCTCAGCGACGGCGGCCATTGAGCACCTCGTAGGCGTCGGTCAGCGAGCGGTCGCGGCCGGCCAGCAGCGCGGCGAGGTGGAACAGCACGTCGGCCGCCTCGTTGTCGACGCGGTCGTCGGTCTCCTCACGCGCCGCACGGACGACCTCCTCGGCCTCCTCCTCGACCTTCGCCCCGCGCAATGCGGGGTCGTCGAGCAGCGTGACGACGTACGAGCCGGCGGGACGCTGGGCCGCGCGGGCGGCGATCGTGCGCTCGAGCGCCGGCAGCGCCTCGTAGGGCGCCGGCGCCTCGACGTCGCCGCGGTGGAAGCACGTGCGCTCGCCGGTGTGGCAGGCCGGGCCGGCCGGCTCGACGAGCGCCAGCACCGCATCGCCGTCGCAGTCCAGCCGCAGTGCGCGCACCGCCTGCGTGTTGCCCGACGTGGCGCCCTTGTGCCACAGCTCGTCGCGTGAGCGGCTCCAGAGGTGCAGCTCGCCGGTCTGCTGCGTGCGCTCGAGCGCCAGCGCGTTCATGTAGGCGAGGGTCAGCACCTCGCCGGTGCGCCAGTCCTGGATCACGCAGGGGACCAGTCCGCGGTCGTCGTACGAGATCTGGGCGGCGTCGAGCATCGGGCGATTCTACGCGGCGCGCCGGGAACGGCTCACTCGATGCCGAGCCGGTCCAGCAGCCCCTCGTCGGCGCGCCACGAGCGGCGCACGCGGACGGAGAGGTCGAGGTGGACGCGGGCGCCCAGCTCGCGCTCCAGCTCGCGGCGGGCGGCGGTGCCGATCGCCTTGATCATCTTGCCGCCCGCGCCGATCACGATGCCCTTCTGGGACTCGGTCTCCACCCAGAGCAGCGCGCGCACGAGCGCGAGGTCGTCCTTGGGCCACTCGAGCTCGTCGATGACCACCTCGACGGCGTGCGGGACCTCCTGGAACGTGCGCCGCAGGACCTGCTCGCGCACGAGCTCGGCGAGCAGCACCTGCAGCGGCTGGTCGGAGCCCTCGGCCGCGTCGTAGAAGAACGGGCCCTCCGGCAGCACCGACGCCAAGTGGTCCACGAGCGGGCCGATGCCGGCGCCGGTCCGCGCCGAGACGGGGAAGATCTCGTCGGCGACCTCGAGCTCCGCGGCGGCCTGCAGGGCGAGCACGGCGCCCGGGCGATCGAGGCGGTCGACCTTGTTGACCGCGATCACCACCGGCACCTTCGCCCCGCGCAGCGCCGCGGCGATGAAGCGGTCGCCGGGCCCGACGCCCTGCTCGCCGTTGAGGACCATGAGCGCGGCGTCGGAGTCCTCCAGCTCGCGCTCGACGCGGCGCTGCATCCGCTCGGTGAGCGCGTCGCGCGGGCGCTGCACGCCGGGCAGGTCGACGAGCACGAGCTGCCAGTCCTCGCCGGTGGCCACCCCGCGGATCGCGCGCCGCGTCGTCTGCGGCTTGTCGGAGACGATCGCGACCTTGCGCCCGACGATCGCGTTGACGAGCGTCGACTTGCCGACGTTCGGACGCCCGGCCAACGCCACGAACCCTGAGCGGGTCACCAAGACAACAGCTCGCGCTGCAGGGCCAGCATCTCGCCGTCGTCGGTCTCGTGGTCCATCCCGACGAGATGCAGCGTGCCGTGGATCACCGCCTCGCGCAGGTCCTGCGTGTGCTCGGGGCAGATGACAACGTCGCCGAGCTCGCGCGGCCCGATCGGGTCGTCGTCCTCGTCGATCGGGAACGACAGCACGTCGGTCGGCGCGTCCTTGTCGCGGTGCTCGCGGTTGAGGTCGCGGATGCGGTCGGCGTCGACGAACGCGACCGCGACGTGCCCGTCCTCGATGTCGGCGGACGCCAGCGCGATCGCGACGAGGCGCTCGACCTCGGCCGCGGCGATCGCCGCCGTGCCGAGGACCTCAACCTCCAGCACGGCGCAGCTGCCCGGTCTGACTGGCGGCGTGGGTGTCGTAGGCCTCGACGATCCGCTGCACGAGCTTGTGGCGCACGACGTCGGCGCCACCGAAGCGGACGAACTCGACGCCGTCGATGCCGTCGAGGATCTCGGAGACGACGATGAGGCCGGACTGGTGCTCGCGCGGCAGGTCGACCTGCGTCACGTCGCCGGTGACGACCATCTTGGAGCCGAAGCCCAGGCGCGTGAGGAACATCTTCATCTGCTCGGGCGTGGTGTTCTGCGCCTCGTCGAG
>CAYRCB010000005.1:0-350406 GCA_964422645.1 uncultured Solirubrobacteraceae bacterium | reverse complement strand
ACCGACATTTTTCGATGGCGATCCACCGACATTTTTGGATGGCGCTTGACACCGCCGAGCAGATCGTCGTCGAGCCGGTCGATGGTCTGCTCAAGGAGGTTGTTCTTGGTGCCCGCGATGACGATCACGAGCCGATAGCCATTGTCGCGCCCGAGCGCCATCAGCGTCGTGAACGCAAGGGTCTTGCCGCTCTGGACCTCGCCGACGATCAGATGCGCCTGGGCGTGCTGGCCGGCGAGGGCGGGATCAGCACACCGCGCAAGGCTCCGTGCCGCTGAACCCACGACCGCCACGCGCGCGCCATCGGGAAGCTCCACGCGCTCCACCAGCGCGCTGGTGACCTCGCCCTGATGGGGCCGCCACCCGGCGAGCTGGTCCTCAGCCAAGTGAGCTGGGATGGGGACTGCGGTGATGTTCTCGGTCATGGCGTGCTCACCGGGGATCGGTCAGGGCCGCTCTAGCGATCGGCCCGCGAAGGATGGCATTGAGGCGGACACGGACCGCACTCGGATCCGGCACGCCCGCCACGCGCGCCTCGATCTCGGCGAGGCCGAGGGCGGCCGCCAATCGCAAGACCGGCTCGATCTCTTGGTTGGGCAGATGTGCGAACGCCTGCATGAACGGGTGGCTGCGATCGACCTCGATCACGTACCCATGCTCCTTCTCGATCACCCGCAGCCACGAGTAGCCGTCGCCCACGCTCACCGACAGCTCGACATCGAGACCAGCGCCTCGCACGGGAAGGGTGACTTGAAAGGCGCGCGTGACCACCTCCTCGGGCGGACGCGACGGTTCGGTGTCATCCCCGTGCTCGGTCGTAGATGGCGAGACATGCAGCGCGGCCGCCTCGACGGTCGCATCCAGCGCACGGCCAAGCTTGCGGTCGACATCAGGCCCCTTCTCGGTGACGCGATACTCACGAGCCATGCGCAGGAGCGGCAGCGGCTCCTCGTCGAGCTGAACACGCAGTGCGGACAGGAACGCGTCCTCCTCGCCGTGCCATAGGACGGCATCCTTCGAGTGAGAGACGTGAAGATCCGAGACGTCGAGCTCGCCCAGCAGCCGCTGCGACACGAAGGTGTTGGAGGCTCCGAACACCTCGCTGGGCCGATACAGATCGTCGGACTCGCCGGCGCCGGCGCCAGCACCGACGACGACCTTGTCGCGATACAGGAGCGCCAAGCCCGCCTCGGACGTCGAGCCTCGAGCTCGCAGAGCAGCCCAGCCGGCAACGACTCGTCCCGAGGGCAGCTCGACGATCAGATCCTTCCTCCACTCGACCGGATTAGCGCTCGCCGAGGCATCCCAGCGTCGCGCGACCAAGAGATCTGGCTCGGAGGCGACGACCGGTTCCTCTCCGACAACGAGCCGAAGGACGCCGGAGCGCAAGTAGACGCGATAGATGCTCGCGAGATAGCGACGGACCTTTCCAAGCGTGCGACCGGTGGGAACAGGCCGGTGGAGGTCCTCAAGCACGACGCGGGTCCCGTGAGCAGCCGGCTCGCCCTGAACCTCCTCGACCGGCAGGACCTCGATCTGCTCGGCCACGATGGCGGGCACGTCAAACCGAACCGTTCGGGTGACGCTCTCACCCACCGCGCTCGACGTCACGGTGAAGCGCTTTGCATACCAGCAAGCCGCACTCTTCATCCCGATACCGAATTGCGACAAGCCGGAGGTGTCCGACGGGGGCTCCGCGGGCCGGAACGCGCGAGCGATGTCGGCCGAGGCGATGCCTGCCGCGTCATCCACGATCTCGATCACGCCGGGATCGCGCTCAAAGCGGATCGTGACCGTCACGCTGGACCGCGGGTCCGCGGCGTGCGCGAGAGCATCCGCGTTCGCCAGGAAGCTGGCCAGCGCGTTGTCGACGAACTCGCTAAGCGCGTACCACGGCTTGTAGTTCATGGACCTCAGCAGTGCGAGCATCCCGACGCCCGGCCTGATCTCGACGGCCGCGGCGCTTGCATGCGCTCCTGGCGACATGGCGAGGAGCCTCGCACATGAGCCGGCGTTCGACGCCGTAGGCGGGCCGAGAACCGGCGCAGATCGCCGCGCGAATCGGCGAGATGGCAACCTAGGGGCGACGACCGGCCCCGCTCGACCTTGCACTCTGCGGTTCCGACGGCAGCGTATGATCTAGTTTGCAAGCAATGCGCTTGCGCGACGCTTTCTGTTGCCAGCACCTCGTCCTGCGTGAGCGGGATCTAATGCGGCCATCGACGAGCACGGGCTGGTGCTCGTGAAGGTCATCTCGTTGTTCACGGGCGCGGGGGGCTTGGATATCGGGCTCGAGCGAGCCGGCTTTGAGATCGCCGGGTGCGTCGAGTCGGACCGCGACTGTCAGCAGACGCTTCAGGTAAATCGACCTGGCTGGCGGTTGCTGAAGCCCGGCGACATCCATCAGCACCGGCCAGCCGACATCCTGTCCGCTCTCGAGCTGAAGAGGGGCGAGGCTACGTTGCTGGCCGGCGGGCCGCCGTGTCAGCCGTTCTCCAAGTCTGGGCAGTGGAAGCACGGTAGTCCGCGGCGGATGCAAGATCCGCGCGCCCAGACCCTCCGCGCGTATTTTGACGTGCTTGAGGCCACGCTCCCGGATTTCATGCTTCTGGAGAACGTGAAGGGCATCACGGCAAGCCGGAAGCAGGTAACCCACAAGTACGAAGCACTCGATGTCCTTCGGAGTGCGCTACGGCGCATCAACCGTCGTCACAAGACCGCGTACGAGCCGTATGCACTCGTCATCGACGCCGCCGACCATGGCGTCCCGCAGCACCGCGAGCGGGTATTTGTCTTCGCGGCTCGAGATGGTGCGGGACTTACCGAGCCCGATCCGACGCACGGCGCGGTCGCCCGGGCGGCGAACGGGGAGTCCGCAGTAGAGCGCTACCGCAACGCTTGGGACGCCATCTGGTTCCTCGACGATCCCGAGTTCGATCCCGAGCTTCGACCCGCAGGCACATGGGCGGAGCTCCTGCCATCCATTCCAGAGGGTGCGAACTACCTACACCACACGCGGCGAGGCGCCGGAGAGCCTCTGTTCGGATGGCGGACGCGCTACTGGAGCTTTCTCCTCAAGCTCGCAAAGGCACGGCCTTCGTGGACGCTGCAGGCACAGGCAGGGCCTGCGACCGGACCGTTCCATTGGCGTAGCCGGCGCCTCACGAGCCAAGAGCTAGCACGGCTTCAGTGCTTTCCGGACGATTGGGAGCTGACGGGAGCACCGACCTCTGTCCGGCGCCAGCTCGGCAATGCCGTCCCACCGCCCGTCGGGGAGCTGCTCGGACTGGCGATACGTCGACAGATCTGCGGCGAGCGTCCGCGTGTCAAGCCGAGCCTGATCCCCGCGGCTCGTGACGATTGCCCACAGCCGGAGACACCCGCGGCCGTCCCGGAGCGTTACCTTGCATTGCGCGGCGAGCACGACGATCACCCCGGTGCCGGACTGGGGCCCGGCGCACGACGTCGGACCGCGCAACCCGCGTCCAGCCGCTAGCAGATGGTCGCGTTGCCGTATCCCGCTCCGCTTGACGCTCAAGTCTCCCACCGGATGTCTCGGAATCGTCGCCGCGATACGCGGGCAGAGCTTGCGCTGCGAAGTCGCTTGCACAAGCGCGGAGCCCGGTTCCGCGTGGATCACACGGTTCGCGCGGGCACCGTCTCAGTCCGGCCCGACGTCGTCTTCACTCGCTGGCGTGTCGCGGTGTTCGTCGACGGCTGCTTCTGGCACGGCTGTCCGGAGCACGGCAACACGCCATCTCGCAACCAGGACTACTGGATTCCAAAGCTCCAGCGAAATGTTGCCCGTGATCGGCGCGTTGACGCGGCGCTCGCGACCGCAGGATGGCGCGTCGTTCGCGCCTGGGAGCACGAGGATCCGTCCGGGGTCGCCGAACGCGTCATCGATCAGCTTGACGCGGCGCAGCGCGCCGCCGACGCGGACCAGCGGGATTCCGACGCGACCCTTCAGGCTTCGTCCGTGCGTCGCGCCAAATAGGCGCGCGGCAGCTTCACGTCCGGCGGAGCAACTGGGATACCGCAGCGCTCTGGTCGTGGGCGCCCGGGAGATACGGCGTTCAGCTGCTGGTCGGGCTGAAGAAGGGAGACTACGGAACCGAAGGTCAGAGGTTCGAATCCTCTCGGGCGCGCTCAGAACCCGCTGGTGACGGCGGGTTTTGCGTTCCTGGGAGCGGATCGGCGTCGGGCCTCGCCCTTGTGCCGCCCTTGCCGCAGGGCGGCGGGTCAATTCGGGTTGCGACGCTCGTCTCGCCAACGCCGCTGTCGGCGGCGGTCCGACAGATCGACGCCGATGCGTCGCACGAACCGACGCGACCGGTTGCACGGATGAATCGATGGCGTCGCGATGCGTCGCCCGAAGCCATACGGGCAGCGATCGCCGCGCTCGCGGAGCTCCCCGGTCAGCTCGACGGGATCCGCCGCTGGGAGCAGGCGGAGCGCTTGGCTGAGGACGACGACGAGTTCGACTTCGTCCTCAGCATCGGGTTCGACGAGCGCGAGACCTACGAGCGCTACCTGGAGCATCCGGCCCATCTCGGTTCGAGACCGGGTCGTCGATGGAGCGGTTCAGACCCGTAGACGGGGAAACAACACCAGCGGGTTCTCGTGCAGGATCGCGTGCCGCTGCTCGTCGGTGAATGCGTGGCTCGAACGGAAGGAGTCGCGGGCCAGGTCGACGAGCGCTGGAGGACTGAACGGCATGTCGGATCCGTAGAGCAGTCGGCCTGGGCTCGCGACGGCGAGCAGCGATGGGAGGGTGGTCGCGTACGGGCCGCCGGCGAGATCGAACCAGAGCCTGCCCAAGGCTTCTCGGATGTCGATCGGGTGGTCGTTCAGCGCGCTGGTCAAGCTCTGGACTCGGTCGACGAGCGCAGGGAGGGCGGCGCCGGCGTGCGGGACGATGAAGCGGAGATCTGGGAATCGCTCGAGCGCGCCGCTGAGGATGAGGTTGAACACGGTGCGCGTCGTGTCGAGGGGGAACTCGAGGATGGGCCGTGGGCGGTCGAGCGCCAGGGCTTCCCAGCCGGGTGGTGACGTCGGATGCAATGCGACGACGGCGCGGCGGCGATTCAGCTCGGAGAGCAGCTCGTCGAACCTCGGGTCTCCGAGATAGACGCCGTCGTAGTTGGTCAGCAGGAGGAATCCGTCCAGACCCAGGTCATCGCCGGCGCGCGCCACCTCGGCGAGCGCCGCGTCGATGTCGGGTAGGGGGAGCGATGCCAGCACGCCGAACCGTCGCGGGTGGTCTCGCACGATGTCCGCGCCCTCCTCGTTGGTCGACCGAGCGAGCCTCTCCCTGCCCGCGCCCGCGAAGCCGACGCCCGGCGAGGAGATCGAGAGCACCGCGGCGGTGATGCCGAGGCTGTCCATCCTGGCCAGAGCGTCGGTCGTGCTCCAACGCGGCACGTGCGGGAATCCGTCCGGGCGATCGATCCCGGCGACGCTCAGGGCCGCGACGTACGACGGTGGCAGGAAGTGTGCGTGGACGTCGATGCTCATGCGCGTGCGGCGATCCCAGGTCGGCCGCCCCACGGGCGACGCGAACGCCGCGTCGTCCGGTGACGTTCCAGGCGTCGGCGGTCGATCCACCGAGCCGGGGGTTCGACGACGAGGACCTCGTCGTAGCGTTCGAGGACGTCGCTGCTCAGCTCCCGCCACGTGCTGACGGCGCGAGCGGTCGACGCCGCGCGCGGCGGCATGCCTGCGACGAGCAGGCATGCCGCTCGGGCGGCGCGTGCCAGATCTCGCTCCGCCGACCATCCAGCTGCGGCGATCGTGCCTGCGCCGCCCATCCCGATCGCCCACCAGAATCGCGGCGGCGGGTCGGACACGACGACGAGGTCGATCCGTGCGCACTCGCGACGTGCCCGCAGCAGCGACCGCCTCCGAGCGACGCACGCGTCGCTCGGACCCGCCACGACCAGCAGCCAGTGTCCGGTGCGCGGCACTGCTGCTATCCCAGGAGCGCCGCGGCCTGCGCGTGCAGCGACAGCAGCCCCGGGATGTCCTCCGGCGCGGCGTCGCGCGCCATGCCGCACTCGGTCGCCACCCCGAAGGCCGCGACGTGGCGCTTGGCGGCCTCGATCCGCCGGCGCGCTCCGTCGAGGCCGTCCTCCTTGTGCAGGAGCCCGAGGTAGAGGGCGGTGTCGTCCGGCAGCGCGAGCCGCTCGAGCGGAGCGAAGTAGCCGTCGTCGTCGCGCTCGATCGGCACGGGCATATGGATCCACGCCGCCGGTCGCTCGACGGTCCGGGCGATCGCGTTGGCCAGGTCGGTCAGCACGCCGGCGTCACGCGGTTCGACGATGTGCTTGCCGCCGGCGTCCCCGTAGCAGAGGTGGAAGCCGACCGGCACGTCGCCCGGCACCCACGACGCCACTCGCGCCAGCCGCTCGGCGACGCCGTCGAGCACCGGCGAGAAGAACGCGGGGAACTGCTCCTCCAGCAGCGTGATCTCGACCGCGACGTCCCACTGGATGGCCAGGTCGTCGTGCGGCAGGGCCTCGAGCAGCCCTTCGACCTCCCGGTGGAACGCGGCCTCGACGCGCGGCTCCACCGCCTCCATGTTCCAGGGCGCGATGTACGCCCCGACGATCGCCAGCGGCGAGGGCAGGCTCACCTGGAACCGCGTTCCCGGCGCGATCGTGCCGTCGGCCCGCAGCGCGGCGAAGGTCTCATACGAGGCGCGTGCCGCGTCCACGTAGCCCATGGGAGGCAGGTCGATGTCGGCCGCCGATGCACCGTCGCGCAGCTGGAACCAGATCAGCCCCTCGTCCGGCAGCCAGTCGTCGTGGGGGCCGCGCGGGCGCTGGATCTTCTCCAGCTGCGGGACGCGCGAGAGCGTGGCGATCTGCGCGACGATCCAGCCGCTGCGCTCGTCGGTCTCCCCGTCGGGGATGCGATCGAGGACGTCGCCCGCGCGGGCGGAGGCCGTCTCGAAGACCGCGCGGGCGGAGGGCAGGTTGACGCTGCCGACGAGATGTGCGCCGCGCATCAGCCGACCTGCGGGACGGGGGACGCGATCAGCGCCGCGGTCTTGTCCATCGCATCCCACGCCTGGTCTGGGCTCTCGCGACGCCCCAGGCCGCACGTGGCCGCGACGTCGACCTCGTGGCCGACGTTGCGCTCGATCAGCGCCTGCACCTCGCGCAGCTGGTCGAGACCGAGGTCCTCGTGGACGAACCCGGCCACGAAGCGCACGTCGTCGGGGAGGTCGAGATCGGCGAGCGGCTCGTACCAAGCCGGATCGAGCGATCCCGGCTTCTCGGCCGCGGCGAACGGGGTGTGGATGTACTCCAGCCGCTGCCCCTCCGGCCAGATGGCCGCCAACGCGTTGGCCAGCGTGACCAGGGGCCGGGCGCTGCCCATCTCGGCCAGCGCGCGGTGGTGGAAGTCGCCGAGGCACAGGTGCGCCCCGAAGCGCGTGCCTTCGGGCGCCATCGCGACCATGGACGTGATCGCCCCCGCCATCTGCTGGGCGACCTCCGGCTGCTGGGGCTCGGGCGTCCGGGCGACGGCGACCATCGAGACGACGGACTCGATCTGGAAGATCACGTCGTCGCCGGCCTCCGCGCGGATCGCCGCGATCTCGCGCAGGGTGGCGGCGGCGTAGGCCCGGGCGAGCGAGTGGTCGGCCTGCGCGGCTTCGAAGCCGAACGAGTCGACCGCCAGGTCCACCGGGGCCGGGCAGCCGACCTGGAAGCTGACATCGGGGTGCCCGTGGCGCGCGCGCAGCTCGCGGAACGCTGGGTAGCTGCGCTGGAAGGTGCGGTGGTAGGAGAGGTCGATGTGGTCGGGGTCGAACGTGCGGCCCTCACGCACGACGTACCGGGTGCCGTGCTCGTAGTCGCGGTAGTCGCCGTCCTGGACCAGCTCGACGTCCGGGTTGGCGCGCAGCCAATCCATCGTCGGCAGCACCCACTGCGAGCGCTCGCCGGTCTCCCCGTCGGTCATCCGCAGCAGGTGCGGGCCCAGGCGTCTCAGGGCCGTGTCCATGGCGTGGGCGCCGGAGAAGCCGGGCCAGGCGCCGACCAGATGGGTCTTGCGGGACATGGTCTCTCCTCGTTGTTGGTCAACAGGCGCAGCTGATGTTCAGCTGCGCTTCGCGGCCGGCCAGCTGCTCGCCATCGGCGATGTGCGTCGCCACCCGCCGGCGGTGGATCTCGCGTCCGGTGTCGGCATAGATCGCTCGGACGTCGTCCTCCCAGGAGCGGTCATCGCCCGACCACTGGAACGCGAGGTCGTGGACGGTCCCGTCCGCCGGCTGCCGCTCCGCGGCGGCCAACGTCTCGCGCAGGATCGCGCGCTGCAGCTCGGGCTCGTTCGGGCGCCCCACCGTCGCACCGAGGGGGAAGTCGAGGAACACCGGGCGCGCCGGCCGGAAGGCCTCCGCCATCTCGCGCAGCACGGTCAGCATCACGCACGGCAGCCCGCGCGCCTCCAGGCCCCGCGCCATCAGGGCGGTGGCGCGGTGGCAGGCCGGGCAGAACGGCACGAGCAGCACGAGGTCAACCCCCTGCCCGGTGAACGTCTCGGCCACCGCGGGGACGGTCTGCTCCAACAGCTCCGTGTAGCGGGTGATCGAGCCGAGCATCGAGACGGCGTTCGGGGCCAGCTCGCCGATCACGCCGGCGGCCTCGAGCTCGACGAGGCGGTCGCGCGGGTAGGCGACGTTGAGATCTTCGACGGCGAACCCTCGCACCGGCGTCGGGTGCTCGAAGGTGAGCTCCGAGACCGGCACCTCGCGCGGCAGCAGCCGGAAGGTCAGGTCGTTCTGCGGGGCGAAGGCGCGCTGGCCGGGGCGCAGCGCGCCGCAGCTGGTGAACAGGCCGACGCGCGCGTCAGCCACCGACTTCGTCAGGGGGGCGGCCGCGATCGGCTCGAAGTGGGGCAGCTCGGCGTACTCGCCCAGACCGAGCGCGGTCATCATCTCGACGTAGCTGAACGGCATCAGTTGATTGCCTCCACGTCGCCCATGCCGAGCAGCACCTGGCCGCGCGCTTCGTAGGCGACATCGTTGACCATCCCGTGCTGGGCCCCGGCCTGCACGTCGCGCAGGCACCGCTCGATGACGTTGCCGCGATAGAGCGAGCGCGCGCCGGCGTAGCGGAACATGGATCGGCAGACGTCCATCGCCACGTCCGTGGCGTAGACGGCGGCGCAGCGCATCTCGGTCTGCAGCGCCGCGTCGATCGGCTCGTCGCGGATCGCGGCCGCCCAGGCGCGCTCGTACACGGCGTCCATCTGGCGGGCGGCGGCGGCGAGGGCCACCTCGGCTCGACCGAGGTCGAACTGGAACGTCCCGCGGGCGGCGACGCCCTGCGGCTTGATGTAGCCGCGCGTCTTGCTCTTGGCCAGCTCGGTCATCTCCTCCAGCGCCCGCCGTCCGAGGCCCAGCGCGAAGGCGCCGTGCTCGTTGGCGAACAGGCCGGGCATCGGGATGCGATACAGCGCGCCGCCGCGCAGCGCGGGGCTGAAGTTGTCGAAGGTCAGCTCGTGGGGGACGAAGAGGTCGGTGACCGAGAAGTCCTGGCTGCCGGTCCCGCGCAGCGCGTTGACGTCCCAGTTGTCGTGCAGCGCGACCTGATCGGGGGTGAACAGGCAGCCGACGACCGGAGGCGTGTGGCCCTCGCCCTCGACGACCGCGTTGCCCGAGAACCGCTCGGCGTGCGCGCTGCCGCTGCCGAACTGCCAGCGCCCGGTCACGCGATACCCGCCGTCGACGGGAACCGCCTTGGCGCTCGGCACGATGCCACCGGTCACGCGCGGCAGGCGGCCGTCGACGAGGAAGTGGTCGAGCGCCTCCTCCTTCACCCACCCGGCGATCATCGCCAACGTGCCGGCGCCGACGAACAGCGTCCAGCCGGCGGAGCTGTCGAGTCGCGCGATCTCCGCGAGCACCTCCGTCTGCGTGAGCGGATCGGCTTCGAGGCCGCCGAGCTCCGCGGGCGCCTTCATGCGAAACAGCCCGGTCTCGTGCATCGCGCGCCAGCCGCGCTCCGGGTAGTACCCCGTCGCCTCGGCCTCGTCGGCGCAGTCGAGGACCACGTCGCTGATGTCCGCGACGGCGCGCAGGAGCTCCTTGCGCACGGCGGCGCGGTCGTACGTGGGACGGCTGGCAGTCGTCATGCTCTCCTCGTCTCTGTCGCGTCGGACGAAACTCAAGTCTATTCAGCGAAACATGCCCGCGGCAAGTGGTGCGTCTTCTGGCAGAACGGAGTTCTGCTTGATGATACGGTTGAGCGCATGTGCCATACCGACATCCCGCCCGGCCAGGCGCGGCCCGAGATCGCCGGTCGCGAGGTGGAGATCCCACTGCCCGGTGGCGAGGCGATGCCGGCGCTGCACGTCGTCGCCGCGGAGGGTGCGGCGGCGGTGCTCGTCGTCGGAGACGTGTTCGGCCGCAGCGCGTTCTACGAGCACCTCGGAGCCGTGCTGGCCAATGCGGGCTTCCAGGCGCTCGTCCCGGACTTCTTCTTCCGGCAGGGGCCGCTGCCCGAGCCGCCGTCCAAGGAGGCGGCGTTCGGGCGCCGGGCCCAGCTCGACGAGACGCGCACGCTCGACGACCTGCGCGCGGCGATCGCCTGGCTGCGCGAGCGCTCCGGGCGGGCGGCGGTGGGCACGGTCGGCTTCTGCATGGGCGGCACGTTCGTGCTCGACCTGGCCGCGACCGAGGACGACCTCGTGAGCGTCGCCTACTACGGCTTCCCGGTGCCTCAGTCGACGATCGTGTCGCCCCCGCCGCGGCCGATCGACCTCGTCGACGACCTCCGCGGTCCGGTGCTCTCGTTCTGGGGCGACCAGGACGACACCGTCGGCATCGACCACGTCCGCGAGTACGTCCGCCGGGCCGAGGCGGCGCACGCGTTCGAGTGGGAGATCCTCCCAGGGCTCGGTCACGGCTTCCTCGGATCGGCGCCGCTGGGCGATCCGTCCGACCCCGGAGCGGCGACCTGGGAGCGGGCGGTCCGATTCCTGCGCACGCATCTGGAGGAGCGGTGATGCTGGCCGCGCGCGCCCACGAGGGCGAGACCGACCTGCGCCTCGAAGAGATCGACCGCCCCACTGCCGGGCCGGGCGAGGTCGTGATCAAGGTCGTGTCCGCCGGGCTCGCGCCCGGCGTCCTGTCGCTGTGGCAGCTCGGGCGCTACCCGATCCTGCCGCGCACGCTGGGCAACGAGGCGGCGGGGTTGATCGAGGAGGTCGGCGCCGGCGTCACCAACGTTGCGGTCGGCGACCGCGTGCGCATGCACGCGAACCTGAGCTGCGGTGCGTGCGAATACTGCCTGACCGACCGCGAGCAGATGTGCCCGGAGCACTCGGTGATCGGCCAGGGCCTCTACGGCGCCGAGGCGATGCCGCTGCACCGGCGCTACCTCGACGGCGCGCTGGCCGAGTACGTGCGCGTGCCGGCGCGGCTCGTGGACGCTCTGCCGGAGGCGATCTCGTTCGACGTCGCCGCCAAGGTCCACGACGTCGCCAACGCCGTGCGCGTGTGGCGCACGGCGGCCGTGCCGCCCGGCGGGACCGCCGTGTTCACGGCCGCGACGGGCACGGTTGGCACATCCGCGATCCGCCTGGCCAAGCTCTTCGGCGTCGGGCGCGTGATCGCGGTCGCCCGATCGGCAGAGCGCCTCGAGCAGGTGCGCGCCCTCGCCCCCGACCTCGTCGAGACGATCGCCTTGGAGGACGTCGACGACGAGCTGACCGCGGCGATCCGGCGGCTCGTGCCGGCCGGTCCCGACGCGGTCATCGACTTCCTCCCGGAGGGACCCGGCACGTGGCAGGCGATCGCCTCGCTGAAGGTCGGGGGGACCGCCGTCCTGATGGGCGGCAACACGGCGATGCCGCCGATGCCGACGATCGCGATCATGGTCAACTGCTGGCGCATCGTCGGGACGCGCAACTGCACGCGCGAGGACACGCGGCAGGTCCTGCGCTGGCTGGCGGAGGGCGCGCTGCGGGTCGACGACCTGATCACCCACCGCTTCGACCTGCGGGACGTCATCGCGGCCCAACGCCAGGTCCGCGACCGACCGGACCCGACGTGGATGGTCGTCGTCCGCCCCGGGGCCGAGGGATGAGGCTCGTCACCTACACGACCGGGGCGGACGTTCGGCCGGGCATCGACCTCGGCGAGCGGATCGCCGACACGGCGAGCGCCGCCCGCGCTGCGGGGCTGGCCGACGGCCTGCGCAGCAACCGAGACGTCGTCGCCCTGGACGCGGCCGCGCTGCGCGCCCTGGGCGCCGCCGCGGACGCCGCCGGAGTCGAGGTCCACGACCGCGAGGAGGTCCGCCTCGGACCACCCGTGCCAGACCCGCAGAAGATCGTCTGCCTCGGGCTCAACTACCGCGACCACGCCGAGGAGTCCGGCCTGCAGCCGCCGCCCGCGCCGATGTTCTTCGCGAAGTTCGCCAACTCGCTGGTGGGCCCGTACGACGACGTCGTCCCGCCGGCCACCACGCAGCGGGTCGACTACGAGGCGGAGCTGGCCGTCGTCATCGGCCGTCGCGGGCGGCACATCGCACAGGACGACGCGTTGAACCACGTCGCCGGGGCCATGGTCCTCAACGACGTCTCCGCTCGCGACCTCCAGCTGGCCAACCCCCTCTGGACGGGCGGCAAGGCGATCGACACGTTCGCTCCCTGCGGGCCGTCGCTCGTCCTCCTGGACGAGATCGACGACCTGCAGGACCTCGGGGTCCGCACGCGGGTCAACGGGCAGCTGGTCCAGGACGGCAACACGGCGGCGATGATCTTCGGCGTCGCCGCGACGATCGCGTTCCTGTCGCAGATCATGACGCTCGAGCCCGGGGACATCGTCGCCACCGGCACCCCGGCGGGCGTCGGCCAATCGCGGACCCCGCCGTTGTTCCTGCAGACGGGCGACGTCGTCGAGACCGAGATCGACGGCCTCGGCGCGCTGCGCAACCGCATCGCCGCACCGATCGGCTGACCGACCAAGGAGAGAGATCGATGAGCACCACCGCCGTCGCGAACCCCGTGCTTCACCACGTCAACCTCAAGACGCGGCGCCTGCAGGAGATGATCGACTGGTACGCCCTCGTGGTCGGGATGAAGCCCAACCATCAGTTCGAGGGCGGCGCCTGGCTGACCAACGACGCGGCCAACCACCGTCTTGCCCTCCTGGCACCGCCTGGCATCGTCGACGACCCCGACAAGATCTCACGGTCCGGGATCCACCACACCGCATTCGAGTACGCGTCCATGGACGACCTGCTCGACACCTACGTGCGGCTGAAGCCGCTGGGCATCGTCCCGCACGCGTGCCTGGACCACGGGATGACGACGTCCTTCTACTACGTCGACCCGGACGGCAACAGCGTCGAGCTGCAGTCCGACAACTTCGACGGCGACTGGGCGCAGTCCAGCGCCTTCCTGCAGACGCCGGAGTTCGTCGCCAACCCCATCGGCGTCCACGTCGACCCCGACGCGATGGTCGCGGCCCGGGCCGCCGGCGCGGACGCGCACGAGCTCCACCGCCGCGCATACGCCGGCGAATTCGAGCCCGAGGCGCCGCTCGACCTCCGGCTGCCCGCCGACTGACCATGGCCGACGCTCAGCTGTGTGGGAGCGTGAACCTCGCCGACGCGGAGACGTGTTCATCGCGGCGCCCGACCGGGAGGCTCTGGCACCCGTCCACGAGGCCGCGCTCGCGAGAGAGATCGCGGCCGTCCTCGAGACGGTGCCCGCAAACGAGCTCGCCTGGCAATGGGACGTCGCGGTCGAGATCTCCCGGCTGGAGGGGGTGGGAGGTCCCGCCGCAGTCGGCGTCGACGAGGCGGCCATCCTCGATCAGCTGGGTCGCTTGGGAGGCCTCGTCCCGGTGGCTGTCGAGCTCGGCTATCACCTCTGCCACGGCGATTCGCCGGGAGAGAACGGCGTCGGACGGCACTTCAAGCAGCCCGAGGACACCGCGCTGCTGGTTCGCGTCGCGAACGGGATCTTCGACCGGGTCGGACGCACCGTCGACTGGATCCACATGCCCGTGCCCGGTCGAGCGCGATGACGACGGCTATTTCGCGCCGCTCGACGCCCTGTGCCTTCCGCCGTCCACGCGACTGTACCTCGGACTCGTTCACGCCGCCGACGGGGTGCCGGGTGCCCAGCGGCGGGTGGCTGCCGCCGCGCGCCACGTGCGTGGGTTCGGCGTCGCCGCCGAGTGCGGCATGGGACGGCGGCCGCGAGACCAGGTCCGGGAGTTGCTGCGCATCCAGCGCGACGTCGTCGTGCCTGGCGCCTGAGCCGCCGCCTCGGCGCTCGTCCGGCCGCTTGACCACGGGCCGGCCTCTGCGCTACCGTCCCGTCAGTCAGAACACGGTTTCTTCTAGTGAAGCAAACGGAGAGGTCGCTCCCCACATGCTGAATGCACACCTGTCCCACGTCTCGCTCGGTTCGGCCGACGTCGGCGCTGCGCGCCGCTTCTACGAGGACCACGTCGGCCTGTCCGTCGTCGACGAGGCCGCCGGCGGGGCGCTGCGGCTGGGGCTCGGGCTCGGCGCCCACGTGCTCGAGCTGCGCTCGGGCGGTGGCATCGACCACTTCGCGCTGGAGGTCCCCGATGCCGACGAGCTGCGCGCGCTCGAGCAGCGCCTGGCCGGCGCCAGCGTCGATGCGACGTGGACGGAGCCCGGCGGCGACCACCCTGCCGCGCTCGCCTTCGCCGATCCCGACGGGCATCGCGTCGAGCTGCACGCGCGCATCGATCGCAGCGGAGAGGGGCTCGGCGAGCCGGGTCGCCGTCCGGTGCGGCTCCACCACGTGACGATCACCACGCCGGACGTGCCGGCCCTCGTCGCCTTCTACACGCAGACCCTCGGGTTCGCGGTCTCCGACCGCATGGAGGAGCGGTTCGCCTGGCTGCGCTGCAACCGCGAGCACCACACCCTCGCCATCGTCGAGGGCCCGTCGGGCGGGCTGGACCACTACTGCTACGAGGTCGCCGGCTGGAACGATCTCAAGACGTGGTGCGACGAGCTCGCGGCCGGCGGGGTGCTGACGAGCTGGGGACCCGGCCGCCACGGGCCCGGGAACAACCTCTTCATCATGTTCGACGACCCCGACGGGGTGCACATCGAGCTGTCGTGCGAGATGGAGCGGTTCTGGGACGACCGCGTCGACTACCCGGGCCCGCGCATCTGGGCATCAGACCCCCGCACCGTCAACCTGTGGGGCCCGGCACCCGAGTGGCGCAAGCCCGTGACCACGGCCGGCGCGGCCTGATGCGCTACGCCAACTGCCGGACCGGCGGCGAGCCGTTCGTCGCGGACGTCGACGGCGAGGTCGTCCGCCCGCTGGAGGGCCGCCCGCCGATGACCGCGGGATGCGACTACGCCGCCCTGGCCGGCGCGCCCCGCCAAGCGCCGATCCCGCTCGAGGACGTCGAGCTCCTGCCGCCGGTCCTCGCGCCGCAGCGGATCATCTGCCTGGGGCTGAACTACCTCGGCCACGTCACGGAGACGAAGCGCGAGCTGCCGACCTACCCGGTCCTGTTCACGAAGTTCGCTGACGCCCTGATCGGCGCCCACGCGCCCATCCTCGCGCCGCCGGAGTCGAGCCAGATGGACTTCGAGGCCGAGCTCGCCGTGATCATCGGCCGTCCGGCGCGGCGCGTGCAGCCCGCCGACGCGCTGAGCGTCGTGGCCGGCTTCACGGTCGCCAACGACATCACCATGCGCGACTACCAGTACAAGACGCACCAGTGGCTGCAGGGAAAGGCGTGGCCGAGCTCCACGCCGCTGGGGCCGTGGCTCGTCACCGGCGACGAGATCGGTCACGGGGCCGAGCTGGACATCCGCTTGGAGCTCAACGGCCGTGAGCTGCAGCACTCCAACACGCGGAAGATGATCTTCGACGTCCCGACGACGATCGCGATGCTGTCGGAGTTCGTGAACCTCGCGCCGGGCGACGTCATCCTGCTGGGGACGCCCGACGGCGTCGGCTATCGCCGCGACCCGAAGGTGCTGCTGGCTCCCGGGGACCGGGTCCGCGTCGAGATCGAGGGCATCGGCGCGGTAGACAACACGGTCGTGGCCGAGGACGTGTCCACCGGTGCCTGACGTCCTCATCGCCGGGGGTGGGCCCACCGGGCTCGCGCTGGCCAACGCACTTGGTCTCGAGGGCGTGGAGGTCCTCCTCGTCGAGCAGGACCCGGGCGTGGCCGAGCTGCCGCGCGCAGTCAGCGTCGACGACGAGGCGATGCGCTTCATGCAGCGCCTCGGGCTGGACGAGGCGGCGCGCGCGGTGACCCTCCCCGGTACCGGGACGAAGTTCTTCGGCGCGCACGGCCAGGTGCTCACCTACGGGCGCGGGCCGGACCGCCCTCCGTTCGGGCACCCCATCAAGAACCCGATGGACCACTCCGAGTTCCAGCAGATGCTGCTCGACGGGCTCCAGCGCTTCCCGAACGTCGAGGTACGGCACCTGACCCGGCTTGTCGGCTTCGAGCAGAGCAGCGAGGGCATCGTCGCGCGGATCGAGCGATCGGGCGAGGTCGAGGAGGTGCACTGCCGCTATCTCGTCGGGGCCGACGGCGGGCGCAGCTTCGTCCGCACCGCCATCGGCGAGGAGCCGATGAAGGGCTCGGCGTTCGAGGAGCGCTGGCTCGTCCTGGACACGATCAACGACGAGCACGACGAGCGCTACGCGATGCACTACGGCGATCCGCGCCGGCCGCGCGTCGTCGTGGTCGGTCGCAACGGGCGCTGCCGTTACGAGTTCCTCGTCCACGAGGACGAGCACCCGGAGGGCGACGAGGTGCTCGCCCTGGCGACGCGTCTGGTCGCCCCGTACCGGACCCTGCGGCCGGAGGACGTCGTGCGCTGCACGATCTACAAGTTCTACGCGCTCGTCGCCGATCGGTTCTCCGTCGGGCGCGTGTTCATCGCCGGCGACGCGGCGCACATGATGCCGCCGTTCGCCGGCCAAGGCCTCAACAGCGGGCTGCGCGACGCGGCGAACCTGTCGTGGAAGCTCGCGGCGGTCCTCAAGGGCCAGGCCGGGCCACGCATCCTCGACACCTACACCCAGGAGCGCCGGCCCCACGTCAGCGCCATGGTGCAGCTGTCGGTGCGCATGGGCGCGATCATGATGACGCTCAGCCGCCCCCGCGCGATAGCCCGCGACCTGATGTTCACCGCCGGTCAGCGCCTGCCGTTCTTCAGCCGCTTCTTCCGGGAGCTGCGGTTCAAGCCGCCGGCGCGCTTCGCCGCCGGGCTGTTCGTCGGCCTCGGCGGGGACACGCCTACCGGCGCGCTCGTCGTCCAGCCCCGCGTCGTCGACGCTGACGGGCGCATCGTCCTGCTCGACGACGTGCTCGGCAGCGGGTTCGGCCTGCTTGGCATCGACGTCGCCCCCGAGGCGCTGGACGGCCTGCGGGACCCGATCTGGTCGCGCCTCGCGCCCGCGCGCGTCCATGTGGCGGTCGACGACCGGCTGCCCGTGCGTCTGCATGGGGACAGCGTCGCCGTCGTGGCCGACGCCGACGGCCTGCTCGCGCAGCAGCTCGCCCCGTTCCGGGGCCACGTCGTCCTGCTCCGCCCGGATCGCTTCATCGCCGGCGCCTTCGCGCCCGCGGACGAGCGCCGCTTCTGCGACCACTTGCGCGCGGCCCTTGGTGCGGTCGACGCCGACGCGCCGGCCACGCCGCCCGCCATCGTCCAACCGTGAGAGACACATCGAGGAGAGCCATGGAGACTCTGTACATCGGATACGGCGACGGACTCGTCCGTGCGTCGGTCAACGGCAGCGCGAGTGGCGAGTGGGTGATCCGTGGCGTGCCGGTCGCTCAGATCGCCGTCGACCCCCACGAGCCGGATCGCGTCTACGCCGCGACCCTCGGCCAGGGGCTGTTGCGCTCCGACGACGGCGGGCGCACGTTCGCGCCGCTGGGGTCGATCGACAATCCGCTCGTCTGGTCGGTCTCGGTCAGCGCGAGCGACCGCAACGGCGGGCTCGGCACCGTCTACGCGGGCACGCAGATGGCCGCCGTGTACCGCTCCACCGACGGCGGCGAGACCTTCGATGAGCTGCGCTCCGTCCAGGACATCCCGTCCAAGCCCGAGTGGAGCTTCCCGCCCGCGCCCGACACGCACCACGTCCACCAGATCACGCTCGACATCGAGCGGCCGGAGACGATCGTCTTCGGCGTCGAGCTGGGCGGCGTCTTCTACAGTGCGGACGCGGGGGAGACCTGGGAGCGGACGACCGCGGACCCCGACCCGCATACGCTGCGCACCCATCCGACGGCGCCGCAGCGGGTGTACGAGGGCGGGGGCGCCGCCTACTACGAGAGCCGCGACGGCGGCGCGACGTGGACGCGCAACCTCGACGGCATCCCCGACGAGGTGCGCTACTTCTACAGCCTCGCCGTCGACTCGGGCGACCCGGGGAACGTGATCATCTCCGGCGCGCGAGACCCGTTCAGCGGCCACGCGGTGATTCCCGACGTGCCGGTCTGGTCCTCGCTGTATCGGCTGGAGGGCGACACGTGGCGAGAGATCGTCGACGGCCTGCCGCCTCGCGACGGGACGGCGATGGGCACCCTGGCCGCCGGAGCGCCGGGCGTCTTCTACTACGTCACCGAGCCGGGCGACCTCTATCGCTCCGACGACGGCGGGCGGACCTTCGCGCTGCTCGAGGGTGACACCAGCCTGCGGGGCGAGCGCGCGCGCGCCGTCACCGTCATCCCGTCTTAGGAGAGACCGACGATGAACCAGAAGCCCAGCGACGTCACGCTGCTGCGCCTCGCGGTGCAGAACCTCGCCGCCGCCCCGCAGGCGCAGCGGCGCTACGTCCAGCTCGACCTCATGGGCCGGGCGATCGGCAACCTCGATCGGGTCGGCGCCCGGGTCGACGAGCTCGTCGAGACCGGCGAGCTCGACGCCGAGCAGGCCCGGCTCGTGGCCGAGCTGCGCGAGGAGGTGCTGCGCCAGATGAGCGCGGACCCCGACTTCCTCGCCCAGTCGGAGTCCGGCTCGCGCGACTTCCTGTTCGGCACCGCCCTGGAGAACGAGGGCTGGCGCCGCATCCGATCGCTGGCCCGGCCATGTCACACGACGCTCGTCGGCGAGAGCTCGCCGTTCATGGCGCTGCGCGCCAAGTAGCGGGAGAGGCGTTGTGACTGAGCGAACGGCCGTCCACCTCGTCGGCAGCGTGCCGCTGCCGACGGTGGATGCGGTGTTCCGTGCGGTGTGCGGGGGCCTGGGCGATCGGTTGCCCCGTGTGCCGGACGGTGAGACGGGCAGCCGTGGCGACTTCATCGGCTGGCAGGCGGACCTCCTCCTGGGTCACCCACAGTTCGAGCCGACCGGTGAGATCGGTCACTACAACCCCAAGCCGCTGTCACGGCTGCGTCCGGGGGTCGACCCGGCCGAGATCCGGTTCACGGATCTCGGCTACGCCTCCGCCGCGCTCGACTCCTACCGGACGTTCGAGCGGCTGGCCGAGCATGGCGTCATCCCGGCGACTGCGCGGTTCCAGGTCTGCCTTCCAACGCCGACGGCACCGGTGGGCGCCTGGGTGGTGCCGGACGATCGCGCCGCGGTGCTGCCCGCCTACACGGCCCGGATGCGGCAGGAGGTGGCAGAGATCGCCGCCGTCGTGCCGCCCGAGCGGCTCGCGGTCCAGTGGGACGTGGCGGCGGAGATCGTGCAGCTCGACGCGCGCTTCGCGGAGCGCGGCCCGGTCCGCGACGCCAAGCTCGACGAGTTCGTCGAGGTGATCGCGGCGATGATCGACGCGGTCCCGGCCGGGGTCGAGGCGGGGGTCCACCTCTGCTACGGCGACTTCGACCACAAGCACGGCATCGAGCCCGTCGACATGGGCACGCTGGTGGACGTCAGCAACGCGATCGCTGCGCGCGTCGACCACGAGCTCGCCTGGATGCACCTGCCGGTCCCGCGGGACCGCAGCGATGCGGCGTACTTCGCGCCGCTGCGCGACCTGCGGCTCGCGCCCGCGACGGAGCTCTACCTGGGCCTGGTCCATCTCACGGACGGGCTAGACGGTGCGCGGGCGCGCATCGAGACCGCGCGGCGCGTCGTCGACGCGTTCGGCATCTCGACGGAGTGCGGATGGGGGCGACGCGATCCGGCCTCCATCCCGGCGCTGATCGACCTGCACGAGCAGGTGGCGGCGCTGATGGACCTGTGGTAGCGTCGACAGATAGAACAAGGTTTCGCTCACTAACACGTAGGGCGAACAGGAGGAGAGGGCATGCCTTTGCAGCGTTGGCTGGCGTACGTGGTCGCCGTTCTGGCGGTGGTCGGTCTTGGTGTCGGAGTCGCGGCGTGCGGCTCGTCTGACGACTCGTCCTCGGCGGAAACCTCCGGGACGGCCGCCGGCACGACGTCGACCGGCGCCGCCGAGACCGCGCCGGGAGAGGAGTCGCCGGCGTTCCAGAAGCTGGTCGCCGCGGCGGAGAAGGAAGGGGCGCTGAACCTCAACTGGGGCTTCAGCTCGCCCGACGTGGCCAAGCTGTTGACCGATGCGTTCAACGAGCGCTTCCCGAACATCAAGGTCACGGTGACGCCCAACCAGGACCAGCCGGCCAACACGGCCAAGCTGATCGAGGAGGCGAAGGCGGGCAAGCCGGCGTCGACCGATGCGTTCGTTGGCGTGCCGCAGCTCGTGTACTCCGCCGGCCCGGGCGGTGCCGACGTCCTGGAGAAGGTCGACTGGGAGTCGTTCGCTCCGTGGACCAAGGGCCTGGCCACGTCGGACGGCGTGGGCCTGTCGATCTTCGATCAGTACTCGACCTTCGCCTACAACACGACGCAGTTCTCGGAGGACGAGCTGCCCAAGACGGCGGACGACGTCCTCAAGCTGAAGCAGCCGATCGCGAGCACGCCGTATGCCGCGCAGTTCAACGTCCTGGGCGTGCCGGAGGCGATGGGGGAGCAGGGCGTCAAGGACTACGTCTCCGCGTTCCAGCCCGCGGGCTTCATCGGTTGCGGCGACCTCAGCCGCGTCGCCTCCGGTGAGTTCGCCGCGCTGTGGATCAACTGCGGTGCCAACGTCACCGAGATCTTCAAGGCCAACGGCGCGCCACTGGCGAACGACGTGATCCAGGACGCCGCCGTCACCTACCCGTGGTATGGCGCGGTGCCGAAGAACTCGGCGCATCCCAACGCGGCGAAGGTGTGGATCGCCTGGCTCGACACGCCCGAGGCGCAGAAGCTGCTGTTCGAGAAGGAGTACGCCGACAACCGGCGCATCGACGGCAGCCAGACGGCGAAGCAGATCGCCGACTACGAGGCGCAGGGTGTGACGTTCACGAACGCCGACTACGCGTTCGTCGGCAAGAACCAGCAGGTCTACAGCCGTGAGTTCTCGGGCCAGCTCATCGGCCTGCTGACGAAGAAGTAGACGGCGCCGGGCGATGTCGACGGACACCGACACTGCCAACCCCGTCTCGGCCCCCGTGGCCGAGACGGACGCTCCCGCGGCGCCGCCGGTCGCGCCGCGGGGGCCCATCGGGCCTGGACGCGGACGCGTGCGCGGGACCGCCGGGGGGCTGCTCGCGGCGGTCATCACGCTGCCCTCGATCCTGATCGTCGGGCTGCTCGTCGTCGTGGTGTACCTCAGCTTCAAGGCCGGCGGCCTTCCGGGCGGCGAGCTGACGGCAGGGAACTACTCGGCGCTGTTCCACGACTCCCAGGTCTGGGAGGTGACGCGGAACACGGTCGTCTACGTCGCCGTCACGCTCGCCACCGCGCTGTTCTTCGGGACGGCGCTGGCGATCCTGGTGGAGCGCACGGACTTCGGGTGGGAGAAGACCGTCAACGCCACCATGGTGCTGCGGATCCTGATCCCGGCGTTCTTCACGGCGATGGGGTGGATCTTCCTGTTCCATCCGCGCATCGGGGCGGTCAACCAGTGGCTGATGGACCTGTTCGGCTTGTCGTCGGCGCCGATCGACATCGTCTCGCTCGGCGGGATGGGCTTCGTCGAGGGCCTCGGGCTCTCCGCGGTCGTGTTCATCATGGCGTCCGCCAGCCTGCGCTCGATGGACGGTGCGCTGGAGGAGGCGGCGCGGGCGTCGGGGGCGTCCGCCTGGACGACCCTGCGGCGCGTGACGCTGCCGCTCATGGTCCCCAGTCTGATCGGAGCGAGCCTGTTCACCGCCACGATCGCGATCTCCTCGCTGGACGTCCCGCTGATCATGGGCTTGGGCGACCGCGTCTTCGTGTTCAGCACGTATCTGTATGTCGCCACCCACCCGGGGTCCGGCATCGCCGACTACGGCGTCCCGGCGGCGTTCAGCTCGTTCATGATCGTCGTCGCGCTGGGCTTCAGCTGGCTGTACACCCGGGTGCTGCGCTCGACGCGCAAGTACCAGGTCGTCACCGGCAAGGGCTACCGGCCCGTGACGATGCGGCTCGGGCGCTGGCGCTGGGCGGCGTGGCTCTTCGTGGGCGGCTACTTCCTGTGGTCCACGGTCCTGCCGCTCCTGATGGTGGCGTGGATGTCGCTGCAGCCGTTCGTGCGCATCCCGTCGGCGGACGCGCTGGAGACCGTCTCGCTACGGAACTTCGACACGCTCGACTGGGACTACGTCCTGCGGGGCGTCGAGACGACGGTGAAGCTCATGCTGCTGGCGCCGACGCTGGCGATCGCGTTCAGCCTGGCGTTCTCGATCGTCGTCGTGCGGTCACGGCTGCGGTTCCGGTTCGCCTACGACATCGTCGCGTTCCTCCCACAGGCGGTGCCGCAGCTGATCTTCGCCTTCAGCGCCTTCATCGCCGCGCTCTACTGGAGCCCCGGCTCGGTGAATCTCTACGGCACGCTGGCGCTGCTCGTCATCGTGATGGCCGTGCTGCAGTTGGCGTTCGGCACCCGCATGTTCAACGCCGGGCTGCTGCAGATCCACACGGAGCTCGAAGAGGCGGCGGCGATGTCCGGAGCCTCGGCGTGGGCCACGTTCCGCCGGGTGACGCTGCCGCTGCTGCGCCCGGTCGTCACCTACAGCTGGCTGTGGCTGGCGCTGCTCAGCTTCCGCGACCTGACCATCCCCACGGTGCTCGGATCGCAGGACACGCTGACGCTGTCGGTGGTGTCGTGGAACCTCTACAACACCGGGCAGGTCGGGAAGTCGTCGGCGGTCACGATCCTCATGGTGCTGGCGATGCTCCCCGCCGTGCTGCTGTTCCTCTACGTCACCAGAAAGCGGTCGGTCAGTGGCGGCGCCGGTGGTACCGCGCTGTGATCGGCCGGTCACGAAAGGGCATCTCGCGATGAATCCGCTGACCGTCGAGCACCTGCGCAAGACGTTCGCCGATCGGACGGCGAACGTGAAGGCGATCGACGACGTGAGCTTCGAGATCCGCGACGGCGAGTTGTACACGCTGCTCGGTCCGTCCGGGTGCGGCAAGACGTCCACGCTCCGCGCCGTGGCGGGCCTCGAGAGTCCCGACGGCGGGCGGATCTCGATCGCTGGCGAGCTCGTCTCCGACGGTGACGCGGGGCGGTTCGTGGCTCCGAACAAGCGCA
Organism: uncultured Solirubrobacteraceae bacterium; assembly: GCA_964422645.1. Lineage (GTDB taxonomy): Bacteria > Actinomycetota > Thermoleophilia > Solirubrobacterales > Solirubrobacteraceae > Capillimicrobium. The sequence goes on along the minus strand of CAYRCB010000005.1, from coordinate 326,877 downwards.
ACACCGGCATGGTGTTCCAGAGCTACGGCATCTGGCCGCACATGACGGTCTTCGAGAACGCTGCGTTCCCGCTGCGCGTGGCCAAGACGAAGCTCTCCAAGGCGCAGATGCGCGAGCGCGTCGAGCGGGCGCTGGGCATCGTGCGGCTCTCCGGCTACGAGAGCCGGATGGCCACCCAGCTGTCCGGCGGCCAGCAGCAGCGCCTCGCGCTCGCCCGCGCGCTCATCCGCCAGCCCAAGCTGCTGCTCCTCGACGAGCCGCTGTCGAACCTCGACGCCAAGCTGCGCGAGGCGATGCGGGCCGAGGTCGCCACCCTCCAGCAGGAGATCGGCGTCACCACGCTCTACGTCACCCATGACCAGGGCGAGGCGCTGAGCATGTCCAGCCGGATCGCGGTCATGGCGGAAGGGCGGATCGTCCAGGAGGGCACGCCGCGCGAGATCTACGAGCAGCCGAGCACGCGGTTCGTGGCCGATTTCGTCGGGACGATGAACTTCCTCGACGCCACGGTCGGGCGCGGCGGCGGCGGGAGCGTCACGATCGAGACCGAGGTCGGCACGCTGGACGTCGTCTCGAGCACCGGGCCGTGGGCGACGGGCGACATCGTCCTCGTGGCTGTCCGCCCCGAGGGCATCCAGGTGCACCTCGACGCGGCGCCGGAGGCGACGAATGTGGTGACCGCCGAAGTGGATCGCGTGATGTTCGTGGGGGAGAGCCTGGACTGCCACCTGCGCGTCGGCTCACGCCAGTGGGTCACGCGACAGGACGCCAGGCTCGATCTGCGGCCCGGGCAGCGCGTCTGGGTCGAGCTGCCGCCCAACGGGCTCTCGCTGATCGCAGGTCAGGCGGCCTGATGGTCGCAACACCTTCCTCGCGCGCTGCGCCCCGTACCTGGCCGCGGGCACGCCGCACTGCTGCCGCACCGGTCCCAAGGAGAGACCACACCTGATGCCACTGCTGCTCACCCAGGCGGACCTGGCGCCCCTGACCGGCACGCGCGAGGGCATCGCGCGCGCCATCGACGCGACCGAGGCGTTGGTGCTCGCGTCCCACGACCCCGGCCCCGGGCAGGCGATCTTCGGCGACCTGGCGATCGACGCCTCGGACTACGTCAAGGTGATGGGCGTGTCGGCGCCCGAGGCCGGGATGAGCATCCAGGTCTTCCCGGCGCAGGCCAACCGGGCGTTCCATCCCGACCAGCGCCTGATGCTCCTGTTCGGCGCCCACAGCAGCTCGCTCCTCGCCCTCCTGGCCGCGGACGAGCTGAACGCGCTGCGCACCTCGGTCCCCGCGGGCCTGGCGGCACGCCATCTCGCACCCGACGGTGCACGCGTGCTCGGCATCCTCGGTAGCGGGTATCAGGCCGCCAGCCATGCGCTGACGATCATCGCCGGCCGCCCCGAGATCGAGGAGATCCTCGTCTGGAGTCCGACCGCCGCGAACCGGGAGGCATTCGCTGCCCAGCAGGAGAAGCGGTTGCAGATCCCGGTCCGCGCGTGCGCATCCGCACGCGCGCTGGTCGAGGCGTCCGACATCGTCACCGCCGCTGGTCGAACCGCGGCCGGGGAGCCGGCCTACGAGGCCGAATGGGTGAAGCCCGGTGCGCTGCTGATCAGCATGACCCGCTCGGCACCGCGCGCGCTGGAGGGCGTCGCCCAAGTGGTCGTGCCGACGCTGCGTCGTCCCGAGATCGTCGCGATGAAGTTCAACGGCCCGTCGGCGCCGTGCCCTGCGCCGGACCCGCACGGCACGATCGATCTCGTCGACATCCTGGGCGGGGGGAGAGCGGCGCGCCAGGATCCCGGCCAGGCCGTGGTCTGGGAGCTCGCCAACGTCTACGCCTGGGACCTGGCGATCGCGCGCTGGGCCTACGACTGGGCAGTCGGCGAGCACGTCGGCCACCGGTTCATGCTGACGTTGACCGACGACGGAGGGACGGCATGACGCATCTCGATCCGCAGCGTGCACTGCAACTGCGCTTCCAAGGTGACTGGGGCGGTGTGAACCTGACGCGCATCTGCGGATGGCTGGCAGGGGAGGTCGCCAACCGGGCGGCGCGAGGCACCCGCAGCACCATCCGGACCGGACGGGGGATGGGAGACAACCTCACGGCCGTCGCGCGCGGTGAAGTCGACGTCGCCGTCTCGACGCCGGCCGGGTTCGCCCGCATGGCCCGGGCCGGGCAGGGACCGTTCGCCGACGAGCCGATGCCCGGACTGCGGGCGATCGGCAGCCTCCCCCACCGCGATGCGATGCTCGTGGCGATCCCAGCCGCACTCGGCATCCGAACCTTCGCTGAGCTCCGCGCGCAGCGACCGGCGCTGCGGCTGGCCCTGTCCCCCAACGACGGCGAGAGCTTCATGGGCCTCGGCGCCGAAGCGGTCCTCGAGGCCTCCGGCGTACCCCTCTCCGACATCGTCGCGTGGGGCGGCGAGCTGCTGCTGCGCGAGCAGCCGCAGGAATGCGTCGCGCTCGTCGTCTCGGGCGAAGCCGACGCGATCGCCCACGAGGCGATCATGACGCGCTGGTGGCAGGAGATGGCGGAGGTACGGGAGCTGGCGTTCCTCTCCTTGGAGGACGACGCGGCCAGGCAGCTGGAGGACGAGTTGTCGCTCTCCACGATCACCGTCGAAGCCGGCTTCCTGCCGGGCCTGGACGAGCCCGTTCGAGCCGCGGACTTCCGCGGCTGGATGGTCGTCGTCCGCGAGGACCTGCGCGACGACGTGGCCGGCCTGCTGGCGACGATCATGGTCGAGACCTCCGACTTCTTCGAACGGCAGTACACCCACCTGCCCGTGCGCTTCAGCCCGCTGGACTATCCGATCACGGCGCAGCGGCTGGCCGACACGCCGATCCCGCTGCATCCCGGCGCCGAGGCGTATTACCGATCGATTGGCGCTCTGGATGGCTGAGGCGCTTCACATCGGGATCGGTGACTACGACCACACGCGTGACCTGCTGACCGGACGGGTCTCGGTCGATGGCATCGATGCGCGATGCGTCGCGGTCGATTCGCCCGAGCAGCTGTTCGCCCGATTTCTCGACGACGGTGAGTTCGACGCCGCGGAGCTGTCGCTCGCCGTGTGCACCGTGCTGTGCGGTCGCGGCGATCGAAGCGTCGTGCCGATCCCGGTGTTCCCCGCGCGAGCGTTCCGCCACAGCGCGATCTACGTCGCGGCGGACGGTCCGTCGTCGCCTGAGGAGTTGGCGAACGCCACGATCGGCATCCCCGTGTGGGCGCAGACCGCCGGCGTCTACGCGCGCGGCATCCTGGCGTCGCGCTATGGCCTGGCGCTCGACCGGGTCCGGTGGATCCAGGCGGGCGTGGACATGCCGGGCCGCCGGGAGCCCGTTCCGATCGACTACGGGCGCTTCGACGTTCGCTCCGCGCCGGACGCCAGCCTTGACGAGCTCCTGCTTGCCGGGGATGTCGACGCCGTCATCAGCGCACGGCCGCCGGCGTCGGTCGAGCGCGTCGATGGCCGCGTGCGACGGCTGTTTGCCGATCCGATGGCCGAGGAGGTGGCCTACTTCCGCGACACCGGCGTGTTCCCGATCATGCACGTGCTCGCGATCCGGCGGGAGGCCCTCGAGCGCGCACCGCAGGCACCGGCAGCACTGCTCGCAGCCTTCGAGGAGGCGAAGCGGCGCAGTCTCGCCCGCGTCGCGGCGTCGACCGTCCCAGGCAACCCGCTGCCGTGGTCTGCGAGCTACGCCCGCGCCACCCGGGAGCTGCTCGGCGACGACTGGTGGCCGTACGGCTTGGAGCCGAACCGCCCGACCCTGGAAGCCTTCCTTGGCTTCGCCGCCGATCAGCAGCTGACGCGGCGGCGGCTGACACCCGACGAGCTGTTTGGGGCCAAGTGACCGCCTCATCGGACGCTAAGGTGCGCGCCGTGAGCGTCAGCGGCGGCCCGCTCTATCCGATCGAGTCAGTGGACCGTGCGCTGACGGTCATCCTCGCCTTCGAGGAAGCCGACACGCTCACGATCACAGAGATCGGGCACTTGTTGGGCGTATCCCGATCGACGGCCTACCGCCTGCTGAACGTGCTCGAACATCGAGGATTCGTGCGTCAGGATCCGCGTACGAAGGCGTTCTCAGCAGGAACTGCGCTCCTGCGTGTCGGACTGTCGGCGGCGCGGCGGTCGGACATCCGCGCTGTGGTACGGCCGTTGCTCGAACGGGTCGTGGAGCAAGCCGGAGAGACCGCACACGTCGTGGTGCTCGACCGCGGCGAGGCGTTCTACATGGACTGTGTCGAGTCATCGCAGATCGTCCGCGCAACGTCCCGCGTCGGGACGTCGCTTCCCGCGCACGTGACCGCCGCGGGAAAGGTCTTGCTGGCGGCGCTGCCCGAGAGCCGGCTCGACGAGCTGCTCGGTGGGTCGCTGGCGTCGCTCACGCGTCGGTCGAAGACGTCCGCTGCATCGGTGCGCCGCGAGTTGAAGCAGGTGACGGCGCGCGGCTGGGCGATGAACGACGGTGAGAGTGAGGTCGGAGTCCGCGCAGTCGCGGTGCTCGTTCCGTCGGCAAAGACGCATCTCGGGATCGACGCGGCGATCACGGTGGCCGGGCCATCTGAGCGGATGGACGATCGCCGCATCGACGAGATCGCCGACGTCCTCGTGTCATCCGTGGACGGCTTCCTCCCCGTCTAGCCTTGCAGCACTCGTGATCGCAGCGTCATCAGCGGTCAGAGACGAACGACATCCAATTCCGTTGGCACGATGATCTCACCACTGAATCCGACCGCGGCGCTCGACGCTGTCAACGCCGCGCGGAAGACGGGCCCGGGCACGAAGGCAGGTCCCAGGTGACAGAGCGCAAGCCGCTTGACGTTCGCTGCCTTCGCGACCGCCGGAAGCTGCTCGGTGGAGGTGTGGGACTCGACGAGATGCTGACGGAGTGAGACGCGGACGCTCGGGTCGACGGACTGCAGCAGTTGGTCGATGCCCGGGAGGTAGATGACCTCATGGACCAGGAGATCCGCGTCGCGTGCCAACGCGACGAGATTGTCCGTGGGAGCCGTGTCTCCGGAGAACACGACCGAACGGCCGGCGTGCTTGTCGTCGAAGCGGTAGGCGTACGCGTTGGGCACGTCACTTCCGTGCTGGACGCGCGTCGCTGATACGACGACGTTCTGGTCTTCGAACACACGCTTGATCCCGGTCGTCGAGAGACGCACCTCGTGGCCGTGCAGCATCCGGCTCCAGGGGACCGTGACGCCGGTGGCTTCGCGGGACGCGATGTCGGCTTGCCAGAACGTCGACAGCGCCGCCTGCATCTGTGCAAGTGGCGGCGGGCCCCAGACGTCGAGCCGAACGAGGGAGCTCTGTTGGACCATGCCCAACGCCGCCAGCGCGGGAAAGCCGGCGATGTGGTCTGAATGATGGTGGGTGATGAAGGCGTGGCGCACTGACGCGAGCGGCAACCCGGCAGCGAACAGCTGCTGGATCGTGTCGGCGCCCATGTCCACCAGATAGGTGATGCCGTTCACCACCAGAGCGAGCGCGGGCTGCTTGTGCGCTGGGGTGATGTTCGGCCCGCCGTTGAGCCCCAAGAACACGACGCCGTCTCCAGTCGGGCTAGGCCCTCCACTTGGCTCGAAGGTCGTCGCTTCCGCAGCCGCTGGGACGATGCCCGCCGCACCCAGCAGCAGTGCGCCGCCGGCCACCGTCAGGGCGCCCGTGAACAGCGACCGGCGTGGCAGGCCTCGCCGCCCTGTCTCGGGCGCGCACGCAGCGCACAGGCAAGCAGCCCCGGTTGCGTGCTCCGCCTTGACGAAGGTCTCGTCGATGAGAAGCCGTCCATCGGCGATCCCAGGAACCAGGCACACGATCTCTCCTCCCCGCGTACGAAGTGTCGGATGACAGAACGAAGTTCTAGCTGTAGGAACATACCAGCCTGGGGGCGTGGGGCGATCGAGCGCTGTCGAGCGCGGGTGTGGAATCGGCGCTCGGCCGGGCGTCTCTCCCACCTCATCGCCGTCTGATCGCTACTATCCGGCTCGGCAGAACGATGTTCTATCTGTAGAGATGCCGTCGGTTGGGAGGAGAGTTCGGGCTGATGCGTGGTGTGTCGCTGTGGGATGAACGGTGGAGGACCGATGCCTCTCGTCGTATCGCAAGCTGACCTCCGCGACCTGCTGCGTTCTGACGAGGAGGTCGATCGCGTGCTCGACGCCGTCGAGCGATCCCTCGTGGAACGCCATGAGGGGGCTGCGGGGCACGCGTTGTTCTCCGATCTGCCGCTGGAGACCGGCGAAGCGTTCAAGGTCATGGGATGCAGCGCCCCAGGCGGCGCGCCGACCCTGCGGGTCTTCCCATGGCAGACGCCGGGTGATGACCCGGAGGATCGCAACGTCATCTTGCGGTTTCACCCGGTGACCGGCGCCCTGGAGTCGATCATCGCCAGCGACGACATCAATCCTTTGCGGACGTCGGTTCCGGCCGCCGTGGGGGCGCGCCACCTCTCGCCCGACGGCGCACGAGTGCTCGGCATCCTTGGCAGCAGCACGCAGGCGCGGGGCCACGCACGGATGATCTGCCGTGCCGTGCCCTCGATCGAAGAGGTGCTGGTCTGGAGCCCGACGCCCGCGAACCGCAACGCGTTCGCCGCTGAGCAATCGGCGGTGCTGGGCATTGAGGTACGGGCTTGCGACACGGCTGAAGAGGCCGTTCGCCGCGCCGACGTCGTGACCGCCACCGGCCGGCTGGCGGGCGGCACCCCAGCCTTTGACGCTGATTGGATCAGACCCGGTGCATTGGCGATCAGCATGACGCAGGCAACGCCGCCGGCCCTACGAGAGCGCGCGACGTTCGTCGTGCCCACGACGAACCGACCAACGCTGGTGGCGTTCGGGTTCGTCACGCCGGCGGGTCCACGGCCCGCGGCCGATCCCGATGGCGTCATCCAACTTGGCGACGTCATCGCAGGTCGCGCTCGGGTCCGTGACACGGCCGAGCAGCCGGTCATCTACGAGCTCGCCAACGTCTACCTGTGGGACCAACCGATCGCCGCATGGGCTGAGGACTGGGCGAGGCGTCATCGGGTTGGTCAGGATGTGGTGCTCAGCGACCGCGCATAGGCCGCGAGCAGTGCGTGTCAGCACTCGCGCTCGCAACCTCGCACGTTGACTGGCCTCGGGCGCTCGGAGAGCAGGTACGAGAGGCTCATAGCGCTCAGCTCGTCGGTCAGGCGGTCCCAGCCGAGCTCCGGGTGAGCCTGGCGCCCGAAGAGAACGAGACGGAGGAAGGAGTCGAGCGCCGACTGGAAGCAGACTGCCACCGCCACCTCGGGATTCGGGCAGGCGAACTGGTCGCGATGCGCCAGCAGCGACTCCTCGAACTCCAATGCCATTGCCGCCACCGAACGATCTCCGGCGTCGGCGATGCGAGGATCGACGGCCGCGCGGATCACGAACACGCGTAGCAGCTTCTCGTGGTGCTGGAACGCGGCGGCCATCTCTGCGACGAACCCGCGCACGAGCGGCTCGAGCTCGAGGTCCGCGCGCGAAAGCGCCCGATAGGCAGGACGCCACGACGCGAGGAAGTCGTCCTCGAAGCGGCGATGGAGCGCCAAGAGCAGCGCGTCCTTGTCCTTGAAGCGCCGGTAGATCGCCGAACTGCCGACTCCGGCTCGCGCCGCGACCGCTCCGATGGTGAACCCGTCCCAGCCCGAGGTCGAGAGGATCTTGAGCCCGGCGCGGATGATGCGTTCGAGCGCATCGCGGGTGCGCTTCTGCTTCGGTGGATGCGTGACCAGCGCCATCCCCAACATGGTACAAGACCGGAGACGGTCTTCGGTTTTGAGGCGTAGTGAATCCCCCGCAAAAGGGACAATTCAGGCCAGAGACCGAACGTAGTGCTCCTCTTACTTTTAGTTGACGGCGGTCCGACGTCGACCTACGGTCCGGCTCCGTAGCGGTCTGAAGGAGAGGAGCAACCGCATGGCGGCCGAGACCCAGCACGACGAGCAGCAGGTCAACCGCTGCCCGGTGCGCCACGACTACCAGCCGTACAGCCCCGACGGCCTCAACGACCCGCTCGGCGCGATCAAGCCGATGCGCGACGAGACGCCGGTCTTCTTCTGTCCGCAGACCCAGATGTGGATCATCAGCCGCTACGACGACGTGCTCGCCGCCGCGCGCGACACGAAGCGGTTCAGCTCCAACGCCTTCCGGCAGGCCAACCTGCCCGAGGAGGGCATCGCGCTGTTCCCCGACGGCGTGCCGCCGCTGATCCCGTCGCTGATCAACTCGGACCCGCCACCGCACAAGCGTGTCCGCAAGCTGGCCAACCAGTCGTTCACGCGTTCGCGGATCGCGGCCATGCAGCCGGCGGTCGAGGAGCACATCGAAGAGCTCCTGGCTCGGTTCGTCGATCGCGGCCACTGCGAGCTCATCAGCGAGTTCAGCGGGCCACTGCCGGCCGCGATGTTCGCCGACATCCTCGAGGTGCCGCGCGAACGCGTCGACCGCATCATGGCCTGGGGCGACGCCATGATGGTCACCGTCGGGACGATGATGCTGCCACCCGACGAGACGCTCGCGGCATGCCACGACGCCCGCGAGTTCAGCGACTGGCTGCTGCAGCTCGTCGCGGATCGCCGCGCCAACCCGCGAGAGGCCGATTTCATGACCGACCTCGTCACCGCGCAAGACGGCGACGAGCCCATGCTGACCGACGACGAGATCCTCAGCATGATGTCCCAGTTCATCGTCGCCGGCCACGAGACCACCCGGCACCTGATCGCGTCGACGATGCACCTGCTCATCAAGACCGGCCAGATCGCCGAAGTCCGCGGCAACCCGGCTCTGGCCGAGAGCGCGATCGAGGAGACGCTGCGCCACTCCGGGCCGACCAAGGGCTTCTTCCGCCGCACCACCGAAGACGTGGAGATCGGCGGCACGACCATCCCGGCAGGCGAGTACGTCCAGCTCATGTTCTCGTCGGCCAACCGCGACGACCGCGCCTGGGAGGATCCCGACCGATACGACATCCACCGCGAGGGCCTCAAGCGCCACGTCGCGTTCGGCATCGGCGAGCACTTCTGCATCGGCGCACCGCTGGCCCGACTGCAGGCCAACATCGCGATACCCGAACTGATTCGGCGGATGCCCAACGTGCGCTTCGCGGGCGGCGTCGAACCTCACGAGCGCATTCCGTCGCTCTCCGTCTCGGGCCTGCGGCGCCTCGACCTGGAGTGGGACGTCTAGCGCGTTCGTCGACGGCGTGGACGGCCATCGACGCCACGAGACCCGGTAGATCAGGAACCCAGCTTGACGGGTCGGGGTGCGTGGACGGACTCAGACGTGCAGGGTCGGTCGGTAGCTGAGCTCTTGGATGTGGCGGTCGAGCGTACGGTGCTCGATCAGCTCGAGGTCGAAGTCGGCCGCACCCTGAAAGATCGGGTCCAGCCCGCTCTGACCGGTGATCACCGGGAAGAGCGTCACCTGGACGAGGTCGATCAGACCGGCGGCCATCAGCGCCCGGTTCATCGACAGGCTGCCGTGCGAGCGCAATGGCACCTCGGACTCCTCCTTGAGCCGGGCGACGACATCGACGGCGTCGCCGCTCACGACGGTCGCGTTCGGCCAGTCGAGGGGTCCTTCCAGGGTGGTCGACACGACCGTTGCCGGCAGGCTCCTCATCCGGGTGACCCATGGGTCACGCACTTCGGATTCCTCGGTGCTCGCGGCGAGCATCCGCGCGAACGCCCGGTACGTGTTGGCTCCGAAGACCATCCGCTGCTCCTGGCCGTACAGGGCGAGGCGGTGGTCGAGCAGCTCGGGGCCTTGCTTGCCCCAGTAGCCGGTCCAGTTGCCGCCGGCGGCGCCGTAGCCGTCGAGGCTGGAAAAGACGTCGAAGGTGTAGGTAGCGGCCATGATGCTCTCCTTCGAGCGCAGTTGATCGGTTGTGGATACAGACCGAGAACCACGGCGAAGCTCATCGCGGTTGAACTCCCGGAGTCGGCCGCCCCGGGTGCGGCCCCAGGACTCGACCGCGGCCAAGACGGTGGCGAAGCCGGCGTGCGGCGCTTCCCCTGATCGTCAGCTGCCGGTGTGCGGTGGCGCGGCGGGGAGCTGCACCGTGACGCAGAGGCCGCCGGCGGCCCGGGGGGTGAGGGTCAGGGCCCCGTCGTGTGCTTGGGCGATGCTCTTGACGATGGCCAGGCCGAGGCCGACGCCTGCGTGGTCGGTGCGTATGCGTCGGCTGCCGCGCTGAAACGGCTCGTCAAGCGTGGCGACCAACTGTGGGGTGAGCTGCTCGCCGGTGTTCTCGACGGTCAGCCCCACAGCCTTGGGGTGAGCGCTGGTCGTGACCCACACGGTGCCGTGTTCGGGCAGGTTGTGGACGATCGCGTTGTGCACGAGGTTCGTCGCCATCTGCAGGAGGAGCGCGGGCGAGCCGATGATCGGGGTCGCGTCGCCGGAGGTCTCGATGGTGACGCCGCGTTGCTCCGCGAGGGGGAGGAGCGTTTCGGTGGCTTCTTCGGCGATGAGGGAGAGGTCGGCGTGTTCTCGGACGAAGGACCGCTGGTCGGCGCGGCTGAGCAGGAGCAGTGCTTCGGTGAGGTCGATCGCTCGGGTGTTGACCGTGTGGAGGCGCTCGACGAGCTCGCCGTTGTCGCGGCTTGGATCCTTGCGGGCGACGTCGAGCAGGGTCTGCGTGACCGCCAGCGGGGTGCGCAGCTCGTGGGAGGCGTTGGCGGCGAATCGCTGCTGTTCGTCGACGTGTGCTTCGAGCCGCGCGAGCATGGCATCGAAGGCGTCGGCGAGCTCGCGGAACTCGTCGTTGCGGCCCGGCAGCTGGATCCGATGGGAGAGCGATCCGGTCGCGGCCGTGCGTGTGGCGTCGGTGATGCGAGCCAGCGGGGCGAGCATCCGGCCTGCGAGAAACCACCCTCCCAGCAGACCGAACGTCAGCAGGAACGCCATCACCACGGCCGCAATCGGAGCGAAGTTGTGCAGGAGGTCGGCGTGGCTGCGGACGATGAAGATGACGCCGGGATGCGCACTCCGCGAAAGGGAGAAGTACCCGGCGGTGAGCAGCACGGCACCGGCGAGCATGAGGAACCCGGCGTAGCTGAGGGTGAGCTTGAGGCGAACGCTCAAGCCGGGGGCCCTATCCACGGTCTCCTGCTTCGCGCCCGGTGCCTTGTTGCGTGTCGATGCGGTACCCGGTACCGGTCACCGTGGCGATGATCCAGGGTTCGCCGAGGCGCTTGCGCAGGGCCGAGACCGTGATGCGCACGGCGTTGGTGAACGGGTCGGCGTTCTGATCCCACGCCCGCTCCAGGAGCTCTTCGGCGCTGACGACACCGCCCTCGGCGCCGACGAGCACTTCGAGCACGGCGAACTGCTTGCGGGTCAGCGCGATGTAGCGGCCGTCGCGGTAGACCTCGCGGCGGAACGGGTCCAGCCGCAGACCGGCGATCTCTCGCACGGGCGGCCTGTGGTGGGCGCGCCTGCGGTCGAGTGCCCTGAGCCTGAGGACGAGCTCTTGGAGCTCGAAGGGCTTGGTCAGGTAGTCGTCGGCGCCGAGCTCGAACCCGGTGGCCTTGTCGTCGAGGCGGTCGGCGGCGGTGAGCATGAGGATCGGCATGCCGCTGCCGGAGGCGACGATGCGTCTGGCGATCTCGTCACCGGAGGGCCCGGGGATGTCTCGGTCGAGGACGGCGATGTCGTAGGCGTTGACGCTCAGCAGCTCCAGAGCGGTGTCGCCGTCGCCGGCGATGTCTGCGGCGATCGCTTCCAGGCGCAGGCCATCGCGGATGGCTTCCGCCATGTAAGGCTCGTCCTCGACGATCAGCACGCGCATGCTCGGATGCTACGAGCCGGCGCATATCGTCCGCATATCGAAAACCGCATACGCGCTGGCAACACCCCGCTGCCTTGCATGAAGACATGATCCGCAGCGAACCAGCACGCACCGCGGGCGGCCGCAGCCGATCGCTGGCGTTCTCGTCCTCCTCGGCCGTCCCAACCATGGGGATCACGATCTATGGGTGCGGACAGGACGAGGCCGCCTTGTTCCGAGCGATGGCGCCTCGCCTTGGCGTCGTGCCAACGATCACCGACGCAGCGGTCTCTGAAGCCAACATCGGACTGGCACGCGGAAACCGATGCATCAGCATCGGTCACAAGACGCACGTCACGAACTCCACGCTGCTTACGCTCAGCGAAGTCGGCGTAACGTACATCTCCACACGAAGCGTCGGATACGACCACATCGACGTGACCTACGCGGAGAGCGTGGGCATCTCCGTCGAAACCGTCGCCTACTCGCCCGACAGCGTGGCTGACTACACGCTGATGCTGATGCTGATGGCGGTCCGGCATGCCAAGTCCGTCATCAGGCGTGCCGACGTTCATGACTACCGATTGCATGACGTACGCGGGAAGGAGCTCCGCGATCTGACCGTCGGGGTGATCGGGACAGGTCGCATCGGTGCCGCGGTCATCGAGAGGCTGCAGGGCTTCGGCTGCCGAGTCTTGGCCCATGACCGTTGCCCCACGGCCGCGGCCGACTACGTTCCGCTCGGCGAGTTGCTGCGGCGGAGCGACATCGTGACGCTCCACACGCCGCTCAGCGCTGAGACGCACCATCTGCTCGATCGTGCGCGTATCCAGCAGATGCGGCACGGTGCGTTCGTCATCAACACCGGACGCGGTGCGCTGCTCGATACCGAGGCCCTCGTCGCAGCCTTGGAAAGCGGCAGGCTGGGCGGAGCGGCGCTGGATGTCCTCGAAGGCGAGGAAGGGATCTTCTACGCCGACTGCAGAGGCAAACCCATCGAGAGCAGGTTGCTGCTGCGGTTGCAGGAGTTGCCGAACGTGTTCGTCAGTCCGCACACCGCGTACTACACCGACCACGCACTGAGCGACATGGTCGAGCACACGGTGGCCAACTGCCTGAAGTACAGGACGGAGCGCCAGCATGCATAGGTTGAAGGTCGGCGTCATCTTCGGGGGAAGTGGCGAAGAACACCCCATCTCCGTCAAGTCGGCGCGAGAGGTCGCGAAGCACCTCGATGCCGAGAAGTACGAGCCGTTCTACATCGGGATCACGAAGAGCGGCGCGTGGAAGCTGTGCGACGGCCCTAACGCGGATTGGGAGAACGGCACCGCCCGTCCGGCCGTTCTCTCACCGGATCGAAGCATCCCCGGACTGCTGGTCCTGGAGAAGGGCGCGCCCGCCCGATACGAGATCGTCAGCCTGGACCTGGTGCTGCCCGTGCTGCACGGCAAGTTCGGCGAGGACGGGGCGATCCAAGGCTTGCTGGAGCTCTCCGGCATCCCCTACGCCGGCTGCGATGTCCAGAGCTCTGCCCTGTGCATGGACAAGTCCCTCGCGTACATCGTGGCCAGGAGCGCGGGCATCGCCACGCCGAACTTCTGGACCGTCACGCCGAACGAAGACATCGATGCCGACCAGCTCACCTATCCCGTCTTCGTGAAGCCGGCCCGTTCGGGGTCGTCCTTCGGCGTCACCAAGGTCTCCCGCCGAGAAGAGCTCCCGAGCGCGGTGCGGACCGCACGGCACTACGACTCGAAGGTCGTGATCGAAGAAGCCGTCGTCGGCAGCGAGGTCGGATGTGCGATCCACGGGAACGGCCTGGACCTGTTCGCCGGCGAGGTCGACCAGATCGCCCTGTCCGATGGCTTCTTCAGGATCCATCAGGAACGCGAGCCCGAACGGGGCTCCGACAACGCGACGGTGATCGTCCCCGCGAACATCTCGGCGGACGCACGGTCGCTGGTGCAGGAGACCGCCAAGGCCATCTATCGCGCCTTGGGATGCAGCGGGCTCTCGCGGGTGGACATGTTCCTCACCGACGATGGACAGGTCGTCCTCAACGAGGTCAACACGTTGCCCGGGATGACGTCCTACAGCCGCTATCCGAGGATGATGGCCGCGGCAGGACTGCCCTTTGCGGACGTGATCGATCGGATCGTGTCGTTGACGCTGGCGGGGGCGCGACGATGAAGGACGACTTCGCGTTCGTCGACGAGCGCGTGCCCGGGATGCGGTGGGACGCCAAGTACGCGACCTGGGACAACTTCACCGGCAAGCCGGTGGACGGATATGGGGTGAATCGCATCGTCGGCACGATCGCGTTGTGCGCAGCCCTGGAACGCGCTCGAGAAGCCGCCGCCTCCATGGGCTTCGGCCTGCTGCTGTGGGACGGTTATCGCCCGCAGCGCGCCGTCGATTGCTTCTTGCGCTGGGCCGAGCAGCCAGAGGACGGCCGGACGAAGCTCCGGCACTACCCGAACATCGACAGGGCCGAGATGCTCGCGCACGGATATGTCGCCGCCAAGTCGGGTCACAGCCGCGGCAGCACCGTCGACCTGACGCTCTATCACTTGGCCACCGGTGAGCTTGCCCTGATGGGCGGGGACTATGACCTGATGGATCCGGTCTCGCATCACGGCGCCCCAGGGATCACGGAGGTCGAAGCGGCGAACCGTCGGTACCTGCACTCGATCATGACCGCCTGTGGCTTTGACTCCTACGCCCGCGAGTGGTGGCACTACACGCTCAAGGACGAACCGTATCCAGACACCTATTTCGACTTTCCGATCCGCTAGGTGACCCATGCGCTTCTCGGCAGCTGAGCTCACGGCCCATCTGGGCGGTGAGCTGGTCGGGCCCGATGCGATCGGCATCACAGGGTCGGTGGGCAAGACCAGATGGGGGTCCGGCGGGTGGGGGACATCGAGCGGCTGGCCGAGGTCGCACGTCCCGACGTCGGCGTCGTGACCAGCGTCGACACGGCGCACGTGGAGTATCTGGGTGACCTCGACGGCGTGGCCCGCGCCAAGGGCGAGCTGGTGGCCGCCTTGCCGGCATCGGGTCTCGCGGTCGTGAACGTCGACGACCCTCGGGTCCGAGACATGGCGTCGCTCAGCGCGTGTCCCGTGCTGGGGTACGCGGTGGGTGCCGACGCCGACGCTGGTCAAGGGCAGCCGCGTGGTGCGACTCGAGGACGTGGTGCGCGCGTACGGGGAGGCCGAGGGCGCACCATCGCTCATCCCCGGCGCCGAGGCGGCCGCGGAACAGCTCGGGCCTGAGCCGGATCATCACGCGCACGCTCGAATGCGACGAAACCGCGGAACCACGACGGGCCAGCGACGCGCGCCGTCCGTCGTTCTCCAGGTCGAGCTTTGCTGGAGATAGTCCAGGAGATCGGCGCTGCCGCGGGGTTGGCCGCGGTCGTGGGCCTGGTCGTGCTCTCGGCCCTCCATCTCTCGCACGCGCGCGACGTCAAGCGCCTGCGCGAGTGGGCCGGTCGAGCACCCGAGCGCTCGGGGCTCGGCGTAACCGCCGTGCCGGGCGCGGGCGTGCCGCCGCCGGCCCAGCCGCAGACCGTGATCATCCCGCCGCGGCGCTCCCAGCCCTGGTCCAGCCGGATCGGCACGCGCTCTGTCGCGGTCGCCCTCGTCGGCCTGCTCGTCCTCGGCGGCGCGGCCACCTACGGCGTCACCCAGCTCACCGGCGACGACGGCGGTGACAACTCCCGCAACGCGCAGGCGAACAACGACCACGGCTTGCCCAACGATCCGAGTCGCAACGGCGTCGCGGTCGACCCCGGCAACGTCACCGTCGCCGTCCTCAACGGCACGACGGTTCCCGGTCTGGCGGCCATGCTGCGCGACCAGATCGCCGCCGCCGGCTTCACGAAGGGCATGATCAACAACTTCTCCGACCAACAGCTCGCCGAGTCGGTCGTCCAGTACGCGCCGGGACACCAGGCCGAGGCGAAGGCAGTCAGCCGGACGGTCGGAATCAGCCGGCGTGAGCCGGTGACCACCAACAGCCGCGCCCTCGCCGCGGACGCGACAGTGATCGTGATCGCTGGCGCCGACAAGGCGCCGTAGAGCCGGCGGCGCCGGGCGCGTATCGTCGGCGTATCGAAAATCGCATACGTGCTGGCAACGCCACGCTGCCTTGACTGGCGGCGTGACCTACAGCGAGCGAGCACGAACAGCGCCCCGCCGGATTCGGATTCGCAGGATGCGCGTGGCCGTCCTGCTCGTCGTTCTCGGGGCGATCGCCGCAGCCCTCGGCCACCAGTTGCCGGGGTCCTCGTCCTCGCCGGCGTCTTCGGGGGCCGCATCACCCATCGGCGTCCCTCGCAGCGAGCACCGTGGTCTTCCCGGTGGGCACCATGGTGCGCTCGGCGAGGCTGACGGTTCCGTCCCCGACGGCACGACGGTCTTCGATGACGAGGTTCCGGGCGTCGCCAAGCTCGATTCGGCGCTGCTCGGCGCCCTGCGCCAGGCTGCGACGGATGCCGCAGACGACGGCGTCAGGTTCGTCGTCAACAGCGGCTGGCGTTCCTCGGCGTACCAGGAACGACTCCTCCGTGAGGCGGTCTCGAAGTACGGCTCAAGAGAGGAGGCGGCCCGATGGGTGGCCACCGCCACCACGTCTGCTCACGTGTCTGGGGACGCGGTCGACATCGGACCCGCCGCTGCCACGCAGTGGCTGTCCGCACACGGCGCCGCGTACGCGCTGTGCCAGATCTACGACAACGAGCCTTGGCACTACGAACTGCGCCCGGAGGCCATCGCTCACGGTTGCCCTCCCAGGTACTCCGATCCCACGCAGGATCCAAGAACGCAGCAGTGACGAGCAGCGGCCGTAGGGCAGCGCAGTGGCCGCCGAGCGCGCGCGATCGTCGAGCGTCGCGTCGCCGGCGGTGGCGGTCATCACGTCACTCCGGCGTAGGCGCGGTCGAGGAACTGCATGGTGTGCAGCACGGGAAGCGGCCGGTCGAGCGCGGACAGATGCGTGCGCAGCTGGGTCATGCAGCCGATGTTGGCCGAGACGACGACGTCCGCTTCGGTGGCCAGCAGGTTGCGTGCCTTGCGCTCGCCCAGGCGGGCGGCGACGTCGGGGCGCTCGACGTTGTAGGTGCCGGCCGAGCCGCAGCACAGCTCCCACTCGGCCGGCTCGACGAGGCGGACGCCGTCGATCGCGCGCAGCAGGTCGCGCGGCTCGCGGCGCACGCCCTGGGCGTGGGCCAGGTGGCAGGCGTCCTGGTAGGCGACGGCGAGCTCGGCGTCCAGCGCCGGCGCTTCGCGCAGCCCGAGCGCGGCCAGGAACACGGTGACGTCGACGACGCGGTCGGCGAGCTTGCGCGCCGCCTCCTCCTCGGGCATCCCGGCGAACAGCAGCCCGTACTCGCGCATGCCCGAGCCGCACCCGGCGGCCGTGGTGATGACGGCGTCGACGTCGAGGTCGAACGCGGTCAGGTTGTGGCGCGCGGTGGCGCGCGCGGCGTCCTGGGCGCCGGTGTGCGCGGCCAGCGAGCCGCAGCAGCGCTGTGCCGGCGGGATCACCGTCTCGACGCCGTTGCGCGCGAGCACGCGCAGCGTGGCCCAGCCGATGTCGGGATCGAGCACCTGCTGGGCGCAGCCGGCCAGCAGCGCGACGCGCGTGCGGCGCTCGCCCTGCGCGGGATGGACCTCCGGCAGCGGCTGCGGCGCGGGCAGCTCGTCGGGCAGGAGCCGCAGCATCGAGCCCATCGCCTCGGGCAGCCGGCCGGCCAGCGGCTTGGCCAGCTTGCCCGCGCGCGCGGCGGCGCGGAAGCGCTTGGGGTGCGGCAGCGTCTGCAGCAGCATCGTGCGCTCGAGCTTGCGCATCGGCGGGCGCTTGCGGCGCGTCTCGGCCCAGCCGCGGAACGGCGTGATCAGGCCGCCGTACTCGACGCCCGACGGGCACGCGGTCTGGCAGGCCTGGCAGCCGAGGCAGTTGTCGATGAACGGCAGCGCGACCTCGAGCTCCATCGTGCCCTCGAGCACCTCCTTCATCAGGAAGATGCGTCCGCGCGGGGAGTCCATCTCCTCGCCGAGGGCCACGTACGTCGGACACGTGGGCAAGCAGAAGCCGCAATGCACGCACGCGTCGACCGCGGCGCCCATGCTCGGCCCCTGCGGCCCGAGCTCGTCGATCGGGATCACGTTGTGCACGTCAGTCCTCCGGGAAGCGGCCGTCGGGGTCCAGGGCCGCCCGGACGCGCGCGGCGAACGCGCCGCCGCGACGGGCGCCGAGCAGGAGCCGGCCGTCGCCGCCACGCACGCGCATGCCGGTGAGGCCCAGCTCCGCCAGCGCGTCACCCAGCGCCCCGATCGGCCGGTCCGCGGGCCAGGCGACCCAGGCGACGTTGGCGCCGATCGACAGGCGCCGGGGCGCGCCGTCCAGCGCGGCGTCCAGCGCGGGCACGGCGGCGGTGGTCAGCCCGACGCGCACGATCGCGCTGTCGGCCGGGGCCCAGGTCAGGTCGCGCGCGGCGTCCCAGACGGTCTCGTCGACCGGCTCGCCGGGCAGCCCGACGACGCCCCGCAGCCGTTCGACGCGCGCCTCGAGCGGGCCGGCGCGCCCCGCCAGGCGCACGAGCAGCCGGCCGTCGGCGTCGAGGTCGACCGCGTCGGCCTCCAGCGGGCCGCGGCCGACCGTCGCGATGGCGGCCAGCGCGTCGGCGATCGTCGGCGGCGCGAAGGCGACGGTCGCCGTCGCCTCGGGCGCAGGCAGCACCTTGATCGTGACCTCGGCGAGGACGCCGAGACGGCCCATCGACCCGACCAGCAACTTGGGGATGTCGAACCCGGCGGCGTTCTTGACCACGCGCCCGCCCGCATGCACGAGGCGCCCGGTCCCGTCGACGAACCGCACGCCGAGCACGAAGTCACGCACCCCGCCGTAGCGGTAGGCGCCCGGCCCGGCCACGCCCGCGGCGACCGTGCCGCCGAGCGTCGCGCCCGCATCGACCAGCGGCGGATCGAACGGCAGGTACTGGCCGTGCCCGGCCAGCGTCGCGGCGATCTCCTGCAGCGGCGTGCCCGGCCGCGCGGTGAAGGTCAGCTCGGCCGGGTCGTAGTCGACGATGCCGCGCAGCCCCGAGACGTCCAGCGGCGTCGCGTCGCCCGGCGGCGTGCTCAGCGCGGGCTTCGTGCCGCCCGCGATCGGGAGCACCCGCGGCGCCGCGGCGACCGCCTCGGCCAGCTCGTCGGCATCGCTGATCGTCCGCGTGCTCATGCCGCCACCGGCGCGAGCATCTTCCCGCGATTGGCCAGCTCGGCCGGATCGACCGACGCGCGCACCCGATGGAACAGCTCGAGATCCTCGGGCGCGAACATCAGCGACAGGTAGGCGAGCTTCTCGACGCCGACCCCGTGCTCGCCCGTGATCGACCCGCCCAACCGCACGCACAACGCGAGGATCTCCCCGGCCAGCGCCTCCGCCCGCTCCAGCGCACCGTCCTGGCCGCCGTCGAACAGGATCAGCGGGTGCAGGTTCCCGTCGCCGGCGTGGAACACGTTGGCCACGCGGATCCCGGTCTCCTGCGACAGCCGCGCGATCTCGGCCAGCGCCTCGCCCAGCCGGGTGCGCGGGACCACGCCGTCCTGGACGATGTAGTCGGGCGACAGCCAGCCGACGGCCGAGAAGGCGCTCTTGCGCCCCTTCCAGATCAGCGCCCGCTCGTCGGGATCCTCGGTGACCGAGACCTCGCTCGCCCCCGATGCGTCCAACAGCGCCCGCAGCACGGGCACGTCGGCGTCGACCACGTCGCGCTCGCCCTCCAGCTCGACGATCAGCAGCGCCGCGCCCTTCGGGTAGCCCGGTTTGACCGACGCCTCCGCGGCCTCGATCGCCAGCGCGTCCATGATCTCCATCGCCACCGGGAGCATCCCCGCCGCGATGATCTCGGCGACCGCGTCACCCGCCGCCTCCAGGCTTTCGTAGACCGCCAGCGCGGTGTGGACCGCCTCGGCCACCGGCACCAGCCGCACCGTGACCTCGAGCGCGATCCCGAACAGCCCCTCCGACCCGCAGAACATGCCCGTCCAATCCGGCCCCACCGGCTCCGTCGACGCGCCGCCCAGCTCGACCAGCTCCCCGTCGGGCAGCACCGCCCGGATGCCGAGCACGTGGTTGGCCGTCATCCCGTAGCGCAGGCAGTGCGCCCCGCCGGAGTTGAACGCGACGTTGCCGCCGATCGTGCACACCGACTGGCTCGACGGGTCCGGCGCGTAGGCCAGCCCGTGCGGCGCGGCGGCCGCCGAGATACGCAGGTTGATGCAGCCCGGCTCGACGACCGCGGTCCGCCCGTCGGGATCGACCGACAGCACGCGGTCGAGCCGGTTGAGCGCGATCACGACGCCGCCGGCCAGCGGCAGCGACCCGCCCGACAGCGACGTCCCGCTGCCGCGCGCCACGAACGGCGTCCCGTGGCGGTGGCAGACACGCACCACCCGCACCACCTCGTCGGCCGACTCGACCACCACGACGGCCAGCGGGCGCTGATGGAACGCGGTCAGCGCGTCCGACCCGTAGGCCGCCATCTCGGCGGGCGACGTCAGCAGCCGCCGGCCCAGCCCAAGCGCGGCAAGATCGTCCAGGACCGTCTTAGACGCGACTTGCATCTATGCTGTTCTCCCACACCGACCGATCGCTGTCAAGGATCGGTTATAGATGCAACATGTCGGCAACCGCCACCGCCTACGCCTTCGCCAAGCAGGGAATCCTCGACGGGCGCTTCGCCGGCGGGGAGCTGATCAGCGAGGGCGACGTCGCCGGGCAACTCGGGCTCAGCCGCACGCCCGTGCGCGAGGCCTTCCTGCTCCTCGAGGCCGAGGGCCTGCTGCGCCTCTACCCGAAGCGCGGGGCGCTCGTCGTGCCGGTGTCGCCCGCCGAGGTCACGTACGTGATGGAGACGCGGGTCCTGATCGAGTCGTTCGCGCTCGAGCGGGCAGCACGGGACACGCCCGGCCTCGGCGCGGCGCTGCTCGCGAGCATCGACGCACAGGAGGGCCACGTCGCTGCGGGTGATCTGTCCGCCTTCGTCGAGGCCGACCGCGAGTTCCACCGCCTGTTCGTCGAGGCGGCGGGCAACCCGATCCTGCTGCAGCTCTATGACTCGCTGCGCGACCGTCAGGCCCGGATGGGACTCGCCGCGCTCGCTCGAAGCGACGAGCGGCTTCGTCAGATCGTCGACGAGCACCGCGTGATCGCCTGCGCGCTGGCTGACGGTCATCCCGATGATGCGGTCGTCGCGCTCTCAGCGCACCTTGCCGAGCAACTGCGGCTCTTGCGCGAGCGGCAGGCCTGACCGCTCGTCGCTGCTGATCGTCGCAGCTGCCGCGGCCGGCGGGTGAAGGCGTCAGCCATCGCGGTGAACGATCGGCGTCGGGCGAACCAGCGAGGCGTCCAGCGGTGCGTCGAAGCAGGCCTCCGCGAGCGCGTCGGCCTCGTCGGCGCCCGATCAAGGCTTGCGCCTTGCCGATCAAGCCTGCTCGGTCCAGCGGTCGTCCAGGGGAGCCGGCTGCCTCGGTGACCCCGCGGGTCAGGGTGGCGCCGTCGGCCGTGGTGATCACGATCTCGCCGCCCCAGTGGGCCGGAAATGGTGAAATCCGCGCGAGTAGGTGACGGCGGGGTCGAGCTGGTCTCCCAGCGCGGTGATCGCGTCGTACGCCGCGACACCGGCGTCGAGGATGTCCCGCAGCGTCGCTTCTTGCTCATCGGCGACGGCGAGCACGGCGGGCCAGATGGCGACGCCGGGATGGATGCTCGCTGGTTCATCGATGTCGCAAGGGGTGAGGCCCCTCAGCTGACCCCCGCTGGAGGTCAACTAGCCACGGTGCAGGGGCGGCAGGTCCGGGTGGGCGGGGCGGATCTTGTCGTCGTAGAGCATCGCCATCGGCCGCATGCGCCCATCGCGCGTAACAACGCTCACCGGCGGCCACGGCTCGACGGGCAGATCGCCTTCCTCCGCCACGACTGCCTCCTCGAGGTGGTCGAGGTGGATATGGATCGAGGCCATCAGGGCGACGATCTGGTAGCCCTCCCCGAACGGGCCGACCACTAGCCGGACGGTGCTCGCGCCTTCCCCGGCCGCCGACACCGCGAAGGACATGGTGAAGTCGGGCGGCAGCATCCGGTGGTTCGTCGTCCAGCGGAACGCGAAGTGGTGCGGCGGCTCGAGTTGCGTGATCACACCCAGAGCGAACGCCCCGACCTGCGGGTTGAGATGGGCAAAGATCGTCGCCCCCTCACGCAAGTCCGGGTAGTACTCCACTGGATGCTCCCAAAGCGCCAAGCGCCGCGGCTGCGTCAGCGCGGCGAACACTGCCTCGGTGCGGTGGGGCACGAGGCGTTCGAAGATGATCCGGTAGCCGTCGGCGTCACGGGTGATCTCGCCGTCGAGTTCCTCGACCGACGGCGGCGTCGGCGCCTCCATCACGCCGCCTGCTTTGACTTCGGACCCATGTTGCGCGGGTCGAAGAAGAAGTAGTTGACGCGCTTGGGCGTAATGCGGACTTGGACGATCTTCACGTGGGGCGGCGGGTTCGACGCGGCCGGGGGCAGCCCGTACTTGTCGTTCTGGGCCTTGAACATCGGACCGATCGTCTCGATGTCGCCCTCGATGATGCGGGCGGTGCCGCGCACCTCGACGTAGCACATGGGGTTGTCCGGGTCGACGACCAGGACGTTGATGCGCGGGTCGCGTCGCAGGTTCTTCAGGCGCTGCGCGGCGGGGCCGGTGTGGGTCACGATCTCGTTGCCGTCGACGACGAGCCCGGCGATCGCGGCGTGCGGGCTGCCGTCCTTCAGCAGCGTTCCGTAGACGGCCTGCGCGCGCTTGTCGAGCACGGCGCGAGCCTCGTCGGAGATGGTCACGGCGTCTTCCATGGCTTCCTCACTTCACCCGCACGACGTTGCGCGGGTCGCAGTTGTAGATGCGGTCGTTGGATTGCGTCATCGCCCTGTCGTAGGTGAAGCCCTGCGGGGTCACCCTGAGCATCACGACGCAGTCCGAGGGCTTCTTCCTGGTCGGATCGGTGTTGACCGGGGCGAACAGGCCGCCGGCCGTCCAGTCGTTCCAACCGCCCGCCTTCTCCAGGACGCAGGCGGCGGTCAGGTCGCTCCCACAGCTGGTGGCCGACTTGGCCCACAGCAGGAACGCGTTGAGCGAGTTGAGGTTGGCCAGCGTGATCTCCGCGTCCGGATCGCTGGCCTTGATCAGGTCGATCGCCTCCCGCGTCGCCGGGTTCTGGTCGGCGAGCTCCAGCGGCCACACGGACAGCCCCACCCAGGCGGGCGGGAACTGGGTGACCTTGGCCGCTTCGGCGGTCTGCGGCACGTAGTAGTAGGGCTGCAGCGTCATGGCGGCGGGCGCGTAGCCGATGTCGTTCATCGCCTGGACGTAAGGCTGCATCAGCAGGCCGGTCGCGCTGGGCGAGAGCATCTGCACGCCGGCCTTCTGCGAGCGCTGCACGTACGGGCGCCAGTCGTCCACCTGGGCGGGCGTCTTCTGGAAGTCGACGAGCCGGAAGCCCTGGGTCGCTGCGCCCGCCACCTGCTGCGTCGTCGTCGAGATCAGGGCCGGTACGTCGGGCGAGCCGACGCCGTAGTGCTCGATCGCCTCTGGGTACTTGGCCGCCAGCAGGCGGTAGGGCCCGACGACCTGGAGGTCCGTGGCGGCGGTCGTCGGCGCGACCTGCAACGGCGCGTTGATCGCCTCGGGCGACGTCTCGAACGCTGGGATCGTGGCGAGGCCGCACTTCAGCCGTGGCTTGACGGCGACGTCGTCGACGGGGTTGCCGCCGCCGACGAGCATGAAGTCGCTCTGGCAGGCGTCGATCACGCGCGCGGCGACGTCGAACAGCTTCGAGTCGCGCAGCGAGATGTCGAGCTTGCGCCCGTTGATGCCCCCCGCGGCGTTGCACCACGCTTCGAACGCCTTAGCGGTGACGAAGAACTCCTTGTTGAGCCCGGGCGCGAACGGGTTGCCCGGGTCGGCCATCGTGCCGAGGCGGATCGTGTCGTCGGTGACGCCACGGGCCGTTGCGCCGTGCGCGTCGCCCGGCCCGCAGACGCCTTTCAGGTCGCCGAAGTCGCCGGGGGCGGCGGCCGTCGCCCCCGTGGCCGCAGGCGACGACTCCTCGGTTTCCGCTCCGCTGCGCCCGCAGCCCGCGAGCGCGATCAGGGCCAACGCGGTCAGCGCCGTCCGCCTCATCGCTCGCCTCGCGTCCGCTCGACGTGGATCAGGCGCGCCATCCAGAAGCGCAGGTAGCGCATGAGCGTGGCTGCCACGAACCCGGCCGCCCCGGCGAGCGTCACCGCGTTGCCGACGAGCGCGAGCACGATCGCGTCGCGCTGGACGAGCGGGTCGGCGGTGTTGTGCGAGACGAAGAACGCGGCGACGGCCAGGCCGATGCCGACGACGACCACCGCGACGCTGGCCCGCAGCGCGGTGCCGGTGCGCCACCGCCGCTGCGCGTCCCCCAGGGCCGCGAGCTCCTCGCCCAACCGCCGCGTGCTGTCGTCGGCGGGCGCGTGCGTGCTGATCATGCCGGTTCCTCGTTGGTCGTCGTTGGGAATCGGGCGCCCAGGTAGGCGTCGTGCAGCCGGTCCGCGATCTGCTCCGGAGCGCCGACGTCGAGCCGGCCCCGCACGAGCACGCCGGCGAGGTCGGCGATCGGCAGGACGGCGTGCGCGAACTGCTCGACGACGAGCACCGTCACGCCGTCCGCGGCGAGCGCCGCGATGTGCTCGTAGAGCTCGCCCACCACGAGCGGCGCCAGGCCCGTCGACAGCTCGTCGACGAGCACGAGGCCCGGGTCGGTGACGAGCGCCCGCGCGAGCGCCACCATCTGCTGCTCGCCGCCCGAGAGCGTCCCAGCGACCTGGTCGCGCCGCTCGGCCAGCGTCGGGAAGCAGGCGAAGGCGCGCTCCTCGACCTCCGCGCGCGGCCGTCCGCGGAACGTCGCCATCCACAGGTTGTCGCGGACGGTCAGGCGCGGGAACACGCCACGCCCGTCGGGGATCGCGCAGAGGCCGGCTCGCGCGCGAGTGGTCGCGTCGAGGTCGGTGACGTCCTCGCCGGCGACCACGACGTCGCCGCTCGTCGGCGCGAGCAGGCCGCAGACGACGCGCAGCAGCGTGGTCTTCCCGGCGCCGTTGGGGCCGAGCACTGCGCACACCGCCCCCGCGGGCACGCGCAGATCGATGCCGTGCAGGACCTCGAGCCCCTCGTAGCCCGCGCGCACGTCGCACAGCTCGAGCGCGTTCACCCGAGGTCCCCCAGATACGCCGCCTGCACGGCGCGGTCGGCGCGGATCTCCTGCGGACTGCCGCTGACGATCAACCGTCCGCGGTCGAGCACGTGGATGTGCTGGCAGGCCCGCATGACCAGGCCGATGTCGTGCTCGACCAGGCCGACCGCGACGCCGTCCGTGGCGACCTGCGCGAGGATCGTGTCGTAGGCGCTTGTCTCGGCCTCGTCCTGCCCCGACGCCGGCTCGTCGAGCAGCAGCACGCGCGGCTCCACGATGAGCGCGCGGCCGAGCTCGACGAGCCGGCCCAGGCCGGTGGAGAGGGTGCCGGCCAGGTGGTTCGCGACCGCCGCCAGGCCGAGTCGTTCGAGCATCTCGTCGCAGCGGCGGCCGACGACGTGGTTGCTGTCGCGCCGCATGCCCGCGGCGATCGCGAGGTTCTCGCGGACGGTCAGCGCGCCGAACAGCTCCAGGCGTTGGAAGGTCCGCGCCAGGCCGCGTCTGGCCCGGACGTTGGGCCGCTCGCGGGTGACGTCGACGCCGTCGAGCAGGACCGCTCCCAGGGTGGGCGCCTGGAAGCCGCTGATCGCGTTGAAGAGCGTCGTCTTGCCGGCGCCGTTGGGGCCGATGATCCCGGTGATCTCGCCGGCGCGCAGCCCGAGCGACACGTCGTCGACGGCGACCCGGCCGTCGAACCGCACGGTGAGCCCGCGCACCTCAACCATCGACGCTCACCCGCCGGGGCAGGCCCAGAGCCCGATCGAGGATCGCGACGTCATGGCGAGCGACCGGCTGGGTCAGGCCGAGCAGCTCCGGCGGCTGGCTGAGACCGAGGCGCACGTCCTCACCGACCTCGACGCTGCGGCCCTGGGCCCAGCGCGCGACCGCCACGGTCAGCGGCGAGACGACGGCGAGCGTGATCAGCAGCCAGGCGGCCTGGGAGATCGCGCCGGCGACGCACAGGGCCCAGCTCGCCACGCAGATCGCGATGGCACCGGCGAGCACGAGCGGCGAGCGGCGCACGACGGCGAAGCGCGCGCGGACCGCGTCGGCGATGCCGTACGGGTGGCGCCCGACGACGATCGCCAGCGCGCCGACGGTCAGCGACGTGAGCTGCTCGAAGCCCGGGAACAGGTTCGGCACGAGCGGCGCGCCGAGGAACAGCCCGGCCAGCGCGGCGGCGGCGAGCGAGTCGACGCCGATCACGACCATGAACAGCAGCAGTGGAAGGCCGGAGAAGAAGCTGAACGGGTCGGGCGGCGTGCTCTGGACGGCCATGCCGTAGACGGCACCGCCGACGCCGGCGATCGCCGCCGACAGCGCGAACACGGCGAGCGTGTGCCGGCGCAGGTCGATGCCCAGGCTCGCCGCCGCTCGCTCGCTGTCGCTCATCGCCAGCAGCCGGCCGCCCAGGCGGCTGCGCCGGATCGCCACGACGACCAGCGCGACGAGCGCGAACACAACCGCGCCGAACAGGAAGAAGGCCGTCGAGCCCGCCACGAGTCCGGGCCGGTCGACCGTCAGCGAGCCGCCGTCGAACAGGTCGAGCTCGTGGCCGAAGACGGAGAACGCGGGCAGGACGAAGACCCAGCGGTCGAAGGCGACGGCGATCGCCGCGGTGGCCAGCGCCATGTAGATGCCCGACAGGCGCAGCGCCGGCAGCGCCACGAGCACGCCCAGGACGGCCGCGACCGCGGCGGCCAGCACGAGGCCGAGCAGCGTGGCGGCGGTGTGGGCCATCACGACCGCACCGACGCCGGCGAACGTCAGCTGGCACAGCGACAGGCGCCCCGCGTAGCCCACGAGCGGGATGAACGACAGCCCGACGATCGCCAGGCCCCACACCTTCGCCGAGCTGAACAGGTCGCCGGCCGACAGCCCGGCGGCGAGCATCGCCGAGCCGGCGACGCACGCGACGCCGAGCCCGATCGCGCCGCGCCAGCTGAGCTGGGCGGCCGAGCGCGCGCGCCGGGCGTCGTGCCCGGTGAGCGCCGATGGGCGCAGCCTCAGCAGCGCGGCGAACAGGACCAGCACGGGGATCGTCCCGACGAGGCCCTGCAAGTGCTGCGAGCCGAGCGAGTCGACGTAGCCGACGGCGTAGCTCGTCAGCAGGCCGAGGACGAGCGCGCCAAGGAACGTCAGCGGCAGGCTGCGCAGACGGCCGATGATCGCGGCCGCATAGGCGTTGACGATCAACAGCGTCAGGGGCAGCGGGCTGAGCGACAGCTTCGGGGCCATCAGGACGCCGGCCAGGCCGGCCAGCATCGTGCTGGCGATCCAGGCGATTGCCGCGCTGCGATTCGGATCGGCCGCGTTGAGCGCGACGAGCGAGCGGTCGTCGACCGTCGCCCGCATCGCGACGCCGGCGCGCGTGCGCGTCAGCAGCACCCACAGCCCCAGCGCGACGAGGACGGCGATCAGCAGGACCGTCGCGTCGTTGTAGGTCAGGCGCGTGACGCCGAGGTCGAAGGTGTGGCCGGGGAACAGCGGCTGGACGGAGCGGAAGGTGTCCGGGTCCCACGCGGTGAGCGCGAAGGCCACGAGGAACAGCAGCAGCGAGATGGTCACGACCAGGCGCGAGACCTCGGAGGCGCCTTCGAGCGGACGCATGACGAAGCGCTCCAGCGCCACGCCGACGAGCGGGGCGAGCACGAGGATGCAGACGATCCACGCGACGACCGGCGGCACACCCCAAGCGACGCGCAGCTGCCAGAAGCAGAAGGCGATGACCATCCCCGTCGCGCCATGCGCGAAGTTGAAGATCCCGGTCGTCATGTAGGTGAGCGTCAGCCCGCTCGCCGTGATCGCGTAGATCCCGGCCACCGAGAGGCCGGCGATCGTGTAGGCGATGAAGTCCTGCATGCCGTGCGCTGGCTGGGCGTCGTCCTCGCCGCTAGTACCGCGCCCTGCCGGTGAACGTGAAGTCGCCACTCGGGGCGCCAACGGCCTTGCCCGCGCCCTTGATGCCCCGGAACTTCCCGGTGCCACGCAACCACGTCCACGAGCCAGTGATCTTGTCGCCCTTCGGGGCGCCCTTCAGGCGCAGCGTGGCGGACCCGCCCTGGCCCTGAAAGGTGATCGTGAAGTAGGGCAGGTTCGCCTTGCCGAGGACACTGCCGCGGCCCAGCGGCGACCCGCTGAACGTCCCCTTCAGCGTCGTGCTGGTCAGGGCGGACTTCATCTTCAGCGACACCTTCTCGGTCTTCGCGTGCGCGGCAGGCGCGCCAACCGCGGCGGCGGCCAGCACGGCGATGAGTCCGGCGCCCGGGCGACGAGCAATCCCCATCTGTCTCTCCTCCTGCTCGAGTAACGAGTTCGCCAAGCGGAACCCTGTTTCGACAGATTAATGGATTTGTTTTGGAAACGCAAGTGTTTGCGCGTCGTATGATGCCCGCATGGATGCGGACGAGGCTGCGGCGCGCGAGCTGAATGCTGCGATCTTCCGCATGGCGACGAGCTTCCGCCGCCAGCGCGGCGAGTTCATGGACCGCAGCGCGATCAACTATCCGCGGGCAGCCATCGCCGCCCGCCATATGAGCGCTGCGGCCTACGTGCTCGAAGAGGGCCCGATCACCGTCAGCGCGCTGGCCAACCGCCTGCGCATCGAGCTGACCACCGCGAGCAAAGTCGTGACGGAGCTGGAGCAAGCGGGCCTCGTCTACCGCCGGCGCGATCCCGAGGATCGGCGACGCATCCTGATCGATGTCGTTGCGAGCGAGTGCGACCGCGTAGCTGGCCTCATGGATGAGCTTCTGGCCCCGCTCTTGACCACCGTCAGGCAGCTCTCAGCCGCGGAGCGCAAGGCCTTCTTGCGCGGGCTGACGCTCTATGCGGACGCGCTCGACGAAGCGCCCAGCGCCAACCCTCCCGAGCCTCCTGGCTGACACACCAGCGACCGTCGATCGTGGCGTCCGCCGGCCGACGCCGACCGCGGGACCGCTTCCTTTATGGCACTCGATGCTGTAAAGTGGCCGCACGGTCACCATCCGCAATGAGGAGGGCTTCGCGTGCCTGCTGATCCGACCACGATTGCCGCCGTCGAGAACGAGCCGGAAATCGCCGCCGAGAAGAACATGGAGACCGAGCCCCTGGTCGAGGCCGACCTGCTGGTCGAGGACGTCTCGATCGACGGCATGTGCGGCGTCTACTAGGCCGTCATGTCCACGATCGACCTCGCGCGGCCGTGGGTGCTGAATCCTGCCGTCCAATTGCGCCCTGAGCCCTTCGGCGCGCTGGCCTACCACTTCGGTACCCGCCGGCTGTCGTTCCTCAAGAGCCGGATGCTGCTGCGCGTCGTCGAGGGCCTCGGACGCCACGCGACGGCGATGGACGCATGCCGGGCCGCCGGCGTACCCGCCGCCGAGCTGCCCAGCTACGCCCAGGCGCTCGGCACCCTCGCCGACACGCACATGATCGTCGAACGCACGGAGCAGGCGTGACGCCCGCCACAACCGCCGGGAGCCCCGCCCAGATGCGGCTCGTCGACCATTTCGAGCTCGGGCTGGACGCGCCGATCTGCCTGACCTGGGAGCTGACCTACGCCTGCAACCTCGCGTGCGTGCACTGTCTGTCGAGCTCGGGGCGCCGCGACCCGCGCGAGCTGTCGACCGACGAATGCAAGGCGGTCATCGACGAGCTCGAGCGCATGCAGGTCTTCTACGTGAACATCGGCGGCGGCGAGCCGACGGTCCGCAAGGACTTCTGGGAGCTGCTCGACTACGCGACCAGCCACCACGTCGGCGTGAAGTTCTCCACCAACGGGAGCCGCATCACGCCCGAGGCCGCGGCGCGCCTGGCCGCCAGCGACTACGTCGACGTGCAGATCTCCCTGGACGGCGCGACGGCCGAGGTCAACGACCACGTCCGCGGGCCCGGCTCCTACGCGACCGCGATGCGGGCCATGGAGCTCCTGCACGGGGCCGGGATGCGCGGCTTCAAGGTGTCGGTCGTCGTGACGCGCGAGAACGTCGGCCAGCTCGATGCGTTCAAGGAGATCGCGGACCGGTTCGACGCACAGCTGCGCATCACCCGCCTGCGCCCCTCCGGCCGTGGCGCCGACGTGTGGGACGAGCTGCACCCCACCGCCGAGCAGCAGCGCACGCTGTACGACTGGCTGATCGCCAACGGCGAGCAGGTGCTGACGGGCGACTCGTTCTTTCACCTGGCCGCGTACGGCGACGCGCTCCCCGGGCTGAACCTGTGCGGCGCGGGCCGCGTCGTGTGCCTGATCGACCCAGTCGGCGACGTGTACGCGTGCCCGTTCGCGATCCACGACTCCTTCCTGGCCGGCAACGTCCGTGACGAAGGCGGCTTCTCCCGCGTGTGGCGCGAATCAGCGCTGTTCCTCGAGCTCCGCCAGCCGCAGACGGGTGGCGCGTGCTCGGGCTGCCAGCACTTCGACGCGTGCCGCGGTGGCTGCATGGCGGCGAAGT
Organism: uncultured Solirubrobacteraceae bacterium; assembly: GCA_964422645.1. Classification (GTDB taxonomy): domain Bacteria; phylum Actinomycetota; class Thermoleophilia; order Solirubrobacterales; family Solirubrobacteraceae; genus Capillimicrobium. The sequence goes on along the minus strand of CAYRCB010000005.1, from coordinate 296,373 downwards.
TCTTCACCGGTCTTCCGCTCGACGGGCCCGACCCGGAATGCGTGCTCGGCCATGGGGAGGCGGCGCTCGCCGCCCGCTCCGACGTCCTGCCGCCCAAGCCGTCGGTGGACCACTCCCGCCGGCGCCCGCGCCGCGCCGCGCCGTCGCTGCCGATGGTGCAGCGGCCACCCAGCCGCGCGTGCGACGAGAGCCCGCTCGCCGGCTTCGAGGTCAAGCGATGAGCAACGGCTGGTTCGAGACCGTCGCGATCGCCCAGAGACGCGCCAAGCGCCGCCTGCCAAGGTCCGTCTACGGCGCGCTGGTCGCCGGGTCGGAGCGGGGGACGACCCTGGAGGAGAACGTCAACGCATTCGCCGAGCTCGGCTTCGCCCCCCACACCGCCGGCCAGGCCGCGCAACGGTCGCTCGCCACGACCGTGATGGGACAGGAGCTGTCGCTGCCGGTGATCCTCTCGCCGACCGGGGTCCAAGCGGTGCATCCCGACGGGGAGGTCGCCGTCGCGCGGGCCGCGGCGGCGAGAGGCACGGCCATGGGGCTGAGCAACTTCGCCAGCAAGCCGGTCGAGGACGTCGTCGCCGCCAACCCCAAGACGTTCTTCCAGGTCTACTGGAGCGGCAGCCGCGACCAGATGATCGGCCGGCTGGAGCGCGCCCGGGCGGCGGGAGCGGTCGGCGTGATCGCCACGCTCGACTGGTCGTTCTCCCACGGTCGCGACTGGGGCAGCCCCACGATCCCCCAGCGGCTGGACTGGCGCACGATGCTGCGCTTCGCCCCCGAAGGCCTGCGCCACCCGCGCTGGCTGCTCGACTACGTGCGCAGCGGCGAGCTGCCCGACCTGACGGTGCCGAACATGGTGCCCGCCGGTACGACCGGTCCGGGGTTCTTCGACGCCTATGGCGAATGGATGGGAACCCCGCCGCCCAGCTGGGACGACGTCGCCTGGCTTCGCAGCCAGTGGGACGGCCCGTTCATGCTCAAGGGCGTCATCCGGGTCGACGACGCGCTCCGTGCGGTCGAGGCGGGCGTGAGCGCGATCTCGGTCTCCAACCACGGCGGCAACAACCTCGACGGCACGCCGGCGCCCATCCGGGCGCTGCCCGCGATTGCCGAGGCCGTCGGCGCCGACGTCGAGATCGTCCTCGACGGCGGCGTGCGTCGCGGCTCCGACGTCGTCAAGGCGCTTGCGCTCGGGGCTCGCGCCGTGATGATCGGCCGCGCGTACCTCTGGGGGCTCGCCGCCAACGGCCAAGCCGGCGTGGAGAACGTGATCGACATCCTGCGCGGTGGGATCGACTCGGCGCTGCTCGGGCTCGGCCGGACATCGGTCCAGGAGCTCACGCCCGACGACGTGCTCGTGCCGCCCGGCTTCGCTCGGCGACTTGGGGCGGTGGTCGAGCCGCCCGTCGTCACCTCGTAACCGAGCTCGCGCACCGACGCGAGACGTCGCGGGCCGTGGCGCTCAGGCAGCCAGCAGGCCTTCGAGGAACATCGAGCAGAACTCGTCGGCGATCTCCTCGGGCGACAGACGGCCGTCCCCGCGGATCCAGATGTATGCGTAGTTGTGCATGCCGAGCATGCCCTTCACGGCGATCGGGTCGATCGGGCGCAGCTCGCCGGCGGCGACCCCGTCTTCCACGACCTTGGCCCAGAGGTCTTCGATCCCGTGGCGTCGCGTGACGAGCTTCGTGCGGTACTGCTTGCTCATCAGGTCGACTTCTCGCAGGTACACGGTCATCGCGTCTTTGTTCTCGATGAGGTTGCGCATGTGCACTCGGCTCATCGCCCGGAGCTTCTCTGAGGCGGGCATGTCGGCGTCGACGATGTCCTGACAAGCGGCCGTGAGCTCGTCGAGGCCGAGGCTGCTGATCTCGAAGAGCAGTTGCTCTTTGCTTCCGATGTGGTGGTAGAGCGCGCCGCGACCAAGTCCGACGGCCTGCGAGATGTCCTCGATGCCGGTGGCGTGGTAGCCCTGCTTCGCGAAGAGCCGGGCTGCCTCTCGCCGGATGGTCGTCTTCTGGTCCTTCGTCTCGTTGCGAGCCACAGTACCACTGTACCGGTCGGTACGACGGAGCTGTCGCCCCGGGTGTACCGACCGTACGGTACACTCCCGGCCGATGGCAGACTGGGCCCACGAGGAGGGGGAGAGCAGATGACGATCACGGCATTCGAGATGCCCAGGACGCAACGGGTCATCCAGGGTCCCGGCGCGGTCGCGAGCCTGGGCGCCGACCTCGACCGGCGGCAGTTGCGTCGCGCGTTCATCGTCACGGGCCGGTCTGTGAGCCAAACGCCTGCGTTCTCGTCCCTGCTCGACGAGCTGGGCGATCGAGTCGTCGGCGTCTTCGCCGGGATCCGCGCGCACAACCCGGTTGCCATCGTGATGGAGCTCATCGAGGAGGTTCGGCGCTCGAGCGCCGACATCGTGATCGGGATCGGTGGCGGGTCACCGATCGACGCGGCGAAGCTGGCGGCGCTCGGCATCGCGGAGGACGTGCGCTCGGCGGAGGAGCTCGCCGAGTTCGCGGTCCAGTTCGAATATCCCGACATCGTCCGCGTCCGGCCGCTGAGCGCAGCGCCGATGCCGACCGTCGCGGTCCCGACGACGCTCTCGGCGGCGGAATGGGACGGCTTCGCCGGTTCCGTCGAGACCGACAAGGACCTCAAGCTCGTGACCGCCTACCTCGAGCTGACTCCCGTGACCGTCGTGCTCGATCCGGCACTGACGGCGTTCACCCCGCGAGATCTCTGGGCGCAGACAGGCGTCCGAGCGCTCGATCACGCGGTCGAGACGTCCTACGCCAAGAACGCGCATCCCTTCACGACCGCGCTCGCGAACGGTGCGCTGGGCATGCTCGCGCGCTACCTGCCCCGCTCGGTGTCCGATCCGGATGACTACGAGGCCGCGCTGCAGTGCCAGATCGCGGCGTGGATGTCGATCATCGGGGTCCACAACGTCTCGCTCGGTCTGTCGCATGCCATCGGACATCAGCTCGGCGCCGTGGGCATCCCGCATGGGGTCACCTCGTGCATCATGCTCCCGCATGTCATGCGGTTCCTGGAGCCCGTGACGAAGGATCAGCAGGCGTCGATCGCGGCCGTCTTGGCCGAGGTCCAGGGCGATCACGGGGACGCGTCCGCGGCCGATCGCATGGAGCGTCTCCTCGATGAGCTCGGTGTTCCGCGGCGGGTGAGCGACTATGGCGTGTCCCGCGACAAGATGCCGGGCGTCGCGAGCGCGGCGCTGGGGGACATCGTGGTGCGCGAGTCGCCGCGGGAAGTCGACGAATACGCGATCTACCAGTTGCTGGAGACGGTCTGGTAGCGGGCCGGGGCGCACGGAATGACCGAGACGGCAGCGGATGGCCGGCGCGTGGCGCTGGTGACCGGGGGGTCCCGTGGCCTTGGAGCCGAGATGGTCCGGGCGTTCGCTGCCCGGGGACTCGAGGTGGGCTTCACGTACCGGACGCGGGGCGATCTGGCGGAGGAGGTCGGGGAGAGCGCGGCGGCAGTGGGCCCCGGGACGCCGTTGATGATGGAGTTCGACCAGGCGACCGACGATCCGCACGACCTGGTCCGCGCGGTCCTCGACCGGTGGGGACGGCTCGACAGCGTCGTGCTCAACGCAGGCATCTGGCGTGGCGGCCGGATCACCGACATGGACGTGGACGACTGGTGGCACGTCGTGGAGGTCAACCTCGGCGGCGTCTACCGGGCGGCGCGAGCGGTGGTCCCCGCGTTGGCGGCGAGCGCGAACGGGAGCATCACGTTGATCTCATCCGTCGTCGGGCTCACGGGGTTTCCGGGGGACACCGCATACGCGAGCTCGAAGGCGGCGTTGGTGGGCTTCGCGAAGTCGCTCGCTCGCGAGCTCGCCAGAGACGGAACGCGGGTCAACGTGCTCGCGCCAGGGTTCGTCGAGTCCGATGCGACCGCGGCGGTGTCCGAGGCCAATCGGGACCGTCTGCTGCGCCGGTGCATCCTCCGGCGCGAGGGCTTGGCCGGTGAGGTCGCCAAGGGCGTCCTGTTCCTGTCCGAGGATGCGACCTACACGACGGGTGCGGTCCTGGCCGTCGATGGCGGATACTCGGCGTGACCGCGCCGGCAGGCGTCGAGACGCGCCTCTGTCAGCGTGTCGATGAGCGGCAGCTCCTCGCGTTCGCGGCCGCGGTCCACGATACGAGCCCGGCGCTGTTCGATCTCGACCGGCCGGGAGGCGTCGTGGCGCATCCGGTCTTTCCGGTGGCGTTCGAGTGGCCCCTCGTCGAGCACGGGCCTCCCGGCATGGCGATGACCGACGACGAAGCGCATGGCGGCATCCACGTCGGCCACGAGATCACCTGGCACCGGCCTCTCCGCGCCGGCGAGAGCCTCGTCACGTGCGCCCAGGTGGAGACGGTCGATCGCCGGTCGATCGGCGCGTACGTGGTCAGCGGATTCCAGACCACCACGACGGCGGGGGACCCGATCGTCTCGACCCGTCAAGCGGTCATCTATCTCGGCCTCGACCTTCCGACGACCGCCGGACGCCGTGACCCCGGCGACCTGTCCTCCGTGGCGCGGCATGGCTCGACCGCAGATCTGGGTGAGGCCGGACGCTTCGACGTTCGCCCCGAAGACCCGGTCATCTACACCGAATGCACGGGAATCTGGAACCCGATCCACACCGATCCACGAGCCGCTCGGTCGAAGGGCCTCGCCGCGCCGATCCTGCACGGCACCGCCACGCTGGCTCGGACGGTCAGCATCGTGCTCGGCCACCACGGGATCCAGGCCGGCCAGGAGATCCTGCGCTTGGGGTGCAGGTTCACGACCGGTGTTCCGATCGGAGAGACGGTCGCGGTCCTGAGCAGCTTGGATGAGCAGCGCCGTCAGTTGCGGTTCGAGGCGCGACTGGCGTCGGGACAGGCGGCGCTGAGCGACGGCTACATCACGCTGCGCGCGACCGCCGGGCTCGACGGCCTCGTGGACGGAGCCGATTCACCGTAAGTCGCCGCTCATCTCACCTCGAGGATGAGCTTGCCGACGACCTGACCCTGCTCGATGTCGATGAGCGCCTGCGCCGCATCGTCCAGCCGGTACGTCTTGCCGATGATGGGCCGGATCGCTCCTTGCTGAGCCAGTGCACTGAGCGCTTGGTCGGTCGTACCGGGAACGGTCGCGTCGTGGGGCAGGAAGGCGCCCCACCCAACGCCGACGAGCTCCACATTGCGCAACAGCAGCCGGTTGAACTTCACGGCAGGGATCCCGCCACCCGCGAAGCCCAGGATGAGATACCGGCCCTCGGGGCCGAGCGCTCGGACCGTGTCGTCGGCGACCGGCCCGCCGACGGGGTCGACGGCAACGTCGAATCCGCCGCCCCGCCCGGCGGCCTGTGCGTCTGCGAGCCATCCGGCCTCACCGACGATCACGACGTCGTCGGCTCCAGCCGCCGTCGCGACGGCGGCCTTCTGCGGCGATCGCACCGTCGCGACGACCTCGCATCCCATCGCCTTGGCGATCTGGATGGCGGCGGTTCCGACGCCGCCTGCTCCGCCGTGGACGAGCACCCGCTCGCCGCCCGTGAGCCTCCCTCGCCGGACGAGCGCGAAGTGGACCGTGTGGTAGTTGAGGATGTACGCGGCGCCCTCTTGGAAGCTGAAGGACTCGGGGAGCCTGAAGGTCATGGACGCCGGTGCGGCGACCACGTCGGCGAAGGCGCCGTGCGTCACGAAGGCCGCAACGCGGTCACCGACGACGAAGGGCGATGCAGATGGTGCGCTGCGCACCGTGCCTGCGACCTCCATGCCTTGCACGACCGGAGGCTCGAAGCGCACCTGGTACAGGCCTCGACTCACGAGGAGGTCGACGAAGCTGACTCCGGCGGCGTGGACGTCGATGAGCACGTCCTCGGGCTCGGCGACGGGTTCGGCGATCTCCACCAAGGTGAGTGCTGGCGGTCCGTCGAGGGACTGCAGTTGCATCGCGCGCATCAGGTCTCTCCTTTGCACTCAGAACGATGCGCGCCGCGTTCACCTGGCTGCGCGCAGATGCCGCTTGACTTCGAGCGGCCAGGCGTGGCATTGTACTGATCAGTCGGTACAGCGCAACGGACGCACGGCCAGGGCACTGGCTGCGCGGAGGAGGAGAGAGAGCGATGCTCAAGAGAGCGCTGGCGGTGGCGCTGGCTGTTGCCGTGGTCGCCGCCCTCGCCGCATGCGGTTCAGAAGACGCAACGACGACGGGCACCGGAGCGACCGGGGCAAGCTCGTCGTCTTCGTCCACCGCATCCGCGTTCATGGAGAAGGCGAAGAAGACAGCTGGCGCCGCGGCGGCGCCGATCACCCCGACGGTCCCCAAGTCGGGTCCGAAGGCGCAGAAGGGCAAGAAGATCGTCGCGATCCCCTGCACTGCGGCGGCTCAAGGCTGCAAGCTCGAGGTCGACCAGTTCAAGGAGGTCGCCAAGCAGGTCGGCTGGGACACGCTGATCATCGACCCCGCGGCCGATCCCAACAAGATGGCCAATGCCGTGAACACGGCGGTCAGCTCCGGGGCAGACGGGATCTTCCTGGTGGCCATCGATGCCTCGACCGTGGCGGCGCCTCTGGCCAAAGCGAAGAAGGCTGGCCTGCACGCGGTCTGCTACGGGTGCATCAATCAGGACGGACTGCTGGACGCAGTCCTGCCTGCTGAGGACCAGTACGAGCGTGACGGCTACGCGGTGGCTGCCCAGGCGTTCGTCGAGACCGGCGGGCATCTGCGCGCGATCCTCATGACCGACAACGAATTCGGCATCACGCAGCGGCGTGAGGCCGGGGTGATGAAGTTCGTCGAGGACTGCAAAGCCGCCGGGGCCGACTGCGAGATCATCGCCAAGCAGCCCGTCCTGATCGCCAACATCAACACGAAGGTGCCGCAGCAGGCGGTGTCGGTCGCCCGCCAGCATCCTGACTGGAACGCGCTGATCGCACCGTATGACGCGATCCTCACCGCGGTCGTGCCGGCCCTGCAGTCCGCCGGCGTAGCTCACGGCAAGGCCTACGGGTTCGATCCGATCGACATCAACACCGGTTGGATCCGGGACGGCAACGTCGAGGCCGCAACGGTTGCGTCTCCGTTCCGCTGGATCGCCTATGCCGCCGTCGACCAGCTGAACCGCGCGTTCGCCGGCGAGCCTGTGGTCGACCAGGGTATCCGCGACAAGCTCGTGACCAAGGCCAACGTCCCGCCACAGGGGCAGACGTACCTCGGCGACGGGGACCCGCAGCCCGAGTTCGCCAAGATCTGGGGCGTGCAGTGACACACCCAGCGGGCGGCATCGAGACGCCGGAGATCGAGATCTCCGGCTTCTCGAAGACGTTCCCGGGCCAGCGCGCGCTCGAGGGCGTCGACATGAAGCTCTTCGCCGGCGAGATCCATGCACTCGTCGGTGAGAACGGCTCAGGGAAGTCGACGCTGATCAAGTGCCTGTCCGGCTATCACACGCCCGACCACGGCGCGATGCTGAAGGTTCGCGGTCAACCGGTTCGGCTGCCGTACGGCGCTCGGGAGGCGGCCTCCCATGGACTCGTGTTCGTCCATCAGGACTTCGGGATCGTGCCCTCGCTGACCGTCATGGAGAACATCGCGCTCGGCACGGGATTCGCGACGCGCAGAGGCTCGATCCAATGGCGAGAGCAGGCCAAGATCGCCCGGCGCGAGTTGGGACGCCTCGGGCACGGAGACATCCCGCCGGAGCTCGAGGCACGCCATCTCTCGGCCAGCATGCAGGCGATCGTGGCGATCGCGCGCAGCCTTGCGGCGGCGGAGAGCGGCGCGCGCCTGATCGTGCTCGACGAGCCGACCGCGGCGCTCCCCGAGGCAGAGGTGACCACGCTGTTCGAGGTCGTGCGGCGTCTGGCGGTGATGGGCGCGACCGTGCTGTTCGTGTCGCACCGCCTCAGCGAGGTGTTCGACCTCGCGACCCACGTCACGGTGTTGCGCGATGCGCGCAAGGTCGGGAGCTACGACGTCAAGGAGCTCGACGAACGGCGCCTGGTCGAGCTCATCGTCGGCCGTGACTTGCCGAATCTCTATCCCGACTCGACCTCCGCACCACGCCGGGACGTCGTGCTGCGCGTCAAGGGTCTGGTCGGCAACCGGTTGAACGGCGTCGACTTCGAAGCGCATCGCGGCGAGATCCTTGGCATCGCGGGGCTGCAGGGCTCAGGACGCAGCGAACTGATGCGAACGCTGTTCGGCGCTCAACAGCCCGCTGGCGGCGTCATCGAGCTCGACGGTCGGCCCGTGCGGTTCGCGTCGAGCCGATCGGCGATCGACGCCGGGATGGCGCTGGTTCCGGAAGATCGGCTGCACTTCGGCGCCCTGGGACACCTGACGGTCGCCGAGAACCTCTCGCTGCCGACGGTCGGGCGCTACTTCCGTCGAGGCTGGCTGCAGAGACGAGGAGAACGCGCACGTGTGCGGCAGCTGATCGACGAGTTCCACGTGCAGCCCCCGGATCCGGACCGCCTGATGTGCCGCCTGTCGGGAGGCAACCAGCAGAAGGCGATCCTCGCGAAGTGGATCGAGACAGGCCCGACGGTCCTGCTGCTCGACGAGCCGGTCCAGGGCGTCGATGTCGGTTCCAAGACCGAGATCTGGGCCCTGATCGAGCATCTGGTCGCGACGCGGGGCACGACCGTCCTCGTCACCAGCTCCGACTTCGACGACCTCCAAGGCATCTGCCACCGCGTCCTGGTGTTGCGGGACGGCCGCATCGTCGCCGACCTGGCTGATGGTCGAAAGACCGTCGAGTGCATGATCGAACACGCCTACCTCACGGGGGCAGCAGCATGAGCATGACCATGAACCAGAGCAGTTCGCCGGCGGTGGCCCAAGGCCCGCCGCCGGATGCCGTCACGCCGACACGTGGCGGGCGCGGACCGGGCCGCGCGTCGTGGGGGCTGCTCGGCGCGCGTTGGGCCCTGCCGGTCATCCTGGTGATCCTGGTCGCGCTGTTCTCGCTGTTGCGGCCCGAGACGTTCGCGACGACCAGCAACTTCGAGACGATGCTCACGCAGCAGGCAGTGCTGTGCTTGCTGGCGTTCGGCACGATGCTGCCGCTCATCGTGGGGGAGTTCGACCTCTCCGTCGGCGCCAATCTCGGGGCGGCAGCGATCTTGGTCGCCTCGCTGACCGGCAATCAACACCACTCCGTCGAGCTCTCGATCCTCATCGCTGTCGCCGTCTCGGCCGGGATCGGTCTCGTCAACGGGCTGCTGGTCGCCCGCATCGGCATCAACGCGTTCGTTGCGACCTTGGCGATGGGAACCCTCGTGACGGGGATCGTGCTCTGGGGAACGAACGGCAACGTCGTCCAGAGAGTGCCCGAGTCCCTCAGCGCGATCGGCCAGAACTCGGCTCTTGGCGTGCCGCTCCCGGTGCTCTACGTCCTGGTCCTCGCGCTCGTGCTCGGCTATGTGCTGCGTCGCACGCCGGTCGGTCGCTACCTCTACGCCGTAGGAGGCTCCAGGGAGGCGGCCCGGCTGTCCGGCGTGAACGTGACCCGGCTGACGTTGGCGAGCTTCGTCGCCGCGGGCATGCTCGCCGGCCTCGCCGGCGTCCTGTTGACGGCGAAGCTCGGGTCCGCCACGCCGACCACCGGTCCCGACTTCCTGCTGCCTGCCTTCGCGGCTTGCTTCTTGGGTGCGACGGCGATTCGTCCGGGGAGCTTCAACGTCACCGGAACCATCACCGCTGTACTCACGATCGCTGTTGGCACGACCGGACTGCAGCTGATGGGCGTGCCGTTCTACATCGAGCCGATCTTCTCGGGCGTGGTCCTCTTGATCGCGGCCCTCGCGACGCGTTACCTGCAGCAGGAGCGAGCATGAGCGGCCAGGCAGCCATCCCCCAGCGCGACGACTGCGTCCTGCGCTACCTGCTGGAACGCCGCGCTCGCGAGGCTCCCGACCAGACCTTCGTGGTCTTCGATGGTGGCGAGGCGTGGACGCACGCCGACCTGCTGGCCCGTGTGCGGGCGACGGCGGCCGGTCTGGCGCGCGAGGGCGTCAAGCAAGGCGACCACGTCGTGAGCTGGTTGCCCAACGGCCCCGACGCCCTGCGGTGCTGGTTCGCGGTCAACTATCTCGGCGCTGTGCACGTACCCATCAACACGGCGTACAAGGGCGGGATCCTCCGCCACGTCGTCAGCAACGCCGACGCCAAGCTCATGATCGCCGACCATCGCCTGGTGGAGCGACTCGTGCAGGCCGACATCGGCCCCGGTGAAGGGCTCGAGACGGTCGCCGTCGTGGGCGGGCCTCCGGGCGAGCTCGGGCACCTGCGCGTCATCGACGCGACGTCCCTGGAACGCGCGGGCGAAGCACCCCTCCCGCCCGAACGCCCGATCGAGCCCTGGGACTGCCAGGCCATCCTCTACACGTCCGGGACCACCGGACCGTCCAAGGGCGTCATCTCGTCCTACGTTCAGGCCTACGAGATGTTCGGTCCGAAGACCATGTCGATGATCGGGCCGAGCGACCGCTACCTGATCAACATGCCCATGTTCCACCTGGGCGGAACGACGCTGCTGTACGGCATGCTCATGCAGGGAGGCTCCGTCGCGCTCGTCGACGCGTTCAGCGCGAGTCGCTTCTGGCAGCAGATCCATCAGACGAACGCCACCGTCGTCTTCCTGCTGGGCGTCATGCCCGCGATCATCGAGCGGCTCGACCCACGACCGGACGACGCCGCGAACCCGCTGACCAAGGTCTTCATGGTTCCGCTGGTCGACGACGTCCCGGGATTCGCTCGGCGCTTCGGCGTCGAGGTGTATTCGATCTACAACATGACGGAGCTGTCGGCGCCGATCATCGCCGGCCCCAACCCCACCCTCAAAGGAAGCTGCGGGCGCGCTCGTCCAGGCGTCGAGATCCGGCTCGTCGACGAGCACGACATCGAGGTGCCGGTCGGCGAGGTGGGGGAGATCGTGCTGCGAACCGACGTGCCCTGGGCGCTGTCGACCGGCTACTACAAGATGCCGGAAGCGACCGCGAAAGCGTGGCGCAACGGCTGGTTCCATACCGGTGACGCGGCAAGACGCGACGCCGAGGGCAACTTCTTCTTCGTCGATCGGCTGAAGGATGCGCTGCGCCGCCGCGGCGAGAACATCTCGTCGATGGAGGTGGAAGCGGAGATCGCTGCCCATCCCGACGTGCGCGAAGTGGCTGTCGTCGGTGTGCCCAGCGACCTTGCCGAAGACGAGGTCTTGGCGGTCATCGCCCCGGTCCGCGGTCGTGAGATCGATCCTGCCGAGCTGATCGAGTTCCTTCGGGCTCGGCTGGCGTACTACATGGTGCCCAGGTACATCCGGATCGTCGATGACCTGCCGAAGACTCCGACGGCGAAGGTGCAGAAGACCGAGCTTCGTCGCGAGGGGCTGACGCCAGACACGTGGGATCGTGAGGCGGCAGGAATCACGGTGACGCGCGAGCGCTTGTCGAGTCGCAGGTCGTGAAGGCCGCAGGCCGCTGGTGACCATCGGCGTCGGGAGCCCGGCGTCGCGCTAGAACGGGCAGTTCGGGTCCGAGAAGACGATGGCGCGATGGGGCATGGTTGCGGTTCTTTCGTAGGAGTCCTACTATTGCACCCGAGGCTACTTCTGTAGGAGTCCTACGACAAGGAGGAGCGATGGAAGCGCAGGCCATCCCCGGCTACACGTTCGGCACCGCGGAGGTCAGCCGCTCGCCGGTCAGTGCGCAGGACGTCGACCTGCTCAAGGCCACGCTGCTGTGGAGCGACGACGACGACCGGTATCTGCGGATGGCCGGCGAGGTGCTGGCCGACCAGGTCGACGACGTGCTCGAGCTCTGGTACGGCTACGTGGGGTCCCGCCCGCACCTCGTCCACGCGTTCACCGATCGCGACGGCCAGCCGATCGGCGAGTACCTCGAGCGGGTCCGCGCGCGCTTCGCCCAGTGGGTGCGCGACGTCTGCTCGCGCCCGTACGACGACGCCTGGCGCGACTACCAGCACGAGATCGCTCTGCGCCACACGCGCGCCAAGAAGAACCAGACCGACGGGGTCGACTCGGTGCCCGAGATCGCGCTGCGCTACATGGTCGCGTTCATCTTCCCGATCACCGCGACGATGCGCTCGTTCCTGGCGGCCAAGGGCCACGGCGCCGACGACGTCGAGGGCATGCACACCGCGTGGTTCAAGGCCGTCGTCCTGCACGTCTGCCTCTGGTCGCAGCCGTACGCTCCCGAGGTGTGGTGAACGACCGCTTGCCCGACGACGAGCTGGCCCTGCCGCCCGACGCGTCCCCGGATGTCGACGCCAAGCTGGCGGCGGCACTGGAGCGCGCCGGGCAGGCGCTGCGCGTGCAGATGTGGGACGCGGCCAAGCAGCACGGCCTCAGTCCCACGCAGCTGCAGGTGCTCCTGCGGCTGGCCGCCGAGCCACCGCAGAGGCGGCGGATCGGCGCCCTCGCCGCCGCGCTGGACGTCACGCACCCCACCGTCTCCGACGCCGTCGCCGTGCTGCGCCGCAAGGGGCTCGTCGATCGCGACTCGGCCAGCCGCAGGAGCGCCCTCAGCCTCTCGCGGCGTGGGCGGGCGCTGGCGCACGAGCTCGCCGACTGGGACCAGCGCACGCGCGAGCAGCTCGCCGACCTCCCGGCCGCCGACAAGCAGGCGACGCTGCGGCTGCTGCTCGACCTCATCGCCGGCCTGCAGCGCTCCGGCGCGATCACCGTCGCGCGGATGTGCGTGACGTGCCGCTTCTTTCGTCGTGACGTCCACCCCGACACCGCTCACCCCCACCACTGCGCGCTCGTCGACGCGCCGCTGGGCAGCGGCGAGCTGCGCGTCGACTGCGCGGAGCATGAGTCGCGCGCCGCTTGATCGCTGCGGCGCAGGGCGGGTGGACGTCGGTGAGCACCGGCCGTCTCGAGGCCGGTCGCGGTGAGCGCGCCGCACGCCCCCTACGCCGCGCGCGTGCTGACCGTCAGCGTCGGACCGGTCGGCGACCTCCCCTACCGCGACCGTTCGGTGCGCAGCGCGTTCGTCAAGGCGCCCGTCGACGGGCTGGTCGCCGCGACCGAGCTCGGTCTGTGGGGCGACGAGCAGGGCGACCGCGTCAAGCACGGCGGCCCCGACAAGGCGATCTGCGTGTTCCCTGCGGAGCACTATCCGCACTACGACGAGCTGCTCGGCCGGCGTCTCGAGCGCCCGGCGTTCGGCGAGAACCTCACCACCTGGGGGCTCACCGAGGAGAACGTCTGCATCGGTGACCTGCTGCGCATCGGTACGGCGCTCGTGCAGGTCAGCGTGCCGCGCAACCCCTGCTTCCGGCTCGCCGCTCGCTACGGCGTGAAGGAGCTACCGCTGTGGTTGGAGCGCTCGGGCCGGACCGGCTTCTACGTGCGCGTGCTCGAGGTCGGCAAGCTCTGCGCCGGCTGCCCGGTCGAGCTCGCGCACCGGCCGCACCGCGACGCGACCGTCGCCGAGGCCAACCGCGTCATGCACCACGACCAGCGCGACTGGCCGGCCATCGAGGCGCTGCTCGCCGTCCCCGAGCTCGCCGACAGCTGGCGGCGGACGTTCGAGCGGCGGCTGACCGGCGAGATCGAAGACCAGACCAAGCGGCGCTACGGGCCGCTCGGCGATCCGGACGCCCCGCCGGTCGCGTCCGAGGCTGCCTGATCGCCGCGTCGCGGGGAGCCGGTCAGGACCGCAGGAGCCGATCCAGCTCGGTGCTGGTCGACTTCAGGTGCGCGACCATCGCGCGGCCGGCTCGCTTCGCATCGCGGTCTTGCAGTGCGAGCAGGATCCGCTCGTGCTCGCGGATCGTCTCCGGGAGCAAGATCTCGAAGTCGAGGGCGTCGAGCGGGATGAAGAGCTCGGCGCGCGCTTCCTCGACCGCGCTCTTGAGCAGCCGGCAGTCGGCCACCGCCGCGATGTGCAGGTGGAAGGCGGAGTCGGCCTGGCGGAACGCCCCGATGCTGACGCCTTGCCGCAGGCGCTCGATCGTGTCCTCCAGCAGCGCGAGATCGTCGTCGCTGGCGCGCGCCGCGGCTCGCTCGACTGCCAGGCGCTCGTTGACGACGCGAAACTCCTGCAGTGCCTGGAGCTCGTCGCGCCGGGCCAGCAGCATCGGCCGCAGCGTCTCGGGGGTGCCCATGCGCTCGCGGACGGTCGCCCCTCCGGCGCTGCCCTTGCGCAGCTGCACGTATCCCTCGCCTTCGAGCACCCGCAGCGCCTCGCGCAGGGTCACGCGCGCGACGCCCAGCTGCGGAGCCAAGACGCGCTCGGGCGGCAGCTTCTCGCCGGCGGCGTAGTGGCCGAGGTGAATCGCCCGGCGCAGATGCTCGACGACGACCGCGTACGCGGCCGGGACGGCCACAGGCTCGGAGGCTTCCCATCTGTCGGGCGGCATGGAACCAAGAATAGTCCAAGACCTCCATTGACATCTGTGGAAACTTGGACTAACTTGCGCCCCAATGGAGGAGCGAGCACCCGTCCCGCGCATCGCGGACGTCCTGCCGGCGCACGACCTGATCGCCGGCGACCGCGTGATCGCGGGCGTGGAGGAGACCGTGTCCGTCGAGGACGCCAACACCGGTCGCGCGCTGGGCGCGCGCCGCTCGACGTCGCCGCAGGCGCTGGAGCGAGCCGTCGCGGCGGCCGACCGCGCATGGGGCGGCGGCTCCGGCGCGTGGAGCGGCGAGCGCCTCGACGTCCGGGCCGCCGCCCTCCGGCGGCTCGCCGACGAGATCGATCGGCGGGCCGAGGCGATCGCGGCGCTCGACGCGCAGGACACGGGCGTGCCGCTGTCGATCACCACGGCGTTCGCGCGCGCGCTCGGCGACACGATCCGGGGCGTCGTCGACCGCGCCCCCGAGGAGCTCGGCGTGCGGCGGCTTGGCGCGAACGGGCGCCGCGTGGAGCTGCACCGTCTTCCGTGGGGGCCGGCCGCGCTCGTTCTCCCCTGGAACGCGCCGGCTCCACTCGCCGTCACGAAGCTGGCCAACGCGATGGCGGCGGGCTGCCCGGCGATCATCAAGCCGTCCGAGCACGCGTCCGCCAGCATGCAGGTGCTCGTGGACGCCGTGCTCGCGGCCGATCTGCCGGCGGGCGCGCTGCAGGTCGTGCACGGTGCGGCCGACGTCGGCCGCGCGCTGGTGAGCGACCCGCGGATCAAGGTGGTCAGCTTCACCGGCGGCATCGCGGCCGGGATCGCCATCGCCGAGTCCTCGGCCCGGCACCTGCCGGCGCTGCAGCTCGAGCTCGGCGGCAGCAACCCGGCAATCGTCACCGACGACGCGGCGGTCGCCGCGGTGGCCGCGCAGCTCGCTCGCGGGGTCGTCAAGCTCAACGGCCAGTGGTGCGAGGCGCCGCGTCGCGTGTTCGTCGACGCCGGGGTGCACGACGAGCTCGTGGACGCGCTGGAGGAGTCGCTGTCGCGCTTGCGGATCGGCTCGTCCCTCGATGCCGACACCGACGTCGGACCGCAGGCGCATCGCGGCCAGCGCGACGAGCTGGGTCGTCAGCTGGCACGCCTCGAGGCGGCGGGCGGCCGCGTCCGTGCGACCGCGCCGACGCCGGACTCCGACGGCTTCTTCGTCAGTCCGGCGGTCGTGACCGGCCTGCCGCCGGACGCCGTGCGCGCGGAGATCTTCGGGCCGGTCGTCACCGTCCATGCCGTCGGGAGCGACGCGGACGCGCTGGCGGCCGCCAACGCACTCGGCGACGGCCTGGCGGGCTATGTGTTCGCGACGGACGCCGACCGGGCGTTCGCGCTCGGACGCAGCCTCCACGCCGGCGAGGTCCGGCTCGGCGGCACGAATCTGCTCGACCTCGCAGCGGACTCTGCGCAGTCCTTCTGGGGTACCAGCGGCGTTGGTGGGCACGGGGCACGAGACGTGCTGCTCGCCTTCTGTGGCAACCGCATCGTCGGAGAGGAGAACCATGCCCTGCCTCTGTAGTCACGTCACGACCGAGGGCGCCCGGCGATGATCGGTGACACGCACGTCAGCGCGGTGACCCAAGCGGCGCTGCTCGAGGTGGACGACCTCGAGTCACAGGGGATCGAGACCGTCGTCGTCGCGGCCCCCGACCTGCAGGGACGGCTGTTCGGGCGCCGGATGCCGCGCGACGCGTTCCGCGAGCGGCCCGAAGGCGTCGACGTGTGCACCTGCACCCTCGCCTGGGACATGGAGCAGGACCTCGAGGTCCCCGGCGTGGCGTTCGCCGGCTTCCACAACGGCTGGCCCGACTTCCGGCTCGTTCCCGACCTCTCCACGCTGCGACCGCTCGGATGGCTGGACGGCGTCGCGATCTGCTTCGCGGACATCGTCGACCAGGACGGGCAGCCGGTGGACATCGCCCCGCGCAACCTGCTGCAGGCGCAGCTGCGCCGCCTGCGCGACGCGGGCTACGAGGCGTACATCGGCAGCGAGCTCGAGTTCTACCTGTACCGCAACGACCCCGACGCCGCGCGACGCATGCAGTACCGCGACCTCGCGCCCACGACGTCGGCCCACGTCGACTACCTGATCTCGCCCGGCAACCTGATGGAGCCCTTCTTCCGGCGGGTGGCGCACGGGCTTGCTCGCTCGGGCATCACGATGGAGACCGCTCAGAACGAGTGGGGGCACGGGCAGTGGGAGCTCGGCGTCCGCTATGACGCGGCGCTGCGGACGGCCGACGCCCACACGCTCTTCAAGCTGGCGATCAAGGAGCTCGCGGCTCGCGAGGGCATGGTCGCCACGTTCATGGCGCGCCCTTCGACGGAGAGCATCGGGTCGTCGGGACACGTGCACCTGTCGCTGCGCGACCGCGCCGGCGGCTTTCCCTTCTATGACGGCGAGGCCGACCACCGGCTGAGCCACCTCTTCCGCTCGGCCGTGGGCGGGCTGTTGACGCACGCGTCCGACCTCATGCTCTGGTACGCGCCGAACGTCAACTCCTATCGGCGCGTCTCCCGCGACGAGCTCGTCGCTGGCGCCGGCGCCACCTGGGGCTATGACAACCGGACGGTGTCCGTGCGGACGTTGGGCAGCTCGCCCTCGTCGCTGCACCTCGAGTTCCGCCTGCCCGGTGCGGACGTCAACCCGTATCTCGCCTTCGCGGGGATGATCGCCAGCGTCACGGCCGGCATCGAGGGCGGGATCGACCCGGGCCCGCCGCTGGAGGGAAACGCGTACGCGCAGGACCGCGCTCCGCTGCCCGCGCATCTCGCGGAGGCGAGCGCCGCGTTCCGCCGCAGCGAGTCGACCCGCCGCTGGTTCGGCGACCGCGTCGTCGACCACTACGCGGCCATGGCCGACCACGAATGGAGCTCGTTCACCAACGTCGTCACCGAGTGGGAGATCGCTCGGTACTTCGAGCAGGCATGATCGACGCGCCGGTCATCGGCATCACCGGGCAGCGGCTGGCGACGGCCGAGATCCGCACGGCGCCCGACATCCTGCTGCACACGAGCACGGACGCCTACCTGGCGTACTACGCCCAGGCGATCAGCCGCGCTGGCGGGATCCCGGTCCACCTCGCGCGCGAGGCCGCCCCGGAGCGCCTCGTCGAGCGCCTCGACGGCGTGGTCATCGCCGGGGGCCAGGACGTGGATCCGCGGGCCTACGGGCAGATGCCGCTGCCCACCGCGACGCGGCTGGACCCGGTGCGCGACCGCTTCGAGCGCGCCCTGATCATCGCCGCGCTGGAGCAGGACAAGCCGCTGGTCGGGGTCTGCCGCGGGATGCAGCTGCTGAACGTGGCGCTCGGCGGCACGCTCGTCCCCGACCTGCTCGGGCGCCAGCAGGAGGAGCACACGCTGATCCTCTATCCGCCCGAGGTACGTGTGCACGAGGTCACGTTCACACCAGGGAGCCGCATGGACGGCATCTACGGCGGCGCCGCGCTCGTCAACAGCTTCCACCACCAGGCGGTCGACGCGCTGGGCGACGGCGTGGAAGTCGCGGGCCAGGCCACGGACGGCGTCGTGGAGGCGATCGAAGTGACGGGGACGCGAGCCGTCGGCGTGCAGTGGCATCCCGAGATGCTCACCGACCTCGACCCGCTGTTCACCTGGTTGATCGAAGAGTCCGCCCGTGCGACGGATCGAGACGAAGGAGTTGCTCTTGAACGCAGTGCCTAGCACCGACCCTGTGGCTCGCGAGCTGGCGCGGCGACACGACGGGCGCGTCGCGCTCGTCACCGGCGCCGGGTCCGGCATCGGCCGTGCGATCGCGCAGCGACTCGCCGCCGAGGGTGCCGCCGTCGCGTGCCTGGACCTCAACGAGGCCGGGGTCGCCGCAACGGCGACGACGATCGCGGCCGAGCACGCCCCGGCCCTCTCGTTCGGCGTCGACGTCCGCGACCGGCCGTCCGTGCGCGCGGCGGTGCAGGAGACGCTCGCGCGGTTCGGGCGGCTCGACTACACCGTCAACGCGGCCGGTCGCGTGATGATGACCAGCTTCGACGACCTGACCGACGACGAGTGGGACGAGGTCCTCGCCATCAACCTCAAGGGGTACTTCATCGTGGCGCAGGAGACGGCGCCGCACCTGACACCCCAAACGGGCGCGATGGTGAACATCTCCACCGTGGAGGCCGACGTCATCGTCAGCTCGACCGGTCATTGCCAGCCCCACTACAACGCGTCGAAGGGGGGAGTGAAGATCCTCACCAAGGCGCTTGCGGCCGAGCTCGCGGACCGGGGCATCCGGGTGAACGCGATCGCGCCGGGGCCCGTCAACACGCCGTTGACGGGCATGGACCTCACCGCGCCCGAGATCTTCGACTTCATGTCCCAGCGGCTGTTGATCAAGCGCCTGGGGGAGCCGGCGGACATCGCGGCCGCCGTCTCGTTCCTGTTGTCGGACGACGCGTCGTTCATCACGGGCGTGCACTTGCCCGTCGACGGCGGATGGCTGGTGCGGTAGATGTCCGTGCCTCTGGTCAGCGCGGCGATCCGCAAACGCGCCAGCCCGAACCGCACGGGGCGCCGGGTCCCGGGGCGCGTGGGCAATGCGCTCGTCGGCGTCGCGGCGCTCGTCGCCGCGCTCGTCGCCGTCGTGGTGGTCTGGGCGATCGCCGCCGCGGCGTTCGACGACCCCAACGTGCTCCCGACGCCGACGGCCGTCGCCGATCGCTTCGGCGATCTGCTCGGCGGCGGCAATCCGTCCCTCGTGGAGAACGCGCTCGTCAGCCTGCGGCGTGTCCTGTTGGGATGGGGTGCGGGCTGCCTGGCCGGCGTCGTCGTGGGCGCGGCCATGGCGTCGAGCCGATGGACGCGAGGGATCCTCGACCCGCTCATCGAGCTCGGGCGCCCGATCCCGCCGCTCGCGTTCGTGCCGCTGCTGGTCATCTGGTTCGGGATCGGCGAGCTCCCCAAGATCCTGGTGCTGATGTTCGGCTCGTTCCCGATCGTCACGATCTCGACCGTCGCGGCGATCCGCGGCGTCGACGTGAACTGGCGGCGCGCGGCCGAGACGCTGGGCGCATCCCGTGCCTACGTGCTGCGCCACGTGACGATCCCGGCGGCGCTGCCGGGCATCCTGGTCTCGGTTCGCCTCGCGAACGGACTGTGCTGGTCGGCGCTGGTCGCCGCGGAGATCATCGCCTCGACCGAGGGGCTGGGCTGGATGATCCTTCAGGCCGGGCGGTTCTTGGACACCGCGACGATCTTCGTCGGGATCATCACCATCGGGGCGCTGGCCTTCGCGATGGACCGTCTTCTACGGCTGGCGGAGGGCGTGCTCGTGCCGTGGCACGGCAAGGGCTGACGCCGGTGCAGCGCTTCTGAACGAGGAGGAGGAGAGAGCAGATGAAGTTCGCTGTGACCATCAGCAGATGGCGGTCGCTCGGCGTGGCCGGCGCGGCCGTCCTGGCCCTCGGCCTGGCGGCGTGCGGATCGGGTGACGACTCCGGTTCGACGCAGAGCGGCTCCGCCGCGACGACGACAGAGCCGAGCGCCTTCACCATGGGGCGGTTCGTCGTACCCACGACGATCCTCGCTGGCGACGGCCTCGGCAGCTTCAAGGACCTTCCCATGAAGGAGGCCGACGTCGAGACCGGGCCGTCTGCGCTGCCGCTGTTGTCGAAGGGGACCCTCGCAGGCATCTCCGACGTGTCCGAGAGCCCGATCGCGATCGCGTACGCGAGCAACATCCCAGTCAAGCTCGTCTGGACCAGCAACCAGACGCCGCTGACGCTCGTGGCGAAGCCGGACATCACGAGCGCGCAGGACCTCCGCGGCAAGAAGGTCGCCGCGGCCGGCGGGTCGGTGCTGCAGTACTTCCTCGAGCGCTACCTCGCGGAGAACGGCATGAAGCTGTCGGACGTGAAGTTCGTCGACCTGGCGCCGCCGGACATGGTCGGGGCCTTCAGCACGGGCGCCATCGACGCGGCCTTCGCTTGGCCGCCGTTCTCGACGGCGATGGAGGCCAAGGGCGGCAAGGCGCTCTCCACCGGGCGCAGCACCAACATGACGATCTTCTCGCAGAAGTTCGTCGACGAGCACCCGGAGTCCGTGCAGGCGTTCGTGTGCGACATGGCCAGGCTCCACGAGGTGTTCGCGAAGGATCCTGCCAAGGCCTACGCGGCGTTGGGCAAGCGTCTCAACCTGGACGCCGACGCGGTCCGCCCGCTGCTCCCGGTGGAGACGGTGGTCCAACCGCAGCAGATGATCACCGAGGAGACGCTGGCGCCCGGCGGCCGCATCGCCCGGCAGATCAAGGACGTGAGCGACTGGCTGGTGAAGAACGGGCAGGTGCCGAAGGCCCCGTCGCTCGACGAGGTCAACGCGATGATCGACACGCGCTTCGTCCAGGCCGTCAACGAAGGGAAGTGCCCATGAGCGCGGCGGCGGTCGTCGTCCGCGACGTCACGCACGGGTTCACCCATCCGCGACGCGGGACCACGCAGGTGCTCGGCGGCGTGACGTTCGACGTCGAGGAGGGCGAGTTCGTGTGCCTCATGGGCCCGTCAGGATGCGGGAAGTCGACCCTGCTCGGGATGGCCGCGGGGTTCCTGGCGCCGGACGCGGGCGAGCTGGCGTGGCGCGGAGCGCCGATCGCCCGCCCGAGCCCGGCCCGGGGGTTCGTGTTCCAACGCCCGCAGCTCTATCCCTGGCTCGACGTCCTCGGCAACGTGCTCTTCGGCCCGCGCGCGATGGGCCGGGGTCGCGCGGCCGAGCCGGCGGCGAAGCAGCTGCTGGAGGAGGTCGGATTGCGCGGGTTCGAGCGCCACCGCCCGTATGAGCTGTCGGGTGGGATGCAGCACCGCGTGGCGCTCGCGCGGACGCTCGCCAACGACCCGGACCTGCTGCTCATGGACGAGCCGTTCGCCGCACTGGACGCCCAGACGCGCGAGGAGATGCAGGCGCTGCTGCTCGGCGTCTGGCAACGGCACAAGCGGACGGTCATGTTCGTCACGCACGACGTCGAGGAGGCGCTGCTGCTCGCCGACCGCGTCGTCGTGCTGAGCGGTCGGCCCGCCCACGTGCTGGAGACCATCCCGGTGGACTTCCCACGCCCGCGCAGCTACGAGCTGGTCCTGGAGCCCGAGTTCGTCGAGCTGCGCGGGCGCGTGCGGGCGGTCTTCACGCATGGGAGCACGCGATGACCGAAGCCACGTTCCAGGGCCGGATCGGCCGCACCGTCGAGGACTCCCAGCCGTGGTGGCCGCCGCGCCCCGGCGCGCGCGAGGGCAGCCCGGACGTCGTGATGATCGTCCTCGACGACGTCGGCTTCGCCCAGCTCGGCTGCTACGGGTCGGACATCCGCACGCCCCACATCGATGGACTGGCCGCGTCCGGGCTGCGGTACGCGAACTTCCACACGACGGCGCTCTGCTCGCCGACCCGCGCCTGCCTGCTCACCGGTCGCAACCACCACTCGGTCGGGATGAGCAGCTTGGCCAACTGGAACCTCGGCTTCCCCGGCAGTCGCGGGGCGATCACCCACCGTGCCGCGACGCTGGCGGAGATGCTGGTCGAGCAGGGCTACAACACGTTCGCCGTCGGCAAGTGGCACCTGACCCCTGGCGACGAGCAGTCCCCGGCCGGCCCGTACGACCAGTGGCCGCTGCAGCGGGGGTTCGAGCGCTACTACGGGTTCCTCGACGCGGCGACGAGCCAGTGGAAGCCGGAGCTGACCGAGGACAACCATCGGGTCGAGACCCCCGATCGCGAGGGCTACCACCTCACCGAGGACCTCGTCGACCACGCGATCGGGTTCCTCCGCGCCCAGGTCTCGGCGGACGCCCGCAAGCCGTTCTTCCTATACCTGGCGTTGGGCGCCTGCCACGAGCCCCATCACGCGCCGTCGCCGTTCATCGACGGCTACGACGGCGTCTTCGATCGCGGCTGGGACGTCTGTCGCGAGCAGTGGCTCGCCCGCCAGCAGGAGATGGGCCTCGTGCCCGAGGACACGACGCTGCCCGCGCGCAACCCGGGCGTGGCGGCGTGGTCGGACTTGGACGAGCGCGAACGGGGCCTGTTCACGCGCCTGCAACAGGCGTTCGCGGGCATGCTCGAGCATGCGGACCTGCAACTCGGGCGGCTGCTCGCGACGCTCGACGCGCTCGGGCGACGCGAGAACACCCTCGTCATGCTCGTCTCCGACAACGGGGCCAGCCAGGAGGGAACCGCCGTCGGAACGCTCAACACGATGCGCTACCACAACGGGCTGCCCGACGAGCTGGAGGAGAACCTGCGCCACGCCGACGACATCGGCGGGCCGCGCGGCTACAGCAACTATCCGCTCGGCTGGGCGATGGCGGGCAACACGCCCTGTCGCTTCTACAAGCAGAACACTCATGGCGGCGGGATCCGCGACCCGTTCATCGTCAGCTGGCCCGCTCGCATCGCCGACGCGGGGGGCATCAGGACGCAGTTCCACCACGCGATCGACGTCGTGCCGACCGTGCTGGAGGCGATCGGGCTCGAGGCGCCCGAGACGTACCGCGGCGTGCCGCAGATGCCGATCGAGGGCGTGAGCATGCTCTCCACGTTCGACGACGCGCACGCTCCGACGCGCAAGCGCGCGCAGTACTTCGAGATGCTCGGACATCGAGGCATCTGGGCCGACGGCTGGAAGGCCGTCGCACGCCACACGCCCGGGGAGAGCTTCGACGCCGACGCTTGGGAGCTGTATCACCTCGACCGCGACTTCTCGGAGTCGCGCGACCTCGCCGAGGTGCACCCCGAGAAGCTGCGGGAGCTCGTCGAGCTCTGGTGGACCGAGGCGGGACGGTACGACGTGCTCCCGCTGGACGATCGCCTCATCGAGCGGTGGTCGATCCCGCCAGCCGAGGGCTCGATCAAGACCCAGCGCGTCCATCGGATCTACCGCGGCGTTCCGCACCTGGGACCGGAGGCCGCGCCCGACACGCGCAACGTCTCGCACACGATCACAGCCAGGGTCGCTCGATCGAGCGCCGCTGACGAGGGAGTGATCGTGGCGAACGGCGGCTCTCCGAGCGGGTACGCGCTGTTCGTCCAGGACAATCGGCTGGTCTACGAGTACAACCACGTCGGCGAGCGATTCCGCGTGGTGTCCGACGAGGAGCTGCCGGTCGGCGCGATCACCGTGCGCCTCGAGTTCGTCAAGACGGGCGAGCTGCGAGGGGAGGCGCGACTGTGGCGCGACGCCGCGATGATCGGACGCGGGCCGATCCCGCGGACGCTCCCGTTCAGCCTCTCGCTCGAGGGGCTCGACGTGGGCGAGGATCGGCTGACCCCCGTCTCCGACCAGTACGCGTCGCCGTTTCGGTTCACCGGTGAGCTCGACCTGGTCGAGATCGAGATCGGCGCCGACCGCGGTCGCGACCCACTGGGAGAGCATCGGTCCCGCGTGGGACGCCAGTGACGCTGCTCGGCTACACCGATCGCCTCTCGGTGAACGCCGGCGAGGTCGTGGAGCTCTGCGTGACGACCGACGCTCCGTCGCTCGCAGTCGACGTCGTCCGGTTGACGTATCCGGACGACCCGCGCGGCGGGCGCGGCCTGCAGGAGCAGGTCGTGCTCGCCGGTCCGGCCGGGCTGCCGGGCCGACAGCAGACGCAGCACGTCGGCTCCTTCGCCTCCGCGTCATGTGGGCATCTCCTGGCCGCGTCGGTCCTGTCTGCGACCGTGTGGGTGTGGCCGACGACGCCGGCGCTCGGGCGTGCGCAGGGCATCCTGTCGCATCGTGATCCCCGCACCGGCGACGGCTGGGGGATCGAGCTCGACGTGGACGGCCGGTTCGCGCTGGTGATCGGTCGCGAGGGCGAGGAGCGCCGCGTATCCGTGGCGGCGGAGGTCCATGCTCGGCGCTGGCACCGCGTGGAGGCGACACTCGACCGCGATCGCGGCCGTGTGCGTCTCGACGTTGCGACGGCCCCCGGCGACGCCGGGGGCTGGGAGCAGCATGCGGGTGCCGAGGTCGTGGGCATCCCCGCTCCCGTCCACGCGCCGCTCGCGATGGCGGCCTCAACGGTGGAGGTCGACGCGCTCGGGCGGACGTTCGGCCGCGGGCTGTTCAACGGAAAGCTCGAGGCGCCGCAGATCCACCGCGGCACCGGGCACGCTCGCGCCCTGGTCGTCGGCTATGACTTCGCCCAGGGGATGGACGGCGACGTGCTCAGGGACGTGGGCCCGCCCGCATGCCATGGTCGGACCGTCAACCTGCCGACCCGCGCCATGACGGGGCACGGCGGCGTCGGCGCCGGGCTCGGCGCGATCCACTTCCACGACGACGATGCCGACGACCTGCGATGGACGCCGGACTGCACGCTTGCGCTGCCGGCGGAGCTCGAGAGCGGCATCTACGCGGCGCGGGTGCGCGCCGGGCCACAGACGGATCGGGTGCCCTTCGTCGTCTGCCCACCGGTCGATCGGCCCGTGCGCGAGATCGTCTTCCTGGCGCCGACGTTCACCTACCTCGCCTACGCCAACACGCGACTGCCGACGCGGCTCGACTTCACCGCGAGCGGCCTGTCGGACAGCCCCGCCGTGATCCACGAGCTGGACCACCTCCTCGCGCGGCATCCCGAGCTGGGCGCCTCCCTCTACGACCTCCACAGCGACGGCAGTGGGATCTGCTACGCGTCGGCGCGCCGTCCGATCGTCGGCCTGCGCCCGGAGTACGGCTCGCACCACGCCGGCGAGCCCCGGCACCTGGGGGCCGACCTGTACCTCGTCGACTGGCTCGAGCATCTCGCGGTGGAGTACGACGTGCTGTCCGACCACGAGCTGCACCGGGCGGGCGTCGAGCGCCTGGCCGGCTGCCGGGTGCTGGTCACCGGCAGCCATCCCGAGTACTGGTCGGCGCAGATGCTCGACGCGGTCGAGGCCTTCCTCCGCGGCGGCGGGCGGCTCATGTACCTGGGCGGCAACGGGTTCTACTGGGTGACGAGCGTCGATCCCGCCCGGCCGTGGGTGATCGAGGTGCGCCGTGGGCTCGCGGGCACCCGCGCCTGGGAGAGCGAACCGGGCGAGACCGACCACGCGACGACCGGCGAAGCGGGAGGGATCTGGCGACACCGCGGCCGGCCGCCCAACCGCCTGTGCGGCGTCGGCTTCACCGCGCAGGGTTGGGGTGGGAAGACGCCGGGGTTCCGTCGCCTGGCCGACAGCCGGGATCCACGCGCGGCGTTCATCTTCGCGGGGGTCGCCGACGACGGGGTCATCGGCGAGCACGGCCTCGTCCTGGGCGGCGCGGCCGGCGACGAGGTCGATCGCTTCGACGTGCGGCTCGGCACCCCGCCGCATGCGCTGCGGCTCGCGACGTCCCAAGGGCGGCACAGCGAGCACTATCGCCTTGCCGTCGAGGACGTGCCGATCAACGTGCCCGGCCTCAGCGGAGCGACCAACGACCTCGTCCGAGCCGACATGACGTACTTCGAGACGGGGTGGGGCGGAGCCGTCTTCTCGGTCGGCTCGATCAGCTGGGCGGGGGCGCTGTCCCACGATGGCTTCGACAACGACGTCGCGCGGATCACGTCGAACGTCCTGCGCCGCTTCGCCGATCCAGAGCCGCTGTGATCGGCCACGCGCGCCGCGAACCCCGACTGGAGGACGTCGGCGAGGATCCGGACCCCCGCTTCACCCTGGCCAACGAACGGACCTTCCTCGCGTGGATCCGGACCGCGCTGGCGCTGCTCGCCGCCGGTCTTGCGGTCGCCGAGCTCCTGAAGTCGGAGCCCTACGCCGAGCGCCTCGTCGTGTCCCTGCCACTCATCGTCCTCGGCGGATGGATCGGGATCACGAGCCATGGACGCTGGCAACGGCTCGAGCGAGCGCTGCGCCTCGGCCGGTCCCTGCCACCCGCCCGGCTGACGAGAGCGCTCGGGATCGTCGTCGGCGGTGTGACCGTCGCCGCGATGCTCATGCTGGTGACGCGATGAGGGACGAGCAGTACGTGCTGGATGCCGGTGTCCAACTCGAGCGCACGAGCCTCAGCTGGGTGCGCACCGCGTTGGAGGGTGCTGTCGTCGCGGCGCTGCTGTGCCGTGTCACGCTCGACGCGGCCGCGGCCACGATGGGGTTGGTGTTCGCGGTGGTTGCAGCCGCCGCGCTCCTCGTCGAGGTGGTCGTGCTCCGCAGCCACGGTGCGCGCGTGCGGTCCATACGCGCACGGCATCGCGTCACCATGCCGCTCGGCGCCAGAGCGGTTGCGACCCTCGTGTCGCTGACGGCGATGGTTGCCGTCGCGCTGCTCCTCGCGCCGCTTGCGATGGCAGCGACGGTCGTCACCCAGTTCGGGTGACGCGGGCAGCGCAGCGCCGCCGTACGGTCACCGCCCGCAGGCTACGACCGGAAGGGTGAGACGTGGCGGTGACGAACGAGACGATCGACGCGATCTCCACGCCCGAGCGGCTCGACACCCGGCTGGGGATCCTCGAGTTCGTCGACGGCGTCCCGAGCCGCGCGACCGTGGAGACGGTGTACGACCAGCTCGACTTCGTCCACGGGCTGAACGCCTTCCTCGACGGATACGCGGGGGCGTCGGCGTACGCGGTCCGCAAGGGCTTCCACGACGCGGGCGCGGCGGACAACGAGGTCATCGTCTTCTCCGGCTTGATGGGGTCGGAATCGCTCTTCCTGACAGCCAACGCGGACACCGTGTACTTCGTCGGGATCGTCGACCTGACGGCAGGGCCGATGGTGGTCGAGACGCCGCCCGAGGCGCTCGGCGTCTTCGACGACATGTGGTGGCGGTGGATCGTCGACTTCGGCCTCTCGGGACCTGATCGGGGCGAGGGCGGCCGCTTCCTGCTCGTCCCGCCGGGCTATGGCGGCCCGCTTCCCGACAGCGGCTTCCACGTCGCGCAGGCACGCACGACCAGGGCGTTGATGCTCGGCCGTTCGTTCATGGTCGACGACGACCCAATGCCGACGGTCGAACGCATCAAGCGCACGCTCAAGCTGTACCCGTACGCGCCGGGCGGCTTCGGCACGAGCATCGCGACCCTGCTCGAGGGCCACGTGCGACCGGCCCCGCCCGCGCCCGTTGCGCCGACGGTGTTCGTCGAGGGAACCGGGAACGCGTTCAACACCATCCCGCCCAGCGACTTCGGCTTCTTCGAGCTGTTGGACGAAGCGGTGCAGGACCAGCCGGTGGGCAGCGGGGACCTCGAGCTCATGGGGCAGCTGGCGGCGATCGGGATCGTGAAGGGCAAGCCGTTCGCGCCGGACGAGCGGATGCGCCGGATCCTCGACGAGGCCGCTGCTGTGGGGAGCGCGACGTCACGAGCGCTGCTGTTCGACCCACGTCCGTCGGAAGGGTTCGAGTACTACGAAGGGTCGGCGTGGACGAACATGCTGTTCGTCGGCGGCTACGACTTCGAGACGCCGCCTCCGTCCGTGACCAGGGACGGCATCGAGCCTCTGCCGCCGACCGGGGCCCGAACGCTCCACGCCCGCACGACGTTCTTCTACGGCTACACGGGGATCACGCCCGCGATGTGCATGCGCCTGCCGAACATCGGCTCGCAGTACCTCATCGCCACCAAGGACGCCGATGGAGACCGCCTCGACGGCGCGAGGACGTATCGGGTGACGCTGCCGGCCGGCATTCCGGCCGCGCGCTTCTGGTCGCTCACCGCGTACGACACCGAGACCCGCTCGATGCTGCAGACGCCGCAGCGCTTCCCGCGGGCGGGAAGCCAGGCCTATCCCACCCCCGCGGCGACCGCTGCCGAGGACGGCGCCACGACGGTCGTGTTCGGCCCGAACCGCCCGTCGGACGTCCCCGAGGGCAACTGGATCCAGACCATGGAGGGCAAGGGCTGGTTCCCGATCCTGCGCCTCTACAGCCCGCTCGTGCCGTTCTTCGACAAGTCGTGGCGGCCGAGCGAGATCGAGGTCAGGTGAGCCGGCGGCGCACGTCGGCGGCCACGCGGTCGGCAGCCGCGGCGCACGCGGGGGAGAGCTCGTCCAGCAGCAGGAAGTTGTGGATGAGGCCGGGCTCGCGGCGCAGCTCGACCTCGACGCCCGCGTCGCGCAGGCGGCGGGCGTACGCCTCGGACTCGTCGCGCAGCGGATCGTGCTCGGCGGAGACGACGAGCGCGGTCGGCATCCCGGAGAGGTCGGGGATGTGCAGCGGGCTGGCGCCCGGGTCGGACCAGCGGGCGGCGTCGGGCACCCACTGCGACCGGAAGAAGCGCACCATGTCGGCCTCCAGGCCCCAGCCGGTCGCCTTCTCGCGCATCGACGGCTGCGTGCCGGTGAGGTCCGTGTTCGCGTAGGCCAGGACCTGCAGGTCGGGCAGCGCGCCGGGGTCCTCGTCGCGCAGGCGAGCGCAGGCCAGGGTCGCGAGCGTGCCGCCGGCGCTGTCGCCCGCGACGGCCAGCGCGCTCGGCGGCCGGGGACCCAGGTCCGCGGGCGCCGACGCCACCCAGCGGAGGGCGGCGACGGCGTCGTCGACCGACGCCGGCCACGGGTGCTCGGGCGCGAGCCGGTAGTCGAGCGCGAGCACCGCGACCGCGGCGGTGTGCGCGAGACGCCGGCACACCCGGTCGTGGGTCTCGAGGCTGCCGATCGTCCAGCCGCCGCCGTGCAGGAAGACGACGAGCGGACCGTGGTCGGGGACCGGCCGGTACAGCCGTGCGGCTCGTGCGCCGATCCGCAGGTCGCGGACCTCGTCCAACTCCGGCCCGCGCGAGCGCGTCCGCGCGCGCTGCGCGCTCTCCTCACGCATCGCGGCGACGTCCAGGCGGGCGACGTCGACCGGCGGCTGCTGCGCGACGAACGCGGCGAGCTGCTCGTCGGCGAACGGTCCGCGCACGTGGCGACCGTATCACCCGTCGCGTCGGCCCGGCTCGTGCGCCCTCCACCGGTCGCATCGGCCGGCGGACGAGTCGCTTCAGCCAGCCTTCCGCGCCCGGCTCGGCGCGACGCGCGGCAGCTCGTCGGGCATCTTCGGGTAGACCGGCGGCCACGGGGCGTCGGGCAGGCCGTCGGCCCGGTCGCGCTCGTGCAGCTCCAGCAGCGGCTCCAGCGACTGCGGTGCCGCGTCGATCCCCTCCCACGGGTCGCCGAACGCCTCCAGCCGGTCGGGGACGGTCGCGATCGTCAGCTCGTCGGGATCCACGTCGTGGACGTCGTCCCAGCGCAGCGGGCAGGAGACCTGCGCGCCCGGCCGCGCCCGCACCGACCAGGCGCCGAACACCGTCTTGTGCGGCGCGTTCTGGTTGTAGTCGACGAACACCCGGCGGCCGCGCTCCTCCTTCCACCACGCGGCGGTGAGCACGTCGGGCCGTCGCCGCTCGAGCTCGCGGGCGACGGCGACGGCGGCCGCCCGCACCGCGTAGGAGTCCCAGCGCGCCTCCAGCCGGACGTAGACGTGGAGGCCGCGGTTGCCGGTCGTCTTGGGGTAGCCGACGACGCCGAGCTCGTCGAGCAGCGCGCGCAACTCGAAGGCGGCAGTGCGCACGTCGTCGAAGGTCGTCCCGGGCTGCGGGTCGAGGTCGAGCCGCAGCTCGTCGGCGTGCTCGGGATCGGCGGCGAGGAACGGCCAGACGTGGAAGCCCAGGCAGCCGAGGTTGACCGCCCAGGCGACGTGCGCGAGGTCGGCCGCCACCAGCGCGCGCGACGGCGTCCCGTTGACAGTGCTGACCGTCGTCGTCTGCAGCCACGCGGGCGCGCTGTCGGGAATCCGCTTCTGGAAGAACGACGACCCGCCCGCCCCCTTGGGGAAGCGCTGCAGCAGCACCGGGCGCCCGCCCATCTCGCGGCGCAGCGGCACGGCGACGCGCTCGTAGTAGCGGACGAGGTCGCGCTTCGTCTCGCCGCGCTGCGCGAACAGCACCCGATCGGGGCTCGACAGGCGGACGGGCTGTCCGTCGAGCTCGATGAGGACCGCGTCGTCGGCCACATGGGGACGATATATCCCTCCACGTCGTGCCCGCCGGCCAGGTCCAGGAACAGGCAGGCTGGAGGGCGTCTCGTTCGACACGCCCGACCCGAGCCGGTCCTGGCGCTTCGGAGCCGACGAGACCAAGCTGACGCCGGAGCAGCACGCGGACGAGTCCACCCACGCGCCGCCCGACGGGCTCCAGCGGGCGTCCGCGTCCCTCGTCTCGTCTCGACGAGTCGCAGCGGGACGCGCGCCGGCGACGTCCTGCTCGGCGGGCGCGAGAGCAACGCGCTGCGGGGCCTGGCCGGCGACGACGTCCTCCGCGGCGGGGCCGGTCACGACGCTCTCCACGGTGGCGCGGGCGGCGCTGGGGGCGTTTGCCACCCCGGCTCAGTAGACCTGCGCGAGCAGGCCGCCGTCGACGACCACGTCGATGCCGCTGAGATACGCGGCGTCGTCGGAGGCCAGGAACGCGGCGACGTTCGCGACGTCCTCCGGACGCGCGAACCGGCGCAGCGGGTAGCGATCGGTGATCGCCTTGCGCGCCGCCGCGGGGTCGGGTTGGAAGTCGAAGTACTCCTGGACCATCGGCGTCTCCACGTCGCCGGGGCAGATCGTGTTGACGCGGACGTTCTCCGGGCCGTGCGCGCTGGCCAGCGACCGCGCCAGCGCACGCACGCCGCCCTTCATCGCGCCGTACGCCGGCAGGTCCGGATCGCCCACGATCCCCAGGATCGACGCGGTGATGATGATCGAGCCGCCGCCCCGCGCCCGCAGCGCCGGCAGCGCCGCCTGCGCCCCGAGGAAGACGCCGCGGAGGTTCGTGTCCGCCATCGCGTCCCACGCCTCGCCCGAGGTGTCCTCGGCCCGGGCGACGACCTGCCTGGCCGCATTCGCGTGGAACACGTCCAGGCCGCCGAAGGCCTCGGTCGCCGCCGTCACCGCTGCGCGGTTGCCCTCCGCTGTCGCGAGGTCCGCGCGCACCGCGATCGCGCGGCCTCCGGCCGCGCACAGCGCCGCGGCGGCGTCGTCGACGGCCTCGACGACGTCGACGCAGACGACGCACGCGCCGTCGGCGGCGTAGCGGGTCGCACAGGCGGCGCCGATGCCGCCGGCGGCGCCGGTCAGCAGGATGATCTTGCCGTCGAGTCGCATGGTCGGTCCTCCGTCTTGCGCTTCCGCTGCCGGGCTCAGGTCGACCTGCGCACCTTCAGCTCGATGTCGAACACCGCGTGGCGCACCATCTGCTCGCGCCCTTCGAGCTCGTCGATGAGCATCGTCGCCGCGGTCTGGCCCATCTCGTAGCCGGGGACGCGGACGGTGGTCAGCGGCGGCTCGACGAGTGCGGAGAACGAGAAGTCGTCGAAGCCGGCGATCGCCACGTCGCCGGGGATGGCCAGGCCGAGGTCCTGGGCGGTGCGCATCACCTCGAGCGCGATGAGGTCGCTGCTGCAGACGATCGCGGTCGGCGGGGACTTCAGCGCGAAGAGGCGCTTGGCGATCGCGGCGCCGCCCGTCGCGTAACCGCCGGCCTCGAACCGCTCGTAGCGGGCCGCGCGCCGGACGCCGGCGGCCGCGAGGGCGTCGCGGTAGCCGAGGAACCGCTGCTCGATGACCGCCCACGGGTTCTTCGCACTCGCGAACGCGATGCGCTCGTGGCCCCGCTCGAGGAGGTGCTCGGTGAGCATCCGGCCGCCGTCGCGCTCGGTCGCCCGGACCGAGAGGACCTGCGGATCGGTGACCGTCTCGTCGAACACGACGAAGTCGACGTGGAGCGCGATGAGCTCGTCCAGGTAGCGCTCGCGCAGCGCGGGCTCGCCGGAGAGCAGGACGAAGGCGCCGTCGATGCGCCGCTCGCGGATCGGCGACAGCAGGTCGTGGTCGGCGTCGCCGGTCCGGCCGCCCTGGACGAGGATCCCGAACTTCCGCGTGCGGGCGACGTCGCCGACGCCCGCCAGCAGGAGGGCCGTCAACGGGTCGGCCAGGAACGCCTTGTGCTCGTCGAGGACGAGGAACCCGAGCGTCCGCGTGCGCGCGGAGCGCAGGCCCTGGGCGGTGATGTCCGGGTGGTAGCTCAGCTGCGCCATGGCCTCTTCGACGCGCCGGCGCGTCTGCGCCGACATCTGCTCGAAGCGGCCGTTGATCAGGTTCGAGACCGTCTGGACCGACACGCCGGCGTCCAGCGCGACGTCCTTCATCGTGGGACGGCCTCGGGTGGGGGGCTGTCGTCTAGCCATGCGAGGACCCGCTGGGCCGGCAAACGGACGTTCGGCGCTCGGCGGGACGGCGACTATAGCGATCAAGGAAGGCGCTGGGACGCATGCGGTCGAGTCCCCATCGTCGTGCGGCGCGGCATCGGCCGGTGGCCGCCTTGCAGGTACTTGAACGTAACAGTATGTTGCTCGCGATGGCTTCTCAAGTCGACGTGATCGTGATCGGCGCGGGGCACAACGGCCTGATCGCCGCCAACTACCTCGCGGACGCCGGCCAGTCGGTCGTCGTGCTCGAGCGGCGCGGCGTCGTGGGGGGCGCCACGGTGACCGAGGAGCGCATCCCCGGCTTCCGGGCGTCGTCGTGCTCCTACGTCTCCGGGCTGCTGCATCCCAAGATCCTGGCCGATCTGCAGCTCGACCGCTTCGGCCTCGAGCTCTACCAGACCGACATGGGATCGGCCAACATCCTCCGCGACGGCCGCCACCTCTTCCTGGGCAACGACCTCGGGGCGACCCTGCGCGAGATCGAGCGCGTCGCGCCCGGCCAGTCCGACGGCTTCGCGGCGTTCGGCCTGCGGCTGGAGCGGTTCGCCGAGATCACCCGGCCGTGGCTGCTGACGCCCGACCCGCCGACCGTCGCCGAGGTGATGGCCGCCTTCGACCAGGCCGGCGAGCACGAGCTCTTCACCGAGTTCTTCACGCTGAGCGTCGGAGAGCTGCTCGATCGCTACGTCGACAGCGACCTCCTCGTCGGGCTGCTCACCTTCCTCGCGGTCGTCTCGGTCTGGGGCGGCCCGAGCACGCCCGGCTGGGCGTACGTCTACGGCCATCACGCGATCGGCGAGTACGACGGGCACATGGGCCAGTTCGCGTTCCCGCGCGGCGGCATGGGCGCCATCGCCGACGCGCTCGCGGCGCGCGCGCAGGCCAGGGGCGCGACCGTCCGGGTGAACGCTCCGGTCGCCCGGGTCATCGTCGAGCGCGGCCGCGCGCGCGGGGTCGTGCTCGAGGACGGGACCGAGCTGCGGGCGCGGACCGTGCTGTCCAACGCCGATCCGCAGCGCACGTACGCGCTGGTCGACGATCGCCACCTGCCCGACGCGTTCCGCACGGCGATCCGGCGCTACGACGCGCGCGGGTCGATGGCGCGGGTCTTCCTTGCGCTCGATCGCCTCCCGGACTTCGTCGGGCTCCCGCCCGGGGAAGGTCCCCAGCACCGCGGGCTCACGCTCCTGGGCGCGGAGGTCGAGCGGTTCGAGCAGGCCGCCGCCGCGCAGCGCGAAGGGCGCATCCCCGACGACTTCCCGATCGAGCTCATCATCCAGAGCGTCCACGACGACACGATGGCGCCGGTCGGCAAGCACATCCTCAGCACCGGGATCCAGCAGCTCCCGTTCACGCTCGCCGCGGGCACCTGGGACGACCATCGCGACGCGTTCGCCGACCGGGTCGTCGACGTGCTCGAGAGCTACGCTCCCGGGATCCGCGACAGCATCGTCGGGCGCGACGTGATCACGCCGCTGGACCTCGAGCGCGAGTACGGCCTGACCGGCGGCAACATCTTCCACGGTGCGATGACGATGGGGCAGCTGTACGAGGCGCGGCCGGTTGCCGGGTACGGCTCGTACCGCTCGCCCGTCGAGGGGCTCTACCTGGGCGGCGCGGGCACCCATCCCGGCGGCGGGGTGATGGGCGCGCCCGGGCACAACAGCGCCCGGGCCATCCTCGAGGACCTCGCCGCCGGCGGCTACCGCCGGCGCGCGCGGCCGGTCGTCGCAGGAGGGCCGGGGCGGTCGCTGCGCCACCGGATGCTCACGCAGCCGGCGGTCCGTCGCGCGGCGCTCTCGCTCGCGCGCCGCCCCGCGCTCGCGCCGCTCGTCCAGCGTCTCACGCGCCGGCCATGACCGACCTGGCGCTGGTCACCGAGGTGGGCGCCGGCACGTTCCAGGTCGCGTCGCGCTTCGGCAGCCGCCGGCTGCACCAGCAGCTCCTCGTCGGCGACGACGGGGCGATCCTCGTCGACGCGGGAGCCGCCGCGACGCCGCGCGAGGCGATCGCGCCCGCGCTGCGGGCGGTCGGGACGGCCTTCGCGGAGCTGGCCTGGCTCGTGATCACCCATCCGGACGTCGATCACCAGGGCGGCGCGCACGAGGTCCTGGCCTGGGCGCCGCGCTGTCGGGCCGCCTGCGGGCACCAGGACGTGCCGATGGTCGCCGACCCCGGCGTGATGATCGCCGACCGCTATCGTGCCGCCGCGGTCGAGCACGGGCTCGACCTACCGCCGCGGAGATCGCCGACGTCGCCGCGCAGTGCGGCGCGCCGATCGGCGTCGAGCTCGCCCTGGCGGGCGGCGAGCGCCTCCCGCTCGGCGGCCGCGACCTCGAGGTGCACCACCTGCCGGGCCACTCCGCCGGGCATCTCGGCATCCTCGACCGGGCCACCGGCGATCTCTTCGCGGGCGACGCCGTGCATGGGCGCGGGTCGCCCGCCGTCGACGGCGGGCCGGCGCTGCCGGTGACCTACGAGGACGTCGACGCGTACCTGGCGACGATCGAGCGCGTCCGCGCCCTGTGCCCGACGCGCCTGCACACGGGGCACCTGCCGGTCCTCGAGGGCGCGGCGATCGGGGCGTTCCTCGACGAGAGCGCCGCGTTCGTCGCGCAGCTCGACGCCGTCCTGCTCGAGCGGCTCGCCGCCACCGCGACGCTGCGCGAGCTGTGCGCCGCCGCGGACGCGGCGTTCGGCCCGTTCCCGGCCGGCGCGGCGATGTTCCGCTTCGCGGTGCTCGGGCATGTGCGGCGGCTTGTCCGGCGCGGCGCGGTCGAGCTCGTCGTCCCGCTCGACCTGCCGCGCCGGTATCGCGCCGTCTGATCAGAGCTCGAGGATCGCCGGCCGCGCCGGGCCGCGGTCGACTGCGAGCGACGGCCACGCGGCCGAGTTGCTGATCAGCTCCGGGCCGTCGTCGGTGACGAGGAACGTGTCCTCGGACTTGCCGCCCTGGCACGTCGGGTTCCAGGCGACGGCGTGGTGGGCGGCGACCTGGACGTCGGTGAACGGGTTGGGAGCGGTGCGCGGCGACGGCACGAACTCGCGCCCGCCGTAGCCGATCGTCCCGCCCTGCGTGTGGTGGCGCCATTCGTCGGCGTAGCCGTTGGCCTCGTAGACGTCGATCAGGGCCTGCAGCGCCTCGCCGTACGTCGCGCCCGGGCGGCACGCGGCGATGGCGGCCCCTTCCGCCTCACAGGCGATCCGGTGGCGCTCGAGCGTCGTGGCGTCGGGCCGGCCGAACGACGCGGTGCGCGAGAGCGCCACGTTGAGTCCGCCGCGCACGCCGACCACGACGACGAGCACGTCGCGCTCGATCGGCGCGAGCGACACGGTCGGATGCCGGAAGGCGCGGCGGCGGTCGTCGGCGCCGACGAGCACGGCGAACGGGAACACGCCGCGCTCCTCCATGCGCGCGGAGACCTCGCCGCACAGCGCGGCCTCGGTCGTCCCCGGGCGCAGCTCGCGCAGGGCCGACTCGACGGCCGCGCACGTGAACCGGCCGAGCACGCGGATCCGCTCGCGCTCGCCCGCGGTGAGCTCGAGCCGCAGCTCCTGGAGCTCGTGTGCGACGTCGCGGCCGGGGCCGTTGCCGTCGTGGCCGACGCGCGCCGGGTCGCAGACGTCGCCGACCAGCTCGGCGAACGACCCCTCGTACCACGGACGGGCGAGCACCTCGAAGCCGAGCTCTCGCGGCGACTCCTCGGCCAGCAGCCGTGGTGCCTCGATGTTCGAGGTGAGGATGCAGGCGCGGTCGGGTGTCACGAGGACCCAGAGGAACCCGGTCTCGTCGCCGCGCACGATGCGGTCCTCGAGGCCCGCGGTGACCCAGCCGACGAGGAACTGACGGGTCAGGACGACGCCGGAGAGGTCCTCGTCGGCGATCAGCCGACGGAGGGCGGCGAGCTTGCCGGCGACCTCCTCACGGCGGGCGTCGAGGGTGATGGGGGAGGTGGTGGAGGGCATCAGTAGGTCTTGATGGTCAGGCCGCCGTCGGCGACGAAGGACGATCCGGTGACGAACGAGGCCTCGTCGGAGGCCAGGAAGACGACTGCGTGGGCGATCTCCGCCGGATCGGCCAGGCGCTGGATCGGCGATGCTTCCTCGAGCTCGCGGCGCGTGGCCGCCGGGTTCTCGGTCGCCGCGAAGTACCGCTGGGTGAGCGGCGTGTCCATGTCTCCGGGGCAGATGGCGTTGCAGCGGATGCCCTGGTCGGCGTACGCGAGCGCGACCGCGCGCGTCAGGCCGAGGACGCCGGCCTTCGTCGCGCAGTACCCCGGGACCATCGCGTCGGCGGTGATCGCGAGCGTGGAGGCGGTGTTGACGATCGCGCCGCGCGTCCCGGCTGCGAGCATCGCTCGCACGGCGTGCTTGCACCCCCAGAACACCGCGGTGAGGTTGAGCGAGACCATCCGGTCCCATTGCTCGTTGGTGGTCTCATGGATCGGCGTCTCGGCCTGCCAGCCGGCGTTGTTGTGGAGGACGTCCAGCGAGCCGAGCTCGGCGACGCAGCGCTCGATCGCCTCCACGATCGTCGCCTCCTGCGTGACATCTCCCCCGATGGCGAGCGCGCCGACGCCGGCGTCGGCGGCCTCCGCGGCAGCGGCCTCGGCGGCCTGGGCGTCGAGGTCGAGCGCCACGACGTTCGCGCCCTCACGGGCCATCGCGAGCAGTGTGGCGCGGCCGAGGCCTGATCCGCCGCCGGTGACGATCGCGTTCTTCCCGGCCAGTCGGCCGCTGGTGGCGCTTGGCGTCATGCGCTCTCTCCTGTCGTGGGTCCGCGCGAGCCGATGGGGCGCGCGGCGTGCCGGTGTGTTCCGGTACTGTAACGATCAAGGAAGGCGAATGCAGGAGGAGTCGATGCTGCGCAGCGAGCGGTGGGTCGGAGGGACGAACGTGAGCGGGCTGCTCCATCGGGCGTCGCTCCGCGCCGGGGCCGTGGGAGAGCCGGGCGACGGCCGTCCGATCGTGGGCATCTGCAACTCGTGGTCGGAGCTCGTCCACTGCAACGTCCACCTCGACCTGCTCGCCCGTGCGGTCAAGCGCGGGGTGGTCGAGGCCGGCGGCCTCCCGGTCGAGTTCCCGACGACGTCGCTGTCGGAGAACCTGATGAAGCCGACGACGATGCTCTATCGCAACCTGATGGCGATGGACGTCGAGGAGATGATCCGCGCCCATCCGCTGGACGCCGTCGTCCTGCTCGGCAGCTGCGACAAGACGACGCCCGCGCAGATCATGGGCGCGATCAGCGCGGGCGTGCCGGCGATCGTGCTGACCGGCGGGCCCAGCGAGCCCGGTCGCTTCCGCGGCCGCGAGCTCGGCGTGGGCACGGACCTCTGGCGCTACACCGACGACGTCCGGGCCGGCCGCATGTCGCTGGACGAGTACCGCGAGCTGGAGCGGGCGCTGATCCCGTCGCATGGGCACTGCAACGAGATGGGCTCGGCCTCGACGATCGCCGCCGTCGCGGAGGCGCTGGGCATCGCGTTGAGCGGGTCCGCCATGATCCCAGCCGTCCACGCGGATCGCCGCGACGCCGCCGTGCGGACGGGCCGCTGCGCGGTCGCGCTGGCCGAGCGCGGCCCCGCGCCGCGCGACCTGCTCACCGTCGAAGCGCTCGAGAACGCGATCACGGTGCTGATGGCGATCGGCGGGTCCACGAACGCGGTGGTGCACCTGCTCGCCTTCGCCGGTCGGCTCGGGATCGAGCTGCCGCTCGAGCGCTTCTCGGAGATCTCGGCGCGCACACCGCTGCTCGTCGACGTGCGGCCGTCGGGCGAGCGGCTGGCCGGCGACCTGCACGCGGCGGGCGGCATCCCGGCGGTGATGGCGGAGCTCGGGGACCTGCTGCATCTCGACGCGCGGACGGTGACCGGCCGCACGCTCGGGGAGGAGATCGCCGGCCGCGCGGTGACGGATCGGGACGTGATCGGCACGCTCGAGCGCCCGGTCGGGGCGCACGGCGCGATCGCGACGCTGCGCGGCAGCCTGGCCCCACGCGGGGCGCTGATGAAGCGCAGCGCCGCGTCGGCGGAGCTCATGCGCCATCGGGGGCCCGCGGTGGTGTTCGAAGGGATCGAGGACCTCGCCGCGCGGTTCGACGATCCGTCGCTCCCGGTCACCCCGGAGTCGGTGCTCGTCCTCCGGGGCGCCGGGCCGCGGGGCGCGCCGGGGATGCCGGAGTGGGGGATGCTGCCGATCCCGTCCCGCCTGCTGGAGGCGGGGGTGACCGACATGGTCCGCATCTCCGACGCGCGCATGAGCGGCACCGCGTTCGGGACGGTGGTGCTGCACGTCGCGCCGGAGTCCGCCGCCGGCGGCCCGCTGGCGGCGGTCCGCGACGGCGACCCGATCGTGCTGGACGTCGAGGCGGGACGGCTCGACCTCGACGTGCCGCCGGCGGAGCTTCGAGCGCGCCTGGCGAGTGTGGCCCCGGCCGCGCCGGTCGCGCGGCGTGGGTACACGGGCCTCTACGTCCAGCACGTGCTCCAGGCCGACCAGGGGTGCGACTTCGACTTCCTGCTCCCGGTCCCCGGCGAGGACGCCGCCGCCGAGCCGCCCGGGCTGCTCGACGGCTGGATCGGCGGCTGGTGACGTTCCCCCGTCACAGCGGGCGCGGGAACGCTCTTGACAACCGGCCTATCGCTTCTCTAGGTTGAACGTTAAAGAGTCGACCGGCTAGTGGAACGATCGAGGAGAGCGACCTGATGAGCGCATGGAACCGAGCCCGGCCCGACGGTGCGGGCCGGCCGACGCGGACGGGGATCTGGGCGGTGGCGACGCTGCTGCTCGTCCTGCTCGCGGTCGTGGCGGCGGGCTGCGGCGGGTCCGACTCCGGCGCCGGCGGGGCGGGTGGCGGCTCCGCCGCCGATCAGAAGGTCGCGTCGCTGCCGGAGTGCTCGACCGACGCGATCGTCAGCCCGCCCAAGCCCGACGTCTCTGGAACGGTCAACACGGTCATGGAGGAGGTCACCGACCTCGACGTGGTCAAGAAGCTGATCCCCGCGTTCAACAAGGCGTATCCCAACGTCAAGATCAACATCGAGGGCGCCAACTACGACGTGATCCGCGAGAAGGAGATCGCGTCCTTCCAGAAGGACGAGGGCACGTACGACCTCATGCAAGTCGACACGGCGTGGATCCCGGAGTTCGCCGAGGCGGGCTTCCTGGCGGACCTCGGGCCGGCCATCGCCTGCCTGGGGCCCGAGTACGCCTACGACGACTTCAGCGCCTCGTTCCGCGAGATCGGCCAGGCCGGCGGGAAGGTCTACGGCGTCCCGTTCTATAGCTACCCGACCGGCTTCATCTACCGCAAGGACCAGTGGAAGACGCCGCCCGCGACGCTCGACGACCTCGTCGCCGGCGCCAAGGAGCGGACCACCGGATCCGAGGCGGGCATCGCGCTGCAGCCCAAGCAGGGGCAGGTCATCGTCGAGGAGTTCAACGCCTTCCTGTTGGCGGCCGGCGGGCAGATGCGCGCCGAGGACGGCACCTGGACCGTCGACACGCCCGAGGCCAAGCGGGCGCTGGAGGCCTACATCGACCTCTACGGCGACGCAGCTCCGAAGAACAGCCTCAACTGGGGCTTCGACGAGACGATCCGGGCCGCCGGCAGCGGCAAGGCGTCGGCGCTGACCACCTACGGCTGGGTCGTGCCGATCGTCAACGCCAAGGGGAACGCGCAGGCCGGGAAGTTCGCGCTCGCGCCCTTCCCCGGCGGCCGCGGCACCGGTGGGGCGTGGCAGTGGAGCATCCCGGCCAACGCCAAGGCCAAGGACGCCGCGTGGGCCTGGATCTCGTGGATCACCGCCAAGGCGCAGGACAAGCAGCGCACGATCCTCGGGGGCGCGCCGATCCGCGACAGCACGATGGACGACCCCGAGGTCTGGCAGAAGAGCGGCCTCGGCGAGGACTACTACAAGACGTACAAGGAGATCGCCGCGAAGGCCGTCCCGATCTGCCGCGGCACCGGCTGCGCCGAGGCGACCGAGCAGATCGGCGTCGCGCTGAGCTCCGCCGTCGCCGGCACGACCTCCGTCGAGGACGCGCTGGCCCAGGCCCAGTCCGACGCCGAGAACGCGACGGGCTGAGGCATGTCGGTCAGTCCAGCGACCAGCGCGGCCGCGCCGCGCGGCAGCCTGCTCGGACGGATCCCGTTCGGCTGGCGGATGGCCACGCCGCTGCTCGTCCTCATCGCGGTCTTCGTCGTCTATCCGGTCGGCTACTCGTTCTACCTCTCGTTCACGGGCTACCGGCTCACGACGCAGGACCCGTTCTGGGTCGGGACCGAGCAGTACACGAAGGTCCTCGCCAACGGCGACTTCGGCACGTCGCTGCGGATCACCGCGGTG
Organism: uncultured Solirubrobacteraceae bacterium; assembly: GCA_964422645.1. GTDB lineage: Bacteria > Actinomycetota > Thermoleophilia > Solirubrobacterales > Solirubrobacteraceae > Capillimicrobium. Next base: position 255,463 of record CAYRCB010000005.1, on the reverse strand, counting down.
TTCGTCGTCATCGCCGTCGTGCTCGAGCTCGTCCTCGGGATGGTGCTCGCCCTGGCGCTGCAGCGCCAGCGGTGGGCACGCAACGCCGTGCGCGCGCTGCTCTTCACGCCGATGTTCATCGCGCCGGTCGCGGTGGGGCTGACGTTCCGGTACCTCCTGAACTCCCAGCTCGGCCTCCTGCCCGACCTGCTGGATCGCATCGGCCTCGGCTTCGACTTCTTCGGGCCCGGCACGGCGCTGTTCACGATGGCGCTCATCGACGTGTGGCAGTGGACGCCGTTCATGGTCCTGCTGTTGCTCGCCGGCCTCGAGAGCCGGCCGAAGGCGCCGTTCGAGGCCGCGCGCGTCGACGGCGCCTCGGAGTGGCTGACCTTCCGCAAGCTGACGCTGCCGATGATGTGGTCGGTCATCGGCGTGGCGGTGACCGTCCGCGTGCTCGAGGCGAGCAAGCTCTTCGAGTACGTCTACGTCATCACCAACGGCGGCCCCGCGGGGCGGACCGAGAGCCTGCAGTTCCTCATGTACCAGACCGGCATCAGGTTCTTCCGGCTCGCCGAGGCATCCGCGATGGCGTTCCTCTTCCTCGCGATCCTCATCGTCCCGATCGCGCTGCTGTTCCGTCAGCTGCGCAAGGAGGAGCGCGCGTGAGCACGTACGCCGCCGACGTCGCGCCGGGCTCGGAGCCGGGGCGCGGCCTGCGCGTCACCCGCACGGCGGTCGTGGCCGCCGCGCTCGTGGTGACGCTGCTGCCCTTGGCCTGGATCCTGTTCGGCGCGTTCCGCACGCCGGACGACTTGACGGACCCTGGCAGCTTCGCGCTGCACCCGACGCTCGACAACTTCTCGGCGATCTCCTCGGACGGCGTCTTCTCGGCGGCGCTGCGGAGCCTGGTGGTCGGCGTGGCCGTCGCCGTCATCGGCGTGATCTGCGGCGCGCTGGGCGGCTACGCCATCTCCCGGTACCGCACGGGCGGCCTGGCCCTGCGCTTCGGGATCCTGCTGCCGACGGTCATCCCGCCGACGGTGCTGGTCTTCCCGCTGCTCGCGCTCGCGCTCAGCTTCCACCTCAACGACTCGCTGCTGGCCGTGATCGCCGCGCACCTGACCTACGTCGTGCCGATGATCACCTGGTTCATGGTGGGGTTCTTCAACGGGGTGCCTCGCGAGCTCGAGGAGCAGGCGGCGATCGACGGCTACGCGCCGCTGCAGGTCTTCCTGCGCGTCGTCGTGCCCAACGTCCTGCCCGGCCTGGGCGCCGCGGCCCTGCTCGCCTTCATGCTCTCGTGGAACGAGCTGTTCTACGCGCTGATCCTCGCGCCGGGCACGAGCCGCACGCTGCCCGTGGCGATCGCCAGCTTCAACACCTTCCAGGGGGTCCGCCTCGGGCCGATGTGCGCGGCGATCCTCGTCTCCGCCGTGCCGGTCACCGTCCTCTCGTTCCTCGTCCAACGGCACCTCGTCAAGGGCGTCGGCGGCGGCGACGTCAAGCAATAGGAGCACTTCGTGGCGCCCATCCACTTCAAGAACGTGTCCAAGCGCTTCGGCGACGTCGAGGCGATCAAGGACGTGAGCATCGACATCCCGGACGGGTCCTTCACGATCATCGTCGGACCGTCCGGCTCGGGCAAGACCAGCCTGCTGCGCTCGCTGGCGGGGCTCGAGCAGATCAGCGAGGGGGCGATCCTCATCGGCGATCGCGACGTCACCCGGCTGGCGCCCAAGGACCGCGACGTCGCATTCGTCTTCCAGAACTACGCGTTGTACGGCCACCTGTCGGTCCGCGACAACATCGGCTTCCCGCTCAAGGCGCGCAAGACGCCCAAGGCGCAGATCGCCGAGGCGGTCGAGGGCGTCGCCGAGCGCCTGGACCTCGGCGCCCTGCTCGATCGCAAGCCGCGGGCGCTCTCGGGCGGGCAGCAGCAGCGCGTCGCGATCGCGCGGGCGCTCGTGCGCAACCCGTCGGTCTTCCTCTTCGACGAGCCGCTGTCGAACCTCGACGCGCAGCTGCGCCTGGTCATGCGCCAGGAGATCATCCAGCTCCAGCGCTCGCTCGGGGTCACCGCCGTCTGGGTCACGCACGACCAGGAGGAGGCGATGGCGATGGGGGACCAGATCCTCGTCGTCAACAAGGGCATCGTCGAGCAGCAGGCGCCGCCGGAGCGGCTGTACAGCGAGCCGGCCAACGCGTACGTGGCGCGGACGATCGGCAGCCCGCCGATGAACCTCTTCGACGGGGAGGTCGCCGCGGGCACGTTCGCGTGCGACGGCTTCTCGGTCTTCGTCGGCGACGATGCGCCCAGCGGCCCGGTGACGCTGGGGATCCGACCCGAGGACCTGTACGTCGCCGACGTCGACATGCCCGAGAAGTCGACCGGCGTCATCGACGTCCAGGTCGAGCTCATCGAGCTGCTCGGGCCGCGCGCCATCGTCGCACTGCGCGCTGGCGCCCCGATCACCGCCGTGTTCAGCCGGCGGGAGCTCTCCGGCCTCGGCGGTCGTGATCGCGTGCAGATCGTCGCCGCGCTCGACCACGTGCACTTCTTCGCGCGCGAGGACGGTCGCCGGCTCGCCCGCGCCGGCGACCGCCAGCGCACCGACGCATTGACCTGAACCCATCCATGCCGGAAGGCCATTCATGACACCACACACCACGTTCTCCGACACGACCGCCCTGGTGACGGGCGCGTCGTCGGGGATCGGCGCGGCCACCGCTCGCAAGCTCGCCGCCGCCGGCGCGCGCGTCGCGCTCGTCGCCCGCCGGCGCGAGCCGCTGGAGGAGCTGGCGGCCGAGCTCGGCGCGCCGGCCCTCCCGCTGGCTGCCGACGTCGTCGACCCGGCGGCGGTCCGTCGCGCCGTCGACGAGGCCGAGCGCGAGCTCGGCGGCATCGACTTGCTTGTCACCGCGGCGGGGATCGCGAGCCCGGCGCTGCTGTCGGACACCGACGACGACACCTGGCGCTCGATGCTCGACGTCAACCTCTCGGGGACGTTCTACGTCTGCCGCGAGGTCGGGCCGCGCATGCGGGCTCGAGGCTCGGGCGTGATCATCACGCTCGGCTCGGAGCTGTCGTTCCTTGGCATGGAGATGTGCGCCGCGTACTGCGCCGTCAAGGCCGGCGTGATCGGGCTGACGAAGGCCCTCGCCGTCGAGCTCGCGCCGGCCGTCCGCGTCAACGCCGTCTGCCCGGGGCCCGTCGACACGCCCATGCTCGCCGGCGAGCTCGCGCTCTTCCCGGATCCGGAGGGGGCGCTGCACGCAACGATCGAGCGACTCCCGCTGCAGCGCCTCGCGCAGCCCGGCGAGATCGCCGACGCCATCTTGTCCACCGCCGCCTTCCCGTTTGCGACCGGAGCATCCTTCGTCGTCGACGGCGGCGCCACCGCGAAGTAGAGGAGCAACATGACGGACCCCAATCGCGACGGTGCGCCCGTCGAAGACCCCGTGGTGACCCGCCTGCGGGGGCTGTACGTGGCCGTGGTCGCCGACGTCCTCGACCGCATGGACCTGCGCCACCAGGTGATGGCGCCGGGGATGCGTCCCGTGCACGCCGTCTGCGAGATCGTCGCCCGCGCGTCGACGATGCAGGCGGTGCCGTCGCGGGTCATCCTCGACAACCCCTACGAGCACGAGCTCGCCGCCGTCGACGCGGTGGCGCGCGGATCGGTCGTGGTCGTCAACACGGGCGGCGTCTACGACGCCGCGGTCTGGGGCGAGCTGCTGACGACGCGCGCGATGGGACGCGGCGCGGTCGGCGCGATCGTCGACGGCGGCGTGCGCGACGTGACGGCAATGGAGCGGCTCTCGTTCCCGGTCTTCTCGATGACGGTCAGCGCCAACGACTCGTTCGGCCGCATGCAGGTCATCGACTCGACCGACCCGATCGTCTGCGGCGGCGTCCCGGTCCGAGGCGGCGACATCGTCATGGCCGACCGCGACGGCGTCGTGGTCGTCCCGGCGGAGGTGGCCGAGGAGGTCGCCGCGTTGGCCGAGGGCAAGCGCCGCAAGGAGGCGCAGGCCCGCACGGAGCTCGGCGCCGGCGCTTCGGCCGCCGAGGTCTACGGCCGCCACGGCGTGCTCTGAGGCTGCGCGATGTCTGAGCGCTTCCTCGTGACCGGCGCCTATGGTTGCATCGGCGCCTGGGTCGTCCGTCAGCTGGTGGAGGAGGGCGTTCCCGTGGTCGCCTACGACCTCGGGGGCGATCCGCGGCGGCTGCGCCAGGTGGTCGGCGACGACCGGCTCGACGCGGTCACGCAGGTCGCCGGCGACGTCACGGACCTCGAGCAGGTCGAGTGGACGCTCGACGAGCACGGCATCACGCGGATCGTCCACCTGGCCGCGCTCCAGGTGCCGTTCTGCCGCGCCGATCCGCCGCTGGGCGCCCGGGTGAACGTCGTCGGCACCGTGAACGTGCTCGAGGCCGCCGCGCGCCGGGCGGATCGCGTGCCCGGCGTCGTGTACGCGTCGTCGATCGCCGCGCTGGACGACCTGGACGGCGGCGCGTCGGGCGGCGACGGCGGACCCAGCACGATCTACGGGGTCTACAAGCTGGCCAACGAGGGATCGGCACGGATCTACGCGGCCGATCGCGGCGTGGCGAGCATCGGCCTGCGTCCGCACACGGTCTACGGCGTCGCGCGCGACCAGGGCCTCACGTCGGCCCCGACGACGGCGATGCTGGCCGCCGCCGCCGGCGTCCCCTACGAGATCCCGTTCGGTGGGCGCGTCCAGCTCCAGTTCGCCCCGGACGTCGCACGGGCGTTCGTGGCGGCGGCGCGCTCCGTGCACGCCGGAGCCGGCGTCCACAACCTCGCCGGGTCGGTGCACGACATGGACGAGGTCGTCGCGGCGATCGAGGCGGCGGTGCCGTCGGCCGCCGGCACGATCACCGTCGCGGCCGCTCGCCTGCCCTTCCCGGAGCGCGTGGACGCCAGCTCGCTGCCGTCCACGATCCGCGCGGTCGACGAAGTGCCGCTGGCGGTCGGCGTCGCCGCGACGATCGAGCGCTTCCGCGAGCTCCTCGCCGCCGGTCTCGCCGCTGCGCCGGCCGCTCGGTAGGTTCCGAGCATGCCTCCACTGGATCAGGACCTGCCCGCCCTGGACGGCGGCACGCTGCCCGCCGCCGACTTCGAGGGTCGGGCGGTGCTCGTCGTCAACGTCGCGTCCCGCTGCGGCCTGACGCCGCAGTACGAAGGGCTCGAACGCCTCCAGCAGCGCTTCGCCGACCGCGGCTTCACCGTGCTCGGCGTGCCGACCGGCCAGTTCGCCGGCCAGGAGCTCGCCACCGACGGGGAGATCCAGACGTTCTGCTCGACGACGTACGGGACGAGCTTCCCGATGACGACCAAGCTCGACGTCAACGGGCGGCGCCGGCACCCGCTCTACGAGCGCCTGACGCAGGCGCCCGACGCCGACGGCGTCGCCGGCGAGGTCCAGTGGAACTTCGAGAAGTTCCTGCTGGCGCCCGACGGCCAGGTCGTCGCGCGGTTCCGGCCGCCGGTCGACCCGGAGTCCGACGAGGTCGTCGCCGCGATCGAGGACGTGCTTCGATGAGCCGGGTCATCCGCTCGGTCCCCGCCACCGAGGTCGGCGTCGGCGACCGCATCTCGGCCCACGGTCTCGAGCTCACCGTGACGCGTATCGACCGCCCGTTCTTCGGGCGCGACGAGATGCTCGCGTTCGTCGAGGACTCCGAGGTCCAGTGGCTGAAGATCCCGATGGCCGTCGACGCGGAGGTCGACGTCCTAGGGGCGCGGTGACTCAGCCCGGCAGCTCGCCCCGCAGCGCCCGGCGGTAGCGCTCGATCGAGCGGCGCACGACCTGCTTGCCGCCGGCGCGCACGACGCGGCCCCACCACGCGCCGTAGATCGGCTCGAACGGGAACGGCTCCAGCGCGGCGCCGATCCGCTCCACGGCCTCCAGCGGCAGCGGGATGAGGTTCGGGTAGCTGTACATGAACGCGACGTGGGCGCGGTCGGGGATGACCTGGACGATGTCGCCGCTCAGCAGCGCCCCGGCGCCGCCGGCCCCACCGGCCCAGTGGAGGACCTGGCCGCCGGCGAAGTGGCCGCCGCAGCGGATGAGCGTCAGGCCGTGGCCGAGGTCGCGCGTCTCGCCCTCCCACAGCTCGACCCGCGGGTCGGGGCGGGTGATCCAGCGCTCGTCGTCGGCGTGCAGGAGGATCGGGCAGTCGAAGCGCGCGGCCCAGTCGGCCATGCCGGAGTAGTAGTGCGGATGGGAGATCGCGATCGCCGACAGGCCGCCGCGGCGCGCGACCTCGTCGGTCGCGGCGTCGTCGAAGGAGGTGACGCAGTCCCACATGACCGCCCGCGCTCCGTGGGGTACGAGCAGCGCGCGCTGGCCGATCGCGAACGACGGCTCGGTGCCCACGCCGAGCAGCTCGCCGTCGGTCCGCAGCTCGTTGTGGTGGTCGGCGGCGAGCTCGTCGAGCGTCGTCCAGCGCTGGCCGTCCTCGGGGACCCACTGGCGCTGGTCCTCGCAGATCGGGCACCGCGGCGGAGGGTCGTCCGCATCCGGGAACTGGGCGGCGCAGGTGGCGCAGACGAAGCGCGGCATCGGGTCAGGATCGCATGCCGCTCAGCTCGCGACGGCGCACAGCGCGACGCCCGGGAGCTCGTAGACACCGCCGGTCCTGAAGGGCGCGAACGCCTCGGCGACATCGGCTCGCACGGCCCCGCGCTCGGCGCCCGAGAGGATGCGCAGGACGAGCGCGAGCGGACCCGCCGTGTCCGAGACGAAGCGGAGGTACTCGTCGACGTCCGGCGCGGTGAACCGGACCTCGACCTCCTCGGTGCGCACTGACGCGAAGCCGGCGGCGCGCAGCAGCTGCTCCGTGCGCTGCGCGCTGGCGAGGCTGAAGACCCCCGGGGCGGGCGGCGGCTCGGGCGGGGGCATGTGCCCGCGCAGGACCAGCACCCGTCCGATCGTCGTGAAGAACGGGTTGCGCTCCGGCGGGCCCCACACCGCGAGCGCCAGCCGTCCACCGGGGCGCAGGACGCGCCGGGTGTGGGCCAGCGCCGCTGCCGGATCGGCCATCAGCATGAAGCCGAACCGGCAGAGCACGCCGTCGACGGCGTCGTCGTCGAGGTCGATGCGCTCGGCATCCACGACGCGGTACTCGACGTTGGCGACGTCACGCTCCGCGCCCCGGCGCCGCGCGGCGTCGAGCATCGCGGCGGAGGCGTCCGTCGAGATCAGCCGGCCGCGCTCGCCGACGAGCGCCGCGGCGTCGAAGCCGGTGTCGCCGGTCCCCGCGGCGAGCTCGAGCACCGTGTCGCCCTCGCTCGGGCGCAGCTCGCGCAGGAGCCATGCGCGGACCGGGGTCGCCACCGCCTCGATCTCGGCCCGGCGCCGCTCCCACGTCGGCGCGATCGCCTCCGCGATCTCGTGTCCGGCGGCCTCGAAGCCGCCGGCGTGCTCCTCGGACATCGGCTCCTCCTCGCTCCGCTGCCTTGCTGCGAGCACGTTACGCGCGGTTCGCCAGCAGCGCCATCGGGGCACGTCGCTCGCGCGTCGGCGTGTTCGAGCGCGAACCGCCGGCCTAGCGTTCCAGCAGCTCGTCCAGCGTGCGACCGCTGACCACCGACTCGGGCCGCTCGGCGACGACGTCGGAGCCCGGATGGGCGTGCTCGTCGCGGCGCTTGACGAGCAGCCACTGCGGCTTGGCTCCCGGCCGCGTGCGCTGGAGGGCGAAGCCGCCCCGCAGCTTCTCGCCGTGGAGGACGAAGACCGCATGCCCGCGGTCGAGCGCCTCGGGCCACGGCACGCGGCCGCCCTGTTCGTAGGTCCCGCGATCCCAGACGATCACGCCGCCGTCGCCGAGGGCGCCCTCGAACGCGTTGTGCGTCGCGTCGTGATCGGCGACCTCGACGGCCAGGCGGCGGGCGGCCGGGTCGAGCGACGGGCCCTTCGGCAGCGCCCACGAGCGCATGACGCCGTCGACCTCCAGCCGCAGGTCGAAGTGGTGGGCCGTCGCGGCGTGCTCTTGGACGACGAACGCGCCCGCGCTCACGCCGCGGATCGCGAACTGCTCGTGGCCCTCGACGGCGACCCGATCGACCTCGACGCCGGCGACCGCGGCGCCTCGGGGGCCCCTGGCCAGGAAGGCCTCGAGCGCGCCGATCGCCGCCTCCGCGCCCTCGGCGTGGACCTGCAGCGTGCCGTCGTCCCCGTTGCGCACCCAGCCCAGCAGGCCGAGCGTGCGGGCGCGGTCGACGGTCGCCGCGCGGAACCCCACGCCCTGCACGGCGCCGCGGACGACGGCGCGGATCGCGGTCGCAGAGGGCGGAGTGCGGGGTTCGGTGGGCACGTCGTGGACGAGAGGTCAGCCGCGGTGGTGGTCGACGACCTCGACGTTGTTGCCGTCCGGGTCGAGGACGTACGCGGCGTAATAGCCGGGGTGGTACTGCGGCCGCTCGCCCGGCTCGCCGTTGCCGCGGTGGCCCGCCGCCACGGCGTCCTCGTAGAAGCGGCGGACGGCGTTCTCGTCGCCCGGGAACGCCAGGTGGAGATGCTCGGTCGGGCGGCCGGCGACGAGCGAGAACGAGGCGCCGTCCGCGCCCGAGAAGCTGGTCCGATCGGGCGCCTCACGGCCGAGGCGGAAGCCGGCCGCGTCGGCGACGAGGCGGTAGAAGGCGGTCGCTGCCGCCAGGTCGGCGACCCGGATCCAGAGGTGGTCGACGATGCCGGACCGGCGCCGGTCGCCATAGTGGACGGCTTCGATGCTGTTGCCGTCGGGATCGCGCAGGAACGAGCCGTAGTAGTCGTCGAGGTACTGGGGACGCGGGCCCGGCGGACCGTCGTCCTGCAACCCCAGGTCGACGCCGGTGCGCCAGAAGTCCTCGACCTGCTCCCGCGACGGCGCGACGAAGCCGACGTGCAGGCCGCTTGTGGCGGGATGGGCGGCCTCGGCGCCGGCCAGGGAGAACTCGCGCCACTCGGTGAACGAGCTCGTCCGGTACGTGGACTCGACGCCCAGCGGTCGCAGGAGCGCGTCGAACAGGCGCTCGGAGGCGGCGCGGTCGGCCACCCGGATCGTCACGTGGTCGAACACGGGTCACACGGTACGGCGTGGGTCCGACGGGCGGCCGTGCCGTTCGAGCGCCGCCAGCTCCGCGCGCGTCCACGCGGGCAGCGCGCCGACCCGCGATGCGACCAGGGCCCCGAGCGCGTTGGACCGCGCCAGCGCCGTGCCGGTCGGCGCTCCGCGGAGGATGCCGTCGACGAGGCCCGCGGTGAAGGCGTCGCCCGCGCCGATCGCGTCGGCGGGGCCGGTCGCGGGGATCGCGTCCGGCGGGCCGGTTGCCGCGTCGCTGGCACCGATTGCGGCGGCCGGGCCGGTCGCGCCGACGACGCTCGTCGCCGGAGGCGCCGCGGACGCGAACGCGCCGTCCAGCAGCAGCGACGCACCGCGAGCGCCCGCGGTGATCGCGACGGCCCGCGCGCCGCACGCCGCCGCGAGCGCGCGAGCCAACGGCTCGGCCGCGCCCGACCACGCGACGCCGAGCGCGTCGGCCACCGCCGGCGCCTCGTGCTCGCTCAGCTTCACGACCGTCGCCAGCTCCGCCAGCTCCCGCACCAGCGCGGGCGTCCACCACCCCTCGCGCAGGTTCACGTCGTAGACCCGCACAGCGGCGGCGCACCGTGTCGCGAGCACGCGCGTCGCGGCCAGCAGCGCCCCGCCGTGGTGCGCGAGCGTGCCGAAGACGAGCGCCGCCGGCTCCAGGGCGGCGAGCCGATCCACGTCATCGGGCCCCAGCTGCAGCGACTCGTAGGCCGCCGGGCGGACGATCTCGAACGCCGGCCCGCCGTCGGCGCCCGGCACGACCCGCGCCACGCCGGTCGGCACCCCGTCCACCCGCGCGACGAGCGAGGCGTCGATGCCCCGCGCCCGCAGCTCGCGCAGCGCCGCGTCGCCGAGCGGGTCGCGCCCCAGCGCGGTCGCGAAGGCCACCCGATGGCCCAGCGTCGCCAGGTGCGCGACGACGTTGAACGGCGCGCCGCCGATCGTCTCGCCGCTCGGCCCGCGATCCCACAGCAGCTCCCCGAGGCCGACGACCATGGCCATGTCGGCAGCCTACGGCCCGACGCCGTACCGTTCGTCCCGACCGACTCCCGACCCGAGGAGACCTCCATGCCCGCGAAGGCGAACGCCGAGTGGCAGGGCGACCTGCCGTCCGGCCGCGGCACGTTCACCGCCGGTGACACGATCAGCGGCGAGTACTCGTTCAAGTCGCGCTTCGAGGACGGCCCCGGCGCCAACCCGGAGCAGCTGATCGGCGCCGCGCACGCCGCGTGCTTCTCGATGGCGCTCTCGCACATCCTGGCCGAGGCCGGGTCGCCGCCGGACTCCGTCAAGACCGACGCGATCGTTCAGCTGCGCCCGGTCAACGGCGTCCCGACCATCGTCAGCATCGCGCTGACCACCGTCGGCCGCGTCCCCGGCCTGGACGAGGCGGCGTTCCGCGACTACGCGGCCCAGGCCAAGGCGGGCTGCGCGGTCAGCCGGGCACTGGCCGGGGTGCCCGAGGTCACGCTCGACGCGTCGCTGGCGAGCTAGCCGCGCACCAGCGCACGCGCCGACTGCTTCAGCGAGCCGGCGGTCGCCAGGACGGCCGTCGGCTCGTAGCCGCAGTGCGCCATGCAGTTCTCGCAGCGCGGGTCCTTGCCACGGCCGTAGCGGTCCCAGTCGGTCGTCTCCAGCAGCTCGCGGTAGGTCGACGTGTAGCCGTCGGCCATGAGGTAGCACGGACGCTGCCACCCGAAGAGCGAGTAGCTCGGGATCCCCCACGGGGTGCACTCGTAGTCGACCTTGCCCTCCAGGAAGTCCAGGAACAGCGGGCTGTGGTTGAGCCGCCAGCGCTTGCGCCGGCCGTCGGCGAACGCCTCGCGGAACAGCTCGCGGGTCTGGCGCACGCCGAGGAAGTGCTCCTGGTCGGGCGCCTTCTCGTACGCGTAGGCCGGCGAGATCATCATGTCGTCGACCTGCAGCTCGTCGTTGAGGAAGTCGAGGACCGCGCGCACCGTCTTGGGCGAGTCGTGGGTGAAGAACGTGGTGTTCGTCGTCACCCGGAACCCGCGCGCCTTGGCCGCCTTGATCGCCGCGACCGCCTTGTCGAAGACGCCCTCGCGGGCGACCGACGCGTCGTGGCGCTCGCGCAGCCCGTCGATGTGGACCGCCCAGCTGAAGTACGGTCCCGGCTCGAACAGGTCGAGCTTCTTCTCCATGAGCAGCGCGTTCGTGCACAGGTACACGTAGCGCTTGCGGGCGACGAGCTGGCGGACGATCTCGTCGATCTCCGGATGGATGAGCGGCTCGCCGCCGGCGATCGAGACCATCGGCGCGCCGCACTCCTCGACCGCGGCGACCGCCTGCTCGACCGGCATCCGCCGCCGCAGCTCGTGGATCGGGTGCTGGATCTTCCCGCAGCCCTCGCAGGCGAGGTTGCACTGGAACAGCGGCTCGAGCTCGACGATGAGCGGGAACCGCTTGCGACGCAGCAGCTTCTGGCGGGCCAGGTAGCTGCCCACCCGGATGCTCTGCCTCATCGAGACTGCCATCTCACGTCCCTTTCGCTCGCCGCGGCGGCGGCTTGAACTGCACGTCCTCGGTGGTGACCTCGAGCTCGGACTCGCTCACCCCACCCAAACCCTCCAGCGCCGAGACGACCTCGCGCACGAGCCGCTCCGGCGCCGACGCGCCCGCCGTGATCCCCACGCGCCGCACCCCGGCCAGGAAGGCCGGCGGCAGGTCGGCGGGCTCGTCGACGAGCAGCGCGCGACAGCCCGCTCGCTCGGCGACCTCGACCAGCCGCCGGGAGTTCGACGAGTTCGGGGAGCCGACGACGACGATCCGCTCGCAGGTCTGCGCCAGTGCCCGCACGCCGTCCTGGCGGTTCTGCGTGGCGTAGCAGATGTCGTCGGACGCGGGTCCGACGAGCGCCGGGAACCGCTCGCGCAGCGCGTCGACGACCTCGGCGGTCTCGTCGACGGCCAGCGTCGTCTGGGTCAGGTAGGCGACCTTCTCGGGATCGGCGATCCGCAGCTGGTCGATCTCCTCGGCCGACGCGATGACCTGGATGCGATCGGGCGCCTCGCCGGTCGTCCCCTCGACCTCCTCGTGGCCCTCGTGGCCGACGAGCACGATGTCCAGGCCGGCGTCGGCGTAGCGGCGCGCCTCGGCGTGGACCTTCGCGACGAGCGGGCAGGTCGCGTCGATCGCGTCCAGGCCGCGGGCCTCGGCCTCGGCGCGGACGGTCGGCGAGACGCCGTGGGCGGAGAAGATCACGGTCGCGCCGTCGGGGACCTCGTCGAGCTCCTGCACGAAGATCGCGCCGCGCCGCTCGAGGTCGGCGACGACCCGCGCGTTGTGGACGATCTGCCGGCGCACGTACACCGGCGGACCGTGCTCGCGAAGCAGCCGCTCGACGGTGTCGACCGCGCGCACCACGCCGGCGCACGACGCGCGCGGGGCGGCGAGGACGACCTCGCGCTCCATGAGCGCATCGGCCCACTCGCGCACGAGCGCGCAGGCGCGGCGCAGCGTCCTCAGGGCGCGCCAGCCGCCCGCGACGGTGTGCCACGGGGCGGTCAGCTCGCGCTCGGCGGTGTCGAGGACGACGCGCAGCGTGACGAGCGGCTGCGCCTTGGCCTCGGCGGCCAGCCACGCCGATTCCATGTCGACGGCGATCGCCCCGGAGCGGTGCAGCGCGCGCCGGCGCTCGCGGACCACGAGCCGCTGGCTGGAGGCGATCGGGCCGACGTGGACGTTGAGCCCGCCGCGCCGCAGGACGCCGGCCAGGATCGACGGATCGGTGCACGGCGTCGTGCCCGTGGCGCCGCGCAGCTCGCTGGCCAGGACGACGTCGCCCGGCTGGAGCTTGGGGTCGAGCGCGCCGCAGACCCCGGCGATGAGCACCGGGCCGGGCGCGAGACGATGCGTGAGCTCGGCGGCGCGGCGGGCGCGGTGCGGGCCCATGCCGAACCGCTCCACCCGCGCCCACGGCGCACCGGCCCGCGCGGCGCGGGCCTCGATCGACATCGGCGCCAGGATCAGCAGCTCGGGCGCGGTCGTCGTCATGCCGGCACCCCCTGGACGAGGAGCTGGGCGCGGCGCGCGGCCGTCCGGCGCGGGGCACGGCGGTCGGCGGCGAGCGCCTCGACGGCCACGGCGATCATGCGGCGACCGCCGGGGTCGGGCGCGCGGCGCGGCGGGCCGCGGCAAGCGCTTCGCCGGCCGCGACGTGGCCGCTGCGCACGGCGCTCTCCATCGTTGCCGGCCAGCCGGTGTCGGTCCAGGCGCCGGCGAGCACGAGCCCGGGCAGCTGGGTGCGCGGGGCCGGCCGCAGGGCGCGGCTGCCGGGTGCGGCGCGGAAGGTGGCGGCGTGCTCGCGCGTGACGAGGAAGCGCTCGACGCTGGCGTCGCGGGCGCGCGGGAGCAGCTCGGCGAGCGCGGCGGTGAACCGCGCGCGGAGCGCCTCGACGTCGAGCGCGGCCTCCTCGTCGGCGGCCGAGAGCGAGATCGCCAGCAGCTGGCCGTGGTCCAGCCCGGAGCTGGCGGTCCGGTCGAACAGCCACTGGACCGGCGAGTGCACGGCGACCGCGAACGGCTCGTCGAGCACGGCGCGGTCGTAGGCGACGAAGACGTTGACGATCGGCGAGCGGCCGAGGTGCTCCAGCGCGGACGGGTCGGGGAGGGCGCCGGCGGGCAGGAGCGCCGCGACGCGCGACGGCGGGACGGCGAGGACGACGGCGTCGGCGACGAGCGAACCAGCGGCGTCGGCGGAGACCGATGCGCCGGCGTCGGCGTCGAGCGGGCCCGACGAGGCGGCGCCGGTGCCGAGCGCACCCGCGATCTCGAACCCGCCGCCCGCTCGCGGCGCGATGCGCTCCACGCGCGCGCCCAGCCGGACGCCCACGCCCGCCGCCCGCAGCGCGCGGCGGGCCGGGGCGTCGTGGAGCTCCGAGAGCGGCACGCGCGACCAGCCGACGTCGCCGGCGTCCGCCTGCTCCAGCAGGCCGGTGCGGAAGACCTGGGCGGCCTGGGCCAGCGAGGCGTCCGCGGGCTCGAGGTTCAGCGTGGGAACGCCGATGAGCCGCCACACGGCCTCGATCGCCGCCGGGCTCTGGCCGTGCGCCGCCAGCCAGTCGCCGAACGACCGGGCGTCGGCGGCGGGATCGTCGGGGTCGACGGAGCGCAGCGCGAGCATCGCCCGGGCGACACGGACGCGGTCGGCCGGGTGCAGCAGCGGATACGTCGCGAGCGAGCGCGCGAGCTGGAGGGGGGCGGGCAGGTGCGAGCGGCGCAGCCGGGCCGGCCGGCGGCGCGGGGCGAGCACGGGGATGTCCAGCCGCGGCTGCAGCACCACGTCGCCCGCGCAGCCCAGCCGCGCCAGGAGCGCGCGGTAGGCGGTGCAGCAGCGCAGGAAGACGTGCTGGCCGTTGTCGAGGGACAGGCCCTCGCGCTGGGTCGAGTAGGCCGCTCCGCCCAGCCGTGGCCGGACCTCCAGCAGCGTCACCGCCGCGCCGCCGGCCGCCGCGTCGAGCGCCGCGGCGATCCCGGCGAGGCCGCCGCCGACCACCACGATCCGCGGCGCGGCGCCGTCCATGCCCTCCACCGTTCGCGCGCCCGTCACACCGCGCTCCTCGCCAGGCTGCGCGCCGCCACCCGCGCCTTCTCCCAGGTCGACAGCGACACCCGACCACGGGTCACCGCGAGCGGGTCCTCCTCGATGCGCTCCAGGATCCGCCGGTAGATGCCGGTCATCGCGAGCAGGCAGGCGTTGCTGCGCGCGTCCAGCAGCGTCGTGAGCGCCAGCCCGCGCTCGAACCACGCGCGGTTGCGCTCGGCCTCGAAGCGCATGAGCGCCGCCACCGTCTCGGGGGCGCCGGTGACCGGGTCCTCGAGCCCGAAGCGCTCCAGGTCCTCGCGCGGGACGTAGACCCGTCCGTTGTCGAGGTCCTCGCGGACGTCGCGCAGGATGTTCGTCAGCTGCATCGCGATGCCGAGCTCGTCGGCGAGCCCGCTGGCGCGCAGCGGATCCGACGAGCCGAAGATCGCCACGCACAGCCGCCCGATCGAGCCGGCCACGCACGTGCAGTAGTGGGTCAGCTCGCCGAAGGTCTCGTACGTCGTGCCGCGCACGTCGAGCTCGACGCCGTCGATGAGCTGCTCGAAGGCGTCCAGCGGGAGGTCGAAGCGCTCGCGCGCATCGGCCAGCGCGATGAGCGTCGCGTCCGTGTGGCCGTTGAGGACGCCGGCGCGCAGGTGGGCGAGGCCGTCGCGGGCACGGGCCAGCGCCGCCAGCTTCGCCTCCGGATCCATCGTCCCGTCGCCGATGTCGTCGACGCGCCGCGCGAACGCGTACGCCGCGCTCATCGCCCGGCGCTTGTCGGGCGGCAGCAGGCGGATGCCGTAGAAGAAGTTCGCGGCCTCGCGGCGCGTCGTCTGCTCGCACGAGCGGTAGGCCTCGCGCACGGCGACGGTCATCGCGCCACCTCCACCAGCGTGCGCGCGAGCCGGCGCGCGACGTCGACGCGCGAGGGCCGGGGCCGCTGCCCGAGCACGTCCCAGCCGGCGCGCTCCAGCGCATCGAGCGCCGCCCGGCCGCCCGCGACGAACCCCGCCACCGCGAACGCCGGGCGCGCCGGCAGCCGGCGGATGAGCAGTCCGCCCGCGCGCAGCAGCTCCCGCGCCCGACCGGCCTCGAGCGCCATCACCTCCCGGAAGGCCGTCGACGGCGCGGTCGCCCGCAGGTCGTCCTCGGAGCATCCGCACGCGGCCAGGTCGGCCTGAGGCAGGTAGACGCGCCCGGCGGCGAGGTCCTCGGCCACGTCCTGGAGGTGCTCGACGACCTGGAGCCCCGCGCAGACGCGATCCGACAGCGCGATCCGGTCGGGCGTCGCCAGACCGAACACCCGCAGGACGAGCTCGCCGACCGGCGCGGCCGACAGGTCGCAGTAGCGCAGGAGGGCGTCGAAGTCCGCGTAGCGGTCGACGACCTGGTCCTGACGGTTGGCCTCGACCAGCCGCTCCAGCGGCTCGCGCGGGAGCGCGCACGCGCGCACGGTGAGCGCCAGCCGGCGCAGGAGCGGATGCGACGGCTGCTCGCCCGCGTAGATCGCGTCGAGCTCGGCGTCGACCCAGTCCAGCAGCGCGCCGCGGTCGCCCGCTGCCTCGTCGCCCAGATCGTCCACGAGCCGGGCGTACCCGTACACGGCGAGCAGATGCGCGCGCTGGGCGCGCGGCAGCAGCCGGCTCGCGACCGGGAAGTTCTCCCCGCTCGCCTGGGCCATGACCGCGCGCGGCGCGGGCGGCGCCATCGCTACCGCAGGCATCGCCCCAGGGCCATGACCGGGAAGACCTGCCGGTAGAGGCCGTAGTTGATGTAGAAGTCGCCGGGGAAGCCGGTTCCGGTGTACTGCGGCTCGTCCCAGGAGCCGTCCGGGCGCTGCGTGCGCGCGAGCCACGCGAGCCCGCGTTCGACCGCGGCGCCGTCGCGCTCGCCCGCCGCCTCGAGCGCCAGCAGCGCCCAGGCGGTCTGCGAGGCGGTGCTCTCGCCGCGCCCGATCCACGCCGGATCGTCGTAGGAGCGCGCGTCCTCGCCCCAGCCGCCGTCGTCGTTCTGGTGCGCGTCCAGCCACCCGACTGCGCGCCGGATCGCGGGATCCTCGCGCGCGATCCCGGCCGCCACGAGCGCCGGCACCACGGCGCCCGTCCCGTAGACGTGGTTGACGCCCCAGCGTCCGAACCACGACCCGTCGGCCTCCTGCGCGTCCAGCAGCCACTGCACGCCGCGCCGCGTGACCGGGTCGTCGGCCCGGCCTTCGAGCGCGAGCATCTCGACCATGTGGGCGGTCACGTCGGCCGACGGCGGGTCGATCACCGCGCCGAAGTCGCAGAACGGCAGCTCGGCGCAGAGCGCGCGCGTGTTGTCGGCGTCGAACGCGCCCCACCCGCCGTCGGTGCTCTGCATCCCGGCCGCCCACGTGACGCCGCGGCGGATCTGCTCGTCCGCGTCGATCCCCACCCGCCGCAGCGCGAGCACGACCTCGGCGGTGTCGTCGGTGTCGGGGTAGTGGTCGTTGGCGAACTCGAAGGCCCAGCCGCCGGGGGCGAGCCGCGGGCGGCGCACGACCCAGTCGCCCGGAACGTCGATCGCCTCGTCGCGCAGCCAGGCGCCCGCGCGCACGAGCGCGGGGTCGTCGGGCTCCGCGCCGGCGTCCGCGAGCGCGATCACCGCGAGCGCGGTGTCCCAGACCGGCGACTGGCAGGCCTCCAGGCGCCGGACGCCGTCCTCCTCGATGACGAAGTCGTCCAGCCCGCGCAGCCCCGCGCGCATGACCGGGTGGTCGAGCGCGTAGCCGCGGACCTGGAGGGCCATGAGCGAGTAGACCCACGGCGGCTGGATCCCGCCCCACGAGCCGTCGGACTCTTGGCGCTCGACGATCCAGCGCTCGGCCCGATCCAGCGCGAGCCGGCGCAGCGGGCCGACCGGGTGGCGCTCGTGGACGTGCAGCGCGGCGTCGAGCCAGGCGAGGCGGCCCGGCCAGTCGCGCAGCGAGCGCCGGGGCCGCGGGATCGGCCCGCCGACCCGCAGCTCGTCGACCCGAAAGGGCAGCGGCCGGGTCGGGCGGTACGCCCCGATGATCGTCAGCGGCGCGATCGTCTGGCGTGCCCAGCAGGCGAAGTCGTAGAGGTTCAGCGGGAACCACGAGGGCAGCAGCGCCACCTCGGGCGGCAGCGCCGGCAGGTCGTCCCACGACCACAGGCCGAACAGCGCGAGCCAGATCCGCGTGAAGACGCGCGTGCGCTCCAGGCCGCCCGCGTCGCGGACGAAGGCGGCCGCCTCGCGCAGATGGGCGGCGTCGGGCGGGTCGCCGGCCAGCCGCAGCGCGACATAGGCCTCGGCCGTCGTCGAGAGGTCCCCCGGCCCGCCGTGGAAGGTGGCCCACGTGCCGTCGGCGCGCTGCTGCGAGCGGATCCAGCGGGCGGCCGCGGCCGTCTCGGCCTCGCCGCGGATGCCGAGGAACTCCCGCATGAGCAGGTCCTCGGCGTCCATCGTCACGTTGGTGTCCAGCGGCGCCTTCCACCAGCCGGCCGGCGCTTGGAGCGCGCGCAGGTGCGCAGCGCCGCGGGCGAGCGCCTCACGCGCGTCGGCGCGCGCGCCGCTCGTGTCCGTCGCAAGCGTCCTCGGTGTCGCCGGGCCGACTGACAAGACCGAGAGCTTTGCACACCGGCAGGCTGGCCTTGGCCCGCGCCGAGGCGCCGAATCGAGACGCCGTCAGTTAGGCTGCCCTAACCTTAGGCTGCCCTGATTCGACCGAGGACCCGAACCCCGATGCTCTCGACCCACCGCGCCCGCGTTCGCCGCGCGCTCCTGATCCTGGCGCTGCTCGCCGGCGTCCTGCTCACCGCGTGCGGCAGCGACGACGACGGCGGCGCCACGACGGCCGCCAAGACGACGTCGGCCGCCGCCGATGCGTTCCCGATCACGGTGCAGACCAAGCACGGGGCCGTGACGATCCCCGAGGAGCCCAAGCGGGTCGTCGCGCTGGACTTCCCCAGCGCCGACGACGCGATCGCGCTGGGCGTGGTGCCGGTCGGGATGGCGAAGGTCACCTACGTCCCCGGCTTCGTGCAGGAGTGGACGAAGGCCGCGCTCGACGGCCAGCAGCCGGAGCTGCTCGAAGTCGACACGGCCATCCCGCTGGAGAAGGTCGCCGCCCTGCGGCCCGACCTGATCCTCGCGACCGGCAACTACGTCCTGGATCCGGTCTACGACAAGCTCAGCAAGATCGCGCCGGTCGTCGGTCCGCTGAAGCAGGCGGGCCGCGACAGCTGGCAGGACACCGCGACGCTGATCGCCCAGGCGCTCGGGCGCGAGGAGGAGGGCAAGCGGCGCATCGCCGAGGTGACCGCCAAGGTCCGTGCTGCGCGCGACGCCCATCCCGAGTTCCAGGGCAAGACGGTCGCGTTCTTCAACTACGTCGAAGACCTGTACGTCATCAGCGAGCCCGACGACTTCTCGATCCGCTTCCTGTCGGACCTCGGCTTCCGGCTCTCGCCGCGGATCGAGCGCATGCCCGCCAAGGATGGCCGCGTGCAGCTCAGCGCCGAGCGGATCGGGACGCTCGACGCCGACGACGTCATCGTCGGGACCGGCCCCTCGGCGACCGCGCTGCGCGCGCTGGAGCGCAGCGCGCTGTTCGAGCGCCTGCCGGCTGTCGAGCGCGGGGCGTACGTGTCGCTGCCGCTGGGCACGGCGACGTCGATCGCGTTCCCGTCGCTGCTCGGCGTGCCGTTCGGGATCGACACGATCGTGCCCAAGCTGGCCGACGCCACCGCCTGATCCGGGGCCGCACCGCGCCGTGTCGACGTCACCCGGCGATGGCCGCGCGCTCGTGCGCGAGGTCCTGCGCCGGCGGCGGGGCGCCCTCGCGCTGTCGGCGCTCGGCGGTGTGAGCCACCAGGCGTGCGAGGCGCTGGTCCCGGTGCTGATCGGCGTCGTGGTCCAACGGGCGATCGAGCCCGGCGACGCCGGCGCGCTCGGCCTCTGGATCGCGGTGCTGGCGTGCCTGTTCGTCGTGCTGTCGCTCTCCTACCGCCTGCAGGTCACGGTTGGCGTCCGCGCGCTGGAGGAGACCGAGCACGAGCTGCGCCTCGCGCTCGTCGACCGGATCCTCGACCCGGCCGGCCTGGGCGGCGACGGGCCGCAGCGGGGCTGGTCGTCGGGGGCGCTCGTGAGCGTGGCCGGGACGGACGCCCGTCGCGCGGCCCTCGTGCTGCAGGCGGTCGTGCTCGTGGTCGCCGCGGCGTCGGCGCTCGTCGTGGCGGCCGTCGTGCTGCTGCGCATCTCGGTCGGGCTCGGGCTGCTCGTGCTGCTCGGCGCGCCGCCGCTGCTGTTCGTCCTGCAGCGCGTCGCGCGACCGCTGTGGGCGCACAGCGGCGCCGAGCAGGCCCGGGCGGCGCAGGCGTCGGCGGTGGCCACCGACTTCGTCCGCGGCGTGCGGGTGCTGAAGGGGATCGGCGCCGAGACGACCGCCAGCGAGCGCTATCGGGACGTGAGCCGGACGTCGCTGCGGGCCTCGCTGCGGGCGGCGCGGGCCGGCAACGTCCTGGACGGCGCCAGCGTGCTGGTGAGCGGGGCCCTGCTCGCGCTCGTGGCGTACGTCGGCGGGCGGCTGGCGCTGGACGGGACGATCGACGTCGGGGAGCTGGTCGCGGCGCTCGGGCTGTCGCAGTTCCTGCTCGGCCCGCTGCAGCGCCTCGGCTACGCGAGCGGCGTGTGGGCCCAGGCGCGCGCGTCGGCCGACCGCGTCGCGGCGGTGCTCGACGCGCCGCCGGCGCTCGACGTGACCCGGCCGGCCGCGGCGGGCGGGCCGGGCGCCGTCCCCGCGACGGCCGACCTTCGCCTCGACGCGGTGCAACTGCCGGGCGCGGCCGCGACCGGCACGCTGGACCTCGCGGTCGCCGAGGGCGAGCGGCTCGGCGTCGTCGTCGCCGACCCGGCGCTCGCCGCCGCGCTCGTCGACCTCCTCGCGCGGCGACGGGCGCCGGACGCCGGCCGCGTCGTCGTCGGCGACGTCGCGCTGCACGAGCTGCCGCTCGCGGTCGGCCACCGGCACGTCCTGGTCGCCGATCACGACGCGGACCTGTTCGCGGGGACGGTCGGCGAGAACGTGGGCGCGCCGGCCAAGGATGGCGAAGACGGTCGCCTGAGGCGACGGAGCTCGCCAGCCTTGGAGATGGACGATCCGTGGCTGCAGGCCGTCCTGGCGGCGTCCGGGGCCGACGAGGTCGTCGCGTCGCTGCCGGATGGGCTGGACGCGCCGATCGGCGAGCGCGGTCAGCGGCTGTCGGGCGGCCAGCGCCAGCGCGTCGCGCTCGCCCGCGCCCTCGCGGCCGATGCGCCGGTGCTCGTCCTCCACGAGCCGACGACCGCCGTCGACGCGGTGACGGAGGCGCGCGTCGCCGCCGGCCTGCGGCGGCTGCGGGCGCAGCGCACCACGGTGATGATCACCGCGAGTCCGGCGCTGCTGGCCATGTGCGACCGGGTGGTCCTCGTCGCCGACGGGACCGTCGTGGCGGAGGGGTCCCACGCGACCCTGGCGCGCGACGAGCCGGCCTACCGGGAGCTGGTGCTGGCGTGACGGACGCCGGACGCGAGCCGCTGCCGATCGCCTCGCCGCGCCAGGCGCGGAAGATGGCCGTCGCGCTCGTCGCCCGGCGACCGTGGTTCGCCGCGACCGCCGCGCTCGCGCTCGTGGCCGCTGCCGCGACGGGCGCGCTCGCGCCGCCGCTGCTCGGCGAGCTGGTCGACGTGGTCGACGACCGCCGGCCGGCCGGCGACCTCGTCCTGCCCGTCGCCGCGCTCGTCGGCGTCGCGCTGCTGCAGGCGCTGCTGACCGCCGCGGGCGGCCAGCTGACCGCCCGGCTCGGCGAGACCGTCCTCGCCGACCTGCGCGAGCGGGTGGTCACGCGCGCGCTCGCCGTCCCGCTCCAGCGGCTCGAGCGCGCCGGCGCAGGGGACCTGCTGAGCCGGGTCAGCGGCGACGTCGCGGTCGTCTCGGAGGCGATCACGACGGTCGCGCCCAGCGTCGCCCAGGCCGCGCTGACCGTCGGCCTCACCGGCGTTGGGCTCGTCGTGCTCGACTGGCGCCTGGCGCTCGCCGCGCTGCTCGCGATCCCGATCGAGGTCCTCGCGCTGCGCTGGTACCTGACACGCGTGGTGACGATCTACCGCCGTCAGCGGTTGGCCGAGGGCGAGCGCACCCAGCAGCTCGTCGACGTGATCGGCGGTGCGCCGACCGTGCGCGCGCTCGGGCTGGCGCGGCTGCATCGCGCCCGCGTGGACGACGCGTCGCAGGCCGCCGTCGACCTCTCGCTGCGCGCGATCCGCCTCTGGGCGCGCCGGTTCCTGGCGGCCATGAACGCCGCCGAGCTGGTGGGGCTCAGCGCCGTGCTCGCCACCGGCTTCCTCCTCGTGCGCGCGGACGCGATCACCGTCGGCGCGGCGACCGCCGGCGCCCTGTACTTCCACCGCGCCTTCGACCCGATCGGGGCGCTGCTGATCCTGTTCGACGACCTCCAGGAGGGGACGTCGGCGCTCACCCGCCTGGTCGGGATCGCGACGCTCGACCCGCCGGCGTCGCCGGCGCGGCCGCCGGCGCCCGCCGACGGATCGGTCTCGGTGCGGGGCGTCGACTTCGCCTACGTCCCGGGACGGCCGGTGCTCGCCGCCGTCGACCTCGAGATCCGCGCCGGCGAGCGGGTTGCGCTGATCGGCACCAGCGGCGCCGGCAAGACGACGCTCGCTCGACTGATCGCCGGCATCCACGAGCCGAGCGCGGGCGAGATCCGCCTCGGGGGCGTCCCGCTCGGCGCGCTGGGGCCCGAGGCGACGCGCCGCGCCGTCGCGCTCGTGACGCAGGAGGTCCACGTCTTCGCCGGCACGATCCTCGACGACCTGCGGCTCGTCGCGCCCGACGCGTCCGACGACGTCCTGCTGCGTGCCCTCGACGAGGTCGGCGCCCTGGGCTGGGTGCAAGCCCTTCCGGACGGCGCCGCGACGACGATCGGCGACGGCGCCCATCGCCTGACCGCCAGCGAGGCGCAGCAGCTCGCGCTCGCCCGCCTCGTGCTGCGCGATCCGCCGGTGGTGATCCTCGACGAGGCGACCGCCGAGGCGGGCTCGGCCGGGGCGCGCCACCTGGAGGCGGCTGCCGCGCGGGCGCTGCGCGGGCGCACGGCGCTCGTCGTCGCCCATCGGCTCACCCAGGCGGCGGCCGCCGATCGCGTCGTGGTCCTCGAGGAGGGGCGCATCGCGGAGCAGGGTCCCCCGGCGCAGCTGCTGGCCCAGGGCGGCCGCTACGCCGCGCTGTGGGCGGCGTGGGAAGCGGCCCGGGGCGACGCGGCCGAGGCCGTTAGGTTACCCTAACTTGCCCATGGCAGCGCTTCGCCTCGCTCCTTCGCGCGCGCCGCTCGGCGCCCGCTCGACGACGTCGCTGCGGACGGTCGGCCTCGTGCTCGCGCTCGTCGCGCTCGGCGTCGTCGTGCTCCTGAGCATCGGGGTCGGCGCGAAGTCGATCGCCCCCGGACGCGTCTGGGAGCTCCTGCTGCATCCCGACGGCTCCGAGGACGCGGTCGTCATCCACGACCTGCGCATCCCGCGCACGCTGCTCGGGCTGCTCGTCGGCGCGGCGCTGGGGATCGCCGGCGCGCTCATGCAGGCGCTCACCCGCAACCCGCTGGCCGACCCCGGCCTGCTCGGCGTCAACGCCGGCGCCGCCGCCGCGGTCGTCACGGCCATGGCCGTGCTCGGCGCGGTGGAGCCGATGGGCTACGTCTGGTTCGCCTTCCTCGGGGCCGGCCTCGCGTCGGTGGTCGTCTACGGGCTGGGCGCGAGCGGGCGCAGCGGCGCCACGCCGGTGCGGCTCGCGCTCGCCGGCACCGCGGTCACCGCCACGCTGATGGCGTACGTCTGGGGCATCACGCTCCTGCGCCCGGAGGTCTTCGACCAGTACCGGTTCTGGCAGGTGGGCTCGCTCGCCGGCCACGACGCGGCCCTGGTCGGCCAGATCGCGCCGTTCATCGTGGTCGGGCTGGTGCTCGCCCTCGCGCTGGCGCGGCCGCTGAACGCGCTCGCCCTCGGCGACGACGCCGGCCGGGCCCTCGGGGCGCACATCGGCCGTACCCGGGCGCTCGGCGCGCTCGCCGTGACCGTGCTGTGCGGCGCCGCGACCGCGGCCGTCGGGCCGATCGCGTTCGTCGGGCTCGCCGTCCCGCACATGGCGCGCACGATCGTCGGCCCCGACCAGCGCTGGGTCCTGCCGTACTCGCTGGTGCTCGCGCCGATCCTGCTGCTGGGCGCCGACGTCCTCGGGCGGATCGTCGATCGCCCGGCCGAGGTCCAGGTCGCCGTCGTCACGGCGTTCCTCGGGGCGCCGGTGTTCATCGCGCGCGTGTCGCGGCGGAGGATCGCGCAGCTGTGAGCGTCGCGTCGCGGATCGCCGGCGGGCCCGGCCGCAACCGGGTGGTGCGCGTGCCCGCGCTGCGCCTCTCGCTGCGCGTGCGCCCACGCGCCGTGGCGGTCTGTGCGGGCCTCGTCGTCATCGCGCTCGTGCTGCTCGTGCTCGCGGTCGGCACCGGGGAGTACCCGATCCCGCCGGGCGAGGTCGTGGCGACGCTGCTGGGCGGCGGCGACCCCGGGACCTCGTTCGTCATCGAGACGCTCCGGCTGCCGCGGGCGCTCACCGCGCTGCTCGTCGGCGGGGCGCTCGGCTGCGCCGGGGCGATCTTCCAGTCGCTCACGCGCAACCCGCTGGGCAGCCCCGACATCATCGGCTTCACCTCCGGCGCCTCAGCGGCGGCGGTGTTCATGATCCTCGTCTTCGGCGGCGGGACCGCGGCGATCGCTGCCGGCGCGGTCGTCGGCGGCCTGGTCACCGCGCTCCTCGTCGTCGTGCTCGCCGCACGCGGCGGCCTGCAGGGCTATCGCATCATCCTCGTCGGCATCGGCATCAACGCGATGCTCTACGCGCTCACCGACTACCTGCTCACCCGCGCGCGCTTGGAGGAGGCGCAGTCGGCCGCGGTGTGGCTGACCGGCAGCCTCAACGGCCGCGGCTGGGAGCACGTCGAGCCGCTCGCCGTCGCGCTCGCGGTCCTGCTGCCGCTCGTCGCGCTGCTCGCCGGGCCGCTGCGCATGCTCGAGCTCGGCGACGAAGCCGCGGTGGCGCTCGGAGTCGGGGTGCGGCGCGCCCGGCTGGCGCTCATCGTCGTCGGCGTCGCGTTGACCGCCGTCGCGGTGGCGGCGGCGGGCCCGATCGCGTTCGTGGCGCTCGCGGCGCCCCAGCTCGCCCGCCGCCTCACGCGCAGCCCCGGGCCCAACGCGGTCGCCGCGACGCTCATGGGCGCCGTGCTGCTGGCCGCCAGCGACCTCGCCGCCCAGCGGCTGTTCCCCGACCACGCGCTCCCGGTCGGCGTGGCCACCGGCGTGATCGGCGGGCTGTACCTCATCTGGCTGTTGTCCCACGAGTGGAGAAGCGCACGCGCATGACGGTCCATTCAGGCTCCGACGCCCGCCTGCACGCCGACGGGCTGACGCTGTCCTACGACGCCCGGATCGTGTCCGAAGGGCTCGACGTGGCGATCCCCGACGGCTCGTTCACGGTCATCGCCGGACCGAACGCCTGCGGGAAGTCGACGCTGCTGCGGGCGCTCGCGCGGATGCTGAAGCCCAAGCAGGGGCGCGTCGTCCTCGACGGCGAGCTCATCGGCTCGCTGCCGTCCAAGGAGGTCGCACGGCGGCTCGGGCTGCTGCCGCAGAGCCCGATCGCGCCCGACGCGATCACCGTCGCCGACCTCGTCGCCCGCGGGCGCTATCCGCACCAGGGCATGCTGCGCCAGTGGTCGCGCGCCGACGAGCGCGCCGTCGGGGTCGCGATGGCGGCGACCGGCGTCGAGGCGCTCGCCTCGCGCGCGGTCGACGAGCTGTCGGGCGGGCAGCGCCAGCGGGTGTGGCTGGCGATGGCGCTCGCCCAGGAGACCCCGATCCTGCTGCTCGACGAGCCGACGACGTTCCTCGACATCGCCCACCAGATCGAGGTGCTGGACCTCTGTGCCCGGCTGCACGAGGAGCAGGGTCGCACGCTCGTCGCCGTCCTCCACGACCTCAACCACGCCTGTCGGTACGCCACCCACCTCATCGCGATGCGCGACGGCGCGATCGTCGCCGAGGGCGCGCCGAGCGAGATCGTCGACGCCGAGCTCGTGGAGCGCGTCTTCGGGCTGCGCTGCCGGGTGATCGACGACCCGGAGACGGGCACGCCGCTGATCGTGCCGGGCGCACGGGATCGGCGCGCAGCCGAGCCAGCGCAGACGCGGATACGGGTGTCGTCCGCGGGGTAGCGAGAATGGCACCATGACCGGTGCCATCGACGCGGACGATCGGGCGACGGCGCCGGTCGACCTGTCCAGCTACGAGATCGTCAACCACTACTTCGACGCGGCCGCCGACCGCCTCGGGCTGTCGGACGACCTGCGCGAGGTCTTCCGCGGGTCCTACCGCGAGGTGCAGGTCCAGATCCCGATCCGCATGGCCGACGGGACGATCCGCGTCTTTCAGGGCTTCCGCGTCCAGCACAACGGCGCGCGCGGTCCGTACAAGGGCGGCCTGCGCTACCACGAGGAGGTCGACCTCGACGAGATCCGCGCGCTCGCGTCGCTCATGACGTGGAAGACGGCGATCGCGTCGATCCCCTACGGCGGCGCGAAGGGCGGCGTGAACTGCCCGTCCCACGAGCTCGACGCCGGGCGGATCGAGCGGATCACGCGCCAGCTCGTCGACAAGCTCGACGAGACGATCGGGCCCCAGCGCGACATCCCGGCGCCCGACGTCGGCACCGACGCCCAAGTCATGGCCTGGATCATGGACGAGTGGGGCAAGCTCCACGGCGATGCGCCGGCCGTCGTGACCGGCAAGCCGATCTCGCTCGGCGGTTCCTACGGCCGCGAGACCGCGACGGGCCGCGGCGTGATGGACGTCTTCGGCGAGGCGGCGCCGCTGGTGGGCGTCGACCCCGGCGGTGCGCGGATCGTCCTCCAAGGATTCGGCAAGGTCGGTCGTGCGGCGGCGCAGGTCGCCCACGGCCGCGGCTGCCGGATCGTCGGGGTCTCGGACGCGAGCGGCGCGATCCACTACCCGGAGGGGCTCGACCCCGACGCGCTCGCGCTGCACCTGCGCGAGGGCGGCCGGCTCACCGAGTTCCCCGGGGCCGAGCCGATCACGCCGCTGGAGCTGCTCGGGCTGGAGTGCGAGGTGTTCATCCCCGCGGCGCTCGGCGGCATGATCCACGCCGACAACGCCGCGCTGCTGAACTGCCGGATGGTGCTGGAGGGCGCCAACAGCCCGACCACGCCGCGCGCCGACGAGATCCTCGCCGACGCGGGCATCCTCGTCGTCCCCGACGTGCTCGCCAACGCCGGCGGGGTGGTCGTCTCCTACTTCGAGTGGGTGCAGAACCTCCAGCACTTCCGCTGGGACGAGCGCGACGTGCAGGAGCGCCTGGCCAAGATCATGCGCCGCTCGTTCCGCGAGGTCCACGCGCGCGCCGAGGACCAGGGGACCTCGATGCGGCTGGCGGCCTACGGCATCGGCATCGAGCGGGTGGTCGAGGCGGCGCGGACGCGCGGGTACGTGTAGCCCTACGCCGTCTCGGCCTCGGTCAGCCCGAGCTCGGCGATCGCCTGCTCGCGCAGCTTGAACTTCTGGACCTTGCCGGTGACGGTCATCGGGAACGCGTCGACGAGCTTGACGTAGCGGGGGACCTTGAAGTGGGCGATGCGGCCGCGGCAGAACGCGCGCAGCGCCTCGGGGTCGAGCGTCGCGCCGCGGCGGACGATCACCCACGCCATGAGCTCCTCGCCGAAGCGCTCGTCGGGCACGCCGATGACCTGGACGTCGGCGACGTCGGGGTGGGTGTAGAGGAACTCCTCGATCTCGCGCGGGTAGACGTTCTCGCCGCCGCGGATGACCATGTCCTTGGAGCGCCCGACGATGTTGAGATAGCCGTCGTCGTCCATCGTGGCCAGGTCGCCGGTGTGCATCCAGCCGTCGGCGTCGATCGCCTCCGCCGTGCGCTGGGGGTCGTTCCAGTAGCCGAGCATGACGCTGTAGCCGCGGGTGCACAGCTCGCCGGTCGCGCCGCGCGCGACCGGGTCGCCGGTCTCGACGTCGGCGACCTTGACCTCGACATGTGGGTGGACGCGGCCGACGGTGCCGACGCGCTTGTCGAGCGGATCGTCGGCGGCGGTCTGCGTCGAGACCGGGGAGGTCTCGGTCATGCCGTAGCAGATGGTCACCTCGCCCATGTGCATCTCGGCGATGACGCGCTTCATCACCTCGACCGGGCACGGGGAGCCGGCCATGATCCCGGTGCGCAGGCTGCTCAGGTCGGAGGAGGCGAAGTCGGGGTGGTCGAGCTGCGCGATGAACATCGTCGGCACGCCGTAGAGGGAGGTGCAGCGCTCCTGCGCCACCGCCGCCAGCGTTGCGCCCGGGTCGAACGCCGGCGCCGGGATGACCATCGCCGCGCCGTGCGTGATCGCCCCGAGGTTGCCCATGACCATGCCGAAGCAGTGGTAGAACGGCACCGGGATGCAGACGCGGTCGTCCTGCGTGTAGCGGCAGCCCTCGCCGACGAGGTAGCCGTTGTTGAGGATGTTGCGATGGCTGAGCGTCGCGCCCTTGGGCGCGCCGGTGGTGCCGCTGGTGTACTGGATGTTGATCGGGTCGCTCGGCGCGGTCGCCGCCTCGCGCTCGGCCAGCAGCGCCGGGTCGACCGCCTCGCCGCCGTCGACCATGGCCGTCCACGACGGATCGTCGATCCAGACCACCCGCTCGACCGTCGCCAGCTCGCCGCGCACCTCGTCGACCATCGCGACGTAGTCCGACGTCTTGAACGCGCGCGCAGACACGAGGACGCGGCAGCCCGACTGGTTGAGCGCGTACACCAGCTCGCTCGTGCGATAGGCGGGGTTCACGTTGACCAAGATCACGCCGATCCGCGCCGTGGCCAGCTGGACCAGCGTCCACTGCGCGCAGTTGGGCGACCAGATGCCCACCCGATCGCCCTGCTCCAGGCCGAGTGCGAGCAGGCCGCGCGCGACCCGGTCGACCTCGGCGTCGAGCTGTGCGTAGGTCATCCGGACGCCCTGCTCGCAGCTGATCAGCGCCTCACGCTCACCGAAGCGCCCGGCGATCCGCCGCAGACACGCCCCGATCGTCTCCTCCAGCAACGGCGGCTGCTGTGGGCCCTGCGACAGCGACGGCATGGCGGTCATGGGATTCCCCTCTCCTCTCCGAGTGCTCGATGATGACGCAGCGGGCGCTGCGTTTCGCGTTCGATGTCGAGGGCGCCGGGCCGGCTCCGATCAGTCGGTGACCCACCCACGAGGAGGACCCGATGAAGTACATGCTGCTGATCTACGACAACCCCGACACGCGCGAGGTGTTCTTCGGCGAGGCGGGCAAGCCGCTCCTGGACGAGATGGATGCGCTCATGCGTGAGCTCACGGAGTCCGGCGAGCTGGTCGCCACCGACGCCCTGGCCGACCCGTCCAACACGCGTACGGTCCGCATCCAGGACGGGGTGCCGGTGGTCACCGACGGCCCGCTGGCCGAGGCCAAGGAGCACTTCGGCGGCTACCTCATCGTCGAGTGCGCGACGCCGGAGCGCGCGGTCGAGATCGCCACGCGCTGGCCGAGCGCTCGGTTCGCGCCGCTGGAGGTGCGGCCGCTCATGGGGGCCGGCGGAGCCGACATGTGACGCCGACCGCCGACACCGAGCGCCTGCTGCGCGAGCTCGCGCCGCAGGTGCTCGCGGTGCTCGTGCGCCGCCACGCCCGCTTCGACGCGTGCGAGGACGCCGTCCAGGAGGCGCTCCTGGACGCGGCGCTGCAGTGGCCGCGCGACGGCGTGCCCGCCAATCCGCGCGGATGGCTGCTGACCGTCGCCTCGCGGCGGCTCATCGACCAGCTGCGCAGCGAGCAGGCGCGCCAGCGCCGCGAGGAGACCGCGTTCGCGCTCGTCCCGGCGGGCGAGCAGCAGGCCCCGGCCGCCGACGCCGACCCGCTCCCGCAGGTGGACGACACGCTGACGCTGCTCTTCCTGTGCTGCCATCCCGCGCTCACGGAGGCGTCGCAGATCGCGCTGACGCTGCGTGCGGTCGGCGGCCTGACGACAGCCCAGATCGCCAGCGCGTTCCTCGTGCCCGAGGCGACCATGGCCCAGCGGATCAGCCGCGCCAAGCAGACGGTGAAGGCCAGCGGCGTGGCGTTCGAGCTGCCCGCCGAGGTGGAGCGCAGCGAGCGGCTGCGGGTCGTCCTGCACGTGCTCTATCTCATCTTCAACGAGGGCTACACGGCGACCTCCGGTCCCGAGCTGCAGCGCACCGAGCTGGCCGACGAGGCGATCCGCCTGGCCCGGACGCTCCAGCGCCTGCTGCCGGACGACCCGGAGGTCGCGGGGCTGCTCGCGCTCCTGCTGCTGACCAACGCGCGCCGCGCCGCGCGCTGCGGTCCCGACGGCGCGCTGATCCCGCTGGCCGAGCAGGATCGCGCGCGCTGGGACCGCGCCGCGATCGACGAAGGCGTCGCGCTGGTGACCGGCGCGCTGTCACGCGCGCCGCTGGGGCCCTACCAGCTGCAGGCGGCGATCGCCGCCGTCCACGCGGAGGCGCCGAGCGCCGAGGCGACCGACTGGCGGCAGATCCTGGCGCTGTACGGGCTGCTCGAGCGCGTCGCGCCCGGGCCGATGGTCACGCTCAACCGCGCGGTCGCCCTCGGCATGGTCCGCGGACCGCGCGCCGGTCTCGGCCTGCTCGCCGTCGCCGACTCCGATCCGCGCCTGGCCGGGCACCATCGCCTCGCCGCCGTCCGCGCCCACCTGCTCGAGCTGGCCGGCGACGACGAGGCCGCCCGCGACGCCTACCGCGTCGCGGCGCGGCGGACGACGAGCGTGCCGGAGCAGCGCTACCTCCAGGCGCGGGCGGCGGCGGTGGGGAGGGGGTGAGCGCCTACAGCGCCTCGCCGTCGACCAGGTGCTTGAAGTACACCGCCTGCTGGCCGCCCGTCGGTCCGACGAACGGCGAGGACGACGTGAACGAGACGAAGTTCGCTCGGGCGCTCGTGGCGACGTCGAAGATCGGGCCGGCCGACGAGGCGTGGGCGAGGTCGTCGATGTTGCCGGTGTGGTTGTTGCGGTAGTAGAGGGTCGAGCTGCCGCCCTCGTCGTGGACGAAGACGACGATCCCGCGGGTGCCGGCGTAGGCGGTCACGCCGCCGTTGTAGCTGTTGCCGCCCAGCGACCGCCCGCCGCGGCGCGGGGCCGAGATCAGATCGGTGTCGTACGGACCGCCGTCGGCGCGCACGAGGCGCTGGTAGACGTCGGAGCCCGGGTTGCCGTCCTTGCCTGACAGGCCGGCCCCGGTGTCGAACGTGACCGCCCACTTGCCGGAGTCGTTGTCGCCGACCGTCGGGTGGGCGCCGGGTCCGACGCGATCGGTGTGGCCCTTGCGACGGATCCACACGCTGCCGTCGCGCACCCAGACGATCGCCGAGCCGTCGAGCGCGACGTCGGGATCCGAGCCGGCCGCGAGCCGGTCGGGCGTCCCGCCGTCGACGTCGGCGACGTAGACGGCCCCGGCGCCTTCGAAGGCCACCCGCTCGCACGCTCCGTCGATCGACGGGTTGACCGCCGCGCCGGCGATCCCGCGGGAGACGAGCAGCGTCCGCCCGCGCCGCAGGTCGCGGACGTAGACGTCCACGGTGGCGTCGCGATCGCCGGGCGCCAGGTTCGTGGCCGTCGACTGGAAGGCGACGCAGCCGGCGGCGTGGCGGGTCGAGCCGTCCAGCGAGGGGTTGGCGGAGGCGCCGTTGGCCTGCTCCTCGCCGCTGCTCACGCTGGCCCGGCGCACGCCGCCGGCCGGGGTGCCCAGCCGCAGCCCGGCCGCGCCGTGCGGGCGCGACCAGACGAACACGTCGGGCTGGCCGTTCGTGTCGCCGCCGACGAGGTTCGTGGCGGCGGAGTCGTAGGCCGCATAGCGGGTCCGGCGGTTGTCGCCGGAGACCGCCGGATGCCCGGAGGGCCCGTCCGGAGCGCCGGCGCCCGGGTTCACCGAGATGGCGAGAGGGTCGGTGCCGAAGATCCGGGCGTCGGCGGTGGAGGGGACGATGGCCGCAGGAAGGACGAGAGCGCCGAGGACGGCGCGCAAACGGGACGCCATCGGCTCTATCTTGACGGGCGACCGCCGCCGCAAACGGTCATCGAACGGACAGTGCCCAGAAATCGACGGCGGTTGCGCAAACGACGTCCCTCTCCAATGGAAGAGGGAAGTCCTACCCAACGGGAGGCGGCCCGGGAGCCGCGAGCGGTCGAGGATACGGAGCCATGGAGAGCACCCTGCGGATGAAGAGCAACCTGGAGATCGCGCAGGAGGCGCAGCTCCAGCCGATCGACGACATCGCCGCGTCGCTCGGCCTGCTGCCCGAGGAGGTCGAGCCGTACGGGCGCTACAAGGCGAAGATCGACCTCGGCGCGCTCGAGCGGCTCGCCGGCAGCCCGCAGGGCAAGATCGTCTGCGTCGCGGGCATCAACCCGACGAAGGCCGGCGAGGGCAAGACGACGACCGCGGTCGGCCTCACCCAAGGGCTCGGCCACATCGGCCGCAAGCCGGTGCTGTGCCTGCGCGAGCCGTCGCTCGGTCCCGTCTTCGGCATGAAGGGCGGCGCGGCCGGCGGCGGCTACACGCAGGTCGTGCCGATGGAGGACCTCAACCTCCACTTCACCGGCGACATCCACGCGATCAGCGCGGCCAACAACCTGCTCGCCGCGATGCTCGACGCCTCGATCCTCCACGGCAACCCGCACCGCCTGGACCCGCTCTCGGTCACCTGGAAGCGCGCCGTCGACATCAACGACCGCGCGCTGCGCGCGATCACCGTGGGGCTCGGCGGCCGCGCCAACGGCTACCCGCGCGAGAGCGGCTTCGACATCACCGCGGCGTCGGAGGTGATGGCGATCACGGCGGTCGCCCGCGACCTCGCCGACCTGCGCCGCCGGCTCGGCGCGATCACCGTCGGCCACAGCTTCGACGGCAAGGCGGTCACCGCCGAGGACCTCGGCGCCGCCGGCGCGATGGCCGTGCTGCTCAAGGACGCGCTGAAGCCGAACCTCATCCAGACGCTCGAGGGACAGCCGTGCCTCATGCACTGCGGCCCGTTCGCGAACATCGCGCACGGCAACTCGTCGCTCGTCGCCGACCTCATGGGGATGCGCCTGGGCGAGTACGTCATCACCGAGTCCGGCTTCGGCTCCGACATGGGGATGGAGAAGTTCTTCGACATCGTCTGCCGTGTCGGCGGGCTGGTGCCGAGCGCGGTCGTGCTCGTCTGCACCGTGCGGGCCCTCAAGCACCACGGGGTCGGCGAGGACCGGGCGGCGCTGGAGCGCGGGATCGAGAACCTGCGCCGCCACGTCGCGATCGTCAAGGAGTTCGGGCTGCCCTGCGTGGTCGCCGTCAACCGGCGCCCCGGCGACAGCGACGACGAGCTGCAGTGGGTCCGCGGGCAGGCGCTCGAGTTCGGGGCGGACGGCGCCGAGCTCAACGAGGGGTTCGAGCGCGGCGGCGAGGGCGCGGCCGAGCTGGCGCAGGCGGTCGTCGAGGCCTGCGAGCAGCCGTCGTCGTTCGAGCTGCTCTACCGCGACGAGGACACGATCGTCGAGAAGATCGAGGCGGTGGCCATGCGGGTGTACGGTGCCGCCGACGTGTTCCTCTATCCGGAGGCCGAGGCGCAGATCGCGCAGGCCGAGGCCGACGGCCTCGGGCACCTGCCGATCTGCATGGCCAAGACCCAGTACTCGCTGTCGGCCGATCCGGAGCTGCTGAACGCGCCCGAGGGCTTCACGCTGCCGGTGCGCGCGGTCCGCGCGTACACCGGCGCCGGGTGGCTCGTCCCGCTCTGCGGCGACATCATGCAGATGCCCGGACTCGGCAAGCAGCCGGCGGCCTTGGACGTGGACGTGGAGCCGGACGGGCGCGTGGTCGGGCTGTTCTAGTGGGCGGGGCGGATCCCGCGTTCGGGCAGCTCCTCGGCGAGATCGCGGCGCCGACCCCCGCCCCCGGGGCCGGGTCGACGGCGGCGTGGACGACGGCGATGGCGGCGTCGCTGGTCGAGATGGCCGCGGGGCTGACGCTGTCGCGGGCCGACCTGGCGGAGCGTCATGCGGGGGCGGCCGGCGCGCGCGAGCGGGCGGCGGCGTTGCGCTCCGAGGCGCTGGATCTGGCCGAGCGGGAGCGGACGTCGTTCGCGCCGGTGCTCGAGGCGCTGCGCCTGCCGCGCGAGGATCCGGCGCGGGCCGAGCGGGTGGCCGGCGCGCTGTCGGACGCCGCGCAGGCGCCGATCGAGCTGGCCGCCGTCGCCTGCGAGGTCGCGCAGCTCGCGGCCGAGCTGGCGACGACGGGCAACCCGGCGCTGGAGGGCGACGCGGCGGCCGGCGCGCTGCTGGCCGAGGCCGCCTGCCGGGCGGCCGGGCGGCTGGTTGAGCTGAACCTCGCCCGGGCGCCGGAGGACCCGCGGCTGGCCCGCGCCGGCGAGCTGGCGGCCGCGGCCGCCGCGGCGCGGGATGTCGCGCTGCGGCGCGAGGGCGGGCCCCGGCCCCGGTTCGGAGCGACCTAGACGCGCTTCATGCGGTGGCACGGGACGCGCGTTCGGCGTCCATGATCGCCTGGGCGGTCCGCAGGCGATGCTCGCGCGCGCGGCGCTCGATCTGGTCGGCGGCCTCGCCCTGGCGGATCAGCGTCAGGAGCTCGGCATGCTCGTGGACCGATCCCGGGTATCGCGCGGTGAGGTACCACAGCATCGATGGGGGCATGCCCTCCATGCGCGCCCACGCCTGGCGGACCGTCGCGAGGATCGTGGCGTTGGCGCAGCGGCTGGTGATGACGTCGTGGAACTCGCGGTTGCAGCGGCGTGCGCCGAGGAGGTCGGCGACCTCGACGGCGGCGGCCATGCGGTCGTTGGCCGCCACCGCGGCGGCGAGGTCGTCCTCGTCGAGGTGGGGGGCCGAGGCGGCGGTCGCATAGCCCTCGAGGATCGCGAACATCTCGAGGTTCTCCAGCCATTGCGTGGTGTCCAGCGCGGCGACGCGCGCGCCGACGTTGGGCTCGAAGACGACGAGCGACTCGGCCTCCAGGCGCCGGATCGCCTCGCGCACGGGCACCGCGCTGACCGACAGCTCGCGGGCCAGGTCGCTGAAGACCAGCCGCGTTCCCGGGCTGAAGGTCCCGTCGAGGATGCGCCGGCGGATGCTCTCGTAGGCCAGGTCGGCCTTGCTGCTCGCCGGGCTGCTCATGGAGCCTCCTCGGCGATCGACCACCACGCGCTCACCTCCGCGGCGAGCTCGTCGGTTGGACGCTGCGCGAGCGTGGTCATGATGCGCTCGACGTCGTCCGCGCCGGCGCGCAGCTCGCCGGCAACCTCACCGAGGTCCTGCGGCGAGCCGCCGACGTCCAGGATCTGCTCGATCCGAAGCACCTGCGCCCGCCGATGGCGCAGCACGCGGAGGTAGACCTCGCCGTAGACCTGGTCGTCGTATCCGCTCGGGGCATCGTCCGCATCGATCCGCAGCCGGCGGGCGACCGCCCGCAGCTCGCGCCAATGATCGCTGACCAGCGCCGGTTGCGCGTTGGCGAGCTCGCGGGCGTGGCGCGGGGCGGCGATCTCCGCGGCGCGCGCGCGTTCGATCTCGCGTCGCGCCGCGTTGGTCGGCGTGGGGACGAGGAACCGCGTGTGCGGTCCGGCCAGCAGCGGCTCGGCATCGTCGGCCATGGGGTGGACGAGCTCGACGAGGCGGTTGCCGATGAGCGGGGTCTCGCCGATGAGGAGGTCCGCGCGGTCCGGATGCTGGCGATGCCAGGTGGCGACGCCGCGGCGCGCCCAGATCCCGACCCCGCGACGGATGGCCGGATGGGTGACGCCGTCGACCTCCGGGAAGCGGTCCAGCCACGCCGGCGTCTCGAAGGCCGAGCGCGTGGCGTCCCATTGGAGCACGTGGACGCGCCGGCCATGGTCCCGCGCGCGGATGGCGGCCTGCTGGACGAGCAGGCTCTTGCCGACCCCGGACAGCCCCGCGAAGAAGAGACAGCGCTGCTCGTCGACGGCACGGGCCAGGGAACCCTCCAGCTCCGGGCCGAGCGGCACCCGGCGCCGGTCGTCGTCCCTCGTCATCGGAACTGGTCCACGCTCGGCATGTCCCCGACGGGGACCTCGACGACGGCCGGCCGGCCGGACTCCAACGCCGTCTGCAGCGCTCCGCGCAACGCGGCGGGCGACTCGGCGCGCAGGCCGAGCGCGCCGAACGACTCGGCCAGCGCCGGGAAGGTCGGATTGCGCAGATCGCTGGCGATGACGCGCCCGCCGTACAGCTCGCGCTGCATCTGCTGGACGTTGCCATAGCGATCGTTGTTGAAGACCACCGTGACCAACGCGATGCCGTGCTGCACCGCGGTCGCCAGCTCGCTCAGCGCGAACAGGAAGCCGCCGTCGCCGGTGACCGAGACGACCGGCACGTCCGGCCTGGCGACCTTGGCGCCCAGCGCGGTCGGGAACCCGTAGCCCAGCGTGCCCATGTAGCCGGTCGACAGGAAGGTCCGCGGGCGGTAGACGGGCATCACGATGCGGCTGGCGAACCCGACCTGCGTCAGCTCGTCGACGAAGATGCCGTCCTCGCCCAGCGCGTCGCGGATGGCCGCGAGGAACGCGACCTGCGGCTGGAGCACGGCGCTCTTGGCCTCCCACGCGGCGCGTACCGCGCGCACCTGCTCCTCGCGCGACGGCCGCCGGCGGTCGTGGGCCTCGAGGCGCTCGAGCAGCTGCGGCAGCGCATCCTCCAGCCGTGCGGTGACGGCGACGTCCGGGGCCCGCTGCACCTGATGGGAGGTCGGGTCGACGTCGATGCGCACGAACCGGCGCTCCGGCTCCTGCGGCCAGGAGCGCAGCGGGACGCGCATGTTCGTGCCGAGCGCGAGGATCGCGTCGGCCGACGGCCACAGCGGACGCGCCGCGGGCTGGACGAGGCTCAGCGGGTGGCGGCTGTCGAGGACGCCGCGGCCGGTCCGGTAGGCCACCACCGGCGCCTGCAGGCGCTCGGCGAGTTCGCGGACCTCCGTGCTGACGCCTTGCGCGCCGCTGCCGACGAAGATCATCGGCTCCTTGGCCGCACTCAGCACCCGTGCCGCCTCGTCGATCAGGTCCTGGTCGACCGGTGGCGCGAACGGCTCGCGGGGCGGCGCTGCGGCTGCGGTGGCCTCGCGGCGAGCGAGGACGTCCATCGGCACCTCGACGGCGACCGGCCGGGGGCGGCCGCTGCGCAGCTCGTGGACCGCCTGGTCGATCTGCTCGGCGGCTTGCGCGGGAGCGTCGACGCGTCCGGCCCACTTCGTCAGCGATCGCAGCAGGCCGAGCTGGTCGGGGATCTCGTGCAGC
This sequence comes from uncultured Solirubrobacteraceae bacterium, assembly GCA_964422645.1. GTDB lineage: Bacteria > Actinomycetota > Thermoleophilia > Solirubrobacterales > Solirubrobacteraceae > Capillimicrobium. Next base: position 218,400 of record CAYRCB010000005.1, on the reverse strand, counting down.
GCGCCGCGGCCGCCGCCGATCTCGCTGCTGGGGATCTGCCCGGCCAGCAGCAGCACCGGCGCGTTCAGGGCATACGCGGTCGCCAGCGCGGCCGAGGCGTTGAGGACGCCGGGGCCGGGCACGACGCTGCAGAGCGACGGCTCGCCGGTGGCCAGCGCATGACCCAGCGCCATGTACGCGGCTCCCTGCTCGTGGCGGGTGTGGATCACCCGCAGCGCGTCGCCGGCGTCGTACAGCGCGTTGAAGAGCCAGTCGTTCTGGATGCCCGGCAGGCCGAAGAGCGTCGTGAAGCCGTGATCGACCAGCGCCTGGACGACGGCCTCGCCGCCGGTTTGCCTAGACAACGAGCAGGTCCTTTCCCACGATGACGTCGCCGGAGAACGTCGTGGCCGCGGCCGACGTCCAGCGGTCGTCGGTCACGCTCGGGTCGACCGGCAGCAGCGGCGAGAGCACGAGCGTCCCGACGCCGGCAGCCTCCGCGACCTCGCCGGCCTCCTGCGCGGATGTGTGACTGCGCCGGACGCGCTCGAGGAGCGCGGCGGGGTCGGCGCCCGGCAGCCGCGCCGGCAGGCCCTCGTGGTAGACCGCCTCGTGGACGAGGACGTCGGCACCCGCCGCCAGCTCGGCGACGGCCGCGCAGCGCGCCGTGTCACCGGAGAAGACGACGGACCGGTCCGCCGTGTCGACGCGATAGGCGAACGCGCGCTCGACCGGGGGATGCTCGACGAGCGCCGCGGTGACCCGGACGTGCTCGTCCTCGTAGACGATGCCGCCTTGGCGCAGCTCCTCGACGGCGATCAGCGCGGCGAGGTCAGGCCGACCGTCGTCCTGCATGCGAAGCGCGATGTCGTAGGCCTGCATCGCCAGGAACCGGTCGAGGATGTCGGCCAGCGGCGGCGGGCCGTGGACGGCGACCGGACGCCGCAGCGCTGTCCAACCCAGGAGCAGGAGGTTGCCCAGATCGGCGTTGTGGTCGGCGTGGTGGTGGGTGACGAACACGGCGCGCAGCTGCGAGAGCGACAGCCCGGCGTCGACCAGCTGCGACGCGACTCCGGTTCCGCAGTCGATCACGTAGACGTGACCGCCCGCGACCACGGCATGCGCCGGGCCGTGGCGGCCTCGCTTCGGGGTCGGCCCGCCCGCCGTCCCCAGCAGCACGACGGTCCCGTCGGCGGTCATCGGTGGATCACCTTCGTGGTGAGCATCTCCTCGATCCCCGCCGCGCCGCGCTCGCGCCCGAAGCCGGAGCGGCCGAAGCCGCCGAACGGCAGGTCCGGATCGGTCGGCGCGCCGTTGATCGAGACGCTGCCCGCCCGCAGCGCGCCGGCGACGGCGCGCGCCCGGTGCTCGTCGCGCGACCAGACGGCGGCCGACAGGCCGAAGCCGGTCCCGTTGGCGAGGTCGATCGCCTCCTCGACCGAGCGATGGCTCATGATCGCCAGCACCGGCCCGAAGACCTCCTCGGCGGCGACCGCCATCTCCGGCCGCACATCCGAGAGGACCGTGGGACGAACGTACGCGCCGACGGTGCGGGCGAACGGTGGCTCGATGCCGCCGCAGACGACGCGCGCGCCCTCGGCGACGGCGCTGGAGATCATGCCCACCACGCGCTCGCGCTGCTGCTCAGAGACGAGCGGCCCCATCGTCGTCTCGCGGTCCGCGGGGTCGCCGATCCGGGAGCGCTCGGCCGCGGCGCGCGCGAGCTCCTCGGCGGCGGAGCGCTGCTCGACGGGCACGAGCAGCCGGGTAAGCGCCGCGCAGGTCTGCCCGGCGTTCTGGAAGCACTTGGCCACGGTCGCCTCGACGGCGCGCTGCAGCGGAGCATCGTCGAGCACCACGCTCGGCGACTTGCCGCCGAGCTCGAGCGTCACCCGCGTGCAGGCGCGGCCGGCCAGCGCTGCCACGCGGATGCCGACCGCGTCGGAGCCGGTGAACGACAGCAGGTCGAGCTCGGGGTGGGCGGCCAGGGCCGCGCCGGCCGTCGCGCCCCGCCCCGACAGCACGTTCAGCACGCCCGCGGGCAGCGACGTCTCCGCCGCGACCTCGGCGAGGACGAGCGCGCTCAGCGGGGCGACCTCGCTGGGCTTGACGACCACCGGGCAGCCCGCGGCGAGCGCAGGGGCGACCTTCGTCGCCAGCAGGTACAACGGGTAGTTCCACGGCGTGATCGCGCCGACGACGCCGACCGGCACCCGCTCGACCGTCGATGCGCCCGCGCGCGACCGCATCGGGAGATCTCGCACGATCTCCGCCGCGCGCGCGAACGTCCGCACCGCCGGCTCGACCTGAAGCCGGTCGCTGTCGCGGATGGGCGTGCCGACCTCGGCGCTGATCGTCTCGGCCAGCTGGCGCCGGCGAGCGTCCAAGCCGCGAGCGATCGCCTCCAGGTGGTCCGCTCGGGCGGCGACCGGCGTCCGTGCCCATCCATGCGCGGCGCCACAGGCGGCGCTGACGGCGCGCTCCACGTCGAGCGCGACGCCGTCGGGGACGCGGGCGAGCTCGCGGCCGTCGGCGGCACGCCGGACCGCGATCCAGCCGTCGCCGGCAGATGCGACCCATCGTCCGCCGATGAAGAGCTCGTGGTGGGAAACCATCGATGAGATCATCTACGATATCATCGCTGATCAGATCCGACGAGCGAGGTTGCTTCCATGCTGGAGTCCTACGAAGACGGTCGCGCGCCGGAGGTCGTGCGCAGCGAGCTGCAGCTCGACGGCGAGCTGGTCGTCCTCGCCTCCAACGAGTGCGCCGAAGGGCCGGTGCCCGAGGCGTTGGAAGCCATCGCGCGCTGCGCCTCCACGGTCCACCGCTATCCCGAGTCGGGGTCGCGCAGGCTGACCGACGCCCTGGCCGAGCTGCACGACGTCGAGCGCGAGCGGGTGCTGGTCGGCGCCGGCAGCTGCTCGATCATGCACCAGCTGTCGCTGGCGACGCTGGAGCGCGGCGACGAGGTCGCCTACTGCTCGCCGGCGTTCAGCGCTTATCGACTCGAGGCGCTCAAGGCTGGGGCCCGACCGGTCGAGGCGCCGGTTCGCGCGGACGGATCCTGCGATCTGGACGCGCTGCTGGCGGTGGTGACTGCCCGCACGCGGCTCGTCTACGTCGCCAACCCGAACAACCCCACCGGCGGCATCGTGCGGCGCGAGACGCTCGTGCGCTTCCTCGACGCGCTGCCCGCCTCCGTGCTGCCGGTCGTCGACGAGGCCTACCTCGAGTACGTCGACGATCCCGACTATCCGGACGCGATCCGCGAGCTCGCAGACGACGACCGCCCGGTCGTCGTGCTGCGAACCTTCTCCAAGATCCACGGGCTGGCGGGCCTGCGCGTGGGCTACGCGATCATGCCCGAGCCGCTGCGGGAGCGCTGCGCGAAGCTCCAGGTGCCCTACGAGGTCAACCGGCTGGCGGAGGACGCTGCGCTCGCGAGCCTGAGCGCCACGCGTGAGCTCGCACGGCGCCGCGACGCCAACGGCGCCGAGCGCGCCCGGCTCCAGCGCGCCCTGAGCGCCGCGGGCTTCGCCTTCACGCCGTCGTCGGCGAACTTCGTGCGCATCGAGGTCGGCGACGGCGCCGGCGTGGCGCGGGCCCTCGAGCGCGCCGGCGTCATCGTGCGTCCCCTGGCGAAGTTCGGCGACCCGCGCGCGATCCGGGTGACCGTCGGCACGCCGGCGGAGACCGACGTCTTCCTGGCGGCGCTGGAGACCGCGACGAGCGACGCCGGCTAGAGGCGCGCTTTGCACAAATGTCCGGTGGTGCTTCGGCAACTTGCACGAGTCGCGCCGCCATCCGATCCGTAGGTTCCACGCGGCGGACGTGGCTCGATCAGACCGAGCTCGGGCCGCCACTTGCCGAGAAAGCTGAGGGGATGGGTTGTCTGTCTCAGGGGTCGAGTCTGCGGAAGGGTTGTTGGTCGACGGGCCGCCCGCGGTCGGGGACGAGCGCGCCAGGGGCCTTGGCCTTCGCTGGCTCGCGGGCCGCGTCTTGGGTGGGGTGGCGGTCTTGGTCTTCGTGTCCCTGGTGGTGTTCGTGGCCACGCAGGCACTGCCGACCGACGCCGCGCAGGCGATCCTGGGCAAGCAGGCAACGCCGGAGCGGTTGGCGGTGCTGCGTCACCAGCTCCACTTGGACGAGCCGCTCGTCAAGCAGTACCTGGGGTGGCTGGGCCGGGTCGTCCAAGTGGACCTCGGCGAGTCGTTGACCGCGCAGAAGCCGGTCACGAGCCTGCTCGGGACGCCGCTGGTGAACTCACTGTTCCTGCTGGTGATCGTGGGCGTGATCGCGATCCCGCTGTCGGTGCTCCTGGGGATCTGGGCGGCCGCGCGACGGGATGGGGTGTTCGACGGCGCGGCGCTGCTGGGCGCGATGTTCGCCTCGGCGTTGCCGGAGTTCGTGGTCGGCTTGGGGCTGGTGGTCCTCTTCAGCACCGGGGTGCTCACCGTGCTGCCATCCGTCGCGCTGATCCCACCCGGGGACACCCCGTTCGACCATCTCGACGAGATGGTGCTCCCGGTCGTCACCTTGACCATCGCGGTCGTGCCGTTCCTGTTCCGGCTCGTGCGGGCTTCGATGATCGACGTGCTCACGTCGGAGTACGTGGCGTGTGCGCGGCTGCGCGGCGTGCCGGAGGCGCTCGTCTTGCGCCGTCACGCAATGCCGAACGCGCTCGTACCGATGGTCCAGGCCTCGGCAATGGCGCTGAGCTACCTGCTCGGAGGCATCGTGGTCGTGGAGTACGTCTTCAACTATCCGGGGCTCGGAAGCCAGCTGACGGCGTCGATCACCGCGCGGGATCTGCCGATGGTCCAGGCGCTCGTGCTGGTGTTCACCGTGGGCGTGGTGCTGTTCACCTTGATCGCCGACGCGCTCACCGTCCTGTTGACGCCGCGGCTCAGGACGGCGGCTGGGCGATGAGCACGGTGGTGACGGCGGCTGCCGGCGAGTGGGAGCCGGACGCTCGACCGGTCCGGTGGCGGGCGGTCCGCGGGACGCTGGCCATCCGGCGGGCGCAGATCGGGCTGGGACTGACCGTGCTCGTGTGTCTCGTGGCGTTCGTCGGTCCGGCGGTCGCTCCCCACGGCTCGACCGAGTTCGTCGCCGCGCCGTTCAGCGGCCCCTCGGACGCGGCCCCGCTCGGCACCGACTTCCTCGGCCGCGACGTGCTCTCCAGGGTGCTGCGCGGCGGGATCAGCGTCGTGTGGATGGCGTTCGCGGCGACCGCCCTCGCCATGGTGGTCGGCACGCTGGTCGGCATGGCGGCGGCCTACGTGGGCGGTCTCGCCGGGTCGCTGGTCATGCGGACGATGGATGCGCTGATGGCCTTTCCGTACATCGTCTTGGTGCTGCTGTTCGTGTCGATCGTCGGTCCGAAGCTGTGGCTGCTCGTGCTGATGGTGGCCTTCGCGTGGGTCCCGGTCATCGCGCGGCTGGTCCAGGGGATCACCTTGCAGGTCGTCTCGCTCGAGTACGTCCAGGCCGTCGAGGTCATCGGCGTCAGACGGCGGGAGATCCTCGTGCGGGAGATCCTGCCCAACCTGGCGACCCCGCTGATGGTGCAGTTCGGTCAGTACCTGACGTATTCGATCGGGGTGATCGCGGGCCTCAGCTTCCTGGGCTTCGGCGTGCAGCCGCCCGTGGCCGACTGGGGCCTCATGGTCAACGAGAACCGTCAGGGCCTGACCGTGCAGCCGTGGGGCGTGGTGGTGCCGATCGTGCTGATCGGGGTGTTCTCGATCGGCACGAACCTCCTGGCCGAGGGCTATTCGAGGTGGCTGAGCGGCATCGACGGCGAGGCGTCGTCATGACGGCACCCGTGGCCGCGGTCGACGGCCTGCGCGTCGAGCTCACGGGGCAACGCGGGGTGGTCGTCGACGGCGTGTCGTTCGAGGTCCGCGCAGGCGAGGTCCTGGGGCTGGTCGGCGAGTCGGGCTCGGGGAAGACGACCACCGCGAACGCCCTGCTCGGCTACGTGCGACGCGGCGCGCGCATCGTCGGCGGGAGCGTGACGATCGAGGGTGAGGACATCCTCCGGCTCCCGGAGAAGCGCCTGCGCCGGCTGCGGGGAGCGGCGATCGGCTACGTCCCGCAGGATCCCGCGACGGCGCTGAACCCCGCGCTGCGCATCGGCCGCCAGCTCGAGGAGGCGCTCGAGGTCCACGGCGTCCGGGAGGGGGCATTCGAGCGCATCCGCACGGCGTTGGAGGAGGTCGCGCTCCCCAGCGATCGGGCGTTCCTGCGGCGCTATCCGCATCAGCTCTCCGGCGGTCAGCAGCAGCGGGTGTCGCTGGCGCTGGCCGGCGTGCTGCGGCCGCGGCTGATCGTCCTGGACGAGCCGACGACCGGGCTCGACGTGACGACCCAGGCCCATGTGCTGCAGATCATGGGCGAGCTGTGCCGCGTGCATCGGGTCGCTGCGCTGTATGTGACCCATGACCTGGCGGTGGTGTCGAACCTCGCCGATCGCGTGATGGTGATGTACGCCGGCCAGGTCAGCGAGATCGGCTCACGCGAGACGATGTTCGCTCGTCCGGTGCACCCGTACACCGCGACGCTCGTGCGGTCGACGCCGGACATCGGTCACGCCCGCAGGCTCAAGGGCCTGCCTGGCGCGACGCCGCCGATCGGCCGGCGTCCGGCGGGCTGCGCGTTCGCCGGTCGCTGCCCCGTCGCCATGCCGGTCTGCTCCGAGACGCCGCCCCCGGAGGTCGAGGTCGTCGAGGGGCACATCGCTCGATGTCACCGAGCCGATCGGCCGCTGGTGCTGGCCGACGACGACGCGGTCGATCTCGGCGACGCGGTCGCCTCCGGCGAGGCGGTGCTCACCGTGTCGTCCGTGTCGGCCAGGTACGGCGGTCATCTCGTGGTCGACGACGTCTCGCTGCAGGTCGGGCGCAACGAATGCGTCGCGCTGGTCGGCGAGTCGGGGTCGGGCAAGACCACGCTCGCGCGTGCGATCGTGGGACTTCACAAGCAGCGCGCCGGCGAGATCCTGCTGCACGGCAGGCCGCTCGAGCGCGATGCCCGGTCGCGCTCGATCGACGCGCAGCGCGTCCTGCAGTACGTCTTCCAGAGCCCGTACAACTCGCTGAACCCACGCAAGACCGTGGGGCAGATCATCGACACCTCCCTGCGCCGGTTCTTCGACCATCGCGGGGCGCAGGCGCGCCAGCTCGTCGCCGACTGCCTCGAGCAGGTCTCGCTTCCCGTGACGAGCCTGGGCAAGTTCCCCTACCAGCTCTCGGGCGGGGAACGGCAGCGCGTCGCGATCGCGCGCGCGCTGATCTGTCAGCCGGAGATCCTCGTCTGCGACGAGATCACCTCCGCGCTCGACGTCTCGGTGCAGGCGTCGATCGTCGAGCTCCTGCGTGGCTTGCAGGAATCGCGGGGCCTGAGCATGTTGTTCATCACGCACAACCTCGCGCTCGTGCGGTCCATCGCCCATCGCGTCGTGGTCATGCGCTCGGGCCGGGTGGTGGAGGCTGGGGCGACCGAGCAGGTGCTCAGCGCGCCCGCGAGCAGCTATGCGCGGGCGCTGGTGGATGACACGCCGGCCATCGTCGGCGCACGGTCCATGCAGGCGAACGGATGAGGAGGATCCGATGTCACATGAGGACGTTGGTCGCGGCCTGACACGTCGCAACGTGCTGGCCCGCGGGGGACAGCTCGGCGTCGTGCTGGGTGGCGGCGCGCTGCTGGCGGCGTGCGGCGGCGGTGGCGGCGACGCGACGAGCGAGGCCGACACGGTCACCGGCGAGCCGCGCAAGGGCGGGACGCTGCGCGTGGGGCTGGCGGACGCGACCGGCGGCAAGCTGAACGATCCGCAGAACTTCGTCGGGGGGCTCGACCTTCCGATGACCGCGATGCTGTACAACGCCCCCGCGGTCCAGGTCAAGAACGGCACGGGTCGGCTCGCGCTGGCCGACGAGATCGCGTCGAACGACACCGCGACGGAGTGGACAATCCGGTTGAAGCGCGGCGTCGAGTTCCACAACGGCAAGGAGCTGACCGCCGACGATCTCCTGTTCACGGTGCGCCGGGCGCTGAGCAAGACGCAGCCGACGACGGTCGGATCGGCGGTGTGGGCGTGGGTGAATCCGAACAAGATGCGCAAGCTCGACCGCCAGACGGTGCGATTCACGCTGGACACGCCGTACTCGATCGTGTTCGAGCAGATGTACAACGGCGGCCAGATCCTGCCGGTCGGCTTCGATCCTGCGCATCCAATCGGGACCGGCCCGTTCAAGCTCATCAAGGCCAACCCAGGTCGCGGAGCGACCCTCGAGCGGTTCGCCAACTACTGGGACGGCGCACCGTATCTCGATCGCGTGGAGCTCATCCAGTTCACCGATCCCGATGCGCTGTTCAACGCGCTGCTCGGCGGGCAGCTGGACGCGGTCGACAGCGTCAACGGGCAGCAGCTCGGGACGCTGAAGGCCAACGACAGGTTCGTGGTCCAGACGGCCACCACGATCGGCGGCAACACCCGCATGATCGAGATGATCATGACCATGAAGCCGTTCGACGATCCCCGGGTGCGCCAGGCGATGCGACTGCTGGCCGACCGCGAGCAGATGATCGCGCAGGTGTTCCCCGGCCAGGCGTTGATCGGCAACGACGTCTGGGCGTCCGGCGAGAGCCCGGACTACGACAGGACGCTCGCCCAGCGTCACCAGGACGCCGAGCAGGCGAAGTTCCTGCTCAAGCAGGCCGGCGTCGCCGACGACCAGTTCGAGCTGGCTGCGGTGCAAGGCCTGGTCCCCGGCATGGGCGCCGCGGCACAGGCCTACGCTGCCCAGGCGACCGACGCCGGGGTGTCGGTCAAGGTGAGCATGAAGGACCCGTCGACGTACTACACGTCGATGTGGAAGAAGTACCCGTTCTTCGTCGGTGCCGCGGGTGGCTCTACGCCGTACCTCATCAACGCCTTCACGTATGAGCGGGGTCCGGGGAACGAGACGAACTGGAACGATCGCGAGTGGAGCGCGCTGCTCGACGACGCGCTCGCGACCCCCGATCGCGCGAAGCGGCTCGAGATCGAGCACGCGATGCAGAGGATCGAGTGGGAGCGCGGCACGAGCATCATCTGGTCGTGGAACAACTCGCTGTCGGCGTACTCGAAACGCTTCGCTGGATACGTGCGGGAGACCAAGCTCGGCTGGCCGCTCGAGGGCTACGATTTCCACCGGGTCTTCCAGGTGCAGTGAGGATCCTGGGCGGGTCCGCCGGATGCTCAGGAAGCTCGCCACGGCTGCGGTCGTGGCACTCCTCATGTCCTGGTGGGCGCTCGTGGGACCGGTGCGCGGGCAGACGCCGCCGGCCCCGGCGAGCGGATCGGTCTCGATGCCCATCGCACTCGGCATCGAGCACGTGCGCGGCGAGGTGCAGGGAGTGCGCCGCGCCGGCGGGTTGCGGGTGCCTTGGCAGCAGCTCGCCGCGCAGTCAGCGCTCACCTACGTCCAGTCGCGCCTCAGTCCTGCCATCTACGCCGCCAGCGGCGGCTCCGACGATCTGACGACCGCGTTTGCGCGCCAGGCTGCGCTCTGCGGTCAGATCGTCGAGGCGTTCCTGCAGATCATGCAGGGGGTCGGCGCACGCGTCCTCCCGGTGCAGTTCTTCTACGTGGCCGGCGGCGTGCGCCAGAGCCACGTCGCCGCGCAGGTTCGCTGGGGCGGGCGCTGGCGCTACGTCGATCCGACCTGGGGCGCGCTCTTCGAGCGCGACGGCGAGGTGCTGTCACCGCAGCAGGTGCTGCGGCTCGCCGATCCGCAGCGTTACGCCGTCATGAACCGGCTCGTGCCGTGGACCGACGCCAACCTCCGCCGCGGCGGCGGCTGGAGCCCGCTCAGCTACCTGACCGTCGCCCGCGAGCGCCAGGTCATCCTCGACGGAGCGGGGACGATCGTGCCGCCGCGACGGCTGGAGGACGGCGCCGCGCGCTGGGACCTGACGCTCCTGCCCGACTACGTCGGGACCTATCCGCCGTACGCGCGCCAGTTGGTGGGCGTCCGCATGCGGCTCGCGCTCCCCGCGGATGCGCGCGCGCTCGTGCTGTCGGTCCGGGGCAAGCTGTGCGGCGGCCTCGGCGTCCTGCACGTCGGTGGCGACACTGTGCCGTTCGCCGACGTGCCCGACCTCGGCGAACTGCACGTTGCGCGGCTTCCCGGCACGAGCGTGGTGACGCTGTGGGCCGATGGTGGGGATCCCGCCGAGCCCTGCGCGGTGCTGCTGACCGGGGTGCGAACCGCCTGAGCGCGATCGCACCCCGGTCGGGCCAACGCACTCAGGTGTTTGCCAGGTACGGTCCGACCGTGGCGTTGTACGCCGGATGGTCGGGGCGGTCGCGCAGCGTCTGCGGGAGCGGCGGCTCGAGGAACGTCATCTCCAGATCGACCTCCGGGCCCCCGGGCAGGTCTCGGGTGAACCAGTACTGCCCCGCCGTGTCGGTCGTCGTCTCGTTGACGACGATGTGCTGGGCGGCGACGGAGATGTCACGGTAGATCCGCTCGAGCGGTTGGCCGCGGAACACGGCGGGGGACCCGGCCTGCCGGTAGATGAGCTCCACGGCCTCCCTGGCGGCGTTCACCGTGAACACCATGTTCTGATGCAGGAGCACCCGCAGCTCGAAGTCCACGTACGAGTCATGCTGCGCGTTCGCGTAGGCCTTGCGCACCGTGTCATGGAGCAGCAAGCGCGCCGCGCGGACGAGTGAGTCCGCCTTCGCGTAGGCGACCTGATGGACCTGCTGCCTGCCGAGCATGCGCTGGCGGAACGAGCCGCGCCGCGCGATCTGGGTGACCAGGCGACGGAACTCGTCCAGTGCCGCCTGGGCCAGCCCGAGGGCGTGCGCGCCGTGCGCCTGCATGTCGAACGCGGCGCGGAACAGGGGACGGTCGTAGTGCCGGAAGTGGCTGCCGAGCTCGTCGACCATCTCGCTGGGCACGAAGATGTCGACGACCTCCATGTCGCCGCTGCTGGTGGCGCGCAGCCCAAGGCCGTCCCAGGTGTCGTGCAGGATGACGTCCGACTTCGGCCAGACGGCCGCGACGAACCACGGCATGCCGTCGTTGGGGTGCAGGACCACCTGGTCGTTCTCGTCGTACAGCTCGGACGCGCCGAAGAACCAGTTCGCCTCGGCCGAGCCGCTGCAGAACGGCCAGCGGCCGGAGATCCGGTAGCCGCCGTCGACGCGAACGGCCTTGCCGGCGGACCGGCCGACGTTGCCGGCCGCGATCCATCGGTCCTGGGCCACGAGCTTGCGCATCACGTCCGGCGCCAGCATCGTCTGGCCCGAGTGCAGCATCGCGAGCCAGCCCACGGACCCGTTGATGCGCGAGAGCTCCTCGACCATCTCGAGCCATTCGTTCGGATCGGCCTCCACACCGCCGACCTCCCGGGGCATCAAGGCGCGGAAGGGCCCACGGTCGTAGAGCTCGTGGATGATCTCGATCGGGACGCAGCGCGTCTCCTCCATCTCACGCTCGGCGGCGCGGATCTTCGGCTCGAGGCTGCGTGCCACCTCGACGAGGTCGGGACGCTCCTCCGCGTCGTCCGCTTCGAGCATCGCAACCGATGCCGACTTGTCCGTGGCCATGGGATGGCGGTCCTTTCCTGTCGGACGGTACGGGCGAGGGGAGCCACCGTGGCAGGCCTCGCCGGTCGTGCGATGCGCCGTTGCTCCCCTCGTCGGTGCGCCGATAGTACACGGAATTCAGACGCGCGTCAATATCTGGTGTTATCGCCCGAGCAGCGCCTGGACGACGCGGCGGTGCTCGCGCATGGTCTCGAGGCCGTCCTGGCCCGGCTGGCGGCCGAATCCGCAGTACATCGACACGCCGAACTCGTCGATGAACTTCGATGCCGTGGCGTGGCGCAGTCGCAGCCCGTCCACGCCGTCGATCGGCAGGACGATGCCGAGGTACAGGCGCCCCCCGCGGAGATCGAGATCCGCCATGGGCGCATAGAAGCTCTCCTCATCGCTGCGCGCGTGGGTGGGGCCGGCGATGTGCAGGAAGTCGACCGACCGCCCGGACTCGGCGGCCGCGAAGTTGGCCATGCGGACGGGGACGCTCGTGTCCCGCGGCTCCACGGCCGGCCACTCCGGCGCTGTGCCGTAGCACAGGTGGTAGCCAACGAGCGCCTCGTCAGGGATCAGGCGAGTCAGGCGCGTCACGGGGCCGGCGAAGCGCTCCCACGCGTCGGCTCCCTCCTCCTCGAGGTAGGTCGTCTCGAAGGCCGCGTCCCACTGGATCACCAGGTCCGCCGGTGGAATCGTGGCGACGAGGCGCTCGAGCTCCCGTGCGACGAGGTCTTCGAACGCGCGCTCCACGATCGAGACATCGGCCTCGGAACGCCCGCGCACCGAGAACAGGGCGCTCAAGGGCATCGGAAGCCCGAGCTGGAAACGCAGATCGGCGGGGATCACGCCCTGGTCACGCAACGTGCGGAACTGCTCATAGGATGCGAGCGCGTCGTCGATGCGCGGCCACGAGTCGAAGCACAGCTCGGTGACGCCCTCGCGCAGGCGGTACCCGGCCCAGACCTCGCCGTCGGGGTCGGTGATGTCACAGGGCTCGAACGCGGCGTGCTCGCCGATCAGTCGATCGTGCTCGTAGCCGACCCAATCCGCACGTGGGCCCGTCTCCCCGTCCGGCAGCGCGAACATCAGATCCCCGAACTCCTCCGCGCCTCGGCGCAGCGCTTCGTCGGTGGAGTCGACCGGCAGGCTTCCCACCAGGTGAAGCGGGCTCGTCACGCGTGACGACATGTGGCTCTCCTCTCGTTCCGCTCCGTGTAGGTCCCTGCTGACAATACACGCAGGTTCGTCGAGCGTCGCACATCTGTGTTGTTGCGACCGGCTTGCTCGGCGGGATGCCGCACGAGCGATCCGCGGGCCCTACGCGGGATGAAGCAGCTCGAGCAGCGCTCGACCAGCGGGCTGCTCGAGCGCCCTGAAGAGGCGGCGCGCCGTCGCGGCCGAGCGGGTGCCGGGCCACTCGGAGCCGAGGTGCTCGGACGGGAGGCCGGGATCGGTGCGCAGCAGCCGGTCCCAGTCGGTCGCCAGCAGCGTGAGCATCGCCAGCGGGTACGCGGAGGAAGGCTCGACGTGCTCCCACCGGTCGAGGAACTGGACGTGCTGCGCGCGAAGGTCGTCGAGGTCCCAAGCCCGGCGGATGAGGTCCGAGAGGCGGGCGGAGACGTAGGGCGTCGCGGTGAAGATGTCGAGCTCGTAGTCGGCGCCGTCCTCGAGGTGCGCAACGGCCTCGGCGGCCTCCGCGCCGAGCGCGACCCAGACGCCGGCTTGCAGCGGCCGGAAGCCCAGCGATGCCAGCTGTGACCGCAGCTTGGTCCGCAGCTCCCGGCGCGACTCGGGGATACTGAACGTGACGAGCGTCCACATCGTCTGCGACTGCTCGAAGGGCTGCGGGGACCGCACCCGGTCGCTGCCGCGCATGAGGTAGAGGAGCTCGTCGGTGAAGCGGTAGATCACCTGGCGGCCGGACCGCTCCCGCGTGAGGAGGTTGCGAGGGAGCAGCCGGGAGAGCGCCATGCGCGTCGCGTTGGGCGCGAACCCCAGAGCTCCCAGGACCGCCAACGGAAGGCGGGCGGGGAAGCGATCCTCGACGAACCCTCCGACGTCTGGATCGGCGAGCAGCCCGCAGACGGTCAGCACGAGGTCGTTGGCCGTGGACGCACCCGGATCCAGCCCGGACGGCGTCGCGGTCGACGCGGTGGCGCCCGCCCCGCCGATGGTCGCTGCGGGATCGGCGGAGGACGACACGCGGCGACGATAGCGCACGGCGCACGGGATGGCAGGATGCACAAACAGACGGCCGTACTTCGGCACCTTGCCTGAGATCGATCGCTGGCTCCGCCGTACGGTTCACCACGGCGTCCAACGCAGCTTCGCGACCTCGACGCCATCGGAGAGTCACAAGGGGGCACGGTGCAACGGCTGACGGACTGGGACGACCCACGCTTGAGCCGGCGGCGGTTCCTGGCCGCCGGCGGGGCGGCGCTCACGGCGTCGGGCCTGCTGGCCGCGTGCGGAGGCGGCGGAGCGGCGACGACGGCGGCAGGTCCGCAGCAGCAGGACGCCGGGACGCCGCGCCGCGGCGGGCGCCTGCGCGTCGGGATGCTGGGCAGCGGCCGCACCGAGACCTACAACCCGGCACGGGCCGCGTCGCCGATCGACGCGTTGCACATGATGTGCGTCTACGACCATCTCGTCCGGGTGGCGCCCGACTACAAGACCGAGCCGGGGCTGGCGGTCGGCTGGGAGCACAACCGCGACGCCACCGTCTGGGAGGTCTCGCTGCGCAAGGACGTCGTGTGGCACGACGGCAAGCCGTTCACCGCCGACGACGTCATCTACTCGCTGCGTGCCATGGCCGACCTCGCCCATCACGGGTACTCGAGCGTCGCCAACGTCCGGGTGCGCGACCTCGCCAAGCGCGGCCAGCACATCGTCCAGGTCCCGCTGAAGCAGCCCGACGCGCGCCTGTTCGACTACTTCACCGCGGCGCTGTTCATGACCGCGATCGTCCAGGACGGGGCGAAGGACTTCAGCAGGCCGGTCGGCACCGGTCCGTTCAAGCTGCAGTCGTTCACGCCCGGCCGGCAGAGCGTGCTCGTCGCCAACTCCGACTACTGGGAGTCCGGCAAGCCGTACCTCGACGAGCTGCGCATCACGTCGATCGACGACGACACCGCCCGCGTCAACGCGCTGGTCGACCGCCAGGTCGACGTCTGCAGCCCGCTGCCGTTCGCGCGCGCCAAGGCGCCGGGTCCGGGGATCGAGCCGCTCGTCGGGGCCCCGGGCGGGCCGCACTACTTCTACATGCGCTGCGATCAAGCGCCGTTCGACGACGTCCGCGTGCGGCAAGCGATGAAGCTGATCGCCGACCGGCAGGGGCTCATCGATGCCGCGTTCAGCGGGTACGGGGCGGTCGGCAACGACATCGCCGGCAAGGGCCTCCCGTTCTACGACGCGTCGCTGCCCCAGCGCGTCCAGGACCTCGAGCAGGCACGTTCGCTGCTGAAGGCAGCCGGCCGATCCGACCTGCGGGTCACGCTGCAGACCAGCCCGTTCATCGGCGGCATCGTCGAGGCGGCGACCGTGTTCGCGCAGCAGGCGGCCGAGGCCGGCGTGACGATCCGCGTCGAGCGCGAGCTGCCGTCGGCCTACTTCGACCCGTCGGTGCTCTACCTCAAGATGGCGTTCGCGCAGGACCTGGTCCCGGTGTCGTCGTTGGCCCAGTGGTACGTCAACGCCCTGAAGGCCGACGGTGCGCAGAACCTCAGCCATTGGCGCAACGCGCGGTCCGACGCGCTCTTCGCGCGTGCCCGCGCGGCGACCGACGACGCGGAGTCGCAGCGCCTCTGGAACGAGATCCAGCGGATGCAGTACGACGAGGGCGGCAACCTCATCTGGTGCGCCTCGCAGACGGTCGACGGCCTCGGTCCCAACGTCGCCGGCATCGGCGGCAAGGGCACCGGCTGGGCGTTCCCGCTCGGGGACTTCCAGGTCCGCGACTGGGGCCTCGCTGCCTAGATGAGTCAGGTCGACGCCACCGCACCGCGCCTCGTCACCGGACCGCGACGCCACGGCTTCGCCCGTCTGCACCCGCTGGTGCGCTACGCGGGGCGGCGCCTCGTCCTGGCCGCGGTGACGCTGCTGGTGGCGACGATCCTGATCTTCGCGGGCACCTCCGTGATCCCGGGCTCGCCGGCCTCGACCGCGCTCGGGCGCGAGGCGACGCCCGAGGCGATCGCGGCGCTCAACCACCAGCTCGGCTTCGACCGCCCCGTGACGGAGCGCTACCTGAGCTGGCTCGGCGACGCGGTGCGCGGCGACCTGGGCGTGTCGGCCCTCGCGGTCGCCCAGCAGGACGCCGAGACCGCGGTGTGGTCGATCATCCGGGGGCCCCTGGGCAACTCGCTCACGCTCGCGCTGATCACGCTGGCGCTGCTGATCCCGCTGTCGTTGCTGCTCGGCGTGGTCGCGGGCCTGCGCGCCGGCCGGCCGGCCGACCACCTCATCTCGACCTTGACGCTGACGCTGATGTCGCTGCCGGAGTTCGTCGTCGGGTCGCTGCTCATCGTGATCTTCTCGGTGCTGCTCGGGATCCTGCCCGCGGTCTCCCTGCTGGAGCCGGGCAGCTCGCCGCTCTCGGATCCGCGCATCCTCGTGCTGCCGGTCCTCACGCTGCTCTGCGTCAACATGGCCTCGGCGGTGCGGATGGTCCGCGTCGGCACGATCGAGGTCGCGCGCAGCGACTACGTGCGGATGGCACGGTTGCACGGGCTGCCGGAGCGCAAGGTCGTGCGCCGCTACGTGCTGCGCAACGCGCTGGCGCCGAGCATCCAGATCTTCGCCCTCGCGCTCCAGTACCTCCTGGGCGGCGTGATCATCGTCGAGGCCGTGTTCGCCTATCCGGGGATCGGCAAGCAGCTGGTCGACGCCGTCATCGCGCACGACAACACGACGGTGCAGGCGATCGCGATGCTCCTGGCGCTCGTCGCGATCCTCGTCAACCTCGTCGCGGACCTCGTCTTGGCGCTCCTCGTCCCGAAGCTCCGGACGCAGCCATGAGAGCGATGCGCTTCGCCCGGACCCCGCGCGGCGGCATCGGCCTGGCGATCCTCGGCCTGGTCGTGGCGATCGCGCTCGTCGGCCCGTTCCTCGCGCCGCACGATCCGGCCAAGATCGTCGGCGCTCCGGGCGCCGGGCCCAGCTCCGCCGCGCCCCTCGGCACGGACTACCTCGGCCACGACGTGCTCAGCCGCGTCCTGTGGGGCGGGCGCAGCGTGCTGTGGCTGTCGCTGTCGGCCACGGCGCTGGCGTATGTCCTGGGCCTCACGGCGGGCCTCGTCGCCGGCTACGTCCGGGGGCTCGCCGACACGCTGCTCATGCGCTCGGTCGACGTCGTCCTCGCCTTCCCGCCGCTGCTGTTCTTCCTCGTCGTGGCCACGAGCGTCGGCACCAGCGAGCTCGTGCTGGTCGTCGGCGTGGCGCTCGTGCTGGCGCCGGGCATCGCGCGCGTGGTGTACTCGGCGACGCGCGAGGCGTCGGTGCGCGGCTACGTCGAGAGCGCGGTCGCCCGCGGCGAGCGCACCGCGGCGATCCTGCGCCGCGAGGTCCTTCCCGACGTCGCCGCGCCGGTGATCGCGAACGCCGGCCTGACGCTGACGTTCAGCGTCCTGCTCATCGCCGGCATCAACTTCCTCGGCCTCGGCCTGCAGCCGCCCTCTGCCAACTGGGCGCTGATGATCTCCGAGAACCGCCCGATCCTGCCGCTGAACGCCTGGGCGACGGTCGCGCCCGCGGTGTTGATCGCCGCGCTGACGATCGCCATCAACCTCGTGGGCGACGCCATCTCCCACGCGCTCGGGATGGGTGACGCCGAAGAGCCGATGGCCGCGGCGGCCGACGCGAAGGGGCTGCCGACGTGACCGACGCGCCGCTGCTCGAGCTCGACCAGCTCACGATCGAGGCGTGCGGATCCGGCCGCGTCGTCGTGGACCGCCTCGACCTGCGGCTGCAGGCCGGGCAGACCATCGGGTTGGTGGGCGAGTCGGGATCCGGCAAGACGACCGCCGCGCTCAGCGCGCTGGGGTTCGTGCGCGACGGGATGCGCGTGGCCGGCGGCAGCGTCCGCGTGGCCGGCACGACGATGGCGCTCGACGACGAGCGGGCCGCCCGCCCGCTGCGCGGCCGCGTCGCGTCGCTCGTGCCGCAGGACCCGGCGACGAACCTCAACCCGTCGCTGCGTATCCGGGCCGCGCTCGACGACATCCTGGCGGCGCACCGACCCGACGCGCGTGGCGCGGCGACCGTGCGCGAGGCGCTCGTGGGGGTCGGACTGCCGGCCACGCCGGCGTTCGCGGCCCGGTTCCCCCACCAGCTCTCCGGCGGGCAGCAGCAGCGGGTCCTCATCGCGGCCGCGCTGATCTGCGAGCCGCCGCTCGTCCTGCTCGACGAGCCGACGACCGGGCTCGACGTCGTCACCCAGGCGGGGGTGCTCGAGGAGATCCGCCGCGTGCGCGCGCAGCGCGACCTCGCGCTCCTCTACGTGTCCCACGACCTCGGCGTGATCGCGAAGGTCGCCGACCACGTCCTGGTCCTGCGCGAGGGGCGGATCGTCGAGGAGGGGCCGGTCGACCAGGTGCTGACCGCGCCGCGCCACGACTACACCCGCGACCTCATCGCGGCGCACGACCGGGTCGCGGGCGCGTTCGCCGCCGCACGGACCGGGCGGGCGCCCCAGCGCCGCGCGGCCACAGCGCGCGAGCCGCTGCTGCGCGTCGAGGGCCTCGGGGCGCACCACCGCGGACGCGACGGCACCGTCACGGCCGCCCACGACATCTCCTTCGAGATCGCCCGCGGCGAGTGCGTGGCGCTCGTCGGCGAGTCCGGTAGCGGCAAGACGACCATCGCCCGCGCGATCGCGGGGCTGCATCGGCGCTCCCACGGTCGTGTCTTGCTCGGCGACGCGGAGCTGGCGCCGACGGCCAAGGCGCGACCGCGCGAGCTGCGCCGCCGCTGCCAGATCGTCTTCCAGAACCCCTACGAGTCGCTCAACCCGCGCCAAGCCGTCGTCGACCAGGTCGCGCGGCCGGCGCGCCTGCTGCGCGGCCTGTCGGCGCCGGAGGCCAACGCCGTCGCGACGAGCCTCCTGGAACGCGTGCGCCTGCCGACAAGGCTTGCGCGCCGGCTTCCGGCGGAGCTGTCGGGCGGCGAGCGCCAGCGCGTCGCGATCGCTCGCGCGCTGGCCGCCGAGCCCGAGCTGCTGGTCTGCGACGAGATCACGTCGGCGCTCGACGTGTCGGTGCAGGCGGCGGTGATCGAGCTGCTGGACGAGCTGCGCGACGACCTCGCGCTCGCGCTGCTGTTCATCACCCACGACCTCGGCGTCGTCGCCGCGATCGCCGATCGGGTGCTGATCCTCGAGGCGGGGGCGGTGTGCGAGGACGGCGCCGTCCAGGACGTCTTCTCGAGCCCGCGCAGCACGCGCGCCGCGGAACTGCTCGACGCGGCCGAGCGCCTCACCCTCGGCCACGAGCACGTTGCCGAGAGGCCGTCCGAGCCTCAACCGTCGTGATGCACCTTCCGTCCCGAAAGCAGGTCCAGGTGAAGACCGATCCCCGAGCCGTGCTGAGCGCGATCACGTCCGAGACGACCAGCTCGCTCACGGCACTCGACCACGAAGAGCTTCGCATCGTGCAGGGCGCGCGCTCCGGCATCACGTGCATCGTCGCGGTGCACCGAACGATCGAAGGCCGGGCGCTGGGCGGCTGCCGCATCTGGTCGTACCCGGACGACGACTCCGCCGTCGCCGACGCGCTGGCGCTCTCGCGGGCCATGACCCACAAGGCCGCGGCGGCCGACCTGCCGGTGGGAGGCGCGAAGGGCGTGATCGCGCTGCCGCTCGCGGGTGTCGAGCCGTCGCGTCGCACCGCTGCCCTGCACGACTTCGCCGAGCTCGTCGAGAGCCTCCAGGGCCGGTATCTGTCCGGCCAGGACGTCGGGGCGAGCGAGGCCGACATGCGCGAGATGGCGCGGTGGACGCGACAGATCGGGGGACTGCCGGCGGATCTCGGTGGGTCGGGCGATCCGAGCACGACCACGGCGCGGGGCGTGCTGGTCGCGGTCCGCGCGGCGCTGCGCCACCGCTACGGCTCCGAGGAGATCGCCGGCCGGCGGATCCGGCTCGTCGGGCTCGGCAGCGTCGGCATGAAGGTCGCGACCTTGCTGTCCGAAGCAGGAGCCTCGCTGGAGGCGACCGACGTGGACCCCGAGCGCCGAGCCGCGTTGGAGGAGCTGGGGGGACGGTGGGTCGACCCTGCGCACGCGCTCGAGGGAGAAGGCGATCTCCTGTGCCCGTGTGCGCTGGGAGGATCGATCGACGAGCGGGTCGCTCGCACCGTCCAGCATGGAGCCATCGCGGGCGCGGCCAACAACCAGCTCACCGCGCCGGAGGTGGGGGACCTGCTCGCCGAGCGGGGCGTGCTGTGGGCGCCCGACTTCGTCGTCAACGCCGGGGGCCTGATCGGCATCGCCGCGGAGGTTCTGGGCGAGGGCGCGGACGCCGTTGCGTCACGCGTCGGCGCGATCGCCGACACCCTGGCGACGATCTTCGCGCGCGCCGAGCGCCACGGGACCAGCACGCACGCCGCCGCGGTCGAGCTGACGGCCGAGCGGCTGACCGCCCGCGGCGTCGCGCCGTGAGATCCGACGCCGGCGGGACCACGACACTGACTCGTGACAGTGTGCCCAGGGCGCGCGCTGTGATTTGACGACCTGCACAAGATCCACCGCGCGTGCCGTCGGTACGTTCGCGCTATGAGATGAACCAGGGCGATGCCGCCTAGCTGAAAGATCTGATGCCCGACGGTCCCGGTGAGGCGGGGTTCGCCCCGGACCGGGAGGCCGCTGCTGTCTCGGCAAGACCCGACTCCGTTCTGATCCACCACACGGAGCCGTCTTCTCGGCGGATCCGTGCATGAAGTCGTCTCCCGGTAACGCGCAGCCGAACCTGTTTCGGCTGCGCCGTAGGCACCACCACCCACCCCTAGGAGCGCGCATGACATCCACTGTCGGGTCTCCCACCTGGCTCACCGGGCGTGTCCTGCCCGGATTGCTGGCCCTTGCGGCGACGCTGGGCGCGACGCCGGCGCAGGCGGCGGGCCCCGCGACGCCGCCCGCCGACCTGATCCTGCTCGGCGGCGAGATCGTGACGATGGACGACGACGCCCCGCGGGCGCGAGCGCTGGCGATCACCAGCGGGAAGATCACGGCGGTCGGAGACCGCAACGACGTCTTGCGCGAGCGGGGACCCAATACCGAGGTCGTCGATCTTCATGGCAAGACGGTGGTCCCAGGCCTGCAGGATTCGCACATCCACATGCGCTCGCTCGGCTGGGAGGCCAACAACGTCGCCGATCTGTCGCTCACGCTGACGCAAGAGGACATCGTTCGCGAGGTCGCCGCGCATATGCGGCGCCTGCGCGTGAAGCCGGGCGACTGGGTGCTCGGCAAGCGCTGGGACGAGGACAAGTACGCGGGCGGCATGGTCAGTCGCTGGCAGCTCGATCGCGTCACGCCGCGCAATCCCGTGCGGCTTGACAAGGGCCCGTTCGGCGTGGCGGTCAACACCAAGGTGTTCGAGCTGATGGGGATCCGTGACAACGACCCGAGCACCTGGCCGAGCTGGTGGCTGACGAACCCCGCCGAGCTCACACCCTTCGACACGATCGTGCGCGAGCGGCGCCGGATCAGGATGGTGGATGGGCAGACCCGCACGCTCGAGGTGCCCAACGGGGTGTTCATCAACGGTGCCGCGAACCTGATTCAAGCCCACCCGCCCGGCACGGAGGTGCGCTACTACGACGGGGTGATCCCGGGCACGTTCGAGAGCGAAGTCGAGAGCCTGCGCGACGGCGCCAAGCACCTGCTGAGCTTCGGCATCACCGCGGTCCAGAACGCGATCAGCGAGGACGCCGGAGCCAGCTTCCGCGAGGCGAGCCGCCGGGGTTGGCTGAAGCCGCTCCGGGTCGCCAACAACTGGGAGGGCGCCTTCACCGCCGAGCCGCCCGCGGAGATCGGCGCCCGCCTGGACGAGATCGTCAACGGCGGGCTGTTCGGCGGCGATCGCTTCCTGAGGCTGACCGGGACCAAGTGGGTCGCAGATGACGAATGGCTGTCCGAGCCGTGGGCCATCGGCGACGAGCCGTACTACGGCGGGCCGCTCGTCGACAACGAGACCCGCATGGCGCAGTTCCGTGAGGCGGTGCGTCGCGGGTTCAGCCTGCACACGCACGCCACCGGCGACGCCGGGATCCGCCAGGTCACCGACCAGTACATGCAGCTGATCGACGAGCTGCGAGCCGCCGACCCCGATGCCGCCCCACGCTGGGGCATCGAGCACGGGTTCCTGCCAGCCGAGGCGAAGACGAACGTCCTCGCCGACATGGCGCGCTACGGGATCGTCGCCTCGGTGCAGCCGCTCTGGCGCTTCCAGCACAGCAACTACCGTGGGATCTACGGACCCGAGCGCTTTGCGCGCATGAACCCGATCCGCAGCCTCATGCGGGCGGGCGTGACGGTCGCGGCCGGCTCGGACTTCTACGCCAACAGCGTCGATCCGTGGCTCGGGATCTACGCGATGACGACGCGCGAGGCGCAGAACGAGCCGCTCACCGGTGTCAACGAGCGCATCGGGATCCACGACGCGCTGCGGACGTACACGCTCAACGGTGCCATCTACGCGGGCGACGAGCGAATCCGGGGCAGCCTCGAAGTCGGAAAGTACGCCGACCTCGTCGTGCTCGACATTCCGAGCATCGACCTGCTCGAGCGCGACCCGTCGTTGCTGCTGCGGATGCACCGCCGGGTGCTCTGGACGCTCGTCGAGGGCCAGACCGGCTACCGCTCCAACCGGCTTGGCCCGTCCCAGTCATGACGCGAGACCCCAAGTACGACGTCCTCTTCGAGCCGATCGCCCTCGGCCCGAAGACGGCGCGCAACCGGTTCTTCCAGACGCCGCACTGCGGTGCGAAGGGCACCGAGCAACCCGGCCTCCAGGCACATCTGCGCGGGATGAAGGCCGAAGGCGGCTGGGGCGTGGTCTTCACCGAAGCCTGCTCGGTCTCGCCTGAGTGCGACTCAGATCCGCAGACGTCCGCGACGCTGTGGGACGACGAGGATGCGCACAACCTGCGCCTCATGGTCGACCTGGCCCATCGGCATGGGGCGCTGGCGGGCGTGGAGCTCCTCTATACGTCCCTCGCTCCCAACGCCAACACTCGCATTCCCGCACGCGGGCCGAGCCAGGGCCCCAATCCGCTCGTGCCGATGAGCCCGTTGCAGGCGATGAGCGTCGACGACGTCCACGAGGTCCAGCAGCTCCACGTCGCCGCCGCGCTGCGGGCGCGCGACGCCGGCTTCGATCTGATCGAGATCGAGGCGGTGGGCGGGATGGGGCTGATCAACGAGTTCCTGTTCCCGCTGTTCAACCATCGCGACGACGAGTACGGGGGCTCGTTCGAGAACCGAGCCCGGTTTGCGGTCGAGCTCGTGCAGGCGCTCCGCGACGCCGTGGGCGACGACTGCGCTCTGGGGATCCGCTTCGGCGTCGACACGCTCGACCCGCCCAACGGGCTCGGGGACCTCGGCATCCGGGCGAAGGACGAAGGGCATCGCTTCATCGCGCACCTCGATCACCTCGTGGACTACTGGGACGTCCAGGTCGCGGGCTTCGAGGAGGCGGATGGCATCACCCCGTCGCGGACCCATCCGGAGAACGCTTACGGGCAGTACACGACGGGCGTGAAGGCGCACACCAGCAAGCCCGTCGTCAACAACGGACGCTTCACCAACCCCGACACGATGGTCGCGGTCATCAACAATGGCCAGTGCGACATGATCGGAGCGGCACGCCCGTCGATCGCCGACCCGTTCCTTCCCCGGAAGGTGGCCGAGGGGCGGTTGGACGAGATCCGCGAATGCATCGGCTGCAACATGTGCTACTCCCGCTGGATGCAGGGGGGCCTACGCGTCGTCTGCACCCAGAACGCCACGGTCGGCGAGGAGTATCGTCGCGGCTGGCACCCGGAGCGCTTCGAACGCGCTGCCAATGCGCAGAACGACGTGCTGATCGTGGGGGCCGGGCCGGCTGGGATGGAGTGCGCGATCGTGCTCGCCAAGCGCGGGATGCGGCGCGTGCACCTCGTCGAGGCCGAGCGAGAGCCCGGAGGCTCGGTGGGCTGGATCTCGCGCATGCCCGGCTTCGGGGAGTGGGGACGGGTGGTCGACCATCGCAAGATCCAGATCGACAAGCTCAAGAACCTCGACCTGATCACCGGCACGCGACTCACCGCGGAGGAGGTGCTCGACTACGGCGCCGAGATCGTGGTCGTCGCGACCGGATCGCGCTGGTCGACCGACGGTATCTCGGGGGTCACGTTGACCGGCATCGAGGGCGCCGACGCGCGCCTACCGCACGTCGCCACGCCCGAGCAGCTGATGGTGGAGGGCAAGCAGCTGGGCCGGCGAGTCGTCGTGTTCGACGCCGAGGGATACTTCACCGGCGGTGGGATCG
Organism: uncultured Solirubrobacteraceae bacterium; assembly: GCA_964422645.1. Classification (GTDB taxonomy): domain Bacteria; phylum Actinomycetota; class Thermoleophilia; order Solirubrobacterales; family Solirubrobacteraceae; genus Capillimicrobium. The sequence continues at coordinate 194,305 of CAYRCB010000005.1, read as the reverse complement.
CGTTGCACCTGGCCCGCACCGGCCACGAGGTCACGCTGGTAACGCCGGCCGACGCCGTGGGGCCGTTCCTCCAGCTCACGCTCGAGCAGTCCCCGATCAACCGCGAGCTGCACGCCGCCGGCGTGCAGATCGTCGCGCGCAGCATCCCGATCACTGTCAGCGCAGAGAGCGTTGCGGTGCTCGATCACCTCACGGGTGAGCAGCGCGAGCTGGCGTGCGACGGCGTGGCGCTGGTGACGTGGCGCAGGTCGCGATCGGACCTCTACGACGAGCTGCGCGAGCGAGCCGACGATGTGCGACGCGCGGGCATCGAGCATCTGTACCGCATCGGTGATTGCGTCGCGCCGAACACGATCGCGCAGGCCGTGTTCAGCGGCCATCGGCTCGCACGGGAGATCGATTCGGAGAACCCCTCGATCCCGCTGCCGGTCCGTCGCGAGGAGCGGCGGCTGGTCAGCGAGGCCCAGCACGACTACGTCGAGGCTTAGGAGGATGTTGGATGTCGACGTTCACGCCACCGCCGCGTCTCTTCACCTCGCTCCCACGGGAGGCCTATACCAGCGCAGACGTCTTCGAGCGTGAGATCGAGCGCGTCTTCTTCAACCAATGGCTGCTGTTCGGCCACGTCTCCGAGGTCGCCGCGCCAGGCGACGTCGTGGTGCGCCAGGTGGCCACCGAGAGCGTGATCGTGACCCGTGACCAGGACGGTGCGCTTCACGGGTTCTTCAACGTCTGCCGCCATCGTGGATCGCAGATCTGCGACGTGGAGCAGACGACGGCCAAGCAGCTCGTCTGCCCCTACCACCGCTGGAGCTACGCCCTCGACGGCCGGCTGCTGGGAGCGCCGGCCATGCGAGACGGCGTCGACTTCGAGTATGCGGACTACGGCCTGCGTGCGGTCGAGCTCGAGGTCTGGCGAGGGTTCATCTTCGTGGGGCTCGGGTTCGACGCCGAGCCGGAGCGGTTGAGCGCCGGGTTCGGCGACCTCGCCGAGCTCGACGTGTTCGAGCTCGAGCGGCTCCGTCTCGCTTGCTCCAAGCGCTACGCGGTTGCGGCGAACTGGAAGCTGATCGTCGAGAACTTCGTGGAGTGCTACCACTGCGCCGGATCGCACCCTGAGCTCTGCCGAGCGCTGGACATGAAGCAGATCTACGAGCCGCTCAAGGCGCTGGCCGTCGAGGGCGACGGCCGCCCCACGCCGTACTTCTCCTCGGCGATCCCGACACCCGACGACGTCGCTTCGTTCACGGTGAGCGGCGCCCCCGCGTCGAAGCGCCCGCTCGGACGGGTCGGCGAGCTCGACCAGCTCCCAGCCATGATGGCCATCGGCGTGTTCCCGACGTTCAGCTCGGTGCAGTGCTTTCCCGACTACGCCATGACACACCGGTTGGTCCCGCTCTCGGCGGACCGCTCGCTCCTGGTGTGCGACTGGTTCGTCCACGAGGACGCCGTCGAGGGTGTCGACTACCTGCTCGACGAGCTCGTCGGCGTGTGGGATGCGACCAACGTGCAAGACGTCGAGCTCTGCGAACGCAACCAGCGTGGTGTGACCTCGCGCCGGTACGTTCCAGGACCCAACAGCGTTGAGCGTGAGCCGGCGATTCGCGGGACGCTCGCGTTCTATCACCTGATGATGGAAGAGCCGGACCGCTACGAAGCGCTCATGGGCCACGCCCCGGCGTGAGCTTGTCAGACGGGCTGTGCGCCAGCTCGCGTGCCCGGCACGCGAGCTCGAGCATCAGCCGCTGATCTGGGTCCTCGAGGTCCACGCCGAGCAGCTCGACGATCCGCTGGATCCGATAGGTGACCGTGTTGCGGTGAACGTACAGCGCGGCCGCGGTGCGCGACAGCGAGCCCTGGTGGTCGAAGTACGTGCGCAGCGTCTCCAGCGCCTCGGTCCGGCGGCGGTCGTCGAGCTCGTTCAGCGGCTCCAGCAGCGCGGAGACCGACCGGCGGGCGGACTCGGTGCCGTACCACTCGGCGATGGTCCGGTTGACGCCGGTCGCGTCGAACAGCACCGCCGTGCCGGCGACGCCGTCCAGGCGGGCCGTCCGCGCGGCGGTGCGGGCCTCCAGCAGGCAGCTCCACAGCCCGCCGGCGCCCGGGTGGAGCCCGCTGACCCCGCAGTACAGCGAGGTCTGCGGCTCGGCGGCGCCGACCCGCTCGACGACGCGACGGATCGTCCGGAGCACCGCCGCGTTGGCCTGCGCGCCCGGATCCTGGCGCTCCATCATCACCAGCAGCAGGTGCTCGCCGATGCGCGCGCGGTGCCAGCCTCCCCCGCTGGCCCGCGCGGTGTCGATCGCCAGCCGCTCGATCCGGGCGGCGGTGTCGACTCTCGTCAGCGGGTCGGGCTGGCCGTCGAACTCGGCCTGGATGGCGACGATCACGTGCCAGCCGTCGATCGCCAGCCCGAGCTCCCGCGCGCGTCGGATCAGCGGCGTCGACTCCTCGGGGCGGCTGCTGAGCAGCTCCGAGATGAGCTCGGCGCGCGACTGGATCGGCGCCTGCTCGGCGCGCCGCGCGTAGGCGAGCGCGCGGGCGAGCGCGTCGGCGGCGAGCCGCTCGGTCACCGCGCGCTCGCCGAGGTCGCTGGCGTCGCCGACCATACGACGCTCGACGATCCCGTCGCAGACGACCGGGGTGCCGGCGTCGCTCTCCGGTCCTTCCACGCGCAGGCCGGCGCCGGCGGCGTTCATGCGCTCGACGAGCGCGTCCGGCGAGAGCTGCTCGTCGACCTCGTCGATGATGCGCCGAAGCCGGTCCAGCTGGGCGAGCGAGCGATGGGCGTCGGGGCGCACCTCGCGCTCCACGGCGATCACGAGCCGTGCGAGGTCGAGCGACGGGTCGAGGCTGAGCAGCGCCAGCCGTGCGCGCCGCGCGAGCGTCGCGGAGGTGTGCGACACGATGCTGCGCTCGGCCGCACGGAGCACGAGCGCCGCTGCGTCGCGCTCAGCGGCTTGACGCAGCGCCACGTCGAGGTAGAACGCGGGGGCACGCGCCATGTCCGGGTCGGTCAGCACGATCAGCGCGTGCGGCGGAGCGTCGCCGATCCGTCCGCGGGTCTCGGCCACGTGGACCGCGTCGACCTCGCGGTCGAGCCCGACGTCGAGCAGCGCGGTGAGGTGGGCCGCGAACGGGGCCGTGGTGACGAGGTCGTGGACGGATGCCATCGCTGGCGGGCAGTATGCGGATGCTGCGCGACTTGCACAACAGCGACGCCGTGCTTCGGCACATTGCATGAACCGTGCGGCCGATCGATCCGTAGGCTCCCGCGCCATGCAGATCGACGTCAGCGACATACGGCCGCTGGCCATCGGATGCGGCCTGCTGGGCTCCGGCGGCGGCGGCGATTGGCAGATCGGGCAGCTCTTCGCCGAGCAGGCCATCTCCGACCATGGACCCGTCGACCTGGTCGACGTCGACGCGTTCGAGGACGACGCGCTCATCCTTCCCGTCGCGATGATCGGCGCCCCGACGGTCGGGGCCGAGCGACTCGTCACCGGCTCTGAGGGCCTGCGCCTCACGGCGTACGTCGAGCGGCTCCTCGGCCGCCCGGTCCAGGCGCTGATGGCGGGCGAGATCGGCGGCATGAACGGCGTGCTCCCGATCGGATGGGCCGCCGTGGCCGGCTTGCCGCTGGTCAACGCCGACGGCATGGGCCGCGCGTTCCCCGAGTTGCACATGAACGCGATGTACCTCGCCGGCGTCCCCGCGGCGCCCGTCGTGCTGACCGACGAGCGCGACAACGTGGCGACGTTCGACAGCGCCGACGGCCCCGCCCTCGAGCGGCTCGTGCGGTCGGCGGTGACCGCGCTGGGCGGCAACTCCGCGATGGCGCTGCATCCGATGACCGCCGCGGCAGCGCGCGACGCGGTCGTCCCGGGCACGGTCACGCTCGCCTACGAGCTCGGCCGGCGCCTGTGCGACCGGGGCGACGATCCGGTCGCCTCGCTGCTCGCGCATCGCGGCGGCCGCGAGCTCCTGCGCGGCAAGATCGTGGACGTCGAGCGCCGCTCCACGGACGGCTTCGCCCGCGGCTCGGCGACGATCGAGGCGTTCGGCGACCCCGACCGGCTGCTGCGCGTCGAGTTCCAGAACGAGAACCTCATCGCGATCGACGGCGGCGAGGTCGTCGCGGTCGTCCCGGACATCATCGCGATCGTCGACGTGCACCACGGCGTGGCGATCGCCACCGAGCTGCTGCGCTACGGCCAGCGCGTCGCGGTCGTCGCGTTTCCGTCTGCGCCGCTGTGGCGGACGGAGGACGCGCTGGCGATCGCCGGCCCGTCGGCGTTCGGCTACGCGGTCGACTACGACCCGATCGTGTCCGCTCCATGACCCGTCCCCTGGACCTGCGCATCGGCATCGACGTCGGCGGCACCCACACCGACGCGGTCGTCCTCGACGCGTCCGGCGGGCTGCTGGCGAAGGCCAAGGTGCCGACGACCGACGACCTCGGCCGGTGCATCAGCGCCGCCGTCACCGGGGTCGTCGGGCAGCTGCCTGCCGTCGAGCGCGTCACCCACGTGATGCTCGGCTCGACCCATGCGACCAACGCGATCGTCGCGCGCCGCGGCCTCGGTCGCGTCGCGGTGGTCCGGATCGGCGCCCCCGCGACCACCGGCCTGCCGCCGTTCACCGGCTGGCCGGCCGACCTGCGCGCGCATGTCGACGCCGGACAGCTCGTCGCCCGCGGCGGCTTCGAGTTCGACGGCGCGCCGTTCGTGCCCCTCGACGACGAGGCGATCGCCCGCTTCTGCGGCGAGATCGCCGGCTTGGCCGAGAGCGTGGCGATCAGCTCGCTGTTCGCTCCGGTCAACACAGAGCATGAGCTGCTGGCCCACGAGATCGTCCGCCGCGAGCTCGGCCCGGTCCCGGTCTCGGTCAGTCACGAGATCGGGACCCTCGGCCTCCTCGAGCGCGAGAACGCCACGATCCTCAACGCCGCGCTCCTGCGTGCGGGCGAGGAGCTCGTGGAGGCGCTGCGCGCTGCGCTCGGAGCCCACGAGCTCGACCCGGTGGCGCTCATCACCCAGAACGACGGCACGTTGATGGCGCTCGACTACGCCCAGCGCTATCCCGTCCTGACGATCGGCTCAGGGCCGGCCAACTCGATGCGCGGCGCCGCGCACCTGACCGGGCTGCGCGACGGGCTCGTGGCCGACATCGGGGGGACGACGACCGACATCGGGATCCTCGTCGGCGGCTATCCCCGGCAGTCGATGGCCCCGGTGGAGATCGGCGGCGTGCGGACCAACTTCCGCATGCCCGACGTGATCTCGATCGGCGTCGGCGGTGGGACCGTGGTCGAGGAGCACGGCGGCGAGGTGACGGTCGGGCCGCACAGCGTCGGGCACCGGCTCGTCTACGACGGCCTGGTGTTCGGCGGCGACGTGGCGACGCTCACGGACGCCGCGGTCGCCGGCGGCCTGGCGACGCTCGGCACTCCTCCGCCACCGAGCGCCACGCTGCGCCGGGCGCTGGAGATCGCCCACGACCGCGTCGCGCAGTCGCTCGACCAGGCCAAGCACGCGAAGGGCGATCAGGCGCTCGTGATCGTCGGGGGCGGCAGCATCCTGATCCCTGACCGGCTGGACGGGATGAGCGCGATCCACCGGCCGAGCCACTACGAGGTCGCCAACGCGATCGGAGCGGCGATCGGCGAGGTCTCCGGCCAGGTCGACCGGGTCGTGCAGCTGCCGCGCGAAGACCGCGAGGCGGTGCTGGCGAACGTGCGCGAGGCGGCGATCGAGCAGGCGGTCCGCGCCGGCGCCAATCCCGACACGACCGAGATCGTCGAGGTCGAGGAGATCCCGCTCGCCTACCTCGAGGGCGCGACGACACGGGTGCGCGCCAAGGCGATCGGCCCGATCCAGGCGATCTGATGCCGCGCGTCGCGATCCCCACCACGATCGACGAGGCAGTCGCGCTGCTCGCCGAGCGCGACGCGACCCCGTTGGCGGGCGGCACGTGGACCATGCGCGCGCCCGTCCACGGCAAGACGCTGATGGGAACGCACGTGCTCGTCGAGCATCTGGCGGAGCTGCGGGAGATCCGGCCCGACCGCGAGCGCTGGCTCGTCGGCGCCGCCGCGACCCACGACGCGCTCGCGGCGCTGCCCCACGACGGGCCGACGGGCTGCCTGGCGCAGGCCGCCGCGAAGAGCGCCTTCCCCGCCATCCGATCGGTCGCGACGCTCGGCGGCAACCTCGGCGCCCGCGGCTTCGCCCAGGCCGACCTGGTGCCGGCCCTGCTGGCGGCCGATGCCGTGCTGCGCCTGCGCGACGCCGAGGGCGTGCGCGCGATGGCCGTCGCCGACTACCTCGCGGGGCCGCCGCGGCCCGGCGAGCTCATCGTCGCCGCCGAGCTGCCGGCCGGGCCGGCGACGTCGTCGACCTCCGCGCTGCCGGCCGGGCCGGCGACGTCGTCGACCTCCGAGCTGCCGGCCGGGCCGGCGACCTCCTCGACCTCCGCGCTGTCGCCCGCACCGGCGACCCGTTCGACCTACGAGCGGCTGACGGTTCGCGGCGGTGGCGAATACGCGATCGCCGCCGTGGCGCTGAGCGTCGACCTGGACGGCGCCCGGCGCGTCGCTCGCGCCCGCGTGGCGTTCGGCTCCGTCGAGCGCGAGCCGCGGCGCTGCCCGCCGGCCGAGGAGGCCCTCGCGGACGGCGCGTTGGACGACGACGCCGTCGAGCGCGCCGAGCGCGCCGCGCTCGGGTTCCTCGACGTGCGGGAGGACGCTGCGGCCAGCGCCGCCTACCGAGCGACGCTGGCGGCGGTGGCACTGCGGCGCGCGGCGCAACGGCTGAGGAGGGAGATCGTCGATGCAGCTTGAGGTCAACGGACGCCGGCACGAGGTCGCCCAGGACGACCTCACCCCGCTCGTCGACGTCCTGCGTGACGAGCTCGGGCTCACCGGCACGAAGGTGCACTGCCGCCAGGGGACGTGCGGCGTCTGCACCGTGATCGTCGACGGGCGGCCCCGGTGCGCCTGCCTGACGCCGATCGGCGCGCTGGCCGGCGCCGCCGTCGAGACCGTCGAGGGGCTCGCCGACGGCGAGCGGTTGAGCATGCTGCAGCAGGAGATGCTCCAGGGCGGCCTGCAGTGCGGCATCTGCACGCCCGGCATGCTCATGTCGCTGACCGCGCTGCTGCGCGGCAACCCGGCGCCGGCCGAGCAGGAGATCCGCGAGGCGATCGCCGGCAACCTCTGCCGCTGCACCGGCTACCAGCAGATCGTCGAAGCCGTCCAGCGCGTCGCCGGAGGCACGGCATGAGCCGTCATCCCGCCGTCGGCGGCTCGCACCTGCGCAGCGACGGGCGCGCCAAGGCGCGCGGCGAGGCCGTCTACAGCATCGACCACCGCGAGCCGGGGATGCTGCACGGCGTGGTCGTGCGGTCGCCGGTCGCCCACGCGCGGATCGAGGCGGTCGACACCACGGCGGCGGAGCGCTGCCCCGGGGTGCGTGCGGTGCTGACCGGCGCCGACACCCCATGGCGCGGCGGCTGGTGGGTCACCGACCAGACGGCGCTGGCCCGCGAGCGCGTCCGCTACCAGGGCGACCCGGTCGTGGCGATCGCGGCCGACACGCTCGCGCAGGCGCGCGCGGCCGCCGAGGCGGTCGTCGTGCGCTACGCCGAGCTGCCGGTCGTCGCCGACGTCGATGAGGCCCTGGCTCCCGGCGCGCCGCTCCTGCACGAGGACTGGGCGAGCCACACCGTCAAGCTGCCGGTCCAGGCGCATCGCGAGGGCAACCTCGCATGGGAGGCGACCTTCACCCACGGCGACGTCGACGGCCTGTTCGCGGCCGCCGACGTGATCGTCGAGCAGACCTACGAGGTGCAGCGCCAGCACCAGCTGTACCTGGAGCCGCGCGCGGCGGTGGCGACCTGGCGCGCCGGCCGCGTGACCGTCCACACGTCGTCGCAGTACCCGTTCAACGCGCGTGAGCGCGTCGCCGAGCTCAACGGCCTGCCCATCGCCGCGGTGCGCATCGTCGGCACGACGATCGGGGGCGGCTTCGGCGGCAAGCTCGATGCGGCCGTGGAGCCGATCGCCGCCCTGCTCGCGCGGGCGACGGGCCGGCCCGTGCGGATGGTCAACACGCTCGAGGAGGACCTCACGACGGCGCCGGTCCGTGAGGGCGCCAGGGTGCGGATCCGCACGGCCGCCAGCCGCAGCGGCGAGCTGCTCGCGCACGATGCGCTGTTCCTCATGGACAGCGGAGCCCACTGCGGCGAGACGCCCGCGCTCGCCTCGGTGCCTGGCGTGCAGCTGTGCGCCAGCTACCGCGTGGCGGCCGCCCGCATCGTCACGCGGCTGGTCTACACCAACACCGCGCCGACGGGCGCCTTCCGCGGCACCAGCGGCCCGTACCTGCAGTTCGTCGTCGAGCGCCAGCTCGACCACGTCGCGGAGCGGCTCGGGATGGACCGGCGGGAGCTGCGCCTGCGCAACGCCTGGCGCTCCGGCGACGTGATGCCCAACGGGCAGCAGCTCCGGGGGGTCGCCTTCGCGGAGGCGTACGAGCGCGTCGAGGAGCGCCGGCCCTGGCGCGGCGGCGGCCAGCGGCGAACCGACGGCCTGCTGCACGGCGTCGGCATCGGCGCGTTGACGTGGGTCACGAGCCCGATGCCCGGCAGCGCCACCGTCGCCGTCAACGAGGACGGCAGCGTGACGGTCTCGACGGCCGCTGCCGAGGTCGGATCGGGCGCGGTCGCCCAGGGCGTGCGCCAAGTCGTCGCGCACGAGCTCGGCGTCGATCCCGACGTCGTCCACGTCACCCTGCCGGACACCGATCACGACGGCTTCGACGCTTCGGCCCAGGGCAGCCGCACGACGTACTCGACCGGCGGCGCCGCGCGCAACGCAGCGATCGTCATCCGCGACGAGGCACGCGAGGTCGCGGCCGAGATGCTGGAGGCCGCGGTAGAGGACATCGAGCTCGCCGACGGCCACGTCGGCGTGAAGGGCTCACCGTCGTCGGCCGTCCCCTTGGCGACCGTTGCGCGTGTCGCGATGCTCACACGCGGCGGTCTGCGCGCGGACCAGCACAACGCGGCGCCGCCGATCCCGCATGCGCGCGAGCGCTTCGTCGGCGCCGCCGCGACCGCGATCAACGGCACCACGTTCCACGTGCATCTGGCCGAGGTCACCGTGGACCCACAGACCGGCGAGGTGCGGGTGACGCGCTACGTCGTGGCGCAGGACGTCGGGCGCATCATCAACCCGATGAGCATCCGCGGCCAGGTCCAGGGCGGCGTCGCGCAGGGCATCGGCTACGCGCTGTTCGAGCAGCTGCGCCACGACGAGGGGATCGTCGTGGACCGCTCGCTGGAGAGCTACCGCATCCCCACGGCGCTCGACGTGCCCAACGTCGAGATGATCCTCCTCGAGTACCCCGACCCGACCGGTCCGCTCGGGGCCAAGGGCGCCGCCGAGCCGCCGATCGTGCCGGTCGCCGGGATCGTGGCGAGCGCCGTGTCGGACGCGATCGGGCGTCAGGTGACGCGGCTGCCGATCACGCCCGCCGACGTGTTGGACCTGCTCAACGAGAAGGAGCGAGCATGAAGGTCGTCGTACCGATCAAGGCCGTGGCACGGCTCGACGACGAGATCGAGCTCACCGACGACGGCACCGCCCTGGACCCCGACTCGGTGGAGTGGGAGCTCAATGAGTGGGACGCGTTCTCGCTCGAGCAGGCGCTCCTGCTGCGCGACGCCGCCGGCGGCGAGGTGATCGTCATGACCGTCGGCGACGAAGCGGCCGACGAGGTGCTGCTGGAATGCCTGGCCAAGGGCGCCGATCGCAGCGTGCGCGTGTGGGACGAGGCGCTGCGTCCGGGCGATCCACTCGCGGTCGCCCGCGTGCTGGCGGCCGCCGTCGCGCCCGAGTCACCAGACCTCGTCCTGTGCGGTGTGCAGTCCTCGGACACCGCGACGGGGGCGACCGGCATCGCGTTGGCGGGGCTGCTCGAGCGATCCCACGTCGCGGTCGTCAAGGCGCTGGACCACGACGCGGCGTCGGGGGCGGTCACGGTCGAGCGCGAGCTCGAGGGCGGGCTCGTCGAGGTCGTGCGCCTCGCGCTGCCGGCCGTCGTGACGATCCAGACCGGGATCAACGAGCCGCGCTACGCGAACCTGCGCGCGATCAAGCAGGCGGGCTCCAAGCCCCGGGCCGTGCTCGGCCTCGACGACCTCGGGCTCGACACCGAGGCGGTCGCGAGCGCGGCGGGCGCGCGGGTCCGACGGCTCGCGCCTCCCGAGCGGGGGGCGGGCGCCGAGATGCTCGCCGGGTCCGCGACCGAGGTCGCCGGACGGATCGCCGAGATCGTGAAGGAGCGGATGAGCCGATGAGCGGGATCCTGGTCGTCGCGGAGGCCCGGCGGGGCGCGCTGCGCGACATCACCTACGAGCTGATCGGCGCTGCCGGCGCGATCAAGGACGTGTGCGGCGGCCGGGTCGCGGTGCTGGTCGTCGGCCAGCAGCCGGACGCATACGCGTCGCAGCTCGACCGGGCTGGCGTGGATGAGGTGCTCGCCGCCGCCGCGCCCGTCGCGCACTTCGAGCCGCACGTCGCCCAGCTCGCGCTCGCCGCCGCGCTCGAGGCCGAGCAGCCGGAGGTCGTGCTGCTCGGGCACACAATCGACTCGCTCGGCTTCGCCGCGTCCGCCGCCGCGCGGCTCGGCCTCGGCTTCGCCACCGACGTCACGGCGCTCGGCTGGGACGGCGGCCTGTGGGCCAAGCGCCGGGTGTTCGGCGATCGCCTCGAGGCCGAGCTGGACTTCCCGGACAAGCGCTGCACGCTGCTGACGCTCCGCCCGGGAGCGTTCCCCGCCGCGACGGCGACCGGCGCGGCGCCGCCGGTGCGGGCCGTCGAGGTCGCCTTTCCCGGCCCGCCGCCCAGCGAGCAGCTGGAGCTCCGCGAGGCTCCCGCGGCCGACGTCGACATCACGAAGGCGCCGTTCCTGCTGTCGATCGGCCGCGGCGTCGAGGATCGCGACGACGTGGAGCGCTTCGAGGAGCTCGCGCAGCGGCTGGGCGCGACGCTGACCTCCTCCCGGCCGCTCGTCGACGCCGGCTGGGTGCCGAGCGCCCGTCAGGTCGGCCAGTCCGGGCGCACGGTCAAGCCGAAGGTCTACCTCGCGCTCGGCATCTCGGGCGCCGTCCAGCACCTGGCCGGCATGCGCAACGCCGACACGATCATCGCGGTCAACACGGATCCCGAAGCGCCGATCTTCGACGTGGCCCACTACGGCGCCGTGGCCGACCTGTTCGAGATCGCCGACGCGCTCGAGGCGCAGGCCCAGTAGCCATCTCCATGTCGGTCCTGTTCGCCGCCGAGAAGACTCGCGAGGAGTTCTGGGGCTTCGGGACGACCGTCAAGGTCCTGTGGTACGTCCTGGCCGTCGCCTCCGTGGTCGTGTTCTTCTACGGCGTCGCGCGGGAGGTGGCGAAGTACCGTCGCGGCCGCGCGGAGTTCCTGCCGCCGCGTCGCGAGCTCTGGCCCCGGTTCGTCGCCGGGACCCGCACGCTGTTCTCCCATGCGTCGATCAAGCGGCGCGACCCGTACGTCGGGTGGGCCCATCGGGGGATCTTCTACGGGTGGCTCGTGCTGTTCGCCGGCACGGTCGTCCTGGCGATCAACACCGACTTCACCGAGCCGGTCTTCGGCTGGCGGTTCTTCCAGGGCGACTTCTACCTCGGCTACTCGATCGTCCTCGACGTGCTGGGCCTGGCGCTCGTCGTCGGGCTGGCGATGATGATGGTCCGCCGCGGCGTCCTGCGGCCGCGGCCGCGGCTGGACTACGACCGGCCCGATCGCGCGCCGGAAGATCCCCAGTACGACCGCCGTACCTACCGGCGCGGCGACTGGATCTTCCTCGGGCTGCTCCTCTACCTCGTGGTCACCGGCTATCTGGTCGAAGGCGTGAGGATCGCGATGGACGCGCCCGGCTACGACGAGTTCTCGCCGGTGGGGTGGGCCGCCGCGCAGCTCTATGACGCGGCGGGCCTCGGCGACGGCGCCCTCGGGGTGATCCGTCGGGTGCTCTGGTGGGGCCACGGCCTGGTGGCGCTCGCGTTCGTCGCCGCGATCCCATACACGAAGGCGACCCACATGCTGTCCAGCTGGGCGAGCCTGATCCTGCGCGACGACCAGGCCGGCAAGCGGCTGCGGCCGATCCCGCCCGAGCGCCAGGACGAGCCGGCGGGCTACGCGACGCTCGCCGACTTCAGCGTGACCCACCTCCTGCAGCTGGACGCGTGCACGAAGTGCGGCAAGTGCCACGAGGTCTGTCCCGCGCGCGCCACCGGCCGCCCGCTGTCGCCGCGCGACGTGGTCCTCGAGCTGCGCGAGCAGTCCAACGCCGCGCTGGCCGCAGACAGCGTGGGCGGGGTGCTCGGGCTGCTGCTGCGCGGGTCCGACGGCGCGGAGCCCGCGCCGATCGTGGGGCACGACGGGGTGCGCCCCGAGACGGCCTGGGCGTGCATGCAGTGCAACGCGTGCGTGGAGATCTGCCCGGTCGGCATCGAGCAGGCGCCGATCATCAACCAGATCCGCCGCCACCTCGTCGAGGAGGGCGAGCTGGACGCCAACCTGCAGTCCACGCTGCAGGTCATCCACAAATCGGGCAACTCGTTCGGCGAGAGCAAGCGCAAGCGCGGCCGCTGGACCCAGGAGCTGGAGTTCGAGGTCAAGGACGCGCGCAAGGAGCCGGTCGACGTCCTGTGGTTCGTCGGCGACTACGCGAGCTTCGATCCACGCTCGCAGCGGGTGACGCAGGCGATCGCGCGCCTGCTGCACGAGGCCGAGGTCGACTTCGGGATCCTGTACGACGGCGAGCGCAACGCGGGCAACGACGTGCGCCGCGTCGGCGAGGAAGGGCTGTTCGAGTCGCTCGCCGAGTCCAACCTCGCGGCGCTCCAGGACGCCGAGTTCCGGCGCATCATGACCAGCGACCCGCACTCGCTGAACACGCTGCGCCACGAGTACCCGCAGCTCGGCGGCGGGCCCTGGGAGGTCGTGCACCACACGACGCTGCTGCTGGAGCTCGTGGAGGCGGGGCGGCTCGCGCCGCCGCGGCCGCTCGGCTACCGCGTCACCTACCACGACCCCTGCCACCTCGGCCGCTTCAACGGCGAGTACGACGACCCCCGGCGGCTGCTGGAGCTGATCGGCTGCGAGCTCGTCGAGATGCCGCGCAACCGCGACAACTCGTTCTGCTGCGGCGCCGGCGGCGGGCGGATCTGGATCCCCGACGCGCCGGGCGCGGAGCGTCCGTCGGAGAGCCGCATCCACGAGGCCCTCTCGCTCGGCGAGGTCGACTACTTCGTCGTCACCTGCCCCAAGGACGTGACGATGTACGAGGACGCCATCAAGACGACCGGCAGCGCGGACCGCATCGAGCTGCGCGAGCTCACCGAGCTGATCGAGGAGGCGCTCGTCGCCGCCGTCCCCCCTGCTGCCGTCCACTGACGCGCGGCGCCAACCCAGAGCACACCGGAGGAGACCACCATGGCCCGCGATCCGAAGTACGACATCCTCTTCGAGCCCGTCCGCATCGGCCCCAAGACGATGCGCAACCGGTTCATGCAGGTGCCGCACTGCACCGGCTTCGGCTCCGACCTGCCGGGCACGCAGGCGGTCTTTCGCGGGATGAAGGCCGAGGGCGGCTGGGCCGCGGTCAACACCGAGGCGGTCACGACCGGGCCGCAGACGGACTTCAGCCCGCAGAAGGCGCGGCTGTGGGACGAGCACGACGCCCGCGGGTGGGCGTGGATGGTCGAGCGCGTGCACGAGCACGACGCGCTGGCCGGGATCGAGCTCCACGGCGGCGGGTCGGCCAACCTGGGGTGGGACACGCGGCAGCCGGCCCTGCACGTGTCGCGCATCGCCGACATGTCGATGCCGATGGCCGCCGTGCAGGAGATGGACCGTGGCGACATCCGCCGCGTGCAGGAGTCCTACGTGCGCGCCGCCAAGCTCGCGCGCTCGATCGGCTTCGACATCATCAACATCCACGGCGCCGAGGCGTCGGTCCTGCCGGTGATGTTCCTCATGCGCACGCACAACACGCGGACGGACGAGTACGGCGGGTCGCTGGAGAACCGGGCGCGCTTCTGGCTGGAGACGCTCGAGATGGTTCGCGAGGCGGTCGGCGACGACTGCGCCGTCGCGGCGCGCTTGTGCGTCGACACGCTGCACGACAGCGACGAGGGCGTGCGCGTCGACGAGGAGGGCATCGGGTTCATCGAGCTCGCCGACCACCTCGTCGACTTCTGGGACGTCCAGGTCGGCGGCGAGATCGCCGAGCACTGGGTCAAGGACGCCGGCGCCTCGCGCTTCTACGCCGAGGACTTCCAGGGCGCCTGGGTGCGCAAGATCCGCCCCTACACCGACAAGCCGATCGTCGGCGTGGGCCGCTTCACGAGCCCCGACACGATGGTCGAGCTCGTGCGCAGCCGCCGCCTGGACATCATCGGCGCGGCGCGTCCCTCGATCGCCGACCCGTTCATCCCCCGCAAGATCGAGGAGGGTCGCCCCGAGGACATCCGCGAGTGCATCGGCTGCAACATCTGCGTCTCGCGCGTGAACGGCGGCCAGACGCTCATCTGCACGCAGAACGCCACCTCCGGCGAGGAGTACCGCCGCGGCTGGCACCCGGAGCGCTTCGAGCCGGCCCGCAACGCCGACCAGGACGTGCTCGTCGTCGGCGGCGGGCCCGCGGGCATGGAGTGCGCGCTGGTGCTCGGCCGGCGCGGCATGCGGCGTGTGCACCTCGTCGACGCCGACGCCGAGCTCGGCGGCCACTACCGCTGGGTCCCGCAGCTCCCGGGCCTGGGCCAGTGGGAGCGCGTCGTCGCCTGGCGCCGCGGGCAGCTCGACAAGCTGCGCAACGTCACCGTGGTGCCCAACCTGCGCCTGCATCGCGACGCGGTCCTGGACTACGGCGCGGAGATCGTCGTCGTCGCGACCGGCTCCACCTGGGCGACGAACGGGCTCGGCGCGCACAACCGGACCGGCATCCCGGGCGTCGACGTGGAGCAGCCCTGGTGCCTGACGCCTGAGCAGATCATGGTCGAGGGCAAGCAGGCGCCGGGCGAGCGGGTCGTCGTCTACGACGACGAGGGCTACTTCGTGGGGATGGGGCTGGCCGAGCGCCTCGCCGCCGAGGGTCGGCGGGTGACCTACGTGACACCGCACTCGGTGCCCGCGCGCTACACCGCGCTCACCGGCGAGCTGGTCGACCTGCTGCCCCACGTCGTGGAGCTCGGCATCGAGATCGTCACCGCCCACCGGGTGACCTCCGTGGGGCCGGACGGCGCCGTGGGCGCGCCGATCGCCTGGCGGGGGCCCGAGGTGCGCTGGGACGCCGACGCGGTCGTGCTCGCCACCCAGCGGATCGCCGACGACACCCTGTACCGCGAGCTCAAGGCCGATCCGGCGGCGCTCGAGGAGGCGGGCATCGTCGGGCTGTACCGCGTCGGCGACGCGGTGGCGCCGCGCCAGCAGGTCGCCGACGCGATCTTCGACGGCCACCGGCTGGCGCGGGAGATCGACTCGCCCGACCCGGCGATCCCGCTGTCCTACGTGCGCGAGCGCCGCGTCATCGGCGCGACCGACGAGGACTTCGAGGCCATGCGCGGCGTGCCGAAGCCGATCTGATCGGGCGCGGTGGGGCGGGGAGGGCTAGCGCACCCGCCGCCCCATCTCGCTCACGTCGTAGCCGCCCAGCGCCGCGACCGCGTCGCGGAACGGCTTGTCGTCCAGCAGCCCGAGGAGCGGTGCGACGACCGGGTCGGAGAGCGTCTGCGCGGTCAGCACGAGGTCGTACGGCTCGCGGGTGACCGGGACGAATCCGAGGTCGAAGGCGCGGGCGGCGGCGAGCACGCCGAGGCCGCAGTCGGCCCGGCCGGACGCCACCGCGGCGGCGACCGCGAGGTGGGTGTGCTCCTCGCGGCGGTAGCCCTCGATCGCGTCGGGCGCCATCCCGCGGCGGCGCAGCTCGTGGTCGAGGAGGACGCGCGTCCCCGCTCCCGGCTGGCGGTTGACGTACCGCAGCCCGGGGCGGGCGAGGTCGTCGATCCCCTCGATGCCGCGCGGGTTGTCCGGCGCGACGATGAGCCCCTGGTCGCGATGGACGAGGCGGACGACCGCGACGTCCCGGTCCCCGAGCACCCGCTCGACGTACGGCAACGTGTACTCGCCCGTGGCGGGATCGAGCAGATGCGAGCCGGCCAGGTGGCAGAGGCCGTCGCGCAGCGCGACGAGGCCGCCCAGCGAGCCGACGTTCGACGACGCCAGCGTCACCGCCGGGTCTCGCGCGCGCAGCGTGGAGGCGGCCAGGTCGAGGACGAGATCGTGCGAGCCGACCGCGACGATCGTCCGCTCGATCTCGCGCAGGCCGCGCAGGAGGGCGACGTCGACCTCCTCGCCGGCGTGGTGGCCCTCCAGGGCGGCGGGCACGACGAGCAGCCCGTCGGCGCGCACGAGCGAGGTGAGCACGCCGGCGCCGCGGGGGAGCGGCGTGGCGACGAGGCGGTGGCCGACCCGCCCCAGCCGCAGCCGCACCCACTCGTCCATGCCCATCGACGACGCGAGCTTGCGGGCCAGGTGTGCGCGAGCGCGGGGGCGCTCCGTGGGGGCGGCGCCCTCCAACGCGGCCAGCAGCGGAGCGACGAAGATGTCGAAGGTCAGGGCGGCCGACACCGGGTAGCCGGGGATGCCGATCACCGGCGTGCGGTCGACGACGCCGAGCACGACCGGGTGGCCGGGCTTCACCGCGACGCCGTGGGCGTCGAGCGTCCCGACCCGCTCGACGACGGCGGCGGTGTGGTCGTCGCGCCCCGCGCTCGATCCGGCGCCGATGAGCACGACGTCCGCGGTGGCCGCCGCCTCGCGTACCGCGGCGGCGATCCGCTCCGGGTCGTCGGGGCAGATCGGCAGGCGCCGCGCCTCGCAGCCGGCCTCGCGGGCCTGCGCGGCGAGCATGAGCGAGTTGGTGTCGAGGATCTCGCCGGGTCCGGGCTCCTCGCCGATCGGCCGCAGCTCGTCGCCGGTGGGGAGGACCGCGACGATCGGGCGGCGGCGGACGTGGAGGTGCGTGGCTCCGGCGGCCGCGCACGCCGCGAGGTCGACGGCGCGCAGGCGATGCCCCTCGGGCAGCAGCAGCTCGGCGGCGCTGACGTCTTCGCCGATCGAGCGGACGTGCTGGTAGGGCGCGGCGGCGGCGCGCAGCTCGGCCTCCGCCTCCACGTGATGGACGTCCTCGCGCATCACCACCGCGTCGAAGCCGTCCGGCAGCGGGTCGCCGGTGTCGACGACGACGAACGCGTCGGGCGCCAGCCGGACCGGCGTGGTGTCGCTGGCCCCGACCGTGTCGGCCGACCGCACCGCGATGCCGTCCATGGCGGCGGCGTCGAAGGGCGGGGAGGAGCGGGTCGCCCAGACGGGCGCCGCGGTCACGCGGCCCGCGGCCTCCTCGAGCGGCAAGCGGACCGCATCGACCCGCGCGGGCGCGCCGGCGGCGGCGCAGGCGTCGAGCCACCCGGCCAGCGCCTCAGCGGCTGGGTGCTCGCGGGTGAAGTGGCGGGTGGTGGTCATCCGGCACCGCCTCGCGCGCCGGCCGGCGCGGCGGGGGGCCAGTCGTGGATGCTCATCGGTACAGCACCACCTCGACCTCGGCGCCCGCGTAGAGCCCGCTGGCCTCCTCGGGCACGACGACGTACCCGTCGGCGGCGGCCAGCGTCGAAAGCAGGGCGGAGGGTCCGAAGAGCGGCTCGGCCTCACCGTCGCGCAGGCGGACCTGGACGACGTCGACCCGACCGGTGGCCGAGCGCAGCTCGCGGGCCAGCGTCGCACGGGTCGTCGGCTCGGGCGGCGGCGCCGTCACCCCGCCGACCAGCCGCACGATCGGCACGCCGACGAGCCGGAAGACGACCAGCGCCGACAGCGGATTGCCCGGCAGCCCGATCACCGGCACGCCGTCGCACTCCGCCAGCAGCGTCGGCTTGCCGGGCTTGATCGCCAGGCCGTGGCACCACGGCCCGGGCGGCCCGAGCGTCGCGACCACCTCGGCCGTCGCGTCGCGCGTCCCCACGGAGGACCCCGCCGACACCACGACGACGTCGCTCTCCGCCACCGCTCCCCGCAGCACGGACGCCAGCCGGGCAGGATCGTCCGGCACGATCCCCGCCATCGCCGGCGCTCCACCCGCGTCCGCGACGACCGCCGCCAGCGCATGGGCGCTCGCGTCGCGCACCTGACCGGGCTCCAGCCGCGCGACCGACGGCGACACCACCTCGTCGCCCGTCGACACGATCGCCACCCGGGGCCGCCGCCGCACCTCCACGCGCACGATCCCCGCCGCCGCCAGCACGCCGAGGTCCTGGGGGCGCAGCGGCCGGCCGGCCGCGACGAGCACGTCGCCCGCCGCCACGTCCTCGTCCGCGCGCACGATCCCGTCGCCCGGGGCGACCGGCCGGGTCACCTCGACGGTCCCCGGCAGCCCGGCCTGCGTGTACTCGACCATCACGACCGCGTCGGCGCCCGCGGGCAGCGCGCCGCCGGTCGGCATCTCGACCGCGCCGCCCGGCTCGACCGTCATATCCGCGTCCGCGCCCGCCGGCAGCGCGCCACCGGTCGGCATCTCGACCGCCGTAGCCGCGGCCGCCCCCATCCGCACGGCGCCCACGATCCGCAGGTACGCCGGGAGCCCTTCGGAGGCCCCGTAGGTGTCGGCCGCCTGGACCGCGTACCCGTCGACCGTCGAGCGCGCGAACCCCGGCAGGTCGGCAGGCGAGCGGACGTCCTCGACCAACACCCGGCCGCGGGCCTGCGCCAGGTCCACCGTCTCCACGCCCGTCCGCCGCGCCGGCCGGAATCCCGCGAGCGCCTCCGCGACCGTCCGGACGGTGAAGAACTCCCGCGCCATCGCCGAGCCGACGCCGCTCAGACCCGCGGGCGCTCGCGCTCCAGCCGCAGGACGCTCAGCACGGGCCCCAGCGCGACCTGCCCGAGCCCGCAGATCGACGTCAGCCGCATCGTCTCCTCCAGCTCGGGGATGCGCTCGTCGACGTCGGCCACGCCCCCGCCGCGCTCGAGCACCTCGCTCAGCAGGGTGTGCGCCTTGGCCGACCCCGTGCGGCACGGCACGCACTTGCCGCACGACTCGTTGCGGAAGAAGCGCAGGACGTTCGTGGACGCGGCGAGCAGGTCGGTTCCCTCCGCCACGGCGACCACGGCGCCCGACCCGAGCATCGAGCCGGCCTCGGCCAGCGGGCCGAAGTCGAGCGGCACGTCCAGCGCATCCGCGCCGAGGAAGTTCGACGAGGCGCCCCCGGGCTGCACGGCAAGCAGCTCCGCGCCGCCGCGCACGCCGCCGGCCGCGTCCAGCAGCTCGCCGATCGTCGTCCCCATCGGCACGCAGTACAGCCCCGGCCGCTCGACGTGACCGGAGACGGCGAAGAACTTCAGCCCGATCGCCTCGCCGCGCCCCTGCGAGCGCCACCACGCCGCGCCGCGCTCGAGGATGATCGGCACGGCGGCGAGCGTCTCGACGGAGTTGATGAGCGTCGGCTTGCCCCACAGCCCGAACACGCCCGGGAACGGCGGCTTGTTGCGCGGCTCGCCGCGATGGCCCTCCATGCACTCCAGCAGCGCGGTCTCCTCGCCGAGGATGTAGCCGCCGGGCGAGACGAACACGTCGAGCCGCAGCGTGCGCCCCGAGCCGAGCACGTCGTCGCCGACGAGCCCCTCCGCGCGCAACGCGTCGAGCTCGCGCCGGATGACCTCGGTCTCCGGCTCGTACTCGTGGCGGACGAAGAACCACCCCTCCGCGGCGCCCACCGCGACCATCCCCAGCAGCAGCCCCTCGAGCACCAGATGCGGCTGCTCGGCGACGATCTGGCGGTCCTTGAACGTGCCGGGCTCCGACTCGTCGGCGTTGCAGACGACGTACTTCGGCTCCCCGGGCTCGCGCGCGACCAGGCCCCACTTGCGCCCGGTCGGGAAGCCGGCGCCGCCCATGCCGCGCAGCCCGGACGCGTCGATCGCCTCGATCATCGCCTCGGCGCTCAGCTCGCCGCGCAGCGCCCGGCGCAGCAGCCGGTAGCGCTCCTCACGCGGCCCGTAGGGGTCGTTCGGCCACCGGCGACTGGGTTGGTCGGCGGCCGCCGGCTCCAACACCCCGGCCCGCGCCGCCTCCACCAGCGCGCCCGCCTCGTCGACGTGCCCCGGACGCTCGTTCACCGCCACGGCCGGGGCGCGGTCGCAGCGGCCCAGGCAGGAGACCTCGGTCAGCTCGACCTCGACGTCGTCGCCGTAGCGCGCCCGCAGCTCCGCGATCCGCGCCTCGCCGTCGTTCAGCCAGCAGGTCAGGTCGTGGCAGACCGACAGCTGCACCTGGCGCGGCGGATCGGTGCGGAAGTGCGGATAGAACGAGATCAGCCCCTGGATCTCGTACAGCGGGCGGCGCGCGTCGTGCGCGAGGCGCACGAGCTCCGCGCGCGGCAGCCAGCCGTGCTCGGCCTGGATCGCGTGCAGCGCCGGCATGAGGGTCGGCCCCGGGAAGCGCCCGGCGCGCCCCTCCTGGCCGGGCAACCGCTCCCGCGGGCGCGCGCCCGCCGGCGGCGGGACCGGGAAGGCGCCGTCGTCACGCGTGGCCATTGGACGACGCTCGCTCGACCCGCACCGCGCAGAACTTGAACTCCGGGATCTTCCCCACGGGGTCGATCTCGTCGATCGTCAGCAGGTTCGCCGCGGCCTCGCGGAAGTGGAACGGGATGAAGCAGCTGCCGCGCGTCTCGCGCAGCGACACGCGGGCGGCGAGCGTGATCGTCCCGCGGCGCGAGGTGACCCGGGCGAAGTCGCCGTCCTCGATGCCGAGACCGGCGGCGTCCTCGGGATGGAGGAACACCTCGGCGTTGGGGCGGATCGTGTCCAGCGCGTACGACCGCCGGGTCATCGAGCCGGTGTGCCAGTGCTCCAGCAGGCGCCCGGTGTTGAGCACGAACGGGAACTCCTCGTTGGGCAGCTCGCGCGCCGGCAGCCACTCGGCGGGGACGAGCTTGGCGCGGCCGTCCGGCGTGTCGAAGTGCTCGTCGAAGAGGACGCGCTTGCCGTCGGAGTGCTCGGGGTCGGCGTTCGGGTAGACCTTCCCGGTCCCGGCGAGGTTCGCGTAGGTCAGGTTCGCCAGCGAGGGCGACACCGACACCAGCTCGTCGAAGATCTCCTCGACGGACGCGTAGTGCATCGGCAGCCCGATGCGGTTGGCGATGTCCTGGATGATCTGCCAGTCCAGCCGCGCCTGGCCCGGGCTGCGCAGCGCCGTGCGGCCGAGCTGGACGCGCCGGTCGGTGTTCGTGTAGGTGCCGTCCTTCTCCAGGTACGACGACGCGGGCAGCACGACGTCGGCGAACTCGGCCGTCTCGGTGAGGAAGATGTCCTGGACGACGAGGAAGTCCAGCGCGGCGAGCGCCTTGCGGACCTTGTTGATGTTCGGGTCCGACAGGAACGGGTTCTCGCCCATCATGTACATGCCCCGCACGCCCCCGTGCAGCGCGGAGGCGATGATCTCGGTGACGGTCAGCCCCTTGTCCGGGGAGAGCGCGACGCCCCACGTCTGCTCGAACAGCTCGCGGGCGGCGGGGTCGCCGACCGGCTGGTAGTCCGGGTACACCATCGGGATCAGCCCGGCGTCCGAGGCGCCCTGCACGTTGTTCTGGCCGCGCAGCGGGTGCAGGCCGGTGCCCGGGCGGCCGACCTGACCGGTGATCGAGCAGAGCGCGATCAGGCAGCGGGCGTTGTCGGTGCCGGTCGTGTGCTGCGAGATCCCCATGCCCCAGTAGATGACCGCGGAGCCGGCCTCGCCCCACAGCCGGGCGATCTCCCGGATCGTGTCGGCGTCGATGCCGGTGATCTGGGCGGCGCGCTCGGGTGGATACTCCTTCACCACGGCGGCCAGCTGCCCGTAGTTGCTCACCCGGTCGGCGATGAACGCGCGGTCCACCAGCCCCAGCCGGATGATCTCGTGCATGACGCCGTTGTAGAACGCGACGTCGGTGCCGGGCTTGATCTGGCAGTAGATGTCGGCGTGGTCGGCGATCCGCTCGTGGCGCGGATCGACGACGATGAGCGTCGTCCCGCGGCGGCGCGCCTGCTTGAAGAACGACGCCGCGACCGGATGGTTGGCCGTCGTGTTCGTGCCGGCCAGCAGCGCCACGTCCGCGTTGACGATGTCGCCGTAGCTCGTGGAGACCGCCGCCGAGCCCACGCCCTCGCTCAGCGCGGCGACCGAGGATGCGTGGCACAGCCGCGTGCAGTGGTCGACGTTGTTCGTCCCGAACCCGGCGCGGATGAGCTTCTGGAAGAGATAGGCCTCCTCGTTGGAGCACTTCGCCGAGCCGAAGCCCGCGATCGCGCCCGGGCCGCCCTCGGCGTGGATCTCCCGCAGCCGCGTCGCGACGAGGTCGAGCGCCTCCTCCCACGTCGCCTCGCGGAACGCCGGCAGGACCTCGTCGTAGTCGACCAGGCCGCCCGGGCGCCTCCGCCCGCGACCCTCGCCGCGCACGTCGCTGGACAGCGGACCCTTCGGATAGTGGTCCTCGCGGCGGATCAGCGGCACGGTCAGGCGCTGCGGCGACTGCGTGTAGTCCCAGCCGTAGCGACCCTTCACGCACAGGCGCTGCTGGGACCCCGGCTGCTCGCGGCCCTCGGCGAACGCGACCGCGTTGGCTGCCTCGTCGACGTGGTAGGTCAGCGCGCAGCCGACGCCGCAGTACGGGCAGACGGTGTCGACCTGGGTGAGCTCGCTGCGCGGCCGGATCGGGACGCTGATCGGCCGGTTCGTCAGCGCGCCGGTCGGGCAGGCGGCCACGCACTCGCCGCACGTCACGCACGACGAGTCGCCCATCGGATCGTCGAGGTCGAAGGCGATGCGGGCGGTGGACCCCTTGCCGGTGCGCCCGATGACGTCGTTGCCCTGGAGGTCGTCGCAGGCGCGGATGCAGCGGTCGCAGAGGATGCACGCGTCGTGGGCGACCGCGATGACCGGGTTGGAGAGGTCGGTCGGCTTGCCGTCGGCGCACGGCAGGCCGTTCTCCTTGCCGACGCCGTAGCGGCGCGCGAGCACGAGCAGCTCGTTGTCGGCGGTCGTCGTCTCCTTGGGGTCCTCCTCGGGAGGCGGCTGGTCGGCCATCAGCAGCTTGGTGAGCGTGGCGCGCTGCCGTTCGACCAGCGCGTTGGCGGTCCGCACCTCCATGCCTTCCTCGCATGGCCGGACGCAGGCGGCGGCCAGCACGCGCTGGCCGACGTCGACGACGCACATCCGGCAGACGCCGACCGGGTCGTAGCGCTCGTCGTGGCAGAGGGCCGGGATGTCGATGCCGAGCTGGCGGGCGGCCGCCCAGATCGTCGTCCCGCCGGGCACCTCGATCGCGCGGCCGTCGATGGTCAGGGTGACCGTGGTCGCCGGGGGTGGGGGCGCAGCCGGTGCGGATGAGGCCGATGGCGTCATCGCTCGACGTCAGCGTAGATCGTGGATCCGGTGCCGTCCAGCGCGAGCGCGGCGAGCGTCTGCGGGAGCGGAACGCCGTCCACGTCGAGCCCCCGCGCCGCGTAGTAGGCGTCGATCATCGCCCGCAGGCGCGCCGGCGTGAGCGTCGCCGTCCGGCCCGAGTCGAGGACCAGGTCCTCGGAGAGGAAGCGGTCGGGCAGCCAGTCGTCCTCGGGACGCCAGCCCTCGCGCAGGTTGAAGAGGCGCTTGGCCATGACGATCCGCTTGGCGGTGCGCTCGAGCTCGTCGGCGGTGACGTCCCAGCCGGTCACGAGGCCCAGCAGGCCCGCCCACTCCGGGTAGGGGTCCTCGAACACGCCGCGCAGGAACTTGCAGAGGATGAGCGAGTCCATGATCGCCGCTCGGTCCTCGGTCGCGATCGCCGCGGCGACGTGGGCGGCGCCGCCCGCCAGACGGTCGTGGGCGCCGGAGAGGTCGGCCTCGTAGGCGCCGGAGCGATTGTGGTCGGCCCCGCGCGCGTTCACCGCCAGCCCGAGCGCCATCGCCTGCAGCGTGCGCGGCTCGTAGCCGGGCAGCTCGAGGCCCTTCACGTGGGGCGCGAACGCCTCGGAGCCCTGCCCGACGACCCGGGCGGCCGCGCGGGAGCCGTCGGCGAGCAGGTCGCCGAGGCCGCTGCGCGCGCCGATCTCGTCCAGCGCGCGCAGGAGCGCCGGCGCGGAGCCGAACCGCAGCCACGGCGCGTCGACGAGGCCTCGTTCGGCGCACTCCATCGCCCAGGCGATCGTGCCGCCGGCCGAGATCGTGTCGAGGCCGAGCGCGTCGCAGCGCGCCGACGCGGCGAGGACGGCGTCGGGGTCGTCGACGCCGCACAGCGGACCGAGCGCGAAGACGTTCTCGTACTCGACGCGCGCGCTCCCGCCGCCGCTGGTCGCGTAGATGTGCTCGCAGCCGATCGTGCACGACGCGCAGTTCTCGCGGGCGACGTGGCGCAGCTCGGCGAGCTCCTCGGCCGCGAGCCGGGGCGCCCCGGCGAAGCTCGCCGCCTGGAAGTTGCGGGTCGGCAGCGTGGAGACCGCGTTGAACGCCAGCAGGTTGGCCAGCGTGCCCAGCTCGCGATACTTCGCGGTCGCCGGGCCGAAGGAGCGCTCGCGCAGGGCCCGCGCCGCGGCGACGACGCCGGCCGGGTCGGCCGGCGCGACCTTCGTCGCGGCGTGCACCGCGAGGGCCTTCAGCCGCTTGGCGCCCATGATCGCGCCGAGCCCTCCGCGACCCGCATGGCGGCCGTCGTGGGAGATCGTCGCGTAGCGAACGAGCCGCTCGCCGGCCGGGCCGATCGCCGCCACGCGGTAGCCCTTGCCGAGGCGGGCGCGCAGCCCGCGCTCGGCGTCGTCGGCGGCCAGTCCCCAGAGGTCGGCGGCCGTCTCGATGCGCACGCCGTCGCGGTCGACGACGAGCGCGGACGGCTCGGCGCAGGCGCCGCGGACGACGATCGCGTCGTGCCCGGTGAGCTTGCCGGCGATCGCGAAGTGGCTGGAGGAGAGCGCGTCGTTCAGCATGCCCGTCAGCGGCGACTTGCCGACCACGGCGAACTTCGCGCTGGTGGTCAGCGGCGTGCCGACGAGGGGGGAGAAGACGAACGCCAGCGGTGCGGCCGGCCCGAGCGGGTCGACGCCGCGGGGCGCGAGCCGGTGCAGCAGCCAGGCGCCGAGCCCGGCCCCGCCGACGTACGCGCGCAGCACGTCGTCCGGCAGCGGCAGCGTCTCCACGCCGCCGTCGTCGAGATCTACCACGAGGGCCCGGCCGAAGTACCCGCCGGGCCGAGGGCCGACGGTCATGGGGTCATGATAGGTGCGAGACCGCTCAGCCGCCGGAGTCCGCGGCCATGAACAGCACGCGGTCGCCGGCGGCCAGCGGCGTCTGCGCGTCGGCCGTGATGCGGTCGCCGTTGAGCGCCGCGACGACGTGGCGGTCGAGCGTGACCGCGGCGGCCTGCGCGGCGGCGGCCAGCGTGGCGGCCCGGACGCTCAGCGCGCCCCGCTCGCCGGGCGGACGCAGCGTCCCGAAGCGCTGGATCGACACCTCGGGCGCGGGCCGGGCGCGCGCGGCGGCGTAGTCGGCGGGCTCGTTGAGGTTGAGCAGCGACAGCAGCTCGGGATCCGCCGCCGCCAGCGCGCGGTCGGCGAGCAGCGCGGCCTCGTCGAGGCGCTTGACCCGGCAGCGCTCGAAGAGGAACGCGGGCCGCAGGCGGTCGTGCGCGACGAGCTCCTCGACGTCGCTCAGCAGCGCGGTGCGGTACGCCGCCGCCAGCGGATGGCGGTGGCCCAGGGCCTCGGGGAGCACGACGTCGGTCTCGTCGTCCAGCGCGTCGACCACGCGGCGCACGAACCGCGGATGCAGCAGCGGCACGTCGACCGACGAGACGAAGCAGGCCTCAGCGTGATCGCACAGGGCGGCGAGGCCGGCGGCGATGCCCTGCAGCGGCCCGCGCCCCTCGCGCGCGTCCTCGACCACCTCGACGTCCGCGGGCAGCGGCGGCAGCTCCTGACCGGGCGCCCGCACGACGCAGACCGGCCCGTCGACCCCGCGGCCGACCACCCCGACCACCCGGCGCAGCAGCGTCGAGCCATGCCATTCCAGCGCCGCCTTCGGCGTGCCCATCCGCGACGACCGCCCGCCGGCCAGGACGATGCCCGCGCGTCGCATCAGGGTCCGCTCGCGCTGCCGGTCGTCGTGTTGGAGGGCCTCGACACGCACCTATATTCGTCCAATGCCCATCAATGTGGACGTCCAACAGCGTCTGGACGAGCTTGCCGTCGCGACGCTGGCCGTCGTCCAGCGTGACGGGCTCGGGGCGGTGACGATCCGGTCGGTCGCGCGTGAGCTGGGGCGCTCGACCGCGGTCGTGACCAACTACCTGCCGACGCGCGCGGAGCTCGTGCTGAACGCGTTTCGCCATGGGCGGCGCATCTGGGAGCGGGATCTCGCGCAGGCCCTCGCCGGCCTGGAAGGGTTCGAGCGGCTGCAGCGCGCGGTCGCCTGGTGGTGCTCGAGGGAGCCGCTGGACGATGCGTTGCGGCAGCTCTGGCTGGAGATCCTCCTCACCGCCGGCAGCGATGACCGGTTCGCCGAGCTGATCAGCGACCTCGGGACCCAAGACCAGGCGTACGTGCGGGAGGTCACCTCCGGCTTGGACGGCGTCGACGACGCGCTCGTCGCGGACGCGCTGCTGTTGACCCTGCGGGGCTTCTGGGTCTCGATGCTCGAGAACTCCGACGACTGGACGCCCGAGCGGGGCATGCGCGCGGCCGAGGCCGTCGCCAGCGCGCTGCTCGGGTCGGGCTCGGCGTCGACCGGCCGCTGAGGCTGGACCGCTGACGCGTGCGCCCTCGGCTTGACGGCCGGGGCGCTCTGCCGTACCGTGTTAAACAACAACGTTGTATAACACCGTTGGCATGCGTCAGGAGAGGGATCGTTGATGAAGCGCAGAGGCCGCCGCCGGCTGGGCGGCGCGATCGGGGCCGGGTTGGTCTGCTGCGGGTTGATCGCGTGCGGCAGCTCGTCGCCGAGCGGCACGACCGGAGTCTCGTCGGGCGCCGCCCGCGACACGGGCGGCAGCGAGGCGACGACCGCGTTGGCGTCGAGCTTCGCCGGTCGCGCGTACGGCGAGCCGCCGAAGACCTCGCCGCGACCGCAGCCGGGCAAGCGGGTCTGGGTGATCGACGTCGGGCTCGCCTCCGAGGGCGGAGCCGCGTGGGCCAAGGCGGCGCAGCGGGCCGGCGACGCGATGGGCTGGGACGTCACGGTGTTCGACGGGAAGTTCACGCCGTCCGAGTACCTCAACGGCATCCGCGCGGCGATCGGCGCGAAGGCCGACGGGATCCTGCTCGTGTCGATCGACTGCTCGACCGTGAAGGCGGGCCTTCAGGAGGCCCGCAAGGCGGGCATCGCGATCTCGGCGGTCGAGAGCTTCGACTGCAGCGAGATCGACCCCGAGGCGCCGTCGCTGTTCGACGCGTCGGTGATCTATCGCGTCGGCGGCAAGCCAGCGAGGCTGGCGGAGCAGGACCGGGAGATGGGGCGCCTCCAGGCCGACTGGGTGGCGCGCGCGACCGACGGCAAGGGCAAGATCGTGCTGTTCAAGGGCACGGACAACCGCGCCTCGATCCTCATCCACGACGGGTTCGTCCAGCGGATCCGCGAGGTCTGCGCCGGGTGCGAGATCGCGGCGACCGTCCCGTTCACCTCGGCCGACATCCAGGGATCAGGCTTCCGCCAGAAGCTCGAGCAGGCGCTGCTGAAGAACCCGACCGCCAATGCCGTCGTGGCGCCCTACGACGATCCGCTCGTGGCCGGAGCCGCCGCGGCGATCGTCACGTCCGGGCGCAACGACGACCTCGCGGTCGTCGCCGGCACCGGCTTCGCCGACGCCGTCGGGCTGATCAAGGAGAACAAGGGGCTGGACGCCGGGTACGGGCTGGCCGAGGGGTGGGAGTCCTACGCGGGCATGGACAACCTGAACCGCGTCTTCCACGGCCAGAAGGCGGTGCCGTCCGGGATCGCCCTCGGGCTCGTCGATCGCGACCATCTGCCGGCCGCCGGCGCCTACGAGCCGCCGGTCGACTACGCCACGGCCTACGAGCGCGCATGGGCGGGCCGGTGACCGACACCGCGCTGCGCCTCGAGGGCCTGTCGAAGGCCTACGGGGCGACCCAGGCGCTGCGCGACGTCTCGCTCACCGTCGAGCCAGGCACCATCCACGCGCTCCTCGGCGGCAACGGCTCGGGCAAGTCCACGCTGATCAAGGTCCTCGCCGGCGTCGTGCCCGCGGATGCCGGTCGGCTGCTCGTCGCCGGCGCGGCACACGACCTGCGCACGCAGACGCCGGCGCGGGCGCGCCAGCTTCGCCTGCACTTCGTGCATCAGCAGAGCTCGACGTTCCCCGCGATGACCGTCGCCGAGAACCTGTCCCTCGGCCGCGGCTTCGAGACCGCGGTGGGCGGGCGGGTGGACTGGGCCGCGGTGCGTCGCCGCGCGCGCGGCGTGCTCGAGCGCTTCGAGATCGAGGCGCGCCCCGACGATCTCCTGGCCACCGTCGGCCCGGCGACGCAGATGATGGTCGCGATCGCGCGAGCGCTCCAGGACGACGAGGCGGACGCCGGCGGCACGCTGGTGCTCGACGAGCCGACTGCGAGCCTGCCGGCGCACGAGGTCGAGCTGCTGCTCACCACCCTGCAGCGCTGCGCGGACCGCGGCTACGCCGTCGTGTACGTCACCCATCGCCTGGACGAGGTCCTGCGCGTGGCCGATCGCGGCACCGTGCTGCGTGACGGGCGGGTGGTCGCCGCCGTCGATCCCCGGAGCGTCGGGCACGACGAGCTGGTCGAGCTCATCATGGGCCGGCCGGCCCAGCGTCTGGTCCGCGAGCGCGGCGACCTCCGCGACGCGGCGCCGGTGGTCCTGCGCGGCGCCGGCCTCGGGCGCTCCGGCGGCGTCGCCCTCGAGGCGCGCGCCGGCGAGGTCGTCGGGGTCGCGGGCATCATGGGATCGGGCCGCACGACGCTGCTGCGCCAGCTCTTCGGCCTGGGCCCCGGCACACCGCCGACGATCGAGCTCGACGGCCGGCGCACGACGGTCGCCGGCCCCCGCGAGGCGATGCGCCACGGGATCGCGTACCTCCCCGAGGACCGTCCGCGCGAGGCGATGTTCGCGCAGTTGTCGATCGCCGAGAACCTGTCGATCGCCGCGCTGGGACGTCACGCCAGCCATGGATGCGTCAGCCGCGCCAGCGAGCGTCGCGCCGCGCGCTCGATCATGTCCGAGCTGCGCGTCGACCGCGCGGCGGAGACCGCGCCGATCTCGTCGCTGTCGGGCGGCAACCAGCAGAAGGTGATGCTGGCACGGTGGCTGCAGCGCCGCCCACGGGTCCTGCTGCTCGACGAGCCAACGCAAGGCGTGGACGCCGGGGCGCGGGTCGAGATCCATCAGCTCGTGCGTCGCGCCGTCGACGGCGGAGCCGCAGCGGTGATCGTCTCCTCGGACTTCGAGGAGCTCGCCCTGGTCTGCGACCGGGCGATCGTGCTGCGCGACGGGGCGGTCGCCGCCGAGCTCGACGACGACATCGACGAGGAGCGCCTGAACGCGCTCGCGTACGCGAGGCAGGCCGCATGAGCGAGATAGGTGGCAGCAGCACGCTCGCCCGCGGACGCGGCATCGATCGTGCGGCACTGCTCGGGCTGCTGCAGCGCTACGCCCTGCTGCTCCTGCTCGTGGCGTTCGCGGTCTTCTTCAGCCTCTATCCGCCGACGGCGGACACGTTCCTGACCTCGGCGAACCTCCGCATCCTCGTCGCCAACCAGACGGTGCCGGCGATCGTCGCCCTGGCCGCGCTCCTGCCACTCGTCTGCAACGAGTTCGACCTCTCGGTCGGCGCGGTGACCGGGCTCGTCGCGGTCTTCGTGGCCAGCGCCCTCTCGGGAACGCTGGGGGTGCAGCTCGGGGTGCCGCCGGCCATCCTCATGGGCGTCGCGATCGGCGTCGTGGCCGGCCTGGCCAACGCGCTGCTGGTCACGCGCGCGGCGGTCAACGGGGTGATCACCACGCTGGGTACCTCGACGATCGTGGCGGGGATCGTCGCCCAGAAGACCGGCGGCCTGGCGGTCGTGAGCGACATCCCCGCGTCGCTGACCAGCTTCGGCTCGAGCAACGTGCTGGGCGTGCCGTCGGTCGCCTGGGCGCTGCTCGTGATCGCCGCCGGCGTCTACGTCCTGCTCGAGCACACCCCGTTCGGTCGCCAGCTCTACGCGGTGGGATCCAACCTCGAGGCGGCCAAGCTCGTCGGGCTGCGGGTCCGGTTGGTGATCGGCGCGAGCTTCACCCTCGCCGGCGCCCTGGCCGGGATCGCCGGGGCGATCTACGTCGCCCGGGCGGGCGGCGCCGACCCCAGCGTCGGGCCGAGCTTCACGCTCAGCGCGCTGGCGGCCGCGTTCCTGAGCGCGGCGGCGATCCGCCCGGGGCGCTTCAACGTCGGCGGGACGATCGTGGCCATGTTCTTCCTCGCCGTGCTCAACAACGGCCTCGACCTCGCCGGCGCGGCCAACTACGTCTCCTCCTACGTCAACGGCGTGGCCCTGATCGCCGGCGTGGCCCTCGCCGTCGCGCTCGCCCGCCGCAAGCGCGCATGACCTCCACGACCCGAAGGAGCCCTTCGATGAGCAGTTCCCCCGAGTCCGAGCTTCTCGCCGTTCGCGGCACGTACGTCGAGCGGTTCAACGCCGGCGACTGGGACGCCGTGTGCGACATGCTGGCGGAGGACGTCTTCATGATCCCGCCCGATCGCGAGGCGTTCGTGGGCCGTGCGGCCGCGCGCGCGATGTACGCGGAGATGGCCGCGATCCCGGACATCCGGATCGAGAACGACCCGGTGGCGCTGATCCGGGTGGACGGCGACGTCGCGCACACCGTTGGCAGCTACACGTTCCACTTCACGACGCCCGACGGTCCGGTGTCGCACTACGGCCGTTCGCTGGAGCTCTGGCGCCGCGAGGCCGACGGCACCTGGAAGCAGACCGTCGACATGTGGCACAACCTCCCCGACCACGCCGAGCGCAAGCGCGAGCACGTCTGAGATGGGGGTGGGGATCGTCACCGGAGCCTCGAGCGGCATCGGCGCGGCCGTGGCGCGCCGGATGGCGGACGACGGGCACGACCTCGTGCTCGTCGCCGCGCCGCCGGACGCCTCCGAGCTGGATGCGGTGGTCGCCGACGTGCGCGAGCGCGGGCGGCGCGCGTGCGCGCTCGCGGCCGACGTCGGCCTGCCCGCGAGCGCCGAAGCGGCAGTCGGCGCCGCGATCGGCGAGCTGGGCGGCCTCGACTGGCTGGCGAGCAACGCCGGGATCGCGCACTACGAGGACGACGTGCTCAACGCCAGTCTCGAGCGGTTCGACGAGACGTTCGCGGTCAACGTCCGCGGGAGCTTCCTCTTCGCGCGGGAGGCGGCGCGGGCGATGGCGCGCAACGGCCGCGGGGCGATCGTCTGCACGGCGTCCACGATGTCGCACGTCGCCGAGGAGGGCTTCGTCTCCTACACCGCCTCGAAGGGGGCCGTCGCGCAGCTCGCGCGGGCGCTCGCGGTGGACCTCGCGCCGTACGGCATCCGCGTGAACGCCGTCGCTCCGGGGTGGGTGATGACGCGCGCCACCGCGGCGGAGATCGAGGACCCGGCGCGCTGGTCCAAGGGGCGGTCCCGGCTCCCGCTGGATCGTCCTGCCGACCCGGCTGAGATCGCGGCGGTGGTCGCGTTCCTGCTCTCCGGCGACGCCTCGTACGTCACCGGCACCACGGTGGTCGCCGACGGCGGCCTGACGGCCGGGGCCCGCTACAGCGATTGGGAGGCGGTCGTCAACCCCGCCGGCCCCCGGCCCGCGCGACCTGTGGCCGGTGCCTGAGATGGCCAGGATCATCCACGCCGAGACGCTGCGGGGCCCGTTCGACCCGGGCGGACAGCCCGAGGCCCGCACCGGCCAGCCGATCGAGATCTCGCTGTTCGGCTGGAACGCGCAGGGCGGCATGTCGCCGAACCTCGCGGCGCTCAACGACCTTCCGCGCTTCCGCGATTACTGGCAGTGGCCGGCGGCGAAGGAGCTGCTGCTCGCGGCTGAGCGCTTCGGCTTCGACCATCAGGTGCAGTTCGGGCTCTGGGGCGGCTGGGGCGGGCCGAGCGGCTGGAACGACGCGGCGCTCGACTTCGCCACCGCGGCCGCGGCGAGCGCCGTGACCACCGAGCGGATGGGGCTGTTCTCGACCGTGCACGTCGGCTATCGGTTCCATCCGCTGCACATCGCCAAGATCGCCGCCACGATCGACCACGTCTCCGGCGGCCGCCTGGGGATCAACATCGTCGCCGGGGCCAATCCCGCCGACTTCCGGAAGTTCGGCTTCCCCGAGGTGCCATCGTCCGCGGAGCGCTACGACGTCTGCGACGAGTTCACGACGCTCATGAAGTACCTGTGGACGTCGGACGACCCGGTCACGTTCGAGGGCGACTACTTCCAGGCCTACGAGGCGTCGCTGGCGCCTCGGCCGACGCGGCGGCCGCGACCGATCCTCATGAACGCCGGCTACTCGGAGCTCGGACTCGACTTTGCGTGCCGCAACTGCGAGTGGATCTTCGTGGCGCCGTCGAGCACGGACCTGTCGTCGGTGGCGGAGAAGGTCGAGGCCGCGCACCGGCTCGCGGCGAAGTATGGACGCACCGTCCGCGTCGCGACCTCGGTCTACGCGGTGATGGAGGCGACCGACGAGGCGGCGCGCGAGGCCGTCGCGGCGCTGGAGGCCACGATCGACACGGTCGCGGTCCGCTCGTTCGTCGACAGCTCGCTGCTCGCGAGCGGCCGGCCGGCCTCCGACCCGAGCGACCCCTACGCCGGCCTCGGTCGCGACGGGTTCAACGGGATCGGCCTGGGCATGGGGAGCTTCCAGCTCTTCGGCAGCTACGAGACCGTGGCCGAGACGATTCGCACGCTGCACGACGCGGGCGTCGAGCACCTCGTGACCGGGTTCTGGGAGCCGGCTCGCGGCATCCGGCAGATGGGTGAGCAGGTGTTCCCGCTGTTGCGGCGGATGGGCCTGCGCGCATGAGCGAGCAGGTACCCGCCTACCCCGGCCTGCCGCCGGGGCGATGGACCGACGTCGCGGGGATCCGCACCTGGTGGACGGAGGCGGGCGACGGCGCGCCGATCGTGCTCGTCTACGGCGGCAACTTCGGCCCGCCGGAGCTGGGGGGCGGCGACGGCGCCGACCAGTGGGACACGTGCTTCGGCGCGCTCGCCGAGACCCACCGCGTCGTCGCCTACGACAAGCCCGGCATGGGCTGGAGCGATGCGCCCACCCGCGACGAGGACTACACGATGGCGTTCGTCGTCGAGCACCTCATCGCGTTCGTCGAGTCGCTCGGCTGCGGGCCCGTGAGCCTCGTCGGGCACTCGCGCGGCGGCTACCTCGCCACGCGCGCGGCGCTCCTGCGCCAGGACCTGGTGCGGACGGTGACGGTCGTCAACTCCGGCACGCTCAGCCCCGGCGTCGGGACCAACGCGATCGCGCTGGCCGACACCACGCACCGCGGCGACGTCCGGGCGGCGACCCGCCGCAGCCTGGAGGCCTACTGCAACGGCAACCCGGCGGCGGTCAGCGAGGCGTGGGTCGACATGAACCTCGTACTCCTCGAGGCGCCCGGGCATCTCGAGGCCGTGCGGCGCATCGAGGCCGGCAACCTGCTGCTGCGACGGTTCTATCCCGAGCTCGCGCGCGACAAGCGCGAGACGATCGGGTGGCTTGCGGAAGGCCGGCTGCAGCGTCCGACCCAGATCTTCTGGGGACGCGACGACGCGACCGCGCGCCCCGAGCTGGGCCGGGAGCTGTTCGAGCTGCTCGTGGCGCACGAGCCCCGCACGCGCCTGGACGTGGTCGACGACTGCGGCCACTTCCCCTACCGCGAGCATCCGGCGTGGTTCGTCGCCACGCTGCGGGCGTTCCTCGACGAGGTCGAGCGCGATGAAGCCTGAGCTGATGGCGCGGGACATCCAGCACGAGCACGGCCGGGTGCGCTTGCTCGAAGGGGGATCCGGTCCCGCGGTCGTGCTGCTGCACGGTGGCGCGCACGGGGGCGGGCCGCTGCCCGCGTCCGCCGAGCTGTGGGGCGACTTCGCCGTCGCGCTGGCGCGTGGATGCCGGGTCGTCGCGATCGACCTCCCGGGCTCGGGCGGGAGCGTGCCGGTGGACGTCGAGCAGCTCACGCCCGGCGGCGTCGCGCGCACGGTGGTCGCCACGCTGGGGGCGCTGCGCATCGAGGCCGCGCATCTCGTCGCTCACGACGAGTGCGCGCTCGCGGCGCTCGCGCTGGCCCGTGGCGCCTCGCCCGGCGTCGTCGTGCGCTCGTGCGCGCTGCTGGCGCCGGCGGCCGCGGCGCCCTCCGGCGACCAGCTCCTGAACCTCGCCTTGCTCAACCGACCGCAGCCGCGCTGGAGTCGGCGCTCGCTGCTGTGGACGGTCCGCCGACTGTCGGCGGTCGAGGGCCACATCGACGCCGAGCTCGTCGATCGGCTCGAGCGCAACGCCGCCTCGGCTGCGCACACGCGTGCCCTCGAGCTGCTGGCCGCGGGCGAGCGGCGCTGGGCGCTCGCCGCCATCGAGGCGCAGACCGAGCTGTTCGAGCACGGGCGCGAGCACGGCTTCGACGTCCCCCTGGCGATCGTGTGGGGCGCGCAGGATCCGCGCTCGAGCCTCGAGCGCGTGATGCTGCTGCACGCGCTGCTGTCCGGCGGCTCGGCGACCGCGGCTCTCCACGTGCTCGGGCGCTGCGGGCACCTGCCGCACCGCGAGCAGCCGTACGCGACCGCTCGGCTCGTCAGCGCGCTCGTCGCGAGCGCCGAAGCCCGCCGCCGATCTCTTGCCGCGACCATCGAGGAGACCGCTCCATGACCCAGCCGGACCCCAGGCTGTCCGTCTGCCTGACGTTCGACTTCGACGCCACCTCCGTGTGGATCGCGAGCACCGACAACCTGGCGATGATCTCGCGCGGGGAGTTCGGGGCCGTCGCCATCCCGCGGATCCTCGCGCTGCTGGAGCGCCAGCGGGCGCAGGCGACGTTCTTCGTCCCCGGGCACACGGCGATCGCGTACCCGGACTGCGTGCGCGCGATCGTCGCCGCCGGCCACGAGATCGGCCACCACGGTTGGGTCCATGAGGACCCGGCGAAGCTCGACCGCGACGCCGAGCGCGCGACGTTCCGCCGCGGGCTGGACGCGCTGGAGCAGGTCGCCGGCATCCGTCCGGTGGGGTTCCGCTCGCCCGCGGGCGACTACAGCGCCAACACGATCGACATCCTGCTCGAGCACGGGCTGCGCTACGACGCGACCTTCTCCGGCTCGGACTTCTCGCCGTACTACGTCCGGCGCGGCGATCGCATCTCCAAGACCGAGCCGTACGGCTTCGGCGAGCCGTGCGAGCTGGTCGAGATGCCGCTCTCGTGGGCGCTGGACGACTTCCCGCTGTTCGAGTTCGAGCCCGGCTGGTCGCTGTCGCAGCACCCGCCGTCCCATGTGCGCGAGATCTGGCAGAGCGAGTTCGACTGGGCCTATGCGAACGCGCCCGGCGGCGTCATGACGATCATCATGCACCCGCAGGTGATCGGCCGCGGATCGCGGCTGGCGATGCTCGAGGGACTGATCGAGCACGCGGCGGCGCACGAGGGCGTCGCGTTCGAGACGCTGGCGACCTGCGAGGCCCGCTGGCGCGCGGCGAACCCGCTCGAGGAGTACAAGGCCCGCGGCTCCGTCCACGCCC
The DNA here is from genome assembly GCA_964422645.1 of uncultured Solirubrobacteraceae bacterium. GTDB lineage: Bacteria > Actinomycetota > Thermoleophilia > Solirubrobacterales > Solirubrobacteraceae > Capillimicrobium. Next base: position 158,444 of record CAYRCB010000005.1, on the reverse strand, counting down.
CACTTCACTCTCAGGCCTGAGCGCCATCGCGCCGCGCCCCTAGGTGAAGACCCGCCGCAGCTGCGTTTCACCCTGCGCTGCGTCCCATCTCCGTGCCCGAAGTGAAGCGCGCCGTTACAGATAGGTGAATCAGTATGAAAGGACGCGCAAGATGATATTGTTCGAATGGTTCGGCCCGGGTAGCCTCGCCGAGTGTGACCAACACTCCGCGCCTTTCCTACGAGCGCCTGCCGGAGTCACTGCGCGACCTGCTGCAACCGCGGGTGGAGCGGCTCGGCTACCTCGGGGAGTTCTTCCAGGTCGCCGCTCACCAGCCCGACGCGCTGGCGCACTTCATCGGGTTCACCGAAGCGCTCAAGGAAGCGTTGCCGGTGCGCCTGGTCGAGGCGATCGCGCTCACCGTCGCGACCGAGACGGGCAACGACTACGAGCGTGTGCAGCACGAGCGGCTTGCGCTGAAGGTCGGCTTCGACGTGGATGAGGTGCGCGCGCTCGTCGGCGGCGACGTCGCCCGTCCGCAGTTCGACGAGCTCGAGTGCGCAGCCGTCGAGCTGGCCCGCGCGGTCGTCGCCGCACAGGGGCGCGGCTGCGAGCCGGCCTTCGCCGGCGTCGAGGGCCTCGCCGGCCCGGATGTGGCGGTCGGCTGCCTGATGACCGCGACGCGCTATCTCGCCCACGCGACGATGGCCAACACCTGGGGCCTGCGCGCCCCGGTGGCCTCGCCGCTCGACCAGGAGCCGGTCCATGGCTGATCCGGCGGTGTGGATCAGCGAGCGCGAGGTCGCCGACCTGCTGTCGCTCGAGGAGGCCGTCGACGTGCTCGCCGACGCGTATCGCCTCCAATCGCAGGGGAAGGCGGCGAGCATGCGCCGCGCCCACGTGCGCGAGGGCGACGCGATCCTGCACGCGGTCGGTGGCACGCTCGCCGGGGCCGGGCTGACCGGGACCAAGACCTGGACGTACACCCCCGGTGGGGCGGCGCCGCTGCTGATCCTCTTCTCCTTGCAGGACGGCCGCGTGCTTGCGGTCATCGAGGCGTTCGCGATGGGGCAGATGCGCACCGCCGCGACGTCCGGCCTCGGCACGCGCGTGCTGGCCGCCGCCGACGCTGACTCGCTGGCGCTGCTCGGCACCGGCAAGCAGGCATTCACCCAGGCCCAGGCGGTGGCCAGCGTGCGTCCGCTGCGCCGCATCCGCCTGTTCGGTCGCCGGACCGAGCCTCGCGCGGCCCTCGCACAACGGCTGCGCGACGAGCTGTCGGTCGAGGTGAGCGAGCACGGGGACGTCGCCGAGGCGATCGACGGCGCCCGCATCGTCACCGCGATCACGCGCTCGGCCGAGCCGATCGTCCGCGCCGACATGCTGGCCCCCGGCGTGCACGTCAACGCCGTCGGTTCGATCGTTCCCTCGCGCCGGGAGCTCGACGAGGGAGCGGTCGGGCGCTGTGCGGCCGTGGTCGCCGACTCGGTCGAGCAGGCGCGCGACGACGCCGGCGAGCTGCGCGCGGCCGTCGCGGCGGGGCTGCTCGACTGGGGGACGGTGCGCGGCCTCGCCGAGGTCGTCGACACGCCCACCGAGGTGCTGCGCGGGCCTGACGACATCACGCTCTTCAAGGCCCTCGGCGTCGGGCTCTCCGACGTCGCGCTCGGTGCCGAGATCCGGCGCCGAGCGCTGGCGTCCGGCGTAGGGCGCTCGCTCGAGACCACGGCCTTGATCCATCGCTAGGACCACCGGCGATCGACACGACACGAGGAGTGCATCATGACCATTGGCAACCAAGACGATCCAATTCGTGCGGTCTTCGTGGATCGCTCGGGCCGGCGCCCAACCGAGTTCCGTCCGCTCAAGCCGCTGCTGATCACGAAGGCCGAGATCGACGCCGAGATCGAGCGTCTCGCCCAAGGGCCGTTCCGCGGCTCGCGTCGCGTCGAGGTGGTCAACCCCGCGCTCATGGGCAACACGGCGCTCTACCCGGCGGTCACCGTGTCGATCAACGTCCTGCTTCCCGGTGAGCGGACCCAGCCGCACCGTCACAACTCCTCGGTGGTGAACTTCGCGATCCAGGGCTCGGGGTCGTCCGTCATCGGGGGTCGGACCGTCACCTGGGGCCAGTACGACACCTGGAGCACGCCGCCCTGGATGGTCCACCAGCACGTCAACGACACCGACGAGATCTCGGTGCGTCTCAGCTACTCCAACAGCGGGCTGCTGGACCTGCTCGGCGTCCACGTCTACGAGGACACCCCCGACCTCGATCCCAACCAGCCGATGGGCGATCCCGAGGCCGAGCTCGAGCGCAGCGAGCGGGGCGAGACGATCGGCGACGACGGTGCGGCGGTGCTCACCTACGAGCAGCTCATCTCGCCGGAGCCGCCCTACCAGCCGGCGCTGCACTGGCCGTATCGCGAGATCCACAGCCGCCTCCAGCATCTGCGGTCGCTGGGTCAGGAGTACAAGGGCCGGCGCCTGCAGCTGATGTACGACCGCTCGACGGGCCGCACCCAGGGCACGACCTCGACGTTCTTCGCCACCATCACGATGCGCCCCGCGGGGATCGTCGACGAGCCGCATCGCCACACGTCCGCCGCGGTCAACTACATCTTCGGTGGGCGCGGGTGGAGCATCGTCGGCGGCCAGCGATACGAGTGGGGCGCCGGCGACCTGATGCTCACCGCGCCGGGGTGGATGAACCACGGCCATGCCGCCTACGAGGGCGAGGACGTCTACGAGCTGACGATCCAGGACTCGCCGCTGCAGATCGCCGTCGGCAGCCTGCTCTGGGTCGAGAACCTCAAGCAGGATCGAACGGAGGCGCTCGGCGTCACGAAGGGCTACGAGACGAATCGCGACGCCCTCGCGGCCGGGTCGTGACGATGGACACGGCGCGGCTGCGGGGCTCGATCGTCCCGCTCGTGACTCCGTTCGCCGACGGGGCGATCGACGCGGCCGCGTTCGAGGCCGCCGTGGAGCGCCAGATCGCGGCGGGCAGCCACGGCGTCCTGGTCACGGGCACGACGGGCGAGCCGACCAGCCTCAGCGCGGACGAGCGGATCGATCTGTACCGCCGCGCGGTGCAGGTCGCCGCCGGACGCGTGCCGGTGGTTGCGGCGACCGGCTCGCCCAACCAGGCCGAGACGCTCGAGCTCACGCGGGCAGCGCAGGCGGCGGGTGCGGATGCGCTGCTCGTCGTCTGCCCGGCGTTCGTGAAGCCCTCCCAGGAGGGCCTCGTGGAGCACTTCGCGACCGTCGCGGGCGTCACGGACCTGCCGCTGCTCATCTACAACATCCCTGGCCGGGCTGGGGTCGGCGTCACGGCGGAGACGGTCGAGCGGATCGCGGAGCGAGCGCCCAACCTCGCGGGTCTCAAGCACGCCTCCAAGGACCTCGATCTGGTCACCGAGCTGCTCCTGCGCCTGGGCGACGACTTCCGCCTGTTCTGTGGGCAGGAGAGCCTCTCCTATCCGTTCCTGGCGGTCGGGGGCGCGGGCCTCATGAGCGCCGTCGGGAACCTGGTGCCGGAGCGGATCGCCGAGCTGTTCGAGTGCGTCGCCGCGGGCGATCACGTCGGCGCGCTGCGCCTGCATCGCGAGCTGTTGGGGATCAACCAGGCGATATTCTTCGACACGAACCCCGTTGCGTTGAAGGCGATGCTCGCGGCCACCGGGCAGGGCTCGGCGGAGGTCCGAGCGCCGCTTGCGCCGCTGTCGGAATCCACCCGTGAGCGCGTGCTGGACGTGCTCGAGGGCGCGGGCCTGGTCGGCGTCGGATGAGCGCGACCCGCGGTGGCGTGCCAACGCCTCGGATGCTGATCGGCGGTGACCGGCGTCTGGCCGCCAGCGGCGACCTGCTGGAGGTGCACGACCCGGCCACCGGCGAGCTGCTGGCTCGGGTCCCGCGCGGTGGGGCCGAGGACGTGGACGCGGCCGTCCGCGCGGCGGCCGCGGCGTTTCCGGCGTGGCGGGCGATGCCCCCGACGGACCGCGCCGACTGCCTGATGCGCCTGGCCGGCCTGGTCCTCGAGCATGCCGAGGAGCTCGCGCTGCTCGACGTCGCCGACAACGGCAGCCCGATTCGCGAGATGCGCAGCGACGCGCATCTTGCCGCGAGGCAGATGCGCTGGTTCGCCGGGCTCGCCGTGCAGGCCCGCGGTGAGACGATCCCCACCGGCCACGACCGCATCAACTACACGGTGCGCGAGCCGTTCGGGGTCGTGGGCCGGATCATCCCGTTCAACCACCCGTTGATGTTCGCGGCGGCGAAGATCGCGGCGCCGGTCGTCGCGGGCAACACGATCGTGCTCAAGCCCTCCGAGCACACGCCCCTGTCGGCGCTGCGGCTGGCGGACCTGATCGGCGAGGCGTTCCCCGCCGGCGTCGTGAACGTGGTCACCGGCCTCGGGCCGGAGGCCGGCGACGCGCTCGTCGCGCATCCCGTGGTGCGGCGGCTGGCCTTCATCGGCTCGGTCGACGTCGGGCTGGCGATTCAGCGCCGCGCGGCCGAGCAGGTCGTCAAGACGGTGACGCTCGAGCTGGGTGGGAAGAACCCGATCGTGATCTTCCCCGACGCGGACGTCGACGAAGCCGTGGAGGGTGCGCTGCGCGGCATGAACTTCACCTGGCAGGGCCAGTCCTGCGGCTCGACCTCGCGCCTGCTTGTGCACGAGGCGCTGCGCGGCGAGTTCGTGGAGCGGCTCGCCGCTCGCATGGCCGCGCTGCGCAGCGGTCCACCGACCGACGAGGCGACCGAGACTGGGGCGATCGTCCACCGGGGCCAATACGAGAAGGTCCTCTCGTACCTCGAGCTGGGTCGCCAGGAGGGGGCGCGCGTCGTGGTCGGTGGCGGGCCGGTGGACGTTCCCGGCCACCCGAAGGGGATGTTCGTGCGCCCGACGTTGTTCGACGACGTGCGCCCGGACGCTCGGCTCGCGCAGGAGGAGATCTTCGGGCCGGTCCTCGCGGTGATCCCGTTCCACGACGAGGACGAGGCTCTCGCCATCGCCAACTCGGTCTCGTACGGCCTGACCGCGAGCGTGTACACCCGCGACCTGCGCACCGCGCACCGGTTCGCGCGCGACGTCGAGGCCGGGTACGTCTGGGTCAACGACTCGTCTCGGCACTTCCTCGGCGCACCCTTCGGCGGCGTGAAGAACTCCGGGGTCGGGCGCGAGGAGGGGCTCGAGGAGCTGCTCTCCTACGCGGAGCCGAAGAACGTGAACGTCCGGTTCTGACCGGTGGCGCGGACGGTCCGCGCGACGCAGGATATGGTGGCGAGTCGCTGGCCGGGCCCGATCGGGCTCGGCGTCGACGCGGGAGGAGCGGGGTGCTGCATGAGGAGGCTCGGGTAGGTCGTGACGATCGACAACCGGATCTCGCTCCAGAAGCTCGAGGTCTTCTGTCTGGTGGTGGAGCTCGGCGGCGTCGGTCGTGCCGCCGACCATCTCTACGTCGCCCAGCCGGTGGTGTCCGCCCACCTGCGGACGCTCCAGGAGCGGATGGGCGCCAAGCTCCTGTATCGGGACGGGCGGCGCATGCGCCTCACCGAGGGCGGCGAGATCGCCTACGCGTGGGCCAAGGAGGTGCTGAGTCGCAGCCAGGAGGTGGCCCGCGACATCGACGGGCTCGCGCAGGGCGCGGTGGGGGGCGCGGTGATCGCGTCGAGCATGACGATCGGGAGCTACGTGCTGCCGCCGGTGCTCTCGGCGTTCCAGCGCGACCATCCCCGCGCCCGGATCACGCTGCACGTCAGCGATCCGGAGCGCGCGATGCATGAGATCGCCACCGGCGTCGCCGACTTCGCGATCATCGCGACGATCGAGCCGATCGAGCCGCGGCTGTTCAACGCCGAGGAGATCGCGACCGAGGAGCTCGTGCTCGTCGCGGGGCCGCAGGATCGCGATGTGGGCGACAGCGTCGCGCTGGGCGATCTCGCCTCCCTGCCGTACGTGTGCTCGCCCGGGGGCCTCGCGCGTCGACGACTGGTCGACACGGCGCTGCGGGACCTCGGCGTCGAGAGCCGCCACATCGTGATCGAGCTCGGCCACCCGGAGGCGATGAAGCGCGCTGCGCACGACGGACTCGGGGTCGCCGTGCTCTTCCTGTCCTCGGTGGCGCGTGAGCTCGAGGAGGGAACGCTGCGCCGCATCGACATCGAGGGCGTGCGCATCCCCGTGCCGATCCTGCTGGTCCGTCGCGTCGAGAAGCGCACGAGTCCGCTCCAGCGCCAGCTCCTCGATGCGATCCGCGCGCATCTCGGCGACAACGCCTGAGCCGGCTCGCGGCTGCCTGGGCGAGTGGCCGGAGGCTCACTTCCCGCCACTCATACACAGACCACTACTCACACGACGCACGATTTGTATTTGATGAATGAGGACCCGGCTCGTAGATTGGCGCCATCGCATGACGATTCGTTGATCGCCACCGTCCTCGGGATGTGGGGCGAGGAAAGCAGGACGCATGGAAACTGCCGTCGACTCGGTGGTCGAGCTGGGTGCGGAGTCACCTCAGCACGCTCTCAAACATGTGTGGCAGCCGCTGGACATCGGTCCGACGCGCGTGCGCAACCGAGTCATGTACACCGCGCAGACGATCCTCTATGGCGAGGATCATCTGCTCAGTGATCGTCACATCGCGTTCTACCGTGAACGCGCCAAGGGCGGCGTCGGCCTGATGATCACCGAGCAGCAGGCCGGCCACCCGATCTGGAAGGGCTCGTTCTACCCGGGTTGCACGGCGCACGACAAGCGCGCGGTGCCGCAGTACGCGAAGCTGGCCGAGGCGGTCCACGAGTTCGGGGCCAAGCAGTTCGTGCAGCTCTTCGGCTCGGGCGTGCACGACAAGGGGACCATGATCTTCGACGAGTGGCACCCGTTGTGGGCGCCCTCACGCATCACCTCCGTGGTGCACCGTGAGGTCCCGATGGTGATGGGGCAGGCCGAGATCGACGACACTGCCAAGGCCTTCGGCGAGTCGGCGCTCAACGTCAAGACCGCCGGCCTGGACGGCGTCGAGATCCACGCGGCGCACAGCTACCTGCTCGGCCAGTTCCTCAGCCCGGCGTACAACAAGCGCGACGATGCGTACGGCGGGACCGTCGAGAACCGCTGCCGCATCGTGCGCGAGATCGCCGAGTCGGTCCGGCGCCAGGTCGGCGGCGACATCACCGTCGGCGTGCGGCTCTCCTTCGACGAGTTCATCGGCGCCGCGGGCATCACCGGCGAGCAGACGGAGGAGATCGTCCAGGTCCTCGTCGACACCGGCCTGTTCGACTACTTCTCGATCTCCTGCGGCGGCTACCACACGCTGCATCGCACCGTCTCCCCGATGCAGGTCTCCCAGGCGTTCATGGAGGACGGCGGCCGTCGCGTCAAGCGCATCGTGGGGGAGCGCGCGAAGGTGTTCCTGGTCGGGCGGATCCTCGACGTCGACGTCGCGGATCGGCTGATCGCCGAGGGCGCGACCGACATGGCCGCGATGACGCGCGCGCAGCTCGCGGACCCGTTCCTCGTCAAGAAGGCGCAGGCCGGCCGCACCCAGGACGTCGTCCGCTGCATCGGGGCGAACGTGTGCCTCGCGCACGCGTTCGACCAGAAGCGCGTCCCCTGCGTGATGAACCCGGCGATGGGTCGCGAAGCGAAGCTCGGCGACGGGACGCTGCGCACGGTCGCGCCCGGCGAGGCGCGCAGGGTCGTGGTCGTCGGCGCGGGCCCGGCGGGCATGCGCACCGCGGGGACCGCCGCCGAGCGCGGCCACCACGTCGTGCTGCTGGACGCGGGCGACGACCTCGGAGGCCATCTCAACCTCATCAAGCGGCTGCCGACGCGCGCCGGCTGGCAGGACGCGATCGAGAACCTCCGTCAGCCCCTCCTGCACCATGGGGTCGACGTGCGGCTCGGCACGGAGCTGACGCCGGACGGCCTCGCGGCTCTCGACGCCGAGATCGTCGTCTGCGCGACGGGCTCGCGCTACGCCAAGACCGGGGTCTACAGCGCCTATCGGCCGGATCGCGACCACATCCCCGGCGCCGAGCTGGACTCGGTCCACGACCTCGCCAGCGCCGCCCAGCGCGCGCTCGCCGACCCCCGCGCCCTGGGTGACTCGGTGCTGATCTACGACGAGCTCGGTGAGTACCTCCCGCTTGGGCTCGCCGAGGTCCTCGCGGCGGCCGGCGTCAAGGTCGAGATCGTCACCCCGCACCTCGCGGTCGGCGAGGACACGGTGCGCACGCAGGACTGGCACTGGATCGCGCCGCGGTTGCTCGGGCACGACGTGACGCTCACGCCCCAGCACACGCTCGCATCGATCCGCGCGGGCGCCGTGGTGCTTGACAGCCTGTTCGGCGGCCCAGAGCGCGAGCGCGAGGCCGAGTCGGTCGTGCTCGCGCTGCCGCGCGTCCCGCGCGACGAGCTGCATGGCGAGCTGCGCACGGCGGCCAAGGGACTTGGCCCGGGTGCGCCGCGGCTCCGTCTGGTCGGCGATGCGCTCGCGCCTCGTCGGCTCGAGGCGGTCATCTACGAGGCCGAGACGCTGGCGCGCGAGCTGTGAGCGGCAACGGCGCAACGGGCCGGCTCGCGGGCCAGGTGGCGATCGTCACGGGCGGCAGCGCGGGGATCGGCCGCGGGCTCGCCCTCGCCTTCGCGGGCGAAGGCGCGCATGTCGCGGTGCTCGACCGCGACGACGATCGCGGGCGCGCGGTCGTCGAGGAGGCCGCGGCCGCCGGCGGGCGTGCGGACTTCTTCTCGTGTGACGTGCGTCGCAGCGAGCAGATCACGGCCGCCGTCGACGCGGCGACCCGGGTCTGCGGTCCGATCGACGTGCTGGTCAACAACGCCGGCATCACGACGACCGCGCCGCTCGCCGAGTTGTCGCTGGAGCAGTGGAGCGAGACGATCGCCGTCGACCTCACCGCCGTGCTGCTGATGACGCAGGCGGTCCTGGGCGGGATGACGGAACGCCGCCGCGGCCGGATCATCAACATCGCCTCGCAGCTCGGCCTGCGCGGCGCTCCCCACATGGCCCACTACTGCGCCGCGAAGGCCGGGGTCCTTGGGTTCACGCGCGCGTGCGCGCGCGAGCTGATCGCGCACGGGATCAACGTCAACGCGATCGCGCCGGGCCCGACGCTGACCGAGAACCTCGCGGGCGTGCCCCAGGCCACGCTCGACGCGATCCGGGCCGAGCTGCCCATCGGCCGCTTCGCCGAGGTGGAGGAGATCGTCCCGACCGCCGTGATGCTCGCCTCGCCGGATGGGGCCTACTACGTCGGCGCGACGCTCAACGTCTCCGGCGGCCACGTGATGTGAGGGCTGTCGTGAGTGGCTTCTCGGACATCGGAAAGGACCTGCACCTGTGAGACATGTGAGCGAGGCGGTCGGCCGTGGTGGCCGGCTAGGGACCATCGAGGCGCTCTCGGGCTCCTACGAGCACGACGTGCGGATCCCCGGCATGAAGGCCAAGGGCGTCACGCCGGAGGAGCTGCTGGCCGGGGCGTGGGTGGCCTGCTTCGGCATGACGTTCATCGAGGCCGCGCGCCGCCGCGACATCGACGCCACGGACGTCGAGTACAAGGCGGCCGTCGTCCTCGAGGCCTCCAACGGCGAGTACACCATCACCGAGGCGCGCCTGGACGTCGATGCGCCGGACATCGATCCCGGCGTGCGCGATGCGCTGATCGAGCACACGCACCTGCACTGCCCGGTGTCCAAGCTGCTGCGTGCCGGCGTTGCGGCGCTGCACGTCGCATCCGGATCTGCGGCGGTGGAGGCCGCGAGCCCAAGGAGGAGCGATGGCTGAGCAAGCAGCCGGAGCGGTCCCGCCGTTCCGCTATGTCCCGCTGCCGGCGCGCGAGCCGATCCGGTGGCCCAACGGCGCGCGCGTGGCGTTCTACGTCGGGCTCAACATCGAGCACTATCACGTCGACGCCCCGGCGACGAGCATCTTCCCGGGGACCGCGGCGCTCAAGCCCGATCCGCTGAACTACGGCTGGCGGGACTACGGCCCGCGCGTCGGGATCTGGCGCATGATCGACCTCCTCGACCAGCTCGAGCTGCCGGCCAGCGTGCTGCTCAACTCGGAGGTCTGCGAACTCTATCCCGAGATCGTCGCCGCCGGCGTCGAGCGCGGGTGGGCGTGGCTCGCCCACGGTACGACGAACTCCCGCCTGCACACCGGCTACGCGTCGCGCGAGGAGGAACGGGCTGCGCTGGCGGAGATGTTCGACACGCTCGAGCGCGCGACCGGTCAGCGCCCGTCGGGGTGGCTCGGTCCCGCGCTCACCGAGACGTTCGACACGCCGGAGCTGCTGGCCGAGCTCGGGGCGTCGTATGTCCTGGACTGGTGCAACGACGATCAGCCGTACCCGCTCGACGTGCCGGGGCGCCGGATGATGTCCGTTCCCTATTCGATCGAGCTCAACGACATCCCGCTGTTCGTGGGCAAGAGCTTCACGGGGCCGCAGTTCAAGGAGATGATCGTCGACTGGTTCGATCAGCTCTACCACGACGGCGCGTCGACGGGGCGCGTGATGACGGTGGCATTGCATCCGTTCATCGCCAACCAGCCCTCCCGTCACCGCTACCTGGCCGAGGCGCTGGAGCACATCGCCGGCCACTCCGACGTGTGGTTGACGACGAGCGACGAGATCGCCGCCTACTACGACGAGCACTACTACGACGGTGCGGTCGCCGCCGCACGCGGCGGTGTCGAGCAGGGGGCGTCCTGACGATGGAGATCCCCGAGCAGTATCGCGAGACGTTCGCGTTCTACCGCGAGCGCGGCTACGGCGAGGAGGTCGGGTTCGGCCGGCGGCCGGCGGTGCTCGTGATCGACATGATCCGTGCGTTCACGGAGTCCGAGTCACCGCTGTCCAGCGACCTGACCGGGCAGATCACGGCGATCAACGAGCTCCTGCCCGCGGCACGCGCCGCCGGCGCGCCGGTGATCTACACGACGGTCGCCTACGATCGCCAGCTCGCCGAGGCAGGCGTCTGGATCCGCAAGGTCCCGACGCACGAGTGGCTGCGCGAGGACACCGAGTGGGTCGCGTGCGACCCGCGTATGGACCGGGCCGAGGACGACCAGTGGCTCGTGAAGAAGTACGCGTCGTGCTTCTTCGGCACGGACCTGGTCTCGCGGCTCACCTCGCGGGGGATCGACACGGTGATCCTGACGGGCTGCACGACCAGCGGCTGCGTGCGCGCGACGGCGGTCGACGCCTGCTCCTACGGCTTTCACACGATCGTCGTGGAGGAGTGCGTCGGCGACCGGGCGGAGCTTCCGCACCTCGCCAGTCTCTTTGATGTCAACGCCAAGTACGGCGACGTCGTGTCACTGCAACGGACGCTGGAGTACCTGCGCGGGCGCGCGGACGCGGTTCCCTCGTAGTCCGAGACACGCCCCGCCGAGGCGGCGGGGCCCGAGAGGAGAGAAGACGATGGAAGGACGATGCGGTCGCATGCGCCGCACCTGGACGCTGCTCATGTTCGGCGTCCTGGCCTCGTGCGCCCTGGCGCTCGGGGCCTGCGGCTCGGGGGAGGGCTCGAGCTCGAGCACTGGGACCGCGACGGCCAAGCCCCCTGCTGGGCCCGCGGAGTACACCGGCGTGGAGAAGGACCTGCCTGCGTCCTACCCGACGCCCGAGGTGAAGCCCGGCAAGTCGTTGACGTTCGGGTTCCTCCAGATCTACGGGTCGCTGCCCGTGCTGGCCATCGAGCAGCGCGGCGCCCAGGAGCAGGCGCAGAAGCTCGGTGTGAAGCTGATCGTCAAGGACGCACAGTTGAACCCGCAGACGCAGGTGTCACAGTTCAACCAGATGCTCGCCCAGGGCGTCGACGCGATCGTGGTCTATCCGGTCGTGCCGGAGTCGCTGGCGCCCTCGCTGGTCAAGGCCAAGGCGGCTGGCATTCCCGTCATCGCGACGAACGCGCGACCGAACGTCGCAAAGCCGCTCCCGAAGGGCTACACCTCGGATGTCGAGCAGATGGTCGACTTCGAGGCCTACTCGATGGCCAAGGCGATGTCCGAGGCCAAGCCCGGCGCCAAGTTCGGCATCGTCGGCCTCGGGCTGCCCGTCCAGTCGCTGAAGTACCTGGCCGCCCAGCAGCGGTACTGGGGTGAGCAGTTCGGTCTGACGTTCGTCGGCCAGGTCGATGCCAAGCAGGACACGCCGGCGGCCTATGCGCCCGCCGTCAGCGAGCTGCTGGCGAAGGCACCCGAGATCGAGCAGATCTTCACGTACAACGACGCGGTCGCCCTGACCGCCTCGACCGTGGCGCGCTCGTCGGGCAAGCCGGATCTGCAGATCGCCGCCGGATCGGGAACGGAGAAGGCCGCGCTCGAGGCGATCAAGGCCGGCCGCATGACGATGAGCTATCAACGGCCCTGGGTGCAGACGGGCGCCCAGATGATCATCGGCGCCTACAACGCGGCGACCGATCAGCACCTGCCGCTGCCGGAGACGGTCGGCCTGCGTGGCAAGGTCATCACGCAGGAGAACGCCGACGAGAGCCAGCCGACGGAGTGACCGTGACGGCTGCTGCTCGCACGAGCGCCCTGCTGTCGCTCACGGGCGTGCACAAGCGCTTCGGCGGTGTGCACGCCCTGCGCGGCGCCGAGCTGACGATCGCCCGGGCCGGCGTCGTCCACGTCCTGCTCGGCGAGAACGGCTCGGGCAAGTCGACGCTGCTCGGCGTGCTCTCCGGCCAACTGCGCCCCGACGAGGGGCAGGTCTGGATGGACGGGGCGCCGGTGCACTTCTCCAGCCCCGTCGCCGCGCTGCGTCATGGGATCGCGATGGTCTCGCAGGAGACGGCGGTCGCGCCCGACCTCACGGTCGCCGAGAACGTCCTGCTCGGCCGCGGCCTCGTCCGGCGGTGGGCGGGCCTGAGCAAGCGCGCGACGCGGGCGAAGGCGCGCGCGATGCTCGCCCGCCTCGGGCTCGACTACGACCCCGATCGTCTCGTCGGCACGCTGCGGCCCGACCAGCGACAGATGGTCGAGATCGCCCGCGCCCTGTCGGCCGACGCGCGGATCCTGATCCTCGACGAGCCGACCAGCTCGCTGACCGACGACGAGGTCGAAGGCCTGTTCGCGGCGATCCGCGAGCTCAAGCGCCAGGGTGTGGCGATCGTGTTCGTCTCGCACCGCCTGCCCGAGCTCTTCGCCATCGGCGACGAGGTCACGATCCTGCGGGACGGGACGACGGTCGCGCAGGCGGAGATGTCGAGCTTCGACGCACGCTCGCTCGTCGCCGCGATGGTCGGCGACCCGGCTGCGGGCGAGGAGCGCAAGGGCCGCGTCGTCCGGCGCGACCCGGGGCACGATGCGCCCCCGGCGCTGCGGGCCAGCGGGCTCTGCGTTCCCGGTGTCGTCCACGACTGCGACCTCGAGCTCCGGCGGGGCGAGATCGTCGGGCTCTCGGGTCTCGTGGGCGCCGGGCGCAGCGAGCTGCTGGAGGCCATCTTCGGCATCCGGGCCGCCAGCGCCGGCGCGCTGGCGATCGACGGCGCGCCGTTCGCGCCCGCCGGTCCGCGCGGGTCGATCGAGCGCGGCATCGGCTTCCTGCCGCCGGATCGCAAGACCCAGGGCCTCGTCCTCAGCATGAGCGTGCGCGCCAACGTGACGATGGTGCAGACCCTCGAGCGATCGCGCCTGAGCCCGCCCCGGGGTGGCGCCGAGGTGCGCGTCGCCAAGGCGGCGTGCGAGACGATGCGGGTGCGCACCGCTTCGCTGGACACCCCGGTCGGCTCGCTGAGCGGCGGCAACCAGCAGAAGGTCGCGCTCGCCAAGTGGCTCGTGCGCGAGCCGAGCGTCCTGCTGCTCGACGAGCCGACGCGCGGCGTCGACGTCGCAGCGAAGGCGGAGATCCACGATCGGCTGCGCGCGGTCGCGGCCACCGGCGTCGCACTGCTGGTCAGCTCCTCGGAGAACGAGGAGCTGCTGGAGCTGTGCGACCGGATCCTCGTGATGTTCCGCGGCCGCATCGTGGCGGCCCTGTCTCAAGAGCAAGCGAGCGAGTCGGAGTTGGTCCGGCTCGCGGGAGGACACCCATGACTCCGAGCCCTGGCACCCAGACCGTCTCACCGGTGCGGCGCGCCGGAGCTGCGCACGTGGCCTCGAGCGCATGGGCCGCGACCCGCCGCTTCCGGCCGGTGCTGCTCCTGGTGGTCGCGATGTTCGTCCTGTTCTCGCTGACCCAGGACGCGTTCGCCACCCGCCAGAACCTGGAGAACCTCCTGGCCGACTCCTCGATCCTCTGGATCGTCTCGATCGGGATGACGTTCGTGCTGCTGACGGGCGGCTTCGACCTGTCGGTCGGCGCGACCGCCGCGCTCGTCGGCATCTTCATGGCCAAGGTCCTCGATCTCGGCGTGCCGGGCGGCGTCGTCCTGCTGCTGATGATCGTGTTCGGGGCCGCGATCGGTGCGGTGCTGAACGGGATTCCGGTCGGCCGCCTCGGGTTGTCGGTCTTCGTCGTGACGCTGGCGACGATGATCACCCTGACCGGCGTGGTGAACCTGTGGTCGGCCACGAAGTCCTTCTACGTGACCGCTCCCGTGGCGAGCACGATCGGCGTCGACGACGTGCTCGGCCTGCCCACGCCGGTGTGGATCATGCTCGGCGTCTTCCTGGCCGGCCTCTACCTCCAGACGCGCACGTACTTCGGGCGCGACATCTACGCCATCGGCGGGAGCCCCACCGCCGCACGTCTGGCCGGCATCCATGTGCCGCGAACGCTGATCCTCGTCTACGCGCTCGCCGGTGCCTGCGCCGCGCTCGCGGGCGCGATCGGCGTCGGTCGCGTCGGCGCGGCGACGCCGACGGTCGACTCGACCCTGGCGCTCCAGGCCATCGCCGCGGTGCTGCTCGGCGGCACGGCGTTGACCGGTGGCGCGGGCGGCGTCGGCGGAACGGTGCTCGGCGTCCTGTTCATCGCGATCCTGCAGAACGGGCTGAGCCTCGCCGGCGTGGCCAGCGATTGGCAGAACGTCGTCACCGGCGTGATCCTGCTGCTGGCCGTGATGGGCGACCGCATCCGCTTCAGCGGCAGCGTTCGCGGGGCGCTGCGGTGGGGCCGCGCCGGCCCCGACGCGCCCTCCGGGGACCACCCCGTGACCGACCGGGCGGCGCCCGAGCGCGTCGCGTGATGCGGTCACGGACCCGCGGGCCGGCTTGACCGACCTCGCCGACCATGGGGTACTGGAGCTGGCGCAGCTCCTGCAGGCGCGCCAGGCCTCCAGTCGGGAGGTCACCGAGGCGTTCCTCGAGCGGATCGCGGCGCGCGACGGCCCGCTGCGCGCCTGGGCACGCACGAATCCGGAGCAGGCGCTGGCGCAGGCGGACGCGGCGGATGCGCGTCTGTCGACGGTCGCCGTGCGGCGAGCGGGCCCGGCGCCGCCGCTCTGCGGGATGCCGCTCGGCCTCAAGGACGTGATCGCGGTCGCGGGGCTGCCGCTCACACTCGGCAGCGACGCGTTCGCCGGCGAGCGAGCGCCCCGCGACGCCGACGCGTGGACCCAGCTGCGCGCGCAGGGAGCGGTGCTGCTGGGTCATACCCGCACCCAGGAGCTTGCGTGGGGGAACGCGCCGCAGGAGGTCGCCAATCCATGGGACCACACGCGCAGCCCCGGTGGATCGAGCAACGGCAGCGCGGCAGCCGTGGCCTGCGGCACCGCGCCCGTGACCCTCGGCACCGACGTCGGCGGGAGCCTGCGCCGGCCCGCGTCGGCGTGCGGCCTGACCACGATCCTCACCACGGCGGGGCGGCTCAGCATGCGTGGCATCTTCACGTTCGACGCCGCGTCGGACCATGTCGGACCGCTGGCGCGCAGCGCGATCGACTGCGCGCTCCTGCTCGACGCGCTGACGGGCCGCCGAGCGCCCGGCGCGACGACGGACTGGGTCGATGCGCTTGGGGGTGGTGGCAGCGCCCGGCCGCTGGCCGGGCGGCGCATCGGCGTCGTCGACCTTGCGCCTGCGGTCGCCATCGCGCCGCCCGTCGCGGCGGCGATGGCGCGCTTCGAGGAGGAGCTGCGGGAGCTCGGCGCCGAGGTGCGGCGCGTTGCCGCACCGCCGCCACCGCCGCCGGAGCGTCGCCCGCGGCCGGAGCAGATCGCCTTCCTGCGCGAGCAGCTTCCGCTGCGTGGCGAGCGCTTCAGCGACTGGACCCGCGCGCGGGCGACAGCGCTGCTGGAGCGCGCGGAGGAGATCGGCGTCGCGCGGCCGCAGGACGCCGTCGTCGCGCACGACCGCTATCGACGCGCCTGGGACGCCCTCTTCTCGGACCACGCGCTCGACGCGGTCACGCTCCCCGCGCAGACGCGCCCCACGCCGCTGCTGCCTCCCGCCGGCGAGGGTGGTGACCTGGACCGGTTCGGCCACGCTGCCGTCCGCTCGATGTGGAACCTGCTCGGTCTGCCCGTCGTGGGCGTCCCGATCGGTCTGGACGGCGAGCTCGGCATGCCTGTGGGTGCCCAGCTCGCCGGTCCGCGCTGGACCGAGGACAGGTTGCTGCGGATCGCGATCGCCTACCAGCGTCGAACCGCTCACCACCTGCGACGCCCGGGTGACATAGGCAAGTTGCTATCTCCCGGCGGCGCTTCTTCTATTTGAGGTGAACACCGAACCTGCCGTAGGTTGGGCCCGCTTCATCGGGAGGCGCCGCGAAACGGGGAGGCGAGCATGGACACCGTTCACCAGCACATCATGTCCCCGAAATCGGGTCATGCCCTGGTGATCAAGCGCGGGCAGCGCCTGCGCCTGACGGACCTGGAAGGCAAGCAGGTCGTCGACATGACGGTCTACAACGCGGAGAACCTGCGTGAAGTTCTCTCGACGTCGAACTCGCGCACCCGCTATCAGCCCAAGCCCGGTCAAGACTATGTCGGGCGGGACGCGCTGACAGAGGGTGACACCTTGATGTCCACGCTGTGTCGGCCGATGATGACGATCCTGAAGGAGACGGCCGAGCCAAAGGGCGTGCACGACTTCCACAATCGGATGTGCAACCGCTACCTGTACGAGGCGTTCGGGCTGGGTCAGGTCGACGGCTGCCACGAGATCATCGCCGCGGTGGTCGCGCAGTACGGCATCCGGCCCGAAGAGGTGCCGGACCCAATGAACGTCTTCATGAACTACGCGCACGATTGCGCCCAACGGCGCTGGGTGGTCAAGGAGCCGGTGACGCGTCCGGGCGACTACATCGAGTTCCGCGCCGAGATGGACTGCGTGATCGGGATGTCGAACTGTCCCGAGGACACCTTGACGGCGTGCAACGGCGGCAAGTGCACCCCGATCCAGGTCGATGTCTTCGCGCGCTAGCGATTCGGGGCCGACAGGCCCCGGACGCCATGCGCTGAAGCGCAACGCCTTCGGCACGGCCGGGATCGTGTTCTTCGTGGTCGCGGCGGCGTCCCCGCTCGCCGCGACGGTCGGCGCGGGGCCGGTCGTGTTCGGGAGCACCGGCGTCGGCGGCGCCGGCGCCTACGTGCTCGCTGCGCTGGTGCTGCTGCTGTTCGCGGTCGGCTACGCCGCGATGGGCCGGCACATGGCGAGCGCCGGCGGGTTCGCGGCCTACGCGTCGCGGGGGCTGGGCCGGCCATGGGGCTTCGCCACCTCGTTCGTCGCGCTGCTGGCCTACAACTGCATGCTCGCGGGGGTGCTCGGGCAGTTCGCGGCGTTCGCCCACGAGATCATGGCGGCCAAGCTGGGGCTCGATCTGCCCTGGCAGGCCTGGGCGGCGATCGGGCTCGCGGTGATCGCGGTGCTGGGCTACCACGACGTCTCGGTCAGCGCTCGGTTCCTGGGCGTGCTGATGCTCGTCGAGGTCGGCGTCCTCGCCGTGCTGGGGATCGCCATCGTCGTGCAGGGCGGCGACAGCGGGCTGAGCCTCGCGCCGTTCGCGCCGAGCAACGTCTTCGCCGGCGCCGCCGGCGTCGGGCTGCTCTTCGCGTTCGCCTCGTTCATCGGCTTCGAGGCCACCGCCGTCTACGGCGAGGAGGCCCGCGACCCGAAGCGGACCGTGCCGCGGGCGACCTACACGGCGATCCTCCTGATCGGCGGCTTCTACGCGTTCACGATGTGGGCGCTGGCGATCGGGTACGGGACCGACTCCGTGCAGGACGCCGCGACCGCGAATCCCGTCGGGTTCGTGCTCGACCTGAGCGATCGCTACCTCGGGAGCTTCACGACCGACGTCATGAACTACCTGGTGCTCACGAGCCTGTTCGCGACGATGGCGGCGTTCCAGCACGTCCTGGCCCGCTACCTGTACTCGCTCGGCCGCATCGGCGTGCTCCCTCGCGCGCTCGGGCGCACCCACGGCACGCATCGCTCGCCGCACGTGGCGTCGCTGGTGCAGAGCGCGATCACGACGGCGATCGTCGCGGTGTTCGCCATCGCGGGAGCGGACCCGTTCGCCGACCTGTTCGCATGGCTCGTCGGGCTCGGGGCGCTCTCGGTCCTCACGCTGCAGGCGGTCGCGTCGATCGCCGTCCTCGGCTTCTTCCGCCGCACGCAGGTGGACCGTCGGGTGTGGAACACGCTCGTCGCGCCGATCCTCGGCCTGGCCGGCCTGCTCGGGGCGATCTACCTCGCGCTGGCGAACTTCGACGCGCTCACGGGCGTGACCTCGGGACCCGTCACCTACCTGCCGTGGCTGGTTCCCGTGGCCGCGTTGGTGGGCCTGGCGGCCTGGGCACGGATGTCGGACCGCACGGTCGGCATCGGCGACGCGCTGACCGACGACCCGGTCCCCGCGGAGACCGTCGCGCCGGGGTGAAACGTGGCTTGCGTTGAAATCGAACTGGAGGCACCGTGTCTGCTGGATCACCTGACGTGCAACGCCGGGACCGCCGAGACGTCCCGATGCTGTCGACGCGCAACGCGTTCAAGATCGCGGTCTTCGGTCACAACAACCGCGGCGGCATGTGGGTCACCACCTCTGCGGACGCGCCGCGCGCGACGTGGGAGGAGACGAAGGAGCTGACGCTCGCCGCGGAGGCGGCCGGTCTCGAGGCGGTGATCCCCAACGCGCGCTGGAAGGGCTTCGGCGGCGCGAGCGACTTCAACGCCTGGGCGCTGGAGGCGTTCACCTGGGCGGCGGGGCTCGCGGCCGTCACCTCCGAGATCCAGCTCTTCGCCACGGTGCACGTCCCCACGGCGCATCCGGTCCGGGTCGCCAAGGAGGCGGCGACGATCGACCACATCTCCGGCGGACGGTTCGGCCTCAACGTCGTCGCCGGCTGGAACGCGCACGAGCTCGCGATGTTCGGGCTGGAGATCCGCGAGCACGACGAGCGCTACGAGTACTCGGACGAGTGGATGGAGCTGATCGCCCAGCTCTGGAGCTCCGAGGAGGAGTTCGACTTCACCGGTCGCTACTTCGACTCCAAGGGGGCCTACTCCGAGCCCAAGCCGATCCAGGCCCCGCACCCCGTCGTGATGAACGCGGCGATCAGCGAGCGCGGCCAGCGGTTCGCGGCACGGCACGCCGACATCAACTTCATGGTGCTGGAGAGCCCCGACGAGATGGCGCGCTACGTCCAGCAGATCAAGGGCGTCGCGGCCGAGCATGGCCGCGACATCACGGTCATGACGAACGCGACGATCGTCTGCGCCGCCACCGAGCGGGAGGCCAAGCGGCTGTTCGAGCACTATGTGCGCGACCTCGGCGATTGGGAGGCGGCCCGCAACTTCACTGGCCAGAAGAGCGAGCAGGCGCCCGACTTCCGCTTCGACTCGATGGAGCGCCGGGTGATGGTCGGGCACTTCGCGACCCCGCTCGTCGGCACGCCCGAGCAGATCGTCGAGACGATCGGGACCTGGGCGGCCGCCGGTGTCGAAGGGATGGCGGTGAGCTGGTTGGACTTCCGTGAAGGCATCGCGCAGTACGACGAGGAGATTCGCCCGCTCCTCGTCGAGGCCGGCCTGCGGACGCGCTGATGTCCGCGCCGCACGCAGGTCGCGTCGCCGTCGTGACCGGAGCTGCCCGCGGGCTCGGCCAGGCGTGCGCGGTGCGGCTCGCGCGCGACGGCGCCGAGGTGGTCGCCGTCGACCTCGTCGATCCGCAAGCGACGGTGGCGCGGATCCGCGCCACCGGCGGGACGGCGAGCGCGCACGTGGGCGACGTCTCCGATCCACAGACGTCGCACGCCCTTTCGCAGGTGCTCGAGGACGGTCCGGGGCGCTGCGACATCCTCGTCAACAACGCCGGCCTGCAGCCGTTCGCCCCCTTCGAGGACGTCGACTTCGCGACCTGGCGGCGCACCTTCGCGGTCAACCTGGACTCGATGTTCCTGCTCACGCAGGCGGTCCTGCCCGGGATGCGCGCACGACGCTGGGGTCGGATCCTCAACGTCGCCTCCTCGGTGGTGGGGCTGAACGTGACGCAGTGCGTGCACTACCTGTCGACGAAGGCCGGCGTGATCGGCTTCACGCGCGCGCTCGCCAGCGAAGTGGGCGCCGACGGCGTCACGGTGAACGCGATCGCGCCCGGCCTCGTGCAGACGCCCGCAACGATGGACCGTTCGGCCGGGCCCGGTGGGCTGGCGCCGGACGAGGAGTTCGCGATGATGGCGAGCATCCAAGCCATCAAGCGCCCCGAGGTGCCCGACGACGTGGTCGGCTGGATGTCGTTCATGGTCTCCGAGGAGGCCGGCTTCATGACGGCCCAGACGCTCTACGTCGACGGCGGGCTCGTGCGCGGGAGCTGATCGGGATCAGTGGCGCACCAGGCCGCCGTCGACGACGACGGACTGGCCGGTCATGAAGCTCGAGTCCTCCGACGACAGGAAGCAGACGATGCCGGCGAGGTCCTGCACCTCGCCGGCACGCGGTACCGCCTGACGGGCGACCATGTCGTCGAAGGAGACCGCGCCGTCGCGGGCCGCGAGCTCCGTGGCCTCGGTGCGGGTGAGGCCGGGGAGCACCGCGTTCGCCGTGATGCCCGCGGGACCCAGCTCGGTGGCCAGGACGCGGGTGAGCCCGATCACGCCGGCGGTGCTCGCGACAAAGGGCGCGCAGTGCTCCAGCACCAGCCCGTAGGCGTTCGAGGCGATGTTGACGATCCGACCCCACCCGCGGCGGCGCATGTGCGGCACCAGCGCGCGGCACGTGAGGAACATCGCGTCGAGGTTGACGGCGAGGGTCGCGCGCCACTGCGCGAGGGTCAGCTCCTCGAACGGAGCCGGCCGGAAGATGCCGGCGTTGTTGACGAGGATGTCGCACCGACCGAAGCGCCCGATGACGGCGTCGGCGAGGGCCGCGACGTCCTCCTCGCTGCTCACGTCGCAGTGCAGGCCGAGGGGGGCGCGACCATGCTGACGCAGCAGGTCGACGGTCTCGGTGGTGTCGCGGATGTCGGCGACCACGACGTGGGCCCCTTCGCCGGCCAGCCGGAGGGCGAACGAGCGTCCGAGCCCGCGCGCCGCGCCCGTGACGACGGCGACTCGGCCCGTGTGGCGCCCCATCGAGGCGATCGGCAGCTGTGTCTCCTGCATCGGGAATCGCGACGGGTCGTCAGAGGGCGGTGAGGTGCAGTGGCGCATCCATGGCGATCCCGGAGCGGGCGCCCAGCTTTGCGGCTTGCGGGCGGTCCCGCAAATACGACTTTCGGTGGCGTCCGATACGCCGGCGGGTATGGGCTACCAGGGCAGCGCGTCGGCGATCGCGCGAGCGCAATCCATCGCCGCTCGGCCCAGGCGCGGGACGTCACGCTCGGTCAGGCGCGCGGTGGGAGCGGCGATGCTGACGGCGAAGTTCGCGTGGCCGCGCTCGTCTTCGATGGGAGCCGCGACGGCGCTGACCTCGCGCTCCAGCTCCTCTCGCTGGACCGCGTAGCCGCGCTCCCGCGTCCGGGCCAGCTCCGCTTCGAGCGTGCGGCGCGAGGTGACCGAGCCGCCGAGCTTGCGCAGGCGCGCGTCCGGATAGAGCTGTGCGAGGCGGTCAGGGGTGAGCTCCGCAAGCACGGCGAGTCCACATGCCGTCGCGTACGCGGGCACGACGCTGCCGACGCGCCCGCCGACCCGTACGGGGCGGGTGCTCTCCACCGCGTCGATGCATGCGAGTTGCCCATCCTGCTGCAGCACGAAGAGCTGGGCGGTCTCCTCATGGGAGCGCACGAGCGCCTCCAGCGCTGGGCGGGCGTGCGACCGGAGATCGATCCTGCGAACGACCTGGAGGCCCAAGTCGAACAGCACCGGGCCCGGGCTGTAGGCCTTCGTGTCCTCGTTGCGGCGGACGAAGCCGTGGTAGTGCAGCATCTGCATGAGGCGGTGCGCGGTCGAGCGGGCGACGCCGAGCTCGGTGCTCGCCTCCGCGATGCGGATCTCCTGGCGGTCGCGGATCAGCAGCAGCAGCCGGAGTGCACTGTCCACGGACCCGATCGGATAGCTCGGCTCGGGCGCCGGACGCACGGGTTGCACGCGTTCTTTGTAGCAGAACGTCGTGTCTGTCACGCGGTGATCGCGGGCGCGTGGGTCCGATACCGAAATCCGCATGGTTCGCGTGTGAGGTTTGTATGGCTGCAGGGTTGACTTTCCTCACCGTGGCTCCGTAGCGTCCGTCCGCAGAGCAGAATGACTGTCTGCAAGACGGACTACGAGGATATGACGACTCCTGATCGGGGGCGGTACGACCGCCGCACGACGCCGTTGCTGTCGGAGCGCAACGCCTTCAAGGTCGCGATGGCGGGGCACAACAGCCGCGGCGGGACGTGGGCGACCACCTCGCATCGGGCGCCACGTGCGACCTGGGAGGAGTCGATGCGCCTCGCGCACGCAGCCGAGTCCGCGGGGCTCGACGCGCTGATCGGCGACGCCGCGTGGCAGGCGCTCGGGGGGCATGGCGACCTGGGGCACTGGGCGCTGGAGCCCGTTGCCTGGGCAGCGTCGCTCGCGCCCGTCACGACGCGCATCCAGCTCGTGGCGAGCGTGCCCGTCGCGGCGCTGGGGACCCTGCGCGTCGCCAAGGCCTCCGCGACGATCGACCACGTCTCCGGTGGCCGCTTCGGCCTCAACGCGATCGTCGACCGGGACCCCGGCGAGCTGCTGATCGACGAGACGACGCGCCCGGTCGTGCTGTGCGCGATCGGGGGCGAGCCGGCCCACGACTGGGCGGCGCGTCACGCGGACGTCGGCGTCATGACGGGCGTCCGAGCCGATGACGTGGAGGCCGCCGTGCGAGGGTTCAAGCGGGCCGCCGCGACCCACGGGCGCGAGGTCTGCGCGATGGTGAGCGCCACGCTCGTCTGCGGCGAGACCCAGCACGACGCGCGTCGGCTGTTCGAGCACTTCGTGTGCGACCTGGCCGACTGGGATGCGGCGCGTGCGCTCACGGGGCGCGCCGACGCGCCGGACCCGGACCCCCACGCGGACACGGTGGAGCGGCGGGCGGTGATCGGGCGCTTCGCGACGCCCGTGGTCGGGACGGCGGAGGAGATCGCGCAGACGCTTGCGGCGTGGGCCGCCGCCGGTGTGGACGGCATCGCCGTGAGCTGGGTGGACTACGCGCTGGGGCTGCGCGAGTACGACGAGCTCGTTCTCCCGCTGCTCGTCGAGGCCGGGCTGCGCGACGGGGAGCGCCGCAACGGAGCGAGCCCGCGATGAGCGCCAGCGCGCAGGCGATCCTGATGTTCACGCCCGAGTGGAACGGGATGCACCCCGGTGCCTGGCGGCTGCCCGACAGCGCGCACGATGGCGCCACGGACTTCGAGGTCGTGCGGCGGCTGGTCCAGCGCGCCGAGCACGCGAAGCTCCACGGTTTCTTCCTCGCCGACCCGACCGGCTTCCGGCTCGAGCTGAGCCACCCGTCGCTCGCTCGGACCGCGACCGCGGCCCGCTTCGAGCCGTTCACGCTCATGGCCGCCATGGCGATGTGCACCGAGCGGATCGGCCTCGTGATGACGGCCAACACGACCTACGAGGAGCCCTACAACGTCGCGCGCCGCTTCGCCTCGCTCGATCGACTCTCCGGCGGACGCGCAGGCTGGAACGTCGTCACGGTCGGCACCGCCTCCGTCGCCCAGCACTTCGGCCGCCGGCGGCACATGGCGCACGATGATCGATACATCCGCGCGCGCGAGTTCCTCGAGGCGACGATCGCGCTCTGGGACAGCTGGGAGGACGACGCGTTCGTGCGCGACAAGGCAGCGGGCATCCACTTCGACGTCGACAAGCTGCACGTCAGCCGCTACGAGGGAGCGCATGTGGTCAGCGGCGGTCCGCTGAACGTCCCACGGCCGCCGCAGGGGCACCCCGTGATCGCCCAGGCCGGGTCGTCGCCGGCGGGCCGCGCGTTCGCGGCGCGCCACGCCGAGCTGATGTTCACGTTGCAGTCGGATCTCGAGGACGCGCGACGATTCGCGGCCGACATGCGGGCGGCGGCGGTCGCGGAGGGCCGTGCGCCCGGCGACATCAAGATCCTGCCCGGGCTGACCCTCGTCGTCGGGCGCACGGACGAGGAGGCGCACGAGCGCTTCGCGCAGCTCGACGAGCTGGTCGACCCGGACGTCGGGCTGGAGCTGCTCTCGGCGATGATCGACGTGGACCTCTCCGGGCTGCCCCTCGACGGGCCGTTGCCCGACGTGCCGGTCACCGATCAGCGCACGCAGACTCACCAGACGTTCTTCGTCGGCAAGGCGCGCCGGGAGCAGCTCACGATCCGCGAGCTGATCTCGTTCATGCTGCGGTGGGGCGCGACCGGGGGCTCACCGCAGACGATCGCCGATCGCATCCAGGAGTGGATCGAGGCCGGCGCGGCGGACGGCTTCAACATCACGTTCGCCGAGATGGGGCAGTCGATGGACCTGTTCCTCGACGAGGTCGTCCCCGAGCTGCAGCGGCGGGGCGTCTTCCAGCGCGAGTATCGCGGCGCGACGCTGCGCGAGAGCCTGGGGCTCCGGCGGCCCGCCAACCAGTTCGCCGCCGCGCGGGAGGTCCGGTGATGGCGCGGCGCGAGGCGGTGCTGTTCCTGTTCGTCTCCCAGTGGGGCGGCATGCACCTGACCGCGTGGCGGGACCCCTCCGCCCCGGTCGACCCGGCGCTGGACTTCGGCGAGATCGTGCGCATGGTGCAGACCGCGGAGCGCGGCAAGCTCCACGGCTTCTTCCTGGCCGACACGCTCGCACTGTGGAGTCGCATGAGCCGCGAGGCGCTGACGGGCACGGCGTTCGCCGTGCACTTCGATCCGATGATGCTGGGCGCCGCGCTCGCGACGGTCACCGATCGGATCGGCCTGCTGCTGACGACGAGCACGACGTACAACGAGCCGTTCCACGTCGCGCGCGCGTTCGCCTCGCTCGACCACCTCTCGGGGGGACGCGCGGGGTGGAACGTCGTGACCTCCGCGAACCCCGACGAGGCCGCGAACTTCGGCCGCGAGGAGCATATGGGCCACGAGTTGCGCTACGCGCGGGGCCAGGAGTTCGTCGACGTCGTGACGGGGCTGTGGGACAGCTGGGACGACGACGCGTTCGTGCGCGACAAGGTCTCGGGCGTCTACTTCGACCCGGCCAAGCTCCACCGGCTGGACCATCGTGGCGAGCATCTCTCGGTCGCCGGACCGCTGACCGTCAGCCGCCCGCCGCAGGGCCACCCGGTGATCTCGCAGGCGGGCTCCTCGACGGTCGGACGCAGGTTCGCGGCGCGGATCGCCGACATCGTCTACACCCTGCAATCGGACCTCGACGAGGCCAAGGCCTTCTATGCGGAGGTCAAGCGGCTCGTCGCCGCGGAGGGGCGCGACCCCGACGCGGTGAAGGTGATGCCGGGCATCATCATGGTCGTCGGTCGCACCCAGGCTGAGGCCGACGAGCGCCTGGGGCGGCTCGACGCCCTCGTCGAACCGCGGATCGGGCTCGAGCAGCTCGCGACCTTCATCGACTACGACCTGTCGGGCCTGCCGCTCGACGGGCCCGTGCCGGAGATCCCCGAGACGCGGCTCGGCCCCAAGACGCTGCAGAAGCACTTCGTCGACATGGCGCGCCGCGACGACCTGACGATCCGCCAGTTCATCCAGGTGGGCGCACGCGCCGGCGCGATCGCCGGGACGCCGCAGAGCATCGCCGACCGGATCGAGGAGTGGATCGACGGGGATGCGGCGGACGGGTTCAACATCACGTTCGCCGACGCCGGCGAGTCGCTCGACGTGTTCGTCGAGCACGTCGTGCCCGAGTTGCAGCGGCGCGGCGTCTTCCATGCCGACTACGCCGGCGCGACATTGCGCGAGAACCTCGGCCTTCCCCGGCCGCTGAGTCGCTACGCCACGACCGACAGAAGGGACGCTCGATGACCGCCACGCCGCTCGCGGCGCCGGTGCAGGCGACGCGCATGAGCTGCGCGCAGGCCGCGCTGCGCTCGATGGCCGACCTCGGCTGCGACACGCTCTTCAACCTCCCGGGCCGGGCGATCTTCCCGCTGCTCGACGAGCTGCCGAACGTCCCCGAGCTGGGCTACGTCACGGGGCTCCACGAGTTCCCGCTGGCCGCGATCGCCGACGGCTGGGCGAGGGCGCGCGGCACGGCGGCGTTCGTGAGCCTCTACATGAGCACCGGCACGCTCAATGCCGCGAGTGCGATCTTCCTCGCGCAGCGCGACCGGATCCCGCTCGTCGTGACCGCCACGCAGGCGGAGTCGTGGGCGGTCGGTGCCAACCACCGCGCCGAGATCGACGACGTCGTCGAGGCGATGCGGCCGATCACCAAGTGGGCATGGATGCCGCCGACGCCGCAGCGCGTGCCGGAGGCGTTGCGGCGGGCGTACTCGATCGCGATGACCCCGCCGATGGGGCCGGTGTTCCTCTCGATCCCGGTCGACTTCTGGGACGCCGAGATCGAGTACCGCCCGCCGGTCGCCACCGACCGGGTCGCCCTCGACGTCGCTGGGGGCAGCGGCGCGATCGCCGAGCTCGCCGAGCGGCTGCTCGCGGCCAGCGCTCCGTGCCTCGTGGTCGGCGGCGAGGCCATCCGCGATGGCGTGCCGGAGGCCTTGCAGCGGCTCGCGACCATGCTCGGCTGCGGGCTGGTCGCCGAGCCCGAGCCGCCGCGGTTGCCGGCACCGACGCGCTTCCCGTACTTCGGCGGCTCGGTTGCCGAGGCCTGCGACCTGATCGCCGAGTCCGACCTCGTCGTGCATGTCGCCGTCAACACCTACGAGGCGTTCCATGCGCAGATCTTCGCCGCAGGCCGGCCGAAGGCGCATGTCTGGATCGGGACCGACTCGCTCGAGCTGAACAAGGTCGTCCCGGCCGCGCTGGCGCTCGCCGGGCCGGTGGCCCCGGCGGTGCACGCGCTCGTGCGGGGCGTCGAGGAGCGGCTCGGCGCGCAGCCGGCCCCCGCCTTCGCGCAGCGCGGCGAGCGGGTCGTCGCGCAGATCGCCGCCGAGCGCGCGCCCGTCGAGCGCGCTCGCGACGACGGCTGGGACGCGCAGCCGATGAGCGTGCCGCGGGCGGTCGCGGAGATCCGTGCGCAGCTGCCGCCGGAGACCATCGTCGTCGACCACAGCACGACCGCGATCCGCTTCGTGCGCGAGTGCTTCCCCGTCCCCGACGGCAGCCAGTACGTCTCCGCTTCCGGGAGCTGCCAAGGATGGGGGCTCGGCGCGGCCGTCGGCGTGCAGCTCGCGGACCGCCGCCGCCCGGTCGTCGGCTTCGTCGGCGACGGCGGCTTCATGTTCGGCGTCCAGGCATGGTGGACCGCCGTGCAGTACGAGCTGCCGCTGCTCGTCGTCGTGCTCGACAACGCGGGCTGGAGCAGCGCCGACTCGCAGGTCTCCCAGGGGATCCGCGACGCCGGCATCGACCTCCACTTCGGGTGGCAGTCCGACTATGCGCAGATCGCGCGCGGGATCGGGGGAGATGCCGAGCGGGTCACGACGCCCGCCGAGCTGACGCACGTCCTCCGCGAGCGGCTGCCGCTGCGGAGACCGCTGTTGCTGGACGTGCAGTGCCGGCGGGAGAGCAAGACGTCGCCCTCGCCGTACGTCGGCTACTGAGACCAAGACGAAGGAGGAGAGTCATGTTCGGGGTGTGTCGCACGGCGGCGATCCTCGTCGCCGCGATGGTCACCGCGCTCGCCGGCGCCGGTTGCGGCGGGAGCTCTGAGACGACCAGCACGCCGGCGGCGAAGACGGCCGCCGCAGCAAGCTCGGCCACGCTGCAGGCGGCCAAGGACGCCGTCGCGAAGCTCTCCGCCGAGCAGCCGCCGATCGAGGTCGAGCCGCTCCCGGAGCGTCCGCCCTCGGGCCGGACGCTGGCGGTGCTGACGTGTGGGTTCCCGACGTGCAAGCTCGCGACCGACGGCGCCGCGGACGGCGCCAAGGCGCTCGGCTGGAAGGTGCGCACGTACACGAGCGAGATCACGCCCGAGGGCTATGTCGCGACGTGGAACCGCATGCTGCAGGACAAGCCCGACGCGATCGTCTTCACCGGGCTGATGCCCAACTCGCTGATCAAGGACCAGCTCGCCCAGGTCGAGCAGCAGCGCATCCCGACGGTCTCGATCTCGTCGTCCAGCCCGCCCGCCGGCCCGGTGCAGGGCGACTACATCGGCGCGCCGCAGCGCAGCGAGAGCGGCAAGCTCATGGCCGACGCCGTGGTCGCCGACGGCGGGACCGGCGGCGACACGCTGTTCGTCTGGGATCCGAAGTCGGAGCCGATCTTCGGTGCCGTCAAGCGCGCCTTCGAGGACGGGGTCAACGCAGCGGGCGGTGCGATGAGCGTGCTCGAGATCGCCACGTCCGACGTCGGCACGGCCGTGCCCGGCCAGGTCGTCAGCTACCTGCAGGCCCACCCGAACGTGCGCTACCTCGCGTTCGCGATCGCCGACTTCTCGGCAGGCGTGCCACAGGCCCTGAAGGCCGCGGGGATCGATGACGTGAAGCTCGTCAGCCGCTCGCCGACCGCGACGAACGTCGAGAACCTGCAGAAGGGGCTGGAGTGGGTCGAGGTCGCCGAGGAGCAGGAGGCCGGCGGCTACCGCGCGATGGACGCGATCGTGCGCATCCTGGCCGGCGTCCCGCATGAGCGGTCGCCCGTCGGATGGCACCGGATCCTGACCGCGGACACCGTCACGGACCCCGGCACCGTCCTCGAGACGCCTGGCAGCCCTGAGGCGTTCCTGCGGGCCTGGCACGTCGGCGGGTAGGAGGGATGGACGCCACAGGCCCCCACGTCGCGCTGGCACTCAACGGCCTCACGAAGGTCTTCGAGGGCCAGTACGCGCTCCACGACGTCGATCTCGAGCTGCGCAAGGGCGAGGTCCATGCACTGCTCGGCCCCAACGGGTCCGGCAAGTCCACGCTCATCAAGATCCTCGCCGGCTATCACGAGCCCGAGCCTGGGGCGGCGGCGAGGCTGCACGGGACGCCGCTCGAGCTGGGCTCGCGCTCGTCGGCGCGCCGCATCCGCTTCATCCACCAGGACCTCGGTCTGGTGTCCGAGCTCGACGCGGTCGACAACCTGGCCCTCGGGCAGGGCTACACGCGCCGCTGGTGGCTCTCGAGCCGCCGCGAGCGCGCCGCCGCCCGCCGGCTGCTGGCCGAGTACGAGATCGACGTCGACCTCGACACGCCCGTCCATACGCTCACGCGTGCGCAGCAGTCGATGCTGGCGATCGTGCGAGCGGTCGGTTCGGGACTGGGTGGTGACAGCCTGTTGGTGCTCGACGAGCCGACGGCGGCGCTGCCCGCCCGCGAGGTTCGCCAGCTCTTCGCGCTCGTCCAGGAGCTGCGGCGGCGGGGCGGGACGGTGCTCTATGTGACCCATCGCCTCGGCGAGGTGTTCGAGATCGCCGATCGGGTCACCGTGCTGCGGGACGGACGCCGCGTCGCGACGCGGCCCGTCGCGGAGCTCGACCATGACGCGCTCGTCGAGCTGATCGTCGGGCGCGCCCTCGAGGACTTCGTCCCCGCTCCGCTGCCGCCCTGCGGCGGCGAGGCGGTCCTCGAGGTGCGCGGCATCCGCGGCGGCGCGGTCGCCGATGTCTCGCTCGCCGTCCGCCCGGGCGAGGTCGTCGGCGTCAGCGGCCTCGTGGGCTCCGGATGCGAGCATCTGCTGCAGCTCATCTTCGGCGCCGAGCGGCGCGAGGCGGGCGAGGTGCTGCTCGACGGCCGCCCGGTCTCCGGGCAGTCGCCCGACCGCTCGATCCGCGCCGGCATCGCGTTCGTGCCGGCCGATCGCAAGCGGCTGTCGGCGATCCTGGACTGGACGCTGCGCGAGAACGTGACCCTCGCCGACGTGCAGGGACGCGGACCGGCCCACTGGATGAGCGCCACGCGCGAGCGCGCGGACGCGGGCGCGTGGCTGCAACGCCTCGACGTCGTGCCCGGCGATCCGGAGCGGCAGTTCTCGTCACTCAGCGGTGGCAACCAGCAGAAGGTGGTGGTCGCGCGCTGGCTGCGCCGCGGGGCGCGGGCGTTCCTGATGGAAGAGCCGACGAACGGCGTCGACATGGGCGCCAAGCACGGCATCTACGAAGCGCTGGTCGACGTCGCACGCGGGGGTGCCGGCGTGCTGATGACCTCGCAGGATCCCGAGGAGCTGTGCTTCGTCTGCGACCGCGTGATCGTGCTGCGGGACGGGCGCATCGGCGCCGAGCTCGTGGGGAGCGCGATCAGCGAGGACCGGATCGTCACCGAGAGCGTCCGCCGGACCGCGTCAGACACGAGGGAGAGCAGGTTCGATGCGGCGCGGTGAGGGCAAGCCCCGCATCCGCCTGGATACCGGTCAGCTCGCGCGCTTCACCGGGATCTACGTGTGGATCGCTTTCATCGCCATCTTCGCGCTGTGGGTCCCCGACACGTTCCTGACCAACGCCACGCTCACCGGCATCGCCGCTGACCAGGCGGTCACGCTGATCCTCGCGCTCGGCATCCTCGTCGCGCTGTCGGCCGGCCAGTTCGATCTCTCGTGCGCGCAGAACCTCGGCGCGAGCGCCGTCGTGTGCGCGGCGCTCCAGGTGCACGCAGGCGTCGGCTGGGTTGCCGCGGTGCTCCTGACGCTGGGCTTCGGCGCGGCGATCGGCGCCGCGAACGGAGCGCTGGTCCTGCTCGGGGTCGACAGCATCATCGCGACGCTCGGCATGAGCTCGGTCCTGCTCGCGATCACGGCGCGCGTCAGCGACAACCAGTTCATCGGCCCACTCTCGGACGCCTTCCAGGGCGTCGCGAGCGGCGACGTCGCGGGGATTCCCAAGGTTACCGTCTATGCGTTCGTCGTCGTGCTGCTGGCGTGGTACGTGCTCGAGCACACCCCCGTCGGGCGGCGCCTGAACGCGACCGGGGCCAACGCCGACGCCGCACGGCTGGCGGGCGTGCGCACCCGTCGACACGTGTTCGGCGCGCTGGTGGTCGCCGGCGTGATCTCCGCGCTGGCGGGTGCGCTGGTGGCGTCGAAGATCGGCCAGGTATCGCCGGCGCTCGGACCGCCGTACCTGCTGCCCGCGTTCGCCGCTTGCTTCCTGGGCACGACGCAGATCAAGCTCGGCCGGTTCAACGTGTGGGGAACCGTGGTGGCCATCTACCTGCTCGCCACCGGTGTGAAGGGCTTGCAGCTCGCCGGCGGCCAGCTCTGGGTCACCGATCTCTTCAACGGCGTGGCCCTGATCGGCGCGGTGACCATCGCCGTGCTGGGGACCAAGCGCCGCCGAGCGCGCATGAAGGCACAGGCGGCCCGGTCGTCGGTCCTGGAGGAGAACACCACCGCGCAACCGCAGAAGGAAGGCGAGCATGGCTGAGAAGCGGCAGGCGATCCTGTTCCTCTTTCCCGAGTGGGGCGGGATGCACTTGACAGCATGGCGCGATCCCGCCGCGCCCGACGACCCGACGATGGACTTCTCCGCGATCCGCGCGATGGCGCAGACGGCCGAGCGCGGGAAGTTCCACGGGCTGTTCCTCGCCGACACGCTCGCGATCCGCCACTCGCTGGAGCCCCAGGCGCTGAGCCGGACGGCGAAGGGCGTCCGCTACGAGCCGTTCACGCTGATGGCTGCGCTCAGCGCCTGCACCGAGCGCATCGGCCTGCTGCTGACGGCGAGCACGACGTACAACGAGCCGTTCCACGTGGCGCGCAAGCTCGCGTCGCTGGATCATCTCTCGGGCGGGCGCGCTGGGTGGAACGTCGTCACGTCGGGCACCCCGGCGGAGTCGGTCAACTTCGGCTTCGACGAGCACATGGATCACGCGCTGCGCTATGAGCGCGGCGCGGAGTTCTTCGACGTCGTCACCGGGCTGTGGGACAGCTGGGAGGACGACGCGTTCGTGCGCGACAAGGCGTCCGGCACGTACTTCACCCTCGACAAGCTCCACCAGCTCGACCACCGTGGACGGTTCCTGTCGGTCGCCGGGCCGTTGACGGTGAGCCGCCCGCCGCAAGGGCATCCGCTGATCGCGCAGGCGGGTTCCTCTCCCGTGGGCCGGGCCTTCGCCGCGCGCATCGCGGACGTGATCTACACGCTGCAATCCGACCTCGGCCAAGCCAGGGCGTTCTACCGCGAGGTGAAGGAGCTGGTCGCGGCGGCGGGGCGCGAGCCCGAGCAGGTGAAGGTGATGCCGGCGCTGATCGCGGTCGTCGGCCGCACCCAGGGCGAGGCCGATGAGCGGCTCGCGCGACTCGACGCGCTCGTCGACCCGGCGGTGGGGATGGCCCAGCTCAGGTCGCTGATCGAGACGGATCTGTCCGGCCATCCGCTCGACGGCCCCGTGCCCGAGATCCCGCAGACCGAGCTCGGATCGCGCACACGCCAGCAGTACTTCGTCGACAAGGCGAGGGCGGAGCAGCTCACGATCCGCCAGCTCATGCAGGTCGCGGCACGCACGGGGGCGATCGCCGGTGGGCCGCAGGAGATCGCCGACCACATCGAGGCGTGGGTCGAGGCGGAGGCCGCGGACGGCTTCAACGTCACCTTCGCCGACGCGAGCGACTCGCTGGGCCACTTCGTCGACTTGGTCGTGCCCGAGCTGCAGCGGCGCGGGGTCTTCCATGCCGACTACGAGGGCCGGACGCTCCGCGACAGCCTCGGGATCCCCCGCCCGGCGAACCGCTTCGTCCCCGCGTGCGGCTGAGCGGCAGCGCAGTGGCGACCCGCTTCGCGGTGGACGTCGGCGGGACGTTCACCGACCTCATCTTCTCCGACGATGCGACCGGCGAGGTCCGCGTCGCCAAGACGCCGACGACGCCCGCCGCGCCGGAGGACGGCGTGCTCACGGCGATCGCCGCCGCGCTGTCGGGCGAGGAGCTCGCCGCGGCCGTCTACTTCCTCCACGCGACGACGGCGGGACTCAACGCGCTGATCACGCGGCGCGGCGCGCGCGTCGGCCTGCTCGCGACGCGTGGCTTCCGGGACGTGCTCGAGGTCGGGCGGGGCGATCGCGCCGAGCCCTTCGACCTCTTCTGGCGCGCCCCAGCGCCGCTCGTGCCCCGCCGGTTGCGGTTGCCCGTCACCGAACGCATGCTCGCGAACGGCACGGTTCGGACGCCGCTCGAGGAAGACGACGTGCGCGAGGCGCTCGCCAGGTTCGCGGCCGAGGACGTCGCGGCGATCGCGATCGCGTTCATGAACGCCTACGCCGCGCCGGAGCACGAGCTGTCCGCCGAGGCGGCGCTGCGGCGCTTCGGCTTCCGGGGCGAGATCGCGCTCTCGCATCGCATCTCCGGCGAGTATCGCGAGTACGAACGCACCTCGACCACCGTCATCGATGCCTACGTCCGGCCGTTGATGCGCCGCTACCTGCGCACGCTGGAGCGCCGACTCCGCGAGCGTGGCTTCTCGGGCACCGCGGTCGTCACGCGCTCGGGCGGCGGTGCCATGACGTTCGCCGAGGCGGAGGAGCGCCCGTTCGAGACCATCATGTCCGGGCCGGTCGCGGGCGCCCAAGGCGCGGCGGAGCTCGCGCGCCTTCACGGCTTGTCCGCGGTCATCACGGCCGACGTCGGCGGGACGAGCTTCGACACCTCCCTGATCACGGAGGGGAGCCCGGCGCTGATGTACGAGGGCGCCGTGGAGGGGATGCCGGTGCAGAGCCCGTGGGTCGACGTCCGTTCGGTCGGCGCCGGCGGAGGCTCGCTCGCGAGCGTCGACGCCGGCGGGCTGCTGCGCGTCGGCCCCCAGAGCGCGGGCGCGGTTCCGGGACCCGCGTGCTATGGGCGTGGCGGCGAGCACGCGACCGTCACCGACGCCGCGCTCGTCCTCGGCATGCTCGGCGAGGGTCGGGTGGCGCAGGGGCTGGTGCTCGACGGGGATCGCGCGGAGCGAGCGCTGGCGCCGCTCGGTGCGGCGCTCGGCCTGTCCGTTGCGGAGGTCGCCCGGGGGATCGTGACGATCTCGGCCGCGAGCATGGCGAGCGCGATCCGCGAGATCACGGTCGAGCGCGGACGTGACCCGCGCGATGCGGTGCTGATGGCGTTCGGCGGCGCCGGCCCGCTGTTCGCCACCCTCCTCGCCCGGGAGCTGGAGCTGCGCGAGGTCGTCGTGCCGCCGCACGCCGGGATCTTCTCGGCCTGGGGTCTGCTCGGCGCCGACCTCACGCACACGATGGCCCAGACGCACATCATGGCGCTCGACGACGTCGCGATCCCGGTGCTCGACGAGCTCGCCGACAGGCTGATCGCCGAGCTGCGCCGGCGCGTGGCCGACGACGACGGATATCGGCCGGAGCTCGCGCTCGACCTGCGCTACGCGCGCCAGGAGCACACGCTCACCGTCGCGGTCCCGTGCGGCGACGACGGCGCGCTCATGGTGGGTCTCGACGAGATCCGCGCTGCGTTCGCCGACGAGTACGCACGAGCGTTCGGCCACACGATCGACGAGACGCTGGAGTGCGTGTCGCTGCGCGCGACGATCCGTCGCCCACTGCCGCGACCCGCGCCCGGCGGGGAGGCCGGCAGCCGCGACGTGGGACCGGGAGACGGCCCGCCGGCGCCCACCGTCGCTGCGTGGTCGTTCACGCGCGCGGAGCTGATGCGGTTCCGGCTGATCGAGCGCACGGCGGTCGACGCCGCGGGCGTCGCCGGGCCGGCGATCGTCACCGAGCCGTCGACCACCACGTACCTCGACGCGGAGTTCGTCGCGCGTCGGGGAGACGGAGGGCTGCTGCACATCACCGATACGAGGGAGCCGCGATGACCGCGCAGGCCGACCCGATCACCACCGAGGTCATCCGGCACGGCCTCGCCGCCGCCGCCCAGGCGATGAAGCAGACGCTCGTGCGCACCGCGATGACGCCGATCATCTACGAGGTCCTCGACTTCGCAGCGGTGCTCTACGACCGGCGCATGCGCCTGCTCGCGCAGGCGCCGAGCCTCCCGTTCTTCATCGGGACGATGGGCTTCTGCATCGAGGCCGCCGTCGCCGAGGCCGGCGGCGAGGAGGCGCTGGACCCGGGCGACGTGCTGCTGATCAACGATCCCTACCGCACCGGCTCGCATCCACAGGACGCGGCGGTCATCCAGCCGGTCTTCCTGCCCGACGGCGGCGAGCTGATCGGCTACGCGGCCATCA
This sequence comes from uncultured Solirubrobacteraceae bacterium, assembly GCA_964422645.1. GTDB lineage: Bacteria > Actinomycetota > Thermoleophilia > Solirubrobacterales > Solirubrobacteraceae > Capillimicrobium. The sequence goes on along the minus strand of CAYRCB010000005.1, from coordinate 122,963 downwards.
AGGCGCACTGGATGGACATCGGCGCGAAGGCGGTCTACTGCACCGACACGACCGACGTCTTCCAGGAGGGCGTGATCTTCCCGGGCGTCAAGCTCTACCGTCGCGGGGAGCTGGTCCAGGACATCCTCAAGATGGCGAAGGCGAACTCGAGGATGCCCAGCTTCGTCGCCGGCGACATCAACGCCGAGGTCGCGGGCGTGCGGGCCGGGGAGCGCGAGCTGGTGCGGCTCGTGCGGCGCTACGGGCTCGAGACGTTCAGCGCCTGCGTGGAACGCATGTACGACCACGGAGAGGCGATCGTTCGCAGCTACCTCGAGCGGCTGCCCGACGGCCGCTGGCGAGGGCACGGCGAGATGGACGACAACGGCGTGACGCCCGACCCGGTCGCGTTCGAGGTCGTGCTGGAGATCGCCGGCTCGCGTGCCACGCTCGACTTCAGCGGCGCCCCCGACGCGCAGGCGGGCCCGGTCAACTGTCCGATCGCCTCGACCGTCTCGGTCGCCAGGATGATCATGACCATGCTGGCCGGCGGCGGCGAGTCGCCCAACGAGGGCCACTTCCGTGCCGTCGAGGTGATCTCCCGGCCGGGATCGATGTTCCATGCGCTCTCGCCCTCGCCGTGCTTCCTCTACGGCTGGCCTGCGCTGCAAGCCACCGAGGCGGTGCTCAACGCGGTCGCCGATGCGATGCCCGCGGCCGTCTGCGCCTCCTCCGGCGGGGACCTGTGCTCGGCGATCTGGTACGGCGTTCGCGAGCAGACCGGCGCATTCTGGGCCGCGGGCTCGCCCCATCCGATCGGCCATGGCGCGAGCATCCACGGCGACGGACAGAGCGCTCGCCAGCACCACGTCGCCGCCGCGACGCGACTGGCGCCGCTGGAGGCGTGGGAGGCGCGTTACCCATGGATCATGGAACGCTGCGAGCTGGCGTGCGACTCGGGCGGGCCGGGACGTCATCGCGGCGGTCTCGGCCTCGATCTGGTCTTCCGCTTCCTCGAGGACGCGTTCGCGGTCTCGACCGTCGACCGGACGAAGCAGCCGCCCTGGGGGCTGGCCGGTGGGTTGCCTGGCCGGGCCAACGCCGGCGAGCTGCGGCGACCCGACGGCACGGTGATCCCGCTCGCGAAGGCGACGGGCGTGCCGATCGCGAGGGGCTCCGTCGTGACGTTTCGCTCGGGCGGGGGCGGTGGCTACGGCCCCCCGGAGGAGCGCGACCCCGGGGCCGTGCACGTCGATGTGCGCGAGGGCTACGTCAGCGAAGCGGCGGCTCGCGAGCACTATCCCCACGCGTTCGCGTCGTGACGGCACCGCGGCGGATCCTCGTGACGGGCGGTACCGGCCCGACCGGCGCGTGGGCGGTGCGCGCGATCGCGGAGGCCGGCGACGTGCCCATCCTGCTGACCCGCGGCCGGGCGCGCACCGGCGACGCGATCCTTGGCGGGCTCGCCGGCCGGATCGAGCGGTTCGAGGTGGACATCGAGCACCCCCTTGCGCTGATGGACGCCGTCCGCCGCGCCGCGCCGGACGTCATCGCCCATCTCGCGGGCGCCAAGCCCTGGAGGATGGACGTCGGCTTCGGCACGCGCCCTGACCCGCTGGCCGGCGTGCGCCGCGTGATCGATGCGACCACACATGTGCTGGAGATCGCGCGCTCGCTCGGGGTGCCGCGCGTCGTGTTCGGCAGCACGAAGAGCGCGTACGCGCCGTTCACGGGACGTCACGCGGCGCCCACCTATGCGCCGGTTGCGGAGGGCTACCCCTCGGTCCCGATCGATCTCTACGGGATCACGAAGCTGGCTGCCGAGCAGATCGGCGCGTACTACCGCGAGCACCTCGGCGTCGACTTCCTCGCGCTGCGCTTCGCCAGCACCTACGGTCCCGGCAAGCGCGGCGCCGGGAGCGCGCCCGCGGGGCTGATCGCGGGTGCACTCGCCGGCCAGACGGTGGAGGCGGTCTATGGCGCTTCCACCTACGCGGATGCGCTCGACGAGTTCCTCTCCAACGCGGACGCGGGCCGCGCGGTGCACCTCGCCTGCGTGGCGCAGCGCACGCGTGACTGGCGCTTCAACATCGGCACCGGCGTCGGCTCCAGCCCGCGCGACGTGGTGGACGCGATCGCCGCGGTCGAGGGTGTCGCGCCGCCGCGCGTGCGGGTCGTGCCCGACGGCACCGCCGGCGCTGCGGCCGGCCACCTCGTGCCGGCGTATGCCGGCATCCTGGATGGGTCGGCCGCCCGAGAGCAGCTCGGCTTCACCGCACGCTTCGACCTCGCCGCCGGGATCGCGCACGCTGCTGCGGTGCTCGGCGCGGCCTCGCTCGAGCGCGACGAGGTCGGTCGCGGCGGCACCTGAGCCGGTCGACGAGGACGCCGACGCTCATCTCCTCGCCGTGGCCTCGACGGCCGTGCTGCGCTCGTCGAGCACGAACGCCGCGTCCAGCTCCTGCGGCTCGAAGAGGCTCATGAGCTCGGCCACCACGGGGGTCTGCTGCTTGGCCGAGGAGGTCACGAGGCCGACGACGTGGGAGACGGTCGGCCGGACGAGCGGCACGGCGCGCAGCCCGTCGGGCAGCGGGTGGACCGTGAGCCACGACTGCGCGGTGACCGCGGCCAGCCCGGCGTGGGCGTGAGCGATGAGCGTCGAGATCGAGTTCGTCTCGAGGACCGGGTGCGGCGTCGCGCCGGCCTGCGCGAACGCGGCGTTGACGATCCGTCGGTGCTGCATGTCCTCGGTCAGCAGGCAGAGCGAGAGCGCGGCGGCCGCGGTCCAGCTGATCGTCGCCGACTCGCGGGGGAGCATCTCGTCGGGGCAGACGAGCAGGTAGCTCTCACGCCACAGGCCCAGCGCGTCGACGTCGGCGAGCGGCTCGTTGTCGAGGTAGGTGATCCCCGCCTCGAGCTCGCCGTCGGCCAGGCCGTGGGCGATCTCCCGCGAGGTCATCGACCGCACCTGGATGCGCATTCGCGGGTGGTGGCGTCGGAAGCGCTGGGTGACGAGCGTCGTGGCGGTCAGCGCGGTGGGGATGACGCCCAGGTGCAGCGTCCCCTCCAGGCCGCTGCGCAGCCGGCCGACCTCCTGCGTCAGCGACTGGATGTCGACGAGCGCGCGGCGCGCCCAGACGAGCACGCGCTCGCCCTCCTCGGTGAACCCTTCGAAGCGCGCGCCGCGGCGCACGAGCGGCACGCCGAGCTCACGCTCCAGGGCGCGGACGGCGGTCGACAGCGCCGGCTGGGAGACGTGGCAGGCGCGGGCCGCCGCGCCGAAGTGACGCTCCTGGTCGAGCGCCACCAGGTACTCCAGCTGACGCAGATGCATGCCGCCATCATAAATCGTGGTTATCGGCTCATCCAGCTGAACGCTTGGACGCGGCGGTCGCCGCCATCCATGATGCATGCGAGTCATTCATGTCCAAGAACCTCGTCGAGCTCATCCGTCGTCATCACGGGCAGGATGCCCCTACCGCTCTCGAGGTCCTCAAGGAGGCCATGGATGCGCGGGGCACGATCACCGACGATGATCGTCGCGTCGCGGCCGAGCGGTCCGGGCTGCCCGAGGCCGCCGTCTACGGCGTCTCCACTTTCTACGACGACCTCATCCAGCCCCGCGGTCGCCGGCACGTGCGCGTCTGCACCGGCACGGCCTGCTTCGCCGCCACGCGCGACGCCCACGTCGACGCGCTGCGCGACGGCCTCGGCCTCCAGCTCGGGGAGCGCAGCGACGACGGCGACGTCTCGCTGGCCGAGACCGTCTGCCTCGGCTTCTGCCACGCGTCGCCCGCCGTTCGCGTCGGGGACGTGATCGACGCCGGCCCGGGCGTGGTCGAGCGCGTCCTCGCCGGCGCCGCGGTCGCCGCCGCCGAGCCGGCGCCCGTCAGCCTGCTGCCCACGCCCGTGCTCACGCAGCCCGGCGACTGGTCGGGCCTGCGCGTGGCCCTCACGAGCGCCACGCCCGAGTCGCTGCTGGAGGAGGTCAAGGCCGCCGACGTCCGCGGTCGCGGCGGCGCCGGCTTCCCGGCCGGCACGAAATGGGAGTTCGCTCGCGCGTCGTCCGGCGAGCAGAAGTTCATCGTCGCCAACGGCGACGAGGGCGATCCCGGCTCCTACATCGACAAGGTCCTCATGGAGCGCAACCCGGCGCTGCTGCTGGAGGGCATGGCCCTGGCCGGCTACGCGGTCGGCGCCGACCACGGCTTCGTCCTGACCCGCTCGGAGTACCCGCTCTCCAAGCCCGCGCTGGAGGCCGCCGCGGCCGCCGCGCGCGCCGAGGGACTGCTCGGCGACGACATCCTCGGTTCCGGATTCGCGTTCGACGTGACGATCGTCGAGGGCGCCGGCTCCTACGTCGTCGGCGAGGAGACCGCGCTGCTGGCCTGTCTCCAGGGGCTGCGCGGCACCGTCTCCGCGCGCCCGCCGTTCCCGGCTCAGCGCGGCGTGCACGGCATGCCGACGGTCGTCAACAACGTCGAGACGCTGTGCAACATCCCGTTCATCGCGCGCGCGTCGGCGCAGGCCTACCGCGACCTCAGCCCCGACGGCACCGCCGGCTCCAAGCTCGTCTGCTTCAACGAGCGCTTCGTCCGCCCCGGCGTCTACGAGGTGCCGTTCGGCATGACGATGCGCGAGCTGTGCGAAGAGGTCGCCGGCGGCCTCGTCGACGGCCACGCGATCAAGGCGCTGCAGATCGGCGGGCCGCTCGGCGGGATCCTGCCCGGCCACCTGCTCGACACGCGCTTCGACTTCGCCGACCTGGCCGCCGTCGGCTGCATGGTCGGCCACGGCGGGATCGTCGCCTTCGACGAGACGACGAGCATGCGCGACGTCGCCCGCCACCTGCTGCACTTCGGCGCCGCGGAGAGCTGCGGCAAGTGCTTCCCGTGCCGGATCGGCATGCAGCGCGGCGTGGAGCTGTTCGCCGACGGCGCGCCCGTCGACCGGGCCAAGCTCGAGGCGCTGCTGGAGACGCTGGAGCTCGGCTCGCTGTGCGCGCACGGCGGCGGCATGCCGGCGCCGATCCGCTCGCTCATCGCCCACTTCCCCGACGAGCTGGGGCTCGCATGATCTCGATCACCATCGACGGCGTCACGACCGAGGTCGAGCCCGGCACGACGATCCTCGACGCGGCCCGCGCGCTGGGCACGACGATCCCGACGCTCTGCTTCGACGAGCGCCAGGACCCGTTCGGCGCCTGCCGCGTCTGCCTCGTCGGGGTCGAGGGAGCGCCCAACCCGCTGCCGTCCTGCACCACGCCGGTCCGTGACGGGATGGTCGTCGACACGCACGACACGACCGCGCGCCGCGTCGCCGGCGCCGTCGTCGAGCTGGTCCTCTCCGAGCTCCCCGAGGCGCCGGCGGCCCACACCGAGCTGGCCGCGGTCGCGCGCCAGCTCGACGTGACCGAGTCGCGCTGGACCGGCAAGCAGCACGTCGCCGACCACGACGAGCGCCACCCGTACCTGGCGCTGCGCCACGAGCTGTGCATCTCCTGCGGACGCTGCGTGCGCGCCTGCGACGAGGTGCAGGGCACGTTCGCGCTGACCGCGACCGGCCGCGGCTTCCAGGCCAACATCGCGGCCGGCCTCGACGAGGGCTTCCGCGCGTCGGCCTGCGTCGCCTGCGGCGCTTGCGCCGACACCTGCCCGACCGGCGCCATCACCGAGCTGACCCTCCTGGCCCTCGAACCCGAGGTGAGCACCCGATGACCGACCCGCGCTTCGACTCCACCGTCACCACCACCTGCGGCTACTGCGGCGTCGGCTGTCGCCTGGAGGCGCACGCTCGCGGCGGCAAGATCGCCTCGATCAGCCCCGCGCTCGACGGCCCCGCCAACCTCGGCCACACCTGCCTCAAGGGCCGCTTCGCCCACCAGTTCGCGCGCCACCGCGAGCGGCTCACCGCGCCGCTCATCAAGGAGAACGGCGCGTTTCGGATCGCCACCTGGGAGGAGGCGATCGACCGCGTCACCTCCGAGCTGCTGCGCATCAAGGGCCAGCACGGGCCCGACGCGATCGCCGGCCTGGCCTCCTCGCGCGCGACGAACGAGGACTGCTACGCGATGCAGCGCATGATGCGCGCCGCGATCGGCACGAACAACATCGACAACTGCTCGCGCGTGTGCCACTCGCCGACCTCGTTCGCGCTGCGCAAGGCGTTCGGCCTGTCGGGCGCGACCGGCTCGTTCGCCGACATCGACCGTGCCGACGCGGCGATCGTCATCGGCGCCAACCCGACCGAGGCGCACCCGGTCGCCGGCGCGCGCATCAAGCAGGCGGCGATCCGCGGCATGCAGCTGGTGACGATCGACCCGCGCCGGATCGAGCTGTCGCAGTACGGCGTCCTGCACCTGGCGCCGCGGCCCGGCACGAACGCCGCCGTCGTCCTCGGTCTCTGCCACGTGGTGCAGCGCGACGGGCTCATGGACCTGGGCTTCATCGAGCGGCGCACCGAGGGCTTCGAGGTGGTCAGCGACCTCATCGAGGACTACACGCCCGCCGAGGTGGAGCGGATCTCCGGGGTGCCGGCCGCCGACCTGGAGCGCGCCGCCCACGTCTACGGCGAGGCGGGCGAGGCCAGCCTCATCTGGGGCCTGGGCGTCACCGAGCACAAGTACGGCTCCGAGGTCGTCCAGCTGCTGTGCAACCTGGCGATGATGTGCGGCAAGGTCGGCCGGCCCGGCTCGGCGCTGCTGCCGATGCGCGGCCAGAACAACGTCCAGGGCTCGTCCGACATGGGCGCGCTGCCCGACACGTACACCGACTACCGATCGGTGAGCGACGAGGCGACGGCGCGCTCGTTCGAGCGGGCGTGGGGCGTGGCGCTCTCGCGCGAGAAGGGCTACACGATCCCGCAGATGTTCGACGCGGCGATCGGCGGCGACCTGCGCGCGATGTACATCTTCGGCGAGGACCCCGCGCAGACCGATCCGAACACCAGCCACGTCGTCCACGCGCTGGAGTCGCTGGAGTTCCTCGTCTGCCAGGACATCTTCGAGACCGAGACGACGAAGTACGCCGACGTGATCCTGCCGGCTGCCGCCTTCCTGGAGAAGGAGGGCACGTTCATCAACGCCGAGCGGCGCATCCAGCTCGTGCAGCCCGCGATCGAGCCGCCCGGCGGCGCGAAGACCGACTTCGAGATCCTCACGACGATGTCGAAGGCGCTCGGCCACGACATGGGCTGGGAGACGCCGTCGGACGTCATGGACGAGATCGCCCGGCTGAGCCCGAACTTCGCCGGCGTGTCGTACGAGCGGCTGGGCCGGACCGGCCTGCAGTGGCCGGTGGCGGCCGACGGGACGGACGCGCCGATCCTCTACGAGGAGACGTTCGTGCGCGAGGGCGGCCTGGGCCACTTCGCGGCGCTGCCCTACCGGCCGCCGGGCAGTGAGGCCAGCGACGAGTTCCCGCTGATCCTCGTCACCGGGCGGCGTCTGGAGCACTACAACGCCGGCACGATGACGCGGCGCACGGGCAATCTCGACCTGCTGCCCAGCGACGTCCTCGAGATCCATCCGCAGGACGCCGAGCGGCTGTGGGTGTCCGACGGCGACGTGGTCTCCGTGCGCTCGCCGTTCGGGCGCATCGAGGTCACGGCGCACGTCACCGAGCGGATCGAGCCGGGGAACGTGTTCACCGCCTTCCACTTCCCGGAGGTACGGACGAACGCGCTCATCGGCCAGTCGGCCGACGTCAACACCTCGTGCCCGGAGTACAAGGTGATGGCCGTCGACGTGCGGCCGGTGAGCGAGGAGCCGGCGCGCACGCCGGCGCTCGCGGGCGACTGATCTAGGCTCGTCCACATGGACGACAGGATGGTGGCCGTCGTCGAGCACGACGGCCGCCGCGACGAGGTCGCGGTCGAGGAGCCGCTGGAGATCCGCGTGGACGGGCGCGCGCTCACGGTCACCATGCGCACCCCGGGCCACGACGAGGAGCTGGCGCTCGGCTTCCTCTTCGGCGAGGGGCTCATCGACGGACCACGCGGCGCCGGGCTCACCGAGGACTTCGCCAACAACACGATCGAGGTCGCCGGGCCGCTGACCCGCGATCCGGGCGCCCGCCGCTTCTACACGACCTCGTCGTGCGGGGTCTGCGGGAAGGGCTCGCTCGAGGAGGTCGCGGTCCATGCGCCCGCGCTGGGGCCGGGGCCGACGATCGACCGCGAGCTGCTCGCCGCGCTGCCCGACCGCCTGCGCCAGCCGACCTTCGAGCGCACCGGCGGGATCCATGCCACCGGCCTGTTCACGGCCGACGGCGAGCTGGTGCTGGCGCGCGAGGACGTGGGGCGCCACAACGCGATGGACAAGGTCGTGGGCCGGGCGCTGCGCGACGGTCTGGTGCCGCTCAGCGGCCACGTGCTCTGCGTCAGCGGCCGGCTGTCGTTCGAGCTGGTGCAGAAGGCGGCGGTGGCGGGGGCGCCGATCCTCGTCGGCGTCGGCGCCCCGAGCTCGCTGGCGGTCGACCTCGCCGCCGATCGCGGCATGACGCTCGCGGGCTTCGCCCGGCACGGGCGCGTGAATGTGTACACCGGGGCCGAGCGGGTCCGCTAGCCCGTCGCCAGCGCCCGGCCCGCCGCCTCCAGCGCGGGCAGGTCGGTGGCCACGTGGACCGAGGCGAGCCCGAGGCGCGCGACCTCGTCGGGGGACAGCGCGCACGACCCGACGACCGCGTGCAGCGGCTTGCCGGCGCGCGCGCAGCGCGCCGCGATCTCGCCGACGATCTTGCCCTCCAGCGTCTGGTGGTCCAGGCGGCCCTCGCCGACGACCACGGCGTCGGCGCGGGCCAGGCGCGCGTCGAAGTCCAGCGCGTCCAGCACCCACGGCGCGCCGGGCACGAGCTGTGCGCCGAGCGCGCCCCACAGCCCGCCCGAGAGCCCACCCGCGGCGCCGGTCATCGGCACCCCGCGCGGGTCGCGGGGCAGCGCCGCCGCCTGGGCGTGCAGCCGCGCGGTCAGCCGCTCCACGGCGGCCGCGTCGGCGCCCTTCTGCGGCCCGTAGACGACCGCGGCCCGCTCGAACGGCGTAGTGACGTCGCAGACCACGATCAATTCGGCGCCGCGGAGCCCGCGCGCGGCGGGTGCGCTGCCCGCGGCGGCGCCGGCCCGCTCGCTCCGCCCGCGCGCGTCGTCCGCGGCGGCACGGGCGATCGCGGCGATCGCGCCGGCCCCGCCGTCGGTCGTCGCGCTGCCGCCGACCGTGACGACGATCCGCCGGGCGCCCTGCGCGGCCGCGGCGGCGATCAGCTCGCCGGTGCCGGCCGTCGACGCGGCTTCGGCATCGCGCTCCTCCGGCGCGACCAGGCCCAACCCGGATGCGGCGGCCATCTCCACGATCGCGGTGGCGCCGTCGTCGATCCAGCCGAGCGGGGCGACGATCGGCCGGCCGATCGGGTCGTGCACGCGGACCTCGGTGGTCCGGCCGCCGCACGCGGCGACGACGATCTCCATCGTCCCCTCGCCGCCGTCGGCCACCGGGCAGAGGTCGGCGTCGGCGCCGACGCCCCGGCCGATCGCGGCGGCGACCGCGGCCGCGCCGTAGGTTCCCTTGAATGAGTCGGGCGCGATGAGCAGCACGGTCCGGGATCCTAGGAGCGACCGCGCTGCGCGGCCGCCCGCGCGTGGTATGTCGTAGCCCATGGACCTCGTCGATCCCCGCATCGCCCGCTACGCGGCCGACCACACCACCGCGCTGGACGCCGGCCTCGAGGCGGTCGCCGCCGCCACCCGCGCCGGCACCACGCGGCCGAACATGATGAGCGGCCTCGTCGAGGCGCGCATCCTCGAGGCGCTCATCGCCGTCGGCGGCGCCCGCCGCGTGCTGGAGGTCGGCACGTTCACCGGCTTCGGTGCGCTCGTCATGGCCGCCGCGCTCGCGCACGGCGGCACCGTCACGACGATCGAGGCCGACCCGGCCAACGCGGCGATCGCCCGCGAGCACCTCGCCGCCACGCCGCACGGCGATCGCGTGACGCTCGTAGAGGGCGATGCGCTCTCGCTGCTGCACGAGCTCGAGGGACCGTTCGACGTCGCCTACGTCGACGCCTGGAAGCCCGACTACCCGGCCTACTTCGAGCTCGTGCTGCCGCTGCTCGCGCCCCGCGGGATCATGGTGTTCGACAACGTCCTGCGCGGCGGCGCCGTGCTCGAGCCAGGGGATCCGGTCGCCGCCTTCAACGACCTCGTCCAGGCCGACGCGCGGGTCCGCAACGCGCTGCTCACCGTCGGCGACGGCATGCTGCTCGTCTGGCGGGCCTCCTAGCCGCCTTCACCTTTCCCTGAGGCGGCGGCCCTACGCTGCGCCGCCGCATGGCCGCGATCGATCCCCACACCGACCCGCGCGGCGCGCGCTGGGAGCGCCGCCTGCGCCGTCCCGTCCTGGCCGCCGCCTGGGCGGCGCTGCCGACCGTCTTCCTCTACTTCTCCGAGCTCAGCCGGCCGCTGGAGGTCGTCGCCGTGGTGCTGTCCTGGGCGATCTGGCTGGTCTTCCTCGCCGAGGCGGTGATCATGATCGCCGTCGTCGCCGACCGCGGGGCGTGGATTCGCGGCCACCTCTTCGGACTGGCGGTGCTGGCGCTCACGCTGCCGGCGCTCACGCAGGTGCTCGAAGGGCTGCTGGCCGCCCGCGCGCTGTCGACGCTGATGGGCGCTCGCGTCCTGCAGGTGCTCTACCTGGCCAAGGCGGCCAAGCTGCTGAAGTCGATGCTCGTGCTGCGCAGCGGCGGCCACGCGCCGCGCCACCCGGTGGCGCTGACGCTGGCGATCGTCCTGCTCTCGATCGTCGCGGTGGGGATCGGCCATCGCATCGCCACGGGCGAGAAGGAGCCCACGCCGTTCCACGGGGCGTGGGAGGCCGTCGAGGACGTCAGCGGCACCGAGTGAGCGGCGGCGCTCAGCCGCGCCCGTGCAGGCGGCGGAGCGCGGGCGCGAGCGCGGGGGAGAGCGAGGCGACGATCGGCAGCAACTCGGCGTAGGTGGCGGCCGCCTCGGGATCGGGCTCCAGCCGCTGCTCGATCGGCAGCAGATCGGCGGCGCGCTCGATCGAGCCGATCAGGCCGAGCGCCTCCATGCCCAGCAGCGCGGCGCCGAAGGCCGAGCCCTCGGGGCCGGCGGGGAAGCCGACCGGGGCGCCGAGCGTGTCGGTCAGGATCTGGCGCCACAGGGCGCTGCGGGCGAAGCCGCCGGTCGCGCGGAGCTCCCGGACCTCGTTGCCGGCGTCGCGGACGGCGGCCAGCACGAGCGCGAGCTGCAGGCAGACGCCCTCGATCGCCGCCCGGATCAGATGCCCGCGGCCGTGGCTCCGCGTCAGCCCGACGTAGGCGCCGCCTGGCTGCGCGCTCCAGTGCGGGGCCCGCTCGCCCAGCAGGTACGGCAGCATGATCAGCCCTTCGCTGCCCGCTGGGACGGTCCGCGCGAGCGCCAGCAGCGCCTCCGCGGCGGGCGGCCCGAGGTCGGGGGCGAGCGCGTCGCCGGCCCACCGGAGCACGGCGCCGCCGTTGCTGATCGCCCCGCCGACCGCCCAGCGCCCCGGTGTCAGCGCGTAGCAGAACAGGCGCCCCTGGGGATCGGGCGTCGGCTGCTCGACGATCACCCGCAGGGCACCGCTCGTGCCGATCGAGATCGCCGCCATCCCGGGCCGCACCGCGCCGATGCCGAGGTTGGCCAGCGGGCCGTCGCCGGCGCCCACGATCACCGGCGTGCCCCGGGGGAGGCCGACGTCGGCGCGCAGGACGAGCTCGTGGTCGGCCGGCACGAGCGGGGCCAGGCGACCGGGTTGCACGCCGGCGAGCGCGAGCGCCTCGGCGTCCCAGGCGAGCTCGCGGATCGCCAGCAGCCCGGTGCCCGACGCGACGGAGTGGTCGAGCGCCCAGGCCCCGGTGAGCCGATGCACGACGAGCTCCTTGACGCCGACGAAGCGCCTCGCCGCGGCGAACGTCTCGGGTGCCTCCTCGCGCAGCCAGCGGAGCTTCGCCAGCGGCGCCATCGGCTGCAGCGGCACGCCGGTGCGCACGGGCAGCTCTCCGTGCTCCTCGCGCAGCCGGTCGGCCTGCGCGGTCGCCCGGGTGTCGGCCCAGGTCAGCAGCGGCGTGAGCGGGCGGTCGGCGCCGTCGAGCGCGACCACGGCGTGCATCGCCGAGGACAGCGACAGCCCGGCGACGGTCGCGCCCGCGGCCTGCGCCTGGTCGGCGGCCTGCCGGATCGCCGCGAGCGCCGCGGCGGCGACGTCGTCGGGGTCCTGCTCGGCCCAGCCCGGACGCGGCTCGTGCAACGGGTAGGCGACCTCGCCATGGCCGTGCGCGCCGCCGGCGGCGTCGAACGCGGTCGCCTTGGCGGAGGTCGTGCCGACGTCGATGCCGAGGACGACGTCCATCACGCGACCAGCGACGGGACCATGTCGCAGATCATGGCGACTCCGGTCGGCGTCAGCCGTCGGCCGCGCTTGTCAGGTGCGGTCCGAGCTCCTCGCGGGTCCTCACGCCGAGCTTGCGGTACGCGCTCGTGAGGTGGGTCTCGACGGTGCGCCGCGTGACGAACAGGCGCTGGGCGATCTCCGGGTTGCTGAGACCGCGCGCCGCCATCTCGGCCACGCGCCGCTCCGAGGGGGTGAGCGCGTCGGCGCCGCTGAGGCGCACGCGACGCGGCCGGGCGCCGGTGGCCAGCAGCTCCGCCTCGGCGCGGGCGGCCAGCGCCAGCGCGCCGGTCGCGACCGCGGCGTCGAGCGCGGCGCGCAGCTCGTCGCGGGCGGCGCGGCGCTGCCCGCTGCGGCGCAGCGCGGCGCCGAGGTCGACCTGGCAGCGGGCACGCTCGATCGGCGCGTCGGTCGCCGGGACCGCGGCGACGGCGGCCGCGAGCTGCTCGATCGCCTCGCCGGGGTCGGCGGTCAGCGCCGCGGCGCGCCGCGCCATGGTCAGTGCGCGCGGCGCGCCGAAGCGCGCCGCGAGCGCCAGCTCCTCGGCCGCCAGCGCACGCGCCCGCTCGCGGTCGCCGAGCACGACGAGCGCCTCCGCCGCGGTCGAGCGCCACGGGAGGACCGACGGGTTCGGGCAGCGCCAGGCGTCCTGGCGGCGGCCGACCTCGAGGACGTCCTCCAGGCCCTCGCGCAGGTCGCCGCGGGCGATCCGCAGCCGGCCGCGGCTGAACAGCACCGGGGTGAAGAAGACGTTGTCGGGCAGCTCGCCGGCGGTCAGCGGGGCGCGTTCGAGCGTCGCCTGGGCGGTCGCCAGCTCGCCGAGCTCGACGAGCGCGTCGACGGCGACGCCGATCGCCATCGGCAGGCCGAGCGCCCAGCCGTGGGCTTCGGACGCGGCGATCGCCGCCTCGGCGTGGGCCAGGCCGGCGCGGGGATCGCCGCGGCGGTTGGCGGCGTCGGCGCGGAAGCACGACGCGATCGCGAAGCCGAGGGCCGAGCCGCGGGCGTGGGCTTCGGCGACGACCTCCGCGAAGGCGGCCTCCGCCGCATCGAAGCGCTCGCAGAGCGTCAGCGCGTTCGTCGCCAGGTACAGCACGGGCGCGTCGCTCGTCTCCGCGGCCAGCAGCGCGCCGTCGTCGAGCGCGCGCAGGGCGAGGGCGGCGCCGGCGGCGGCCGGCTCGCCCGCGAGCGCGTGCTCGTAGGCGAGGTTGGCCAGCAGCAGGCGGTCCGTCGTCTGCGGATCGACGAGCGCCATCCGCTTCAGGCACAGCTCGCGGGTCGAGAGGTCGAGCCGCGCGGCGCCGATCAGCTCGGTCTGGAGGCGGTGCAGGAGCTCGGGGTCCGCCTCCGGGTCGGCCCCGGCGCGGTCGCAGACCTCGACGCACTCGGCCAGGCGCCCCTGCATGATGAGCGCACGGCCCAGCTCGAGCGCGACACGGCTGCGCTCGGCCGGGCGGTCGGCCAGCGTCCACGCCTCCTGGAGGACCGCGACCGCCTCGGGCTCGTGGATCAGCGCCTCGGCCGCGCCGAGCTCGCGCAGCACGGCGGCACGCTCCTCGCGGGCCGGCTCCTCGTCGAGCGCTCGACGCAGGCAGCGCACGGCGAGGTCGGGGGCGCCGCGGCGCCGCGCGGCGGCGGCCGCCGCGCGGAGGGCCTCGACCGCCCACGGCTCGCCGGCGGGCTCGGCGCGGAGCAGGTGCGCGGCGACGGCGTCCGCCCCCGCATCGCTCATCAGCTGCGCCGCGCGGAGGTGGTCGCGGGCGCGGCGGGCGGGGCCGAGGTCGTCGTAGACCGCCTCGCGGACGATCGGGTGGACGAAGGTGAGCGTCGGGCCCGCGTGCAGGACGTCCGCCGCGGCGAGCCGGTCCGCGGCGGCGGGCGCCTCCTCGCGATCGATGCCCGCAAGCGCGACCGCGGTGCGCAGCGGCACGTCGTCGCCGAGGATCGCGACGGCGCCGGCCAGTGCGGCGGCGTCGGGCCCCAGCGCGGCGATCCGTCCGAGCACGGCGCGGGCGACCGTCTCCACGCCGAGGCGCTCCAGCCGCTGCGCGCCCGCGTCGTCGGCGGCGATGCGGTCATCGTCGAGCGCGGAGAGCAGGGCGGTGAGGTAGAGCGGGTTGCCGGTGGTCACGCGGGCGCAGCCGGCGCAGAACGCGTTGGTTGCCTCGGGATGGCGGTCGCGGACCTGCTCCGCGACGCCCGCCGGGCTGAGCGCGCACGGCCGCAGGATTTCGGCACCGCTGCGCACCGCGTCCAGGGCGGCGGCGTCGGTCGGCTCGGCGCCGCCGCGCACCGCGACGAGCACGCCGATCGGCAGCTCCTCCAGGCGGGCGGCCAGGTAGGCGAGGAAGCGCAGCGAGGGGGCGTCGGCCTCGTGGGCGTCGTCGAGGACGACGAGCAGCGGCCGATCGGTCGCGAGCTGGGCGCAGACGGCGTGGAGGCCGTGGAGCAGCGGCAGCGTCGGGTTCAGGCCGGCCGGCGGCTCACCGCCGTCCAGCAGCGCCCGCGCCGCGCCGGGCACCGCCGCGCGCCGGTCCGCCGGGAGCGTCGCGAGGGCCGGTCCGACCAAGCCGACGACGCAGCCGTAGGGCAGCTCGCGCTCCAGCGCGGAGCCGGTCGCCCGCAGGACGGTCGTGCCGGTCGCGGCCCTGGCTGCCGCTTCGCGCAGCAGCCGCGTCTTGCCGATCCCCGCGGCGCCCTCGATCACCACCGTGGCGCCCGTGCCGGCCCGGACCCGCGCGAGCGCGTCGTCGAGCGCTGCCAGCTCGCGCTCGCGCTCCAGCAGTCGAGCCGTCCGTGTCCCCGCCGCCACGAGCGCGAGTATCGCCGATGGAGCGGGCGCCACCGAACTTCGTGGTGGCTCCACGATGCGAAGCGTCCGCGCCGCCAGCGAGGATCGCCGCGTGCCGGACGCTCCCGCTCACCGGGTGGTGCTGGACCTCGACGGCGGACCCGGGCCGATCGCCGGCTCGGTCCGCGACGTCGACGGGGTCCCGCGGCGCTTCGTGGGCTGGCTGGAGCTGTGCGCGCTGCTGGAGGCGGCGCGCGGAACGGCAGGGAACCCACCAGCTCGTTGAGGGAGGCTCGCGCTCCAATGGTCCATCGACTCGCCGCCACCGCCGTCGCCGCGGGGGCGCTCGCCGCGCCCGCGGCGGCCTCGGCCGCCGCCGACATCGAGGGCGTCTGGTCGTTCAGCGGCGGCCAGATCGCCGTGCAGGCCCAGCCGGACGGCACGTTCAAGGGCTGGGTGATCCGCCCGACGACGTTCGACCCCAGCTGCACCCACCAGATCGGCGAGCTGACCTGGGACGGCGTTCGCGCGCAGGGCGACGGCTCCTACTGGGGTGGCCACCAGTGGTTCAACTCCACGACGTGCACCCCGATCAATCGCGGCAACACGGCCTTCCGCGTCCTCGCCGATCCCACCAAGGGCCGCTTCCTGCGCGTCTGCTTCAGCAAGCCGGAGACGCTCGACGTGCAGCCCAAGATCGCCCCGGACGGCAGCTCGACCGACGTGAACGAGAGCTGCGTCGACTCCGACCTCATCGGCCCGCTGCAGCAGGCGACGCCGAAGCTCGGCGCGATCGCCACGCTGCCCAGGGCCACGCGCCGCTGCCGCCGCTCGCCGAAGCTGAAGCTGGTGCTGCGCCAGCCCAACGCGGACGCGCTGAAGACGGTCGCGATCTACCTCAACGGCAAGCGTGTGCGCCAGCGCTCGGGCGCCGCCGCGGCGGGGACGACCACGCTGACCCACGTGCCGCGCGGGCGCCGCTCGACGGTGCGGATCGTCGCGACGACGCTGCTCGGCAAGACGATCACGGGCAAGCGCACGTACCGGACCTGCAAGCGCTAGCGGCGCCAAGGGGACCGCGGCCCGCTGCTAGGGTCGCGGTCCTGGGCGCACGTGACGACAACTACCCTCCGCGCCGCGTGCGCATCCTCGGCGCCGGCGGCACGATCGCCATGGCCGGCCAGTCGGGTGCGGGCATGTCGGCGACTCCGGCGCTCGACGCCGAGCAGCTCGTGCAGGCGATCCCCGGTCTCGGCGAGCGCGACGGGCTCGAGGCGCGCCAGGTCGTCAACGTGCCCAGCGCGCACCTGACGCTGGCCGACTGCCTGCTGATCTGCCGCGAGGCGCGCGACGCCGCGCGGCGCGGCATCGGCGTCGTCGTGACCCACGGGACCGACGCGCTCGAGGAGACGGCGATGCTCTGCGACGTCATCCACGACGCGGAGGCGCCGATCGTCTTCACCGGCGCGATCCGTCCCGCCAGCGCGCCCGGCGCGGACGGCCCGGCGAACCTGCTCGACGCCGTCTCCGTCGCCGCGTCGCGGGAGTCGGCCGGCATGGGCGTGCTCGTCGTCTTCGGGGGCGAGATCCACCACGCGCGCTGCGCGCGCAAGACCGACACGACCTCGCTGACCGCGTTCTCCTCGCCGCAGACCGGCCCGGTCGGCCGCGTCACCGAGGGCCACCCGACGCTGTGGTCGCGGATCCCGCGCAACCCGCCGCTCGACCCGCCCGACCTCGACCGCCGCGTGCTGGTGATCCCGACCGGCGCCGGCGACGACGGCACCCTCGCCCGCGCCGCGCTGGAGACCGATCCCGACGGCGTCGTCATCGCCACGCTGGGCGCCGGCCACCTCGCACCCGAGCTCATGGAGCTGTGGGGCGAGGCGGCCGAGCGGATCCCGGTCGTCGCCTACTGCCGCCCCGAGCGCGGGGTCGTGCTGACCGGCACGTACGGCTACGCCGGCTCCGAGCGCGACCTGCGCGGGACGAACATCATCCCGGCCGGCTTCCTCTCGCCGCAGGCGGCGCGGATGAAGCTGCTGGCTTGCGTCGCCTCCGGCCTCTCGATCGACGAGGTCAGCTGGGCCTTCCGCCAGGACGACGGCTGAGCCGCCGCGCGGGGTAGCGTGGGGGCCGTGTCGTTCGCCCCCGCTCCCGACCGGTACGACGGCCGCATGCCCTACCGCCGCTGCGGACGCAGCGGACTCAAGCTCCCGGCGATCTCGCTCGGACTCTGGCACGGGTTCGGGGACGACCGCCCGCTCGCCGACCAGCGCGCGATCCTGCGCCGGGCCTTCGACCTCGGCATCACCCACTTCGACCTGGCCAACAACTACGGCCCGCCGTACGGCGCCGCCGAGCGCAACTTCGGCCGCCACCTGCACGACGACTTCGGCCCGTTCCGCGACGAGCTGATCATCTCGACGAAGGCGGGCTACGACATGTGGCCGGGGCCGTACGGCGAGTGGGGCTCGCGCAAGTACCTGCTCGCCTCGCTGGACCAGTCGCTGCGGCGGATGGGCCTCGACTACGTCGACGTCTTCTACTCGCACCGCTTCGATCCCGAGACGCCGCTGGAGGAGACGTGCGGCGCGCTCGACGCCGCGGTTCGCGCGGGCAAGGCGCTCTACGTCGGGATCTCCTCGTACTCGCCGCGGCAGACCGAGGAGGCGATCCGGATCCTGCGCGCGCTCGGCACGCCGCTGCTCCTCCACCAGCCGTCGTACTCGCTGCTGAACCGGTGGATCGAGCAAGGGCTGCTCGACGTGCTCGGCCGCGAGGGCGTCGGGGCGATCGTGTTCTCGCCGCTCGCCCAGGGCATGCTGACCGACAAGTACCTGGACGGCATCCCCACGGGGTCCCGGGTCACCCACTCGCCGTACCTCTCCGAGGACCTCCTGACCGAGACCACGCTCGACCACGTGCGCGCGCTGAACGAGCTGGCCCGTGAGCGGGGGCAGACGCTCGCGCAGATGGCGGTCGCGTGGACGCTGCGCGATCCCAGGGTGACGTCGTCGCTCATCGGCGCCAGCTCGGTCGCCCAGCTGGAGGACACGCTCGGGGCGCTGCGCGGCCTGGCCTTCTCCGACGACGAGCTGCGCGCGATCGACGAGCACGCGGTGGAGGCCGACGTCAACCTCTGGGCGCCGCCGGGCGACGCCTAGTGGGCGGCGTCCTCATCGCCCTCGCCGCGTCGGCGGTGTGGGGCACCTCGGACTTCCTGGGCGGGCTGCTGTCGCGCGGGCGCACGGCGCTCGCGGTCATGGCGGTCAGCCAGACCGCGGGGCTGGTGCTGCTGAGCGGGCTGTTGCTCGTCGTCGCCGACGGCTTCCCCGGCGCCGCGATCGTCCCACCCGCGATCCTGGCCGGCGCGGGCGTCGGCCTCGGCGTGATGTGCCTCTACCAGGCGCTGTCGATCGGGCCGATGAGCGTCGTCGCCCCGCTCACCTCGCTCTCGGCCGCCGTGCCCGTGGCCGTCGGGATCGCCAGCGGCGACCGTCCGAGCTGGCTGCAGGGCGCCGGCATGCTCGCGGCGGTGGTCGGGTGCTTCGTCGCCGCCCGCACGCCGGGCGAGGGCACGGCTCCGCGGCGGTCCGGGATCGTCTTCGCCGCGCTGGCGGCGGCGCTCCTCGGCACGGGCATGGTCGGGCTCGATCGCGCCGCCGACCACGACGTGCTCTGGGGCCTGGAGCTGTCGCGCGCCTGCGCGGTCGTGCTCGTCGTCACGCTGGCCGTCGCGGTGCGTCGCCGTGCGCTGGGGCGTGAGCTGCGGCCGGTGGCGCCCGCGGCGCTCGTCGGCGTCCTGGACCTCAGCGCCAGCGGGCTGTTCGCCTACGCGTCGACGCTCGGACTGCTCAGCGTGGTGAGCGTGCTCGGCTCGGTCTACCCGGTCGTGACCGTGCTGCTGGCGCGGGTGGTGCTCGGCGAGCGGATGAGCCGCCTGCAGGCGGGCGGGGTCGTGCTGGCGTTCGCCGGCGTCGGGCTGCTCGCCGGCGGGTGAGCGCGTCGCGCGGCGCGGGACGTTCGCCCCCGCCGCGCGACGATCGCGGCCGCCGCTACTTCGCGGCGGCGTAGCGCTCCGCGACCTTGTCCCAGTTGACGACGTTCCACGTCGCCTTGAGGTAGTCCGGGCGCTTGTTCTGGTACTTCAGGTAGTAGGCGTGCTCCCAGACGTCGTTGCCGAACAGCGGCGTCTTGCCCTGGGTGATCGGGTTGTCCTGGTTGGGCGTCGAGGTGATCGCCAGCTTGCCGCCGTCGAGCACCAGCCAGGCCCAGCCGGAGCCGAACTGGCCGACGCCGGCCGCCTCGAACTGCTCCTTGAACGCGTCGAACGAGCCGAACGCCTCGTCGATCGCGGCGGCCAGGTCGCCCGTCGGGGCGCCGCCGCCGTTGGGGCTCAGCGACTCCCAGAACAGCGAGTGGTTGTAGTGGCCGCCGCCGTTGTTGCGCACGACGCCGCGCTTGTCCTCGGGGATCTGGTCGAGGTTCGCGACGATCTGCTCGATCGGCTTGTCGGCGAACTCGGTGCCCTCGAGGGCGCCGTTGGCCTTGTCGACGTACGCCTGATGGTGCTTGTCGTGATGCAGGCGCATCGTCGCCTCGTCGATGTGCGGCTCGAGCGCGTCGTACGCGTAGGGCAGATCCGGCACGGTGTAGGCCATCGAAAGCTCCCTTCGGTGAGTGGGATTTAGCAAGCTATCACTTGCGTATCCTGTCCGTGTGGACACGTTGTTGTCCGAGCTACCCCCGGCCCGGCGGGCCATCCTCGTGGCGCTGCGCAAGCGCGGCGAGGCGCGCGCGGAGGAGCTCGCGAGCGCCCTCGGGGTGACCGCGAGCGCCGCGCGCCAGCAGCTCGCGCCGCTGGCCTCCGCGGGGCTGCTCGAGCACCGCGACGAGCGGGCCGGCCCGGGCCGGCCACGCCGGATCTACCGCCTCGCGCCGGCGGCCGACGCGCTCTTCCCCAAGGCCTATGGCGAGCTGACGACCGAGCTGCTGGACCACGTCGGGGCCGAGGACCCGGCGCTGCTGGAGCGCGCGTTCGAGGCGCGCCGGCGCACGCGCGTCGAGCAGGCGCGGGCGCGGCTGGACGGGCTCGTGACGCTGGAGGAGCGCGTGCGCGAGCTCGCGGCGATCCTCGACGAGGCCGGCTACCTCGCCGACGTCGAGCCGCTGGACGGCGGCGGCTGGCGGATCGCCGAGCACAACTGCGCGATCCTCGCCGTCGCCCGCCGCCACGGCCACGCGTGCACGACCGAGCTGGCCTTCCTCGCCGAGGTCCTCCCCGACGCCGACGTCCGCCGCGTCGCCCACATCGTGAGCGGCTCGGCGGCGTGCGTGTACGAGGTGCGTCCTACGGCAGCGGCGTGACCCAGAGGCGCGGGTTGGTGATGGAGACCGGCGCCGTGCCGCAGCCGCACGCGGCGTAGGCCAGCTCCAGGCGGGCGGGGCCGGGGACCGTGTTGACGTAGACGGCCGCCGGCGATCCGGTGCTCGAGCAGTTGGCGACGCCCAGCGACGCCGGCGTTCCGAACGTCCCGGGCACCCCGGGGGTGTCGAACAGCTCGTCGGGCAGGCCGCAGTCGACGAGCCCGAGGTTCGTCGTGCCGTCTCGCATCAGGGTCACGGCCACCTCGTCGTCGGTGTCGACCGACGCCGCCACCAGCAGGTTCCCGGAAGCCGGGACCGTCACGTCCACGAACACCCCGGTCGGCACGAACGTCGTCGAGCTCGTCGTGAGCGGGCCGGCGAGCGTTGCGAACGCGGTCGCCGGCACGGTCCCGGCCGGTCCTTGCGGCCCCGCCGGTCCCTGGGCCCCCGCGGGCCCCGGCGCCCCGGCAGGACCCTGCGGACCGACCGCGCCTTGCCGTCCGGTCTTCCCGGTCTTCCCGGTCTTCCCGCGCTTGCCGGGCTTCCCGCGCTTCGTGCAGGTGCGGACCTTGGTCTTGCGATTCGTCTTGCACGCCGCCTTCGCCGCGTCGGCCTTCGGCGGGGCGGCGATCGCGCCCTCGCTCACCAGGCCCGTTCCGACGACCAGCGCCACCGCCAGGACCCACATCCGCCGCATCGATCTCCGCTCCTTGTCCGCTCTGCGCGTGCTCGGCCTTCCACGCCGCCGCCGACGAAGGTACCGTTGCGCCGGCAGGGGGACCAGCGATGGACGATGAGTTGGAAGCCGAACTTCAGGTGACGACGAGCCGCGAGCGCGGCGCGACGGTGGTTGCGGTGCGGGGCGAGCTGGACGCGGCGAGCACGCCGGTGCTGCAGGAGAAGCTCGCCGACATCGTGGCCGAGGGCGGGCCGATCGTGCTCGACCTGGCCGAGTGCCAGTTCCTGGATTCGACGGGACTGCACGCGATCATCGACGCCCGCGGCGTGCTCGAGGAGCGCGGCGCCGGGTTCGAGATCTGCTGCGTCGGCGACGGCCCGGTCGCACGGGTCATCGAGGTCGCGTTGCCGGGCATGATCGCCCTGCACCCGTCACGACAGGCGGCACTGGACGCGTTGACCGCGTGAGCGCCGCCGCGCCGGCCGGGGCGCGCACGACCGGCTGACGACGGGGGCGGCCGATAGGGTGTCGGCCCCATGCAGGGAGCTCGGCGACTGACGCGTGCGTGCGCCGTGGCGCTGTCGGTCGTGACCCTCGGGGTCCTCGCGGCCTGTGGCGACAGCGACGACGCCAAGCAGGATCAGGCCTACATCGAGCAGGTGAACGCCGCCATGCAGCGCTTCGCGCAGGCCGCCGAGCGCCTGCCGACCGGCTTCGAGGCCGAGACCCTGCACACCTACTCGGCGGCGCTGGACCGCGCTGCCAGCAGCCTGCGCCGGATCGAGCCGCCGGCGTCCGTCGCCCGGCTCCACGAGCGCCTGGCCAGCGACGTCGCCGGCTACGCCGACGAGATCGACAAGGCCGCCGAGGCCCCGCTCTCGTCCGACCCCGACCGCGTCCTCGCCGCCCAGCAGCGGCTGATGAAGGCCGCCAAGACGGCCAACGCGGACGTCAACGAGACGCTCGCCGCGATCGGCCGCACGCTCGACGACCAGAGCTAGTGGCCTAGGCCGCGGCGGCTGCTCGTCGTCGCAGCGCCCGCACCATCCCGTGGCGCCAGCGGGTCGGGACCAGCCGGCGACAGCGCTTGGGCGTGTGGCGCACGAGCCAGCGGGCGGGCGTGGGCAGCGGCGCCGCGGCGGCCGCCGACGGGGCACGCTTGGCCGACCGCGCGGCGGCGGCGATCGACGACTGCGCGATCGCCTCAGCCTCGGCGTAGCAGTCCAGGTACGCGGCGCGGATCGCGTCCATGCGCTCGGCGACGGCCCGCTCGTCCGGCTCGTCGCCCGCCAGTCGCGAGACCAGCTCCCACACCTCGTCGGCCTGGGCCCGCAGCGTCGCGGGGAGCCGCTGCTCGCCCCACTGCGGGCGCGAGCGGCTCAAGCCGCGGTCGACGAAGCCGTGCACGTCGCGGATGGCCACCGCCGGGGCGTCGCGGACGACGGCGAGGTCGAGGACGCGCCCGACACGGGCAACGGCCCGGGTCCAGTCCTCGAGCAGGTCCTCGTAGAGCACGAACGCGCGCGGCGACTCCCGCGTGGCCCGCTCCGTGAACAGCGTCTGGTTGACCCAGCCGGCCAGCCGCCCGACCTCGCCCTGGCTGCCGCCGTACCAGCGCTGCTTGCTCTCGACGACCGCCGCCGGGTGGCGCAGCATCGTGACGAAGCGCGTCGACGCGCCCGCCTCCTCGGCGCAGTGGCGCCACAGCGGGAGGAACCACGACAGGCGCGGATCCTTGACCAGCACGTCGTCGGCGTGCGCGAACTGCTGCTCCAGCCACCGCCGCAGGGTCAGCTGGGTCTCCGGGTCCAGGCCGATGCGCGCGGTCTGCGCCCACGCGGCGGGCCGGGCGTCGGCGGTCTGCACGCGCGTCGTCGCGAGCAGGCGGGTGTGGAAGTCGACCACCCACTGGGACTCCGCGAAGCCGCGCGGGTTCGTGGCATCGGCCGGCACCTCCGGCTGGGGGACGGTGCAGCCCAGCCGCTGCAGGATCCCGGAGAAGAGGCTCGTGCCGCTGCGCCCGGAGCCGGCGACCAGGATCAGCGTCCGCCGCCGCGCGCCGGCGTCCGCCGTCGAGTCGATCGTCATCGCGCGGCACCTTAGGACGGCGATCGCGGTGCGGCCAGGGGCGGCAACAGGATGGTCACCATTGCGGCGGCGTCGCGCGGTGGACTGCGCGGCGATGGCCGCCACCCTCGAGGCTCCGACCGCACCGTCGCAGCTCCCGTTCACCCGCCACGTGCTCGAGCGCACCGTGGTCCTGCCCTCCCAGCGCGTGCTCTTCCTGCCGATGCCGAAGGCGGCGTGCACCAGCCTGCTGTGGACGCTTGCCACGCTCGCCGGCCTGCGGCCGGAGCGCTTCGACGAGTCGGCGCTGCCGGAGGTGTCGCCGGGGCTCACCGTCCACGACATGAACCTCTGGCCCGACCAGCACCGTCTGATCCGCTACCCGGAGGACGAGCGCGAACGGCTGCTGGCGCAGGACGGCTGGCTGCGCTTCACGCTCGTGCGCGACCCGGCGCCGCGCCTGTGGTCGGGCTGGCAGTCCAAGCTCCTGCTGCGCGAGCCGCGCTTCGTCGAGCAGTTCGGCGAGGCGCCGTGGTTCCCGCGCGTTCCGCAGGGTCCCGCCGACATCGTGGACGACTTCCGGGCCTTCGTGAGCGCGCTGGGCGGCGGCGAGGGCGAGGACGTCCACTGGGCCGTCCAGCACGACCTCATCGCGCAGCTGCCGCTCTCGCACGTCGGGCGCGTCGAGCGCCTGGACGAGACGCTCGACCTCCTGCGCGAGCACGTCGGCCGCCCGCTCACCGCGCCGTCGGGCCGCCAGGAGAATCGCAGCCCGCTGCCGATGCCGCCCGGGCTGTACGACGACGCGGCCGCGGAGATCCTGTCCGCGCGCCATCGCGCCGACTACGACGCCTTCGGCTACGACCTGGAGTGGGCCGATCCGGGGCCTGCCGCCTGCGCGCACGCCGCGTGGGAGGCGGAGGTCGAGCCGCTCCTGCCGCTGCTGCGCTCGATGATCGACGAGCACGCGCGGATCGGCCAGCTGCACCGCATCGCCCAGCGCCGGATGCGCCGCGCGCAGAGCGCGGAGCAGCGCCTGGGGACGACCACCGCGCGGCGCGACGGCGCCGTCCGCGCCCCCGCGATCGTCAATCGCGAGGGCCACACGGACTTCAACGTGCGCTGGGGATGGGCCGACGAGCGCCCGCGGCCGGGCTTCACCGCCGTCGTCCGCGTGCGCGACGAGGCGCGCAGCCTGCCGTGGGTGCTGCCGCCGCTCCTGCGCGCCGTCTCGCGCGTGGTGCTGCTCGACAACGGCTCCACCGACGGCACCGCCGCGGTCGCGCAGCGCGTCGCCGCGCAGCTGGGGGCGGCCGACCGCCTCGAGATCGACGACTACCCGTTCGCGGTGGCCCGCTGCGGCGACGAGCACCTCGCGACGCCCGCCGACTCCGTCCACAGCCTCACCTACTTCTACAACTGGTCCTTCGCCCACGTCCGCACCGCTTACGCGCTGAAGTGGGACGGCGACATGGTCCTCACCGACGCGGCGGTGCGCACGCTGCGCGACCTGGCCTGGCAGCTGGAGACGACCCAGGCGGTCGTGCGCGTCCCGCGCTACCCGCTGTGGGTCCTGGACGACCGGCGCGCCTACCTGGACACCGCGCTGCGCAACTGCGAGCCCTGGGCGTGGCCCAACGGCCCCGGCTACGGCTTCGCCAAGGCGATCGACTGGGAGCTGCCGATGTGGGCGCCCGGGACGCCGACGATCACGCTGCCCGACCGCAGTTGCGTCGAGCTCAAGCACTTGGGCGACGACGAGTTCGCGCACTGGTCGCACACCGCGTTCGACACGTCGGCGCGCACCCGTCGCAAGCGGCGCGAATGGGAGGTCTTCCAGGCGCTGTCGTCGGGCGCCACGCCGCCCGAGGGAGTGGTGACGATCGACGCGCCCGCCGGCGTCCACGTGATCGACCACGTGCGCACGCGCTGGCTGCCGCGCTTCGGTTGAGCCGACTTCGTCGTCGGTCAAGTCCCGCAGCCCGCGCGCCGAAGAGGAGGGCACGGCCCTCGTCGGCCCCGTTCCCATGCCTCCACGCCGATTCCGCGCCCGTTCGCTGCTTGTCCTCCTCGCGGTCCCGCTGGGGCTGGCCGCACCCGCGTCCGCGCTGGCGGCCGACGCCCCGGTCGTCCCCGGCCAGGTGATCGTCCGCTTCGCGCCGGACCGCAGCGCGGCCACGCAGGCCAAGGCGCTGGATGCCGTCGACGCGCGGGGATCGACGCCGATCGCGTTGCCCGACACGCGCGTCGTCCGGCTCGACCACGGGGCGTCGGTCGCCGAGGCGGTCGACCGGCTCGAGCAACGTCGCGACGTCCTGTGGGCCGAGCCGAACTACGTCGTCACCGTCGACCGCACGCCCAGCGACCCGCGGCTCCCAGAGCAATGGGGCGTGGCGAACGTCGGCCAGGCGCTGCCGATGCTGCGACCGAACCTCACCATGCAGGCGTGGACGGGCACGGCGGGCGTCGACCTCGCCGGACCCGCCGCGTGGGACGCCACGAGCGGCAGCTCGCAGGTGCTGGTCGGCGTCATGGACACCGGCATCGCTCGCCATCCGGACCTCGACGCCAACCTCCGTGAGGACCTCTCGCGCGACTTCCGCGCCCATGTCGGCGGGCCGGCCGACCCGACGGCCGACGCCAACGGCCACGGCACCCACGTCGCCGGCACCATCGGCGCGGTCGGTGACAACGCCCGCGGCGTGGCGGGCGTGAGCTGGAACGTCGGGCTCGTGGCCCTGCGCGTGCTGGACGCCGGCTCCGGGACGACCGCGGACCTCGCCCAGGCCTACGTCTACGCGGGGCAGGCAGGGCTGCCGATCGTCAACGCGAGCCTCGGCGGGCCGGCGAACCAGGCGACCGCGGACGCGATCGCCGCGTCGCCCGACACGCTCTTCGTCGTGGCGGCGGGCAACGACGGCGCCGACAACGACGTCACCCCCACGTATCCGTGCACGCTGCCGTACGAGAACGTGATCTGCGTCGCCTCGCTGGACAACGACGGCGCGCTGTCGTGGTACTCCAACCGCGGGCACACGCAGGTCGACCTCGCCGCGCCGGGCAACGGCGTCCTGAGCACCTATCCCGACTACCTCGCCGATCCGCTCCCGGTCGGCGCGTCCGACTGGACCCACGGTGGCGCGCAGGACGAGTGGACGGTCGAGCCCGACGGGACCTTGGTGAGCAACCCCGATGGGACGCTGAACGCCGGCGCCGACGCCGCCATCGCGACGACGCACCCCGTGAGCCTCACCGGACGGCGGGGCTGCATCGTCAGCGCGAGCGTCGAGCTGGGCAACGGCACCGACCCGGCGGATCCGGCGGCGATCCTCCAGTTCGAGCGCTCGATCGACGGCGGCGCCACCTGGGACCCGATCGGCGTCGCCTGGCAGAACACCGTCGGCCACCCGCAGCCGATGAGCTTCGGCCTGCAAGCCGACGGCGCGAGCAACGTGCTGATCGGGATGCGTCTGCAGACCGGCGACACCGTCGTCCTCGACGGGGCCGACACCTCGGGCGCGCGCGTCACCGACCCCAGCGTGCGGTGCCTGGCTCCCGGCGAGCCGGACACGTACCGCGTCAGCGCCGGCACCTCGATGGCCACGCCACACGTCGCCGGCGTGGCGGCACTGCTGCTCGCCAAGCGGCCGGACTTGACCGTCGCCCAGCTGCGGCACGCGCTGCTGTCGACCGTCGTCCCGATGCCCTCGCTGGCCGGCACGACCGTCACGGGCGGTCGCGTGGACGCCGCCGCGGCGCTCGCTTCGGTGGCGCCCGCCGCCGGACCGGCGCAGACGCCGAGCGCCGGCCCTGCCCCGTCGCCCGGATCACCGTCAGCCGCGGCGCCGCAGCCAGCACCGACCCCGTCGCCGACCCTGGCGCCGCTCCCGGCCCCCGCAGCAGGCGCCGCGCCGCGCCCGGCCTCGGCTCCGACCGCGACTCCGTCGGCGGCGCCCGTCCTGCTCCGTCTCCCGCGCGTGGCGCGGCTCTCGTCGCGCGGGACGCTCACCGCCGAGGTGACGTTCCGCCGCCGGGCCGCGCTGCGCGCCACCGCGACGGTGCGCTGGCCGGGCGGGTCGGTCGCGCTGCGTCCGTACCGGCGGACCTCCGTCGCAGCCGGCCGCACCATCACCGTGCGGCTGACCGCAGACCCCACGGTCCGCGCCCGCATCGAGCGGTCGCGGCGGGCAGGACGGGCCATGACGGTCCGCATCCGCCTCGTCGTGACCCCCGCCGGCGGGCGGCGCTACGTCGTCCACCACAGCGCACGGCTGCGCTGAGCCACACCGGTCGTGGGCCGGCGGCGGCGCTCAACGGCACGCGGCCCCGGCGCAGTGGCGCAGCCGCGCCAGCCGACGTGAGAGCCGCGTCTGCAGGGCGGCCGCCTCCGGCCGGCCGGCGAGGTTGTCCAGCTCGAAGGGGTCCCGGCGCAGGTCGTAGAGCTCGATCTCGCCGCCGAGGTGCTCGACGTACAGGTGGCCCCGCGTCCGCAGCCCGGTGAACCGCGGCGCGCTGCTGCGCCGGCCGTGCGGCGGTCCCTCGAGCAGGACCGCGCGGTCGCTGCGCGCTGCGCCGTCGCGCAGGAACGGCCACAGCGACCGGCCGTCGGTCGGCCAGGCGGCGCGCGCGCCGGTCGCCGCCAGGATGGTCGGCGCGAGGTCGCCGTTCCAGACGAGCTGGTCGCGCGTGACGCCGCGGGGGATGCCCGGGCCGCGCAGGAGCAGCGGCACCCGGATGGACGGCTCGTACGGGAGGACCTTGCTCTCGCGGACGCGGTGCTCGCCGAGCAGGAAGCCGTTGTCGGAGGTGAAGATCAGCAGCGTGTCGTCGAGCACGCCGGCCCGCCGCAGCGTGCGGACCATCCGCAGCACGTCCCAGTCGACCGACTGCAGCGCCTGCTGGCGCTTGCGCCAGATCGCCTCCAGCAGCGCCTCCTCACGCGGGCGCAGCGGCCGCCGGCGGCGGATGTCGGCCGGCTTGTCGGACACGTCGGCCTCGTCGAAGGCGGGTGAGCGCGGCATCCGCACCCCGAGCAGCGCATCCGCGAACAGCGGCGACGGCACGGCGGTCCGCGCGCCCGGCGGCAGGCGCAGGTCGTGGGGGCTGCCGATGTGCGGCGCGACGTAGGTCGTCCACAAGAAGAACGGCCGGTGCGCCGCCGCCGCACGCCGCACGAAGCGCTCCGACCGCGCTGCGAGGACGTCGCTCTGGTACGAGCCCGGGAACGCGCGGACGCGCCCGTCGTCGTTCAGGCGAAAGCCGGTGAAGCGGTAGGTCGACGGTCCCAGCAGCGCATGCCAGTCGCTCCAGCCCGGCGGCACGTACGTCGGATCGTCGCGGCCGTAGCCGTTGAGGTACTTGCCGACCAGCGCAGTCGCGTAGCCCGCTCGCCGCAGCCAGACCGCGAGCGACTCCGCGTCGTCGAAGGCGGGAAAGCCGCCGAACGGGGGCTGCGTCGTGAGCACGCCGTGGTTGTGGGCGTAGCGGCCGGTCAGGAAGGTCGCGCGCGACGGGCAGCACTGCGACAGCGAGACCACCGCGTTGGCGAACGTCGCCCCGGCGCCGCCGATCAGGCGGCGCGTGTGCGGCATCGAGGCCAGGTCGGCGACCGTCTGGTCGTCGGTCTCGATGACGACGACGTTCGGTCGCGCGGTCGCCGCGCCGGCGGCCGGCACGATCCCGGCCAGCGCGGCGAGCAGCGTGAGCGGCAGCCACGACACGAGGCGACGGAGGCGCATCCCGCCACTCCTACCGGCTGCGTCGCGGTTCGTCGCATGCGGCCACGAGACGTTCACACGACGGCCACCGAACGTTCACCGGCCCCGCCCTGCCGCGCGCCTAGCGTGGCCGCCCATGACCGCTCCGGTGAGCGTCGCCGCGCGCATCCGGAGCTCGGTCGCCGGCGGCTGGGCTGTGCGCGCGGACGCGCTCGAGCGCTGCGCGGTGCTCGTCGTGTGCGCGGTCGTGGCGGTGGTGCTCAATCGCCGGCTGCTGCAGGCCGACGTCTTCGAGGGCGACGCGCTCGTCCACCAGCACTGGATGTGGCACTGGCGCGATCCGCGGCTCTTCGACGATCCGCTGACCGCCGCCCTGCGCGAGTCGGCCCGCTACCCGCTGGGCTACCAGGCGCTGTTCTGGGGCGGGACGCAGCTGACGAGCCCGATCGTCTTCGGCGAGTGGCTCGGCGTGGCGCTCATGGCGTGCTGCGGCTGGCTCGTGTTCGCGATCGTCCGCGAGCAGGTCGCGTGGCGCCCGGCCGCCTGGATCGCCGCCGGGCTGTTCTTGGCGCTCGAGGACATCCACCGCTTCTCGGGCGGGTTCTCGCGCGCGTTCGTGCAGCCGATCGTGCTGGCGACCGTGCTGCTGGCGCTGCGCGATCGGCGGCTCAGCGCCGCGCTGGTCGCCGGCGGCGGCGCGCTGCTGTACCCACCGGCCGCCGTGCTCGCGGTCGGCGTGCTGGTCGTCAGCGCGCTCGGCTGGCGGGCCGGTCCGGCGGCGGCGCAGCGGCGCGCCGGGCGGCCCTCGCTCCATCGGCGCGCCGGCGCTGCCGCGGCGCTCGCGGCGGGCATCGCGGTCGCCGCGGTGGTTGGCACTCAGCTCGTGCTCGGTCCCGCGCCCGAGGTGCTGACCGCCGCCCAGGCGCGGGGCCTCGCCGAGCTCGGCCCCGACGGCACGCTGCGCTTCTTCGCCTCCTCGACCCTCGAGTACCTGCGCCAGAACCGCAGTGGGTTCGACCTGCGGATCTCCGGGAGCATGCTCGTCCTCGCCGCGCTGGCGCTGCTGCTCGCTCGCCCGGTGAACCTGCGGCTCCTGCGCGGGCCGGTGCTGGCGATGCCGATCGTGGCGCTTGGCGCCTACGCGGCGGCACAGCTCGTGCTCTTCCGGCTCTACCTGCCGCATCGCTACACCTATCCGCTGGTCGCCTTCGCCGCGATCGTCGTCGGCGTGACGCTGCTGCCGACCTGGACCGCGCTGCTGGCCCGGCCCCGCGCGCGCCTGCTGGCGATGGCGACGTTGTGCGCGCCGCCGGTCGTCGCGATCGTGGCCGTCCACGCGTTCCCGCTGGCGCCGATGGAGCCGTGGAGCCGGCTGGCCTCGGGGCCGGCCGCGGCGATCGCCGCGGCCGCGATCGTGCTGGCCGCCGCCGCGGCGGTCGGGCTGACATGGAGCCCGCCGGCGTGGGCCGCCGCGGCGCGCGGCGCGCTGGCGCCGAGCTCGCCGCGCCGTGGCGCGCGGGTCGGCGCGGCACTCTGCGGGGTGACGCTGCTCGGCCTGCTCGTGGTCGTGCCCGACCACCCGCCGCACGGGTGGCGGTGTCCCGGCGGTCCGGCGGTCCGCTTCCTCGCCGCGCTGCCCCCGGAGGCGATCGTCGCCGGCGACCCGATCGACCTGAACTGCGTCCCGGGAACCGCCCGCCGCGCCGTCGTCGTCTCCGCCCAGCTGGCGCCCTCGTACGAGACCGCCTACCTGCGCGAGGGCCGCGCGCGGATGTTCGCGACGCTCCGCGCCGTCTACGGCCCCTCGCTCGCGGCGGTCACGGCGCTGCGCAGCCGCTACGGAGCGACCCATCTCTGGGTTCGGCGCGGCGCGATCGCGGCCGAGCTGCGCGGCGCCGGACGCTGGCGCCGTCGCGGCGAGCCGTACCGCTCGTTCGTCCGGCGGACCGTCGCGGCGGGCGCGGTGCCCGCAGCCCTGCGGCTGCCCACGGCGTGCCGGCGCTTGCGCGACGGCCGCGACGAGGTCTACGACCTGTCCTGCGTCGCGGCGTCCACGCGCTCGCTGGCCCGCACCGCGTCCAGGAAGGCGTCCCAGTCGGTCGACCAGCGCGCCAGCCCGGCCAGCGCGTCCGCGTCGTCGAGCTCCGCGCTCCAGTCGATCGCCGCCGGCACCCACAGCGCCGCGCCGTCCTCGTCGAGCGCGCGAGTGGCGGCGAGCACGCCGGGCGCCGGGCCGTCGAACGGCGCGTAGGCGGGCAGCCAGACGGCATCGCCGCGCCACAGCGGCGCGTCGTGGAAGCCCATCGTGTCGAGGCTCGCGTCGCCGGCCGCGACGACGGTGTAGCGGGCGGCGAGCGCGTCCCACTGGCGCCAGTCGAAGCGGTCGAACGGCGGGACGAAGACCTCGGGGCGGATCGCCGCCGCGGCCAGCTCGGCGTCCGCGCGCTCCAGATGCTCGGTCAGCTTCGCGCCGCGCAGCCCCGCCAGCTCGGAGCGGCCGCCGGCGGCGCGGCGCCGCGTGCGGTGGTCGAGGCCGTGGGCGGCGAACGCGACGCCATCGCGGCGCAGCTGCGCCAGCAGCTCCAGCTCGTCGTCGGCCAGCGGACGATCGCCGTGTGCGCCCGGATCCAGCGGGCGGCGCGAGACGCGCGGCGTCACCGCGACCAGGTAGTGCAGCCCGGCGTCTGCCGCCTGCGCCTGGAAGCGGCGGAAGCGCTCGGGGCCGTAGCGGGCGGGGTCGTCGTCGGTCAGCGGATGGGGGAAGGAGCCGGCGCGCAGCAGCAGGCGCGGCGGGCCGGGGGCGGCATCGCCGAGGACCGCGCGCCGGGCTGCCATCGCCCGCGCGACCGTCTCGCCCTTGTAGCCGAGCGAGCCCTTGCGCATGAGCGAGCGCTGCAGCCGGCGGCTCAGCGGCGAGGGGATCCGCCGTCCGCGCGCCGCCGTGCGCGCCTCGAAGCGGGCCAGCTGCGACCAGCGGACGCTTCCGTCGGCGAGCTCGGGTGAGAAGAGCAGGCGGCGGCTGCGGGCGTTGTCGCGGTCGGCGCGGTGGTCGGGCACGGCCCTATTGTGGTGGCTGTGTCCCCATTCTGGATCTACACGCAGGCCGCGATCGTCGTCTTCGTCCTCATCGGGATCGTCATCGGCATCGTGAAGATGGTGTAGCCGCTCGGCGGGGCGCCGATATCATCGCCGCGTTGGCGGACCAGCGGCGAGAGGAGACCGATGTTCAGGTCGATCGTGGTGGGCACCGACGGCTCGGCGACCGCGTCCGAGGCGGTGCGCCAGGCGGTCGAGCTCGCCGCCGAGATCGGTGCGAAGGTCGAGCTCGTCAGCGCCTACGAGCCTGTCTCCAGCGCCCGGCTGCGTGAGGAGCAGGCGCAGGTCCCCGACGACCTGCAGTGGACGGTCAACCCGCGCGAGGACGTCGACGCGACGCTCGAGGACGCCGCCGACGTCGCTCGCAACGCCGGCGTCGAGGTCGAGACCTACGCGCGCCAGGGCGATCCGGCCGACGCGATCCTCGACGTCGCCGAGGAGACCGACGCGGACCTCATCGTCGTCGGCAACAAGGGCATGACCGGCGCCAAGCGCTTCCTGCTCGGCTCGGTGCCCAACAAGGTCAGCCACCACGCCCCGTGCTCGGTGCTGATCATCCGGACGACCTGACGACCGGCGGCGCCGTCGCCGCGTTGGCGCTGATGAGGCCCCACCCGTAGCGGCGGTCGTAGCCCGGCGCGCCGAGGTCGCGCGCCGTCGACCGCAGTCGCTGGAGCAGCTGCGCGGGCGTGGGCTGCGGGCCGAGCACGCCCGAGGCGATGACGAGCGCGAGCACGCCCGAGACGTGTGGCACGGCCATCGACGTGCCCTCGTAGCCCGACGGCAGGCCGAAGCGCCCGGGGTCGTGGCCGAGGAAGGTCATCTGGTAGATGTCGGGTCCCGGCGGTTCGCGCGGCCGGCAGTTGGGGTCGCCGGGCAGCTCGGCGTCCACGCCGCCGCCGGGCGCGACGAGGTCGAGGCCGGCGCCCTCGTTGGAGAAGTTCGACAGGCAGCCGTGGGCGGTGGTCGCGCCGACCGCGATGACCTGCGGGGCGCGCGCCGGGTAGGTGACAGTGCGGCCGCCTTCGTTGCCGGAGGCGCTGACGAGCACGATCCCGCGGTCGTAGGCGGCCTTCATCGCGCGCAGCAGCGGTCGGATCTCGCCCGCGCGGACGTTGCCGGGGAACTCGAGCGAGAGGTTGATGACGTCCGCGCCGCGGCGCGTGGCGAAGCGGACGCCGCGGGCGATGACGCGCGCGTCGCCCTCGCCGCGGGAGTCGAGCACGCGCACCGGCATGATCGTCGCCTCGTAGGCGATCCCGGTGACGCCGATCCCGTTGTTCGTGCGCTCGGCGATCGTCGAGGCGACGTGGGTGCCGTGGCCGTTGTGGTCGTCGGGGTAGGGGTCGTCGTCGACGAAGTCGTAGCCCTTGGCGAAGCGCGTGCCGGCGAGGTCGGGCGAGCGGCGGTAGCGGCCGTGGTTGGCGTAGGCGACGCCGGTGTCGAGCACCGCGACCTTCACGCCGCGTCCGCCGGGGCGGCCGAGCTCGGCCAGGCGCGCCCACGCGGGCTCGACGTCGATCCCGAACTGGTCGGCGAGGAAGTTCCATTGCAGCTCGCGCCACCCCCCGGGCGTGCCGGTCCGCCCCGGGTCGTCGGGCACGGCGGGCGGGAGCGTGGTCGGCGCCTCGCTGATGCGGGCGACCGGCGCCTGGCGCGCGGTCGCGACCGCCGGGGCGGCGAGCGCGAGGGCGGCGGCCGCCGCGGCGATCAGTCGGAGACGAGGCATGATGGAGGGAGCATGATGGCCGAGCGCTTCTTCCCGCGGGACGATCACTTCATGGGCCTGGCGATCCGGGAGGCGCGTCGGGCGCTGGAACACGACGACGTGCCGATCGGCGCGGTCGTCGTCCACGACGGCGAGGTGATCGGCGCCGGGCACAACGAGCGCGAGCTGCGCGAGGACCCGACGGCGCACGCCGAGGTGCTCGCACTGCGCGAGGCGGCGCGAGCCCTCGGCTCCTGGCGGGTGCTCGACTCGGTGCTCTACGTGACCCTCGAGCCGTGCGCGATGTGCGCCGGCGCGATCGTCCTGGCGCGGGTGCCGCGGATCGTGTACGGCTGCACCGACCCGAAGGCGGGGGCGGCCGGCTCGGTCCTCGACGTCCTCGCCGAGCCGCGCCTGAACCACCGCCCGGTGGTGCAGGGCGGCCTGCTGGCCGACGAGTGCGCGGCGCTGCTGCGCGCGTTCTTCGCCGACCGGCGCGGGCGGTAGCGCCTCAGCTGCGGGCTGGATGCGCGGCCGGCACGAGCGTCGCGCGGGTCGACTTCGCCTCGTAGAGGGCCGTGTCCGCCCGCGACAGGCAGGCGTCGAGCGACTCGCCGGGATGCCAGGGCGTCAGGCCGCTCGACCAGCGGGCCGGGTGGACGGCGCGCAGCCGCTCCAGCGCCTGGCTGGCGTCGTGCAGCGTGGTCTGCGGGAAGAGCAGGACGAACTCGTCGCCGCCGAAGCGGGCGACGAGGTCGCCGGAGCGCAGCGCGGGCAGCCAGCCGGCGGCGAGCGCGGCCAGCAACTGGTCGCCCGCGGCGTGGCCGTGGTCGTCGTTGACCCGCTTGAAGTCGTCGAGGTCGATGAGCGCGAGGCTGAGCGGCGCTTCGTGGCGGTCGGCGATCGCCCGCTCGCGGGCCGCGGCGCGCAGGAAGCCCTTGCGGTTCAGCAGCCCGGTGAGCTCGTCGGTCTCGGCCTGGGCGCGCAGGCGCGCGCGCAGCCGGGCGAGCGCGATCGCCTCGATCCAGATCGTCACGACGATGATGATCACCGCCCGCATGCCGTTGGGGACGCCGCCGACGAGGACCGCGGCCGTGCAGCCCACGGTGATGAGCAGCGCGTAGCCGAGCGCGGCCTGCATCGAGAAGAACACCGAGATGTAGACGAGGATCCATGCGTAGCCCCACGCGATGGCCATCACCGCGTCGGCGGTCGGCGCGCGGGCGATGCCGAGGCTGAAGAGGAGCACGGCGCCGATCTCGATGACGTGCGGGACCCAGCGCGGCGTGCGCGCACCGGCGACGAGCAGCCCGACGCAGAGCACGAGGCTCACCGGGGCCAGCAGCACGGCGAGGATCGTCGAGCGGTCGTCGTCGGGGAAGAGCGCCATCAGCGTCCCGCTGACGCTGGCCCCGACGCACATCGCGGCGAGCAGGCCGATCTCCGGCGGCACGTGGGCGACCAGCCGCGCCCACGCCCGGTGCACCGGCGCGGGCACATGGCGGCCGGCTGGGCGGGCGGGCGATCCGGCGAGCGGCATCGTCCAAGGAGTCGGCGCGCGCGGCGCGGCGCTTGAGCGCTGGGCCGCCGCACGCGTGCTGGCCGCGCCCACCGGACGCCGGCGCGCCGGAGTCGCTACCCTCGCCCTCCCCGCTCGCGCGGTCTCCCGGAGGGGTGCCGGAGTGGTTGAACGGGGCGGTCTCGAAAACCGTTGTAGCGGTAACCCCGCTACCGAGGGTTCGAATCCCTCCCCCTCCGCTGATCGCCGGCCTGGCGCGCCCTACGCTCGGGCAGCGTCCGGGCCGCTGTTCCCCGGCGCGGCGTCGAGGCCGGGGAGCACGTGCTCGTGGAAGAGCATGGCGGTCAGCTCGGGCCGGCTCTTCACGCCGAGCTTGGCGAACACGGCCTTGATGTGGTCGCGCACGGTGTGCGGCGAGATCCACAGCGACTGGGCGATCTCGTCGACCGGCCGTCCGCTGACGAGCAGCTGGGTCACCTCGCGTTCGCGCTCGGTCAACTCGTGCAGCTCGAGCATGAGCGGTGCCAGCTCGGCGCGCCGCGCTGGCTCGATGACCACCCCGACCCGGGTGGCGGTGCCGTCGGCGCCGCGCAGCCGTGCGCCGTGGACGAGCAGCCACGAGCCTGAGGCCAGCCGGACCCGGGCGCGCGCGGGGCGAGCCGACCCGGCGTCCGCACCCGCGCGCGCACGGCGTGCGACGCCGTAGACGACGCTCGGCAGCTCGAGGCCGTCGTGGGGAAGCTCGGCCAGCCAGCGCTGGGCCTCGCCCGTGAGTGCCTCGACCTGATCGTCGCCGTCCAGCACGACCATGCCCGGCGTGCCGGCGGATGCGCTCGCGTCCTGACAGGCCTCGAGCAACAGGCCGCTGCGCAGTCCGTGACCGACGTGCTCGCAGATGCCCGCGACGAAGTCAATCTCGGCGGGGCTGAAGTCGGGGTCGCCTTCCCGGCGGGTGAGACAGCAGACGCCCCACGACGTGCCGCCGGTGCGGAAGACCGCGCGCAGCTCGCCGCCCAAGCCCTCGGGGCCGTGGATCTGCCGATAGCGCGCGCTGCGCTGGGGCTCGCCGCCGGTCGCCTCGGCGAAGGTCAGCACGGGTCGGCGGCGGCGGGCGATGTCGGGGAAGTGCGCGAAGTCCTCGCCGGTCAGCTCGTTGTCGATCAACCGCAGGTAGAGCGCACCCGGCGTGTCCTCGTTGTAGGCGCCCGTGAAGAGCAGCGTCCCGGGATCGGTGGGCATCCAGCCGGCGATGTCGTAGGGCACGACGGCGCGGACGCGAGCAGCGACCTGCTCGAGCAGCTCCAGTGGCGGCAGGTCGCAGGCGCACAGCCGCACGATCGCCTCGTGCGCCGCCACGGCGTCCATGCCCAACGGAGAGCGAGCCATCGGGCGATCCTAAGCGCGCCCGCCCGCTCTGGCCAATCCCCCAGCTTCGGGGGTGCGGCAGACCCCCGGGCTGCGGGATGGCCACGGAGCACGCGACGGCGCAGGATGCCCGCCGCAACCCGCGACCACGGAGGAACCATGACCACGGGCATCACCGCTGCCGTCATCACCGCCGAGCAAGGCGACCGGGCGCGCTTCTTCGCCGACGAGCTCGTCGTCAAGGAGCGCCGGCCGGAGCTCGACATCATCGCGGCCACGATCCGCGCCGGCTGCGAGCCGCCGCTGCACGTGCACCACCGCGAGGACGAGTGGCTGTACCTGATCGAGGGGCGGCTGACCGCCTTCGTGGGCGGGCAGGAGCTCGAGCTGGCGCCCGGGGGGCTCGCCTGCCTGCCGCGGGGCGTCGCGCACACCTATGCCGTCGACACGGGCGAGGCGCGGATGCTGGTGCTCGCCTCGCCCGGCGGCTTCGCCGGGATGTTCGGCGAGGTGGAGCGGGCCTTCGGCGGCGACATGCCGGCGGCGCCGCGCCCGGAGGACGGCGCGGTGATGGGCCCGGTGTTCGACGCCTACGGGATCGAGATGGTCGGGCCCAACCCGAGGTACGCGTGATGGGCCGGTCGGCGGCCGTGCTCGCGTGCGCTGCCGCCGGCGCCGGTGCGATCCCGGCGGTGGCGGATGCGAGCTCCGCACGCTTCGTGGCCTACGTGGAGGGTCGGCAGGTCACCACCTGGGACATGCCGCGCCATCAGCTCGGCAGCGCGGACTGCAAGGGGGCGCTGTTCAGCACCGCGCACGGCACGGAGACGGTCACCTTCCGCACGAAGCCCGCGCGGCTGCTGGCCTACCGGCCCAACCCGCAGGCCGGCGTGGCGCTGCTGTACGGCACCTGGAACCGGTTCGCGGCGGGCCGGGCCGCCCTGCAGGGCGCCGGGACGATCACCCGCGCGCACACGGAGACGCAGGAGTACGAGCCCGGCCCGTGCGGTGCGCCCCCGCCCGCCCCGCCGAAGCCGAACGACTGCGGGACGCAGCGCTGGAAGCCGCAGGTGCGGCTGCGGTGGGACGGCAACACCGTGTCGGTCGACGCCGACGAGCCGAAGCTGCGCTTCGCGCTGTGCACCGTGCACTCGGCATCCGGCGTGCACGACGGCGACTTCACTGAGGGCGTCGGCCAGCGGTACCCCGCCCGCGACCTGTTCGACCGCTCGCAGGGCCTCGTCGAGGTCCTGGGCCGCAAGACGCTGCGCGAGCAGCTGCGGTTCGGCACCACCACGACCACGATCACCTGGAAGCTGCGGCTGAGGCGCGCACGATGACCATGCACCGAACCACCATCCTGGCGGCCGCGCTCGCGGCCGCGCTGACCGCTCCCGCCGCGGCGGGCGCCGCCACGATCACCGCCGAGGGCGACGCGCTCGTCTACCGGGCCGCGCCCGGGGAGGCCAACGCGGTCGGCCTGGGCGACGCGCTGTTCGACGCGGGCCGCCTGAAGTTCCTCGACGCCGTCCCGATCGCGATCCAGACCGACCGCTGCACGGGTGGCGACGCATGGGCCGAGTGCGACCTCCCGGCGCGCATCGTGATCGACCTCGGCGACGGCGACGATCACATGGCGTTCTCGAGCTGGAGCAAGCAGCTCCCGGTCGAGGTGCACGGCGGTGCCGGCGCCGATCTCCTGGAGGGCTACTCGATCGACGGCGAGGATCAGGCGCAGCTGCTGGACGGCGGCGCGGGGAACGACACGATCGACGGGGACGAGGGCGATGACGTCGTCCGTGGCGGCCCCGGCGACGACACGATCGAGGGCGGCGGGGGCCGCGACACGGTGGAGGGCGGCGACGGCGACGACCGGCTGCTGCCGGACGGCTTCGCCGATCCCGCGACCGACACGGTCGACGGTGGCGCCGGCTTCGACACCGTCGCCGACTACGTCCAGCCGGCGAAGAGCGCCAACCCGCCGGTGACGATCTCGCTGGACGGCGTCGCCAACGACGGGCGGCCCGGCGAGGGCGACAATCTCGTCGGCGTCGAGAAGGTCGACTCGACCGTTCGCGGCACGTTCACGGGCGGCCCGGGCGCCGACGACTTCTTCGTCCGCGGCGCCGGCGGCGCGTCCACGATCCGGGGCGCCGGCGGGAACGACCGGCTCGTCGGCCACGACTCCGTCGAGCGGATCGACGGCGGCCCCGGGAACGACTACGTCGAGGGCGGGTTCGGCAACGACCGGCTCACCGGCGGCCCGGGCCGGGACACGATCTTCGGCGACTCGACCGCGGACACGTGCAACTTCCTCGCCTGCCGGATCCCGTTCGGCAACGACGTGATCGACGCGCGCGACGGCGTCGCCGACACGATCGACTGCGGCCCCGGGAAGGATCGCCTGCTCGCCGACCCGGTCGACGTGGCCGCCAACTGCGAGCTGCGCGTCAGGCGCCGGGGCTCGGCTCCGAGGCGGTGATCGCCGTCGCGGAGCCGCTACCCTCGCCGTCCCGCTTCCGCGGTCGTCTCCTGGAGGGGTGCCGGAGTGGTTGAACGGGGCGGTCTCGAAAACCGTTGTAGCGGTAACCCCGCTACCGAGGGTTCGAATCCCTCCCCCTCCGCTGCGCGAGCCTACGCCGCCGGTCCGTACTGCTCCTCCGCCAGCTCCCGCAGCCCACGCGCCTCCAACCGCTCCGCCGGGGCGCGGAACGTCACCTGGACGACGCCGGGGTGGCGGCCGATCTCGATCGCGCCGGTCACCGTCGCGCGGTTCTTGACCTCGGGGACGCTCACGCCGAGCAGGTCGGCCGCGCGCTGCAGGCCGTTGTCGGTGGCGCTGTTGAGGTCCGGACCGGTGCCGATGACCGAGATCGGCAGCGTCTCCTCGAGCCGCTCGACGCCGTGGCGGCGCGCGAGGGCCTCGGCCCGCCGGCGCTCCTCGGCGCTCAACGGGCGGGCGAGGAACGGCAGGTCCTCGGGCACCGGCAGCAGGATCGGCCCGTCGATCGCCAGCCCGCGCAGCACCTCGACCTGGAGCGTCACGGTGCCGGCGACGTCGCAGGTGTGGCCGGCGATCTCGCCGTCGCCCTGGAGCGCGTGCATGTCGCCCAGGTAGACCCCGCCGCCCTCGACCTTCACCGGGCAGACGAGGATCGCCCCGGCTCGGACCGCGTCGACGTCCAGGTGGCCGTCGGTCTTGTGCTCGGCCAGCTGCGCCGCGGTCAGCGCGTAGCGGTGCGGCGCGCCGACCAGGAACGCGCCGAAGTCGCCGGCGTTGTGCGAGTCCGGGATCGTCGTCGACGGCGAGGTGCCCAGCTGGCCCATGAACGGCCGCAGGCGCGTGGCCATGCCGACGATGTCGTGCGGCGCGAACGTCAGGATCGGGTTCTGGCACGACCCGTCGGGCAGCGCGGCGTACCCGGCGGCGTCGCCCGCGAACCGCTCGGCGGCGTCCCGGCCGACGGTCACGCCGACCGTGCGCGGCTCGTCGAAGGCGATCGTGTAGCCGTTGGTGAACGTGAACGGGCTGGCGTCCGCGCCGCAGATCGCGCAGCGGACCGCGGTCGGGCCGACGCCCTCGATCCGCGTCGGCGGCCACTCGGTCCCGCACTCCGGGCAGACCGCCGCGCAGTACGGGTCGCCGTTGAAGCGGCCCTCCATCGGCTGGTCGTTGCCCGACGCGGTGGCGATCGAGGTCACCTCGATGTCGCGGACGCGGATGGCGATCGCGTCGCCGACCTTGGCGCCGGCGACCGCCACCGGCTGGCAGACCTCGTGTCCGCCGCGGATGGACGGTGTGATCATCGGTCCCCAGCAGCCCGGCGTGGTGTTGACGACGACGTGGCCGCCGTCGGCCACGGGACCGGCCATCGGGACGTCGGGCCCGAGCAGGCCGTCGGTGAAGGTGTCGACGAAGACGGTCCGCCGCGCGGTCTCGATGCTGGGCGGGGTTTGCTCGACAGCCATCGTCAGCCTCCGGAGATCGGTGGATGAGGGCGGGGAGGTCGAGAGATCGGGCTCCTCGCCAGCAGTGTGCCAGGCGTTTCGCGGCCGTGCGGCGGCCGCCGTCGCCGAGCGCTCGGGGCGCTACGCCGCCTGGTCGGCGGCGGACGCCGTCTGCCGTTGCCGGCGCAGCGGCCGCTCCTCCTGCGCCAGGGCGATGAGGATCCCCAGCGCCGCGAGCACGGCGGTGACGAGGAAGACGGAGTGCAGCGCCGTCGCCAGCGCGTCCTGCGTGCGGGCGCTCAGCTCCGGCGCGACGCCGCCGCCCTGCAGCAGCTGGTCGATGTCGACCCGCGCCGAGGCGCCGCCGAGGCGCTCGTGCAGCTCGCCGGCGACGCGGTTGGCGAGCAGCGCGCCCAGCCCGGCGACGGCGAGGCTCGAGCCCATCGAGCGGAAGAGCTGCAGCGCGGCCGTCGCGGTTCCCAGCTGCTCGGTGGCGACGGCGTTCTGGGTGGCGACGACGTAGGACTGCACGCTCAGCCCCATCCCGACGCCGCCGACCACGAGCATCGCGGCGACGAGCAGCTGGGGCGTCTCGGTGCCCAGCAGCGCGAGCAGGAGCACGCCCGCGCAGGCCGCGCAGGCGCCGACGATGGGATAGATCCGGTAGCGCCCGGTGCGGGTGATCAGCCGGCCCGTGATCGTCGCGGTGACCACCCAGCCGGCCGAGAACCCGATCAGCACGAGGCCCGACTCCGTGGCCGAGTCGCCGTGGACGCCCTGCAGGTAGACCGGCATGTAGATCGACACCGCGATGACGATCGCCCCGATGATGAGGTTGGCGCTCACCGACACCGAGAAGA
The DNA here is from genome assembly GCA_964422645.1 of uncultured Solirubrobacteraceae bacterium. Taxonomy (GTDB): domain Bacteria; phylum Actinomycetota; class Thermoleophilia; order Solirubrobacterales; family Solirubrobacteraceae; genus Capillimicrobium. Next base: position 81,446 of record CAYRCB010000005.1, on the reverse strand, counting down.
TCCGGCTGCGAAACAGGGCCAGCGGCAGGATCGGCTCGGCGGCCCGGCGCTCGATCGCCACGAACGCGACCAGGCCGGCGAGCCCGACCGCCGCGGTGCCGACGACCTCGATCGAGCCCCACGGGTACGTCGTCCCGCCCCACACCGAGGCGAGCAGCACGCAGGTGAGCGCCACGCCGAGCGTCGCCGCGCCGAGGTAGTCGATCCGGTGCTCGCGGCGCTCGGCCGCTCGCGGCATCGTCCGCAGCACGACCGCGAGCGCGAGGAGTCCGAGCGGCAGGTTGACGAGGAAGATCCAGCGCCAGGAGACCGCGTCGGTCAGGGATCCGCCGACCAGCGGCCCGGCGACCGCCGCGACGCCCCACATCGACGCGACGTAGCCCTGGTAGCGACCGCGCTCGCGTGGGGCGAAGAGGTCGGCGATCGTCGCCTGGGCCAGCGGCAGCAGGCCGCCGGCGCCGAGGCCCTGCAGCGCGCGGAAGGCGATCAGCTCGCCCATGGAGGAGGCGATCCCGCACAGCAGCGAGCCGGCGATGAAGATCGAGATCGAGACGACGAACAGCAGCCGGCGGCCGTAGAGATCCGACAGCTTCCCGTAGAGCGGGATCGTCACCGTCGACGCGACGAGGTACGCGGTCACCACCCACGACAGATGGGCGAAGCCCTGCAGGTCGGTGACGATCTGGGGCAGGGCCGTGGCGACGATCGTCTGGTCCAGCGCCGCGAGGAGCGTCGCGAGCATGACCGCGCCGAACGTGACCAGCTTCCCGCGCACCGATGACCCACTCTAGGCCGGCGGCAGGCCGGCCGAGCGCGCTACCGCGGGTCGCGGATCAGCAGCTCCACGTTGCGGTCGCGCCGCGCACCCGGTCCGCCGCCGCCCGTGACGTCGCGCGTCTGCGGGTCGTTGGCGGCCAGGGTGCGGACCAGCGACCCGAGTTGACGGTCGGTCAGCGCGGCGGCCGGGCCCGGGGCCGGTGCGGCGATCGGCGCGGCCTGGTCGAGGATCGTGCCGAAGATCGACAGCGTCCCGTCGCGGTTGTCCATGATCTCGATCTGGCGCGACTGCTGCGGGAAGTCGATGTGCGCCGCGGTGTTGATCTCCCAGAAGGCGCGTCCGCCGCGTCCGCGCCACGCGGTCACCCGGTTGTGGTGGGTGTGGCCGTTGACGTAGGCGATCACGTTGCGGTGGGCGAGCAGCAGCGCGCGCAGCGACTGGCGGCCCCGCAGCCCGAGGTGGATCGGGGTGGAGCGGCGCGGGTCGCCGTCGCAGCCCGCCTCGTTGGGGTTCGAGCAGCCGGCCGCCTCGTCGGGCGTGCGGTTCGTCATCGTGCCCAGCGTGTGGTGCGAGGAGACGACGACGAGCTGGCCGCGCCGCTGGGCCCGGTTCAGCTCGCCGACCAGCCAGCGATACTGCGGATCGTCCAGGTTGCCCTCGGCGCCGCCGCCCTCGGCGACGGTGTCCAGCGAGATCAGCCGCAGGCCGGGGCGCGGCGTCCACGCGTAGTAGAGCGCGGTGCCGGCCGAGGCGCGCAGCTGGGCGCGATCGGTGAAGCCGAACCCGTGCTGGCGGTCGGCGCGGCCTTGGAGCTGCTTGTACTCGGGCTTGGAGACGAACGCACGGTCGGGGTCGGGCGGGGTCTGGCCCGCGCCGCCGAGGAGCTGGGCGATGAAGTCCGGGTTGCCGATCCGCCGGAAGACCTCGGCCCCGCTGAGGCCCGCGACGCTGGCCGGGTCGAACGCGGCCGACGGGAAGACCTTCAGGCAGCCGGTCGCGATCGTGCGGAAGAGCGCCGCGCTGGCCGGCGCGTTGCCCTGGACGAGCCCGTCGTGGTTGCCGCGCGACGAGTACCACGGCACGTCCAGCCCGGGTGCGATGAACGGCTGCTGGGCGCGCTCGAGCAGGCCCGGGTAGCGGGGGAAGGCGCTGGAGGGCCCGGGCGTCGGCGCCGCCGTGTCCGGATCCCAGAAGCCGGCCTGGCGCTGCGCCGGCGTGCCGGCCGGGTAGTCGTCGTAGTCCTGCACGCCGGTGTAGCGGCGCGCCGCCACGTCGGCGTTCATCCGCGCCACGTCGGCATCGCTCGCCCCCGGGCACGGGTTGCCCGCGTCGATCGGCTTGCCCGAGAACGGGTCGACGCGCCCGCCGTCCAGCAGCGTCACGAACCAGCGCGTCTCGTTGCGCTGGCTGTTGTCGGGCAGGTCGCCGGTGGTGATGGCGAAGCCGAGTCGTGCGCGCCGGCCCGAGCCCTGGCGCACCGGGCTGGTGCGGTTGGCGTTGAGGTTGCGGATCGTCTCGTCGAAGGCATGGACGCCCAGCGCCTCCTGCGGCCGCCACGAGGCGCTCACCGAGCCGGCGGCCGGATCGAGCAGCTCGACCCGCGCCGGCGACATCTCGTCGGCCACCTGCGGATCGGTGATCTGGCCGAAGAAGGCCAGCGAGCGGCGGTGGCGCGCCCGCGCCGGCCGCGCCCGCGCGAGGTCCTGACGCACGACGTAGGGCTCGCCGCGCCCCGCCAGCAGTGGGTGGTAGCCGCCCTTGCCCGTCCCGTAGCCGCCCTGGACCCGGATGGTCTCGTCGAGCGTCGTGTGTCCCTGCGGCGCCCCGAGCGCGGGGGCGGCGGCAAGGAGGAGCGCGGCGCCGGCGGCGACCGCGAGGAGCGGAGAGCGGCCCATGTCGCGGAGCCTAAGCGACCTCCTCGACGAGCGCGACCGGTGACGGGTCGTGGCGGGTCGCCTCGGCGCTCTGGAGCGCGACGACGAACGTCGCGCCGCCGCCCGGCGTCTCCTCGATCGCGATCCGTCCGCCGTTGCGGATCACGATCCGCTCCGTGATCGCCAGCCCCAGCCCCGTGCCGTCGAAGCGGTCGCGGCCGTGGACGCGATGGAACATCTGGAAGACCCGCGTGCGCTCCTGGGGCGGGATGCCGATCCCGTGGTCGGCGACGCGCAGCTCCCAGGCGTCGCCGTCGCGGCGCGCGTCGATGGACAGGGAGGGCGGCTCGCCGGGGCGCGCGAACTTCAGCGCGTTGGCGATGAGGTTCTGCACCGCCTGGGTGAGCTGCGCGCGGTCGCCGAGCACGACGGGCAGCTGTCCGATCGCGACCGCTGCCCCGGTCGCGTCCACGCGTCCCTGCAGCAGCGCCAGCGCCGTCGCGACGACCTCGTCGAGCGCGACCGGCTCGCGCAGCGGCTCCTCGCGGGTGAGGCGCGAGTACGCCAGCAGACCGTCGATGAGCTGCTGCATCCGAGCGGTGCCGTCGACCGCCCGGTGGATGTACCCGCGTGCTCGATCGTCGAGCTCACCGCCGTAGCGGCGCTCGAGCAGGCCGAGGAAGCCGGTGACGGTGTGCAGCGGCTCGGAGAGATCGTGGGAGGCGACGTAGGCGAACTCCTGCAGCTCGCTGTTGGAGCGCTCCAGCTCGCCGGCGTACCGCTGCAGCTCGTACGTCGAGACCCCGAGCGCTCGCTCGGCGGCCACTGCACGTTCCAGTGCGGCCTGACGCTCGTCGCGGACGTCCTCGTTCAGTCGCCAGGCCAGCACCGCCGCAGCGCCCGCCGCGGCGACGAAGCCGGCGTGGACCGCCGCCCACTCCCATGGGTGGAGGACGGCGGACTCGTGGTCGTAGACCTCGTCCGGGTAGAGCACGCCGACGATGCCGTGGTGCAGCGCGACGTACGCGGCGGCGATGAGGAACGGCAGCCACTCCTCGTACAGCGTCAGCAGCACCACCATCACGAAGAAGTGGAAGTGCGCCTCGGTCTGGCCGTGCCAGAAGGCGACCAGCACCGCCGAGCAGGTCAGCAGCCCGATCGACATCGAGGCGCTCACCCACCACGCGCGGTGGTTGCGGGCGACGGTGCAGACGACCGCCGGCGCGGCGATGACGGCACCCCACAGCAGGCAGCGCCAGACGGGGACGTCCTGCGTGAGGCCGAAGACCGGCAGGGCGAGGACCTGGACCCAGAGGACGGCGAGCAGCAGGCGGTGGCGTCGGCGCCACTCGGCATCGGGCAGGGAGTTGCCGCGCGGGAGCAGCGCCCGCAGCCGGGAGACGAGCGAACGTTCGGGGGTCGTCACTTCTGGTTAACGAGACTTGAGGAGAGAGCGCACTCGCACTATCGGCAGCGGGGCGCGAAGGGTCAAGCCTGCCGTTACGCTCGGTCGATGGACCAGGACACGCTCGACCGTCTCGCCGACCTGATCGTGGGCGTCGGGGCGAACGTCCGGCCCGGGCAGCTCGTCGCCATCGGCAGCGAACCCGGCAAGGAGCCGCTCACCCGCGCCATCGCCGCGTCCGCGTACCGCCATGGCGCGCGGTACGTCGACGTGATGGTGTGGGACCTGCACGTCAAGAAGGCGCGCATCGAGCTCTCGCGCGACGAGGACCTCGACTACGTGCCCCGCTGGTACGGGCAGCGCCTGCTGCAGCTCGCCGAGGAGCGCGGGGCGCGCATCTCGCTGAGTGGACCGGTCGAGCCGACGCTCTTCGAGGGCCTCGATCCGCAGCGCCTGGGCCGCGATCAGCTGCCGTTCGTGCCGGAGGCGATGCAGGTCGTCAACGAGCGCACGGTGAACTGGTGCGTCGCGCCGTGCCCGACCGAGCGATGGGCGACGTTCGTGCATCGCGACCTCGAGCCGGCGGCGGCGCTGGCGCGGCTGGAGGAGCAGCTCGTGCACATCCTGCGCCTGGACGAGCCCGACCCGGCGGCGGCGTGGCGCGAGCGCGTGGCGGCGATCGCGGCGGCGGCCGGCGCCCTGAACGAGCGCCGCTTCGACGCGCTGCGCTTCCGCGGGCCGGGGACCGATCTGCGCGTGGGGCTGCTGCCGTCGTCGGAGTGGCACGGCGGCGCGATGGACACGGTCGACGGGATCACCCACATCGCCAACCTGCCGACCGAGGAGGTCTTCACGGCGCCCGACCCCGAGCGGGTGGATGGCATGGTCGCGGCGACCAAGCCGCTCGTCTTGGGCGGCACGACGATCGAGGGGCTGCGCGTGCGCTTCGAGGGCGGTCGGGCCGTCGAGGTGAGCGCCGACAGCGGCGGTGACGTCCTCGAGGCGACGATCCGCCGCGACGACGGCGCCTGCCGGCTCGGCGAGGTCGCGCTCGTCGACCGCGAGGGCCGGATCGGGCCGCTCGACACGGTCTTCTACGACACGCTGCTGGACGAGAACGCCGCCAGCCACGTGGCGCTCGGCGCGGCCTACGAGCTGACCGTCGGCGACGACGCCGACCAGGAGCGCATCAACCGCTCCTCGATCCACATCGACTTCATGATCGGCTCGCCCGAGGTGGAGGTCGACGGGGTGGACGTCGACGGCAGCGCGGTGCCGGTCCTGCGCGACGGCCGCTGGCAGATCTGAGGCCCCGCTACGCTCTGGCGCGCCGCGGACATCTGGAGAGGTGCCGGAGCGGTTGAACGGGCGGCACTGGAAATGCCGTAAGGGGGGTCAACCTCCTTCGAGGGTTCGAATCCCTCCCTCTCCGTATGCGGCCCTCGCCCATGGTTCCCCGCGCGGACGTCCTGGGTAGCCGGCAGCCAGGCAACCCACGGGAGGCACCGGCATGGCGAAGGACCATGGTCCCAGCGTCAAGAACGACAAGCAGTACGAGGGCCTGCGCAAGAAGGGCATGAGCAAGAGCCGCGCCGCGGCGATCGCCAACGCGGAGGGGTCCTCGAGCCGGGGCGGCAAGAAGTCGGGCAGCTCGTCGTCCTCGACGAAGAGCAGCTCCAAGCAGGGCGGCACGACGGCGCAGAAGAAGGCCGCCGGGCGCAAGGGCGGCAAGGCAACTGCGAGCAAGCGCTGATCGGCGAGGCGTCGATCATCATCCCCGTCCCGCGCCCTTCGCCTGGGCCGCTTCGATCGCCTCGCGGATCGCGTCGGCGTCCTCCTGCTCCCAGCCGGAGAGCAGCCACCACGTGCACAGTGCGCGCTGGATGGCGAAGTCGAGGCGAAGCCGCACGAACCGGCCGCACGCCGCCTCGAAGGCGCGGGCACCGTCCGCCAGGTAGAGGTAGCGGCGGGTGTGGATGTGCTTGTAGGCCTGGACCGCGGTGCCGTCGGGCAGGGTCTGCTCCTGCATCCACATGAAGCCGTCGGCGAGGCGCATGCCGACGGCTTCACGCAGCGGCTCCCACGTCGGGACGTCGAACTGGAGGTCTTCGGCGGCGTAGCCCGCGCAACACGGAGTCGTCATGGGTGACAGCCTCCGTGCGGAGGCCGTCACCGAACAAGACGCGTTCGTTGCGAACGTGCGTCGCGGGGATCAGGCGTCCGCGTACTCGTCGCGGCGGCGCGGCCACTCGGGATGCGCGTCGTCTTCGCGGCCGCGCGGGGCGCGGTCGAGCAGGTGGCTGGTCGGCAGCAGCGCATCGAGGCCGCGCGCGAACGTGGAGTACGTGTGGTAGACGACGCCGTCCTCCAAGGCGAAGGCGCTGAAGCCGGGCAGCTCCGGCGAGAGGTAGCGCTGGTCGCCGTCGATCGTGCCGAAGTTGTAGCCGGTGGCGTCCTCCTCGAGCTGGCGGTCGGTGAACGAGACCGCGAAGTCGAAGTTGAAGTCGCTGCCGTACGACGAGGCCCACGGGAACTCCCAGCCCATGCGCCGCTTGTAGGCCTGCAGGCGCTCCAGCGGGGCGCGCGAGATGCACAGCATCGTCACGTCGTGGTGCTCGAGATGGATCAGCGGGCCGTCGATCCCCTCGGCGAAGAACGAGCAGCCGGGGCAGCCCTCGGTCCACTCGGGCCCGAACATGAAGTGGTAGACGAGCAGCTGCGAGCGGCCGTCGAAGAGCTCGGCCAGCGTGCGCTCGCCGGCGTCGGTGTCGAAGACGTACTCCTTCTCGACCGGCACCCACGGCAGCTCGCGCCGCCGGCGCGCGAGCTCGTCGCCGGCGCGGGTGTACGCCTTCTCGCGGTCGAGCAGCTCCAGCCGTGCGGCGAGCCACTCCTCACGGGTTCCGATCGCGTGCGACGGCATGGGGTTGCCTCCTCGGTCGTTGGGTCCATGAGCTAGGACCGGCGGGTGGCTGCGAACTCATCGGCGGCGCCGAGCTGCCCTCGCGCGGGCGGCTCGGCGCGCCGTGGCCTCAGCCCGCGGCGACCGACGGGCCGGTCCGCCGACCAGGTGCGCGGTGAGCGCGGGCGTGGCAGCCTCCTTCGCATGAGCGACGCGTGCGATGGACCCTTGGCCGCCGGCGGCCCGCTCGCCGTCGACGCGCTCGCTCCCGACCGGCCGGTGCAGGTCATCGCGCCGCGAGGCGCGCTCGACCTCGGTCCGCCGCGTGCACCTCATCGCCACGACTACCACGAGCTGATCTGGGTGCGCTCCGGCAGCGGCCACCACCTGCTCGACGGCGAGGTCGTTCCCGTGCGCGCCGGGACCGCGACGCTCATCGGTCGCGGCCAGGTCCACGTGTTCGCGCAGGCCAGCGACGTCCACGCCGTCATCATCCGCTTCCGCGACGAGGTCGTGGCCGAGGGGGCGCCGGGCTGGCTGCTGGCCGGTCGCGGCGGTCGCTCGGTCGACGTGCCCGCCGCCGACGGGGAGCGGCTCGTGGGCCTGGCCGAGAGCCTGCGCGCGGAGACCGAGCGCCCGCCCGACGCCCGCAGTGCCGGGATCGAGCGCCATCTCGTCTCGGTCGCCCTGCTGTGGTTCGAACGCTGGTACGACGCGGCCCGAACCGAGCTGCGCGCTCCCGACGACGCCGAGGTCCAGCTGCATCGGCGCTTCGCCGCGCTGCTGGAGCGCGACTTCGCCCGCCACCACGACGCGGCGCACTACGCCGACGCGCTCGCCATCCCGCCCGCGGCGCTCTCGCGCGCGCTCGCCCGCGTGACCGGTCGCGCCACGAAGGAGCTCGTCCTCGACCGGGTCATGCTCGAGGCGGCACGGCTGCTGCGCTACACCGACCTCGCCATCGGGGAGATCGCCTACCGGGTCGGCTACGTCGACCAGCTGTACTTCTCGCGGGCGTTCAAGCGCCGCTACGGCGCCGCGCCGATGGCCTACCGCGCCGCGGCGCGCGGGAAGGTCCATGCATCGGCGAGCTCCCTCCATTCCGTTGCTGAGGCAACGACTGCAGACTGAGGCCATGCACCTCGGACCCGTCCACCTCATCGTCTCCCAGCTCGACCGGTCCGTCGCCTTCTACCAGGACGCGGTCGGCCTGCAGGTCCACCGCCACGACCTCCACGAGGCGGCGCTCGGCGCCGGCGGCGACGATCTGCTCGTGCTGCGCGAGCAGCCCGGCGCGCGTCCCGCGGGCCGCCACGCCGGCCTCTACCACGTGGCGCTGCTCTTCCCGTCGCGCGAGGAGCTCGCGCGGGCCCTCCAGCGCCTGGCCGTGACGCGCACGCCGATCGAGGGCGCCTCCGACCACGGCGTCTCGGAGGCCATCTACCTCCCCGATCCCGACGGCAACGGCCTCGAGCTGTACGCCGACCGGCCGCGCGACCAGTGGCCCGCCCCGGGCGCCGGCGAACGGGTCGGGATGTACACCCGGGCGCTCGACCTCCACGCGTTGCTCGATCTCGTCGCCGACGAGCCGCCGCGCCGCCACGCCGGTCCCGGCCTCACCGTCGGCCACGTCCACCTCCACGTCTCCGATCTCGACGCCGCGGTCGCGTTCTACGCGCGCGAGCTCGGCCTCGACGTGATGACGACGATGGGCGGCGTCGCCGCGTTCCTGTCGTGGGGCGGTTACCACCATCACCTCGGCCTGAACACCTGGCGCGGCGTGGGCATCCCGCCCAAGCCGGCCGACGCCGTCGGCCTGGACCACTTCACCGTCGTCGGCGACGCCGCGGGCGGCGAGCGCACGATCGCCGACCCCGCGGGCAACGCCGTCCGGCTCATGCCCGCCGCCTCCTGAGCGCCCGCGCGCCGGCACCGCACCCGTCGCGCGCGCCTGGCATCGTTCCGGCGGTGCCATCAGAGCCCGAGCCGCTCTCCCTGCCGCCCGAAGAGCTGCGCCGCCTCGGCTACCGCGTCGTCGACCTGATCGTCGAGCACGGCGCCACCCTGCGCGACCGCCCGCCGGTGGTCACCGGGCAGCGCGCCGCCCTCGACGCCCTGCTGCGCGAGCCGCCGCCGGCAGCGCCCGGGGACCCGGCCGCCGCGCTGGAGCTGGCGGCGAAGGTCGTGCTCGGCCACATGCAGCACGGCGATCACCCGCGGTACTTCGCCCGCGTGCCCGGCCCGAGCAGCCCGGTCGGTCCGCTGGCCGACGCCCTCGCCAGCGGGATGAACGCGATCGCGACCTCGTGGACCGGCAGCTCCGGGCCGACGACGCTCGAGCTCGTCGTGCTCGACTGGCTCGCGGAGCTCCTGGGGATGCCGACCGGGACCGAGGGCGTGCTCGTCAGCGGGGGCTCGATGTCGTCGCTGACCGCGTTCGCGGCCGCGCGCGCCGCCCGGCTCGGCGGCCACGATCCGGACGCGGTCGTCTACTGCTCCGACCAGACCCACGCCTCGCTGCCGCGCGCGCTGCGGATCCTCGGCTTCGCGCCCGACCGCATCCGCGTGCTGGCGACCGACGCGCAGTTCCGCCTCCCGGCCGCCACCGTCGCCGCGGCGGTCGCCGCCGATCGCGCCGACGGCTTGCGCCCGTTCTGCCTGGTCGCCAACGCCGGGACGACGAACACGGGCGCGGTCGACCCGCTGGAGCCGCTCGCGGACCTCGCCGCGGCCGAGGGGCTGTGGCTCCACGTCGACGGCGCGTACGGCGCGCCGGCGGCGCTCACCGAGCGGGGCCGCGCCGCGCTCGCCGGCCTCGGCCGCGCCGACTCGCTCACCGCCGACGGCCACAAGTGGCTGTTCGCGCCCTACGAGGTCGGCGTCCTGCTCGTGCGCGAGCCCGGCGCGCTGGCGACCGCGTTCGCGATGGAGCCGGAGTACCTGCGCGACACGCTCGGCGACGAGCCCTCCTTCCGCGACCGCAGCCCGCAGCTCACCCGCGCCACGCGGGCGCTGAAGCTGTGGCTGACGATCAAGACGTTCGGCGTCGACGCGATCCGCGACGGCGTGGCGCGCGGCATCGCGATCGCCGAGCGGGCCGAGGCGCGGCTGCGCGCCACGCCGGGCTGGGAGATCGTCACCCCGGCCCAGCTCGCGGTCGTCACCTTCGCCCACGCGCGCTGCGACGCCGCGACCCTGGCCGCCCGTGCGACCGCCGACGGCTACGCCGCGCCGTCCTCGACGATCCTCCGCGGCCGCTCGGTGCTGCGCCTGTGCACGATCAACCCGCGCACGACCGACGCGGAGATCGACGAGACGATCGCCCGGCTGACGGCACTGGCCGAGCGCTAGCGCGTCCGGCTACGGCGCCTTCGGCGCCACGTACACGAGCCGGCCGTCGTCGAGCCGGTAGACCTTGCCGACCTCCTTGCCGTGCCCGATGACGCGCTCCCCGCCGGACTCCGGCACGGTGCCGCTGCGCTGATCGGGCTTGACGACCACGGCGTCCTCGTCGCGCGGCGCGGACTCCTTCGTCGCCAGGCTCGAGATCGCCACGAGCAGGAAGGCGAGCGCCAGCACGAGCCCGAGGTCGAAGAGGTTGACCATGCCGTCGAGCGGGTCGCCGGCGCGGTCGTCGCGCAGGCGCGCGCGGGTGGCGACGCGCGAGGTCACGACGACGCGACCACCGCCGAGGGCAGCGTTTCGTGAACCGGGTGGTCCTGATCGAACAGCACGGCGGCGACGTACTCGAGGTCGGAGTGGTCCTGCGCGTAGAGCCGGTCGCGCACGAGCGACAGGATGAACGCGATCATGCCGACGAGGATCCCGATGACCGTGATCCCGAAGGCGACGCGCAGGCCGTCGGCGAGCTCCTGCACGTCGCCGTCGCCCAGCGCCGCCAGGGCGGGGGAGAGCGGGATCAGCGTGCCCATCAGGCCCAGGCCGGGGCCGGCGCGCACGAGCATCCGCGTGCGTTCCAGGCGACGCAGCGAGCGAAAGTCGAAGTCGGCCAGGCGCTTGGCGACCCGGTCGGCGGCATGAGGCTGGGGTGGGTGGGACCATTCCCTCACGAGCTCGCGCATCGTCTCGGCCATCGCGGCGTCGGTCGACACCCGCAGCAGCGGCACCTGGGCGGCGCCCGGGTCGCCCGCGGTCAGCGCGGCGCGCGCCTCGTCGGCGGCGCGCTCCAGGCGCGGCAGGCTGCGCCGGCGCCGCCGCGCGAGCTCGACGAGGAAGGCTCCCGCCTCGAACAGCACCGCGGCCAGCGCGATCAGCGCCAGGGCGATGACCGGCCAGCGCAGCGCGTTGGAGATGTCGAGGAGGAAGTCCTCCACGGCCGCCTACCCCGTGGTCGGGGACGGCTGCTCGACGTCGAGCACCTCGTAGGTGCGCAGCTCCGAGTGCCCGCCGAACGAGCGCTGACCGTCGCCGCGGTGGGCCTGCTTGAACAGGTCGCTGCCGACCCAGTCCTGGAAGGCCTGCTCGGACTCCCACTCGGTGACGACGAGGTACTCCTGGTTGCGCAGCGGGCGCAGGAACGTGAAGCGCAGGAAGCCCGGTGCCTGGCTCATGCGCCGCTCGCGGTTGAGGAACGCCTGCTCGAAGTCGGCGGCGTGCTCGGCGTCGACCGTGACGCAGTTCATGGAGACGAACATGGCGCTTCTTAGGCTACCCGAAGATGACGGACGATCAGGTCCGTCACCTCGCCGGGCTGCTCGAGGTTGGCGAGGTGCGCCGAGTGCGGCACCACCGCCATCCGCGCCCCCGGCACGCGCGCCGCGATCCGCGCCGCGTGGTCGGGCGGCGTGGCCGGGTCGTCGGCGCCGGCGACCACGAGCGTCGGCGCCTCGATGCGGTGCAGGTCCCCCTCCAGGTCCATGTGCTCGATCGCCGCGCAGCACCCGGCGTAGCCCTCCGGCGGCGTGGCCGCGATCATCGCGCGCAGCCGCGCCACCTCGGCGGGATGCGTCACGGCGTAGGCCGGCGTGAGCCAGCGGGCCACGACCGTGGCCGCGACCGCCCCGGTGCCGTGCTCGCGCACGAGCCGCGCGCGCTCGGCCCAGCCGCTCGGCGGGCCGAGCTTGGCCGACGTGCAGCACAGGACGAGGCGGTCGACGCGTTCGGGCGCGTGGATGCCCAGCCACATCGCGGTCATGCCGCCGAGCGACACGCCGACGACGTGGGCGCGTGCGATCTCCAGGCGGTCGAGCAGCGCGACGACGTCGGCGCCGAGGTCGTCGAGCGCGTACGGACCGGGCGGGACCGGCGAGCGGCCATGGCCGCGCAGGTCGAAGCGGATCACGCGGAAGCGGGCGGCGAGCTCCTCGATCTGCGGCTCCCACATGGCCAGCGTCGAGCCGAGCGAGTTGGCGAGCACGAGCGCGGGCGAGTCCGGCGGGCCTTCGACGACGTGGTGCACGTCGGTGGGGGTGGTGGTCACGTCCATCATCCTCGCGCTCGGCGCGCTTCGAGCGCTCGGTCGACGAACGCCCGCGCGCTGCCGAGGTAGCCGCCCGGGTCGAGCAGGCGGGCCGCCTCGCCCGCGCCGAGATGCTCGACGACGCGCGGATCCTCCTCCAGGACGTCGGCGAACGGGCGGCCGGACTCCGTGGCGCGGCGGGTCGCGGCCTCGAGCAGCTCGTGGGCCTCGCCCCGGCCCAGCGCGGCGGCGAGCGCGGTCGACACGCGCTCGGCGAGCAGCAGGCCGCCGGTCGCGTCCAGGTTCTCGCGCATCCGCGCCGTGTCGACCTCGAGACCCTCCAGGCAGGCGCGCAGCCACGCCGCGGCCGAGCCGGTCGTCTCCAGCAGGTCGTTCAGCGGCGCCCACTCGGCGTGCCATGCCCCGGCCGCCCGCTCGTGCTCGTGCTCCGTCGATGCCAGCAGCGTCGCGACGAGCCCGGGCGCGCGGCGGGCGCACGCTCGCGCGGCGATCGCGGCGACCGGGTTGCGCTTGTGCGGCATCGTCGAGGACCCGCCGCCGCTGGACTCGCGCACCTCGCCGACCTCGGTCTGGCTCAAGAGCGCGACGTCGGTCGCCGCCTTGGCGATCGCGCCGCACGCCTCGCCCAGCGCGCCGGCCAGCTCGGCCACGCGCGTGCGATCGGTGTGCCAGGGCAGGGTCGGCTCGACGAGCTCCAGCCGGCGGGCCAGCTCGCCGAGGACCGCCAGCCCGTCGTCGCCGAGCGACGCGAGCGTGCCGGCCGCGCCGCCGAGCTGGACCGCGAGCCGCTCGTCGCGGACCGCGCGCAGCCGCGTCGCGGCGGCGTCGAGCGCGACCATCCAGCCGGCCGCCTTCAGGCCGAAGGTGGTCGGGACCGCCTGTTGGAGCAGCGTGCGCCCGGCGATCGGCGTGTCGCGGTGCGCCTCGGCCAGGGCGGCCGCGGCGTCGGCCGCATCGCGCAGGTCGCTCAGCAGCGGCGCGGTGGCGCGCCGCGCGACGAGCATCGCCGCCGTGTCGACGACGTCCTGGCTCGTGGCGCCGCGGTGCACGTGCCCGCTGGCCGAGCCGGCCACCCGCGCGGTCAGCGCCTTGACCAGCGGCCCGGCGGGGTTGCCGATCCTCGCCGACGCCGCCCCGAGCTCCCACGCGTCGAACGCGCTGGCGTCGCACGCCGCCGCGATCGCTTCGGCCTCCGCCGGCTCGATCACGCCGACGGCGGCCTGCGCTCGCGCCAGCGCCGCCTCGAAGTCGAGCATCGCCTGCAGCCAGGCGGCGTCCGAGACGGCGTCGCGCACCGGCCCGCGGGCCAGCACGCCGTGGGCGAGCTCACGCACGCGGCAGCCCGGCGTAGTTCTCCGCGAGCGAGACCTTCGCCGCATGCGACGAGGTCACGTAGTCCAGCTGCGAGCGCTGCACGCGCTGGTCGAACGGGTCCTGGTCCACCGGCCGGTGCATCATCGACGTCATGAACCACGAGAAGTGCTGCACCCGCCACACCCGGCGCAGGCAGCGCGCCGAGTAGCCCGCGAGCTGGCGGTCGTCGCCGTCGCGGTAGTGGGCGATGAGCGCCTCGGACAGGTTCTGCACGTCGGAGACCGCGACGTTGAGTCCCTTGGCGCCGGTCGGCGGCACGATGTGGGCGGCGTCGCCGGCCAGGTACAGGCGGCCGTGCTGCATCGGCTCGGCGACGAACGAGCGCATCGGCGTGATCGACTTCTCGAAGATCTCGCCCTCGTTGGGCGCAAAGCCGTCCTCGGTGTGCAGGCGGCGCTTCAGCTCGGCCCAGACGCGGTCGTCGGGCCACGCGTCGAGATCCTCGTCGGGCGTGACCTGGAGGTACAGCCGGGTGATCTCGGGGGAGCGCATCGAGTACAGGGCGAAGCCGCGTTCGGTGTTGGCGTAGATCAGCTCGTGGTTGGACGGCGGTGCGTAGGCCAGGATCCCCAGCCAGGCGAACGGGTACACGCGCTCGAAGATCGTGAGCACGTCGGCGGGGATCGACGGGCGCGAGATCCCATGGAAGCCGTCGCAGCCGGCGATGAAGTCGCAGCGCAGCTCGCGCGCCTGGCCCTCGTGCGTGTAGGTGATCGACGGCGCGTCGGTGTCGATCCCGTGCAGCCGCACGTCGGAGGCCTCGAAGTGCAGGGGCGCGCCGGCCGCCTGGCGCGCGTCGATGAGGTCGCGCACGACCTCCTGCTGGCCGTAGACGGTGATCGCGCGGCCGCACAGCTCGCGCATGTCGATGCGATGGCGCACGCCGCCGAACAGGAGCTCGAAGCCGTCGTGGCCCAGGCCGAGCTCGCGCAGGCGGCCGTCGACGCCGAGCTGCGCCATCGCGTCGACCGTGCCCTGCTCGAGCACGCCGGCCCGCACGCGCTGCTCGACGTACGCGCGGTCGCGCGCCTCGAGGACCACCGCGTCGATGCCCGCCTGGCGCAGGAGCTCGGCCAGGAACAGCCCGGCGGGCCCGGCTCCGACGATCCCGACGTGCGTGCGCTCCACTATCCGCTTCTCCTCGTGGTTGCGGTCGACGAGGCCGCCGCCAGGTCGGCCTCGATGCGAGCCGCGGTCTCGCGCAGCGGCGGCAGCAGGTCGCGGCGCATCGAGTCGATCGTGCGCCGGCCCGCGTGGGTGGACAGGTTCACCGCGGCGGCCACGGCGCCGGAGCCGTCGCGGATCGGCACCGCGATCGACCGCAGGCCCTCCTCGAGCTCCTGGTCGACAAGCGCGAAGCCCTGCTCGCGCACGCGCGCCAGCTCGGCGCGCAGCGCGTCCGCGTCGGCGATCGCCCGCGGCGAGGCGAGCGTGAAGGCGGCGTTCGCCAGGAAGGCGTCCAGCGCGGCGTCGTCGAGGCCCGCGAGCATCGCGCGGCCCATCGAGGTCGCGTAGGCGGGGAAGCGCGTGCCGACGTTGATCGACACCGTCATGATCCGCGACACCGGCACGCGCGCGACGTAGATGACGTCCTCGCCGTCGAGGACCGACACCGACGACGACTCGCGCACGTGGGCGACGAGCCGCTCGAGGTGCGGCTCGGCCACCTCGGGCAGCGAGAGGGAGGACAGGTACGCGTAGCCGAGCTCCAGCACGCGCGGCGAGAGCCAGAAGACGCGCCCGTCGGTGTGGACGTAGTGCAGGTCGACCAGCGTGAGCAGGAAGCGCCGCGCGGCCGCCCGCGTGATGCCGGTCCGGCGGGCGACCTCGCTGAGCGTCAGCTCGGGCGCGTCGGCGCTGAAGGCGCGCACGACGGCCAGGCCGCGCTCCAGGGACTGGACGAAGTGATCCGCGCGGGGCGGCGGGTCGCCGTCGACGACCGACAGGTCGCTCACTGCCCCTGCGCCTCCGGCAGGCCCATCTCGGCGAGGACCTCGTTGGCGATCTTGAACGCCGCGTTCGCCGCCGGGACGCCGGCGTAGATCGCGGTGTGGAGGAGCACCTCGCCGATCTCGTCCGGGGTGAGCCCGTTGCCGATCGCGGCGCGCACGTGCATGCCGATCTCGCCCTCGGCGCGGATCGCCGTCAGCGCGGTGAGCGTGATGATCGAGCGCGTGCGGCGGTCGAGCCCGGGACGCGCCCAGACGTCGCCCCACGCCGTCCGGGTGATGAAGTCCTGGAACGGCTCGGTGAACGGGGTGGTGCTCGCCACGGCCCGGTCGACGTGCTCGTCGCCGAGCACGGCGCGGCGCACCTCCATGCCGGCGGCGTGGGCCTCAGAGCGAGAAGAACGCGGTTTCGCCATCGCCTTGGAGGATGATGTCGAAGCGGTAGCCGCGCCCGTCGACCGGCTCGGCGATCAGCGTCGCGCGGGCGTCGTCGGGCAGCGACTGCAGGACGGGGTCGGCGGCGTTGGCCGTGGGCTCGTCGCCGAAGTAGATGCGGGTCGTGAGCTGGCGCAGGACGCCGCGGGCCATGACCGTGACGAGCAGGTGGGGCGCCTGTGGCGTGCTGTCGGCCGCCGGGAACGAGCCGGGCTTCAGCGTGCGCACGCGCCAGCGGCCCTCGTCGTCGGTGCCCGAGCGCGCGAAGCCGCGGAAGCCCTCGAAGGCGACGGCGCCGCGCGGGTCGTCGGGATGGTCGAAGCGGCCGTTCGGATCAGCCTGCCAGGTCTCGATCATCGCGTCGGGGATCGGCTCGCCGCGCCCGTCGAGCACGTGGCCGAACACCTCGATCGCCTCCGCATGGTACGGCGCGACGGCGTCCTCGCGCTCCTCCCACGGGTCGGTCAGCCCGAAGGCGAAGTACGGCCCCACGGTCTGCGACGGCGTGAGGCCGGGCGTCGGCTCGACGCTCGGTGGCTGGTATGGCCCCACGGTCTCCTCCGGGCGGCTCATCCGTGCTCCTCCGCGGTCTCGATGAACGTCTCGTCGGGCCCGCGCAGCACGATGTCGAACTTGTACGCGAGCGCCCAGTCGGGGACCGTCTCATCGAGGTCGAACGCGCTGATCATCCGGTTGCGCGCCCGCTCGTCGCGGACCGCGTTGAAGATCGGATCGAACGCGAAGAGCGGGTCGCCTGGGAAGTACATCTGCGTGACGAGCCGCTGCGGGAGCGCGCGGCCGGTCAGCGAGAAGTGGATGTGGTTGGGGCGCCACGCGTTGAAGTGGTTGCCCCAGGGGTAGGCGCCCGGCTTGATCGTGACGAAGCGATAGCGCCCCTCGGCGTCGGTCAGTGCCCGGCCGACCCCGGTGAAGTTCGGGTCCAGCGGCGCCGGGTGCTGGTCGACCTTGTGGAGGTAGCGCCCGGCCGCGTTGGCCTGCCAGATCTCGACGAGCTGGCCGGCGAGCGGGCGTCCGCCGCTGTCGAGCACGCGGCCGTGGACGATGATGCGCTCGCCGAGCGGCTCGCCGTGGCCGTGGACGGTCAGGTCGTGGTCGTGCTCGCCGACGCGGTCCTCGCCGAGCAGCGGCCCCGTGATCTCGCCGATCGACGGCGGCAGGTGGAACAGCGGCCGCTTCGGGTAGCGGAGCTGGGTCGACCGGTAGTCCGGGAAGTTCGAGGGATCCTCGCCTTCCCGCACCGGTGCGTACTGCGGCAACCTCGACATGTCCCGTCCTCTCCTCTCTACGCCTCGAGCACGACGGCCAGCCCCTGGCCGACGCCGATGCAGATCGCGGCCAGGCCCCAGCCGCCACCGCGCCGCTTCAGCTCGTGGGCGAGCGCGCCGAGGATGCGCACGCCCGAGCAGCCGAGCGGGTGGCCGATGGCGATCGCGCCGCCGTTGACGTTGACGATCTCCGGGTCGAGCTCCTTCCAGTCGGCCAGGCACGCCAGCGACTGGGAGGCGAACGCCTCGTTGAGCTCGACGACGGCGAGGTCGCCCCAGCCGATGCCGGCGCGTCGCAGCGCCTTGTTGGCGGCCTCGACGGGGGCGATGCCGAAGATGTCGGGGTCGACGCCGTGGACGGCGCGGGCGGCGATGCGGGCCATCGGCGGGCGGCCGAGGCGGTCGGCGGCCGCCTGGTCGCCGATGAGCACGGCGGCGGCGCCGTCGTTGAGCGGCGAGGCGTTGCCGGCCGTCACCGTGCCCTCGCGGCGGAACGACGGCTTCAGCTTGGCCAGCTTCTCCAGCGACGTGTCGGGGCGGATGCCCTCGTCGCGGGTCAGCTCGATGTCGGGCACCGCGACCACGTGGTCGTCGTAGAAGCCGGCCTCCCAGGCGGCGTGGGCGCGCTGGTGGCTCTTGAGCGCGAACGCGTCCTGCGCCTCGCGCGAGATCGCGTAGCGGTCGGCGAGGATCTCGGCCGACTCGCCCAGCGCGATCGTCCACTGCTCGGGCATGCGCGGGTTGACCATCCGCCAGCCGAGCGTCGTCGAGTGCAGCGTCTCGGGCCCGGCCGGGAACCCCTTGGCCGGCTTCAGCAGCACCCACGGCGCGCGGCTCATCGACTCCACGCCGCCGGCGATCGTCAGCGACGCGTCGCCGGTCTCGATCGCGCGGCTGGCGTCGATGGCCGCCTCCAGGCCCGAGCCGCAGAGGCGGTTGACGGTCACGCCCGGGACGGTCGTGGGCAGGCCGGCCAGCAGCACGGCCATGCGCGCGACGTCGCGGTTGTCCTCGCCGGCGGCGTTCGCGTCGCCGAAGAAGACGTCGTCGATCGTCTCGGGGTCCACGCCGTTGCGGTCGACGACCTGGCGGACCACGTGCGCGGCGAGGTCGTCGGGGCGGGTGCTCGCGAGCGCGCCGCCGTAGCGGCCGATCGGGGTGCGGATCGCGTCGAGGACGTAGGCGTCGGCCATCGCGCTCACGCCTTCAGCGCGCGGAGCGTCTCGAGCTCCGGCGCGGTCGGAGGTGCGAGCGTCTCCAGCTCGTCGGCGACCCGGAGGTCCCAGCCGGTGGCCTCCTTGGCCTGCTCGACGGTGACGCCCTCGTGCAGCGCGGTGAGGACGAGCTCGCCGGTGGGCGGCGTCGAGGTCAGGACGCCGAGGTCGGTGATGACCTTGACCGGGCCCTTGCCCTTCAGCCCGAGCCGGTCGCGGTAGCCGGGCGTGCCGTCGCCGTGGCCGACCGAGGTGACGAAGTCGACCCGCTCGACGAACGCGCGCGCGGACTGGCGCAGGATGACGATCACCTCGCCGCAGTTGGCGGCGATCTCGGGGGCCCCGCCCGCGCCGGGCAGGCGCACCTTCGGGTGGTCGTAGTCGTCGCCGATCACCGTCGTGTTGATGTTGGCGAAGCGGTCGATCTGGGCCGCGCCGAGGAAGCCGACGTCGATGCGGCCCGGCTGGACCCAGTAGTTGAACATCTCGGGGACGGAGACGACCGCGTCGGCGGTCTCGCCGAGGATGCCGTCGCCGATGCTGAGCGGGAGCCGGTCCGGCTTGGCGCCGACCGCGCCCGACTCGTAGACGAGGACGAGGTTGGGCGCGTGCAGGCGCTGCGCGAGGTTGGCGGCCGCGCCGGGCGGACCGATGCCGACGAAGGTCGTCGTGCCGTCGGTCAGGAAGCGGGCCGCGGCGACGGTCAGCAGCTCGTCGGCGGTGAACTCGAGCGTCTCGCTCACGATGCGAGGACCTCCTCGTTCAGCCACTGCGTGAAGGAGTCGCGATCGCGAGCGATCGCGTCCCAGGCGCGGTAGGCGTCGTTGTCGCGGTCGTAGTAGCCCTGGGCGTAGGACGGCGTCGCACCGCGGGGGACGGGCGCGATCGCGGTGACGGTCCAGGCGGGGAGGACGACCTGGTTGGGCATCGGCTCCAGCGCGTCGACGATCTCCTCGACGGTGACGAGCGAGCGCTTGGCGCCGAGCACGGCCTCCTTCTGGACGCCGGTGAGGCCCCACATCTGCACGTTGCCCTTGCGGTCGGCGCGCTGGGCGTGGACGATCGCCACGTCGAGGCCGAGGTTGGGGACCGCGGTCAGCTCCTCGCCGGTGAACGGGCAGGTGATCTTGGCGATCGTCTTGGTGTGCTTGGGCAGGTCCGTGCCGGTGTAGCCGCGCAGGACCGCGAACGGGAGCCCGGCGGCCGACGCCGCGTAGCGGTTGGCCATGCCCGCGTGGCTGTGCTCCTCGATCTCCAGCGGCGCGGGCCAGCTGCGCTCGACCGCGTCGCGCAGGCGGTGCAGCGAGCCGACGCCCGGGTTGCCGCCCCAGGAGAAGACGAGCTTGCGCGCGCAACCGGCGCCGATCAGCTGGTCGTAGACGATGTCCGGGGTCATGCGCACGAGCGTCAGGTCGCGGCGGCCCTGGCGGATGATCTCCTGGCCGGCGGCGACGGGGATGAGGTGCGTGAACCCCTCGAGGGCGATGGTGTCGCCGTCGTGGACGAGGTCGGCGACGGCTTCGGAGAGGGTGGTGATGGTGGCTGTCATGGGCGTGTGCGCATACCGAACAGTGTGCTCCATGCGAACACTACCACCCGCTGCCCTTCCGTCGCCGGGCCGCGCGCTGCTCGCGGACGTAGGTGCGGACGAGGCGCTCGCGGGCCGCGGATGCCGCCCGGCGGTCGTCGATCCACGCCTGCTCGCGGGCGAGCTTGCGATGGGCCGCGAGGCGCTCCGGGTCGATCGCGTCGCGCACGGCGCAGCCGGGCTCGTGCTCGTGGCGGCAGTCGGCGAAGCGGCAGCGGGCGGCGAGCGCGTCGACGTCGGCGAACGCATCGGCATCGCCGTCCCAGAGGCCGACCTCGCGGATCCCGGGCGTGTCGATCAGCAGGGCGCCGTGGTCCAGCGCGAGCAGCTCGCGGGTGACGGTCGTGTGGCGCCCGCGACGGTCGGAGGCTCGCACGGCGCCGGTCGCCTGGCGCTCGGCGCCGAGCAGCGCGTTGACGAGCGTCGACTTGCCCGCGCCGGACGGGCCGAGCAGGACGGTCGTCGTCCCGGGCGCCAGGAGGGTGCGCAGGACGGCGAGGCCGGCGCCGGTCGTCGCGCTGACCGCGAGGCCGTCGGCGAGTCCGAGTGAGCGGGCGAGCCGCGCGGCGACGAGGTCTGGGCTCGCGCCGCATGCGTCCTGCGCCTCGTCGCCCGTTGGGCCGGCGAGGTCCGCCTTGGTCAGCACGAGCGCGGCCGGCACGCCACCCGCCCGCGCCAGCGCGGCGAGCCGCTCGAGTCGGCGCTCGTTCGGCGTCGGGAACGGCTCGACGAGCAGCGCCAGCTCGAGGTTCGTCGCGAGCACCTGCGCGGCCGTCCGCTCGCCGGGCGCGCGGCGGACGATCGCGCCGCGACGCTCGAGGACGGCCGCGATCGCGCCACCGGCGTCGAGCGCCACCCAGTCGCCGGTCACCGGCTGGACGTCGCCGGCGCGCAGACGCCCGCGCGCGGGGACCAGCCGCGCGGTCGGCGGGTGCGCCGGGGCGGCCACCAGCCAGCGTCCGCGGTGCTGGGCGAGCACGCGGGCCGGGGTCAGGGTGGGGTCGCCGAGCGCGGACAGCTCGGCGGCGAGGTCAGGACGCCGGCCGAGGCCGGCGAGATCGAGATGCATCGAGGAAGCTCCACATCGTCACGAGACGGGCACGGTCGCGGTGCGGGCGGCCGGGCGATCGGCCCGGGCGCCCGGCTCAGACGGCCGTGGCGTGCGTGCGGTGAAGCGTCATCCGCCGGCGACGATACCGGATCGCCGGGCGCGGGCGCGCCAAGCGGCGGCGGCCGGCTGGCCGAGGAGCGCGGCGTGTCGGTCGCCCACGGGTCACCGGCGCACGGCCGCGGCGGTTCGGACCACCGTGTCGGCAAGGGCGCGGACCCCGGCGGCCAGATCGGCCTCGCTGCTGTCCTCGATCGCGTTGTGGCTGATCCCGCCGATCGAGCGGACGAAGAGCATCGCGGTCGGCAGGCCGGCGCGGGCGACGGCGACGGCGTCGTGCAGCGCGCCGGAGATCATCGCGGGCGCATCGTCGCCGACGGCGGCGCGCACCTGCGCGACGAGCGTCGTGTCGAAGGTCACGGCCGGGATGGACCAGAGCGGCTCGATCCTCACCGCCACCCGCTCGGCCCGCGCGATCTTCTCCGCCTCGTTTCCGATGGCTGCGACGATCTCGGCCAGGCCGGCGTCGGCGGCATGGCGCAGGTCGAGCGTGAGCGTGGCGCGGCCGGGCACCGCGGTCGCGATCCCCGGGTCGAGCGTCACGGCACCCACCGTCGCCACGCCGTCGAGCCTGCGCGCCGCCTCCCGCGCCGCCAGCGCGAGCCGCGCCGCGGCCAGGCCGGCGTCGCGGCGATCGTCGAGCGGCGTCGTGCCGGCATGAGCGGCCCGTCCCTCGACGACGACGTGGGCGCGATGGATCGCCACCGAGCCGGTCGGCACGCCCAGCGGCGCATCGAGCCGCTCGAGCACCGGGCCCTGCTCGATGTGCAGCTCGAGCAGCGCGTCGACGTCGTCGAGTCCGCCCGGAGCGGTGAGGTCGAGTGCACGCTCGCGCGCGACGTCGGCGAAGGCGATCCCGTCGCGATCGCGGAGGACTGCCACCGCCTCCGGGTCGAGTACGCCGGTGGCAGCGCTCGACGCGAGCAGGCTGTGCCCGAACCGGCCCTCCTCGTCGGCCCAGTCCACGAGCCGCAGCGTCGCGTCGCGCCAGCCGGTCTCGGCCGCCGCACGCAGCACCTCCAGCCCCGCGACGACCCCCAGGGCACCGTCCAGCCAGCCGCCGTCCGGCACCGAGTCCAGGTGGCTGCCGACGGCGATCACCGGCGCTCCCGGCTCGCCGTCGAGCTGCGCCCACAGCGCGTCCGCCGCGCCTCGCCACGTGCGCACGGGTCGCGGCAGGGCGGCGAGCTCGCCCTCCAGCCACGCGCGCCCCGCGTCCCACGGCGCGGTCCACGCGACGCGCTGCGCGCCGCGCTCGTCGGAGGTCAGCGCGGCGAGCGCGCGCAAGTCGGCGATCGCCCGCGCCGGATCGACGGCGAGCGGTGGCTCAGAAGGCGTCATCGCGCGGCACCTCCACGGACGCTAACGCACGATCGGCTCGCACGCGAACGGGGCGGGCGGCCCTCCCTGGCCGCCCGCCCCGGGGTGCGTCTCCGGCTGCTCGGCGTCCTAGCCGAGCCCGGGGACCACGTATCCGCCGTCCGGCGTGGCCTGGCCGTACGGATCGGTGGATCCGTAGGGGTCCTGGCCGTACGGGGACGACTGGCCGTAGGGATCCGGCTGCGGCTGGCCGTACGGGTCCGGCTGCTGGCCGTAGGGATCCTGCTCCTGCAGGCCGAACGGATCCTGCGGCTGCGCCTGCGTCCCGCCGCCGGCCTTCAGCTTCGGGATCACCGACTTCACGGTGTCGACCGAGATCGCGAACCCGACGCCGGTGTTGCCGCCCGACTGGCTGGCGATCTGCGCGTTGACGCCGATGACCTTGCCGTCGGCGTTCAGCAGCGGCCCGCCCGAGTTGCCCGGGTTGATCGCCGCGTCGGTCTGCAGCACGCCGCTGATCGTGTTGCCGCTGGGCGACTCGATCTGGCGGTTCAGCGCCGAGACGATGCCCGAGGTCAGCGTCGACTGCAGGCCGAACGGGCTGCCGATCGCGATCACCTCGTCGCCGACCTGCGCGTCCTTGGCGTCGGCGAGGTCGAGCGGGTGCAGGTCGCCGGCCTGGGCCGGGTCGACCTTGAGCAGCGCGAGGTCGGTCGACGCGTCGGCGCCGACCAGCGTCGCCGGGACGACCTTGCTCGTCTCGCCGATCCGCACCGCGAACGTGCTCGCGTTCTCGACCACGTGCTCGTTGGTGACGATGTAGCCGTCCTCGCTGATCACGAAGCCCGAGCCGCTGGCCGACTGGCCCGCCTGCACGTACACGACGCCGTCCTTGACCGACGCGTAGAGCTTGGCCAGCGAGCCGTTCGACGACGAGGACGAGGACCGTTCGGCGACCTGTCGCGTGCTCGCGGTGTCGGCCGAGCCCTCGTCGTCGGAGCTCAACACGCCGCCGAACACGACCGCCGCACAGACGCCGAGCGCCGTCACGGCACCGAGCAGCGCGGCGCCTCCGTTCCTCATCCTGTCTCCCTTCCGTTGCATGAACAACGAACAGGGAACAGGCGCCGCCTAACGAACGCGCGAAAGGTTCCTCAGAAGATCCTGAATCTCCGGCAGGGCTCGGCTAAACGGCCGCTCGATGTAGAGGTCGCCCACACAGCGCGCCGGGCGAATGTGGACGAGCCGGCACTGGGAACGTCGGTTTCCCACATCTAGGCTCGCCGCCCTCATGTGCGGGATCGTCGGCATCTTCTCCAAGTCGGACGCGGTCGCCGAGCGCCTGGGCGCGCACATCGCACGGATGCTCGTGCAGATGGGCGACCGCGGGCCCGACAGCGCCGGCCTGGCCGTCTACCGCGACCCGGCGCCGCTGGGCGCCTGCAAGCTCTCGCTGCACGGGATCGCCGACTGGGATGCGGTCGCGCGCGAGCTCGGGGCCGAGTGGGTCCGCGAGGTCGCGCCCGGCCACGCGCTGGTGCTCGTCGCCCGCGAGCCCGAGGACGCCCGGGCCGTCGTCGCCCAGCGCTGTCCGCAGCTGTCGGTCGTCAGCGCCGGGCGCACGATCGAGCTGTGCAAGGAGGCGGTCGCGCCAGACGTGTTCGTCGAGCGGTTCGGGGTCGCGGGCATGACCGGCGGGCACGCCCTCGGCCACACGCGGATGGCGACCGAGTCGAAGGTGACGACCGCGGGGTCGCACCCGTTCTGGACCGGCGAGGATCTCTGCCTCGTCCACAACGGCTCGCTCTCCAACCACAACCGCCTGCGCGCGCGGCTGCGCCGCGAGGGCATCGACGTCCAGACCGAGAACGACTCCGAGGTCGCCGCCGGCTACCTCACCTGGAGGATGCGCGAGGGCGCCACGCTGGAGGAGGCGCTGACCGGCTGCCTGGACGACCTCGACGGCTTCTTCACCTTCCTCGTCGGCACCGCCGACGGCTTCGCGGTGCTGCGCGACCCGATCGCCTGCAAGCCCGCGGTCCTCGCCGAGACCGACGACTGGGTCGCGATGGCCTCCGAGTACCGCGCGCTGGCGGAGCTCCCGGGCGCGGCCGACGCAGCCGTCTGGGAGCCCGAGCCCGCGCGCGTGTACAGCTGGGCGCGGGAGGCCGTGGCGTGACGAGCGCGACGACCGCCACGTTCGACCTCGCCAGCGACACCGTGCGGGCGCTCAACGCCGCGCTGCACGCCGACCCGGTCGGGACGTTCGCGGTCCGCAACCCCGGCGGGCGCCATGCGATCGCCGTCGGCATCGACGCCCCGGTCGAGGTCGAGATCGACGGGCATGTCGGCTACTACTGCGCGGGGATGAACCAGCACGCGCGCGTGCGCGTGCGCGGGAACGCCGGCGTCGGCGTGGCCGAGAACATGATGTCCGGGCGCGTCGATGTCGAGGGCGACGCCAGCCAGTCGGCCGGGGCGACCGGTCGCGGCGGCCTGCTCGTCGTCCACGGCAACGCCTCGGCACGGTGCGGGATCTCGATGAAGGGCGTCGACATCGTGGTGCGCGGCTCGGTCGGGCACATGAGCGCGTTCATGGCGCAGACCGGCCGGCTCGTGGTCTGCGGTGACGCGGGCGAGGCGCTGGGCGACTCGCTCTACGAGGCGCGGCTCTACGTGCGCGGCAGCGTTGCCGGACTCGGGGCCGACTGCGTCGAGCAGGAGCTGCGCGCCGAGCACGTCGCCGAGCTCGAAGCGCTCCTGCGTGCCGCCGGGTTCGACGACGTCGCACCCGCCGAGTTCCGCCGCTACGGCAGCGCGCGCACGCTCTACACCTTCGCCGTCGACGACGCGGGGACGTTCTGATGCTGCGCGAATCGGCCACGTTCGACCGGGCGGCGATCGCCGCGATCCAGCGCGCCGCCCGGACCGGGATCTACGACATCCGCGGCGGCGGGGCCAAGCGCCGGGTGCCGCACTTCGACGACCTGCTGCTGCTCGGCGCGAGCGTCTCCCGCTACCCGCTGGAGGGCTACCGCGAGCGCTGCGGGACCGACGTGGTCCTGGGCTCGCGCTTCGCCGCCGAGCCGCTGCGCCTGGACATCCCGATCACGATCGCCGGCATGAGCTTCGGCGCGCTGTCGGCGCCGGCCAAGGAGGCGCTGGGCCGGGGCGCCTCGGCGATGGGCACGAGCACCACGACCGGCGACGGTGGGATGACGCCCGAGGAGCGCTTGTCGTCCAAGACACTCGTCTACCAGCTGCTGCCGTCGCGCTACGGGATGAACCCCGACGACCTGCGGCGGGCGGACGCGATCGAGATCGTGGTCGGCCAGGGCGCCAAGCCGGGCGGCGGCGGGATGCTGCTGGGCCAGAAGATCTCCGACCGCGTCGCCGAGATGCGCGACCTGCCGGTCGGCATCGACCAGCGCAGCGCCTGCCGCCACCCCGACTGGACCGGGCCCGACGACCTGGAGATCAAGATCGAGGAGCTGCGCGAGATCACCGACTGGCGCAAGCCGATCTTCGTCAAGGTCGGCGCGTCGCGGCCGTACTACGACGTCGCGCTGGCGGTGAAGTCGGGCGCCGACGTGGTCGTGCTCGACGGCATGCAGGGCGGCACGGCGGCGACCCAGGACGTCTTCATCGAGCACGTCGGCATCCCGATCCTCGCCGCGATCCCGCCGGCCGTCGAGGCGCTCACCGAGCTGGGGATGCACCGTGAGGTCCAGCTGATCGTGTCCGGCGGGATCCGGTCGGGCGCCGACGTGGCCAAGGCACTCGCGCTCGGCGCCGACGCCGTCTCGATCGGCACCGCCGCACTCATCGCGCTCGGCGACAACGCCCCGGGACTCGACGACGAGTACCGCGCGCTCGGCTCCGCCGCCGGCTTCTACGACGACTGGCACGAGGGGCGCGACCCCGCCGGGATCCTCACCCAGGACCCGGACCTCGCCGCTCGCCTCGACCCGGAGCTCGGCGGGCGCCGCGTCGCCAACCTGCTGCGCGCGATGACGCTCGAGGCGCAGACGCTCGCGCGGGCCTGCGGCAAGTCCCACGTCCACAACCTCGAGCCCGAGGACCTCGTCGCGGTGACGATCGAGGCGGCCGCGATGGCACGCGTGCCGCTGGCCGGCACGAGCTGGATCCCGGGTCGCTAAGAGGGCTGCGCCAGCGAGTGGCGCAGCCGGTCGCGCAGCTCGGCGAAGCGGTGGTTCTCGTAGACGATCACCGCCGCCAGCGCGACGAAGAGGATCGCCAGGGTGGCGATCGCGGGCAGCTCCACCGCGGCCGGGATCAGCGCGCACAGGACGATCGCGCACAGCAGCCGCTGGGTGCTGAAGCGGTGCACGTTGCGCCAGCGGAAGGCGACGTGGGCGAGCAGGTAGACCGCGGCGCCGCCGAGCAGTGCGACGGCCGGCACCAGCTTCAGCGGGTCGTCGACGTGCTCGAGCGTCTTCTTGAAGCCCAGCGCGATGAGCACGATGCCCGCGACCATCGGGAAGTGCAGGTACGAGAAGGAGTCGCGCGCGATCTCGTTGCGCATCCGCCCCTCGGTCGCATGATGCAGGCGCCGTTCGGCCACGAGCGCGACGACGTCGAAGTACAGCCACCACAACGCCGCCGAGACGGCGACGCCGAGCACCGCGGCCGCCACCACCCCGGCGTCGACCCCGTGCTCGGCGCCGACGCCGATCGCCACGATCGACTCGCCCAGCGCGATGATGATGATCAGGCCGTGGCGCTCGGCGAAGTGGCCGGGCGAGAGCTTCCAGCCCTCGGAGCCGAAGACGTACGGCTCGCCCATGTCGAGGGCCAGCGCCAGCGCCCAGAGCGCGCCCTGGAGCACCCCGTCCGTGAACGACGCGCCGATGAGCAGCCCGACGCCGATCGTCGTGCCGACCGTGAGGCCGGCCACCGACCGCCGCAGGTTCGGGTCGTCGCGGCTGGCGAGGGTGAACAGGCCGAGCTGGCCGTAGCGCACGCCTCCGTAGGCGAGGGCGAACAGGAGCGCCTCCTCGCCGAACGCGTCGGGCACGCACAGCGCGACGATCAGCATCGCCGCCATCGCGGCGAACATGATCAGCCGGACCGCGCCCTCCTCGGGGTCGACCACGCTCGTGAGCCACGCGTAGCCCACCCACGCCCACCACATCACGGCGAGCACGAGCAGCCCCTGGGCGAGCCCCGACCAGGTCGGGCGGGCCGCCATCAGCGCCGTGCACTGCGTCAGCGCGAGGACGAAGACGAGGTCGAAGAACAGCTCGAGCGGCTTGACCGTCTCGTCCTGGCGCAGCGTCGCGTGCAGGCGCGACGCGCGGCTGGTGGCGTCGGTGCTCATGACGCTGCGGATGCTACGGCGCGGGGGTGCGGGCAGCCGTACCGCCGCATGCGGGCTGGCCGTCTGCCGCCGGGGTCGCGCCACCCGTAGGGTTGGGGGGTGCTCGACGGTGTGGTCGACCTCGCTCGTGATGCGCTCAGCTCGCCGTGGGGCTACTTGGCGCTGTTCACGTTCGCCGCGGTCGACGCGTTCTTCCCCGTCGTGCCGAGCGAGAGCCTCGTCGTCACGGCCGGCGTGTTCGCGGCGTCGGGCGAGCCGGACCTCCTGCTCGTCATCCTCGCCGCGGGCGCCGGTGCGCTGGTCGGCGACCACGTCTCCTACGCGATCGGCCACACCGCCGGCAGCCGCCTGCTGCGACGAGCCGGGGACGGGACCCGCAAGCGCGCGGCGTTCGACTGGGCGGCGGCCGCGCTGGCCGAGCGGGGCGGCATCGTGCTGCTCGTCTCCCGCTACATCCCGGGCGGGCGCACGGCGGTGACGCTCACGATGGGCACGATCCACTACCCGCTGCGCGCGTTCACGCTCTTCGACGCGCTCGCCGCGATCAGCTGGGCGATCTACTCGGCGATGATCGGCTACATCGGCGGCCACGCGTTCGAGGACGATCCGCTGAAGGGGCTCCTCCTCGGCCTCGGCCTGGCCCTGGCGATCGCCGCGGGGATCGAGGTGGTGCGCCACGTGCGCAAGCGAGCGCGGACGCGGGCGCGGGCGCGGGCACGCTGACCGCGAGGGCGTGACCAGGCTGCAGCACGCGCGCGACCGAAGCTATGCGGAGATGGCCGCCGCGATCGAGCGGGCGACACCGCGGCTGACCAGCGTTGCGCGTCAGGCGGTGGCGACCAGCGTCGCGGGATCGAAGAGCGTCAGCGGCTCCGGCGCGGGCTCCAGCGCGCCCTCGATCTCCAGCATCCGCCGCTTCGTCGTCGTCCCGCCGCGGGCCGAGAACCCGCCCAATCGGCCGCCCGCGGCGAGCACGCGGTGACAGGGCACGACGATCGGGACCGGGTTGGCGCCCAGCGCCTGCCCGACGGCCCGCGCCGCGCCCGGCTCGGCGCCGAGCCGGTGCGCGATCTCGCCGTAGGTCAGCGTCGCGCCGGGCGGGATCGTCCGCGCGATCTCGTACACACGCCGGTGGAACGGCGGCACGTGGTCGAGGTCGCCCACCACATCGCGCAGGTCGCGCGGCTCGCCGTCCAGGAGCGCGACGATCGCCTCGATCGCGTCCCGGATCGCTGGGGGCGGCGCGGCCGTCTCCCGCGCGGTCGGGAACTGCCGGTGTAGCCGCTCGCGCAGCTGGCGCTCGTGGGCCTCGGGCAGGTGCACGGCCGTGACGCCGCGCTCGCCCCACGCGATTCCGCAGCAGCCGATCGCCGTGGGGAAGAGGGTGAAGCCGGACGCGGACATGGCCCCACGCGACCGTAGCAGCCCCGCTGGCCCGACGGGCGGGCATCCCGACGTCTCGTGCGACGCAGGTGGGGCTGTGCGGTTTGGTGCGCCTCGGCCCGCGGTATCCGGCGGGTGATGGGCAGCCTGCTCGAGGCCGAGCCGAACGACGCGACGCCCTTCCTGCCGCAGCGGCGCTCGCTGCGCTCGTTGCGCACCGCCGCCGCGGGCTGCCACGGCTGTCACCTGTGGCGCCACGCCACCCAGACCGTGTTCGGCGAGGGCCTGAAGCGCTCACGGCTCATGCTCGTGGGGGAGATGCCGGGCGATCGCGAGGACCGGCAGGGGCGCCCGTTCGTGGGTCCGGCCGGCCGCGAGCTGGATCGGGCGCTCGTCGAGGTCGGCATCGACCGTGACGAGGTCTACGTCACCAACGCGGTCAAGCACTTCGCGTTCGAGGAGCGGGGCAAGCGGCGGCTGCACCGCACCCCGAAGCGCTTCGAGGTCGAGGCGTGCCGCCCGTGGCTGGACGCCGAGCTGGCGGTCGTCCAGCCCGAGATCCTCGTGCTGCTCGGCGCGACGGCCGGCAAGGCGCTGCTGGGCAGCGCGTTCAAGCTCGGCCCGGTGCGCGGGCGGCCGATCGAGTCCGACCTCGCCCCGTTCGTCTCGGCGACGATCCACCCGTCCGCGATCCTGCGCCAGCGCGACGACGCGCAGCGGCACGCCGAGCGGCTGGCGTTCACGCGCGACCTGGACCGGATCGCCGCCGCGGCGGGGTGAGCGGCGGTGGCGCTGCCGGTCCGGCCGCCGCTGGCCCCGATGCTCGCGCGGCTGCGCCGCGAGCTGCCGCGCGACGGGTTCGTCTACGAGCCGAAGTGGGACGGCTTTCGCTGCCTCGCGTTCGTCGACGGCGACGACGTGGATCTGCGCAGCCGCCACGGACGGCCGCTCACGCGCTACTTCCCGGAGCTCGTCGCGGCGCTGCGCGGGCTGGCGGCCGGGGCGTGCGTGCTCGACGGCGAGATCGTCGCCGCCGGCGAGCCGGACTTCGACGCGCTGCTGCTGCGGCTGCATCCGGCGGCGTCGCGGGTCGAGCGCCTCGCGCACGAGGCGCCGGCGGCGTTCGTCGCGTTCGACCTCGTCGCGCTCGGCGACGACGACCTGCGCGAGGAGCCGTTCGTCCGGCGCCGGGCGCTGCTGGAGGAGCTGCTCGCCGGCGCGGCGGCGCCGATCCGGCTGACGCCGGCCACCGAC
The DNA here is from genome assembly GCA_964422645.1 of uncultured Solirubrobacteraceae bacterium. Classification (GTDB taxonomy): domain Bacteria; phylum Actinomycetota; class Thermoleophilia; order Solirubrobacterales; family Solirubrobacteraceae; genus Capillimicrobium. Next base: position 50,735 of record CAYRCB010000005.1, on the reverse strand, counting down.
GACCCGCGTCGGGCAGACGCGTGGCTGGCGCGCTTCGTCGGGCACGGCGTGGACGGCGTGATGGCCAAACAGGCCGACGCGCCCTACCAGGCCGGCGTGCGCGCGATGGTCAAGGTCAAGCGCGAGCGCACGGCGGACTGCGTCGTCGCCGGGTTTCGCTCGTTCGTCGGTGGGCCGCCGATCGGCTCGCTGCTGCTGGGGTTGCACGGCGACGATGACCGGCTCGAGCACGTCGGCGTGGTGACGTCGCTCGGCGCGGCGCGCCAGCCAGAGCTGGTCGCGCTCCTGCGGCCGCGGGTCGTCGCGCTGGCCGGGCATCCGTGGGAGCGCGGCTTCCTGCTCGGGGGCGGGGCGAGCGGGCGCCTGCGCGGCGCGGCCGCCCGCTGGTCGCCGGACGAGATGCCCCAGGATTGGTTCCCGGTGGCGCCGACGCTCGTCTGCGAGGTCGCCTACGAGCAGGTCGATCGCGGACGCTTCCGCCATCCGGCGCGGCTGCGGCGCTGGCGGCCCGATCGCGATCCGGGTTCGTGCCGGCTCGACCAGCTCGAGGTCGATGCACCGGCGCCGCGCGAGCTGCTGGGGCTCGGGTGACGGAGTCGCTCGCGCTCCCGTCGGCGGGGTCGGCGGACGTCGAGGTCGACGGCCGGTGCGTGCGGCTGACGAGCCTCGATCGCGTGTTGTGGCCGCGGGTGGGCTTCACGAAAGGGCGGATGCTCGGCTACTACGCAGCGGTCGCGCCGGCGCTGCTGGCGCAGCTCGCGGGCCGTCCGGTGACGCTCGGGCGCTTCCCGGGCGGCGTCGACGCGGACGGCTTCGCGACGACCGAGTGCCGGGGCGCCCCGGAGTGGGTGCGGACGGTTGAGCTGCGGCTGCGCGGCGGGGGCGGCGTCCGGCGGTTCTGCGTCCTCGACGATCTGCCGTCGCTGCTGTGGGCCGCGAACCTGTCGGCGATCGAGCTGCATCCGTACCTGGGCGGCGGGCCGGCCGGTGAGGAGGCGGAGGTCGTCGTCTTCGACCTCGATCCGGATCCGGCGGCGCCGGAGCGTGCGGCGATCTGCGCCGCACGGGTCGCGCTGGCGCTGCGCGCGCGGCTGGGCGAGGACGGCCTGTCGGCGTTCGCGATGACGACGGGCTCGCTCGGCATCCACGTCCACGTGCCGCTGGGCGCGTCACACCCGTATCCGCAGGTGCGCGCGTTCGCCGCCGACGTGGCGCGGCGGGTCGCTGCGGACCTGCCCGCCGAGGTCACCGCGGCGCGGGGGCTTGCGGACCGTCGCGGGCGGGTGCGGATCGACGTCGACCAGAACCATCCCCGCCGATCGACGATCGCGCCGTACTCGCTGCGGGCGGCATCGCTGCCGCTCGTCGCCGCGCCCGTGACGTGGGATGAGCTCGAGCGCGCCGCGGGGTCAGCAGCGCCCGGGATCCTGCGGCTCGGCCCCGACGAGGTGCTCGCGCGGCTGGACCGTCGCGGCGACCCGTGGGCTGGGATGCGGACGACGCCGCAGCGCCTGCCCGGCGGCAGCGCGGTCCGGTGATGGGCGCGGCTGGTTTCGAACCAGCGACCTCTCGCGTGTGAAGCGAGCGCTCTCCCACTGAGCTACGCGCCCGGAAGAGGCTGATGATCCTAGCGATCCTCGACCGGCGTCGGCGGCTCAGTCCAGCCCGCGCTCGAGCAGCGTCCGCGCGATCACCGCGGCCTCCTCGGCGTCGCCGTCGGCGATGGTTCGGGCGAGCGCCACGGCCACGGCCGGGTCGTCGACCTCGGCGGCGTAGGCAGCGGTGTCGATGGCACCGCCCGCGCGGGCGCCCGTCAGGCTGTTGAGGGCGAAGCGATAGGCGAGGTTGCCGCTGCCGTCGACGATCCGCGCCCAGAGCGTCTCGTAGGCGGCGAAGCGCGCGTGGTAGCGGCGCTCGTCGGCCGGATCGGGCAGGGCGGCGGCCAGGCGCGGCAGCTCCTCGCGCAGCTCCGCGGGCGCGCGCAGCGCGCACAGGCGCGCGGCGTCGGCGCCGATGCAGGCGCGCATCTCGGCGACCGCCCGGCGTAGCGGCTCGGCGTCCTCCACCGCGGCGAGGTCGGCCAGGAGGTCGAGGCCGCCGCTCGCGCGCCAGTCGACCACGCGGGTCGAGCCGCCCTGCGAGACCTGGACGAGCCCCGCCTGCTGGAGGCGCTTGATCGCCTCGCGCACGGCATGGCGGTTGACGCGGTTGGCCTCGCTCAGCGAGCGCTCGGACGGCAGCGCGTCGCCGGGCGCGTACTTGCCCGCGAGGATCTGGGCGCGCAGCCGGTCGTGGACGGCCTCCGAGCGCAGACGGGGTGGATTGGAAGAAAAGGCCATGACTGGTTGGACCAGTGGTGGTCGCCGCCGAACGCTACCATCGGTCACGGACCGTGCTAGGCGGGGAGGTAGCGGTGCCCTGTCGCTCGCAATCCGCTCTAGCGAGGCCGAATCCCCTCCCGAGGGGCAAGGTCGTCGGGGTCAGCGCGCCGGTGTCGGTGTCGATGGACCGGGTCCCGCGCGATGTCGGCCCGTGAACCAGGTCAGGTCCGGAAGGAAGCAGCCTTAAGCGGTCACCGGCAGGCGCAGCGGGAGCTCCCGATCCGGAGCCGAGATCGACGTCAGCGCCCGAGGATCGAGCTTCGAAGGAGGGTGCACGGTCCACTTCGTCGCCCGCGCGGTAGGGTCTCCGCCGCCATGAGCAGCGCGCTCCCCGAGTTCACCCGCGTCGACGGCCCCTCGCATCCCGGCGAGGAGCTGTGCCACATCGTCACCCACGACGATCCCGACACGGCGCTGTGCGGCAAGGACGTCACCGGCTGGCCGTGGAACCCGCCGTGGCCGCTGTGCGTCGTCTGCGCGGACCTGGCGCAGGGCGCTGGCCTCGTCTAGCCGTCCTCGACGGCCCGGTCGGCCAGCAGCCGCACCAGCTCCAGCGTCCGGCGCAGCTCGTCGGCCGAGAGCCCCTCGGTGACGCGGTTGGCCCACGCGTGCTGCGCCTCGCGCAGGCGGGCGATCGCCGCCCAGCCGTCGTCGGTCGGCGCCAGCAGCTTCGCGCGCGCGTGCGACGGGTTGGGCCGGTACTCGGCGAGGCCGCGCTCGACGAGCAGGTCGGCGATCCGCTGCACGCTCTGGCGCGCCAGCCCCATCGTCCGGGCCACGTCGGCCACCGACCGCGGCTCGCGCAGCACCGCGCCGAGCACCTGCCACCAGGCGGCCGTGAGGCCGGCCGGCCGCGCCATCGCCTCGGCGGCCTCGAGCAGGCGGCCGTTGAGCCGGAAGGTGGCGAGGACGAGCTCGGTCAGGACGTCGCCCGCCTCGGTGCGCGGCGCCGGCGCGACGCCGCTCACGCGTCGGCCAGCGCCGCGAAGGCGGTGGCGTCGCCGTGGGCGAAGAGGTCGAACCAGGCGGCGAGGACCGCCGGCTCGTACAGGTCGAGCACCGTGAAGATCTCGCGCGCGAACGGGACGGGGTCGAGCGGGCCGGCGGTGATGATGCCGCGGTCGTGCACGGCGTCGGCGTCGACGTAGCGCTCCCCGCCGGCGTAGCCGCTGGCAGCGAGGTACTCCGGGGCTGAGCTCGTGTGGGCACGGTCGTCGAGCAGGCCGGCGCCGGCGAGCCCGAACGTCGCGCCGCAGATCGCCGCGACCGGCGTGCCCGCGTCGACGAACCTCCGCGCCGCGTCGGCGAACGCACCGAGTCCGCCGGCGTCCCACGCCTGCGCGCCGGGGAGGATCAGCAGGGCGCTGTCGCGGGGGTCGAGCTCGTCCAGGCGCAGGTCGGGCTGGATGCGCACGCCGCCCATCGTGGTCACCGGCGCGCTCGTCTCGGCGACGGTGCGGACCTGGTAGCGGCCGGGCTCGCGCTGGTACGCGGGCCTAGCGATGTGGGCGACGGCGTGGCCGGGCTCCCAGTCGGCGAGCGTGTCGTAGACGGCGAGGTGAACGGTCTCCATGGACAGCATGCTGTCAACTTGACAGTCTGCTGTCAAGTGGTGGTGACGTCGAGGATCGTCCGGGCGACCAGGGACGGGTCGTCCCACATCGCCAGGTGCCCGCAGTCGGGCAGGCCGACGTAGTCGGCGTCGGGCAGCATCTGCCGCAGCCGCTCGTACCAGCGCGGCCAGCGGATGAGCCAGTCGCGCTCGCCGTAGGCGATCCGCACGGGGCAGTCGATCGGTCCCAGCGCGGCGAACGCGCCGTCGCGCCGCGCCAGCGCGATCCCCTCGACGACGACCGCGGTGCCGCGCGCGCCCTCGAGCATGTCGTAGGCGGCGCGCGGCGGCACGCGCTCGGGGTGCGCGACGAGCTCGCGCAGCGCCGTGGCGCGCAGCCGGGGCCGCGTCGCGATGAGGCGCATGCGGGCCGGCGTGACGAGCTTCAGCGACTGGTGGGTGCGCACGAAGTAGCCGTAGACGTGGCGCGCCTCCCGCGTGCCGGACCGCCAGCCGCCGGCCGGGCAGATCGCTACGACGGAGCGGGCGCGGCCGCGCTGGGCGAGCTCGAGCGCGAGCCAGCCGCCGAACGAGCTGCCGGCGATGTGGGCGGTCTGCCAACCGGCTTCGTCCATGCGCTGCTCGAGGACGTCGACGGCGGCGCCGACGGTCAGCTCGCGGTCGGGCGGCAGGCCTGCGGCGCCGTAGTGACCCGGGAGCGTGGGCGCCAGCACGTCGTGCTCGGGCTCGAGCATCGGCAGCAGCGGGCGCCAGGCGCGCCAGGTGTCGGTGAACCCGTGCAGGAGCAGCAGCGGCGGTCCCGACCCTCCGCGGTGCTCGGGCGCGATCGTCACGGTGCCGAACCGTAGACCACCGCTCGAGCCGGGGGACCGCTCTCTAGACTTCGTGGTCCGTGTCGTCCGCGCCCTCGCTGTATCGCCGCCACCGCCCGCGGACCTTCGCCGATGTGGTCGGTCAGGAGCACGTCGTGCGCACCCTGACCAACGCCGTCCAACAGGGGAAGGTCCACCACGCCAACCTGTTCGTCGGCTCCCGCGGGACCGGCAAGACGTCGATGGCGAAGATCCTGGCGGCCTGCCTGAACTGCGTCGACGGGCCCACGATCACGCCCTGCGGCCGCTGCGACTCGTGCGTGTCGATCGCCAACGCGACCTCGATGGACGTCATCGAGATGGACGCCGCGTCCAACAACTCGGTCGACGACATCCGCGATCTGCGCGAGCGCGTCGCCTTCGCGCCGGTCTCCGGGCGCCACAAGGTCTACATCCTCGACGAGGCGCACATGCTCTCGTCGCAGGCGTGGAACGCGTTCCTCAAGACGCTCGAGGAGCCGCCGCCGAACACGATCTTCGTGCTCGCGACGACCGAGGCCAACAAGGTGCTGCCGACGGTCGTCGACCGCTGCCATCGCTTCGACTTCCGCCGGCCGACCGCCGAGCAGATCGCCTCCGTGATCCGGCGGGTCGCCGCGAGCGAGGCGATCGACGTGGGAGCCGAGGCGGCCGCGCTCATCGCCCGCCACGCGACCGGCTCGTTCCGCGACGCGCTCGGCACGCTCGAGCAGCTCGTGACCTACTCCGGCCCGTCGATCGCGCTCGAGGACGTCCTCGCGGTGCTCGGCGTCGCCGACTCCGACCTGCTGTTCGAGGCGCTCGACGCGATCGGCGCCGGCGACGCGCGTGCCGCGCTGCTCGCCGCCGACCGGCTCGCCCAGACCGGCCGCGACGCGGCCACGTTCGTCCGCGACCTCGAGGGCCACGCACGGGCGCTGCTCGTCGTGCGGACGCTCGGCGAGGTCCCGGGGGAGCTCGCGCTCTCGGCCGACTACGACGCGCGACTGCTCGAGCAGGCCTCGCGCGTGCCCGCGTCGTCGGTCGTCCGGCTGCTCGACCTGCTCGCGGTGGCGATGGAGGCGGTGAAGAACGGCGCCGACGCGCGGACGCAGCTGGAGCTGGCGCTCGTGAAGTCGGCGACGCCGCAGGTGGACGCGTCGACAAAGGCGCTCCTGGTGCGGATCGATCGGTTGGAGGCGATGGTGGCGGCCGCGCCGGGGCCCGTGACCAACGGCGCGACGAAGGAGGAGATCCTCCCGGCCGCTCCGCGGGAGGCCGGAACGGTGCCGGAGCGCGCGAGCTCTTCCCCTTCGTCGCCGCAGTTCCAGGAGGCAGCGCCGGTCGTCGAACCCGCACCGCCCGCTGCGCCACCCACACCCGCGCCTCCGGCCGTCGAGGAGCCCGTCGCCGCCCCGGTCGCGGTCGCCGACCCCGCCGGCACGCCGACGATCGAGACCGTCGCCGAGCTCTGGCCCGCCGTCCTCGACACCGTCCGCGCCGAGAACGGGCTGCTGGCCGCGATCCTCGCGACCGCGCAGCCGGTCGCAGTCAGCGGGGCGGAGGTCGAGATCGCCTTCCCCAAGTCGGAGGCGTTCGGCCACCGCAAGGCCGACGACACGGCCAACAAGGAGGTCGTCGCCCAGGCGCTGCGCGCGGTCACCGGCCACCCGCTGCGCCCGACCTACGAGCTGCGCGACGAGCTGCCGATCGCCGAGGAGCCGCCTCCGCCCACCGAGGACGAGTGGATCGCCCGCTTCAAGGACGCGTTCGACGCCGAAGAGCTGACCCACGACGAGGAGCCATCCTGATGCCCCAGCCGAACATGCAGCAGATGCTCAAGCAGGTCCAGAAGATGCAGGCCGACATGATGGCCGCGCAGGAGCAGCTCAAGAACGAGGTCGTCGAGGCCTCGGCCGGCGGCGGCATGGTGACCGTGAAGGTCACCGGTGACCTCGAGGTCAAGGACGTGCGCATCGACCCGGCCGCGGTCGACCCTGACGACGTCGAGCTGCTGCAGGACATGGTCCTCGCCGCGACCAACGAGGCGCTGCGCTCCGCGCAGGAGCTGGCCGCGTCGAAGATGGGCGGCCTCACGGGCGGCCTCGACCTCGGCTCCATGGGCCTGCCCGGCCTCGGTGGCCCCGGCCTGCCCGGGGGCAAGGGCGGCCGAGGCGGCTTCCCGCGGTGAACGCCCCGCCGATCCAGCGGCTGGTCACCGAGCTGGCCAAGCTGCCCGGCATCGGCAACCGCACCGCGCAGCGCCTCGCGTTCCATATCCTCCGCAGCGACGTCGAGGAGGCCGACGCGCTGGCCGAGGCCATCCGCGAGGTCAAGGAGCGCATCGGCCTCTGCGAGGTCTGCTTCAACCTGGCGGAGGGCCCGCGCTGCCGCATCTGCCTCGACGAGCGCCGCGACCCGGGGCTGATCTGCGTCGTCGAGGAGCCAGGCGACGTGATCCCGATCGAGCGCACCCACGAGTTCCCGGGTCGCTACCACGTCCTTGGCGGCGCGCTGTCGCCGATCGACGGGGTCGACCCCGAGGACCTCAAGATCGCCCAGCTCTACGCGCGCATCGACAGCGCCGAGACGCCGGTCCGCGAGGTCGTCCTCGCCACCAACCCGACGACGACCGGCGAAGCGACCGCCCTGCACATCGCCGACGGCCTGCGCGAGCGTGCCCCGCAGGTCACGGTCACCCGCCTGGCCTCCGGCCTGCCGGTCGGCTCCGACCTCGAGTACGCCGACGAGGTCACCCTCGGCCGCGCATTCGCGGGCCGTCGGGCGCTCTGAGGATCGCGTCCAGCGCCGCGAGCACCGTGTCCGGCTCGCGCATCACCTGCCGCCACGACAGCCGCAGCACGCGGTAGCCGCGCGCCTCCAGCGCGAGGCCCCGGCGGCGGTCGCGCTCGAACGCGGCGCGGCTGCTGTGGTGCTCCCAGCTGTCCAGCTCGATCGCGAGCCGCAGGTCGTCCCAGACGACGTCCACCTCCTGGTCGGTCGTCCACGGATTCGCGGCTGGCATCTGCAGGCCGGCGTCGCGCAAGAGCCGCCGCAGGCTTCGCTCGAGCTCCGAGCGGGTGAACGCCGGGTCGGGCCGGTACTCGCTCAGGGCATGCCGCAGCCGTTGGATCCCGCGCCGCCCCGCGGCTCGCTCGACCGCCGCGTCGACGGCGCCGAGATCGAACAGCCGCAGCCCCTCGGCGCGCTCCAGCGCCTTGGCGAGCGCGTCCGCCGGGACCACGGCGGCCAGGTCCACGAGCGTCCGCGGGACCGATGTCACCGGCACGCCGTCGACCGCGGCGCGGTCGTCCGGATGGAGCGGATGGTGGTGCGCGTCGATGCCGGCGAGCGCGCGGCCGCTCGCGCCGGGCGAGGTCACCTCGACGGTCGCCCGCGCTGTCGCTCGCAGCGCCCACAGAGCAGCGGCGGACCGGTGCGAGAGCACCGCGCCGGGCCCGCACGCCAGCACCGCGGCCATCCATCGGCCCTCGGGCCGCAGGCAGGCGTGCCCGTAGGCGTAGACGCCGCGGTACAGGCGCTGCAGCCGCCCTGTCTGCGCCCATCGCCCGACGGTCGACGAGGACACGCCGGCCGCGGCCAGCTGCGCCGCCGACACGACGCCGTGCTGCGCCGCCGCCAGGTCCGCCACCGACAGCGATGCGAGTTCGTCCCGCCGGGAGGGAGGAAGTCGCACCGCTGTGGGCATGGGCGGAGCCTGGCGGGCTTCGTGTCACGAAACAACACGGGTTCGTGTCGGAACGGCGACGCAGTACCTTGCACGGTCGTCATGTCGGGAACCGTGGTCATGAAGTTCGGCGGCACGTCGGTCGCCGACGCCGAGCGCATCAAGCGGGCAGCCAGCCGCATCGTCGCCAAGCGCGAGGAGGGGCTGCGCGTGGTCGCCGTCCTCAGCGCGCGCGGGAAGACGACGGACGAGCTCATCGCCTGGGCGCAGGAGATCTCTCCGCAGCCCGATCCGCGCGAGATGGACATGCTGCTGTCGACCGGCGAGCGGCAGTCCTGCGCGCTGTGCGCAATGGCGATCAACGACCTCGGCCACCGGGCGATCAGCCTCACCGGCAGCCAGGCGGGCATCGTCACCGACACCTCGCACACGAAGGCCCGCATCCTCGAGGTTCGCGCCGATCGCATCCGCAAGGCGCTCGACGAGGACGCGATCGTCCTGGTCGCCGGCTTCCAGGGCGTCAGCACGACCCAGGACGTCACCACGCTGGGCCGCGGAGGCTCGGACACCACCGCGGTCGCGCTCGCCGCGGCGATCGAGGCCGACGAGTGCGAGATCTACACCGACGTCGCCGGCGTCTTCAGCGCGGATCCGCGCATCGTCCCCAACGCGCGCAAGCTGCCGATGGTCTCCTTCGAGGAGATGCTGGAGATGTCGTCCTCGGGCGCCGGCGTCCTGCAGCTGCGCTCCGTCGAGTACGCCCGCAACCACGGCGTGCGCATCCATTGCCGATCGAGCTTCGACGACACGCCCGGTACCGTGGTCGTCGGAGAGGAAGTCACCGTGGAACAGCCCCTCATCACCGCCGTCACCCACTCCACCGGCGAGGCCCGCGTGACCCTCACGGGCGTGCCCGACACGCCGGGCATCGCCGGTCGCCTGACCACCGCGCTGGCCGACGCGAACGTCAACGTCGACATGATCGTCCAGAACGAGCCCGCGTCCGACGGCGCCCGGGCCGACATGTCCTTCACGGTGCCGCGCGACGACCTCTCGACCGCGCGTGCGGCGCTGCAGCCGATCGCCGCCGAGCTGGGCTTCGGCGTGCAGGCCGACGAGACGATGGGCAAGGTCTCGATCGTCGGCGCCGGGATGAAGACGCACCCCGGCGTGGCGGCCAAGGTCTTCACCGTGCTCGGCGCCGAGGGCATCAACATCGAGATGATCTCGACCTCGCCGATCCGTATCTCGTGCGTCGTGCCGGGCGCCAAGGTGCCCGACGCGGTGCGCGCCCTGCACACCGCCTTCGAGCTGAGCGGCCCGGACACGATCCGGCCCGAGCAGCCCTTCGGGGAGTTCGCGTCCTGATGCGGGTCGCCGTCGTAGGAGCCACCGGCGCCGTCGGGACCGTCATGCGCGAGTTGCTGCGCACGCGCGACTTCCCCGCCGACGAGATCGTCCTCTTCGCCTCCGAGCGCTCGGCCGGCAAGGTCGTCGACGGCCTCACCGTCCAGCCGCTGCGCGACGACACGGTCACCGGCTTCGACATCGCCCTGCTCAGCGCGGGCGGCTCGACGTCGAGGGCCTGGGCCGAGAAGTTCGCGGCCGGCGGCGCGATCGTCGTCGACAACTCCAGCGCCTGGCGCATGGACCCCGACGTCCCGCTCGTCGTCTCCGAGGTCAACCCGGACGCGATCGAGGACGCTCGCAAGGGGATCATCGCCAACCCGAACTGCACGACGATGGTCGTCATGCTGCCGGCCAAGGCGCTGCACGACCGCTTCGGGCTGACCGACATGGTCGCCACGTCCTTCCAGGCGGCCGGCGGCGCGGGCCAGAAGGGCATCGACGAGCTCGCGGCGCAGATCGACCCGCTGGCGCAGGACGTCGACCAGCTCGTCAACGACGGCGCCGCCGCCGCGCGCAAGGTCGAGCACAAGGTCCACGCCAACACGCTGGCCTTCAACGTCGTCCCGCTCCTCGGCTCCCTCGACGACGAGGGCTACACCGACGAGGAGATGAAGCTCCAGAACGAGTCGCGCAAGATCCTCGCGATCCCGGGCCTGCGCGTCACGCCGACCTGCGTGCGCGTGCCCGTGATGGTCGGCCACTCGATCGCGGTGCGCGCCACGTTCGAGCGGGAGCCCGACCTCGCCGAGGCCCAGGAGGCGCTGCGCGCGTTCCCGAACCTGGAGGTCGAGCAGGCGCCGACCCCGCTGGAGTGGGCCGGCCGCGACGAGACGGTCGTCGGCCGGGTGCGCCGCGACCTCAGCGACCCGCACACGCTCAACTTCTTCGTCGTCGGCGACAACCTGCTCAAGGGCGCCGCCCTGAACACCGTCCAGATCGCCGAGCTGGTGGTCGACCGCGGGCTCGTCGGCTCCGCCGCGCCCGCCGCCTGACGCAGACCGCGCGCCGTAGAGGCCGCACGTGCCGCGCGAAGGTGGCGGCGGCCGTGCCGACGCGGCGGATCAACGGGCCGTGAAGCGGTGCTCCAGCGCGCGGGCTCGGTCCAGCGTGCGCGCGTCCGGCTCGGCCTCCTCGAGGGTGTGCTGCGCGGCGTAGGCCGCGACGAGCGCGCGCTCGACCTCGTCGAGCCCCACGCCGGGCGCCTCGTCAGCCACCGCTCCGCCGGCTGACGGGTCGACCGCGAGCCCGAGCGCCGCGTACACGGCCTCGACGACGCCCGCGATCGCCGCCGCGTCCCGGACGACGAGGACCGTGCCGACGTAGGCCGCGCCGCGCACGACGCGCTGCGCGGTGCCGCTGAGCTTGCGAGCGCCGCGGGCGTTGACGCTGTACTCGCCCGCGCAGTACTCGCCGGCGACCGCGCCGACGCGGGCGTCCACGCCGAGCGTCGCCAGGGCACGGGCGATCGTCTGCGCCGTCGCGGCGTAGCGCTGCGCGATGTGGATGCCGGCGTCGGCGTCGGCCAGCACCTCGCCGATCGTCAGGACGCCCTCGTGGTAGACGGCGGCGCGCCCGCCGGCGAGGCGCTCGAACGGCTCGTAGCCGGCGGCGCGGGCCGCGGCCAGCGCGGCGGGGTAGCCGGGCTGGAGCGTGTCCAGCCGCCCGAAGGCCACCGCGGGCAGGTGGCGCTGCAGGCGCAGCACGTCGGGCAGCTCGTCGCGCGCGACGCGCTCCAGCAGCGCCGCCGAGATCGCCATGTCGAGCGCGGGGCGCTGCGGGGTCGACGCGCGCAGGAGCAGCACGGTCGGCGGGGCCGCCCGCGCGCTACTGCGCCTCGTCGCGCGGCGGGATCTCGGCGCGCAGGCGGTCGCGGGCGGCGTCGAAGGGGTCGGCCGGCGCGGGGGCGGGACGCCCGGTGGCGTCGCCCGGGATGATCTCCCGCGGGGCCTGGCCGGCCGGGCGCCGCTTCCCGCGACGCCCGGAGGCCATGATGCGCGCGAGCTCCTCGCTGAGCCTCACGCGCCGACGCCGGCCACGACCGAGGTCGACCAGTCGATGACCGAGGTCGGCTTGACGACGTGGCGCTGCAGCCCGAGCTGCTTGGGCTCCAGCCCCAGCGCGAGGCCCACCAGCTGCGGCAGGTGCAGGACCGGCATGTCGATCTGGCGACCGACGGCCTTGCCCGCCAGCGGCTGCTGGAGGTCCAGGTTGAGGTGGCAGAGCGGGCACGGGGTGACGACGCAGTCGGCGTCGGCGTCCTTGGCGTCGCTCATGTGGCGGCCCGCCTGCTTCAGCGAGGCCTCCTGGTTCATCGTGATGATCGGGAAGCCGCAGCACTTGTGCATGCCGGCGTACTCGATCACCGTGCCGCCGAGCGCCTCGATGACCTGCGAGAGGTACGTGTCGCGCGGGTTGGCGGCGTCGATCCCGAGGCGGTCCTCCGGGCGGACGATGTAGCACCCGTAGAAGGGGCCGACCTTGAGGTTGGTCAGCGGCCGCTTCACGCGCGAGCGCAGCTCGTCCAGGCCCAGCTCCTCGACCAGCAGCCAGAGGAAGTTCTTGTTCGTGATGCCGGCCTCGTAGACCAGGCCCTCGTCGGCCAGCGTCTCGTTGATGACCGCCCGGTACTCCGCGTTGGCGTCCAGGCGCTCCTGGCACTCCGTCTGCGCGCCCTGGCAGGTCGAGCAGATGTTCATCATCAGCTCGCCGTCGGTCTGCTGGGCGAGCGCGAACGTCCGCGCGTTGAGCGTGTCGGCCAGCTCCTGGCTGTGCTCGGCGATCACGCCGGCGCCGCAGCACGCGCCGCGGTCCAGCTCGATCAGCTCGATGTCCAGCAGCGGCGCGACCTGCGCCATCGAGCCGTGCAGCTCGGGGGTGAAGCCGCGGCTGACACAGCCGGGCCAGTAGGCGACCTTCATCGCGTCGGGCTCCCTTCGGGCGACTGGCCGGGCTGGCCGGGCTCGGCGGCCGTCTGGGCCGCGCCCGTCGCTGCGGCGACCGGAGGCGTCTGGGCGCCCTCGTCGTCCTCGTCGTAGCCCGTGATGTAGAGGTTCAGCTCGAGCCGCTCGTCGCGGCCCTCGACCTTGTCGTAGATCTTCCGGACCGCCTTGAGGTCCTTGGACGGGATCTTGTGGCCGAACATCGCGCCCTTGATGCCGACCTTGCCGCGCAGCACCGCCTTGGTGATGACGGGCAGCGACTGCAGCAGGACCTGGCCGGCGGCCGGGTGGAACTTGCCGAACCACGAGTTGCCGCCCCACGAGCGGGGCAGCAGCTCCGCCTCGTGCAGCAGGCCGTAGCCCTTGATCAGCGTCACGAACGCGGCCTCGTGGCGCTCGCCGTTGTTGCGGTCGACGATGTGGTGGTCGCTCGTCGCACGACGGCGCAGCCGCATGATCTGGCTCATCGGCGCCACGCCCTTGGGGCAGGCGTCGATGCACTTGAAGCAGTGCGTGCAGGTGTAGATGCCGTGCGGGTCCTCGGCGAGGTCGCGCAGGCGCTCGCGCTGCTGGGTGTCGCGCGGGTCGCCGACGAAGCGGTAGGACTTCGCCGAGGCGGCCGGGCCGACGAAGAGCGGGTCGACCTCCATCGACAGGCAGTCCGACACGCACGCGCCGCACTGGATGCAGGCCATCGACTGGGTGACGTCGACCATCGCCTCGCGCGGCACGATGTGCTCGCGCTCGGGCATGTTGTCGTCGTCGGCCAGCAGCCACGGCGTGACGCGCTGGATCTTCTTCCAGTGGACCGCGTCCATGTCGACGATGAGGTCCTTGATGACGGGCATGTTGCCCATCGGCTCGATCTCGATGACGCCGTCCTTGGAGGACGCCAGCGCCTTGTCGAGGTGGGTGTGGCAGGCCAGCCCGGGCTGGCCGTTGACCCGCACGCCGCACGAGCCGCAGATCGCGGCCTTGCACGAGCAGCGGATGCCGATCGAGCCGTCGAAGCGCGCCTTGGCCTGGAGGATCCCCTCGAGCACGGAGCGGTGCGGCTCCAACTCGATCGTGTGCTCGTCCCAGTACGGCGCGTCGCCCGACTCCGGGTCGTAGCGCCGCAGGCGCAGGGTGAATTCGGTGACTTCAGCCATGGTTCAGTACTTGCGCTCCTCGGGCTGCCACTGGGTGAAGGTCACCTCGGAGTAGGAGATCTCCGGCGTGCCGTCACCGTTGCGACTGATGTCGATGTGCTTGAGCCACTCGTCGTCGTTGCGCTCGGGGTAGTCGGTGCGGAACTGCGCTCCGCGCGACTCCTTGCGCTCGATCGCGGCGAGGACGATGGCTTCGGCGCAGTCGAGCATGTAGCCCAGCTCGATCGCGCCCAGGACGTCCTGGTTGAAGACGGTGCCGCGGTCGTCGATGTAGGCGGTCTTCGCCTCCTCCTTCAGCCGCAGGACGACCTCCTGGGCCTTCAGCAGACCTGGCTCGTCCCGGAACACCGCCACGTACTGGTTCATCGTCGTGCCGAGCTCGTCCTTGATCTCGGAGATGCGGCGTGCGCCCTCCTTGGGGCGGGCGATGATCTGCTCGATCTCGCGAGCGTCGTCTTCGAGCTTGGCGCGCGAGGCGGTCGGCATGCGCATCGAGGCGGCGCGCGCGGCCGCGTGCTCGCCGGCGCGGCGGCCGAAGATCAGCGTGTCCAGCAGCGAGTTGGCGCCCAGGCGGTTGCCGCCGTGGACGGAGACGCAGGCGACCTCGCCGGCGGCGTACAGGCCCTGCAGCGGGGTCTGGCCGTCGATGTCGGTCTTGACGCCGCCCATGATGTAGTGCTGGCCCGGGCGGATCATGATCGGCTCGGCGGTGATGTCGACGCCGGCGAAGTCCTTGCCGATGTTGACGATCTCGCGCAGCGCCTCGAGCGTGCGCTTCTTGGGCACGACCGTGATGTCGAGGTAGATGCCCGCGCCGTCGGGGCCGACGCCGCGGCCCTCGTTGATCTCGGTCTGCTCGGCGCGCGAGACGACGTCGCGCGAGGCGAGCTCCATCTTGTTGGGCGCGTACTTCTCCATGAAGCGCTCGCCGTCGGCGTTGAGCAGGTGCGCGCCCTCGCCGCGGGCGCCCTCGGTGATGAGGAACCCGTTCTCCACCAGCGTCGTCGGGTGGTACTGGATCATCTCCATGTCCATGATCGGCGCGCCGGCCCGGTAGGCCTGGGCGATGCCGTCACCCGTGCAGATGAGGCCGTTGGTGGTCGGCTTGAAGCACTGGCCCGCCCCGCCGGAGGCGAGGATCACGTTCTTGGCGGAGAAGACCTCCATCGCGCCGGTGCGGATGTCACGCGCGACGACGCCGACGCAGACTCCGTCCTCGACGATCAGCGAGGTGGTGAACCACTCCTCGTAGCGATCCACGCGATCGCTGTACTTCATGAGTTGCTCGTAGAGGACGTGGAGGATCGCCTGGCCGGTGATGTCGGCCACGTAGGCGGTGCGCTTCATCGAGGCGCCGCCGAAGGCGCGCAGGTCGAGCTCACCGGTCTCGTTGCGGTGGAAGGTGACCCCGATGTGCTCGAGGTGCATGACCTCCTTGGGGGCCTCCGAGCACATGACCTCGATCGCATCCTGGTCGCCGAGGAAGTCGGAGCCCTTGACGGTGTCGTACGCGTGGGAGCGCCAGTCGTCGGCGAGGCTGATCGCGGCGTTGATGCCGCCGGCGGCGGCCACCGAGTGCGAGCGGACGGGATGGACCTTGCTCATGATCGCGACCGTCGCGCCGGCGTCGGCTGCGGCGAGGGCGGCGCGCTGGCCGGCGAGTCCGGCGCCGATGATGAGGACGTCATGTGCGGGCATTGAGGGGCGGACCATACCGCGCGAGGGCCGAAATCCGGCCTTTCGGGCGCCCTTACGCACCCCCGTTCGGGGGGAGTCCGACGCCGCTCAGCGCGGGGCGGGCGTGAGCGCTCGGCGGACCTGGTCGATCGTCACGACGCCGCGCAGGATCCCGTCGCCGTCGACGGCGAAGACCGCGCCGAGATGGCGCATGCCGTCGGTGCCCAGCAGCGCCTCCAGCGGCTCCTCGACGCCGATCCGCCAGCGCCAGCCCTCCTCCTGGACCACGTCGCGGACCGGGAGCGCCGGGCGGCCTTCGGCGAGCGCGTGCTCGACGGCCTCGCGGTGCAGGACGCCGGCGAAGCGACCGTCGTCCTCGACCACTGGGACCCAGGGCCAGTCGTGCGGGGCGAAGATCCGGTCGGAGGCCTCGATGAGCGTGAGGTCGGCCGGCACCGTGTAGGGGTGGGGGTCCATGACGTCGCCGACGGTCACGCCCTCGAGCCGCTCGTCGATCGCGCTCTGGCGCACCGCGGCGCCGGCCGCCTGGCCGAGGAAGAGCGCCAGCACGGCCAGCCACAGCCCGCTGCCGACCGAGCCGGTGAGCATGAGGTACAGGCCGTAGCCCGCCATCGCGTAGGCGAAGAGCTGCCCCGCGCGACCGGCGAAGCGCGTCGCCTTCGCCTTCTGGCCGGTGAGCTTCCAGGCGACCGCGCGGGCGATCCGGCCGCCGTCCAGCGGGAACGCCGGGATCAGGTTGAAGACGAAGAGCAGCGTGTTGATCGTGGCCAGCCAGCTGAGCAGCAGCAGCGCCGCGTCGCTCGTCACCCCGGTCGAGAAGACCGCGGCGTCGACGAAGTCGTTGCCGTCGAGCGCCATGCCGATCGCGCTGCAGACGATGACGACGAGCAGCGTCACGAGCGGGCCGGCGATCGCGACCTTGAACTCCTCGCCGGGGGAGCGCGTGTCGCGGCTCATCTTGGCGATGCCGCCGAAGAACCACAGGTCGATGCCGGTGATCTCGATGCCGAGCCGCTGCGCGACCAGCGCGTGGCCGAGCTCGTGGAGGATCAGCGAGACGAAGAACAGCAGGGCGGCGAGGACCGCGACGACGTAGGCCTGCGTGTCCGAGCCCTGCAGCACGTCCTGGAACGACCCCGACAGGACGAAGATGAAGACGAAGAGCACCACGAACCAGCTCGCGCTGACGCCGATGCGGATGCCGAAGAGGCGAACGAGCTGGATCGAGCTGCCGGTGGGCACGCCCTGATGGTGCCAGGTCGCGCCGCCGGCCGGCCCGCTCTGTGGAACGCCTCGCGCCGCCGCGTTGTACTACGGGCAGGTGGTCGCTCGCCCGCCCACAGAGGCCGAGCTCGTGCGGCGCGCCCGCGCCGGTGACCCGCGCGCGTATGCGGCCCTCGTGCGCGACCACCAGGAGATCGCGTTTCGCACCGCCATGCTGATCTGCGGCGACCCGCACGACGCCGAGGAGGCCGCGCAGGACGGGTTCCTGAAGGCCTACCGGGCGCTGGCGCGCTTTCGCGACGGCGAGCCGCTGCGGCCCTGGCTGCTGGCGATCGTGGCCAACGAGGCGCGCAACCGCCGGCGGGCCGCGGGCCGGCGCGGGCGGCTGGCGCTGCGGGTCGCGGAGGGGGCGGCGGGAGGCGCGGCGCCGGTCGTGCCGGCCGGGCAGCAGCCGGAGGCGGCGCTGCTGGCGGTCGAGCGGCGGCGGGCGCTCCTGGCGGCGCTGGACCGGCTGCGCGAGCGCGACCGGTCGGTGATCGCCTGCCGCTGCCTGCTGGAGCTGTCGGAGGCGGAGACCGCGCAGGTGCTGGGCGTGCGCCCGGGCACGGTGAAGTCGCGACTGTCGCGGGCGCTCGGCCGCCTGCGCGAGGAGGTGGACTCGGTTGCCGCGTGACCTGGAGCGCGAGCTGCGCGAGCTGCCGGTGGCCTGGCCCCCGACGCCGAACCTGGCCGCTGCCGTGGAGGCGCGGCTCGTGGGTGCGATCGGCGCGTCCGGCCCCGCCGAAGCGGCCGGGCCGGCGGGGGCCGGCGCGGCCTGGTCACGGCTCCCGCGCATCTGGCGTCCGGTGCTCGTAGCGCTGCTCGTCCTGGCGGTCGCGCTCGGCGGGGCGATGGCGGTCGAGCCGGCGCGCTCGGCGCTGCTGGACTGGCTCGGCTTCGGCGCGGTGCGGATCGAGCGGCGGGCGCCGGAGGTCGCGCCCGGGCGGCTGGGCGCGGGGTTGGGGCTCGGGGAGCCCGTGACGCTGGAGCGCGCGCGGCGCGCGGCCGGCTTCCGCGTGGCGGTCCCGGCGGTGCTCGGCGAGCCCGCTGCGGTGTTCTTCGCGCGCGATGCGCAGGGCGGGCCGCGGGTGTCGTTCACGTATCCGCCGCGCCCCGGGCTGCCCCGGGCCGACCAGACCGGCGTCGGGCTCGTCGTCACGCAGCTGCGCGGGCGCACGTCGCCCGCGATCGGCAAGGCGATCGGACCGGGCACGACGCTCGAGCGCCTGTCGGTCGGCGGCGAGCCCGCGCTGTTCCTGGCCGGCGATCCCCACGGCTTCGTCTTCGAGCCGGCGCCCGGTCAGCCGGTCTACGAGGACGATCGGCTGGCCGCCGACGTGCTGCTCGTCGATCGCGCCGATGGCGTGCTGGTCCGTCTCGAGGGCCGCATGAGCCGGGCGACCGCGGTGCGGATCGCCGCCTCGATGCGCTGAGGGAACCGGGCCCGGCCGGGCGGTGTACCAGGGGTAGTCGGCGAGCCCGAGGAGGCGGAGATGGCGCGGTGGCTGGTGGCAGCGGTCCTGGCGACGATCGCGGCGCTTGCCGTGCCCGCGGTCGCGCAGGGCGGTGGCTGGGCGACGGTCGGCCTCAGCTCGACCCCGGTCGGGCTCGAGCCCGGGCAGCCGTGGGACGTGCGGCTGACGCTGCTCCAGCATGGGAGGACACCGCTCGAGGGCCTGCGCCCCGTCGTGATCGTCACGTCCGACGACGGCGTCACGCGCCGCACGTTCGCCGCGCGGCCGACCGGCGAGCCGGGGATCTACCGCGCGCGCGTGACGTTCCCCGCCGCGGGCACCTGGCACTACGCCGTCGACGACGACTTCGCCGCAACCCATACGTTCACGCCGGTCCGGATCGGCGGCCGCGCGTCCGAGGCCGCAGGGCGGACCGGCGGATCCGGCGAGGCGGTGAGCGCTCCCGCGTCGGATGGCGGGCGCGGTGGGCCGACCAACGGTGCGGCTGCGGACGACGGCGACGGCGTTCCCTGGCTCGCGGCGGCGGCCGCGGCGCTCGGCGCCGGGCTGCTGGTCGGCGTTGCCACGGCGATCGTCCGCCGGCGCGGCGCGGGCGGACCGCCGACGGCGGCCACGGGATGAGCCGTCGTCGCGTGGTTGCGTC
This sequence comes from uncultured Solirubrobacteraceae bacterium, assembly GCA_964422645.1. Classification (GTDB taxonomy): domain Bacteria; phylum Actinomycetota; class Thermoleophilia; order Solirubrobacterales; family Solirubrobacteraceae; genus Capillimicrobium. Next base: position 31,684 of record CAYRCB010000005.1, on the reverse strand, counting down.
GCTGCTCGCGGCGGTCGGGGTGGCTGAGGTGGCGGCGGGATGAGCCGTCGCGACGTCGTGCCGCTGCTCGCCGGGCTCGCGGCGGCCGCGGCCGTGTTCGCCGTCGTCGCGCTGTTCGCCGGCGGCGGGGGGAACGACCGTGGCCGCACCGCGCCGGTCGGGACGCGCGCGTCGGGTGGCGGCGCGACCGTCCCGGAACGCACCGGCGCGAGCGTCCGCCGCGGCGCCGCGGTCTTCGCGGCGATGGGCTGCGGGAGCTGCCATCGCCTTGCCGCGGCCGGCTCGAGCGGGCCGATCGGGCCCGACCTCGACGAGCGGGTCCCGGCCCACACCGCGGCGAGCCTGCGCGCCTTCATCGTCGCGCCGCGCTCGGAGGTCATGCCCAACGACTTCGGCGAGCGCATGACCGACGCCCAGCTCGACGACCTGGTGGCCTACCTCCTCGCCGTGGCGGGCGGCTGAGCCCGCTCCGCCAGCGCGGGTCCGTGGCGCTCCACGATCGCCGCCACGTCGACGCTCGGCGGCAGCGTCCCGTAGACGTGGCCGCCGTCGCGACCCAAGCGGCTGGCGCAGAAGGCGTCGGCCACCGCGGCGGGCGCGTGGCGCACGAGCAGCGAGCCCTGCAGCGCGAGGGCCATCGCCTCGACGATCCGCCGCGCGCGGCGCTCGAGGTCCGCGCCGTCGGCCAGCTCGCGCTTCAGCGCTGCGACGTAGGCGTCCAGCCGTGCGTCGGCGCCCACCGCGGCCCCGACCTCGTCGAGGAACACCCCGACCGCCTCCGGCGTACGGGCCATCGCGCGCAGCACGTCGAGCGCGATCACGTTGCCCGAGCCCTCCCAGATCGACAGCAGCGGCTGCTCGCGGTAGACCCGCGCCAGCGGCCACTCCTCCGTGTAGCCGTTGCCGCCCAGGCACTCCAGCGCCTCGGCCGCGTGGCCCGGTCCGCGCTTGCAGATCCAGTACTTGGCGACCGCCGTCGCCAGCCGCTGGAAGTGGGTGGCCGCTTCGTCGCCGCCGGCCTCGTCATACGCGCGCGCGAGACGCAGCGCGGTCACCGTCGCCGCCTCCGACTCGACCGCCAGGTCGGCGAGGACCTCCCGCATGAGCGGCTGGTCGACGAGCGTCCGCCCGAACGCCGCGCGATGGCGCGCGTGGTGGATCGCCTGCTCGACCGCCGTGCGCATCCCGGCCGTCGAGCCCAGCACGCAATCGAGTCGCGTGTAGCCGACCATCTCGATGATCGTCGGCACGCCGCGGCCCGGCTCGCCGACCAGCTCGCCCCAGACGCCGTCCAGCTCGATCTCCGAGCTGGCGTTCGCGTGGTTGCCGAGCTTGTCCTTCAGGCGCTGGAGGTGGATCGGGTTGCGCTCGCCGTCGGGCGTGATCCGCGGCACCGCGAAGCACGACAGGCCGGCGTCGGTCTGGGCGAGCATGAGGAACAGGTCGCTCATCGGGGCGCTGCAGAACCACTTGTGGCCGGTCAGCCGCCAGCCGTCCCCGTCGGGCTCTGCGCGCGTGATGTTCGCTCGCACGTCCGAGCCGCCCTGCTTCTCGGTCATCGCCATCCCGACGATCGCCGAGCGCTTGCCGCCGGGCGGGTCGAGGCGCGGCTCGTACGTCGTCGCGGTGATCCGCGGCTCCCAGCGCGCGGCCAGCGCCGGCGTAGCCCGCAGCGCCGGCACGGCGGAGTAGGTCATCGAGATCGGGCAGCCGTGCCCGGGCTCGGCGCGCGAGAGCGTCATGAACAGGGCGGCGCGAGCGACGTGGGCGCCCGGCTCGTCGCTGCGCCACGGCAGCGCGTGCAACTCGTGCTCCACGGCCAGCTCCATGAAGCGGTGGTAGGCGGGGTGGTAGTCGACCTCGTCGATCCGATGGCCGAAGCGGTCGAAGGCGCGCAGCCGCGGCGGGAACGCGTTGGCGTCGCGGCCCGCCTGGAGGAGGTCGGCGCTGCCGGCGATCGCGCCCAGCCGCCGGGCGCGTTCCTCGGCCCAGCCGCCGCCCTCGCGCCGCAGCGCCTCGACCAGCGGACGGTCGGCCGAGAACGTGTCGTAGTCCTCCAGCGGGACGGACTGGTTGCGGGCCTCGGTCAGCATCGGATCGGCTCCCGGTCGGAGAGGGCGTTCAGGGCGAAGCCGACGAGCGCGCCGACGAGCGCGTCCTCGTCACGGGCGTCGCCGGTGGGCGACAGCGGCCCGACGAGCGCCTCGCCGATCGCGCCGACGAGCGCCGCGGCGACGAGCTCGCGCTCGGCCACCCACGCCGGCAGCGCGGCGGCGAACGCGTCGCGGAACGCGCGCCGGTAGGCCAGCCGCTCGGCCTCCACGGCCGGGTCGACCGGCTCGGCCAGCAGCGCCCAGGCCAGGCGCCGTGCCCGCAGCGCGCGCCGCGCGAAGGTCTCCACGCCGTCGGCCACGCCGCCGCGCTCCAGCGCCGCCGCCACGGCGTCGACCTCGCGCTGCGAGGCCCGCCGGAAGACCTCGGCGAACAGCTCGGCCTTGGAGGGGAAGTGGCGGTAGACCGTGCCCGTCGCCACGCCCGCCTCGCGCGCGACCGTCGCCACCGGCGCCGCGCGGTAGCCGCCGCCGGCGATCAGCTCGTGCGCGGCCGCGACGATCCGGTCGCGGACGGCGATCCGCCGCGCCTCGGTGCGCTGCGTCGGCCGGTAGGGCACGCGAAGAAGTGAACCACTGTTCAGTTCTTGCGGCAAGGGCAGGGAACCAGTCGCCGACGGCGACGGTGTGGCAGCATCGCCCTCCTCATGGCCAAGATCAAGGTGCAGAACCCCATCGTCGAGCTCGACGGCGATGAGATGACCCGGATCATCTGGGCGTTCATCAAGGACCAGCTGATCCTTCCCTACCTCGAGGTCGACCTGAAGTACTACGACCTGGGGATCGAGTCCCGCGACGCCACCGACGACCAGATCACGGTCGACGCGGCGAACGCGATCAAGCAGTACGGCGTCGGCGTCAAGTGCGCGACGATCACGCCCGACGAGGCGCGCGTCGAGGAGTTCGGCCTCAAGGAGATGTACCGGTCGCCCAACGGGACGATCCGCAACATCCTCGGCGGGGTCATCTTCCGCGAGCCGATCGTCATCTCGAACATCCCGCGCCTCGTGCCGGGGTGGACGAAGCCGATCGTCATCGGCCGTCACGCGTTCGGCGACCAGTACCGCGCGACCGACCTCGTCGTCCCCGGCGAGGGCACGCTGACGCTCACCTACACGCCCAAGAACGGCAGCGACCCCGTCGAGCTGGACGTCTACGACTTCCCCGGCGGCGGCGTCGCGATGGCGATGTACAACCTCGACGAGTCGATCCGGGACTTCGCGCGGGCCTCCATGCGCTACGGCCTCAACCGCGGCTACCCGGTCTACCTGTCGACGAAGAACACGATCATGAAGCGCTACGACGGGCGCTTCAAGGACCTCTTCCAGCAGGTCTACGACGAGGAGTTCAAGGCGGAGTTCGAGGCGGCCGGCATCACCTACGAGCACCGCCTCATCGACGACATGGTCGCCGCCGCGCTGAAGTGGGAGGGCGGCTACGTCTGGGCCTGCAAGAACTACGACGGCGACGTGCAGTCCGACACCGTCGCCCAGGGCTTCGGCTCGCTGGGCCTCATGACGAGCGTGCTCATGACGCCGGACGGCAACACCGTCGAGGCCGAGGCGGCGCACGGCACGGTCACGCGCCACTACCGCCAGCACCAGCAGGGCAAGCCGACCTCCACGAACCCGATCGCCTCGATCTTCGCGTGGACGCGCGGCCTGGCCCATCGCGGCCGCATGGACGGCACGCCCGACGTCTCGGCGTTCGCCGAGACGCTCGAGCGCGTCTGCATCGAGACCGTCGAGAGCGGCAAGATGACGAAGGACCTCGCGCTCCTCGTCGGCGGCGACCAGCCGCACCTCACCACCCAGGAGTTCCTCGCCGCGATCGACGAGAACCTGAAGAAGGAGATGAAGGCCTGATGGCTACCAAGGTCACCGTCACCGGCGCCGCCGGCCAGATCGGCTACGCGCTGCTGTTCCGCATCGCCTCCGGGCAGCTGCTCGGCCCCAACGAGCAGGTCGAGCTGCGTCTGCTGGAGATCCCGCAGGCGGTCAAGGCCGCCGAGGGCACGGCGCTGGAGCTCGTCGACTGCGCCTTCCCGCTGCTGAGCAAGATCGACATCACCGACGATCCCAAGGAGGCCTTCGACGGCGCCAACGTCGCGCTGCTCGTCGGCGCGCGGCCGCGGACGAAGGGCATGGAGCGCGCCGACCTGCTGGAGGCCAACGGCGCGATCTTCAAGCCGCAGGGCGAGGCGCTGAACGCGGGCGCCGCCGACGACATCAAGGTGCTCGTGGTCGGCAACCCGGCCAACACGAACGCGCTGATCGCGAAGTCCAACGCCCCGGACATCCCGGGCGAGCGCTTCACCGCGATGACCCGCCTGGACCAGAACCGCGCGGTCGCGCAGCTGGCCAACAAGCTCGCCGTCGGCGTCGACGCGGTCTCCGACCTCGTCGTCTGGGGCAACCACTCGCCGACGATGTACCCGGATCTGTTCAACGCCACGGTGAACGGCAAGCAGGCCTGGAGCGAGGTCGACGACGAGGCGTGGGTCGCCGACGAGTTCATCCCGCGCGTCGGCAAGCGCGGCGCCGAGATCATCGAGGCGCGCGGCGCGTCCTCGGCCGCCTCGGCCGCCAACGCCGCGATCGACCACGTCCACGACTGGGTCCTCGGCTCGCAGGGCATCGTCTCGATGGCCGTCCCGTCGACCGGCGCCTACGGCATCGAGGAGGGCATCATCTGCTCGCTGCCGGTCCGCTGCTCGGGCGGCTCCTACGAGATCGTCGAGGGGCTGGAGATCCCGGCGTTCTCCCAGGAGCGCATCGACAAGACGGTCGCCGAGCTGCGCGAGGAGCGCGAGGCGGTCGTCAAGCTGGGCCTGGTCTCCTAGGGGGCCAGGAAGGTGAGCTCCGCGGGCGCGAAGCCCGCGGAGACGTCGCCGACCGGGTCGGCGTCGCCCTGCCGGTCGAGCCTGCGGGGCGGCGCGCCCGGCTACGCCGCCACGGTGCGCCCGGCGCGCGCGGTGGTGAGGCGCGGCAGGGCGAGCGCGGCGAGCCCCGTGGCGAGCGCCGCGATCCCGCCGAGGGCGAGGCCCGCGCGGGGGTCGATCGCGGTCGAGAGCCAGCCCACGATCGGGGCGCCGATCGGCGTCGAGCCGATGAAGACGATCGAGTAGAGCGCGGTCACGCGGCCGCGCAGCTCCGGTGCCGAGACGAGCTGGACCGCGGAGTTCGTCCCCGCCGAGAACGAGACGCTGGCCATGCCGACGGCGGCGAGCGCCACCAGCATGAGCGCGTAGGTCGGCGCGATCGCCGCCACGAGCGTCAGCGCGCCGAACGCCAGCGCGCTGAGGACGAGGAAGCGGTTGTCGACCCGCCCGCGGGAGCCCATCGTCAGCGCGCCGGTGATCGAGCCGACCGCGAGCGCCGCCGTCAGGGCGGCGAACGCCGTCGCGGTCCCGTCGAACGTGCTCTTGGCCAGCAGCGGCAGGAGCGTCGGGAAGTTGAACGAGAAGGTGCCGATCACCGCCATCATGGCCAGCGGGAGGCGCAGCCCGGGCGTGGCGGCGACGTAGCGCAGGGCCTCGCGCAGCTGGCCCTCCTCGCGCTTGGCCGGTGGCGCCGGATGCAGCAGGCGCGGGTCCATCCGGCGCAGCGCCACGATCATCGCCACGAACGAGAGTCCGTTCAGCAGGAAGCAGGGGCCGACGCCGCCGATCGCGATCACCGCCGCGGCGGCGGCCGGGCCGGCGATCCGCGAGCTGTGGACGAGCACGCTGTTGAGGCTCACGGCGTTCACGACGCGGTCGGAGCCGACGATCTCGACGACGAACGACTGCCGCGCCGGGTTGTCGATCGCCGTGACGATCCCGCCCGCGAACACGAGCGCGATGACCATCCACGCCTCGATGTCGCCGGTCGTGACGAGGACGAAGAGCGTGAGCGGCGGCAGGGCCATGAGCGTCTGCGTCACGGTGAGCAGGCGGCGCTTGGGGACGCGGTCGGCGAGCAGGCCGCCCCAGGCGCCAACGACGAGCAGCGGCAGGAACTGGGCGGCGGCGGTCAGGCCGACCGCGGTGCCGCTGCCGGTGAGGTGCAGGACCAGCCACATCGCCGCCACGTTCTGCATCCAGTTGCCCGAGACCGAGACGACCTGGCCGGCGAAGAAGCGGCGGTAGTTGGGGATCGAGAGGGAGGCGACCGAGCGTCGCAGCGCGGGCCTCACCTCCCGCGATCCTCGTCGAGGATCCGCTCGAGGATCGCCGCGGCACGGTCCAGCGTGGCGACGTCGTCGGGGTCGAGGCCGCGCAGCCGCTGGGCCAGGAAGGCGTCCTTGCGCGAGCGGACCGCGCGCAGCAGCGCTCGGCCCTCGTCGCTGATGCTGATCAGCGCCGAGCGCCGGTCGCGCGGGTCGGGGGCGCGCCGGACGAGGCCGTCCTCCTCGAGCCGGGCCAGCAGCCGGGTGACGGTCGGGCGCTGGATGCGCTCGTGGTCGGCCAGCTCGCTGGGGGTGAGCGGGCCGTGGCGGTCGATCGTCGCCAGCGCCGCCGTCTGGGACGGCGATAGCCCGGCCCCCGCCTCCTGGCGCAGCCGCCGCGCCGTACGCGCGACGACGAGCCGCAGGTGGGCGGCGACCCGGTCGGCGGACGTGCGCGAAGTAGTTGCCATTGCTAATTAGCATAGCGTATGAATTGCGCCGGCCTCAGGCTCGGCACACGGCGACGAGGTCGAGCGCCGCGGGCAGGTCGCCACCGGCGAGCGTGAAGTCGCCGACGGCGATGTCGGGCGCGTCCGGGGCGGCCCGGCGCCGCGCCGCGCGCAGCGCCGCGTCGTAGGCGAGTTGCCGCAGGCGCCGCGGGACGTGGCGGCGCAGCCGCAGCCGATCGAGCGCCAGGAGCCGGTCGAGCCGGCGATGCTCGCGCTCGACCACCCGCCGATAGCGCGCCGAGCCGAAGAGCCCGAGCAGCTCGACGTGCGCGAACGCGCCGGCGCAGAGTCGGCGCAGCTGGTCGGGATCGGCCTCGAAGTGGTGGTAGGGATCGACGACCTCGTCGGGGCGCGCGAACGTCAGGCGGTTGGGCGTGACGAAGACCGCGACGCCGCCCGGGCGCAGCACGCGCCGCGCCTCGGCCAGCACGCGCTCGGGGTCGGGGACGTGCTCGATCGCGTGGATCGCCAGCACCGAGGCGAACGACGCGTCGGGCAGCGGCAGGGCGCGCATGTCGGCGGCCAGCGTGGGACGCGGCTGGCGGCGCAGGACGCGTGGGTCGCGATCGACGCCGACGGTCAGCCGGGGAGCGAGCAGGTGGAACGAATGCCCCACGCCGCAGCCCAGGTCCAGGACCGGGCCCTCCGGCGCCAGCAGCAGCGCGCAGCGTGCGTAGGCGGCCACGTGGCGCTGCCACGTCGGGTTGAACCCCGCGCGCGCGGTGCTGACCCGCTCGCCGCTGACCCTCACGGCTCGAACCGGTGGCTGTGCCAGATGCCGCGGCGGTGCAGGACGAGCTCACCGGCGGTCGCGAGCGTCTTCAGCCCGTAGACGATCGACGCGCGCAGCGAGATCGACGACGCGTCCTCGAAGTAGCGCGTGCTCGCCGGCACCTCGGCGATGCGGAAGCCGAAGTGATGGGCCTGCATGAGCACCTGCGAGTCGAAGACGAAGTCCGACGAGTTGCGCAGGAACGGCACGCGCGTCAGCACGGCGCGCAAGAACGCGCGGTAGCCGGTGTGCAGCTCCGACAGCGAGAGGTGCAGGATGCGGTTCTCCGCCGCGGTGAGCCCGCGGTTGGCGAGGTACTTGTAGCGCGGCATCCCGCCGGCCAGCGCGGCGCGCGGCTCCAGCAGCCGTGAGCCGAGGACGACGTCGGCCTCGCCGTCGACGATCGGCTGCACGAGGGCGGGGATCAGCGACGGCTCGTACTGGCCGTCGGGGTGCAGCAGGACGACGATGTCGGCCCCGGTGCGCAGCGCCTCCAGGTAGCACGTCTTCTGGTTGGCGCCGTAGCCGCCGTTGTGCGGGTGGGTGATCAGCCGCAGCGGCAGCTCCCGGGCCACGCGGACCGTGTCGTCGGTCGATCCGTCGTCGACGAGGATGATGTCGTCGACCGCGGCGCGCGGGATGCCGCGGACGGTGTCGGCGAGGGTCTTGGCCGCGTTGAGCGCGGGCATCACGACCGTGACGCGGGGCCGGGCGCGAGGGGTCGCGTCAGCCACGGCGGGCCTCCACGTAGCACGTGCCGCCGCGTCGCAGCGCGACCTCGCCGACGCCGGCGAGCGCCGCGACGGGCAGCAGCACGACCGCCGCGGCGAGGACCAGCGGACGCGGCATGGTCAACGGCTGCGCGCGGGCCGCCGGCCGCCGGACGGCGTCGTAGAGGGACGGCCGCCCGGGGAGCAGGCCGACGAGGCCGTGCAGCCAGCCGAAGACGATCTGGCCGCCGCGGCCGAAGCTCACCCGCTCGATCCGCAGCCCGATGCTCCGCAGGCGCTCGAGCAGTGCGCCGGCCGGGAGGTGGATGAGATGGCGCGGCAGGTCGAGCGCGAACCAGCGGTCGCCGAACGCGCGCGCCTGGACGCTGTCGGCGTTGGGGATCGCCACGACGAGGACGCCGTCCGGTCGCAGGCGCTCGGCCGCGGCCTGCAAGGTCGTCGCCGGATCGGGGAGGTGCTCGAGGCTGTGCCAGAGGACGATCGCCGCCCAGCCCGGTGGCTGGTCGGCGACCGACCCGGTGCGGACGCCGTCGAGGCTGGTCGATCCGCGTTCGAGGCCCACGGCGACGCGCCCGCGCCTGCGCAGCGCCGCGAGCAGCGCGCCGTCGCCGCAGCCGACGTCGAGCACGGGGCCGCTGGGCGCGATCAAGTCCAGGCGCCGGGCGAGCCAGCCTCGCGACCAGCGCAGCAGGGCATCGCCGGGTCCGCCGAAGCGCCCCTCGGCGGGGCGGTAGGCGCGACCGTAGGCCCGCTCGAGCTCGGCTTCGGTCGGCCAGGGCGCGGTCGTCGCCGCGCCGCAGGCGGCGCAGACGAGGCGGCCGGTGCGCCGCTTGCTCGTGCGATCGAACGGCCGCCCGCACCAGACGCACGCCGCCGGTTCCCGGTCGCTGACCGGCGGCGGCACCGTGCGCCCGGCGTCCAGCGGCCGCGCCGGCGGATCCGCCGCGGGTCCGCGGCCACGCAGGCGCCGGCCCACCGCCAGCACCCCGAGCGCGGCGAGCAGGAGCAGGAACGGATCCAGCGGCGCGCGCAGCCGCGTCTCGCCCGCGAGGACGACCGCGCTGACGAGCAGGAGCGCCGGCGCGAGCCACAGCCACCAGGGTGCGCGACGCGCGGCGGCCGTGCAGGCCCCCACCAGCGCGAGCGGCACGACGATGAGGAAGCCGGCGGTCGACAGGTCGCCGGCGGCCGGCGGCAGGCTCATCGCCCGGGCGCTCGTCACCCACCAGCCCCGCCCATGGAGGTTGGCCAGCCGCAGGGTGTTGCGGATCGCCACCTCGGCGACGTAGGCCGGCCGGTCGGCGGCGTAGGCGAGGGCGCGGCGGCGCAGCTCCGCCTGCCCGGTCACCTCGTCGTCGCCGACGTCGTCGAAGGCGGCGACGCGCCGGGGCCACAGCCAGGCGGCCGGATGGTCGGTCCGCGCACGCGCCACGTCGTTGTAGGTACCCGCGAGGGCGCTACCCGTATGGGTGCTCACCGGGACGAAGGCCCCGAGCTGGACGGCGTTGCGGGCCGTCCACGGGGCGATCGTCAGCGCCGCCGCGGCGAGCAGCAGCGCGGGACGGCCCAGCGCCCGCCCCCCGGATGCGCCCGACGGCCAGACGGCCAGCACGAGCGGCAGGGCGAGCAGCGCGCCTTGGGGCCGGGTGAGCGTGGACAGGCCCAGCAGGACGCCCGCGACCGCCACCCAGCCCCAGCCGCCCCGGCGCCGGGCGGCCAGCGCCGCCGCCAACGCGGCGACGAGCAGCGTGACGGCCAGCGTCTCCGACAGCAGCGAGCCGCCCACGACGATGAGCGGCGGGAAGACCGCGGCGAGCGCGAGCGCCGCCAGGCCGGCCGAACGGCCCCACAGCTGTGCGGCCACGACCCCGATCAGCGCCACCAACCCCGTGCCGAGCGCCGCCTGCACCAGGCGCGCCGCGGTCCAGCGGTCGTCGGTGATCGGCGCGGTCACGGCGTAGACGCCGGCGAGGAGCGCTGGGTAGCCCGGCGGGCGGAACGCCGTGGGCGCCGCACCCGGATGCGGTGCGCCGCAGCTCGTCGGCGTCGTCGCCGGGCCGAGCCGCGGGTAGGAGCCATCGGTGACGATCGCGCAGGCCAGCCGGTCGTACTGCGCGTCGTCATGGGTCGGCACGTAGTGCGGCGTGGCCGCCACGAACGCGACGCGCAGGAGCAGCGCGACGACAAGCGCCGCGACCGCCCAGCGCGGCCAGACGGCGCGTCGGTCCCGGAGCGAAGCGACCACCACCGGTTGTTCCCCCGGTCGTCCCGGTCGAACCGGCGTCGCGGTGGCGGCTGCGTGTCGAGCCCGGTCCCGGCGCGCGTGCCGGCGCCGCGCGGGCTCCGATCGCTCAGCTGGTCGCGGATCGGTCCGCCGGCGGCGGCAGCAGCTGCGGCGGGATCGGCGCGCCGACGCGAGCGGCCCAGGCGAGCTGCTCGTCGGCGGCGATCACCGGGCAGTCCAGCGCGGCGGCGATCGCGCCGACCGTCTGCTCGCGGTCCGGGTCGGCGGTGGGCGGCAGCGCGAACGCCTCGATGCGGGCGTGCTCGGCGCGCAGGCCGCTGGCGTGGGCCTCGATGCGCCCCCAGCAGGTCACCACGCCCTCCACCCAGAGGAACTCGCCGAACCACGTCCTCGTCCCGGGGCGGTGATAGGCGTAGATCCCGCACCGGCAGTCGGGGTGCGGCGAAGCATGCTCGTCGGCCAGCCAGCCGCGTCCGAACTCCAGCCGGCGGTTGGCCGGGAAGCACTCGGCGTGCATGGTGCGGCCGTCCCAGCGCAGGGGGATGTACGGGGACATCAGGCGATCGCCGACGATCCGCCAGGCGCGAAACGCGGCGACCGGCTCGATCAGGTCGGGCGCCGCGCTCATCGCCGCGCCGGCGCGGGGTCCCGGACGGGCGGCGGGCGCCGGGGCGGCGGCGCGGGCGTGCGCCGCGGAGCGGGGGCGGGATGCCGCCGTGGCGTCCGCGCCGGCTCGACGACGATCGTCCGGGACGGGCCCGGGAGAGTGGCGCTCGGCGCTCCCATGGGCTCAGCCCACGGTAGCGCCGGGCCGCCCTCGCCGCCTACGCGGCGGCCTTCGGGTGCCAGCCGCGGCCCTCCTTGCGGACCAGGCCGTCCTGCTCGAGGCCCGGGAGCACCCGGTAGAGGTAGTTCTGCTTGATGCCCATCTGCTCGGCGAGCTGGGGGATCGTGATCCCCGGGTTGGCCTGGACGAGGTCCAGTGCCTGCTTGGCGCGCGTGCCGGTGCCGCGCGGGCGCCCGCGGCGTCCGTCGCCCGTCGCGGCGCTCGTCGATCGACTGCGCCGGCGGGCGGGCGGTGCGGGGCGCGGCGTCGTCTCGCCGGGGACCCCCTCGAGCGCGCGCTGGGCGGCCTCGAGGCGCTGGTACTCCTCCACCAGCGGTTGGAGCTCCTGCAAGCGCTTGGCAATCTCGCGCTTCTTCTGGTCGAGGAAATCAGCCATGGTGTGATGGTAACCGTAAGGCACTCACAAAGTGAAACGTGCATCCTGCTGTGCAAGCTCCACCGACGCGCCGAACGTCGCCTCGGCCTGCGACCGCACCCACTGTTCACCCAGCGCGGCGGGGAAGTGGGTGACGACCAGGCGCCGGCACCCGGCGCGTCGTCCCAGCTCGCCGGCCTCCCCTGCAGTGAGGTGACCGCGCGCGCCGTCGGTCTCCGGCTGCGCGAGTGTGGCCTCCAGCATGAGCAGGTCCGAGCCCTGGGCGAACTGCACGAGTCCGTCGCTGGGACCGCAGTCGGCGCCGAAAGTGAACCGCGTCCCGCCGTCCCGTGCACTGATCTCGACCGCCCAGGCCGGCACGTAGTGTGGAACGGGGTGAAATCGAACGCGCAGCGCCCCCACCGTCAGGATGTCCGCGGGATCGTACTCGTGCACCGTGAAGGCGTCCTCGATCAGGTCGTCTGAGCCCCACGCGCCGGTCACCCGGCGAAACACCGCCCGTGCGCCCGGCGGCGCGTGCAACGCGGGCCGCGACGCCGGAACGTCGCGCGGCGCGTAGGTCAGCGCGTAGGCGTAGGGGATCAGGTCGAGGAAGTGATCGGCGTGCAGGTGGGAGAGGACGACCGCATCGACCGCCGTCTCGTCGACGACCTCGCGCAGCCGTGCGAACACTCCACTGCCGCAGTCCAGCAGCAGCCGCGTCCCACCCTCCTGTACCAGGTAGCCGCTGCAGGTGCCGCCGGGATCCTGCCACGCCGGGGACTTGCCGAGGACGGTGATCTGCACCCGCGCCGACCTTACCCGCTCGCCACGCCGGCTCGCGTCCGGCCGAGCGTGACCAGCAGCGTCGTGCCGACGACGGCACTGAGGACGGAGCCGAGGAAGATGCCGACCTTCGCGTCGTCGACCAGCCGCGGGTCGTCGAAGGCGAGCTGGGCGATGAACAGCGACACGGTGAAGCCGATCCCCGCCAGGCCGCCGAGGCCGACGACGTGGCGCGCGCCGACATCGCCCGGCATGGCGCCCCAGCGCAGCCGCAGCGCGGTCAGCGTGGCGACCGTGACCCCGACGAGCTTGCCGACGGCCAGGCCGGCGACGATCGCCCAGGTCAGGCGGCTGCGCAGCGCGTCGCCCAGCACGCCGCCGCCGAGGTCCACGCCCGCGTTCGCCAGCGCGAACAGCGGCACGATCGCGTACGCGGTCAGCGGGTGCAGGCGGTGCTCGAGCGTCTCCAGGACGGTGCGTCCTGCGACGGCGCCGGTCGGGGTGAGCAGTCCGAGCGCGACACCGGCGATCGTCGCGTGGACCCCCGATTCGAGCACCGCGATCCACACCGCGAGGCCCAGCGGGACGTACCACGCGATCCGGGTCGCGCCGAGCCGGCGCAGCAGCACGACGCCCAGCAGCAGCACGACCGCCGCCGCCAGCCACCAGCGCGAGAGGTCCTCGGCGTAGAAGAGCGCGATGATCACGATCGCGATGACGTCGTCGATGATCGCGATGGCGAGCAGGAAGAGCCGCACGCCCGCCGAGACGCGATCGCCCAACAGCGCCAGGACGCCGATCGCGAACGCGATGTCGGTGGCTGCCGGGATCGCCCAGCCCGAGGCCGCCTCGCCGCCCGCCACCAGCGCGAGGAAGATGAGCGCCGGCAGGGCGACGCCGCCGACCGCCGCGAGCGCCGGCAGCGCCGCCGCGCGCGGTTCGCGCAGCTCGCCGGTCATGAGCTCGCGCTTGATCTCCAGGCCGACCACGAAGAAGAACAGCGCCATGAGCCCGTCGTTGACCCAGTGGCGCAGGTCCAGGTCGAGCGAGAAGAGCGAGAGCTCCCGGTGCCAGAAGTCCTCGTAGGCGGCGCCGCCGGCGACGTTGGCCCACACGAGCGCCGCGACGGCCGCGGCGAGCAGGACGACGCCGCCCGCCGCCTCCTCGCGCAGGAACTCCACCAGCGGCGTCACGGCCTGGCGCATGCGCGCCGCGACCGCGGCGCGGCGGCGCGGATCGGCCTCGCCGCTCACGCGCGGTCGGGATGGAGGAACCGCTCGGCCAGTGCGCGGGAGAAGTCGCGCCGCGTGACCACGCCGACGACGGCGTGCGCGGCGACCACGGGCACGATCAGCACGCGGTGGTGGAAGAAGATCTCGGCGATCTGCGCGTCGGAGAAGTCGGGCCCGACCTCCACGTGCTCGGTGTTCATGTACCGGCTGACCGGCTCCGCGCGGCAGGCATCGCGCTTCTCGAGCGCGGCGTCGAGCGAGCGACGGACGAAGGCGGCATGGCGCAGCTGGCCGAGGTAGCCGGGGAAGAGCGCGTTGAGGAACTCGCGCTCGCCGAAGATGCCCGCGTAGTGCCGGCGGTCGTCGACGACGGGCAGCGCCGGCAGCTCGGTCTCCAGGAGCCGCGCGACCGCCTCCTCCACGCGCGTGTCGGTCGTCAGGGGCTCGGGCTGGTGGAGCGCGAGCTCGCTCAGGGACCGTGGGCTCATGCGTATCTCAGCATCACATACCCCGTGGCCAGCACCATGGATCCGACGGTGACGGGGATGCCGTAGCGCAGGAACGTCAGGAACCCGATCGGGCTGCCGGCCCGCGCCGCCATGCCGGACGCGGCGACGTTCGCGGCCGCCGCCACGATCGTCGCGTTGCCGCCGAAGCACGCGCCGAGCGCCAGCGCCCACCAGTAGGCGTCGTCGCCGGCGCCGAGCGAGTCGACGACCGGGATCATCGCCGCGGTGAACGGGATGTTGTCGACGATCCCGGACCCCACGGCCGAGGCCCACATGATCCCCAGCAGCTCGGCCACCCGGTCGCCGCCGGTGACCGACGCGATGCCGTCGGCCACCTCGCCCAGGGCGCCGGTCTCCTCGAGCGCCCCCACCATGACGAACAGGCCGATGAGGAAGAACAGCGTCGTCCACTCGATCCCCGCGATGGTGTCGTGCAGCGATTGACGGCTGACCAGCAGCATGACGCTGGCGCCGGCGAGGGCGACGGTCGCGGGCTCCAGCCCGAGCGCCTTGTGGAAGAAGAACGCGAGGATCGTCGCGACGAGGATCGGCACGGTGCGCCACGCCTCGTCGCGGTCCTCGATCGAGCGCGACGCGTCGAGGTCCATGAGTCGGTCGCGGGCGGCGGGGGCCACCCGCAGCCGCCGCCGGAAGGCCAGGTACATCCCGCCGACGACGAGGAGCGTGGCGACGACGACGATCGGCGCGAGGTTGGCGATGAACGCGCCGAAGGAGAGGCCGGTGTGGCCGGCGATGAGGATGTTCGGCGGGTCGCCGATGAGCGTCGCGGTGCCGCCGAGGTTGGAGGCGACGATCTCGACGATCACCAGCGGCACCGGGTCGACGTCCAGCGCGTCGGCCAGCAGGAAGGTGATCGGCACGATGAGCAGGATCGTGGTGACGTTGTCCAGGAACGCGGACAGCAGCGCGGTCGTCAGCCCGAGGGCCAGGACGACGGCCAGCGGGCGCCCGCGCGACCACTGGCCGGCGCGGATCGCCAGCCACGTGTAGACGCCGCTGGCCTCGGTCAGCCGGACCATGATCATCATCCCCACGAGCAGGCCGATCGTGTTGAAGTCGACGGCGGCGATCGCGTCGTGCTGGTCGATCGTCTGGGTGAGGACGACCAGCGTCGCGCCCAGGAGGGCGATCTTCGTGCGGTCGACGCGCTCGGAGGCGATGAGCGCGAGCGCGACCGCGAACAGCCCGACGGCGACGGCCATCAGCGTGGTTCGGCGGGTTCGGCGGGGCGGGGCAAGGCGGGTCTCCGGGGTCGACGACGTGCGTTGCCGACCAGCCTTCCCGGCGCACCTGGGACGGAGCCTACCCGTCCGCGCCGGCGCCCGCCGCGCCTCAGCCGTGCAGGGCGGCCTGCTCCTGCGCGGTCGGGAACGCCCAGGTGGCGCGCGTGCGCCGCTCCTGGCGGAACACGAACCGCATCTGCTCCGGCGGGCGCAGCCCGTCGGGGTGGTTGGGACGGAAGGTGGTGCAGGGTTCCTCGAGGTTCAGCGCACACAGCAGGTTGCGCCGGAAGTAGCAGTCCTCGCAGGTGATCTTCTTGTGTCTCGCCATCGGCCGGTCGGCATGGAAGCAGACCACGACCGGTTGCGTCAGGGCGTTTCCCGCAAAACGCAAAGGTTTCGTGAAAGCCCTGCAAACACCTTGTTTTCGGGTCGAACAGCCCGCAATCTGCGGGTTTTTCCGCCGGCTCGGCATCATGGGACGCGCAAGTCATGCGCGTGCTCGTCACAGGTGTCACGGGAGCGATCGGCTCGGCGCTCGCGCCGCGGCTGGTCGCCGCCGGCCACGAGGTCCATGGCCTGGCCCGCGACCCGTCGCGCGCCGCGCTCGACGGGGTCGTCGTCCATCGCGGCGACGCGGTCACCGGCGCCGGCCTGCCGAGCGCGCTGCGCGACGTCGAGGTCGCCTACTACCTCATCCACTCGATGGAGCCCAACGCCGACGGCTTCGTCGCGCGCGACCGCACCGCCGCGACGGCCTTCCGCGACGCCGCGCGCGCCGCGGGCGTGCGCCGCGTCGTCTACCTCGGCGGCCTCGTCCCGCCCGAGCGCGCCGCGTCGCCGCATCTGGCCAGCCGCCTGGAGGTCGAGCGCATCCTGCTGGAGACGACGCCCGACTCGATCGCCCTGCGCGCCTCGATCGTCATCTCGGCGACGAGCCGCTCGTTCCGCTTCCTCGTGCGCCTCGTCGAACGGCTGCCGGTCGTGCCGCTGCCGGCCTGGCGCGACTTCCGCACCCGGCCGGTCGACGGGCGCGACGTCCTGGCGGCGCTCGAGCGCGCCGCCACCAGCGAGGCCGCCGCGGGGCGCTCGCTCGATCTCGCGGGCCCGGACGTCCTCACCTACGGCGAGATGGTGACGCGGATCGCCGACGCGCTGCTGCTGCCGCGCCCGCCGGTCCTGCTCGGGTTCGCCGCGACCGGCCTGACCTCGCGCGTCGCCGCCGCCATCGCCGGCGAGACGCACGAGCTCATCGGCCCGCTGATGGCCGGCCTCGAGGGCGACCTGCTGCCTCGCGACGACCACGCCGCGCGCCTGCTCGGGCTGCGTCTGCACCGCTTCGACGCGGCGGTCGAGCGGGCGCTGGCCGACTGGGAGGCCTCCGGCGAACCGCTCGCTGCGCGATGATCCGGCGGCCGTGACCAAGGTGACCGCCTCGATCGATCTCGCCGTCCCGCCACAGGCGGTGTGGGACGTCGTCATGGACCCCGAGCGCCTCGGGGAGTGGGTCACGATCCACCGCGGCCTCGGCGAGCACGGCCGCGACCACATGGTCCAGACGCTGCACCTGCGCGGCGTGAACTTCCACGTCGTCTGGGACCTGGTCGAGGCCGACGAGCCGCGCCTGGCGGTCTGGGAGGGCCGCGGCCCCGCCCACTCGCGCGCCCACACCGCCTACCACCTCGAGGCCAGCGGCGACGGCGGCACGCGCTTCTCCTACGAGAACGAGTTCAAGGTGCCGTTCGGCCCGCTCGGCGCGATCGCGAGCCGCGCGCTGGTCGGCGGGCTGCCCAAGCGCGAGGCCGACGCGACCTTGCGGCGCCTCAAAGCGCTGCTCGAGAAGTAGCCTTCAGCGCCATGCCCGAGCGCGACATCTTCGCCAACTTCGAGCGGATGCGGCGCGAGATGGACGAGCTGTTCGGCGGTGTCCTGGACCGCTCGCTCGCCCCCCACCGCCGTGCCGGCTTCACGCCACGCGTCGACGTCTCCTACATCGGCGACCCGCCCCGGGCGATCGTCACCGCCGAGCTGGCCGGGATCGACCTCGAGCAGATCGACCTCGAGATCCGCGGCCGCGAGCTGATCATCGCCGGCAGCCGCGGCGCGCTCGACGAGGCCGAGGGCCGCGTGTACCAGCAGATCGAGATCGAGCACGGGCCGTTTCGGCGCTCCATCCAGCTCGGGGCCGACGTCGCCGCCGACCAGGCCAAGGCGACCTACCACGACGGCGTCCTGCGGGTCGAGCTGCCGCTCGTCCAGCCGGACCCGACCTCGCGCACGGTGCCGATCGAGGTGCCCGGGAAGGCGAACGGCGGATGATCGAGATCGTGACCGAGAGCGGGCCGCGCGAGGTCCAGATCGGCGGCGAGCGCACGCTGCCGGCCAGCCTGCCCGTGCTCCCGCTGCGCGACACCGTCCCGTTCCCGGACACGCTGACGCCGCTGGCCATCGGCCAGGAGCGCTCCGTCGAGCTGGTCAACGACGTGCTGAGCCGCGACCGGATGCTCGTCATGGTGGCCAGCCGCAACCCGGAGGTCGAGGCGCCGGGGCCCGCCGAGCTCTACGACGTGGGCGTGGTGGGCATCGTCGCCCGGATGCTGAAGGTCCCCGACGGGACGCTGCGGATCCTCGTCCAGGGCACGCAGCGCGTCCGCCTGGACCGTTGGGTCGCCGAGCAGCCGTTCCTCGTGGCCGAGATCACCCCGCTGGCCGACGTCGTGGAGGAGAGCGCCGAGCTGACCGCGCTCATGCGCAACGTCCAGGGCACGTTCTCGCAGATCGTCGAGGAGGTCCCCTACCTGCCCGAGGAGCTGCAGGTCGCGGTGGCCAACGTCGACGAGCCCGGCGCGCTGGCCAACCTCATCTCCGGCGCGCTGCGGTTGAAGACGCCCGAGAAGCAGGAGCTGCTGGAGGAGGCCGACGCGGCCGCGCGGCTGCGGCGCCTCTCGCAGCTGCTGGCCCGCGAGCTCGAGGTCATCTCGATCGGCACGAAGATCCAGTCCCAGGTGCAGTCCGAGCTGGACGCCTCGCAGCGCGAGTACTTCCTCCGCCAGCAGCTCAAGGCGATCCAGGAGGAGCTGGGCGAGGAGGACGAGAGCGAGGCCGAGGCCCGCGACCTGCGCGAGCAGCTCGAGGCGGCCGGGCTGCCCGAGGCCGTGCAGGCGGTCGCCGACCGCGAGCTGGGGCGGCTGGAGAAGCTGCCGTCGATGGCGGCCGAGCACGGCGTCATCCGCACCTACCTGGAGTGGCTGGCGACGCTGCCGTGGTCGAAGTCGACCGAGGACAACCTCGACCTCGTGCACGCCCGCGAGGTGCTCGACGCCGACCACTACGACATCGAGCAGGTCAAGGACCGCATCCTCGAGTTCCTGGCCGTGCGCAAGCTCAAGCCGGACGCGCGCGGCTCCATCCTCTGCTTCGTGGGGCCGCCCGGCGTCGGCAAGACCTCGCTGGGCCGCTCGATCGCCAAGGCGCTGGGCCGCACGTTCGAGCGCATCAGCGCCGGCGGCGTGCGCGACGAGGCCGAGATCCGCGGCCACCGGCGCACCTACGTCGGCGCGATGCCCGGCGTGATCATCCGCGCCCTGCGCGACGCGGAGTCCAACAACCCGCTGTTCATGATCGACGAGATCGACAAGATGGGCTCCGACTACCGCGGCGACCCGGCCAGCGCGATGCTCGAGGTCCTCGATCCCGAGCAGAACGCGACGTTCCGCGACCACTACCTCGACGTCCCGTTCGACCTCTCCAACGTGATGTTCATCACGACGGCGAACACGCTCGACACGATCCCGGGCCCGCTGCGCGACCGCATGGAGGTCATCCAGCTCGCCGGCTACACCGAGGAGGAGAAGCTCGAGATCGCCAAGCGCTACCTCGTGCCGCGCCAGATCGAGCGCAACGGGCTGCGGCGGTCGCAGATCGCGTTCTCCGATCCGGCCTTGCGGGCCATCGTGCGCGACTACACGCGCGAGGCGGGCGTGCGCAACCTCGAGCGCGAGGTCGGCGCGATCTGCCGCAAGGTGGCGCGGCAGGTCGCCGAGGGGACCGCGCAGCGGCGGCTGACGATCTCCGAGAAGCGCGCGCGGGAGCTGCTGGGCAAGCGCCGCTTCCACTCCGACGCCAAGCGCCGCACGCGCGAGGCGGGCGTGGCGACCGGCCTGGCCTGGACGCCGGTCGGCGGCGACGTGCTGTTCGTCGAGGCGTCCGCGATGCCGGGCAAGGGCAAGCTGACGATCACCGGTCAGCTCGGCGACGTGATGCGCGAGTCGGCCCAGGCGGCGCTCTCGTACGTGCGGGCCCACCCGCCCGACGGCGTGGACGGCGACTGGTTCGCCGACCACGACCTCCATGTCCACGTGCCCGCGGGGGCGATCCCCAAGGACGGCCCGAGCGCCGGCGTGACGATGGTGACGGCGCTGGTGTCGCTGCTGTCCGGCGTGCCCGTGCGCGACGACACGGCGATGACCGGCGAGGTCACGCTGACCGGCCAGGTCCTGCCGATCGGGGGCCTGAAGGAGAAGGCGCTGGCCGCCCAGCGGGCCGGCCTGCGGCGCGTCATCGCCCCGGCCGACAACGAGGCCGACGCCGACGACGTGCCCGAGCACCTGCGCGAGGACCTCGAGTTCGTCTTCGTCCGCGACGTGGGCGAGGTGCTCGATGCCGCGCTGGAGCGTGCTGCGACCGGCAACGGGCGGGTATATGCTGGCCGCAGGTCCCGACAAGCGACCCGAGGGAAGTGAGAATGGCAGCGAAGTCCAAGGCTGCGAAGGCGGGAAGCGCAGCGCTCGCCGTCAAGGGCAGCCCCTACGTCCAGCGGCTCATGCAGGATCCTGAGCTGCGCGACAACCTGAAGACGGCGTTCGACTCCGCGCGGGTCGCGTTCGAACGGCTGAGCAACGGCAAGGCGCCGGCGAAGGTCATCCTCGACGACAAGAAGTTCCAGCGCGAGCTCAAGCACGCTTCGGAGTCGCTGCGCGACGCCGCCGAGGCGCTGCGCGAAGGCCCCAAGAAGCGCAAGAAGCGGCGCTTCGGCCGCAGGCTGGTGTTCCTCGTCGTCGCCGCGGGCCTGGCGCTCGCGCTGAGCGAGGGCCTGCGCAACAAGGTCCTGGACCTCCTGTTCGGCGCCGAGGAGGAGTTCGACTACACGTCGACGACGGCGCCCTCGGCGCCCCCGCCGACGCCGGCGGCGACGCCGACCAGCTGACGGACCGAAGGCGCCCCGCGGGGCGCCTTCGTCGTTGGTGGGCGACGAGTATCTTCCAGCCCGTGGAGGCTGCCACGACTCGCCCGCTGGCAAGCGACAAGGCGCAGCGCATCGTCGACGCGATGCGCAGCTCGGTCGCGCGTCGGGGCGTGGCCGGCTCGACGTTCGACCACGTCGCCCGCGAGGCGGGCGTGTCGCGCGGGCTGCTGCACTACTACTTCGGCACGAAGGAGCGGCTGCTGACCGAGGTCGTGCGGCGCGACGCCGAGCTGAAGATGGAGGCGCTCGAGGCGGCGCTCGCGGGCGCCCGCACCGCCGATGACGTCATCGACCTGCTGGTCGCCTCGCTGCAGGAGCTCGTGGCCCATGACCGCGACTTCGTGGCGGTCGGCTTCGAGCTCTTCACGCTCGCCCAGCGCACGCCGGAGATCGCGGCCGAGTACGGCGCCGTCCAGGCCGAGCTGCGCCGCCACATCGCCGGCGTGCTCGCGGCCAAGCAGGACGAGGGCGTCGTCCACCTCGCGGCGCCGGCCGAGGCGGTGGTCGAGGTGCTGCTGTCGCTGGCCGACGGCCTCGCGCTGCGGATGCTGCTGGAGCCCGAGCGCGATCATCGCGAGACGATCGCCGCCGGCGTCACCGCGGTCCGGGCGATCATCGCGTAGGTGGACGGGCGGAGCCGACCGTGCGGATCGTCGCCGTCCTCGCGCTCTGCGCGGTCGGCGCCGTCGCGGCGTTCCTGCTGCTGCGACCGTCCGACGACGCGGCGCCGCTGCCGGCGGTGCGCTCGGTGACCTTCGACGCCGCGCCGTTGAGCGACGCGCTGGCCGCCCGCGAGCGGCTGCTGCGCGCCGAGCAGTCGGTCGGGACCGGGGAGCTCGACGCGCTGCTGACCCAGGACCCGCTCGACCTCTCGCTCGACGAGGTCTCGCGCGGCGGGCTGACGCTGCACGACGTCGCGGTCCGCCGGCGCGGCAGCGAGGCCGCCGCCGAGGCGACCGTCGATCCCGCCCAGCTGGCGACGCTCGCGCCGGTCGAGGTCCGCGACCTGCGCTACGACGAGGCGGCCTCGCGGCCGGGCTCGCTCGTGGCGCGCGGCACCGCGAAGGCGTTCGGCCTCTCGGTGCCGGTCACCGTGCGGGTCACCGTCCAGGACGGCGCGGTCGTGGCCGAGCCCGAGGGGCTGCCGGTCGGGCGCACCGTGCTGTTCGACGACCCGCGCATCCGCGTCACCGGGCTGCGGGTGACGCCGGCGGACGGCGGACGGCTGCGGGCCCGGGTCGTCGCCGAGGTGCGTTCGCCCTAGCCGCTGGTGCTCGGCCGGTAGGACCCGAACGACCAGCGGTTGCCCTCGGGGTCGTGGGCGCTGTAGCCGCGGCCGCCGTAGTCCTCGTCGCGCAGCTCCCGCGCGATGTGGGCGCCGGCGGCGACGGCGCGCTCGTAGTGGCCGTCGACGTCGTCGAGGATGCAGTAGACCGAGGAGCCGCCGGGGATCGCGTTGACGTCCGCGCCGCTGCCGGTCTGCTGCGAGCCCAGCATGATCATGCCGTCGCCGAACGTGAGCTCCGCGTGGACGACGAGATCGCCGTCGCGGTAGACCGCGTGCTCGGCGAAGCCGAACGCGTCCTTGAGGAAGGCGAGGGCGGCGTCGGCGTCGCGGTAGCTGAGGGTGGGGATGACGTCCATGGCGGCAACGCTACGCCGGTCGTGCGGCGCCGTCTTGGACGGATGTGACCCGCGCGGCGCGTCAGCCCAGGAGCCGGCCCAGCTTCAGCAGCACGCGCGGATCGCCGCTGGGCCGCAGGCGGCCCTTGAGCATGAGGATCCGCGGGTCGGTGCGGCCGGCGCTGATGTCGGCGAAGTCGTCGAAGCTCGAGCGCAGCGTGAGGTCGGGAGCCGTGGCGCGTCCCTGGGTGACCGTCGTCGCTCCGTCGTCGCAGCGCAGGTACCACGGGTCGGCGTCGGGGAAGTCCCACTGGACGGTCGTGCCCGGCCGGACCGCCGACGGGTCGGCCTGACGGCGGATCGTCTCGAAGAGGATCGCGGTGGCCTCGGGGTCGCGCGCGACCGGGCCGTGGCGCTCGCCGAGCATTCCGCCTGGAGGAGGACGAGGCCGCGCCGGGCTCGCTCGCGCGGCGGGAGATGCATCGGCAGCGGGAAGCGCGGCAGCTCGTCGACCGGGAGCCCGATCGCACGCAGCCGCCCCTCCTGCTGGCGCGCGCCCTCCTCGTAGAGGTCGAGCAGGCTGAAGCCCAGCGCCTCGGTGAAGGAGGCGTCGCCGCCCGGCGGCGCGGCGACCGCGGTCGTCCAGGGCAGCACCTCGCGGATCGTCTCGACGACGGCGTCGGCGCACGCCGGGTCGTGCTCGCAGAGGTCGGCCAACAGGCGGACGCCGAAGGCGATGTGCCGCTGCTCGTCCAGCGCGACGTTGGCCATCCCGGTGCGGAAGCCCGGCAGCAAGTCGCGCTCCTGCAGCGAGCGCTCGATCATGTGCTGGCCCGGCTGGGCCAGCGACCCCTCGACGACGATGTGGTAGAGCGTGACCGCCGCGGCGAGCCGGCGCGGAGACGGGTCCTTGCGCAGCTGCCGCGCCATCTTCGCCAGTCGCCCGAAGACCTTGCGATGGCCCCAGGTGAGCTGGTCGGCGGTGGCGCGCAGCGTGCCGCCGGGCGTCCCGTCGCCGCGGCCGGCGACCTCGTGCAGGAAGCGCGAGAAGAAGACGGCGTGGCGGACCTCGTCGACCTGCTGGGTGGCGAGGAAGTACTGCTGCTCCTCCCGCGGCGCGGCCTCGATGTACGGCGTGAGATCGTCGGCGACGGCATCCTCGCCGTGGAAGAAGAGCGCCGAGAGCCACAGCGCGGCGCGGCGCTCCGCGGGCGACATCCGCTCCTCCCAGTCGACCCGGTCCCGGGTGAGGTCGATCTCCGTGGCCCGCCAGTTCCCGCGCTCCCAGCGGGCGTACAGGTCGGCGTAGGAGATCTGCCGCGTGGCGGAGGGGACGGCGACCCGCATGGCGCAAGGGTAGCTCCCGACTGGCTGGACAGCCAGTCGGGAGCCGACCCAGCTCGTTCAGCGCGGCAGGGAAGCGCTGACGAGGATCGGGGCGCCGCCCTTCGGCGTGAAGGTGGCGCGGACGGTGACCTTCGCGCCGCGGCGCAGGGCCCGGCTGCCGGCGCGGGTGAGGCGGACGCGCACGCGCGCGCCGGTGCCGGCGCTGCGCTCGGCGGCGCCGCGGCCGATCGTGCGCCGCCCGACGTGCCACGTGAAGCGCACCTCGCCGGCGGCGGGCCAGACGTAGGCGTGCGTGCCGCGACGGCCGGTGGCGATGGCGGCGCGCAGCGCGGCGCGGACGCGGGCGGGGTCGAGCGCGGCGGCCGGCGGGGCGGGTGGCTGCGCGGACGGAGCGCCGGCCGGGGACGCGGGCTCGGCCGGCGGGACGGCGGCGGTGGAGGCGCCGTCGCCGGCCC
This sequence comes from uncultured Solirubrobacteraceae bacterium, assembly GCA_964422645.1. Classification (GTDB taxonomy): domain Bacteria; phylum Actinomycetota; class Thermoleophilia; order Solirubrobacterales; family Solirubrobacteraceae; genus Capillimicrobium. The sequence goes on along the minus strand of CAYRCB010000005.1, from coordinate 7,527 downwards.
CGCCGCTCGCGCCGCCGCCACCGCCCGCGCCACCGCCCGCATCCCCGCCGCCCGCCGGGGCCTGCTGCACCTCGTGCGCGCCGATGTCGGTCCGCGGCCCGGACAGCCGGGGCAGGCCGGCGAGGTCGGTCAGCCCGCCGGCGAAGGCAGGGTCGCCGGCGTCGATCAGCGGCGATCCGGCCGCGAGGCGGTAGTCACCGGCGTCGGCGTCGACGAACCCGGGGTCGGTGTCGGTCAGCACGCCGGCGCCGAGCGTGGTCGCCCCAGGGCCCGTCGAGGACGATGCGCCGCCGGAGGTCGACGCGTAGGCGATCGACAGGTCGGCCTGCGAGGAGGCGTCCGCCGAGCGGCGCAGCACCGCGCCGTCGACCTGCACGGCAGTGTTGGTCGCGCTGACCGTGGCCGCCTTGCCGGCCGAGGAGCACGACGCGTCCAGCCCGACGCCAAGGCCCACGAGCGTGACGTGGTCGAGCGTCAGGGCCGCGCTGCCGTTGGCCGTGCACGCCGCCGTCGCGCCGCCCAGGGCGGCGTAGGCGGTCTTGGCCAGCAGCGAGCTCTCGACGGCGACCGGCGCCCCGTTGGCGTAGACCGGCATCGGCGCGTGGATCGTGGTGCGGCGGACCGTCGTCGCCGGGTTGGCCAGGCCGTTGCCGTTGGCGTACACGCCGTACCGGGCGGCGAGGCTCGAGTCGGAGATCGTCGGCGAGGCGCCCAACCAGGAGGAGGCGTACACGGCGCTGCCGGTGGGCATGGCGACCGTGAGGTGGTGCGCGACGGCATCCCCGTTCAGCTGCACGCCGCTGGAGCCGCTGGCGCCGCCCGTGATCGAGACATGGTGGACCTCGCCGCGGCTGGCGACCAGCCCGCGGTTGCCGCTGACGGCGGGGAGCTCGATCGCGAGGTCCGAGACGGTGGCGCCGGAGGTGGTGAGGACCTCGGTCCCGTCGGCCGTGCCGCGCAGGACGGTGCTCGGCCCGGAGCCCTGGATCGTGAGCGCGTCGTTGCCTGGGATCGTGAACCCGCCCGCCACCGGTGCGGTGAAGGTGCCGGGGCCGATGTCGATCCGGTCGGCCCCGGGGTTCGCGCCGGCGGCGTTCAGCGCGGCCTGCAGGTCGTCGCCTGCGTTGACCGTGTACGTGGCGCCGAGCGCGGACGGCGCGGCCACGCCGAGCGCGGCGAGCGCGGCGGCGGCGAACGGGACGAGGCGGGTGCGAGAGCGTGGCATGGGCCGAACCTTCGCCGGCCGCCGACGGCCCGCCCAGGGAGGCCATCCGGCCAATCGCGTGGCGGCGAACCGACGGGGCGGTGGGGCATCCCGACGCCCGTCCCGGTGGTGGCCGCCGCCCCGATCAGCCGGCGGCGCCGTCGACGTCGGCCAGCCCGAGCCGCCGGAGGGTCGCCACGGCCCGTTCGGCGAGCGGCCGCGCGTCGAGGCGGTCGGTCGTGCGCACCCGGACCCAGCAGGCCGCGATGCCGTCCGCCACCTCGGCGTACAGGTCGGTCTCCTCGTGCAGGACGCCGCCCGGCTGCGTCGCCGCGCCGGCGCGGGCCGGCACGAGGACCGCGCCGCGCAGCGAGCCGCGCGCGAAGCCGCTCTGGACATGCCAGGCGAGGCGGCCGTCGACCGACGCGCCCGGGATGCGGCCGCGCAGGACGCCCTGGGCCACCCCCGGCACGGGCAGCGACGGGTACGCGCGGTGGTACGCCGCCGGGTCCTCCTGCGTCATCGCCAGCTCCGACGCCGCGCGCGCGAACGCGTCGGCCAGGTCCGGGAGCGGCCGGGGGAACGGGTCGTCCGGGTCGGGGCGCAGCCGCGCCGGCGGCGGCGGGGCCAGGTGGGCCGAGAACGGCTGCGGGCGGTGCAGCGGCCGACAGGCCTCGCACACGCCGTCGGCGATCGCGCACGCCGCCTGCGCCAGCGCGTCCAGCTCGGCGTCCCCGCGGGCGAAGCCGTTGCGCTGCAGGGCCACCACGCCGTCGCAGATCACGAGCGACACGTAGGCGTGCGTCAGCCCGGCGAGCACCCGCCCGGCCGGTCCGCCGAAGATCGCCGCGCGCAGCTGCGGATCGACGTCGCCGCCGCCGGCGAGGCGGAACCCCGGCAGGCCTTCGGCCTCGAGCTTCGGGTTGCCGGCCGGCGGGAAGCGGTCGGCCCGCCGCACGACCATCCGTCGCAGCAGCGCCGCCTCCGGCACCCGCACGACGACCTTCGTCGTCGGCACCCAGATCGCGGACGGGGCGAACGGCTCGTTGGGCACCTTGCGCTCGGTGTCGAGGAACGGCAGCAGCAGTCCCTTCCAGCTTGGGCCGCGGGCGGTGAAGCGCGCGCCATGGAACGCGCCGTTCATGGCGATCCCGGACCCGGCGGTCGTCGCGATCTGCTCGAGCTCGTGCTCCAGCAGCCCGTAGCCGCCACCCGGCAGGACGCCGCTCATCGCGTTGAACGTGTAGTCCGCCCAGGCCGGTAGCACACCCCGGAACGCACTGAGGATCGTGCTGCCCCGGAACGTCAGGCCGCGCGCCGCGGCGTACGCCGCCAGGTCCACGTCGGGGGCGCCGCGCTTGGCGTCGGCCACGTCCTCTGGGGCGAACGCCGCGTAGCCGTGCTTGGCCATGGCAGCTTCCCCGCGTGTCGGTCAGCCGCCGAGCTTCGGCGAGCGCCAGGGCGCGGCGAGCTTGGCGACGAGATGGTCGCCGAGCGCGTCGATCGCGATCCGCTCCTGGGCGAGCGTGTCGCGGTCGCGCACGGTCACGGTGCGGTCCTCGAGCGTCTGGTGATCCACGGTGACGCAGTACGGCGTGCCGATCTCGTCCTGGCGGCGGTAGCGCTTGCCGATCGAGCCGCCCTCGTCGTACTCGACCTGGATCCGCTTGCGCAGCGCGTCGACGATCTCGCGGCCGACCTCGGGCTGGCCGTCCTTGCGCACGAGCGGCAGCACCGCGGCCTTCACCGGCGCCAGGCGCGGATGCAGCTTCAGCACGGTGCGCGTCTCGCCGTTGACCTCCTCCTCGTCGTAGGCGTCGACGAGGAAGGCGAGCGTGGCGCGGTCGGCCCCCGCCGCGGGCTCGATGACCGCCGGCACGTAGCGCTCGCCGGTCTGCTGGTCGAAGTACTCCAGCTTCTCGCCCGAGAACTGCGCGTGCTGGGTGAGGTCGAACGTCCCGCGGTTGGCGATGCCCTCCAGCTCCGACCAGCCGATCGGGAAGAGGTACTCGACGTCGGCGGTGCCCGACGAGTAGTGGCTGAGCTCGTCGGGGTCGTGCTCGCGCAGCTGCAGGTGGTCGGGGCGCAGGCCCAGCTCGACGTACCAGTCGAAGCGCGCCTGCTTCCAGTAGTCGTACCAGCGCGGTGCGTCGGCGGGCGGGACGAAGAACTCCATCTCCATCTGCTCGAACTCGCGCGTGCGGAAGACGAAGTTGCCGGGCGTGATCTCGTTGCGGAACGACTTGCCGACCTGCGCGATGCCGAACGGCGGCTTCTTGCGCGCGGTCTGCAGCACGTTCTTGAAGTTCACGAAGATGCCCTGCGCCGTCTCGGGCCGCAGGTAGACGGTGGCGCCGGCGTCCTTCACCGGCCCCATCGTCGTCTCGAACATCAGGTTGAAGTCGCGCGGCTCGCTCAGCTCGCCGCCGCAGACCGGGCAGGTCGTGGTCCCCGGCTCGAGGTGGTCCGCGCGGAAGCGGCGCTTGCACTCGCCCAGGCACTGCACGAGCGGATCGGTGAAGCCGGCGAGGTGCCCGGAGGCCTCCCACGTGCGCGGGTGCTGGAGGATCGCCGAGTCCAGCGCGACGACGTCGTCGCGCTCCTGGAGCATCGTCTGCCACCAGGCGTTCTTGACGTTCGTCTTCAGCAGCACGCCGTAGTGGGCGAAGTCGTACGTCGATCCCAGGCCGCCGTAGATCTCGCCCGTGGGGAAGATGAAGCCGCGGCGCTTGGTCAGCGCCACGATCTTGTCCATGGTGACGGTGTCCTGGGGCATGCGGGCGCGGACTCTACAATCCCCGGCCGGATGCCCATCTACGAGTATCGCCGCGCCGACGGCACCACCTTCGAGCTCCTGCAGTCGATCACCGCCGATCCGCTGACCGAGGACCCCGAGACGGGCGAGCCGGTCGAGCGGGTGTTGCACGCGCCCGCGGTCCACTTCAAGGGGTCGGGCTTCTACAACACCGACTACGGCACCAAGAAGCGCGCGCGCGAGAAGGAGGCGAGCGAGAAGAGCTCGTCCTCGTCGGACGCTTCGTCCTCGGACGGCAAGAAGAGCGAGTCCAAGAGCGAGACGTCGTCGTCGAGCTCGTCGTCCACGAGCTCGACCTCCAGCACGAGCGACTAGCGCCCGCCCCGCACGTCCCGGCTTTCCGAGCGCCGCCGTCGACCCCGACGGCGGCGTTCGTCGTTCCGGAGGCCAGACGACATAGTGCACCTCATCGCGGTGATGTGTAGACTATTTCCCGACATGGGTCGTCTCGTCGTCGTCACCGGAGGAACGAAGGGCATCGGAGCGGCGGTCGCCGCCCGTTTCGCGGCGCTCGGCGACCAAGTCGTCGCGCTCGGCCGCGACGTCCGCGGGGCCCCGGACGGCCCGGTCCGCCACGTCGCCTGCGACGTCACCGACGAGCTGGCCGTCGCCGCGTGCTTCGGGGCGCTCGGGGAGATCGACGTGCTCGTCAACAACGCCGGCCTGGCGGTCAGCGCGCCGTTGCGCAAGACGACGCTGGCCGGCTGGCACGACCATCTCGCGGTCAACGCGACCGGCGCCTTCCTGTGCACGCGCGAGGTCATCGACGGCATGGCCCGCCGCGGCGCCGGCGCGATCGTCACCGTCGCCTCGACCGCAGGCCGTGTCGGCGTGCCCTACACCGCCGCCTACACGGCGTCCAAGCACGCCGCGGTCGGCCTCATGCGCGTCGCCGCCGCTGAGCTCGCCGGCACCGGCGCGACCGCCAACGCGGTGTGCCCGACCTTCGTCGACACCGACATGACCCGCCGCTCGGTGCAGCGCATCCGCTCCACGACCGGGCGCAGCGAGCAGGAGGCCGTCGCGGCGCTCGCGGACGGCCCGCTCGGGCGGCTGCTGGACCCCGAGGAGGTCGCCGCCGCCGTCGTGTGGCTGGCCTCCGAGGAGGCCCGCTCGATCAACGGACAGACCCTGATCCTCGATGGAGGAGGCATCCAGTCGTGACCCCGTTCCGCGCATCCGCGCCGTTCACCGACGAGTGGCGGAACTTCCGCTTCGCGCTCGAGGACGGCGTGGCCACGATCACGCTGGCGCGCCCCGACAAGCTCAACGCGCTGACGTTCGACGTGTACGCGGACCTGCGCGACCTGTTCACCGAGCTGCCCCATCGCGGCGACGCGCGCGCGGTCGTCCTGCGCGGCGAGGGGCGCGGCTTCTGCTCGGGCGGCGACGTCGAGGAGATCATCGGCGAGCTGCTGAAGATGGAGGCCGGCGACCTCCTGCGCTTCACGCGCATGACCGGCCAGACGATCAAGGCGATGCGCGACTGCCCGCTGCCGATCGTCGCCGCGATCAACGGCGTCGCCGCCGGCGCCGGCTCCGTCCTGGCGCTGGCCAGCGACTTCCGCCTGCTCGCCCGCTCGGCCTCGTTCGCCTTCCTCTTCACGCGCGTCGGGCTGTCGGGCGCCGACATGGGCTCGGCCTACCTGCTGCCGCGGATCGTCGGCCTCGGCCGCGCGACCGAGCTGCTCACGCTGGGCGATCGCATCGACGCCGAGCGCGCGGACCAGATCGGCCTGGCGACCGAGGTCGTCGACGACGACGAGCTCGCGGCGCGCGCCGACGCGCTCGCCCGCCGCCTGGCCGACGGCCCGGCGCTGGCCTTCGCCACCACGAAGACGCTGCTCTCGCGCGAGCTCGACATGGACCTGGCCAGCGCGATCGAGCTCGAGGCGTCCAACCAGGCGCTGCTCATGCTCACCCACGACCACCGCGAGTTCCACGCGGCGTGGTCGGAGAAGCGCGAGCCGCGCTGGGAGGGCCGCTGACGATGGCCAACGAGATCGTCACCGCGCCCGAGCTGGCCGAGCCGGTCGGGTACGCACACGCCGTCGCCTCGCAGGGGCCCGGCCGCCTGGTCCATCTCGGCGGCCAGACCGCGCTCGACGCCGAGGGCAAGATCGTGGGGGAGACGCTCGTCGAGCAGCTCGACGTCGCCGCCGGCAACGTCATGGCGGCGCTACGGGCCGCGGGCGGGCGCGCCGAGCACCTCGTCTCGATGCAGCTGTTCGTCACCGACGTGGCGGCCTACCGCGCGCAGCTGCGCGAGCTCGGCAAGGTGTGGCAGCGCCACTTCGGGCGCCACTACCCGGCCAGCGGCCTGTTCGGCGTCGTGCGCCTGTTCGACGACGAGGCGCTCATCGAGCTGATGGGGGTCGCGTTCATCCCCGAGGGCGACGCATGAGCGAGGCGGCCGCGGTCCTGGACTCGCACCTCGGCGAGGCCGAGCGCGCGCTGCTGGAGGAGACGACGCAGCTCGCCCGCACGCGCCTGGCACCGATCGCGGCCGCAGGCACGGACGGCGAGATCAATCGCCCGCTCGTGCACGCGCTCGCCGACGCGGGCCTGCTTGCGCGGCTGTTCTCGAAGGTCGACGGGGTCTGGCGCTCGGACGCCTCGGCGGTCGACCTGTGCCTCATCCGGGAGGGCCTGGCTCGGGGCTGCACCGAGGCGGAGACCGCGTTCGCCCTGCAGGGCCTGGGATCGTTCCCGCTGCTGCAGTCCGGGCCGCGCGAGCTCGTCGACGCCTGGATCCCGCGCGTCGCGTCGGGCGAGGCCGTCGCCGGCTTCGCGCTCACCGAGCCGGACGCCGGCACCGACGTCTCGGCGCTGTCGCTGGCCGCCGTGCCCGACGGCGACGGCTTCCGCCTGACCGGTGAGAAGCTCTGGATCTCCAACGCGCCCGACGCCGACGTCTACAGCGTCTTCGCCCGCACCACGCCGGGCGCCGGCGCCCGCGGCCTGACCGCGTTCCTCGTCCCCCGCGACAGCGACGGGCTCACCGGCGAGGCGCTCACGCTGCTCTCGCCGCACCCGATCGGACGCCTCGTCTTCGACGGCGTGTTCGTCCCGCGCGAGGCCGTGCTCGGCGAGGTCGACCGCGGCTTCGCGGTGGCGATGCGCACGCTCGACCTCTTCCGGCCCAGCGTCGGCGCGTTCGCGGTCGGCATGGCGCGCGCCGCCATCGACGCCGCCGTCGAGCATGCGGCGACGCGCCAGGCGTTTGGCGGGACGCTGAAGGACCTGCAGGCGGTCGCGCATCCGCTCGCCGACGTCGCCACCCGTGTCCAGGCCGCGCGCCTGCTCGTCCTGCAGGCGGCCCGTGCCCATGACCGCGGCCTGCGTCCGGTCACCCAGCTCGCCGCGATGGCGAAGCTGCTGGCCACCGAGGTCGCCCAGGAGGCCATCGACGTGGCCGTCCAGATCCACGGCGCGCGGGCGCTCGAGCACGGTCACCTGCTCGAGCACCTCTACCGCGAGGTCCGCGCGCCGCGGATCTACGAGGGCG
>CAYRCB010000004.1:0-371999 GCA_964422645.1 uncultured Solirubrobacteraceae bacterium | reverse complement strand
TACTTCAACGACGACCAGCGCCAGGCGACCAAGGACGCCGGCAAGATCGCCGGCCTCGACGTCAAGCGCATCATCAACGAGCCGACCGCCGCGTCGCTGGCCTACGGCCTCGACAAGGAGCACGACCAGACGATCCTCGTCTTCGACCTCGGCGGCGGCACCTTCGACGTCTCCGTGCTGGAGATCGGCGACGGCGTCTTCGAGGTCAAGTCGACCGCGGGCGACAACCACCTCGGCGGCGACAACTTCGACAAGGCGATCGTCGACTGGCTCGTCGCGGAGTTCAAGAAGTCGCAGGGCATCGACCTGACCCAGGACCCGATGGCGCTGCAGCGGCTTTACGAGGCGGCCGAGAAGGCGAAGATCGAGCTCTCCTCCGCCCAGGAGACGCAGATCAACCTGCCGTTCATCACCGCCGACCAGAGCGGACCCAAGCACCTCGACCAGCGCCTCACGCGCGCGAAGTTCAACGAGCTGACCGCCGACCTCGTCGACCGCGTCGTGGCGCCGGTGCGCCAGGCGCTGGACGACGCCAAGGAGAAGGGCGCGTCCAACATCGACCACGTCGTCCTCGTCGGCGGCATGACCCGCATGCCGGCGGTGCAGGAGAAGGTCAAGGAGCTCACGGGCAAGGAGCCGCACCGCGGCGTCAACCCGGACGAGGTCGTGGCCGTCGGCGCCGCCATCCAGGCGGGCGTGCTGGCCGGCGACGTCAAGGACGTCCTGCTGCTCGACGTCACCCCGCTGACCCTCGGCATCGAGACCAAGGGCGGCGTCATGACGAAGCTGATCGAGCGCAACACGACGATCCCGACGCGCAAGGCCGAGGTCTTCTCGACGGCGGAGGACAACCAGCCGTCGGTGGAGATCCACGTCCTGCAGGGCGAGCGCGAGATGGCGACCTACAACAAGTCGCTGGGCAAGTTCCAGCTCACCGGCATCCCGCCGGCGCCGCGCGGCATCCCGCAGATCGAGGTCGCCTTCGACATCGACGCCAACGGCATCCTCAACGTGTCCGCGAAGGACCTGGGGACCGGCAAGGAGCAGAAGATCGAGATCCGCGCCGGTGGCGGCCTGAGCGACGAGGAGATCAAGCGCATGGTCTCCGACGCCGAGTCGCACGCCGACGAGGACCGGCGCCTGCGCGAGCTGGCCGAGGCCCGCAACGCCGGCGAGAACGCCGCCTACCAGGCCGAGCGTCAGCTGGCCGACCTGGGCGACCAGGTCGACGAGGCCTCCAAGGAGCAGATCCAGGCGGCGATCCGCGAGGTGCGCGAGTCGCTGGCCGGCGAGGACGCGGGCGAGATCCAGGCCAAGACCGCGGCGCTGCAGCAGTCGTTCCACCGCGTGTCGGAGGCGATGTACGAGAAGGCGCAGGCCGAGCAGGCCGCGGCAGCCGGCGACGGCGGCGCGGCTCAGGCGGCCGGGGACGGCGCCGGCTCCGGCGCTGGCTCGGCGGAGGCCGACGAGGACGTCGTCGACGCCGAGGTCGTGGACGAGGGGCGGTAGCCGGCATGGGCGACCAGTCGCAGGACACGCGGGAGCAGGAGCTCGAGAACGCCGGCACGGCGGGCGCCCCGGAGGCGTCCGCCGGCGAGGCGCCCGAGGCGACCGACGCCGCCGCCGTCGAGCAGGATCTCGAGGAGCTGCAGGCCAAGGCCGCCCAGCGCGACGAGTACCTCGCGCTGGCCCAGCGCACGCAGGCCGACTTCGAGAACTACCGCAAGCGCGCCCAGCGCGACGCGCAGGCCGCCGAGGCCCGCGGGACGGCGAAGGTCGTCAAGGAGCTGCTGCCCGCGCTCGACAACCTCGAGCGCGCGCTGGCCGCCGCCGAGGCCGAGGAGGCCGACGAGGAGCACCACCTCACCGCCGGCATCCGCCTCGTGCAGCAGGATCTCGTCGCCGCGCTGGAGCGCGTCGGCATCGAGGCGTTCTCGCCCAAGGGCGAGCCGTTCGACCCCAACGAGCACGAGGCGATGCTGTCGCAGCCCGTCGAGGGCGCCGAGCCCGGCACGGTCGTCGAGGTCTACCAGCAGGGCTACCGGCTCAACGGGACCGTGATCCGCCCGGCGAGAGTGGTGGTGGCCGCGTAATGGCCCAGCAGGACCTGTACAAGGTCCTCGGGGTCGATCGCAAGGCCTCGCAGGACGAGATCAAGAAGGCCTATCGCAAGCTCGCGCGCCAGTACCACCCGGACCGCAACCCGGGCGACGAGGTGGCCGAGGCCCGCTTCAAGGAGATCTCGGCGGCCTACGACGTCCTGGGCGACACCGACAAGCGCAAGGAGTACGACCGCGCCGGCACCAACCCGTTCGCGGGCGCCAATCCGTTCGGCGGCGGCGCCGGCGGCGGGGGCGGCGGCTTCGACGCGGGGTCGTTCTCCGACATCCTCTCCAACCTGTTCGGCGGCGGCGGCGGTCGCGGCGGACGGGGCGGCGGGCCCACCGGCCCGCGCCCGGAGCGCGGCCGCGACCTCGAGGCCGAGGTGCGGCTGTCGTTCCAGCAGGCGGTCGACGGCGCGCAGGTGTCGCTGTCGGTGCCGACCTCGTCGATGTGCACGACCTGCCGCGGCACCGGCGCCAAGCCGGGGACCACGCCGAAGGTCTGCCCGCGCTGCCAGGGGCGCGGCGTCGAGCAGCAGGGCCAGGGCCTGTTCTCGATCTCGCAGCCGTGCTCGCTGTGCGGCGGCAGCGGCGCGATCATCGAGGAGCCGTGCCCGACCTGCCAGGGCAGCGGCGCAATCCGCACGGTCAAGAGCTACAAGGTCAACATCCCGGCCGGGGTGCGCGAGGGCTCGCGCGTGCGGCTGAGCGGCAAGGGCGAGGCGGGGCGCAACGGCGGCCCGGCCGGCGACCTGTACGTCATCACCCACGTGGATCCTTCGCCCGTGTTCAAGCGCAAGGGCGACCATCTCGAGGTCGAGGTCCCGCTGACGATCCCCGAGGCGCTGCGCGGCGCGGAGATCGAGGTGCCGACGCTCAGCGGCCGCAAGCGGCTGCGGGTCAAGCCGGGCACCAAGCCCGGGACGGTCCAGCGGCTGCGCGGCGAGGGCCCGCCGAAGCTCAGCGACAAGCAGCACCGCGGCGACATCCACTACCGCTTCGTCCTCGACATCCCCGATTCGCTGACCCGCGAGCAGCAGGCGGCGGTCGACGAGCTGTCGAAGGTCATGAACGGCGATCCGCGCGCGAAGCTGTTCGCGGGCGCCCGCGCCGGCTCGGCCGGGAAGGCCGCGTGATGCCCGGCGTCCGGCGCACTCGCACGACGGTCCGCGTAGAGGCCGACCGCGGCGTCTTCATGATCTCGGTCGCCGCCGAGCTGGCCGAGATGCACCCGCAGACGCTGCGCATGTACGAGGCGCGCGGGCTCATCACCCCGAAGCGCTCGCCGAAGGGCACGCGCCTGTACTCGCACGAGGACGTCGAGCGGCTGCGGCGCATCCAGCAGATGACCACGGAGTTCGGGCTCAACCTGGCCGGCGTCGAGAAGGTGATGGAGCTGGAGCTCAAGCTCGAGCGGGCCCAGGCCAAGGTCGAGGCGCTCGAGCGCCGCTCGGCGGAGCTGCGCCAGGAGATCGAGGCGCTGGAGGCCAAGCGTGCCGAGGTCCGGGCCGACCTCGTCCGCTACGAGCACTCGCGCGAGCTGGCGCGCACGCAGGACGTCGCGCCGATCAAGCTGCGCATCGAGCGGGCCGCGCCCGAGCAGTAGCGCCGGCGCGCCGCCGCCTCACCTCGCGTTCGAGCCGCATCGGCGGTGCCGTCGACGCTGGCGTGCAGCGTCTGCGTTCGTACAACAGTTGTTCGCGACGCACAGATAGCGTACACTCCACGCCATGGAGGAGACACGCCGGCCTCAGCGACCCACGATCGACCCCCAGGTCGCCCGTTCCTCGGCGCTGCGGTCGTGCCTGGGGCGGTTCGCCACCGGGGTCGCCGTCGTGTCCTTCGACGGCCCCGACGGTCGCCACGGCATCACCGTCAACTCGTTCACCTCGGTCTCGCTGGACCCGCCGCTCGTGCTGGTCAGCGTCGCCAAGCGCGCCCGCGCGCACGACGCCCTGCGCGGCCGGCCGTTCACGGTCAACGTGCTCGGCGCCGAGCAGGAGGCGATCGCCCGCCGCTTCGCGGGCGGCGACGAGGTCCCGCTGCACTGGGTCGAGGGCGAGCACGCGCCGCGGCTGGCAGGCGTGCTCGCACACCTGGAGTGCAAGCCGTGGCGGGCCTACGACGGCGGCGACCACACCCTGTACCTGGGTGAGGTCGCCGACTTCGACTTCCGCGACGGCGACGCCCTCGCCTACCTCACCAGCCGCTTCACCACCGTCGCCGAGCAGCGCCTCGGCATCGAGCACCTCATCTAGGAGACACCATGGGAGCCCGCACCGGAGCCGAGTACCTCGAGCGCCTCGCCGGCCTGAAGACGACGGTCCAGATCGGCGGCGAGACGCTGGAGGGCGGCATCCCCGACCATCCCGCGTTCCGCAACCTCACGCGCACGTACGCGCGGCTGTACGACCTGCAGCACGACCCGGCCCATCGCGACGTCATGACCTACGCGTCGCCGACGTCGGGCGAGCGGGTCGGCACGTCATTCATGGTCCCGCGCACGCACGAGGACCTCGCCAAGCGGCGCGAGGCGTTCAAGGTCTGGGCCGACGACTCGCTCGGCACCCTGGGCCGGACCGGCGACTACCTCAACTCGTGTCTCATGGCGCTGAGCGAGGCCGGCGACTGGTTCGCCCAGGCCGACCCGGCGTTCGCCACCAACGTCCGCAACTACTACGAGATGGTCCGCGAGCAGGACCTGCTCACCACGCACACCCTGATCCCGCCCCAGGCCAACCGCTCCCAGGCCGCCGGCGCGCAGATGGGCGGCAAGCTCACCGCGCACATCGTGCGCGAGGACGACAACGGCATCGTCGTGCGCGGCGCGCGGCTGCTGGCGACCATCGGCCCGACCGCCGACGAGCTGCTCGTCTTCCCCTCGACCGTGCTCAAGGGCCTGCCCGAGGAGGCGCCGTACTCGTTCGCGTTCGCCATCAACTGCGACGCGCCGGGCCTGCGCTTCATCTGCCGCGAGTCGATGGACCATGGCCGCAGCCACTTCGACCATCCGCTCGGTTCGCGCTTCGAGGAGATGGACGCGGTCGTCGTGTTCGACGACGTCCACGTGCCCTACGAGCGCTGCTTCCTGCTCGGCAACCCGCAGATGTGCAACACGTTCTACGCGGACACGAGCGCCGCCGTGCACATGACCCACCAGGTCACGACCCGCACGATGGCCAAGACCGAGTTCATCCTCGGCCTGATCTCGTGCATGACCGAGGCGATCGGCATCGAGCAGTTCCCGCACGTGCAGGGCGACGTCGCCGAGGTGATCGTGGCGCTCGAGCAGTCGCGCGCGCTGGTGCGGGCCGCGGAGGCCGACGCGGCGCCGAACGCGTACGGCGTCATGACCCCGCGCTGGGAGCCGCTGAACGCCAACCGCAACTGGTACCCGAAGGCCTACCAGCGCTTCCCGGAGATCCTGCGCAAGCTCGGCGCCTCGGGGCTCATGGCCCTGCCGACCGAGGCCGACGTCCAGGGCGACGCCCACGACGACATCGAGGCCTACCTGCAGTCGGCGACGCTGACCGGCGCCGAGCGCGTGCGCCTGTTCCGGCTTGCCTGGGACACCTGCATCTCCGCCTTCGCGGGCCGCCAGACGCTCTACGAGTACTACTTCTTCGGCGACCCGGTCCGCATGGCCGGCGCGTTCGTCGGCAGCTACGACCGCGAGCCCTACAAGGAGCGCGTGCGGGCGTTCCTGGCGCGGGCGGACGAGCCGGCACCGGAGGCGGTCGCTTCGTAGGGCGGGCGGCCGCCCGCACTCATCGACGTTGCCTATCTCTCCCGCGGCAGACACGTCTTAGTCCTGCGCAGTTCCCGGACGTACGCTTGCCGCCTCGTCCCCGGGAAGAGGTGGAGATGCAACGCAGCGACGGTCGGATCCTCACGACCCACACGGGCAGCCTGCCCCGGACTCCAGAGCTGCGAGCGCTGCTCGTCGACCAGCGCCGCGGCGTCGATCTGGACCCGTCGGAGACCGAGGCCGTGGTGCGCGCGTCGATCGACGCTGCCATCGGGATGCAGGTCGACGGCGGCATCGACGTGGGCAACGACGGTGAGCAGGGTCGGTTCTTCTACAGCACCTACGCCGCTGACCGGATGACGGGCTTCGCGGGCGCGACGCATCGGCCGCCCGTGATCGAGTTCGAGGTCTTCCCCGAGTGGGCGGCGCTGTGGGCGAGCCGCTACGCCATGCCAGAGGACGACACCGACTCGGTGACCGTGCCGGCAGCGGTGGGCGAGCTGCGCTACGACGACGGCCTGACCCTCATCCGCGCGGAGACGGATCGCCTCCGCGCCGCGCTCGAGGCGCGGGGCGCCCCGTTCGTGGCGACGTTCATGAACGCGGCGAGCCCCGGCGTCATCGCGACGATGCATCCCAACGAGCACTTCGAGTCCCACGACGCGTACCTCACGGCGCTCGCTCGCGAGATGCGCAAGGAGTACGAGTACGTCGTCAGCCAGGGCTTCATGCTCCAGATCGATGCCCCGGACTTCGCGGGCGAGCGCCTCGTCCACTTCCGGGACGGCCCGCTGTCGGACTACCTGCGGATCATGGAGACCCATGTCGAGGTCTTGAACGCGGCCCTGGAGGGCATCCCGCCCGAGCGGGTGCGGGTCCACTGCTGCTGGGGCAACTACCCCGGCCCGCACGTCCATGACGTGGAGCTGGAGGACCTCGTCGGCCTCCTGTATCGGCTCGACGTCGGGGCGCTGGTGCTGCCGTTCGCGAACCCGCGTCACGCGCACGAGCTGGAGGTCTTCGAACGCCATCCGCTGCCGGACTCCATGAGCCTGGTCGTCGGGGTGCTCGACGTGACCACGGACTTCGTCGAGCATCCCAGGCTCGTGGCAGAGCGGTTGGTCCGTGCTGCGCGTGCGATCGGAGACCCGTCGCGGGTGCTCGCGGGCGCCGACTGCGGATTCGCCACCGGCGCCACGATGCAGTGGCTCGCCAACGACATCATCGGGTTGAAGCTCCGCGCGATGCGCGAGGGTGCGGAGCTGGCGAGCCAGCAGCTCTGGTGATCGCCCCGGACGGGGGTCCGAGCGCCGGGCGACCAGCCTTATCGATCGCGGTTATCAGCGACGTGCCCATCTCGTCTTGGACCGGGGACGGCAGGCTTCATACCGTCGCCGGCATGACGTGGTGGAGTCACTGATGGGGGCCATCGATGCCCGCGGTTGAGCGCCTCCGGGCGGAGCTCCAGCAGGCCGGGGTCGCAGCGGCGGTCCTGTCGTCGTACGAGTCGGTGTCCGCGTATGCCCAGACGAACATCGCCACGCAGCCGCTCGTGCCGAGCCGGATCGCGTGCTTCGTCGTCCCGGTCGACGCGCCGACGACGTTGCTGGTCTGCACGATCGAAGAGCAGGAGGCGCGCGCGACGACGCGTGCCGATCGGGTGCGCGGCTACGTCGAGCATGCCGACGACCCGATCGCCGTGCTCGGCGACGTGCTGCGCGACGCGGGCCTCGGCGAGGCCCGGCTCGGGCTCGAGCTCGAGCGGCTGTCCAACGCGCATGCAGAGGCGCTGCGCCGGGCGGTTCCCCGGGCCGAGCTCGTCGGCATCGATCGACGGCTCGGCGTGGCGACGACGATCAAGACCGAGCGCGAGATCGAGCTGCTCGCGACGCAGGGCGTCGCGACGCAGCAGGCCGTCGAGCGCGCCATCGCCTCGCTGACGCCGGCGAGCACGGAGCGCGAGTGCCTACGCGCGCTGCTGTGGGAGCTCGTGCAGACCGGCGGGCGTCCCGAGTTCGCGGTGTTCGGCAGCGGCGAGCAGACCGCGCAGGGCCATCCGACGGCCCGCGACGTCCCGCTCGTCGAGGGAGCGCTGTGGCGCCTGGACGTCGGCGGACGTTACCCGGAGGCCTACCTGTCCGACCTGGCGCGGACCGGTGTCGTCGGGGCGCCGCAGCCGGAGCAGGAGGAGATCATGGCCACCCTGCTCGAGGCCCATCGCGCCGCGATCGCGGCCGTCGAGCCCGGCCGGCCGGCCGGCGACGTGTTCCGCGCGACCGCGGCGGTCGTCGAGGGGGCCGGCATCGAGATGTGGGCGCCGCACGTCGGGCACGGGATGGGGGTCGGCCTGCACGAGCAGCCCGCGCTGGCCCCCGGCGAGCGGACGCCGCTCGAGGTCGGCATGGTGCTGAACGTCGAGCCGCTGATCCCGGTGCCGCGGCGGCGCGAGGCGTACCACACGGAGGACCTCGTCCTGGTCACGGCCGAGGGACCCATGTTGCTGACGGAGCCCCAGGACGGGCTGCTCCGGATCGTCGACTGAGGGTGGGCAGCGGATGATTCGGATCGGCATCGACGTCGGCGGAACGAACACCGACGCCGTCCTGATGGACGGCGCGACCGTCGTCGCGGCACACAAGAGCTCGACGACCGCAGATGTCGGCACGGGGATCCGCGCCGCCCTGCAGGCGATCGTCACGGACTCCGGGCGCGCGCCGGCGGAGGTCGGCGCCGTGATGATCGGCACGACGCACTTCACGAACGCGGTCGTCGAACGCAAGGGGCTGCTGCCGGCGGCGGCGGTGCGCGTCGCCGCGCCTGCGACCGTCGGGCTTCCGCCGTTCGTCGCGTGGCCCGCCGACCTGGCCGCGGCGCTGGGCGAGCACCGCTACGTCGTCCGCGGCGGCTCCAACTACGACGGCTCGGAGATCGCGCCGGTGGACGAGCACGAGCTCCGCGCGGTGGCGGCCGAGCTGCGCGCGAAGGGGATCCGGTCGGTCGCCGTCAACGCCGCGTTCTCGCCGCTGGACCCGGCGACCGAGCGGCGCGTGGCGGATCTCCTGCAGCAGGAGCTCCCCGACGCGTTCGTCACCCTCGGCAGCGAGATCGGCCAGCTCGGACTGCTCGAGCGCGAGAACGCCTCGCTGCTGAACGCGAGCCTGCGCGACGCGGCTCGGCTCGTGGTGCGCTCGTTCGACCGGGCGATGCGCGAGGCGGGGATCGAGGCGCCGCTCTTCATCAGCCAGAACGATGGAACGCTGATGAGCGCCGACTGGGCGGAGCGCTATCCGGTGCTGACGTTCGCGTCGGGGCCGACCAACAGCATGCGCGGCGCAGGCTTCCTCTCCGGTGAGGACGACGCGATCGTCGTCGACATCGGCGGGACGACCACCGACGTCGGCGCGCTCGTGCACGGCTTCCCGCGCGAGGCCTCCACGGAGGTCGAGGTCGCCTCCGTCAAGACGAACTTCCGCATGCCCGACGTGTTCTCGGTGGGCCTGGGCGGCGGAAGCGTCGTCCGCGAGCTGGGCGAGCGCGTCGCCATCGGGCCCGACTCCGTGGGCTACGAGCTGCGCACGCGCGGGCTGGTGTTCGGCGGCGACGTGCTCACGACGACCGACGTCGCGGTGGCCGCGGGGTACGCGGAGGTTGGGGATCGCCGCCATGTGGCCAAGCTCCGCCCCGAGCTGATCGGTCGCGTCGTCGACGAGATGCACCGGATCGTCGAGACGGCGATCGACCGTGCGAAGACCGCGGCCGGAGACGTGCCGGTGCTCCTGGTCGGCGGCGGCACGATCCTGATCGACCGGGACCTGGCCGGCGCGAGCACGGTGAGCCGGCCCGAGCAAGCGGGCGTGGCGAACGCGATCGGGGCGGCGATCGCCCAGGTCAGCGGCGAGGTCGACAAGGTGCTGTCGCTGGACCGCATGAGCCGCGACGAAGCGCTCGAGCTCTGTCATCGGGAGGCGATCGATCGTGCGATCCGAGCGGGCGCGCAGCCGGGCAGCGTCGCGATCGTCGACCAGGACGACTTGCAGCTGCCGTACATGCCGGGCGCCATGACGCGCTTCCGCGTTCGCGCGGTCGGCGATCTCGGGCTGGGCACCCGGCCGGCCCCCACCTTCGACGGAGCGGCAGGATGAGAGCACTCGACGCGCAAGCGCTGAACGACATCGCCCGCGGCGGCGCGGTCCTGGGGACCGGCGGGGGCGGGGATCCGTACCTCGGGACCCTGGCCGCCCTGGAGGCGCTGCGGGAGTTCGGCTCGCCGCGGCTCATCGGCGTCGACGAGCTCGACGACGACGACCTGGTGGTGTGCTGCGTCATGGCAGGCGCGCCCATGCCGATGCTCGAGAAGCTCAGCTCGGGCCCCGAGCTGATCCGTTCGTTCGACGCGCTCCGGCGCGTCCTGGACCGGCCGATCGCCGCCTTGATGCCGATCGAGTCCGGCGGCATGAACGGCATCCTGTCGTTCTCGCTGGCGGCTCGGGCGCGCCTGCCGGTCGTCGATGCCGACGGCATGGGCCGGGCGTTCCCGGAGATGGACCTGACGACGTTCACGCTGCACGGCATCGGCGCCACGCCGGCAGCGATGGCCGACGAGCACGGGAACACGGTCGTGGTGGACACCGTCGACAGCCGCTGGACCGAGCGGCTGCTGCGCCAGGTCGTCATGCAGTTCGGTGCGGTCGCCCCGCTGTCCGGCTGGCCGGTGACGGCCGCGCAGATCCGGGCGGCCGGCGTGCTCGGCGTCGTGTCGCTCTCGGAACGGATCGGGCGTGCGCTCCGCCTGGCCGCGGAGCGCAAGGACGATCCGATCGCGACGCTGCTGGACGTCACCGGCGGGTATGAGCTCCACCGCGGGAAGATCGTCGACGTGACCCGTCGCAACGAGGGCGGCTGGACGCGCGGCGAGGCGATCGTCGAGGCCTTCGACGGCGGGCCGCCGGCGCGGGTGACGGTGAGCTTCCAGAACGAGAACCTCGTCGTCCGGCGCGCGGACGGCACGATGCTCGCGACCGTGCCCGACCTGATCACCTTGATCGACTCGGACACCGGTCATGCGATCACGACGGATCGTCTGCGCTACGGCTATCGCGTGGTGGTCCTGGGGATCCCGTGCGATGCGCAATGGCGCACGCCCGCCGGGATCGAGCTGGCCGGTCCGCGCCGATTCGGCTACGAGGTCGACTACGTGCCCGTGGAGGGGTTGGTCGCCGGCTCGGCCAGCTGACGCTCCACCCAGCGCGCCGTCGCGAGCAGCGCCTCGTCGCCGTTGCGCCGGCCGATCAGCTGGATGCCGAGCGGCAGCTCGTCGCCGGCACGCGGGAGCGGCAGCGTGATCGCCGGATGGCCGCCGAGGTTGCACAGCGGCAGGTCCGGCCCCATGCCCAGATCGCCCATCCCCGGGAGATCCCACCGCTGCGCCGGCTCGCGCGTGGTCGGAGTGGCGAGCACGTCCAGCCCGTCGAGCGCGCCATCGACCGCGGCTCGGAGCCGCTCGCGCGTGCGGTGGGCCCGCACGAGGTCGGTCGCGCGATAGGCCTCGGCGCCGGCGAAGAGCTCCGGGAGCGCGGGCGGCATGCGGTGCGCGTGCTGCTCGAGGATCGCAGCCAGCGCGACGGCGCCCTCCGCGAGGATGATCGGGAGCAGCGCGGGAACCACGTCCTCGCGGCCGCCCAGGGTTCGGACCGCGACCGTCGCGCCGGCCGCACGCAGCCGCTCGATCGCCGCCGAGACCGCCTCGAGCGTCGGGTTCAGGTACCGGCCGTCCTGGTCTGACAGCACGCCGATCCGCGGGGCCGCCGCGGGCGGCGACGGGCCGGCGTCGGCGACCAGGGCGTCGAACAGCACCGCGACGCCGGCGACGTCGGCGGCGAGCAGGCCGACGTGGTCCAGGGACCAGTAGGTGGGGAAGGCGCCGCCGAGGCTGGTGCGGCCGAGCGTCGGCTTCATCCCCACCACCCCGCAGACCGAGGCGGGGTAGCGGACGGAGCCGCCGGCGTCCGTCCCGATCGCCGCGAGTGCGCAGCCGGCCGCGATCGCGGCCGCCGAGCCGCCGCTCGAGCCGCCGGCGTAGCGCTCGAGATCGGCGGGGCAGTTCGTGCGGCCGTAGTCCTCCTGATGCGGGCCGACGGCGAACTGGTCCATGTTCGTCTTCCCGACGATCACGGCACCCGCACGGCGCAGGGCCAGGACCGCATCCGCATCGCGCTCGGCGATCGCGTCGCCGAGGATCGCCGACCCGGCCGTGGTGGGCCAGCCGGCGAGGTCGAAGACGTCCTTGATGCCCACGGGCATGCCCATGAGCGGCCCGCGATCGCGCCCGGCGCGCAGCTCGTCGTCGACCGCTCGCGCCGCGGACAGCGCGACGTCGTCGGTCACCGCGATGAACGCATTGACCGTCGATTGCGTGCGCTCGATCCGTGCCAGCGCGGCCCGCGCGAGCTCCACGGCGCTGAACGCCCCGGATCGCAGCCCTGCCGCGGCCTCGCGGATCGAGGCGGGCAGCGCCGGCAGGTGGGCGTCGGGTCGCGTCACCGGCGCCGACCGGGCAGCTGGCTGTGGACGGTGTCGAGGTGCTGCGCGACGAGTGCGGCGATCGCCTCGTCGTCGCGCGCCGCCATCGCATCGACGAGGTCGCCCATCAGCCCATGCACGCGACGCAGGGCCGCGCGGTCGGGCCTGACGCCGGCGCGCAGCCCGGCGACGGCCATGCGGTTCGCCACCAACCGCATCAGCTCGGCCAGTGTCGCGTTGCGCGAGAGGACCGCGACACGGATGTGGAACCGGACGGTGAGCTCCGTGAACGTCTCCATGTCGTCGAGGGTCTCGCCCGCCTCGGCGACGAGCTCGCGCAGTGCTTGCAGCTGCTCGGCCGACGCGTTGACTGCCGCCAGCCGGCACGACTCGATCTCGATCAGGCGCCGGACGACGATCAGCTCGTCGAGCGCCTCCGGCGGATCGGGCTGGAGCTCGGAGAGCAGCGCGGTGATGCCGCTCAGCGAGACGAGGGTGGTGCCGCCGCCGCGCCCGCGTCTGACGTCGACGATGCCGGCCTGCTCGAGGACGTCGAGCGCTTCGCGCACCACCGGCAGGCTGACCCCGAGCTCGTGCGCGAGCTCGCGCTCGGAGGGCAGCTTCTCGCCCAGCTGGAAGTACCCGCTGCGGATCGCATCGATCAGCAGGACGGCGGCGTCGTGGTAGGCCGGACGGATGTGAACGCGCCCGAACTGCGCCAGCCCGCTGGCGAGCGTCCCATCGCCGGTGGTGGCCCCTTCGGTCCTCAAGCGGCGACCCTGTCCTTGCCTAAACAACAAACATCAGTATCATTGATGTTCTAACCATAGCACAGCAGACGCATGGGGAGGCCGGACCGAACGCGAGCGCTCACGCGCTGTGTCGGTAAGTCACGCCCTCGGTCGGATGGTTGATCAGCTCGGGTTATCAGTAGGACCTGTAACTCGACTTGGAGTTATCTGACACACGGGGCTACGGTCGCTCCCCTATGACGTCACGGTGGCCGCTCGGTGGCCACCCGAGGGGAGGGAAGCATGAGGATTCGCCTGCTCGCGCTGCTCGGCGCGCTGATCGCCCTTGCGATCGTTGGGTGCGGCTCGTCGGACTCGTCGGAGTCGACGAGCGGCCAAGGAAGCACCAGCACGGCCCCGGCCCTGAAGGGGGAGCCGATCTACTTCGGTGTCATCAACGACGCCACGCGTCCGGACGGCCTGGAGGCGCCGCAGATGGCGGAGGCCGCGAAGGTCCATGCCGAGGTCGTCAACGCGGCCGGAGGCATCAAGGGCCGGCCGCTGGAGCTGATCGCCTGTGACACCAAGGGCGACCCGAACACGGCCACCGCCTGTGCGCGGGAGATGGTGAGCAAGAAGGCCGTCGCCGTCATCGGGACGACGACGATCTTCGAGGCGCAGATCTTCCCCGTGCTCGAGCAGGCGGGCATTCCGGCGATCGCGACGATCCCGCTCAGCTCGGTCGCGCACACGAGCAAGGTGGCGTTCAACTTCACGCCGGGCATCATCGGCACGTTCCTCGCCGGCCCGCGGATCCTCGCGCAGACGAGCGGCGTCAAGACCCCGAGCCTGATCTACCCGTCCGGCGTGCCGCGGACGAGCGCCGAGCTCGTGAAGATCTTCCAGCTGGGCACGAAGCTCGCCGGTGCGACGCCCGGGCCGATCGCGGGCTACACGCTCGGGACGACGAACTTCAGCTCGGTCGCGGTCAAGGGCACCAGCGACGGCGTCGACGGGACGTTCGCGTTCGGCGCGGGCTCGGGGCAGGGGCCGCTGATCAAGGCGGTCAAGCAGCAGCAGCCGGACATCCCGATCGCCACCGTCTCGGAGACGATCGACAAGACCGCCGTCGACTTCCTCGGGCCGCAGATCAACGGCGTCTACGCCGTCGGGATGTTCCAGCCGGCGACGTCGAAGGTGCCGGGCGTGGTGCAGTTCAACAAGGAGCTCGACGAGTACTCACCGGACACGCTGCGCAACGAGACGGCGATCAACGCCTGGGCCGGCGTGTGGCTGCTCGAGCGCATCGCCAAGGACCTGCCGACGATCGACGCCGCGAGCGTGATGAAGGCCGTGAGCAACCTGACGGACTTCGACATGGGCGGGATCATCCCGCCGCTCACCACGACGAAGAAGGCGACGAGCTTCCCCGGCCTCGACCGCACGTTCAACGCCGACGTGATCTTCCTGAAGGTCGTCGACGAGCAGCTCGAGGCGCTCGACGGGAAGTTCATCGATCCGTTCCCGGCCCAGTAGCGGGTCGACCCACCATCGCGTGATCCGAGGACGAGGACGAGTTCCGTGCAGACGTTCGTGCAGTTCCTGATCATCGGTCTCGGCGCCGGGGGCATGTACGCCCTCGGCGCGCTGGGCATCGTGATCGTCTACCGCGGGTCCGGTGTCGTGAACTTCGCGCACGGGGCCATCGCGATGCTGGGGGCCTACACCTACTTCGAGATCGTCGAGGCGGGTGGGGCCAAGCTGGTCGGACTGGCCGCGGGCATCGCGCTCTCCGCGGCGGTCGGCGTCCTCTTCTACCTGCTGGTCCTCTCGCGCATGCAGGAGGCGTCGGTGCTCGCGCGGATGGTGGCCACCCTCGGCCTCCTGACCGCGGTCCAAGCGGCGGCCACCCTGCACTACGGCGACTCGGTCTCGCTCGTGCCGAGCGTCCTGCCCACCGACGGCGTGACGCTCTTCGGCGTCACGGTCACGGTCGACTCGCTGATCCTCCTGGGCCTCGCGGCCGCGATCTCGCTCGGCCTCTGGGCGATCTGGCGCTTCACGACGTTCGGCGTGGTCACGACCGCCGCCGCGGAGTCCGAGCGCGCCGCGGCGGCGCTCGGGCGGTCGCCGGCCCGTGTCGCAGCCGCCAACTGGGCGGTGGGCAGCGCGCTGGCCGGGGCGGCCGGCATCCTCGTCTCGCCCGTCATCGGTCTCTCGGTCCAGACGATGGGCTATCTGCTGTTCCCGTGCCTGGCCGCCGCGCTGCTGGGGAGCTTCGCGTCGTTCAGCCTGACCTTCATCGGTGGCCTCGGCATCGGCGTCGCCGAAGCCGAGCTGACGAACTACGTCTCCGTGCCCGGCTGGTCCAGCGCCGGTCCGCTGCTGGCGATCATCGTGCTGCTGGCGGTCGCGGGCAAGACGCTGCCGGTGCGCGGCTTCCTCGCCGAGCGCTTCCCCGACGTCGGCACCGGGCGCATCCGGCTCCACGTCCTCGTCCCGGCACTGGCCGTCGGCCTGCTGCTGACGTTCCTGCTCAACCCGACGCCGGCCAAGGCGATCGGGGTGAGCGCGGTCGCGGGCATCGTGTGTCTCTCGATCATCGTCGTCACCGGGTACGCCGGACAGCTGTCGCTGGCGCAGTTCGGCATCGCCGGGATCGGGGCCCTCGTCGCCGCGAACGCCTCCGCACACCTGCACACGCCGTTCCCGATCGCGCTGCTGCTCGCGGTGATCGTCGTCGTGCCGATCGGCATGCTCCTGTCGTTGCCGGCGCTGCGTGTCCGCGGCGTCAGCTTGGCGATCATCACCTTGTGCGTCGCCCTCGTGCTCGAGCGGCTCGTGTTCACCACGCCGAGCTTCACCGGTGGGCTCGACGGCTTGACCGTGGACGTGCCGGGTCTCGGCCCGCTCAGCCTCGATCCCGTTGCCCACCCCCAGCGCTACGCGGCGTTCTCGCTGGTCATGTTCGCCCTCGTGGGCGTCGCCGTCGCGAACCTCCGGCGCGGCGCCTCGGGCATGCAGATGATCGCCATCCGCGGGAACGAGCGCGCCGCCTTGGCCATGGGGATCCCGGTCAACCGCGTGAAGCTCTTCGCGTGCGGCATCGCGGCCGGCATCGCCGCGCTCGCCGGAGCCCTCACGGCGTTCCAGACCGAGCTCGTGCAGTTCGAGCAGTTCACGACCCTGGCGTCCGTGAACTTCGCCGTCATCGCGGCGCTCGGCGGCATCGGCGCGGCCTCCGGGTCGTTGTTCGGCGCGCTGGCGGCGAGCGGCGGGATCATCTCGCTGCAGATCTCGGAGGCCGTCGATTCCACGCAGTGGCTGCTGCTCGTGACCGGCGTGATGGTGATGGTCAGCATGGTCATCGCGCCCGACGGCGCGGCGCTGGACATGGTCAAGCGGGCCCGCCAGCTGCGCGCACGCTTCGGCACGGCGTCGGCGCAGGAGCCGCCGACCGCGGAGACCGCCGACGAGCGCAAGGGACGTCCCGCGCTGCGGCCGCCCTCAACGCTGGCCGTGCGCGACGTCTCGATCAGCTTCGGCTCTAACCATGTGCTCGACGCGGTGTCCTTCGAGGTGCGCCCCGGGCGGGTGCTCGGCATGATCGGTCCCAACGGCGCCGGCAAGACCACGCTCGTCGACATCGTGAGCGGCCTGCAGCGTCCCGACGCCGGCGAGGTGCTGCTCGACGGAGCGCCGATCAACCGGCTGTCCGCCGACGGCCGGGCCCGGCGTGGCCTGGTGCGCTCGTTCCAGTCGCTGGAGCTGTTCGAGGGGCTGACGATCCGCGAGAACCTCGCCGTGGTCGCAGGCCAGGCGAAGACGAACCTGGTCCGCGACCTCGTCTGGCCGCGCGCGCCGCGCCTGTCGACGGCGGCGATGACGGCGGTGACCGAGTTCGGTCTCGCCGCGGCCCTCGACAAGCGGCCGGCGGAGCTGAGCTACGGCATGCGCCGTCTGGCGGCGATCGCTCGGGCGGTGGCCGCCAACCCCAGCGTCCTGCTCTTGGACGAGCCGGCCGCCGGCCTGGACGAGCACGAGACGAAGGAGCTGGCGCGGATCGTTCGCCTGCTCGTCGAGGAGTGGAACCTCGCGGTCCTGCTGATCGAGCACAACGTGAACTTCGTGATGGGCGTCAGCGACGAGGTGATCGCGCTGGACTTCGGGCACGTCATCGCGCACGGCGACCCGGAGAAGGTCCGCGCCGAGCCCGCCGTCGTCCGCGCCTACCTGGGCACCGAGGCCGAGACCGAGGCGACCCCGGCGGCGGCCGAGCCGCCGGCCGCGGTGCCGGCACGGCGCAGCTCGGCGCGCGCCGCGTCGGGCGCCGGGGCGACGCTCGAGGCGAGCGCCCTCTCGGCCGGCTACGGGGCGGCGCCGGCGATCCGCGACATCGACCTCGTCGTGCGTCCCGGCGAGATCGTCGGTCTGCTCGGGGCGAACGGCGCGGGCAAGACCACGACGCTGCTGACGCTCGCCGGAGCGATCCAGGCGAGCGCCGGCGAGGTTCGCTGGGACGGCGCTGCGGCGCACGACGGCATCGCCCGGCGGACCCGCCGGGGGCTGGGGCTCGTGCCGGAGGAGCGCTCGGTCTTCTCGCGCCTGACCGTTGCGGAGAACCTGCGCGTCGGGCAGGGAGACCCCGAGGTCGCGCTGGCCCTGTTCCCGGAGCTGCGCGCGTTCGTCGGCAAGAAGGCGGGCCTGCTCTCCGGCGGTCAGCAGCAGATGCTGACCCTCGGCCGCGCCCTCGCGGCGCGCCCGTCGGTGCTGCTGATCGACGAGCTGTCGCTCGGCCTCGCGCCGGTCATGGTCGACCGCCTGCTGCCCGCGGTGCAGGACGCGGCGGCCGCCGGCGTCGCGGTGCTGCTCGTCGAGCAGCACCTGCGGACCGTGCTGTCGGTGGCCGATCGCGCGTACGTCCTGCAGGAGGGACGCATCGTCCTGGAGGGAACGGGCGCGGAGTTGCGCAACCGCACGTCGGAGATCGAGGCGGTCTACCTCGCCGGCCCGGTCGAGGCGCCGGCCGCCGGGTAGGCCGGTTCGCGGCGCGAGCGCCTACGCGGCGCTCGCGTCCTCCGGCGTCCCGGGCCCGAGCGACCCGGTCACCAGCAGCTCGTGCGCGGTGTCGAGCAGCGACTGGACGATCGGGTCCTCGCGCTCGTCGCTCCACACCACGCCGAAGCTGACGAAGGGCAGCTCCTGCACGGTTGGACAGAGGACGGCGCCCTCGACGTTCCAACGGCCGGTGCCGGTCGGCACGATCGCGATGCCGACGCCTCCCGCGACGAAGCCGAGCAGCGTGTGCATCGTCGACGCGTGCGCGACGACGTTGATCGCGACGCCGGCGTCGCGCCACAGCTCGACGGATGCGTCGTGGAACGCGGGGTTGGCGGCGCGGACGGGAAGCACGACGTTCGCCGGCCCGAGCGTGCGCAGGTCGATGACGTCCTCGGCGCTCAGCGGATGATCGGCCGCCATGCCGACGACCAGCGGCTGGCGCTCCATCAGCATGAAGGAGACGCGTGCTCCGAGCGTGCTCGCCTGCAGGATGCCCGTCAGGCCGATGTCGACGTTCCCCGACCGGACCGCCTCCGCGACGACGGTCGCGTTCGTCAGGGGGTGGAGCACGACCTCGACGTCGGCGTACGTCCGCGCGAACGCGCGCAGGAGCGTCGGCAGCAGCCACGGGGCAGCGCCGTCGCTGAAGCCGATGCGCAGGATGCCGACGCGCCCTTGCTGCGCCGCGCGAGCGCGCGCCACCGCGGCGTCGACGTCGCTGAGGATCTTGCGAGCGTCCTCGAACAGCACGGAACCGGCCGGGGTGAGCTCGACGTGCCTGCGCGTGCGCAGGAACAGGTCGACGCCGGTCTCCCGCTCGAGCTGTCGCACCGCCTGGCTGAGCGCCGGCTGTGCGATGTGCAGGCGTTGGGCGGCCCGCGTGAAGTGCAGCTCCTCGGCCAACGCGACGAAGTAGCGCAGGCGGCGCAGGTCCATCGCGACGGGAGCATAGCCCGGGACGCGCGCACCGCGCTGCGGTCGGATGCCGCTCAGGGCCACCATCGCCGGCTGGCGCGCTCGGCGCCCTCGCGCAGGGCGTGCAGCTTCGCCCACACGACCTCCTCGGCCACGTAGGCCAGGTCGGCCATCGTGCCGAAGCCGCAATCCGTTCCGGCGAGCACCCGTGACGGGTCGCCGATCGCGTCCGCGGCGGCGACGAGTCGCTGCTCCACGAGCTCCGGGTGCTCGACGATGTTCGTCGTGACGTCGATGGCGCCGACGACGACCAAGAGGCCGCCGGGCGGGGGCTGCTCGGCGAGCACCGGGATCTCGTGGGCGTGACGCGGATTCGCGAACGGCAGGAGCAGGGCGCCGACGTTCGTGCGATAGAGCGCCGGCAACAGCTCGCGCAGCTCGACGTCGTGCACGTGCGGCCCGTTGTGGTTGCCCCAGCAGCAGTGCAGGCGCACGCGGTCGCGAGGGATGCCGGCGAGCGCCTCGTTGATCGCCTGGACGTGGAGGTCGATCAGCGCCGCGTACTCGTCCGGAGGCACGTGCGCGTAGCGCTCGTAGCGACGCAGCGTCAGGTCGGGTGCGTCGACCTGCAGGACCAGCCCGGCGTCGACGATGCAGGCGTACTCCTTGCGCAGCTCGCGCGCGAACGCCAGGACGTACTCGGCGTGCGTCTCGTAGGAGGCGTTCGGGAACGCCATCGCCGCGATCCCGGGGGACGGCGCGGTCGCGAAGGCCTCGGCGAAGTCGCCGGCCGCGGCGTGCCGGGCGTGCGCCAGGCGCGCGAGCTCCTCCCGCAGGGGCGCGAGGTCGCGGTATCGCAGCTCGCCCGTGGCCTGCGGCACCGTGAGCGGCCCCGACCTCGGCGCGTAGCGGGCGGCGAACAGCTGGGCGAAGGACGGGAAGGCGACGAAGTCGGCGAGCGGTGCGCGGGCGACGGCCGCGCCGCCGAGACCATCGACCCGCTCGGCGAGGTAGGTGACGTAGCTCGGCCGGTCCTGCTCGCCGTCGTTGCCCACGTCGATGCCATGCTCGAGCTGGCTGGCGACCGCGGCGGCGACCGCGCGATCGATCGTCGCGCGGCGCGCCTGCGCGTCCACGAGCTCGCCGTCGCGGCGCATGAGCAGCCGCTCGAGGTCCGGCGGTCGCGGAAGGCTGCCGGCATGCGTCGTCAGGATCCGCTCGCTGCTGGCGATCATCGCGGTCGTTGGGTGGCGCTCAGTGCCCGGGAGACGTCAGGTGGGAGTTGCCGATGGTGACGATGCTGCGCAGCATCGTCACGAACGCGCGATGGGTCTGCAGCGGCACGCCGTCGTCGGTCAGCGAGGGTCGGCTGAACGCCCCGTCGAGCGCTCCCGCGTCCACGCAGGCGCGCAGCATCCGCTCGAGGTCGTCTTCGTCGATCAGGCCCGCGAGGTCGCCGCCGGTCAGCTCGCACAGCATCGCGCCGAGCGCGTACGCGCCCCAGTTCGAGATCGCCGCGACGATGAGGTGGTCGGTCGCGACGGACGTGCCGGTGCGCCCGCCGCACGGGCACTGGCAGCGGTGGCCCGCCGGGATGATGTCCGCGACGGCATCCGCGATGACGCCGAACCCCACCTCGTTGCCGCCGTCGCCGATGCCGACGGTGGGGATGCCACGCTCGGCGGCGAGCTCGAACACGAACTGGGGCTTGGTGTGCTCGTCGGTCCAGCCCAGCCCGGTCGAGCCATGGATGGCGCCGCGCTCGTTGGGCCCGAGCTTCTCGATCGCCACGATGGCAGCCGGCGCGAAGCGGTCGATGATCTCGGTCGCCTCGCGCTCGCACTCGTCGGCGGCGAGCGAGGTCGCGACGAACGTCACCGGCGCCGGAACACCGGCGACGTCCTCGTCGACCCCGCGAACGTTGAGCCCGGCGGCGCGGATCGTTGCCCGCAGCGGCGGCTCGCAGCGCGCCTCGGCGAGCACGGCGACCCGTGCCCCGAGGCGGTCGATCAGCACCCGTGCGAGCGCCGCCGTGCCGAGCAGACCGTCGACCTCCCCGTTGGGCATCATCGGGTCGCAGCCCGCGCCGGTGACGATGAGCACGGCGTCGTCGGGCGCGACCGCGTCGACCAGGCACCGGGCGGCGCTGAGCACGAGCGGGGCGCCGTTGCGCTCGCGCGCGGCCTCGTAGAGGCGATGCATCTGGCCGTGGGGCGCGTTGCCCGTGCCGGGCCGCATCTCCACCGTCGCGACGCGGTCGATGTACTCGGCGATGTGGGACATGGGTGGGATCTCCGTAGCGTCAGTTCCAGAGCTCGCTGCTGGCCAGGGCGGCGCCCTCCACGAGCGCCGCGAGCTTCGCGAACGCGATCTGTTCGTGGACCAGCTCGTAGGCGGCGCCCGTCGAGAAGCCGCAGTCGACGCCCGCCATGACGTGCTCGCGCCCGACCAGGCGCGCGTAGCGGACGATCCGATCGGCGACCAGGCGGGGATGCTCGACGTAGTTCGTGGTCGAGTCGATCACGCCCGGGACGAGCACCTTGCCGTCCGGCAGCCGGCGATCCGCGAAGATCCGCCACTCGTGCTCGTGGCGCGGGTTGGCCGCCTCGAACAGGATCGTCGAGGGACGGGCGGCGAGCACCGTGTCGATCACCTCGTCGAAGGCGACGTCGCGCGTGTGCGGTCCGCTGTAGTTCCCCCAGCAGACGTGCATCCGCATCGCCTCGGGCGGGATGTTCACGGTCGCCGCGTTCAGCGCCTCGACGTTCAGCGCCATCTGCCTGCGCCAGTCCTCCAGCGACAGGTCCATGAGGCGCAGGTGGCGGCTCATCGCAAGGTCGGGGCAGTCGATCTGGAGCACCAGGCCCGCGTCGACGATCGCCTCGTACTCGATCCGCATCGCGTCGACGATGTCGGCGAGATACGCCTCCTGGTCGCCGTAGTGGCGATCCTCGGCCATCTGGGCCACGATCCCCGGAGACGCCGCCGTCATGAACGCCTCCTCCGCCGAGGCCGCGGCCGCCGCCTCGCGCAGGTTGGCGATGTCCGCGTCCAGCGCGGTGCGGTCGGCGTAGGAGACCTTCCCCACGCAGGCCGGGACGAAGATCATGTCGTTGACGTCGCTCACGACTGACGCCGCGGCCCACTCGGGGAAGTCGAGCATGTCCTGTGCGACGACGGGCACGCCGCCGCCGCCGAACCCGTGCATCCGCGTCGCGAAGTACGTCGAGTAGGAGTCCTTGCTCATCTCGCCGTCCCCGACGACCGACACGCCCACGTCGACCTGCCGCGCGACGACGTCGTGGACCGCGACGCGCACCGCCGCGCGCAGCTCCTCGGCCTCGTCCTGGGTCAGCGTGCCGCGGGCCTCCCTGGCCAGCAGCTCCCGGACGCGCGGCGGACGATGCAGGCTGCCCGTGTGCGTCGTCAGGATTCGATCGGTCGAACGTCTCATGGCCTCATTCCCGGTGGGTCGTGGATCGGGCGCGCTCAAGCGGCGTGACGCCGCACGAAGCGCTCGATGACGGCGAAGAACGACGGCGCCTCGTGCTCGAGCATCACCATGTGGCTGGACTGCCCGAAGATCACGAGCTCGCTGCCGGGGATGCCCTCGGCGATCGTCCGTCCGCACTCGGGCGAGATGGCGTCGTGCGCACCGCTCAGCACGAGGGCCGGGACACCCACCTCGCGCAGTCGCTCGGTCGCGTCCCACCCGACGAGGTTGCCGGTGATCTCGAACGGCCGGTTGCCGTACATCGTCTCGCGTGCGGGTCCCGGGGCGTCGAACAGGGGCATCACCTGCTCGAGCAGCTCACGGAGGGAGACCGCCAAGTCGAACGGCGTCGAGCGCCGGAAGTGCCGCGCCAGGACGTGTTCGGCGATCGCCTGCTGGTAGGCCGGGGCGTCCCAGTCACCCGCGGCCTCGTGCCGCCGCAGCTCGCGGTAGGCGGCGCGCGGCAGCCGCGAGCGGACGGCGTCGAACGACCGGCCGATGTCCGCGATGCTCGCGGCGGTGTTGGCGAGCACGAGCGATCGCACCGCGCCGGGATGCGTGAGCACGTACTGCTGGGCCAGGACGCCGCCCCACGAGTGCCCCGCGAGGTGGATCGGTCCGAGGTCCAGCTCCGTGCGGATCGCTTCGAGCTCGTCGACGAACCGCTCGATGCGCCAGAGGGCCGGATCGTCGGGGCGGTCCGAGACGCCGCTGCCCAGCTGGTCGTAGAGGACCACCTGCAGGTCGTCGGCGGCGAGCCCGGCGAAGCCGAGCAGGTGGCGGTGGTCGTACCCGGGGCCGCCGTGGAGCGCGACGAGCGTCTGCGAGCCGCAGCCGTAGCGCCAGACGCGAACGCGATGTCCCGCCGGGTCGACGACGACGTCGCCGGTGAACGTGGGCTCCTCCCGGGCCATGGCTTGACGCTATTGGACCCCGGTCCTGCCCGGAAAGACGGATCGGCGTCATCACTTATCGTCGCAGTGAATAAGTGTGAAGCAGGACGCCCCCTCCGGGTTCACCGTTCCTGTCGATCCGGAGTGTGATGGTTCGTGTCGACTGCCCGAACCGGGTGTGAACTTCGTGACCTGTGCCGAGGTCCGGCGGCGCAAGCCGTCATAGCGTCCGCGCAATGGGACAACAGGAAGCGGGCGCGGCACGGCTCGCGATCGATGTCGGCGGGACGTTCGTCGACTTCGTCGCCGTCGACGAGCGCACGGGCGCGGTCACGTTCGAGAAGCAGCCGTCGACGCCGGCGACGCTCGTCGAGGAGATCCTGACCGGGATCGAGCGCCTGCCGGTCACGCTGGACCAGTTGGAGAGCGTCTTCCACGGGACGACGACCGCCATCAACGCGGTCGTCCAGCAGCGCGGCGTGCGGGTGGGCCTGCTGACCACGCAAGGGTTCCGAGACGTGCTGCAGATCGCGCGCGGATCGCGGCCGAACATCTACGATCCGCTCTACCGCCCGCCTGCGCCGCTCGTGCCGCGCTACCTGCGCCGCGAGGTCCCCGAGCGGCTCGCCGCCGACGGCCGCGTCGTAGTCGCGCTCGATCTCGAGGAGGTCGACCGCCAGTCGGACCTGCTGGTCGCGGCGGGCGTCGAGGCGATCGCCGTGTGCTTCCTGCACGCCTACGTCGATCCGAGGCACGAACGCGCGGCCGTCGAGCAGATCCGCGAGCGCCATCCCGGCGTCCGGGTGCAGGCGTCCGTCGACGCCACGAACGAATGGCACGAGTACGAGCGGACGTCGACGGCGGTGCTCAACGCGTACGTCCAGCCGCTGATGGACCGGTACCTGTCCGAGCTGGCCGGTGCGCTTCAGGAGCGGGGGTTGCGGCGTCCGGTCGCGGTGATGCAGTCCAACGGCGGCGTGATGTCGAGCGAGCGGGCCGCGCTGCAGCCCGTTCGCACGCTCGAGTCCGGTCCGGCGGGGGGCGTGATCGGCGCGAGGGCGCTCGCCATGGAGCTCGGCCTGCCGAACGTGATCTGCGCCGACGTCGGCGGCACCACGTACGACGTCGCGCTGATCGAGGGCGGCGAGATCATGGAGCGCACCGAGCTCGAGGTCGACGGGAGACCGGTCGTGGGCTCGGCGATCGACATCATCTCGATCGGGGCCGGCGGCGGCTCGATCGCGTCGATCGATGCGCTGGGCGGCGTGCGGGTCGGACCGCGCAGCGCCGGAGCGCAGCCCGGGCCCGCCTGCTTCGGGCTCGGCGGCGAGGAACCCACGGTCACCGACTGCCAGGTCGTGCTCGGGCGCATCGACCCCGATCGCTTCCTCGGGGGACGGATGAAGCTCGACGTGGAAGCGGCGCGTCGAGCCATCCGGGCGCGGATCGCCGAGCCGACGGGCGTCGACGTCGTCGCGGCCGCCGCCGGCGTCCTGGCCCTCGCCGAGACGAACATGACGTACGCGATCCGTGCGGTGACCGTCGAGCGCGGACTCGATCCGCGCGACTTCGCCCTGGTCTCGTACGGCGGCGGCGGCGGGATGTTCGCCGCGACCGTCGCCGGCGAGCTCGGGATCCGTGTCGTCGTCATCCCCGCGGCGGCCGCGAACTTCTCGGCGTGGGGGATCCTCACCTCCGACTATCGCGAGGACGTCGCGCGCACCAAGTCCCGCCGGCTCGAGCCGGAATCGGCGCCGGCGATCGTCTCCGACGCGCGCGAGCTGCGTGCGGAGGCGGTGCGCGAGCTGTCCGCCTACGGCTTCGAGCCCGACGCCGTCGAGGTCCTGCACCGTGCCGACGTCCGCTACGCCGGGCAGGACCACACGATCACGGTGGCGATCGAGCCCGCATGGCTCGAGGACGACGCGCGGCTGCTGACCGGACTGCGCGAGCGCTTCGTCGCGGCGCACTACCAGCTCTACGGCCACGGCGCGCCCGATGCGGCCCTGGAGCTCGTGACCAGCCGCTGCCGCGCCAACGGCAAGGTCCGCCAAGTCCGCCTGTCCGCGGAGCGGGCCCCCACCGGCGCGCCCGGCGTTCCGGTCGAGCACCGCCGGGTCTGCTTCAAGGCCCAGGACGGGTTCGTCCTCACGCCCGTCTACGAGCGTCACGAGCTCCCCGTCGGCAGCGAGATCGACGGGCCGGCCGTGATCGAGGAGTGGAACACGACGATCCTCGTCCCGCCCGGGTGGCGCGCCGCGAACGACGCGACCGGCAACCTCACCCTTCGCCTGAAGGAGGCGACCGCATGAGCACCGACCCGGCGTACCCGGCAGGAGACATCTTCACGGCGGAGATCATCCGCAACGCCCTCGCATCGGTGGCGTTGGAGATGAACCGCACGCTGCGGCGGACGGCGCACAACCCGCTCCTGTACGAGGTGCAGGACTTCGGCGTCGGCATCGTCTCGGCCGCCGGCGAGCTGTGGGGGGACGCGCCCGGGCAGAGCCTCTTCGTGGGCGCGCTCGGCGAGACGGTCCGGTCGGGCCTGGAGCGGCACGGAGCCGCCGGGCTCGGCGAGGGTGATGTCCTGATCTGCAACGAGCCGTTCTCGACCGGGACGCACATTTCCGACACGTCGGTGTACGTCCCGATCGTGTGGGACGGCGAGCTCGTCGCGTTCGCGGTCACCACCGCCCATTGGGGCGACATCGGCGGCAAGAGCCCGGGCGGCTGGTGCCCGGACTCCACGGACACCTACCAGGAGGGGCTCTGCTTCACCCACCAGCACCTGGAGCGCGGCGGGGTCCGCAACGCCGAGCTCGTCGCGCTGATCCGCGACAACGTCCGCGTCCCGGACATCGTGCTCGGCGACCTGGAGGCGCAGATCGCCGCGTGCCGGCTCGGTGTCGCGCGCGTGCGGGCGCTGTGCGAGCGCTACGGCGGCGATGGCGTGCGCGATGCGATGAACGCGGTCCTCGATCGCACGGAGGCGGCGATCCGCGACCGCATCCGCGCGCTCCCCGACGGCGTCCACCACGCGCAGGTGTCGATGGACCACGATGGGATCGTCAAGGACCAGCATCCGGTCGTGTGCCTCCAGGCGAGGATCGTCGATGACGAGCTGCGCGTCTCGTTCGGGGGGTCGAGCCCGGCGACCCGCGGGCCGATCAACGTGCCCGCCGTCGGGACGCGTGCGGCGGTGCGCGTTGCCGCGAAGGCGCTGCTCGCGCCGCACGACCGCGCCAACGAGGGCCACTTCCGGGCGATCCGGTTCGACCTGCCGGGCGGGCTCGTCGTCAGCGCCGAGCGCCCCGCGCCGACCGACTCCTACGGCTACGTGATCACCGCGCTCGAAGAGCTGGCGTTCCGGGCGCTCGCCGACGTGCTCCCGGACGCCTGTCCCGCCGGCGGGTTCCCGTTGGCGGGAGCGCTGTTCGCCCGCGTCGACCCCCGTGACGGCGAGCCGTTCGTGGCCGTCGACCCGATCGGCGGGGGAAACGGCGCGTGTCCCGACGGGGACGGGCCCTCGATCATGCTGTTCGCCAACGGCGACGTGACGAACACGCCGGTGGAGGTCTTCGAGTCGCGCTACCCGGTGCGCGTCGAAGGCTTCGGGCTGCGGGCCGACGCCTACGGCGCCGGCCGCTTCCGCGGCGGCCTCGGACTCGTTCGCGACTACCGCATGCTCGAGGACGGGATCCTGCTGCAGACGATCACCGAGAACACGTACGACCCCCTCGGCAAGGGGCTGTTCGGCGGCGGCGACGGCGGCACCGGCGGGATCGTCGTCGATGCGGGCACCGCCGACGAGGTCGTGCTGCGCGAGCGCGTGACCTACTACGGCCCGCTGGCCGCGGGTGCGACCGTTCGGGTCCGCAGCGCCGGCGGCGGGGGGTGGGGGCCGCCCGTCGAGCGTGACCCGGCCCTGGTCGCGGCCGACGTGCGCGACGAGCTGCTGACGGTCGAGCAGGCGGCCGACACGTACCGCGTGGCGCTCTCGCCGGACGGCGTGGACTGGCGCGTCGACGAGGCCGCGACGGTGCGCCTGCGCGCCGCCGGGGGCTCGTTACGATGAGCCGCCGTGCAGCTTGACGCCGGGCATGTCGATGCGCTCGCGCTCGGCTGCGCGATGCTCGGCGGTGGCGGCGGCGGTGACGTCGCGCCGATGGCGCTCTTCGCGCGCGAGGTGCTGCGGCGGCACGGGCCTGCCGCGCTCCTCGACCTCGACGAGCTCCCCGACGACGCGCTCGTGATGCCGTGCGGGGTCGGCGGCTCGCCGACGCTCGCCGACGAGCGGCTCCTCGGGGACGCCGCCGCCGCCGAGCTGCAGGCGGCGGTCGAGGACGTCGCCGGACGCCCGGTCGCCGCGGTGATGGCGTTCGAGATCGGCGGCGGCAACGGCCTCGTCGCCGCGGCCTGGGCGGCGAGGCTGGGGCTGCCGCTCGTGGACGCCGACGGCATGGGCCGGGGCGCCACGGCGGCCCGGCTCATGCGCATGCATCTCGCCGGCGTGCCGGCCAGCCCGGCGGTCGTCGTCGGCGACCGTGGCGCGTCGGCGGTCCTGCGCTCCCCGGACATCGACGAGCTCGACCGCTGCATCCGCGCGGCGATCGACGCGCTCGGCGGCGTTGCGCCGTGCGCGCTCTTCTTGATGGCGGCCGCGACGGCGCGAGCCGCGACGATCCGCGGGACGGTGTCCTCCGCCCTCGCGCTCGGGACCGCGCTGTCGGCGACCGATGGGGATCCGGCGCAGGCCGCCGCGGCGGCCCTCGGCGGCCACGTCGTGGTGGGCGGGAAGATCATCGAGGTGGAGCGGCATCCGGGGCAGCCATGGTCGCGAGGCTCGGTCACGATCGCGTCGCTCGACGACCCGCCGCGCCTGGTCCGCGTCGAGTTCCAGAACGAGAACCTGGCGGCGCTCGAGCAGGGACGGGTCGTCGCTGCGATCCCGGACGTGATCACGCTCGTCGATCGCCGGGCCGGGGTGCCGCTGGTGACCGAGCACTACCGCTATGGCCAGCGCGTCGCGCTGGTCGTGAGCCGCACGGACCCGGCGTGGTACGGGGAGCGGGCGCTCGCGGTCGCCGGGCCGGCCGCGTTCGGCCTCGAGCTTCCCGCCCCGGCACCGGACGGCTGAGCGATGGACGACGTCCGCGTCGGCATCGAGATCGGCCACACGTTGACGGCGGCCGCGGTCGACCGGCGGGGAACGCTCGTCGCCACGGCGCGCACGAGCCCGGGTGGCGATCCGGCGAGCGACGTCGCGGCCGCGGTGGCGGCGCTGCTGGCACCAGGGGCCATCGCGCGCGAGCAGGTGCGTGCGGTGATGGTCGCCTGCGCGTACGCGGAGGAGGCGCTGGCGCGCCGCGAGCTGCTCGGCCGCGTCGCGGTCGTCCGGCTCGCCGCGCGCCTCGATCCGGTGCTGGAGCCGCTGGTCACCTGGCCACCCGAGCTCCGTGCGGCGATCGGCGCGCGCGCTGCGGTGCTCGCCGGCGGTCGCGAGCTGGACGGCTCGCCGGCGGCCGCGCTCGACGAGTCGGGCCTGCGGCGCTTCCTGGAGGCGAGCGCCGGCGTCGAGGCGGTCGCGATCGCGGGGCAGCTCAGCGTCGCCGCACCCGACGACGAGGTGCGCGCCGCCGAGGTCGCATGGGAGGTGCTCGGACGCCTGCCGGTCGCGGTCAGCCACGAGCTGGGCGGCGCAGGACTGCTCGAGCGCGAGAACGCGGCGATCCTCGACGCGGCGCTCTCGCGGCGGGCCGGCGAGATCGCCGACGGGATCCGCGCCGGTCTCGAGGACGCCGGGATCCGCGCGCGAGCGTACGTCGTGCGCGATGACGGCACGCTTGCGACGCTCGAGTACGTGCGCGGCCACCCGACCTGCGCGCTCGACGGTCGGGCGGCGAGCGGCATCCGCGGGGCGGGTCACCTCGCCGGCTTCGGCGACGCGCTCGTCTGCGACGCCGACGAGCGTGGCGCGGTCGTCGGCCGCCTGTCCGGCGGCCACCCCCGTGAGCGCGACGCGGCCGCCGTCGGCGGCGTCGCGATCAGCGTCCGGGCACCGGAGCTGGTCGCGGTCGCGCGGACGGCCCGCGAACGGCCCGGGACGTCGTGGGCGGAGCTCCTCGGCGACGCGATCGATGGGATGAAGGAGCGACACGCCGGCGAGCCGCTGATCGCGGTTGGGTCGGCCCACGCACGTGTGCCCGATGCGCTCCCCGGGGTGAGCCGCGTCGTGCGCCCGCCGCATGCGGAGTGGGCGCGGGCGATCGGGGCCGCCACCGCTGCGGTCAGCGGCTTCGTCGAGCGGTTGTTCCCGGCCGGCGTCGACGCCCAGACGCGACAGCGGATCACCGCGACGATCGCACATGAGCGCGCGGTGCTGGCCGGCGCCGAGCCGGCCGGCGTCGTCGTCGACGAGCTCGAGGAGATCCCGCTGACCTACCTGCCGGACCTCGGTGTCCGGGTTCGGGCGCGTGCGCTGGGCCCACTCCCGCCGATGTGAGCGCGACGCCTCAGTCGAGCATGCGGGCGTGGCACGCGAGCTGCAGCGCCAGCCACTGCTCCGGGTCGTCGAGGTCGACGTCGAGCCGGTCCCGAATGCGGTTCAGCCGATAGGAGAGCGAGTTGCGGTGCAGGTGGAGCGTCGCCGCGGCGCGCGTGAGCGATCCCTGGCAGTCCAGGAAGGCGCGCAGCGTGCGAATCGCCTCGGCGCTGCGCTGCGGTCCGAGCTCGTCGAGCGGATGCAGCAGCGTGTCGATCGTGTCCGCCGCGGTGGTCGTCGCCGCCCATTCGACGAGGATGCGGCGCATGCCCAGCGCGTCGAAGCAGGCGACGTCGGCGTCGTCGGCCGCAAGCGCCGTGCGGGCCTCGCCGGCCGATCGCCGCAGCCCGCCCGCGCCGCCGTGCGAGGCGCCGATGCCGCAGCGCACGCGTGCGCGGGGATGACGGGCACGGACCTCTGCGAGAATCCGCTCGGCGACTGGGACGAGCGCGCGCGGGCCACGGGGCCCCGGGTCGCTGCGCTCGGTCTTGATGAGCAGGAGGCCGTCGCCGGCGTGCGCTCGATGCCACATGCCGCCGGACTCACGGGCGACGTTCATGGTGACACGCGTGATCGAGCGCGCCAGGTCGAACGCGGCTGCCTCGTCTCCGTCGGCGGCCTCCAGACGCGCATCCAGCTCGAGGCGCAGGGCCGTGTGCCAGCGCTCCAGCTGCAGACCCAGGGCGCGCGACCGGTCGATCATGCGCTCGACGTGCCGGGCGTCGACGGCAAGCAGCTCGGTGAGGAAGTCGGCCCGGGTCTGGCCGGGGGCCTCGTGCCGACGCTCCTCGCGGTCGGCGATGCGCGCTGCCGCGGCGGCGGCCAACTCGACGGCGATCTCCCGCGCCTGCGACTCGACCCGGCTGCCCGCCGCGGCGACGATGGTGCCTTCCGCCTGTCCGTCGATGACGAGGCTCGCGGCGACGTCGTCGGCGCCCTGCTCGCGGAGCTCGACCGGCGTCCCCAGCAGGTCGCCGACCGCCGCCGTCAGCGCGTCGAGCGGTGTGCCCTGGTCCGACCTCCGTCGCAGCATCCGCAGGACGGCGTGCACGCGGGCGAGCTCGCGGTCGGCGCCGGCGCTCAACTGCTGGTCGATCGCGAGCACGAGGGCGGCGAGGTCGATCGCGGGATCGGCGAGCAGGATGCACATGCCGCCTTCCCGCGCGATCGCGCTCGTCGACGCCCCGAGCGCGAACGGCGCGCGGGCACGGAGCACGATCGCGGCGACGCCGCGGTCGACGGCGAGCCGGGCGGCCAGATCGAGGCGGTAGCCGGAGATCGCCGACGCCCGAGCGCCGAGGATCACGAGGGCGCCGGCGCGGGCCTGCGCGAGCTCGGTCACCTCCTCGGCCAGCGCCACCGAGGTGACGGTCGCGGTGGCGTCTGACGGCGCCGGGCGGCAGAGCGGACGAAGCTCGCCGACCGGGGCCGGCGCATCCAGCAGGTCCTCCACGGTCGTCCCCACGGTGGGAAGTATCGGTGGTGCCCGCCCTCGGATGCGGCCGGATGTCGCCTGCGTTCGTGCAGAGCCGACGAAACCGCCGCGAAGACTGGAGGATGCGCCGAACATCCCGGGACGGGGGTCGCGTACGTTCGGGCCACTGGCACGCGACCGAGGGAGCACGATGAAGACGATCCCGCCGCACCAGGCGGTGGCCCGGTGAGCCTCGTCGAGCTGGACCGCCTGACCTGGCCCCAGGCCGAGGCGATCGACGCCGCGGCGATCGGGCTCGTGGCGGTTGGCGCCACGGAGCAGCACGGTCCGCACCTGCCGATGGGGACGGACACGGAGATCGCTCGCGCGCTCGCTGCGGCGATGGCCGCGCGCATCCGCGAGCCGGTCGTGGTGCCGCCGCCGATCGCCTGCGGGCTCTCGGAGCATCACGTCGACTTCGCCGGCACGATCACGCTGTCCGAGACGGTCCTGGGCGGCCTGCTCGACGCGTACCTCGAGGGGCTGGGGCGGCTCGGCATCCGGCGCGTCGCGCTGATCAGCGGGCACGGTGGCAACTTCGCGTTCCTCGGCGACTACGCCGACCGCTGCGCTGAGCGTCATCCGGGCTCCACCGTCGTGGCCTATCGCGACCTGTGGAGCTTCGTCCGCGTGGCCGCCGAGGCGCTCCGACCGCTGGGGCTGGACCCTGTCGAGTGCGACGCCCACGCCGGGTTGATCGAGACGAGCATCGCGTTGCACCTCTACGAGGGCGGAGCCGTCGCGGACTTCGACGACGTCGAGGGCTACGTCGCGGCCGAGCCGGGCTGGGCCGAGCGGGCGTTCGGGCAAGGGCTGCGCGCGTTCACCGCCACGGGCGTGCTCGGCCGGCCCGCGGGGGCGACCGCCGATGCCGGTCGGGCGATCATGGACGCGCTCGCCGACCAGCTCGCCGGCTGGGCTGTCGAGCAGCTCGGCGTGACCCGGGCCGACGACGCGACGAGCAGCGAGGGACGACCGTGCTGAGGAGCGACGGTCGGATCCTGACCACCCACACCGGGAGCTTGCCGCGCGGTAGGCGGCTGAGCGAGCTGCTCATCGCCCGTCATCGCGGCGAGCCGGTCGACGTCGCCGAGCTGCGGGCGGCGGCTCGCGAGGGCGTGGACGCCGCGATCGAGCTTCAGCTGCGCAGCGGGATCGACGTCGGCAACAACGGCGAGCAGCCTCGCTTCTCCTACAGCTCGTACGTCTCGGACCGCATGAGCGGGTTCGGTGGGCGCTCCCAGCGCAACGCGTTCATCGACTTCGAGCTGTTTCCCGCGTGGGCCGAGCAGTTCGGCCGACGCTACCTCGAGCAGCTCTCGCAGGAGGACTACGTCAAGTCGCCGGCAGCCGATGCCGAGGTGCGCTACGCCGACCTCGCGCCCATCCAGCACGAGGTCGCCGACTACCGGGCCGCGCTTGCGGC
Source organism: uncultured Solirubrobacteraceae bacterium (assembly GCA_964422645.1). GTDB lineage: Bacteria > Actinomycetota > Thermoleophilia > Solirubrobacterales > Solirubrobacteraceae > Capillimicrobium. The sequence goes on along the minus strand of CAYRCB010000004.1, from coordinate 339,093 downwards.
GCAGGGGGACGGCTTCGTCGAGTCGTTCATGAACGCGGCGAGCCCGGGGATCGTCGCGGCGATGCTGCGCAACCAGTACTACGCGACGCACGAGGAGTACGTCTTCGCGCTCGCTCGTGAGCTGCGCACGGAGTACGAGTACGTCGTCGAGCAGGGGCTCGTCCTCCAGATCGACGCGCCCGACATCCCGGGGGAGCGCGGCGTGAACCTCCGGGACGGCACGCTGAGTGACTACCTGGCGATCGTCGAGTCGCACGTGGCCGCGCTCAACGAGGCGCTCGCCAACATCCCTCCCGATCGCGTGCGGATGCACTGCTGCTGGGGCAACTACCCCGGCCCACATGTCCACGACGTGGAGCTGCGGGAGGTGCTGCCGCTGCTCTACCGCGCCAACGTCGGCGCGCTCGTGCTCCCGTTCGCCAACCCGCGCCATGCGCATGAGATCGAGCTGTTCGCCCGCTACCCGCTGCCCGACTCGATGGCGCTCGTCGTCGGTGCGATCGACATCACGACCGAGTTCGTGGAGCATCCGGAGCTCGTGGCGCAGCGGCTCGTGCGCGCGGCAGAGGTGGTGGGCGACCCGAGCCGAATCCTCGCCGGAACCGACTGCGGCTTCGGCGCCGGCGTCGGGCAGGACTTCGTCGCCGGCGAGATCGTCCCGCTGAAGCTCCGGGCGTTGCGCGACGGCGCGGATCTGGCGAGCGAGCGGCTGTTCGGGTGAGCGTCGAGCGACGACTGCGTGAGCTCGGGCTCACGGTCCCGACTCCGCCCCCGCCGGCCGGCGAGTACGTCGCCGTGCGGATCGTCGGCGGCCAGGCGTATGTCTCCGGACAGGGACCGCTCCGGCCGGAGGGCGGCTTCGTCACCGGCAAGGTCGGATCGGACCTCGGCCTGGAGGCCGCGCAGGACGCCGCCCGGCTGGCCGCCCTCAGCGCGCTCGGCGCGCTCCGGGCCGCGCTCGGGACGCTCGACCGCGTGCAGGCGATCGCGCGCGTCGTCGGCTACGTGAACTGCGCGCCCGGGTTCACCGACACGCCCGCGGTGATGGACGGCTGCTCGCGCCTGCTCGTAGCGGTCCTCGGCGACGCGGGCCGGCACGCCCGCTCGGCGGTCGGGGTCGCGGAGCTGCCGTTCGGGATCCCCGTCGAGCTCGACGTCACCGCCGCGCTGCGGTGATGCAACGCTCCGCCCGCGCGCTCGGACGTCTCGCGCATTGCGCCGGAGGGGTCGGCGGAATGCGCGAGACGCCGTCCCGTCCACGCCTCACCGGCGCTGCTCCCGGAGCGCTTGGTGCAGCGCCACCCACTGCGCCGGGTCGAGGTCGCGCGGGCGCGCGTGCGCCGACACGTCCGCGTCGCGCGCCCACGCGCGGACGGTCCGTCGCGGCGCGTGCGCGCGCAGGATCCGCGCGAGGTCGTCGCCGGGCGCCGTGAAGACGGCGCGGACGGTCCGCTGGTATGCCCGCCGCTCGGCCTCCGCCACCAGCGGGCGGGCTCGCCGACGCAGCACGAGCACGCCGCCGTCGACCGCCGGGCGCGGACGGAACGCGCCCGCCGCGACCCGGCCGGCGAGCCTCGCCTCGTACCACGGCCACCACGACGCCGTGAGCAGCGTTCCACCGGCGACGCCGGCGCGCTTGCGGGCAACCTCCCACTGGACGAGCAGGACGGCCGTCGCCCACGTGCGGCGGGGCAGCAGCGCCCGCAGGAACGCGGTGGTGATCGCGAACGGGACGCTGGAGACGATGTCGTGCACGCCGTCCGGCGGCGCGATCCGCAGCATGTCGCCGTGGACGACCCGCACCGCGGGCCCGAACCGGTGCTCCAGGGCCCGGACCCAGCGCGGGTCGAGCTCGACGGCGGTGACCTCCCGGCGGCGACGCCTCAGTGCGGCGGTCAGGGCGCCGTCGCCGGCGCCCAGCTCGAGGACCGGACGGCCGGGGTCGTCGTCGAGCAGGCCGGCGATGCGGGCGGCGACGCGATAGTCGCGCAGGAAGTTCTGGCCGAGCGCGGCACGACGGCCGGCGCGCGGCGGTTGCTGACGGATCGACCTCCGTCGGGGGGTTCGAGGCACGATGGGCGCTCCGCGAGGATCGGCGTGGCACCGAGCGCGGGCGCGCTCGGCGACGGTCGGTCCACCGGCGGGTGCGGCTCGGTCACGCCATGCGGCGTGGGCGCTGCCCGGCGAGCGGGCGGCGAGTCGCTAGGCCGCCGGTGCGGCGGTGCGAGGCCGCCTGGCGGCGACGATCGCACGGAGGTGGCAGAGCGTGCCCATCGCGCGGGACCGTAGCAGCAGATGGCGGTATGACCACGTTATACTGCGTGCCGTGAAGACCGCGATCTCCGTGCCCGACGACACGTTCGCCGCGGTCGATGCGGCCGCCACGAAGCTCGGCATCTCGCGCAGCCAGTTCTATGCGCGCGCCGCTCAGCGATGGGTCGATGAGCTGGAGGGCGACGCGCTGATCGCGCAGATCGACGCCTCGCTCGACGACGTGGACCAGGCCGCGGACGCCGGTCTCGTCCGTGCGGCCGCCGCGAAGACGCTCGCCCGCGCCGAGTGGTGACGCCCGCTCGTGGCGAGGTCTGGTGGTGCGACCTCGGCCAGCCGCGCGGCTCCGCTCCTGCGCTGATCCGGCCTGTCGTCATCGTCAGCGACGACCGCTACAACGCCTCGCGGCTGCGGACCGTCACGGTTGTCGCGTTGACATCGAACATGCGCCGCGCCGCCCAGCCGGGCAATGTGGCCATCCCGAGCGATGTCTCCGGCCTCGACCGCGCCTCGGTTGCGAACGTCACGCAAGTCGCGACGGTGGACATCGGCGACCTCGCGGAGCGAGTGGGCGCGCTGCCCGCCTGGGTCGTCGAACAGATCGACGACGGATTGCGCCGCGTCCTGGCGCTCTGACCGGCATACCCGCCGACGGCACGCCGGGCGGCGCCCATCGCTATCCGCCGCTGCGTGCGGAGCGAACTCGTGGACGATCTCGTACGGGTTCGTCGCGAAGAAGTCGCGGGCCTCGGACCGGAGCGCGTGGGCGTGATCGACCCGCGAGCGCCATACGCAGCCTGATCGGCTCCAGGGACGGTCTTGCCATGTGCGTCGGATCGGCGGGCGAGCAGCACACCTGACCAAGCGGACGTGCCTCGACCGATGTGACGCAAGTCCGGTCGCCCCGGTTCCCGGCCGGAGGGGCTTGCCAATCCATGGTCGTTCTGCGACAATCTCAGTCCAAGAGACTTAGATCTTTGATCGAGGACGCATGAACCCTGACCGTTTCACCATCAAGTCGCAGGAGGCCATCCGCGCGGCGAGCGAGCTCGCCGAGACGCGTCGCAACCCGCAGGTCACGCCCGAGCACCTGCTGACGGTCCTCCTCGAGCAGGAGGGCGGCATCGTCGCGCCGGTCCTGCGCAAGCTCGGGGTCTCGCCCGAGGAGGTACGCCGCGAGGTCGGCCCGGCGCTCGACGCGCTGCCCACGATCTCCAGCGGCGGCGAGGCGGCCGGTCCGTCGTCCGAGCTCGTCGCCGTCCTGCGTGCGGCCGAGCACGAGATGCGCGAGCTCAAGGACGAGTACGTCTCGGCCGAGCATCTGCTGCTGTCGCTGTCGGGCCACAACTCCAAGGCCGGCGAGGCGCTGCGCGCGCTCGGCGCGACGAAGGCCGCGCTGCTGGAGGCGATCGAGCAGGTCCGCGGCGCCCACCGCGTCACCGACCAGAACCCCGAGGACAAGTTCCAGGCGCTGGAGAAGTTCGGCAACGACCTCACCGCCCGCGCCGAGGAGGGCAAGCTCGACCCGGTCATCGGCCGCGACGAGGAGATCCGCCGCGTCGTCCAGGTCCTGAGCCGCCGCACGAAGAACAACCCGGTCCTCATCGGCGAGCCGGGCGTCGGCAAGACGGCGATCGTCGAGGGGCTGGCCCAGCGGATCGTCTCCGGCGACGTGCCCGAGTCGCTGCGCGACCGGCGCGTGATCGCGCTGGACATCGGCGCGCTGCTGGCCGGTTCGAAGTACCGCGGCGAGTTCGAGGAGCGCCTGAAGGCCGTCCTGAACGAGATCAAGGAGGCCGAGGGCCAGGTCATCCTGTTCATGGACGAGCTGCACACGATCGTCGGCGCCGGCGCGGCGGAGGGCGCCGTCGACGCGGCCAACCTCCTCAAGCCGATGCTCGCGCGCGGCGAGCTGCGTGCGGTCGGCGCGACGACGCTCGACGAGTACCGCAAGCACATCGAGAAGGACGCGGCGCTGGAGCGGCGCTTCCAGCCGGTGACCGTCGGCGAGCCGACCGTCGAGGACACGATCGCGATCCTCCGCGGGCTGAAGGAGCGCTACGAGGTCCACCACGGCGTACGCATCCAGGACAGCGCGCTCATCGCCGCGGCGACGCTCTCCCACCGCTACATCGCCGACCGCTTCCTGCCCGACAAGGCGATCGACCTCATCGACGAGTCGGCCTCGCGGCTGCGCATCGAGATCGACTCGCTGCCCGAGGAGATCGACGTCCTCGATCGGCGCATCATGCAGCTGGAGATCGAGCTGACGTCGCTGGAGCAGGAGACCGACGAGGCCTCCGCCGAGCGCCGCGAGGCGATCGAGCGCGAGCTGTCGGACCTGCGCGAGCGCACCGACGCGATGAAGGCCGAGTGGCAGGCCGAGAAGGAGGCGATCAAGGGCATCTCGGAGGCCAAGGAGCAGCTCGAGCAGGCCAAGGTCGAGCTCGAGCGGGCACAGCGCGAGGGCGACCTCAGCCGCGCCGCCGAGCTGCGCTACGGCGTGATCCCCGAGCTGGAGAAGAAGGTCGCCGAGGGCGAGGCCCGCGAGGACGAGCCGAGAGAGACCCGCTTCCTCCAGGAGGAGGTCACCTCCGAGGACGTCGCCGAGGTGGTGGCCAAGTGGACCGGCATCCCGGTGTCGCGCCTCATGGAGGGCGAGGTCGAGAAGCTCGTCCACATGGAGGAGCGCCTGCACCGCCGCGTCGTCGGCCAGGACGAGGCCATCCGCGCCGTGTCCGACGCGCTGCGCCGCTCGCGCGCCGGCCTGTCGGACCCCGACCGGCCGATCGGCACGTTCCTGTTCCTGGGCCCGACCGGCGTCGGCAAGACCGAGCTGGCGCGCGCGCTGGCCGAGTTCATGTTCGACAGCCAGGACGCGATGGTCCGCATCGACATGTCGGAGTACATGGAGAAGCACGCGGTCTCGCGGCTGGTCGGCGCGCCTCCGGGCTACGTCGGCTACGAGGAGGGCGGCCAGCTGACCGAGGCGGTCCGCCGCCGGCCGTACTCGGTGGTCCTGCTCGACGAGGTCGAGAAGGCCCACGCCGACGTCTTCAACATCCTCCTGCAGCTCATGGACGACGGTCGCCTGACCGACGGCCAGGGCCGCACGGTGGACTTCAAGAACGTCGTGCTGATCATGACCTCGAACATCCCGGGCGGCCGCGCGGGCGCGGAGCTGCACTTCCGCCCCGAGTTCATCAACCGCCTGGACGACATCGTCGAGTTCCACCCGCTCGACCGCTCGCACATCGGCGAGATCGTGGCGCTGCAGACCTCGAAGGTCATCGAGCGCCTGGCCGAGCGCGGCGTCACGCTCGTGCTCACCGACGAGGCCCGGACCCTGCTGGGCAACCTCGGCTACGACCCGACCTACGGGGCGCGGCCGCTCAAGCGGGTGATCCAGAAGCAGCTCGTCGACAAGCTGGCGATGGCGCTGCTGCAGGGCGAGTTCGGCGAGGGCGACGTGGTCCAGGCCGACGCCGTCGAGGGCGAGATCGTCTTCAAGACGGGCGTCGTGCCGGTGGGCGAGCCGGCGTTCACGGTGTAGCTCCCGCGCCGAGCGGTCCGTTCGCACGCCGCCGGGTCGGGCGCCCCGGACATGCGTCCGGTCGGCGCCCGGCGCTGTCGGTGTCGTCTGCCATCCTGCCGCGCCATGAGTGGATGCGGGGTGGTCGCCGGGACGGCCGATGCCTGACCGGGCGACCGGGGGCGGCATGCGTCGCCGCGGGTTCCTCGGCGCCGGGCTCGCGGGCGCGACCGCCGCGCTCATCGGTCCGGCCCGCGCGCCCGCCGCGCCGCGCCAGGCGCCCGCGGACGGCGCCGGGCCCGCCGCCGCGCCGGCGAGCGGCGGCGGCGCCATCGGCCAGATGCCGGTGCGCGACCGGTTCCCGCACCTGCCGGCGATCCCGGTCGACCCCGCCGGCTCGCTCGACACGCTCGCGAAGCTGGCGGTCCGCACGCAGCAGACGACCCAGGCCAAGCAGAGCCTCACGCACGAGTACACGATCGGCGGGCGGACCCGGACCGCGTACGCGTTCCTGTTCGGGGCCGCAGCGAGCGGTCCGCCGCGCTCGCTCGAGCACCCGGAGCAGTTCTCGCTCGGCTGGACGACCGTGCCCGACGTCTACGGCGCCGGTCGCCGGTCGCTGCAGACGTGGGCCTCGTCGCTGACGGACGCCGACGCCGCCACGAAGCAGTTCTGGCCGATGGTCGCCGAGCACGGCACGGGCTACAACCTGATCCTCCCCGAGCGGGTCGGCTCGGCCCGCGCGCGGGCGCTGCGGCGTACGTTCGGCGCGGCGTGGACGAGCGAGGTTCGCGCGGCCCTCGCGGCAGGCGATCTGTACGTCATCGATCTCAGCCGCTTCGAGGCGCTGCGGCCGCAGACCGTGCACGGCGCGCCGCGGTTCACGCCCGCGACGGTCACGCTGCTCATCCGCCACCCTCGCTCGGGCGCGCTGCGGCCGGTCGCGATCCTCGTCTCCGGCTACCAGGGGCGCGGGCGCACGCTGTTCGCCCGCCCGGGCTCGACCGACGACGCGTGGCTCTACGCGCTGCAGGCGGCCAAGACGTCGATCACGGTGTTCGGCGTCTGGCTCGGCCACGTCTACCACTGGCATCTCGTCACCGCGGCGATGCAGATGACGATGCTCAACACGCTCTCGGCCGGGCATCCGGTCCACGACCTCCTCGCCCCGCAGTCGAAGTACCTCATCCCGTTCGACGACGTGCTCCTCACGCTCTGGTCCGACGTCGCTCCGCCCACGTCGCTGGCGACGGCCGACGAGCTCCTCCAGCTCGCCAACGACTACGCCGCCGAACGCTCGTTCTTCGACGACGATCCCAAGACGACGCTCGCCCGCCTCGGCCTGCGCAAGGCGGACTTCACGCAGCGGCGGGCGTGGGACCGGTATCCGGTCGTGCAGCGGCTGCTGGAGGTGTGGGAGCTCGTCGAGACGTACGTGACGACGTGCGTCGAGGCGATGTACGGCTCCGACGCGGCGGTCGCCGGCGATGCGGCGCTGCGGGCGTGGATCGCCGCCTCCTCGGCGCCCGATGGCGGGAACGTCCGCGGGCTGCCGGAGATGACGAGCCGCGCGGCGCTCGTGCGGGTGCTGACGAGCCTGCTCTACCGGGTGACCGTCCACGGGGTCGCGCGGCTGAGCTCGACGTCGAACCCGGCGCTGACGTTCGCCGCGAACTTCCCGCACTGCCTGCAGCGGACCGACATCCCCGGCCCGCGCGCCCGGCTCGGCACGAAGCGGCTGCTCAGCTACCTGCCGAACACCGCGACGATCGGCGCGTCGCTCGGCTTCTACTTCACGTTCGCCTTCTCGACGCCCTACGAGCCGTTCATCCCGCTGGAGGGCGCCGACGCGGACCTGTTCTTCCCCGGCGGGCCGCGCAGCCGGCGCAACCAGGCGCTGATCGCGTTGCGCGAAGGGCTCGCCGGGTTCATCGACCGCTACCAGCCCGACCAACCCCAGCGCTTCCAATGGCCACGCAACATCGAGACCTGAGCGGCGGACGCGTCGCGACGCGGGCGGCGCTCGCGCTCTTGCTGATCCTCCTCGGCGCAGCGCCCGCGGCGCACGCCCAGAGCGGGCCGTCAGCGCCGTTCGGGACGAGCGCGGTCGTGCTCGTCGGCGGCTTCAACTCGAGCTCGCCGTTCTCGACGCCGGCCTGTGCGACGACCGACCGCGGGCCCACATGGGGCGAGGCGACCGGCCCGGCCGCGGCGCTCAGCGGCGCCGGCCTGGCCGTGTTCACGATGCCGATCGCCAACGCGGGCGTCCCGGTCGCCGCGTCCTGCCTCGGCGGCCAGTCGACGCCCGACATCCCGTCCGACGGCTCGACGGTCATCGACTCCAACGGCGCGCTGGCCGACAACCAGGCGGCGCTCGTCGCGTTCCTCGGCTTCCTGCAGACGTCGTACGGGATCACCACCGTGTCGCTCGTCGGCCACAGCGACGGCGGCCTGTGGTCGCGCGCCGCGATCAGCGCGCTGCGCGCGGGGAGCTCGCCCGTGACGGTGACGAGCCTGACGACGATCGGCACGCCGCACACCGGGTCCTTCGGCGCCGACATCGCGGTGGACCTCCAGGCCGACGGCGGCTCGTGCAGCGACCTGTCGGGCGTCGAGCGGGTCGTCTGCACGGCGATCTACGCGGGGATCGAGACGACGATCGACGAGCTCGGCCAGACCGTCATCGAGGAGCTGTCGTCGAGCTGGCTGAGCCAGTGGAACCCGACGACGACCATCGGCTGCCCGGTGACGACGCTCGGCGGCAACCACGTCGGGTGGGACCTCGGGGTCGGCACGTACTACACGGCCAACGACGGGATCGTCGGGCAGGCGAGCGCGCTGAACCAGGGGACGTGGCTGCCGTTCGTCGACGCGGCGCCGTTCACGCCGGTCGGCCCGCCCAACGGCGCGCCGCAGCTCTACGACGTCGTCCACTCCGAGTCGCTGTCGTTCCTGAGCGCCAACACCGAGCTGAACACGCCCGCGGTGGCCGCGGCGGTGGCCGCGGCCGTGCAGACGCCGCCGAGCGGCCCGTGCGCGGCGGCGTCGAGCAGCGCGCTGCGCGGCGGGTCGGCGGACGCGGCGACCGCGACGCCGCGCGCCCAGGCCGGCGCCGCGGCAGCGAGCGCGCCGGCGGGGAGCGCCGGTCGGTCCGGCGCGCGGGCGTCGAGCGCGCCGGCAGAGACCTCCGTCGAGGCCGGCGCCGCGAGCGCCGCCCGAACGGGCGCCCTCGCCGCCGCCAAGCCGCGCGGCAGCTGGGTCGCGCTGCGGTCGCGCGAGGCCACCCGCAACGGCACGCTGTCGGCGGCGCGTCGCGGCGACGCCATCCTGCTGCTCCCGGGCGCCACCGTCCGCTGCGGCGCGCGCACGCTCCCGGCGGCGCCGCTGCTCGGATCGTCGAAGGTCCGCGTCGCCACGGCTCGCTGCTCCCGCCCGCTGCGCGTCCACGGACGCGCGCTGCGCCTCGCGCGCTCGGCGGCGACGCTCCACGTGACGCGCTCCGGGCGCACGGTGCGCTGGAGCGTCGCCGGCGCCCGCCTGCGCCACGTCCGCGCGCAGCTGCGCGTCGACGGCCGCTGGCGCACCGTCGCCACGCGGCGCGTGACCGTCCCGCGCGGCGCAGCCCGCCCCGCGCTGCGGGTGACCGGCGTGGATCGCGCTGGCCGGACCGTGCGCGCGTTCACGCGGGTGGGGTGACCTCAGCGCACGCGGACCGGCAGCACCAGCCGCGGCACCGCGTTCGGATCGAAGCGGCGAGCGGTGTCGAACTGCAGCCGCCATGCGCCCGGACGCGGGCGAAACGGGAACAGCCGCCGCGGCGCGGTGCGCCGGATCGTCCCGCAGACGCCGCGCGTCGGCCCGAGCCGGATCGTCTTCGCGGCGGTGCCGTCGGCGGCGAGGTAGTGCACGTAGACCGCCCGCCCCGGACCGAAGCCGAACGCCGAGAAGCGCACGAGCGAGCGCGGCGATGCGGCGCGCGGGGCGTAGCTCGCGCCGAAGCGGGTGACACGGAAGCGCTGGGTCGCGCTCGCCGCCGCGTCGGCCACGGTCAGCTCGCCCATCGCCTCGGCGACGCCGGCGGGCAGCGGGCCGCCGGGCACCGTCGCCGAGAACTCGCCCGCCACGTCGGCCTGGACCGTCGCCACCACGACGCCATCGCGCGCGATCCGCAGCGTCGCGCCCGGCTCGAACCCGCCGCCGCGCACGCCCATCGGCCGCTCCGCGACGTAGCACGGACGGTCGGTCGCGACCCACGGCGGCGGCGATTGGGGTAGAACGAGCGGCACCCGATCCGGAGGTTACGAGGCATGCCGACCTTCATCATGCTGGCGACGCTCTCTCCCGAGGGCGTCCAGACGGTCAAGAACAACCCGCAGCGCATCAAGGAGGTCAACCACGAGGTCGAGCAGCTCGGCGCGACCGTGAAGGCCCAGTGGGCCACGCTCGGGCAGTACGACTTCATCTCGATCGTCGAGGCGCCCGACGAGCTGACGATGGCGCGCGTCTCGCTCGAGCTCGGCTCCCGCGGCACCGTCCGCTACGAGACCCTCAACGCCATGCCCATCGACGACTTCATCGCCTCCCTTTGAAGCTCCTCGTCGTCGGCTCGGGCGGTCGCGAGCACGCGCTCGTGCGCGCGCTGCGCCGCTCCCCGCAGGTGCCGGAGCTGCTGGCCACGCCCGGAAACGCCGGGATCGCCGCCGACGCGCGGATCGTCGACGGCGACGTCGTCGAGGTCGCGCGCGCCGAAGCGGTCGACCTCGTCGTCGTCGGGCCGGAGGCGCCGCTCGTCGACGGGCTCGCCGACCGGTTGGCCGCCGCCGGGATCGCCGTCTTCGGCCCGAGCGCCGCGGCGGCGCGGCTGGAGGGCTCCAAGGCGTTCGCCAAGGAGGTGATGGCCGCCGCCGGCGTCCCGACCGCTGCCTGGAGCGAGCACACGACGGTCGACGGCGCCATGGCGGCGATCGACCGCTACCCGGCGGTCCTGAAGGCCGACGGGCTGGCCGCCGGCAAGGGCGTGGTCATCGCGCCCGACGAGGCCGCGGCCCGCGCCGCGCTCGAGGACGTCCTCGTCCAGCGGCGCTTCGGCGAGATGTCGGTCGTCGTCGAGGAGCACCTCGAGGGCGACGAGCTGTCGCTGCTGGCGCTCTGCGACGGAGAGCGCGCCGTCGCGATGGCCCCGGCGCGCGACTTCAAGCGGATCTTCGACGGCGACCAGGGCCCGAACACGGGCGGGATGGGCTCGTTCTCTCCCGTGGCCGGCATCGACGTCGACGCGATCGTCGCGACCGTCCACCAGCCGGTCGTCGACGAGCTCCGTCGCCGCGGCACGCCGTTCCACGGCGTCCTCTACGCCGGGCTCATGCTCACGGACGACGGGCCGAAGGTCATCGAGTTCAACGTCCGCTTCGGCGACCCGGAGACCCAGGCGCTGCTGCCCCGGCTGCGCTCGGACCTCGCCGACCTGCTCGCGCGCGCCGCGCGGCCCGGGGGGCTGGCCGGAGCGACCCTGGAGTGGGACGACGCCACCGCGGTCACGGTCGTGCTCGCCAGCGCCGGCTATCCGGCCTCGTCGCGCAGCGGCGACGTGATCACCGGACTGGAGAAGGCGGCCGCGCTGCGCGTCGAGATCACGCACGCGGGGACCGCACGCGACGCAGACGGCGCGATCGTCACCGCCGGCGGGCGCGTGCTGAACGTCACGGCGCTCGGCGCCGACGCCGGTACCGCCCGCGCCGCTGCGTATGCTGCCGCCGACGTGATCCAGTTCGATGGCAAGCAGATGCGCCGCGACATCGCGGCCCGGACGGTGAACCCCGCATGACTCCCCAACCCCGTTCCACCGACACGCAGCGCGGCGAGACCGAGATCGTGGCCGAGCAGGAGCCCGCCGCGGAGGCCGAGACCGAGGCCGAGGCCGAGTTCGAGGCGCTCGACGTCGACACGCCGGCGGTCGGCATCGTCATGGGCTCCAAGTCCGACATGGACGAGATGCAGAAGGCCGCCGACGAGCTGAAGGCGCGCGGCATCATGCACGAGGTGCGCGTGATGTCCGCGCACCGCGAGCCCGACACCGTCGCCGACTACGCCAAGAACGCGCACATGCGCGGCATCCGCGTGATCATCGCCGGCGCGGGCCTGTCGGCCGCGCTGCCCGGCGTCGTCGCCGCCCACACCGACCTGCCGGTGATCGGCGTCCCGCTCACCAGCCGCCTGTCGGCGATGGGCGGCCTGGACGCGCTGCTGTCGATCGCCCAGATGCCGCCCGGGGTGCCGGTCGCCTGCGTCGGCCTCAACAACGCCAAGAACGCCGCGGTGCTGGCCGCGCGCATCCTGGGCGCCGCCTAGCGCCGCTTCGGCTCCCGCTTCGCCTTCGCCGGCTTGGGGCTCACGTTCGCGGGGCCCCAGTCGGGCTGGCTGCCGCCACGTGCGACGACCGGCCAGTCACCGGAGCAGTCGTCCAGCCCGCGCTTGACCGAGATGCCCTCGGCGTCGCCGATCGCGATGCCGCTGCCGTCGGGCGCCAGCGCGGGGTCGTTGACCTTCGCGTCGGGGCCGGTCTGGCACAGCGCGGTCGGCGGGCCGGGGTTGGGGCCGCCAAGGATCGAGCCGTTCACGCGGTACCAGACGACGTGGGCGTGCTCCCCGTCGTTGCGGATCGCGGCGTAGAAGCGGCCGTCGGCGGAGACCGAGCCGTCCGACAGATCGGTCGACTCGCCCGGATCGGGCCAGAGGTCGATGTCGTCGAACCAGTTCCACGACTCGGCCGCGCCGAGGTCGAACACACGGTTCTGCGACAGGAAGCCGCCGTGGTACATGAGACGCGTGTTCGTCACCCAGTGGGGGTCGCTGCCCCCGTACTCGCCGGGCTGGGCGACGGTCCCCTTGCCGTCGGAGGCGACGATGCCGACGGTGCCGCGGATCCCGCAGTCGATCGTTAGGTCGCAGCTGTTGGACGTCAGCACGTAGGCGATCCGCCTGCCGTCGGGCGAGAGGCCCAGCTCGGCGGGAGCGCCGGCCGTCGAGTGGCCCGTGGAGTCCTTCAGGTTGCGGGGCACGAACTGCGCCAGGCGCTTGCCGTCCTGCGTCAGCACGCGGATGGCGAAGCCCTTGGCGACGGCGATCCGGCCGCGGTCGTCCTGCGACGGGGACCGGTACGGGTCGCTCGCGGTGCCGTCGCGCGTGACCTGGCGCTGCTTGGACCCGTCGGGGCTCGCCACCCACACGTCGTGGTCCTTGATGTAGACGATCGAGTCGGCGAGCGCGGGCGCGGCGCCGGCGCTGGTGCAGGCGGCGGCCGCGGCGACCGCGCCGGCCAGGAGCTTGGTTCGCATGCGGCCCAGGCTCGCCGACGCCGCCGCTCGCCGCATCGGGGGCATCCCTCTCGCTCTACGATCGACCGGTGATCGAGCGCTACACCCGCCCCGAGCTCGGGGCCATCTGGACGGACGAGGCGAAGATGGAGGCCTGGCGGCGGGTCGAGGTCGCCGCCGCCGAAGAGCTGGAAGGGCCGACCGAGGCCGACCTGGAGGCGATCCGCGCCGCCACGTTCACCGTGCAGGCCGTCCAGGAGCGCGAGCGCATCACCGACCACGACGTCGCCGCGTTCGTCGACGTCCTCGCCGCCTCGGCCGGCCCGGCCGGGCGCTGGATCCACTTCGGCCTCACCTCGTCCGACGTGCTGGACACCGCGCTCGCGCTGCAGCTGCAGGCGGCCGGCGAGCGGCTCGTCGCCGGCGCGTGGGAGCTCTACGGAGCGCTGGCCGAGCAGGCGCGTGCGCACGTCGACACGGTCTGCGTCGGGCGCACCCACGGCGTCCACGCCGAGCCGACGACGTTCGGCATCAAGCTCGCCGGCTACGCGATGGAGGCCCACCGCAACGCCCAGCGGCTGGAGCGCGCGTTCGCCCAGGCGGCGGTCGGCGCGCTGTCGGGTGCGGTCGGCACCTACGCGTCGCTGGGGCCCGACTTCGAGGCCCGCGTGCTGGCGCGGCTGGGGCTGCAGGGCGAGCCGGTGTCCACGCAGGTCGTCCCGCGCGACCGCCACGCCCAGGTGCTGCTGGCGATCGCGCTCGCCGGCGCCGGCATGGAGCGCTTCGCCACCGAGATCCGCCACCTGCAGCGCACCGAGGTGCGCGAGGTCGAGGAGCCGTTCCGCTCCGGCCAGCAGAAGGGCTCCAGCGCGATGCCGCACAAGCGCAACCCGATCACGACGGAGCGGATCACCGGCCTCGCGCGGGTGCTGCGCGGCTACGCCCAGACGGGCGTCGAGAACGTCGCGCTGTGGCACGAGCGCGACATCTCCCACTCGGGCGCGGAGCGGGTGATCCTGCCCGACGCGACGATCCTGCTCGACTACCTGCACGGGCTCGCGATCCGCATCGCGCGCGGCATGGTCGTCCACGCCGATCGCATGCGGGCCAACCTCGACGCAACGCACGGCGCGCTCTTCTCCCAGCGCGTCCTGCTGGCGCTCGTCGAGAGCGGCATGACGCGCGACGACGCCTACCGGATCGTCCAGGAGGACGCCCAGCGGGCCTGGGACACCGGCACGCCGCTGCGCGAGCTCATCGCCGCGCGCGAGCTCGGCATCGACCTCGACGCGACCTTCGACCTCTCGCGCTACACGCGCTACGCCGAGGAGATCGTCGGCCGGCTGCCCGCGGCCTGAGGGAACGCCGCCGGCATGGTCCATGGCCGCGACCGGGAGCGCGACCAGCTCGCCGAGCTGATCGCCGCGGCGCGGGAGGGACGCAGCTTCGCGGTCCTCGTCGAGGGTCTCGCGGGGATCGGCAAGTCGACGCTGCTCGACGAGGCGGCCGCCGCGGCGGACGGCACCATGGTGCTGCGCACCCAGGGCTATCAGGCCGAGGCGGACATCCCGTTCGCCGGGCTCGTCGAGCTGCTGGCGCCGCTGCTGCACCTGCGCGAGCGCCTGCCCGACGGCCCGGCGCACGCGCTGGGCGTCGCGCTCGCGCTCGAGGAGCCTGCGGCGCACGACCGCTTCGCCGTGCCCGTGGCCGTCCTCGGCCTGCTCGGCCTCGCCGCCGAGGAGCGTCCGGTCATCGTGGTCGTCGACGACGCGCACTGGCTCGACGAGGCGTCGCTGGAGGCGATCCTCTTCGCCGCCCACCGGCTCGACGCCGAGGGCATCGGCGTGATCCTCGCGGCACGCGACGCCGACGGCCGCCCGGTCGACCGTGCCGGCCTCACGGTGCTGGAGCTCGGGCCGCTCGACGATGCGGCGGCGCTGGCGGTGCTCGCGGAGGACGAGGCGCTGGCGGCGTCGGTGGCGACGGAGATCGCCGCGATCAGCGCCGGCAACCCGCTGGCGCTGCGCGAGCTGCCGCGCTCGCTGACCGCGCAGCAGCGCCAGGGCTACGTCGCGATCCCCGCGCCCCTGTGGTCCGGTCACGGCGTGCAGGCCGCGTTCGAGCGCGAGCTGGCCGCGTTGCCCGACGCGTCGCAGCGGGCCCTGTGCCTGGCCAGCGCGCTCGCTGCGGGCGAGGAGGCGAGCTTCGACGCCGCGGCGGCGCAGCTCGGCCTGGACCGCGACGCGCTCGATCCCGCGCTCGACGCCGGGGCGGTGCGACGCGAGGACGGCCGGATCGCGTTCCGTCATCCGCTGCTGCGTGCGGCCGCCTACCACGCCCGGCCCAGCGGGGATCGGCGCGCCGCCCACGCGGCGATCGCCGCGACGACGCCGGATCGGCTGCGCTCCGCCTGGCATCGCGCCTCCGCGGCGACCGGGCCCGACGAGGAGGTCGCCGCGGCGCTCGACGCCGCGGCCGACGACGCACGCCGGCGCGGCGCCCACGGCGAGGCCGCGCGGGCATCGACGCGGGCCTCGGAGCTCTCGCCGCAGGCGCAGGCCGGGGCGCGGCGGGCGCTCGTCGCGGCGCGCGACTTCGCGGTCGCGGGCCATGGCGAACGGGCGCTGGAGCTGACCCGCGCGGCCGCCGGCGACGAGGCGACTCGCGGCGAGGCCGAGCTCGTCCGCGCCCACGTGCTGCTGCGCGGCGGGCAGTCCGCGCAGGCGCTGGAGCTCCTCGAGGCGCTGGCGGCCGCCGCCGCGCGCGCCGGCGATCGGGTGGGCGCCGCGCGCATGCTCGTCGAGGCGTCGCTGGCGCACATGCTCAGCGGCGACCTCCCACGCCTGCTCTCGACGGCCGAGCGGGCGCAGGCGAAGGCCGCGGGGCATGCCCCGGAGCTCGAGCTGCTCGCCGTCCTCATCTGCGGCGAGGCGCTGGTCGCGCTGGGCCGCAGCGCGGACGGCGAGGCGCTGCTGCGCGCCGCCGAGCCGCTCCTGCACGGCGCCGACCCGCTCTCCGAGGTGGCCGAGGTGATCGGGATGGGCGCGTTGAGCCTGGTCTGGCTGGAGCGCTTCGACCGCGCCGAGGCCGTGCTGGGACGCCTCGTCGACGCCGGGCGGGCCGCCGGCGCCGCCGGACGGCTCGGCCATCCGCTGTCGGTGCGGGCGACGCTGCACTGGCGCCGCGGACGCTGGGCGGCGGCCTACGCCGACGCGGCCGAGGCGGTCGCGCTCGCGCGCGACACGCAGCAGCTCGGCACGCTCTCCGTCGCCCTGCCGCCGCTCGTGCGCTGCGAGGCCGCGCTGGGACGCCTGGACGAGGCGCGCGCCCACGGCCGGGAGGCGCTGGCGCTGGCCGACGCCGCGGGCGTCGAGGCGACCGCGATGCACGCGCTGGCGGCGCTCGGGTTCCTGGAGCTGACGGTCGGGCGGCCGGACGAGGCGCTCGCCTGGCTGGCGCGCGCGGACCGCATCGGGCGCGAGCAGGGGCACGGCGAGCCGTCGATGGGCTTCTTCGCGGCCGACCACGTCGAGGCGCTCGCGCGGGCCGGGGAGCTGGAGGCCGCGCGCGCGGCGCTCGACGTGCTGGTCGGCCAGGCGCAGGCGACCGGGGGTGGCTGGGCGAACGCCGCGGCCGAGCGGTGTCGCCTGCTGCTCGCCGACGACGACGAGGTCGAGACCCACGCCGCCCGTGCGCTCGCGTGGCACGAGCCTGTCGACCTCCCGTTCGAGCGGGCCCGCACCGAGCTCGCGCTCGGCCAGCGGCTGCGCCGCGCCCGCCGGCGGGCCGACGCCAGGACGCCGCTGGCGGCCGCGCTGAGCGCCTTCGAGCGGCTCGGCGCCGAGCCATGGGCGGCGGTGGCGCGGGCCGAGCTGCGGGCCACGGGCGTCGCGTCGGCGCAGCCCACGCCAGCGCCGGTGGAGGAGCTGACGCCGCACGAGCTGCAGGTCGCGCTGCTCGTCGGCCAGGGGATGACGAACCGCGAGGCCGGCGCCGCCCTGTTCGTGAGCCCGAAGACGATCGAGCATCACCTCAGCGCGATCTACCGCAAGCTCGGCCTGCGCTCGCGCACCCAGCTGGCGGCGCTGCTGTCGGAAGACGGCGAGCGCGCCGCGGCGTGAGTAGCATCGATCGGCGTGACCGCCTCTCTCGCTGACCTGCCGCTGATCGCGTCGGGGAAGGTCCGTGAGCTGTACGACCTGGGCGACCGCCTGCTCATGGTCGCCTCAGACCGGATCTCCACCTACGACGTCGTCCATCCCACGCCGATCCCCGACAAGGGGAAGGTCCTCACCGGGCTGTCGGCGTTCTGGTTCGCCAAGACCGGCCACATCGTGGCCAACCACCTGATCTCGACCACCGACGGCGTGCCCGCCGAGGCGCGTGGGCGGGCACTCGTGGTGAAGAAGCTGCGGATGCTGCCGATCGAGTGCATCGTGCGCGGCTACATCACCGGCTCGGGCTGGAAGGACTACCAGGCGACCGGCAAGGTCTCCGGGATCGAGCTGCCGGCCGGCCTGCAGGAGTCCCAGCAGCTGCCCGAGCCGATCTTCACGCCGTCGACGAAGGCCGAGGAGGGCCACGACGAGGCGATCGACTTCGACCGGGCCGCCGAGCTGGTGGGCGACCGCGCCCTGATGGAGCGCGTGCGCACCGCGTCGATCGAGCTGTACCGCTTCGCCGCCGAGCACGCCCGTGAGCGCGGCGTGATCCTCGCCGACACGAAGTTCGAGCTCGGCCTCGACGCCGACGGCACCCTCACGGTCGGCGACGAGGTCCTGACGCCCGACTCGTCGCGCTTCTGGCCGGTGGACGGCTACGCGGTCGGCCGCGGCCAGCCGTCGTTCGACAAGCAGTACGTGCGCGACTGGGCGACGCAGTCGGGCTGGGACAAGTCCCCGCCGGCGCCCGCGATCCCCGACGACGTCGTCGCCGGCACGCGCGCGCGGTACGTCGAGGCGTACGAGCGCATCACCGGCGAGTCGTTCGGCGCCTGGCTGGAGCGCACCGGGGCGTAAGCCCCCGGCGCGCCCGCCCGCGGCCCGCCGAGCGCCGGGGGAGTCGTGTGGCGATCTGACCACCACCATGGTGGTCGCATCGCCACACACGCGGATTTGACAAATGAAACTTCCAAATGGGAGGATCACGGGGTGGCAGCGACCGCGCTCCTCGCCGAGCCCGACCGCGTGCGCCTCGCGCTCTCGCCGATCCGCCGCGAGCTGCTCGCCCGGCTGCGCGAGCCGTCCTCGGCGACCCAGCTGGCCGTCGCGCTCGACCTCAGCCGTCAGCGGGTCAACTACCACCTGCGGGCGCTGGAGGAGGCCGGCCTCGTCGAGCTGGTCGAGGAGCGGCCGCGGCGCGGCTGCGTCGAGCGGATCCTCGTCGCGCGCGCCGACGCGTTCGTGGTCGACCCCGACGTGCTCGACGGCGACCGCGACCCGCGGCCGCGCGACCATCGCGCCGCCGAGCATCTGATCGCGACCGCGACCGGCGCGGTGCGCGACGTCGCGCGCATGCAGGACGCCGCCCAGCGCGCCGGCAAGCGCCTGCTGACCTTCACGGTGGAGACCGAGGTCCGCATCGCCGCGCCCGCCGACCTCGACCGCTACGCGAGCGCGCTTGCAGACGCCGTCCGCCGTGTCACCGAGGAGTTCACCGCGGCCTCCGGCGCCGGCGGCCGCCGCTACCGCGTGATCGCCGCGGGCCATCCGGCGTCGGCGGACGGAGCAGCCGGATGATCGACGCGACCGAGGGAGGACCCGCATGACCGAGCAGGTGCGACTCGAGCTGACGATCGCCGCCCCGCTGGACGAGGTGTGGCGCGCCCTGCGCGACCCGGCCGCGCTGCGCGACTGGTGGGGCTGGGAGTACGACGGCCTCGAGGCCGAGATCGCCACGATCCACGACGAGCACGCGGAGGCGGACGACGCCGCACGGGTCGTCCGCTGGGCGACCGGGGACCGGATCGCGCTGGAGGCGCGCGGCGACGAGACCGTCCTGCGCCTCGTCCGCCCGGCCCCCGCCGGCGCCACCTCGTGGGACGACGTCTACGACGAGCTCGACCGGGGCTGGATCGCCTTCGTGCTGCAGCTGCGCTTCTACGCCGAGCGCCACCGTGGCCAGCGCCGCCGCACGCTCTATCTGGCCGGCACGGGCGCGCCGCCGACCCAAGCGCTCGGCGTCCCCGCGGACGCCGACCCCGGCGAGCGCTACGCGGCGGGCGAGGACCTGACCGGCGACGTGTGGTTCCGCTCCCGTGACGTCACCGCCCTCACGGTGGATGGCTTCGGCGACGGCCTGGCTGTCCTGCTGTCTCCCCCCGGCGAGGGCAAGGCGATCCTGTCGGCGTACGGCCTCGACGACGACGCCTTCGCCGGCTGGCGCGATCGCTGGACGGCCTGGTGGCGCGGCCGGTACGCCGATGTGGAGGTCGTGAGCGGCGCGGGCTAGGGCCGGCGACGCCCGCGCGTGAGCGTGGATCCGCGCCTCCACCTACTAGCCTGGGAGCCGTGCCGCGCGTCCGCGTCCTCATCCGCCCCAAGGAGGGCATCCTCGACCCGCAGGGCAAGACCGTCGAGCGGGCGCTGCCCGCGCTGGGCTTCAGCGGGGTCGAGCACGTCCACGTCGGCCGGCTCGTCGAGCTCGACGTGGAGGATCCCAGCCAGGTCGAGGCGATGTGCGAGCGGCTGCTCGCCAACACCTTGATCGAGGACTACGAGGTCCAGCCGCTCTCGTGAAGTTCGGCGTCGTCCGCTTCCCGGGCTCCTGCGACGAGGTCGACGCCCAGCTGGCGTGCCAGCGCGTGGGCGAGGCCGTCCTGCTCTGGCACGGCGACCGCGATCTCCAGGACGTCGACGCCGTCGTCGTCCCCGGCGGCTTCTCCTACGGCGACTACCTGCGCGTCGGGGCGATCGCCCGCTTCGCGCCGGTGATGGAGTCGGTCGCCGCGTTCGCCGCCGACGGTGGCCTCGTGCTCGGCATCTGCAACGGCTTCCAGGTCCTCTGCGAGGCCGGCCTGCTCCCGGGCGCGCTGCTGCCCAACGAGAACCTGCGCTTCACCTGTCGTCAGGTCGACCTCGAGGTCGTCGACGCCGACACCGCGTTCACCAACGCGTGCGCGCCCGGGGACCTGCTCTCGATCCCGGCCAAGCACACCACCGGCCGCTACTACGCGCCCGACCTCGACCCCGCCCAGGTCGTGCTGCGCTACGCCGAGGGCCAGAACTTCAACGGGTCGATGGACGACATCGCCGGCGTGCGCAACGCGGCCGGCAACGTCTTCGGCCTCATGCCGCATCCCGAGCACGCGGTCGACCCGCTCACCGGCTCGGTCGACGGCCTGCGGATCTTCGAGTCGATGGCCGCGCATGTCCCTGTCTGAGGCGATCGCGCTCGGGCTGACCGAGGACGAGTACGCCCGCATCGTCGAGCTGCAGGGCGCCGAGCCCAACCAGGTCGAGCTCGCGATGTACTCGCTCATGTGGAGCGAGCACTGCTCCTACAAGCACTCCAAGAAGCTGCTGCGCACGCTGCCCGTCGAGGGGCCGCGCCTCGTCCTCGGCCCCGGTGAGAACGCCGGTGCGGTCGACATCGGCGACGGCTGGGCGGTCGCCTTCAAGGTCGAGTCGCACAACCACCCGTCCGCGGTCGAGCCGTTCCAGGGCGCGGCGACGGGCGTCGGCGGCATCCTGCGCGACGTCTTCGCGATCGGCGCGCGGCCGATCGCCGTGCTCGATTCGCTGCGCTTCGGCGAGCCCGACTCCGAGCGCACCCGCTACCTGCTCGAGCACGCGGTCGCCGGCATCGGCCACTACGGCAACTCGATCGGCGTGGCGACCGTCGGGGGCGAGATCTTCTTCGAAGGGCCCTACGAGCAGAACTGCCTCGTCAACGCGATGTGCGTCGGGCTCGTCCGGCGCGAGCGGCTGATCCGCAGCGCCGCGGCGGGCGTCGGCAACCTGCTCGTGCTGTTCGGCGCTTCGACCGGACGCGACGGGATCGGCGGCGCGTCGGTCCTCGCCAGCGCCGAGCTGGGCGACGCGGACGCCGACAAGCGCCCGACCGTCCAGATCGGCGACCCGTTCGAGGAGAAGAAGCTGCTCGAGGCGTCGCTGGAGCTGCTGGATCGCGGCCTGCTCGTCGCGCTCCAGGACCTCGGCGCGGCCGGCCTCACGTCGTCCTCCAGCGAGATGGCCTCCAAGGGCGAGGTCGGCGTCGAGATCGACGTCCGCAAGGTCCCGCTGCGCGAGGCCGACATGGAGCCGTTCGAGATCATGGTCTCCGAGTCGCAGGAGCGGATGCTCTGCGTCTGCGAGCCCGACCGCATCGACGAGGTGCTCGAGGTGTGCGCCCGCTGGGAGGTCGGCGGCACGGTCATCGGGCGGATCATCGAGGAGCGCCGGATGCGGATCCTCGACGACGGCGTGCTCGTGGGCGACCTGCCGGTCGAGGCGCTCGTCGACGACGTCCCGCTCTACGACCTCGAGCCGGCGCCGCCCGCCGCGCCGATCTACGCCGCCCCCGCCGCGACGCTCGCGACCGACACCGCGCCGCGCGACACGCTGCTGGCGCTGCTGCGCTCGCCGAACATCGCCTCCCGCCGCCCGGTCTTCGAGCAATACGACTGGCTCGTGGGCTCGCGCACCGTCCGCCGCCCCGAGCAGGCCGACGCCGCCGTGCTCGCGATGCCCAACGGCGGCGCGATCGCGATCTCGATCGACGGCAACGGCCGCCGCGTCGCCGCCGATCCCTACCGTGGCGCCGTCGAGGCGGTCCTGGAGTGCGCGGCGAACCTGGCCTGCGCCGGCGCCGAGCCGCTCGGCCTCACGAACTGCCTGAACTTCGGCAACCCCGAGAAGCCGCACATCGCCTGGCAGCTGAGCGAGGCGGTCCGCGGCCTCGGCGATGCCTGCCGCGCGCTCGACGTGCCGGTCGTCGGCGGCAACGTCTCGCTCTACAACGAAGGCGGCGGCGGCCCGATCTACCCGACCCCGGTCGTCGGCATGGTCGGCGAGCTGCCCGACCCGCTGCACGCGGGCCGCACCGGCTTCGCGCTGGAGGGCGACGCGATCGCGGTCGTGGGCGCGTTCCGCCCGTCGCTGGCCGCGTCGGAGCTGGCCAAGCTGCGCGGCGAGCCGCTTCCCGACCGCCTGCCCGAGCTCGACGTCGCCGCGGTCCGCGCCACCCAGGTCGCGATCCGCGACGCGGTCCGCGCCGGCAAGCTCTCCAGCGCCCACGACATCGCCGAGGGCGGCCTCCTGGTCGCCGTCGCCGAGTCGATCCTCGCGGGCGGCCTCGGCGCGACGCTCACGATCGACGACGCCGACGAGGCGCTCCTCTTCGGCGAGGCGCCCGGTGGCTTCGTCGTCTCCGGCCCCGGCGCGGCGCTCGACGCGCTCGCCCAGCGGGTGCCGGTGCGCCGGATCGGCACGGTCGGCGGCACGACGCTCGCCGCCACCGCGGCCGGGGAGCGCTTCGAGGTCCTCCTCGACGATCTCCGCCACGCCCACGGGGCACTCGCGGCGCTGTTCCACTAGCGCTCTGCGCTCCGCTCGCACGTCGGTTGCGGGTCGGGGGGTGGGCTGAACGGCGGGCATCGAAGGCGAGGTGGGCGGATCATCGCCTGGGCCGGGACGGCTCGCGCATGGCGCCCATGGGGTTGGCGGGCACGCGGCCACGTCGGCCGGGTTGGGCACGTGTCGCGCGTTTTGCCGGAGGGGTCGGAGAAATGTGCGACACGTCGGGCCGGTCGGCACGTTTCGCGCCTTTTGCCGGAGGGGTCGGCAAAACGCGCGACACGTCGGCGGCGCGGGAACGCCCGACGAGCCGGAGTGGTCCGGTCGGCCGCGCCGGCCGCATGCCGCACTCGATGCCCGCCGTTCAGCGCGAGCTCAGCCCGCAGCGAGCGTGGGAGCGGGGCGCCGAACCGCCCGCTCCCGCTTGCGCTCCGCCACGACGGCGCGGATCTCTTCCCAGTCGACGTCGCGGAAGTTGTGCATCGGGCAGAACTTCGGCCCGCACATCGAGCAGAACTCCGCGGACTTGAAGGAGTCGTCGCCGAGCGTCTCGTCGTGCATGGCCTGCGCCGTGTCGGGGTCGATGGCCAGCGCGAACTGCCGGCGCCAGTCGAACGCGAACCGCGCCTCGGAGAGCTCCCGGTCCCACGCCGCCGCGCGCCGGTCGCCCCGCGCGAGGTCGGCGGCGTGCGCGGCGATCCGGTAGGCGATCAGCCCCTGCTTGACGTCCTCGGCGTTCGGCAGGCCCAGGTGCTCCTTGGGCGTGACGTAGCAGAGCATCGACGTGCCGTGCCAGCCGACGATCGCCGCCCCGATCGCCGAGGTGATGTGGTCGTAGCCGGGCGCGACGTCCGTGACGAGCGGGCCGAGCGTGTAGAACGGCGCCTGGTGGCACACCTCCTGCTGGCGGCGCACGTTCTCGGCGAGCTGGTCCAGCGGCACGTGCCCGGGGCCCTCGACCATGACCTGGACGTCGCGCGCCCACGCGCGCTCGGTCAGCTCCCCGAGCGTGTCGAGCTCGGCGAACTGGGCGGCGTCGGACGCGTCGGCGATCGAGCCGGGGCGCAGCCCGTCGCCCAGGGAGATCGTGACGTCGTGCTCGGCGCAGATCGCCAGCACGTCGTCAAAGCGCTCGTACAGTGGGTTCTCGCGCCGGTGGTGGACCATCCAGCGCGCGAGCAGCCCGCCGCCGCGCGAGACGATCCCGGTCACCCGGTGCTGGCACAGCGGCAGGTGCTCCAGCAGCACGCCGGCGTGGATCGTCATGTAGTCGACGCCCGCGCGCGCCTGGTGCTCGATGACCTCCAGCAGCAGCTCGGCCGTCAGGTCCTCGGGCCGCTGGACGCGCTCGATCGCCTGGTAGATCGGCACTGTGCCGATCGGCACCGTCGCCGCGGCGATCACGGCCTCGCGCGTGGCGTCGATCCGCTTGCCGGTCGACAGGTCCATGACCGTGTCGGCGCCCCAGCGCTGCGCCAGCGCCAGCTTCTCGACCTCCTCGTCCAGCGACGACGTCGTCGGCGAGCTGCCGATGTTCGCGTTGATCTTCACCCGCGCCCGCAGCCCGATCGCCATCGGGTCCAGGCGCGCGTGGTGGACGTTGGCGGGGATGACCATCCGTCCCGCGGCGACCTCCGCGCGGACGACCTCGGGGTCGAGGTGCTCGCGCTCGGCGACGCGCCGCATCTCCGGCGAGACGACCCCGCCGCGGGCGAGGTGCATCTGGGTGCGGCAGGTGGCCTGGGCCGGGAACGCGCTGCGCTCGTGCATTCGGATCCTCCCTTCGCTGGTGTGAGCCAGATCAGGTTCGTCGGGTGGTGGCGCTACGAAGCGCCATCTCAGCCCCTGAGCCAGGGACCCCCCGGGATGTGCGATGAGCGGGGAACCGTAGCGGTTCTCGTCAGTCGGGCTCCATCACCTCGACGCGCTCGCCCTTGCGGGCCTCGCGCACGCCGTCCCAGGTGAGGACCGCGAGCGCCGCCCACACGAGGGCGAAGCCGACCCAGCGCGGGAGCGGCATCGCCTCGCCGAGCACGAGCCAGCCGAGGAGGAACTGCAGCACCGGCGTCAGGTACTGCAGCAGGCCCACCGTCGTGAGCGGGACGCGCGTCACGCACGCGGCGAAGAGGAGCAGCGGCACGGCGGTGATCGGGCCGGCCGCGGCGAGCAGCAGCGTCGTGTCGAGGTCGCCGGCGGCGAACGAGCCCTCGCCCGCCGCGGCGACGCCCACGATGACCGCCAGCGCCGGCACCAGCAGCACGAGCGTCTCCACCGCCAGCCCCTCGGCCGCCCCGACGCCCGCGAGCTTCTTCACCGCGCCGTAGGTGCCGAACGTCGCGGCGAGCACGAGCGAGATCCACGGAAAGCCGCCGTAGGCCGATGTCAGCACGACGACCGCCGCGGTGCCGAGGGTGAGCGCGGCGACCTGCGTCCGGCGCAGCCGCTCGCCGAACACGAGCATCCCGAACGCGACGCTCACGAGCGGCGTGATGAAGTAGCCCAGCGCGCCCTCGATCACCCGGTCGGTGGTGACCGCGTAGATGTACACGCCCCAGTTGACCGCGATCAGCACCGCCGCGACGGTCAGCAGGCCCAGCGTGCGGCGATCGGCGACGACGGCTCGCAGCGCCGCCAGGCGGCGGCCGACGACGAGGACCGCGACCACGGCGACCATCGTCCACGCGATCCGGTCGGCGAGCACCTCGACCGCCCCGACCTCGTCGAGCAGGTGGAAGTAGAGCGGGAACAGACCCCACAGCCCGTAGGCCGCGATCCCGTAGGCGACGCCCCGGCGCACCTCCCCCAGCGTCGCAGGATGGCGCGCGAGCGCCGTGCGGCGCGCGCTACACCCGCGCGCCGCGCAGCTCGGGCAGCACGCGCTCGCCGTACACGCGGATGGTGCCGAGCGGGTCGGCCTGGCCGATCAGCTGCAGGCAGATGACCGTCGGCCCCAGCCGCTCCAGCTCGCGGACGCGCTCGACGTGCTCCTCGACGTCGTCGCTGACGATGAAGCCCTCGCGGGCAAACTGCTCGTCGCTCATGCGCTCGTCGGCGAGCCGCTGCATCGCGTCCTGGTCGGAGATGTCGTCGGTGTACAGCTCGGGCAGCTGGGTCGGCTTCCAGCGCGCCGCGCCGGCGATCGCCGCCGCGCGGTCGTCGGCCCAGGCGATGCCGGACTGGACGATGATCTCCCCGGGGTCGCGGTCGAGCTCGTGGCAGGCTTCGCGGTAGGCCTCGATCACCTCCGGCGCCTGCTGCGGATCGCCCAGCGTCCACACGCCGTCGCCGAAGCGCGCCGCGATCTGCGCCGCCCTGGGCCCGAACGCGGAGACATAGAGCCGCGGCCGCGACGGGGCGCGCGTCCAGAGCCGGGCGTGCTCCAGCCGGAACCAGCCGCCGTCCATCGTCACCGTCTCGCCGGCCCACAGCCGCGTGATCGCGTCCAGGCCGGCCGCGAAGCGCTCGTGCTGCTCGGGCACCGGCGGCCAGTCGAGGCCGAGCGGCGCCTCGTTGACCGCCTCGCCCGAGCCGGCGCCGAGGAACACCCGACCGGGGAAGAGCGCCTCCAGCGACATGAACGCCTGGGCCACGAGCCCCGGATGGTGGTGGTGGACCACCGGCGTGACGCTGGTGCCCAGCGGCTTTGAGGTCACCTGGCCGATCGCGCCAAGCGTGACCCACGCCTGGCTGCCCTGGCCGCCGGGGAACCACGGCGCCCAGTGGTCGGAGCAGCCGAGGCCGTCGAACCCCGCGGCCTCGGCGGCGCGGGCCTGCTCGAGCATCTCGGGTGGAGCGAACTCCTCGGTGGAGGCGGCGAACCAGTACTGGGTCATGGCGCCGGTTACCCCGCGGGGACCGGCGTACATCCCGGGGAGTACGGCGCGCGGACGACGACGGCCCGCGCCGCGCGCGCTACGGTGGCGACGTGCGCGCCCGCAGCCCGTTCGTGCGCGACGGCATCGTCGCCGCCCTCGTGCTCGTCGCCGCGCTGCTGTGCGCGCTCGGCCCGAAGGGGCACGGCATCACGGCGCTCGGCGTCCTGTCCGGCCTCGCTGTGTGCGCGCCGCTCGCCGTCCGCACGCTGGCGCCGGTCGCGGTGCTCGTCGCGACCACCGTCGCGATGTTCGCCGCGCTGCACTGGCTCACCCCGGTCCCCACGTCGGCGCTCGCGCCGATGATCGCGCTGTACACGGTCGCGCGGCAGCGGCCGCCGCGCACGGCGCTGGTCGCGGCGGGGGCGATGCTTCCCGTGGCGCTGGTCGCCAACGCGCTCTTCTCCGACCACGGGCTGCTCGAGGTCGAGACGCTGAAGAACCTGCTGATGGTGGGGCTGCCGTTGCTGGCCGGGATCGCGGTCCGCAGCCACCTCGACTACAAGTGCGCCGTCCAGGAGCGCATGGCGCGGGCCGCCGCCGCGCGCGAGGAAGAGGCGCTGCGGCGCGTCGGCGAGGAGCGGCTGCGCATCGCGCGCGAGGTCCACGACGTGGTCGCGCACGCGATGGTGGCGATCAACGTGCAGGCCGGGGTCGCCGCCCACGTCGTCGCGCGGCGCCCCGAGGCGGCGCTGGAGGCACTGGCCGAGATCAAGCGCGTGTCGGGCGAGGCGCTGACCGACCTGCGCTCGACGCTCGGCGTCCTGCGCGAGCCCGCGACGCCCGCGCCGACGAGCCCCGTCCGCGGGCTGGGCTCGATCGACGAGCTGGCCGACGGGGTGCGCGCCGCCGGCCTGGACGTGGCGGTGCGCCGCGACGTGGAGCCGGCCGTGGTCCCGTCGGCGGTCTCGGCGGCGGGCTACCGGATCGTCCAGGAGGCGCTGACGAACGTGCTGCGCCACGCGTCGGCGGCGCGGCGCGCGGACGTGCGCCTCGCGGTGGTGGCCGACGCGCTGGAGATCGAGGTGGTCGACGACGGGCGGGTCGCCGGCGAGGTCCAGACCGCCGGCTCCGGCAGCGGCCTGCGGGGCATGCACGAGCGTGCCGCGGCGGTCGGGGGCGAGGTCCGGGCCGGCCGCCGGCCGGAGGGCGGCTGGGGCGTCCTCGCGCGCCTGCCGCTCGCGACCGGGATCGCCGCCGGGCTGCGCACGCCGGCGCCGGGGCTCGCCAAATGACGATCCGCGTCGCGCTGGCCGACGACCAGTCGCTCGTGCGCGCCGGGTTCTCGGCGCTGCTGGACGGCGAGGAGGGCATCGCGCTGGTCGGCGCCGCCTGCGACGGCGAGGAGGCGCTCGAGCTGGCCCGCCGCGAGCGGCCCGACGTGGTCCTCATGGATGTGCGCATGCCGCGCATGGACGGCCTGGAGGCCACCGCTCGAATCACCGCCGACCCGGCGCTGGCCGACACCCGCGTCGTCGTGCTCACCACCTTCGAGCTGGACGAGTACGTCTTCGGCGCCCTGCGCGCCGGCGCCAGCGGCTTCCTGCTCAAGGACGTCGAGCCGGCCGAGCTGGTCAGCGCCGTGCGGGTCGTCGCCTCGGGCGAGGCGCTGCTGGCGCCGCGGATCACCCGCCGGCTGATCGAGGCCTACGTCGCCCAGCCGCAGCCGGCCCACGCCGCGCCCGCGCCCGACGACCTCGACCAGCTGACCGCCCGCGAGCGCGAGGTCCTGGCGCTCGTCGCCGCCGGGCTCAGCAACCAGGAGATCGCCGACCGGCTCGTCGTCTCGCCGCTGACCGCCAAGACGCACGTCTCGCGCGTGCTCATGAAGACCGGCGCGCGCGATCGCGCGCAGCTCGTCGTGCTCGCCTACGAGAGCGGGCTCGTCGTCCCCCGGCAGCAGCCGGCCGCCTGACGTACTGCTCCAGGAGCAAGGCCAAGAGCGTCCCGCGGGCCGACGACGCGCGCCCGGCCCGGACGTAGCGTCCCCGGCGATGGCCCCCGACTCGCCGAAGGAGCGCCGCGTGCCCGACCCAGCCACCGCCCCGTTCGCCGCCAGCCCGCTTGGACGGCTGGCCGCCTGGACCCTCCGCCGCCGGCGCTCCGTGCTGGCCGTGTGGGTCGTCGCGCTCGTCGTCGCGGTCGCCGGCGGCGGTGCGCTGGCGGGCTCCTACACCGCCGACTACGCCACGCCGGGCTCGGAGTCCAAGGCGGCGGCCGATCTGCTCCAGGAGCGCTTCCCGGACCGCTCGGAGCGGACCGTCGACGTCGTCTGGACGTCGCCGCAGGGAGCGCGCAACCCTGCCGTGGCGGCCGAGGTCGACCGCGTGCTGGCGCATGCCGGCACGCTGCCGGGCTTCCAGCGTGGGGCGACGGTGCGCGACGCCGAGATCTCTCCGGACGGGACGGTGGGCGTCGTGCGCCTCGCGCTCGACCGCCGGCCCGACGAGGTGCCGCGCTCGTCCGGCGAGGGGCTGCGCGAGCTGGTCTCGTCGTCGCCCGGCGGGGTGACGATGGCGGTCGAGGGCGGCTGGGTGGACGGCATCCGCGAGGAGAGCGGGCTCTCGTCGGAGATGGTCGGGCTGATCGTCGCGGCGCTCGTCCTGCTCGTCACGTTCGGCACGGTCGTCGCGGCCGGGCTGCCGATCGCCGCCGCGCTCGTCGGCCTCGGCGTCTCCGCTTCGCTCATCGGCGTGCTGGCCGCCGTGATGGACGTCCCCGACTGGGCGCCGCAGGTCGGCGCGATGATCGGGCTCGGCGTCGGCATCGACTACGCGCTGCTGATCCTCACGCGCCACCGGGCGGCGCTGGCCCGCGGGGCGACGGTCGCCGACGCCGCGGTCGAGGCGATGGCCACCGCCGGGCGCTCGGTGCTCGTGGCCGGCGCGACGGTCGGCATCTCGCTGCTCGGCCTGTTCCTCATGGGCCTGCCGTACCTGTACGGCGTGGCGGTGGCGACGCTCATCGCGGTGGCCGTCGTGGTGCTCGCGGCGCTGACCCTCGTGCCGGCGCTGCTCGGCGT
Organism: uncultured Solirubrobacteraceae bacterium; assembly: GCA_964422645.1. Taxonomy (GTDB): domain Bacteria; phylum Actinomycetota; class Thermoleophilia; order Solirubrobacterales; family Solirubrobacteraceae; genus Capillimicrobium. Next base: position 309,568 of record CAYRCB010000004.1, on the reverse strand, counting down.
GGCGGGGCGCTCGATCGAGCGGCTGGCGATCCCCGGCCGGCGCGTCGCGGCGCCCGACCCGTCGGCGACCCGCGCCGCGCGCTGGGCGCGCGCGGTGCAGCGCCGGCCTCTCGTCGCGGCGCTCGCCGCGGTCCTGGTCCTGCTGCTGCTCGCCGCGCCGGTCACCACGATGCGCCTGGGGCAGCCCGACGCGGGCAACGACCGCTCCGGCACGACGACCCGCGAGGCCTACGACCTGCTCGCGCGCGGGTTCGGCCCCGGCTCCAACGGGCCGCTGATGGTCGTCGCGGACACGCCGGACGCGGCCGACCGCGGCGCGGCGCGCGAGCTGGCCGGCGAGCTGCGCGACCACCCGGGGGTGGCCTCGGTCTCGCCGGTGCAGTTCAGCCGCGACGGCGACACGGCGCTGCTGGCGGTGACCCCGACGACCGCGCCGCAGGACGCGCGCACCCAGGACCTCGTCGCGGACCTGCGCGACGGCCCGCTGGCGCAGGCCGGGCTGAGCGGCGTGCACCTCGGGGGCGCGACGGCGGCGACGGTCGACCAGGGGCAAGCGACGGCGGACCGGCTGCCGCTGTTCATCGGCGGCGTGGTCGCGCTCTCGTTCCTGCTGCTGCTCGTCGCCTTCCGCGCGCCGGTCGTGGCGCTCAAGGCCGGCGCGATGAACCTGCTGTCGATCGGCGCGGCCTACGGCGTCATCGCGCTGCTGGCCCAGGGCGGCTGGGCCGGACAGCTCATCGGCATCGACACGGAGCTGCCGATCGCGCCGTTCATCCCGGTGATGATGTTCGCGATCCTCTTCGGGCTGAGCATGGACTACGAGGTGTTCCTCCTCTCGCGCATCCGCGAGGAGCGCGATCGCCACGGGTCGACGAGCGACGCGGTCGTCGACGGCCTCGCCCGCACGGCCCGGGTGATCACCGCGGCCGCGCTCATCATGGTGGCGGTCTTCGGCGCGTTCGTGCTCAGCCCGGAGGTGTTCCTGAAGCTGATCGGCGCCGGCATGGCAACGGCGATCCTCGTCGACGCGACGATCGTCCGCCTCGTGCTCGTGCCGGCGGTGATGCAGCTGCTGGGCGAGCGCAACTGGTGGCTGCCCGGCTGGCTGGATCGCCTGCTGCCGCGCGCCCGGCTGGTCGAGGCCGAGGCGTGAGCGTCCCTACGTCGCGACCGGGCGCCGCGCGGTGAGGGTGGAGCCCAGCAGCGCGATCGCGCCGAGGGCGGCGGCCGCGACGAGCAGCGCCACGTGCATGCCGGCCAGGAAGTCGCCGCCCGTCCCCGCCATGCCGCCGAGCACCGCGACGCCGAGGACGCCGCCGGTCTGGCGGCTGGCGTTCAGCGCCGCCGAGGCGACGCCCACCTGCGCCGGCGGCGCGCTGGAGACCACCGCGGCGGTCAGCGCGGGGATCGCCGCCCCGCCGCCCGCGCCGAACAGCACCAGCCCGGCGACGAGCTGCAGGTAGGGCGTGGTCGCCCCGGTCGAGAGGAGGAGCAGCGCACCGGCGGCGGCGAGCGTGCCGCCGAGCATCAGCGGCACGCGCGGTCCGACCCGCGCGACGAGCCGTCCGGCCGGGATCCCGGCCAGCGCGAAGACGACCGGCTGCGGCAGGAACGCCAGCCCGGTCTCCAGCGCCGAGAGGCCCCGCACGTCCTGGAAGTACAGCGAGAGCAGGAACAGCTGGCCGTAGACGGCGAAGCTCACCAGCGCACCGGCCGCGGTCGAGGCCGAGAAGACACGCGACGAGAAGAGGCTCAGCGGGAGCATCGGCGCCGGGCTGGTGCGCTCGGCGTGGACGAACGCGGCGCCCGCCGCGATCGCCACGGCGAAGCCGCCGAGCACGGCCGGCGATCCCCAGCCCTGCGAGCGGCTCTCGATGATCGCGAAGGTCAGCGCGGCCAGCGCGGCGACGGCGCTGACCTGGCCGCGGACGTCCACGCCGCGGGCGGCCGCGCGCGGCGTCTCGGCGACGCCGCGCGCCAGCAGCACCGCGACGGCGGCGGCGAAGGGCAGGTTGACGGCGAACATGGCGCGCCACCCGATCGCATCGATGAGCAGGCCGCCGAGCACGGGGCCGGAGGCGAACGCCGAAGCGGACACGGTCGCCCAGACGCCGACCGCGCGGGCCCGGCGGACCGGGTCGGGATAGGCGTGGCTGAGCAGCGTGAGCGACGCCGGCACGAGCGCGGCGGCGCCGATGCCCAGCAGCACCTGGGCCGCGATGAGCGCCGCGGTCGTCGGCGCGAGCGCGGCGGCGGCGGAGGCGAGCGCGAAGACGACGACGCCGCCGCGCATCATCCGCCGGGCGCCGAGGCGGTCCGACAGGGCGCCCGCCGAGAGCAGCAGCGCCGCGAGCACGAGCGTGTAGCCGTTGACGATCCACTGCAGCGCGCTGACCGAGGCGCCGAGATCCTCGCGGATCGCGGGCAGGGCGACGTTCACGACCGAGGTGTCCAGGAGGACGAGCGCGAAGGCGAGGGAGCTGGCGGCGAGGGCGAGGGCGGGGGCGGGGCGAGAGGGCATTGGTTCGATGAACACCGTACAACACTTGTTCGAGATCTCTCGTACTACAATCGGGTCATGGCCACCGCCGCCGTGTTGCACCATCCCGAGGTGGACGAGCTGCGTCTGGAAGGCGTGATGCACGCCCTCAGCGATCCGATCCGGCTGCGGATGGTGCGCGAGCTCGCCCGCCGCGACGCGCCGTGCGCCTGCGGCACGATCGACGTCCCGGTCTCGAAGGCCACGCGCACGCATCACTGGCGCGTCCTGCGCGAGAACGGGCTCATCCGTCAGGTGCAGCAGGGGACCGCCAAGCTCACCGAGCTGCGCCGCGCGGACCTCGAGGCTCGCTTCCCCGGGCTCCTGGCGATCGTGCTGCGCGACGAGCCGGCCGAACCCGCCCACCACCACGGCTAGACTGCCCTCGTGACCCCAGACCTTCGCGACGGCCCGCGCGACGAGTGCGGGGTCTTCGGGATCTACGCGCCCGAGAGCGACGTCTCCCGCCTCGCCTACTTCGCGCTCTACGCCCTGCAGCACCGCGGCCAGGAGTCGGCCGGGATCGCGGCGACGGACGTCGGCGGCCACATCATGACCCAGCGCGACCTCGGCCTCGTCTCGCAGGTCTTCGACGAGCAGTCGCTGCGGGCGCTGGTCGGCGATCTGGCCGTGGGTCACGTGCGCTACTCGACGACGGGCTCCAACGCGTGGGAGAACTCGCAGCCGGTCTGGCGCTCGGACCGCCACGAGATCGCGCTCGCCCACAACGGCAACCTCACCAACGCGGTCGAGCTGCACGCGGACCTGCGCGAGCGCGGCGTCGCCTTCTCGTCGACCTCGGACTCCGAGATCATCGCGGCGCTGATCGCGACGCATCCCGCCGAGCGCGTCGAGGACGCGATCGCCGACGTCATCCCGCGGCTGCGCGGCGCCTTCTCGACGGTCGTGCTGACCGGCGACCAGGTCATCGGCTTCCGCGACCCGTCCGGGCTGCGGCCGCTGGCGCTCGGCCAGCTCGGCGAGCGCTACTGCCTGGCCAGCGAGTCGTGCGCGTTCGACATCATCAACGCCCAGCTGCTGCGCGACGTGCTGCCGGGCGAGATGGTCTGCCTCGGCGAGCGGGGGATCAAGACGCGGCAGGTCGTCGAGGGCGCCCGCGAGGCGTTCTGCGTCTTCGAGTACATCTACTTCGCCCGCCCCGACTCGCGGATGGGCGGCAACGTCCTGCAGGTCTCGCGCGCGAAGATGGGCGAGATCCTGTGGCGCGAGGCGCCGGTCGAGGCCGATCTCGTCATCGCGGTGCCCGACTCCGGCAACGCCGCCGCCCGCGGGCTGGCGCGCGCGTCCGGGCTGCCGCAGGACGACGGCTTCGTCAAGAACCGCTACGTCGCGCGGACGTTCATCCAGCCCGGGCAGGAGCTGCGCAAGCACGGCCTGCGGCTGAAGTTCAACCCGCTGCCCGAGGTGGTCGGCGGCAAGCGGCTGATCGTCGTCGACGACTCGATCGTGCGCGGCAACACGACCCGACAGATCGTGCAGATGCTGCGCGACGCGGGCGCGTCGGAGGTGCACATGCGCATCTCGGCACCGCCGATCCGCCACCCCTGCCACTACGGCATCGACATGTCCACCCGCGAGGAGATGATCGCCCACGGCCGCAGCGCCGAGGAGGTCGCTGCCGAGCTGGGATGCGACTCGCTGCACTACCTGTCGCTGGACGGGGTCTACGAGGCGGTCGGCGGATCGCCCGACACCCATTGCGACGCCTGCTTCTCGGGCCGCTACCCGCTCGAGGACGGCGACGACGCCAACGGCAAGTACGCGCTCGAGCTGCCGATGGCGCGCGTCTGACGTCGGCGCTGGCGCCGCGCGCGGCGCTAGCGTTCGGCGCCCGATGGATCCCCGCGCCGCCCTGCACGAGCACTTCGGCTTCGCCGACTTCCGCCCCGGCCAGGAGGAGGCGGTGCGCGCGGCGCTCCAGACGCGCGACGTGCTCGTGGTCATGCCGACCGGCGCCGGCAAGTCGCTCTGCTACCAGCTGCCCGCGCTCATGCGGCGCGACCTGACGATCGTCGTCTCGCCGCTGGTGTCGCTCATGCAGGATCAGGTCGAGGCGCTGGCGCGGGTCTCGCCGGAGGTGGCGCTCGTCAACGCCCAGGCGGGCGCGGAGGCCAACCGCGCGGCGCTCGAGCGTGCGCGGCTGGGGCAGCTGCGCCTGCTGTACGTCGCGCCCGAGCGGTTCTCCTCGCCGGCGTTCCTCGACGGGATCGCCGGCGTCGACGTCGGGCTGTTCGTCGTCGACGAGGCGCACTGCGTGTCGCAATGGGGCCACGACTTCCGGCCCGACTACTTCCGCCTGGCCGACGCGGCGCGCTGGCTGGGGGCGAAGGCGATCGTCGCCTCGACCGCGACGGCGACGCCCCACGTGGCGCGCGACATCGTGCGGCGGCTCCAGCTCGACGACCCGGTCCGGGTGACCACCGGCTTCGACCGGCCCAACCTCACGTTCGCGGTCGTGCCGTGCGAGGCGACCGCCGACAAGCACCGGCGGATCGCGGCGGCGCTCGCCGATCCGGCGGCCCGGCCGGCGATCGTCTACGCCGGGACGCGCGCCGGCACGGAGACGCTGGCGGGACTGCTCGCCCGCGAGCTGGACTGCGAGGTCGTCGCCTACCACGCGGGCCTGGGCCGGGCCGCCCGCGCCGAGGCCCAGCGGCGGTTCATGGCCGGCGCGGTCGACGTGGTCGTGGCGACCAACGCGTTCGGCATGGGCGTCGACAAGGCCGACGTGCGGACGGTCTGCCACGCGTCGGTCCCCGGCTCGCTGGAGGCGTACTACCAGGAGGCGGGGCGCGCCGGGCGCGACGGGGCGCCGGCGCGGGCGCTGCTGTTCTCCGAGTCGCGCGACAAGGGCCTGCATGTGTTCTTCATCCAGCGCGCGCAGGTCGACGACGGGCTGCTGCGGCGCGTGGCCGAGCGGCTGCGGGCTCGCGCGACCGACGATCGCTACGACGTCGGGCTCGACGAGCTGATCGCGCAGGGCTGCGAGGAGGAGCAGGTACGCGCGATCGTCGGCCATCTCGCGCGGGCCGGCGTGGTGCAGCCTGCGCCCTCGACGCCGGACCGCGTCCGCGGCCGGATCCTCGGCCGCTACGACGGTCCGGCCCGGGCGGCGTGCCGGGAGAGCGCCGGTGAGGCCGAGCGCGCGCGCTGGCGCCAGTACCGCTCGATCTGGGGCTTCGTGGAGGGGCGCGGCTGCCGGCGCACGGCGATCCTGCGCCACTTCGGCGATGGGGCGAAGCCGGCGACCGACGACGGCGTGCCGTGCTGCGACCGTTGCGCGCCACGAGACGCGGTGCCGGCGGACGTGCGGGCAGCCGGTGGTCGGCGCAGCGGGGGCCTGCGGCGCGTCACGCCCGTGGGGCGGCCCGCCGTCGCGGCGCCCGACCGCTCGGCCGGCGGTCGCGCCGCTCCGGCGCGTGCCTGGTCCGGTCCTCTCGATGACCTCGACCGCGCGATCCTCGCGGTCGTCGCCGCCGCGCGGCCGCCGGTCGGGCGCACGCGGGCGGTCGAGATCCTCCGGGGCAGCCGCGCGAAGGCGATCCGCGCGCATGCCTACGACGGCCTCCCCGGCTACGGCACCTTCGGCGAGCTGCGCGCCGAGGACGTCCGCGCGCGGATCGACGCGCTGCTCGCCGCCGGATGTCTGCGTTCGAGCGGCGGCGCGGCCCCGACGCTGGCCGTCGCCGATCCGGCCGTGCCGGAGGGGCTCGCCGCGTGAGCCGGGCAGCGACGCACGGCGACGCCACGCGGCGCTCACGGGCCGGCAGCGCGACCCCCGAGGAGGCGGTTGCATGACCGCCGCCCGCCTGCGCGTCGGCGTCCTGGCCTCGGGCTCCGGCACGAACCTCGAGGCGCTGCTGGGGACGGTGCACGGCCAGGAGGCCGAGATCGTCGCGGTCGCCTCCGACAAGCCCGACGCGTTCGCGCTGGAGCGCGCCCAGCGCGCGAACGTCCCCACCCGCGTCTTCCCGCGCGACGACTACGCGTCACGGGAGGCGCGCGACGCGGCGATCGCCGACTGGCTGGAGGCGTCCGGCGTCGAGCTGGTCGTCCTCGCCGGCTACATGCAGCTGCTCGGCGCGCGCTTCCTCGCCCGCTTCCCCGACCGCGTCCTCAACGTCCACCCGGCGCTGCTGCCCGCGTTCCCGGGCATCGGGGCGATCGCCCAGGCCGTCGCCTACGGCGTGAAGGTCACCGGCGTCACCGTCCACTTCGTCGACGAGGGCGTGGACACCGGCCCGATCGTGCTCCAGGCGGCGATCGAGCTCCCCGCGGGCGCCACCGATCCCGACGCCGTCCACGACGCGCTGCGCCCGCTCGAGCACCGCCTGCTCCCCGAGGCGGTCCGCCTCTTCGCCCGCGGCGCCCTGCGCCGCGACCCGGCCAACCCGCGCCGGATCCTGATCGACCGCTAGGCCGATCCGAGGACCAGCGCGAGGGCGTCGTCGACGGATCGCAGCTCAGCCACGCCGAACCCCGCCGCGGCTGGCCTCGTCGTCGGCGGCCTCCCGCGCTGCGCCCGCCGGATCCTCGCCGCCGGCCGCGTCGTCGGTCTCCTCCCAGTCGCCCGCGACCGGCTCGGCGGTGTCGCCGGTCGTCCGGCGCACCTTCTCGAGCCGCTCGCGGCTGTCCTCGATGCGCTCGTCGAGCTGCTCCTTGAAGTGCTCGAGCCGATCGGCCTTCGCCTCGCCCTCGTGCTCGGCGCGCTCGATCGCCCGGTCGGCCTCGTCGCTCATGGGTCCCGGTTGCCCGGGCGGCGGGCGGCGAAACCGCCCCGCGTTCTAGGCTCCGGCCCATGGCCGATCCCGCTCCCCTCACCGCTCCCGGCGACGTGCGCGTGCGCCGCGCCCTGCTGTCCGTCTCCGACAAGCGCGGGATCGTCGACTTCGCCCAGGGACTGGCAGCGCTCGGGGTCGAGCTGGTCTCGACGGGCGGCACGGCGAAGGCGCTGCGCGAGGCCGGCCTGACCGTCCGTCCCGTCGACGACCTCACCGGCTTCCCGGAGATGATGGACGGCCGCCTGAAGACGCTCCATCCCAAGCTCCACGGCGGGCTGCTCGCCATCCGCGACGACGCCGAGCACGTCGAGGCCGCCCGCGAGCACGGGATCGAGTGGATCGACCTCGTCTGCGTGAACCTCTATCCGTTCGAGCGCACCGCCGCCCGGCGCGGCGTCGCGGACGACGAGGTCATCGAGAACATCGACATCGGCGGCCCGACGATGATCCGCGCGGCGGCCAAGAACCACGCGTTCACCGCGGTGGTCGTCAAGCCCGAGTCCTACGACGCCGTCCTCGGCGAGCTGCAGCTCTCCGACGGCCGGCTCTCGCTCGACACGCGCCGCGCGCTCGCCGGCGAGGCGTTCGCGCTCACCGCCCGCTACGACACGGCGATCGCCCGCTGGTTCTCCGAGCAGGTCGAGGACTTCCCGCCGCTGTTCCTGCGCGCCTTCGAGAAGGTGACCGATCTGCCGTACGGCGAGAACCCGCACCAGCGCGCCGCCTTCTACACGCAGGTCGGGACCCGGCGCCACGTGCTGTCGACGGTCGCCCAGCGCCACGGCAAGCAGCTGTCGTTCAACAACTTGCTCGACCTCGACGCCGCCCGCGCCGCCGTGCGCGACTTCGAGGTGCCGGCGTGCGTGATCGTCAAGCACAACAACCCCTGCGGGGTGGCGGTCGCGACGGGGCCGCTGGACGCCTACCGCAAGGCGTTCGCGTGCGACCCCGTGAGCGCGTTCGGCGGCATCATCGCGCTGAACCGGCGCGTCGACGCGCCGCTCGCCGAGGCGCTCTCGCAGCAGTTCATCGAGGTCCTCATCGCGCCCGGCTACGACGACGACGCGCTGGAGATCCTCACCCGCAAGCCGAACGTGCGCATCCTCGACGACGAGGAGCGCCGCCGCCCGGTCGCACCGCAGCTCGACCTGCGCCAGGTCGAGGGCGGGCTGCTCGTCCAGGACCGCGACCTCGACGTCGACGAGCGCGAGACGATGCAGGTCGTGACGCAGGCCGCGCCCGACGAGCGCCAGTGGGAGGACCTGCTGTTCGCCTGGCGGGTCTCGCGCCACGTGAAGTCCAACGCGATCGTCCTGGCCAAGGACCTGGCGACGATCGGCATCGGCGCCGGGCAGATGAGCCGCGTCGACTCGGTCGAGCTGGCGATCCGCAAGGCGCAATCGCCGATCGAGGGCGCCGTGCTCGCCTCCGACGCGTTCTTCCCGTTCGCCGACGGCCCGCAGGCCGCGATCGCCGCGGGCGTGCGGGCGATCATCCAGCCGGGCGGCTCGGTGCGCGACGAGGACACGATCGCGGCCGCCGACGCGGCCGGCGTCCCGATGGTCGTCACGGGTCGGCGCCACTTCAAGCACTGAGCGGCCGCGTCGGGGTACTGGTCGGTCATGGCCTCCTCGACCGACCAGCCCGACGTCGTCCACGACCCGGTGCTGCGCCAGCGGCTCTCGTTCCGGCGCAGCACGGGGCCCGGCGGGGCGCCGATCCTGCACGTCGAGACGTGGGTCGACCCGGGCGGCGGCGTGACCCCGCATCGCCACCCGACGATCGAAGAGCACTTCGAGGTCCTCGCGGGCCGGCCGAGCTTCCTCGCCGGCCGCCGCTGGCGCACCGCCGAGCCCGGCGAGACGGTCGTCGTCCCGGCGGGGACGCGCCACGCCTATCGCAACGAGACCGACGCCGAGGTGCACATGGTCTGCCACGTGCGCCCGCCGTCGACGCTGCAGGAGTTCCTCGAGGACGCGGCGGCGCTCGGCCGCGCCGGGCTCACCACCCGCCACGCGCTGCCCAAGAGCCCGCGCGCGCTGATGATCGCGGCGGTCGTCGCCGAGCGCCACAAGGACATGGTCGAGCTCGGCTTCCCGCCGCTGCCGCCACCGGCGATCCAACGCCTGGTGCTGCCGCCGCTGGCCCGCCTCGGCGAGCGGCGCGGCTTCCGCGCCGGCCACCTGGCGCAGCGCCTGGGCGTCTAGGCGGACTCGGAGACCGGCTCGCGCAGCGCCGGCTCCGCGCCTTCGCGGTACGGGTACGGGTTCGGGTCCGGGTTCTCGTCCGTCTCGTGGTAGACGGACTCGGCGTTGACCGCCCACAGGTCGTGCTCGGTGCCCAGCAGCAGGTTGTCGACCGCGCGCATCGCGGTCAGCATCGAGTGGTCGCTGTTGTTGTAGCGGTGCAGCCCGTTGCGGCCGACCTGCTGGAGGTTGGCGATCCCCGCCAGCCAGCCCTTGATCGTCTCCACGCGCGCCGCGTAGTCGCGGTCGTACATCGGGTAGGCCATCGGCACCCGCACGACCGTCCCGCGCTTGACCCGCGCCGGGTCGGCGAGCCCGAGCTGGCCGATCTCGCGCTTGGCCAGCTCGACGAGCGCGTCGTCGTCGCTGGTCCACAGGTCGTCGCCGGCGAAGCAGAAGTACTCGAGGCCGACGGAGGCCGTCGTGGGGTCGGGGACCATCCACGGCGACCACGAGCGGAAGTTCTGGATGCGCCCGACGCGCACGCCCGGGTCGTGGATGTAGATCCAGTTGTCGGGGAACAGGTCGTCGCCGTCGACCACGAGCGCGACCGTCATGAAGTCCCGGTAGCGCAGGTCGCGCGCCGCCTGGTCGACCGCCTCGGCCCGGTCGGGGCGCGCGAGCTTCACGGTGTCGCGCAGCGCCAGCGACGAGATCACCGCGCTCGGCGTGTAGGTCACGCCGCCGGCGACGACCTCGACGATCTCGCCGTCGCGAACCTCGATCGAGGTGACCGGCGCCTCGGTGCGCACCTCGCCGCCGCGCTCGCGGATGCGCTGCGTCATCGTGTCCCACATCTGGCCGGGGCCGTAGCGCGGGTAGTTGAACTCGCTGATCAGCGACTTGATCTTGTTGCCCTTGTTGCCGACGAACGCGGCCTTCGCGGCGCTGAAGAACGACAGCCCCTTGATCCGCTGCGCCGCCCACTCGGCCCGCAGCTCGCTGCACGGCACGCCCCACACCTTCTCGGTGTAGGTCTTGAAGAAGAGCTGGTAGAGGCGCCAGCCGAAGCGGTTGGAGACCCATTCCTCCAGCGACGCCTCGTCGCCCTTGCGCTTGAACACCGCGCGCAGGTACGACAGCCCGGAGCGGGTGAGCTCGATGGGCCCGAGCTTGCGGATGACGTCACGCCCCTCGAGCGGGTACTCGAGGAACTTCCCGTTCCAGTAGATCCGCGACTGGCGCGGGCGACGCAGGAACTCGTCGCCCATGATCTCGTGCCAGAGGTCGTCGACCTCCTGGACCTTCGTGAAGAAGCGGTGGCCGCCGAGGTCGAAGCGGTAGCCCTCCTGGTCGACGACGGTCTTGGCGATGCCGCCGACCTGCTCCTCGGCCTCGACCACGACGACGGGCTTGCCGGCCTTGGCCAGCAGGTAGCCGGCGGTCAGGCCGGCGGGGCCGCCGCCGAGCACGAGCACCGGGCGCTCCGGAGTGATCTCCACGAGGGGACGTTCGGACATTGATGCAGAAATCCCTACTGCTCCTTGTACTTGCGGAACAGCAGGCCCAGCAGCGGATTGGGCCCGGGCGAGCTCCCGTAGCCCTCCGGCACTGTAGCGACCAGCTCGAAGCGCGGGTCCCCGCGCATGACGCCCTCGTACTCGATCGAGCGGTCGCGCACCCGGCTCGTCCACGGCGCGCGCCAGCGGGCCGGGTTGGCGATGATCGGCCGCACGAGCAACACCTGCCCGCCGACGGGGACTCGGTCGAGCAGCGGCATGAGGTCCTTGGTCACGCCGGTGCGGTCGAAGTGCTCGGCGCCGTCGCGCCAGTCGGTCACGCCGAGGTCCTCCTGCATGCCGAACGGCGTGGCGTAGCGCAGGTCGAGGTCCTTGGGCAGGTAGTAGTGGAGGACCGGCACCTGCTCGGGCTGCGTGGAGATGACGAGATCGCCGCGCTGCAGCTCCTTGCCGAGGGTGGTGGCGACGTAGTGCGCGTTGCTCTTCGAGCTCGGTGCGGCGGCCGGGATCCACATGGCGACGAGGAGCGCGAGCCCCGCGACGCCCAGCCAGCCGGCGCGGCGCAGGCCGACCGCGGCCATGAGCAGCATCGGCGCGACCGCGATCGCCAGGTAGCGCGTGGCCCAGGCCGGCGACGCCTGCGAGAGCACCCAGGCGACGACGATCGGCGCGATCGCCAGCACCACGAGGACCGGCACGACGACCCGCCGCTCGCGCGCGCCGCTGCGCGCCAGCGTGGCCAGCCCGGCGCCGGCGGCGAGCAGGACCGCGATCGTCCCGGCGAAGCCGCCGAGGAGCAGGTCGGGCCAGTGCAGGAGGGTCTTGGCCGTCGGCGCGGTGGCCCACGGGGCGCCGGTGTGGAGCGTCTGGGAGACGAGGCTGGGGACCCAGGGCAGGTAGAGGACGATCGCGATGCCGAAGCCGACCGCGGCGTCCCGCAGCAGCGCCCGCCGGTCGAGCGCGGGGGTCGCCGCCCAGATGACGACGAGGCAGATCGCGAACCCGGCGCCGAGGAAGAAGGCCCAGTTGTGGGTGTAGAGGAGCGCCGCGAGCGTCAGGCCGAACGGGATGCGGTACGCGCGCCGGCCATAGACGTACGCGTGCAGGAAGCAGGTGACGGCGACCAGTCCGAGCAGCACGATGAGCGCGTACATCCGCGTCTCCTGTGCGTAGCTCGTCAGGAACGGGCACAGCGCGGCGAGGACGGCGAGCACCCAGCCGGTGCGGCGGTCCGCGAGGCTGATGCCCGCCCAGAAGCCGACGGGGATGCAGAGCAGCGCGCAGATCAGCGACAGCCAGTGGGTCGCGGCGACGCCGTCGCCGGCCAGCAGCATCCACCCGTGCAGCAGCATGTAGTACAGCGGCGGTGAGCCGTCCTGGAGCAGCACGCCGGGGATGTCGAGCAGCGAGCGGTCGGCGATGCCGATCGACAGCCCCTCGTCGATCCAGAAATGGGTGTCGATCTCCCGGGTGCGAAGGAGCAGCGAGAGGGCGATCAGGGCGAGCAGGCCGGCACCCTCGAGCACCCGAGTGCCGACGTCCGACCGCGCCCAGACCGCGCCCGGACGGCGTTGGGCGGCGGTTGCCACGCTCGACAGACTACTCAGCGGACCTCTCCCGGCACGCCTGCAGGACCTGCCACGGATCGACGCGCGCGACCGCCTTCCAGCGGCGGTCGCCGACGTCGATCGGCGGTGCGCCGGGGATCGTGCGCGGCGGCGGGGCCGAGCGGAACACGGTGCCCGGGACGGTCGGGACGAGGTCGATGCGGCGGATGTGCGTCTCGACCCGCCAGGCGAGCGGCGTCACCTGGAACGGGCCGGTGGTGATCGACCCACAGGCCCGGACCTTCGCGGGCCCGCCGGCAGCGTCGACGGCGCCGGTGAGCGCGTCCATGAGGCGCGCCTCGTTGCGCACGGCGCGGGCGTTGTCGGGCAGGATCTTGGCCGGGGAGACGAGCAGCGCCGCGGCGATCGCCAGTGCCGCGATCGTGGCGGCCGCGGCCGCGGTCGGTCCGAGCCGTCCGGCGAGCGCGAACGCCTTCGCCCAGCCGAGCCCGCCGACGACGCACAGCAGGCCGACCGGAGCGATCATGTAGCGCGCGTTGCCGGAGAAGCCGCCTTCGGTCATCGCGGCGACCACACCGGTCCAGCCGATGGCGGCCAGCGCGAGCAGGCCGACGCGGCGGTCGCGCCACCACCCGGTGATCCACCCGGCCGCGACGACCAGGAAGCCGAGCTTGGCCGGCCACGGCGTCATCGCGACCGTGCGCTTGACCGCCTCCCAGGCCGGGTGGTCGGCGAAGGCGATCGCGTTTGGGTTGGGATCGCGCGCGCGCTCGCCCGCGCGAAGCGGGTTGCCCGAGCCCCACAGCTCGGGTCCGAACCAGAGGACGGCGCCGCCGATCACCATGCCGATCACGGTGCGCCGCAGCGACGGCTCGGCCCGCCACAGCCAGAGCGCGTAGAGGCCGGCGAACGGCCACGCCTCCGGGCGCAGCAGGCAGGCGGCGAAGGCGATCCACAGCGCGGCGCGGCGGCGGCCCGAGAGATGGAGGTCGATCGCGGCCAGCAGGAGCGCGACGAGGAGGCCCTCCGAGTCGCCGATCCAGGCGAAGCGCAGGAAGCCGGTGGAGACCGCGAGGCAGGCGGCCGCGACGAGCCCGCCGGCGAGGCCGCCGCCGAGCCGCCACGTGACGCGGAAGGCGAGTGCGATCGCGGCGATCGCGCCGGCCCGCGCGACCGCGACCCAGAGGTCCGGCGCCGCCGACGGGACGATCGCGAAGACGGTCGTGAAGAGGACCGGCAGCGGCTTCCAGGACGGGCCGAACTCGGTGTTGAGGTCGAGGTGCAGGAGCTCGCGGCCCCAGATCAGCCATGCGTACGGGTCGTAGGTCGGCGTGCTCGGCATGAGCAGCGACAGCAGCGCGAGCGCGAGCGACGAGAGCGTGATGGCCCCGAGGCCGCCGAGCGGTACGGCGCGCCTCGGGTGCGACCAGCTGCGCGACGAGAGGGCGGGCGTCGACATGGCGGGGGGCGAGCGTACTGGGACGGGGGCTGACAGCGCGCCGCGCAGGCGATACGGTCCCGGCTACCGGTGAACTTCAGCGTCGACATCGTGTCGGTGCCCGTCGCCGACCAGGAGCGCGCCAAGGCGTTCTACCGCGACGTCCTCGGGTTCGCCGTGCGTGAGGACGCCGACCTGGGCGAGGGCCGCCGGTGGATCGAGCTGGTCCCGCCGGCCGGCGGCGCCTCGATCACGCTCGTGACATGGTTCGACGCGATGCCTCCGGGGTCGCTGCACGGCCTCGTCCTCGGCACCGACGACGCCCATGCGGCGTTCGAGGAGCTCGGCGCCCGCGGCGTCGCGTTCGCCGACGACGGCGTCCAGGACGCCCCGTGGGGCCAGCACGCCTCGTTCGCCGACCCGGACGGGAACTGCTGGGTGCTGGTCGGGCCGGCGGCGTAGAGCGGCTCCCCGGGACCGAGTGCCGCCGGCAGGACTCGAACCTGCGCGCATCTGCTTAAAAGGCAGCTGCTCTACCAGCTGAGCTACGGCGGCGGGGTCCGGCGCAGACTAGACCTACACTGCGTTGCGTGCCACCCGCCCCCATGGTGTAGCGGTTAGCACGCCAGCCTTTCACGCTGGTAGCGGGGGTTCGATTCCCCCTGGGGGTACTACGACGCCACGCCTGCCCGGGCCAGGCGCTCCGTCGCGATGGCCGCGCCGTCGGCGAGCGCCTTGAGCTTCATCCAGGTGACCTCCGAGTGGACCGTGCCGATGCCGACGAAGGTCCCGAAGCCGCAGTCGGTCCCGGCGATGACGTTCTCCTGGCCGACCGCGCGCACCCATTGCTCGATGCGCTGCGCGACCGCGCGCGGGTCCTCGACGACCTGCGTCTTGGTGTCGATCACGCCGGGGATCAGGAGCATCCCGTCGGGCACGACGATCTCGCTGCCGAACCGCTCCCACTCGTGCGCGTGGGCGGGGTTGGCCGCCTCGAAGTTGATGGCGCCGACGTTCGCGCGGAAGGCGGCCTTCAGGACCTCGGGCAGCGGATGGTCGTGCGTGTGCGGGCCGAAGTAGTTGGCCCAGCACAGGTGCAGGCGCGCCCGCGCGGGGTCGATGCCCTCCAGCGCGCGGTTCAGCGCCTCGACGTGCACGAGCGAGACGGCCTCGAAGCCGCGCGCCTCGATCTCGGACCACATCCAGGTGTGGAAGTCCGCCCCCAGCGCCAGGTCCGGGGCGTCCACCTGGACGAGGAAGCCGGCGTCGACGATGGCCCGGTACTCGGCGTTCAGCGCCGCGCCGAGCGCCATCACGTACTCGTCGTAGGAGCCGTAGTGCTGGTTGGGTGCGCACATCGCCACGATGCCCGGCGAGGCCGCCGGGAGGAACGCCTCCGTGGCCGGGGAGGCGGCCAGGGCCGCGGAGAACGCGTCGACGTCGGCCTGGACCGCGTCGAGGCCCGTGTACTCCAGCGGTCCGTCGCACACCGGGATCTTCAGGTGCGTGTCCTGGTAGGTGAACTCGACGAGCTCCGGCACGGGCGCGAGGTCGTCGAAGAAGAACGCGCCATGCTCGTCGATGGCGCCCGAGAAGCCGGCGATGCGGTCGCGCGTGTAGTCGATGTAGCCGTTCTTGGACATCTCGCCGTCGGAGACCACGTCGACGCCGAGCCCCACCTGGCGCGCGACGGCCTCCTGGACGGCCGTCCGCACCCGCTGCGCGAAGGCCGCTGCGTCGACCTCCTGACCCTCCTGATGGGCGACGTGCATCGCGACGAGGTCGTCGGGGCGCGGGAGGCTGCCGGTATGGGTGGTGAGAATGCGGTCGATGCTGCGCTGCATGCCTGCCTCCGTTCGGCGATGACGGTGATCGCCGGCGACGCTACGGCGGGCCCGGCCCCGGCCGCGCCCCCTGCGCGGGAGGGGATTTGACCCCACCCCCGGGTGGGGTTGCGCCGCGCCCGGCGAGCGCTGGGATACTGCTGCGCCGGAGATGTCTGGGGGTGAGAGAGGCGCTGGCGCAGCGTCGCCCACGGGGGAGCCGCTGGAGCGCGAACGCGAGCTGGCGCAGATCCGGCGGGTGCTCGCCGACGGTGCGCGCGGCCAAGGCGCGCTGCTGGCCATCGAAGGGCCCAGCGGGATCGGCAAGACCCGGCTGCTCGCCTCCGCGGCGGCCATCGCGCGCGACGACCACATGGAGGTCCTCCACGCCCGCGCCGGCGAGTTGGAGGGCGACTACCCGTTCGGCGTCGTCCTGCGGTTGCTGGAGGCGCGCGTCCAGCGGGCCGGCGCGGAGGAGCACGCCCGCCTGCTCCGCGGCCGCGCCGCCCTGGCCGCGCCGCTCCTGGGCCGGCACGACGCGGACGCCACGCTCGACGTCACCGCCGACCGGTTCACGCTGATCCACGGGCTCTACTGGTGCCTGGTCAACCTCGCCGAGCGGGGACCCGTCGCCCTCCTGATCGACGACGTCCAGTGGGCGGACGAGCTGTCGCTGCGCTTCCTCAACTACCTCGCACAGCGCCTCGACGACCTGCCCGTCGCGCTCCTCATCGCGATCCGCACCGGCGATCCCGGCGCCGAGTCGGAGCTGGCCGCGCGCCTGGCGGCGACGCCGCCGCAGCTCCAGCTGCGCCCAGGGGAGCTGAGCCTCGACGCCGTGCGCGAGCTGCTCGCCGCCACGGATCTGCCGGTCGCCCGGCAGGAGGAGTTCGTCGAGGCGAGCTGGACGACGACCGGCGGCAATCCGTTCCTCGTCCAGGAGCTGATCGCGACGATGCGCCAGGACCCCGAGCGGTGGCGCACCGCCGAGCCGGCGAGCGTCGCGGCGTTCGCGCCGCATTCGGTGGGCCGCAACGTCGTCCTGCGCCTGGCCCGCCTCGGCTCCGACGCCGTCGCGCTGGCGCGGGCCTGCGCGGTCCTGGGCGACGGCGCCCCGCTCGCCTGGGTCGCACGGCTGGCGGAGCTCGAGCTCGGCGTCGCCGCCGTCGCCGCCGAGCGCCTGGTCAAGGCGCGGGTGCTGGCCGCGGTCGACCCGGTCGCGTTCGCCCATCCGATGATCCGCTCGGCGATCTACGGGGAGCTCCCGCCGGAGACGCGGCTGCGGGCGCACACGACCGCCGCGCGGCTGCTGCACGAAGAGGCGGCGGCGCCCGGCGAGGTCGCGTCCCACCTCGTCGCGGGAACGCCGATCGACGACGAGTGGGCCCGCGCCGCGTTGCATCGCGGGGCGCGGGCCGCCGCGCGCAAGGGGGCGCCCACCACCGCGGTGCGCTACCTGCGCCGGGCGGTCGACCTCTGTCCCCCTGGCCAGCGCAGCGCGGCGATGCTCATCGACCTGGGGCTCTTCGAGGCGGCCGCGGGCGAGACGACGTCGCTCATGCGCTTCGAGCAGGCCATGACGACGATCACGGAGCCGGCCGAGCAGGCGCGTGCGCTCTACGCGCTCGGGCAGACGCTCTACCGATACGGACGCCATGCGGAGGCGGCGGCGACGTTCCGGCGCGGCGAGGAGCTGTTCGCGCAGGGCGACCGGGAGCTGACGCGCCTGTTCACCGGCGCCCACGTGTGTGCGGCGTGGTTCACGGCCTCCATGCGCGACGAGGCCTATGCATGGCTGGAGTCCAGCGCCGCGGAGTTCGCCCAGCAGCCGCCGCAGTCGACCACCGACCGCGTCCTGATGGCAGCCTTGGCGATGCGGCGTGCCGCGCTGCGCCCGCCCGCGCCCGGCCACGCGGCGCTGGCGCTGGCCGCGCTCGGCGACGGCGCCCTGCTGCGCGAGCAGAGCTCCGAGGGGCTGGCCGCCAACCTCGCCATCATCGCGCTGGTCTGGTGCGGCCGCGCCGCGGAGGCCCAACGCGCCCTCGACGACGTCCTGGCCGATGCGCGCAAGCGCGGAGCGGCGCCCGCGTTCGCCGAGGCGTCCTTCGTGCGGGCGCTCGTGATGCGGGCCCGCGGACGCGTCACGGAGGCGATGGCCGACGCGCAGGCCGCGATCGACGGGTCCAAGCGCGGCTGGAGCTCGATGGAGCCGGCGCCCCAGGCGATCCTCGCCGACTGCCTCATCGAACGCGGCGAGCTCGAGGCCGCCGCCCGGGTCGTCGAGGCGGCCGAGCACGTCCGCGCCGGCCCCGAGTCACGCGTGCTGAACTCGTGGTTGCACTACGTCCGCGGGCGGTTGCGACTGCTGGGCGGCGACCCGCGGGGCGCGCTGGACGAGTTCCTGGCCGCGGGCGAGCTCATCGAGGCCTGCGGCATGCTCAACCCCGCCGCGCCGCTGGGCATCTGGCGCTCGCCGGCGGGGCTGGCCGCCCATGCCGCCGGCGACGACGCGCTGGCGCGCGAGCTGATCGGCGAGGAGGTCCGGCTCGCGCGCCGCTACGCCGTGCCGGCCCAGCTCGGGGGCGCGCTGCGGGCCCGCGCGGCCCTCGAGGAGCCGGCGCAGGCGGTCGGCACGCTCCAGCAGGCCGTCTCCGTCCTCGAGCCGGCCGACGCGCCGCTCGAGCTGGCCAGGACGCTGGCCGAGCTCGGCCTCCTGCACCGGCGGGCCGGGCGGCGCGTCCTGTGCCGCGAGCCGCTGCGCCGAGCGCTCGACCTCGCGCATCGCTGCGGCGCACATGCGCTGGAGCGCTTCGTCCACGACGAGCTGCTGGCCAGCGGCGCGCGCCCGCGGCGCTCGGTCCTCACCGGCCTGGAGGCGCTGACGCCGAGCGAGCGCCGGATCGCCCGGCTGGCCGCCGACGGTCTCACCAACCGCGAGATCGCCGAGTCGCTGTTCCTCACCCGGAACACCGTCCAGTGGCACCTCCGTCACATCTACCGCAAGCTCGGGGCGCCGTCGCGGACCGCCCTGTCCGAGCGCCTGGCCGATGCGCGCGACGAGGCAGGCCTCGAGTAGGCCGTGGCATTCGGTGCCCGTGGCGTAGCGTCCTCACGCGTGACGTCGAGCCCAGGACCCCCACCCGATCCCCGCCTCACGGCTTTCCGTCCCATCCGGGTCCGGAAGGTGTCGCACTCGGTCGCCATCGTGCTCATCGATGCGATCCGTGGCGGCATGTACCGCAGCGGAGAGCTCCTGCCCAACGAGCGCGACCTGGCGTCGCGGCTCGAAGTGAGCCGCGACGTCGTGCGGGACGCGCTCGAGCTGCTCCGGGCGGAGGGCATCGTCATCGCCCGCCGCGGTCGCAACGGCGGATGGGCGGTGGCCGACCTCGCGAACATCGGCCGTGTGCAGGCGTCCCTCAACGAGGCGGCGCCGGTCAACTTGCGGTCGCTCCTCGAGCTGCGCCGCATCCTCGAGCCGGCCGCCGCGGCGATGTGCGCGCGGCGTGCCACCGCGGAGGATCTGGCGGCGCTGCAGGCCCTGGTCGATGAGCTGCGATCGGCCGTCGACGCTCCCGCGACGGAGAACCTCGCCATCGACCAGCGATTCCACGTGCAGGTGGCGCGTGCCGCCGGCAACGAGCCGCTGGCCGACGCCGTGGCGCGGGCGCTCGACGCGGTCGTCCTCGTGCGCGAGTCCCTGCCGTTCGGGCGGGTCGATCAACACGCAGCGGTGGCCCATCAGCAAGCGCTGCTCGATGCGATCCGCACCGGCGACCCGGAGCGCGCGCGACGGGAGATGCACCGGCATCTCGCCGCCTTCGAGGACGCGGTGCTCGGGGTGGTCCTCACGGTGGAGGACGACGCCTAGGACGTCGATGGGGTCGACTCAGCGGGCGGCGTCGAGGTCGACGGTGGTGTTGGCCCCGCAGAGCACGACGCACGGTGCCTGGGCATCGACGATCCCGGCGAGCACCCCGGCCATCGCCACCGCCCCGCCGGGCTCGACGAGGATCCGGAAGTCGTCCCAGAGCGCGCGCTGGGCGGCGAGGATCTGCGCGTCGGAGACGAGACCCAGGTGGGCGTCGGCGATCAGCCGGAGGTTGACCTCCCCCGTCATCCGGGCGCCGAGCGACGACGACGCGACGGTGTCCACCTCCACGGGCACCGGGCGTCCGACGCTGGCGGCGGTCGTCACGGTGGCGGCGCCTTCGGGCTCGATGCCCCAGACGGCCGACCCGTCGCGGCCGGCGACGGCTGCGCACGTCCCGGCGAGGAGCCCGCCGCCGCCGACCCCGACGACGATCGCGTCGATCTCGGAACCGACGTCGGCCAGCACCTCGTCGGCGAGCGTGCCCTGGCCGGCGATGACGCGCGCGTCTTGAAACGGATGGACGAAGGGCAGGCTGAGGGCGGTGGCGAGATCGCGCGCGTGGGACTCGGCGTCGGCGTAGCGCTCTCCGTAGCGGACGAGCTGGGCGCCGAGCCGGTCGAGCATCGCCGCCTTGGCCGCGGGCACCGTCGCCGGCACGACGATCTTCGTCGGCACGCCGAGCTTGCGGCCGGCGTAGGCCACGCCGAGACCGTGATTGCCGCCCGATGCCGCGACGACGCCACCGCGGGCGTCACGACCCAGCTGCAGGAGGGCGTTCAACGCTCCGCGGACCTTGAACGAGCCCGTCAGCTGCAGGTGCTCGAGCTTCAGCACGAGGTCGACGCCGGCGTACGACGTCCGCAGCAGCGGCGTGCGGCGAACGTGGCCACGGATGCGCTCGGCGGCGTCCGCGACCGCGGCATGTGCGGCAGGATGGGGGGAAGGGTGCATGGACGTTCCGGGTCGGTTGATGACCATTCTCTGGAGGTGCCTCCCGTCGGCGTGCCTGGCGGAGAAGGGACGTGGGTTACGATGGCCGCAGCCGAATGAACGACGCGATGCGGACCTTTCCTGCGCCGGGCGACGCCGTGCAGCCCGGCGATGGCCGGCAGCGCTTGGAAGCCTGGAACCTGCGCCCGATCCGCGTGCCGAAGGCCCGTGACGAGGTCGTGGCCGTCCTCGTCGACGCCATCCGCGTCGGCCGATGGGGGATCGGCGACCAGCTGCCCAGCGAGCGAGACCTCACGGAGCAGCTCCAGGTCAGTCGCATCGTGGTCCGCGGGGCGATCGAGGTGCTGCGCAGGGAGGGGATCGTCCAGACCCGGCGTGGCCGCGGTGGCGGCACCGTCCTGGTCTCGGTCGACAACCTCCCCCGGGTCCTCGCCGGGCTTCGGGGCGAGTACACGTCCAACATCCGCACCCGCCTGGAGTTCCGCCGGATCATCGAGACCGCGGCGACGCAGCGGACCGCTGCCCTGGCGACCGACAGCGAGCTCGCGGAGCTCCGCGCGCTGGTCGACCTGCTCGGTGCGAGCCTGGACCTGAGCCACGCGGAGATCCTCCAGATCGACACGCAGTTCCACATCATGGTGGGCGAGCTCAGCCGCAACGCGCTGCTCGCCGCCGCGCTCTCGGAGACCCTCAAGGACATCCTCGTCCTGCGCTCCTTCTTCCCGCATGGGCACGTCGAGGTCCGCCAGTCCTTCCTCAACCAGCAGCGGCTCATGGCGGCGATCGAGACGCGCGACCCCGACCGCGTGCGCCAGGCGGTCGACGATCACCTCGCCGCGTTCGAGGAGACCTCGCTCGGGTTCCGGCTGGACCCGCCGCGCTGACGCCCGCCCGGGTCGGTCATCGGCAGCGCGGCGCGCCGACGGGCGCGCCGCGCCTGGATGGACGTCGGAAGGTCAGGCCGCGGCCGCCCGCGACAGCACGGTGTCGTCGAACCCCATCCGGACCTCGTCGTCGGGCGCATGGAACGAGGAGTGGTGGTGCCAGATCTTCCACACGGGGTTCCCAGCGCCGTCGTCGCGCTGGAGGACCTCGGTCTCGCGAACGCGGATCGGACCCTTCGGCAGGGTGTCCGGCAGCTCTGTGTCCCCGACGGGGAGCAGCCGGATCACCGCTTCGTGCGCGACCCACGCTACGTCGCCGCGGACCTCGATCCGCAGGTCGATGACCTCGTACTCGGGGATGCCGAAGATGCCGTGGATGCTCTGCCAGAGCTGGGTCAGCTCGTCGAGCGACCAGTAGGTGTGGCCGTTGAGGTTGTACTGGAGGAAGCTGTCGCCGGCGAAGCACGCGCGCATGCGGGGGATGTCGAAGTCGCGGTTGGCCTCCCACCACTCGTGGTGGATGCGGCGGACCTCCGCGATGTCCTCGTCCACGCTGGGCATCTCAGTTGTGCTCAATGGAGCTCCCTTGATCGTTGTGGGTTCTGTTCGCGCAGCTCGGCGGCGATCTCGCCGTGCAAGGCGAGCAGTCCGGGCACGTGCGACTGGCGTTCGCGACCGAGGCCGCATTCCGCCGCGACGCCGAACGAGTCGATCGCACGTCGCGCGGCGGCGATCCGCCGGCGCGCGCCTTCGACGCCGTCCTCGCGGTGCAGCAGCCCGAGGAAGAGCTCGGTGCCCGGGGCGAGCGCGAGCTCCCGAAGCGGCGCGAAGTACGACGCGTCGTCGCGACGGATCGGAACCGGGACGTGGAAGAAGTCGACGTGCCGCCGGCTCGCCGCGGTGATGCCGTTCATCAGCCGCGTCACGAGCGCGAGGTCCTCCGGATCCTTCCAGTGCGAGCCCTCGGGATCGTCGACGTCGCCCGTGTCGCCGTAGCACAGGTGGTAACCGAGCTCCGCGGCGTCGGGGATCCCGGCGCCGAGACGGACCAGTCGATCGACGACCTCGGCGTCCACGTCGTCGGAGGCGAAGTAGTGGGGGAACACGCGCTCGGCCATGCCGACCTCCGCGGGCGCGTCCCATTGGAACGCGAGCTCGCCCGGCTCGATCGCCCGGCAGATCTTGTGCACCTCCTCGAGCAGGGCCCGCTCGAACGGCGCCTCGATCGCGAGCTGGTGCGGCGGCTCGACGAAGGGGAGCACGACGGCCGCGGGCGTGGGAAGGCTGACCTGGAAGCGCGTCCCCGGGGCGATCACGCCGGCATCGCGAAGCTCGCGGAAGACCGCATAGGAGGCCCGAGCGACCTCGGCGTAGCCGAGGCTCGTGAAGGCAATCTCGGCCGGGTCGACGCCGTCGCGCGGCGCGAATCGCGGCACGGTGAGGCCGGCGACGAGCCCCGTGCCGACTTCCTCCAGGTGCGGGTTGTCGCGCAGCGTCGAGATCTGCCAGGCGTTCCAGCCGAGCCGGTCGCCGGTCTCGCCGTCGGGGATGCGGGGCGCGGCCGCGCCGACCTGCTGCGCGACCGCCCGCAGGACCGCTTCGGTCGACTCGAGGTTGATGCTCCCGACGAGGTGTGCGTGGACGGTCATGGCTAGCCGTCCAGCCCCTCGGCCGTGTCCTTGTACAGGTTCTCTTCCTGGTAGGCGCGCTGCGCGGCGGACTCGAGCAGGGCGGCGGCGCGCTCGTCGAGCTGCATCTGCTGGCGGGCGATCTCGCCGATCGTGGGGAAGTCCGAGCGGGGAATCTGCGCGTCGGGGTCCCAGAGCTTGCCGCGCATGATCGCCCGGGCGCAGTGGAAGAACACCTCCCGGACCGTGACGACCATCCCCGAGAGCGGCTGCGTGCCGCGCACGTCGAGGCCCTCGAGGAGCGGTGAGCCCGGGCCGATCAGCCGTGCGGTGCCGTTGAGCCGCATCACCTCGCCGATCCCCGGGACGAAGAAGATGATGCCGACCGAGCCCGTCTCCAGGACGTTGTGGAGCGTGTCGAGCCCGCGGTTGCCGGTGCGCTCGGGGATGAGGATCGTCCGGTCGTCGAGGACCCGGACGAAGCCCGGAGGATCGCCGCGCGGGCTGACGTCCAGCGCTCCGTCCTCGTTGACGCTTCCCACGCAGAGAAACGGCGACAGCGCGATGAACCGGCGGGTGATCGGATCGAGATGGTCCCGGGCCTTGGTGCGGATCCGCTCGCTGACCGGACCGACCGTTGCCTGCACCTCGTCGTGGGTCGTCAGCGCGTAGACGTCGAGCGCGTCGGACGGGCTCTCCTCTCTCATGCCGAAAAGGTAGGCAGAAACTACCTATGCGTCAAGGGCAAAACCTCGACCAAGACGGTCGCCAGGCGATTCCGTCGCGGTGACGGGCCACGAAACCAACCTTTTCGCGGCTCAGGACCGGCGCGTTCCCGGCTCGCGCTGCAGGTGTGCCTGCAGCAGGTCGATCGCCTCCGGGGCCGCCCGTCGCCGCAGCGCGTCGACGATCGCCCCGTGCTCCTCGAGGAATCCTGCCGCGCGGCGCGGCTCCGTGCCGACGGTCGTGCGCATCAGGCGTTCCTGGCGGTCCCGCATGCGGTCGTACGTCGCGAGCAGCACCGAGTTCCCGGCCGCCTGGACCCACGCGCGGTGCAGCTCGCGATCGACGTCGACGAACGCCACGAGGTCCTGCGTGGCGAGGACCCGGGTCTGCTGGTCCAGCAGCGAGTCGAGCAAGTGGAGGAGCGCGTCGGTCACCTGGACGGCACCGAGCGCCCACGTCTCCACGACGAGCCGCGCCTCGACGATGTCGTCGGCTTCGCGGACGCTGAGGGGCAGCACGAGCGCGCCTCGCTTGGGGTACAGCGCGATCAGCCCGTCGCGCTCGAGCAGGACCATCGCCTCGCGCACCGGGGTCCGGCTGACGCCCAGCTCGCCGGCCAGCGCGTTCTCGCTCACCAGGTCCCCCTCGGCGAGCGTCCCGTCCAGCAGCCGGCGCTTGATCTCGTGATACGCCGCGCTCGCCGCGGACGGGGCCAGGGAGGGCATGGCCGCCATGGTACCGTCGCTTGCATGCAAGTTGTCGACTCACATGACCGCATGCGCCGAGCATGGGTCGTGTGGGGCATCGCGGCGTGCTTGTACTTCACAGCGGTCTTCCATCGGTTCGCGCTTGGCGTCGCAGGACTGCGCGCCGAGCAGCGGCTGCACGTCGACCACGGCGAGCTGGCGATCTTCACCGTCCTGCAGTTCGCGGTGTACCTGCTGATGCAGAGTCCCGCGGGGGTCGCGGCCGACCGCTTCGGCCCACGCCGGATGCTCGCGGTCGGGATGGTGTGCATCGCGGTCGGGACGGCGGTGTTCTCGGTGGCCAGCAGCCTCCCGGCGGGGCTGGTCGGCCGGGGCCTCGTCGGCGTGGGGGACGCGCTCGTCTTCCTCAACGTGCTGCAGGTCGCCCACCGCTGGTTCCCGCGCCGCATGGGCTCGCTGCTCGCGGTGCTCACAGGGGTGGTGGGCGCGCTCGGGCAGCTCCTGGGGACGGTCCCGCTGGAGCTCTCGCTCGACCGCGTCGGGTGGACGGCGACGTTCGGCGCGGCCTCCGTCGCGACGCTCGTGCTGGCGGTCCTGGCCCTGAAGACCGTCCAGGACCGCCCCCCGGGCTCGGCGCCGCGCGCATCGGTGGGGACGGCGCGGCCGCTCCGGCTGCTGCGGGCGGCGGCACGCGAGCGTGCGACGCGCCACGGCTTTTGGGTCCATCTCGCGCTCTTCTGCCCGTTCCAGACGATCGGCGCGCTCTGGGGCGTGCCGTTCCTGGTGGAGGGGCAAGGCCTGAGCCACGGCACGGCCGCGGCGTATCTGCTGGTCTCGACGGCGGCGTTCGCGGCGTCGGGTCCGATCGTGGGCACCCTGGGCGGTCGCGGTCACCTCATGCAGGACGCGCTGGTCGTCGGCATCGGGCTGCTGGTGCTCGTGGCGTGGGCGGTGATCCTGTTGTGGCCGGACGGGCGCGTCCCTGCGCCGGTCATGGTCACCGGCTTCGTGGCGAGTGGCGTGGGCGCGTCGGGCGGCATGCTCGCGTTCGACGTGGCCCGTCGCCGGAGCGCCGCCGCGGCGGGAAGCGCGTCAGCGCTCGTCAACTGCGGCGGCTTCTTGGCCGGCGCCGCATCGATGCTCCTCGTCGGGTGGCTGCTCGGGTCGCACGGGACGAGCGCCGCCGCCTACCAGCATGCGCTGCTGCCGATGCTGGCCATCTCCGCCTTCGGGCTCGTGCAGGTCGCCCGGCACGCGCGCGTGTTCCACGTGCGGGCGCGGCGGCTCGCCGCGGCTTCCTAGCTCGTGACTTCGCCGTCCGCCGCGCGCTGCTCGTAGAAGTCCAGGATGTGCGATCGCATGGTGCGCGCTGCGGCCTCCCCGTCGCCCGACTCGATGCATTCGACGATCCTGCGGTGCTCGTCGGCGAGGAACGGACGCTCGGCCTCCCAGAACGACGGCGTGCCGAGCACCGAGACCATGTAGCGCTCGAGGACGCCGCGGAGTGCCTCCATGAGGACCGGGAGCAGGGCGTTGCCCGAGATCCGCGCGACCGCGAGGTGGAACTCGGTGTCCGCGTGGTAGTACGCCTGGAGGTCCTTCGCGCCTTCGAGGCGCTCGAGGGCCGCTCGCAGCTCGGTGCAATCCGCCTTCGACGCGGCGGCCTCGCGCGCGGCGAACGCCTCCAGCACTGCGCGGACGTCGACGATGTCCCGCGTCGAGATGTCGAGCAGCGCCGCTTGGAACCCCATCGCGTTGACGAGGCCCTCACCGGCGCTGGCCGCCACGGTGGAGCCCGAGTCCGGGCCGGTGCCCCGGCGCCGGGCGAGCACGCCGAAGACCTCGAGCGCGCGCAGCGCCTCCCGCACGGAGGGGCGACTGACGCCGAACGTCTCGGCGAGGTCGCGCTCGGGCGGCAGGCGATCTCCCGGGCGCAGGCGACCCTCGACGATCGCCGCCGAGATCTGGGAGATGATCGCCTCGAACGCACGACGCTGGTCCAGCGGCTGGAACATCGGGGTCGCGTCGTCGCGCATGCTGCTCATCTGGCCCGATCGTAGAAGCATGGTCAGTCCATGGCGCGCCTGACGGCCTCCAGCAGCGCGTCGGCGGCGCGGTCCGGCGTCATCCGCCCGGCGTCGACCTCGGTCGCGATCTCGGCGAAGCGGGGCGAGCGGTCGACGGCAGCGTCGAGCACGGCGATCCAGCGCCGTTCCAGGAGCTCGCGGAGCTCTGCGCGTGCATGCGATCGCCGGCGCGCCGCGAGCTCGCCGCTCGCCACCAGCGCGCGGTGGTGCTCTTCGATCGCCGTCCAGAGCTCGGCAACGCCCGTGCCGTCGAGCGCCACGGTCGGGCAGATCGGGGGCAGCGTCGTCCCGCCCCGGCCGATCATGAGCGCCTGGCGCAGGTCCTTGATGCAGCGCGCGGTCTCCGGCCGGTCGGCCATGTTGACCACGAAGACGTCGCCGATCTCCATGATCCCCGCCTTGTTCATCTGCATCGTGTCGCCGAGGCCCGGGATGGTGAGCACCACGATCGTGTCGGCGAGGCCGACGATGTCGAGCTCGACCTGTCCGACGCCGACCGTCTCGACGACGACGAGGTCGTACCCGGCTGACTCGACGATCCGCACGGCGTCCCTGGTGGCGCGCGCCAAGCCGTGGGTCGACCCTCTGGTCGCCATGCTCCGGATGTAGACGCCCGGATCCGTGCTGTGGCGGGACATGCGCACGCGGTCCCCGAGCACGGCTCCGCCGGTCCGCCGGCTGGTCGGATCGATCGCGAGCACGGCGACGGTGAGGCCGAGTCGGCGCGCGTGGCCGACGAGCGCGTCCACGAGCGTGCTCTTGCCGCCGCCGGGAGGGCCGGTGATCCCGAGGACGTGCGCGCGTCGATCGGCGATCGCCGTCGAGGCCGCCGGCTCGCCCGCCTCGGCCGCGGTGATCAGCCGGGCCACCGCCCGTTCGCCGAGCGTCAGCGGCGGCGACACGACGGATGGGGCAGCGGTGGGGGTCTCGGAGGGATGGGCCATTGACAAGTTCTCGCCAAGAGGCTACCACTAAGGTAAGACCAAAATGACGGAATACCATGGACAAGCAGCCGCGCTCCACCGTGGCGCCGGAGCGGACCCGTCCGCGGAGTACGTGACGCCCTCCGGCATCCCGATCGACGAGCGCTACGACGCCGCGAGCCTCGCGGACTGGGACCCCGACGCGAAGCTCGGCGAGCCCGGCGGGTTTCCGTACACGCGGGGCCCCTATCCGACGATGTACCGCGGGCGCCAGTGGACCCGCCGCCAGGTGGTCGGCCTGGGCACCGCGCCGGAGACGAACGCCCGCAACAAGTACGTCATCGAGAACGGCCAGACCGGGATCTCCAACGACTACGACGTCCCGACGCTGATCGGCCTCGACTCCGACGACCCCGCGGCGCGCGGCGAGGTCGGTCGCACCGGCGTCGCGATCGACACGCTGCCCGACATGGTCGACCTCTTCGACGGGATCGACCTGGAGAACATCAGCGTCTCGATGACGATCAACCACCCGGCCTTCGTCCTGGTCGCCCAGTACGTCGCCGCGGCGGAGCTGCGCGGCTTCGCGCTGGACAAGCTCGCCGGCACGGTCCAGAACGATCCGCTCAAGGACTTCTACGCGCAGAAGACGTACGTGTTCCCGCCCGCGCCGTCGGTGCGGCTGGCCTGCGACCTGATCGAGTACTGCGCGCAGCACATGCCGCGGTGGAACGCGATCAGCCTCAACGGCTACAACATCCGCGAAGCCGGCACGACAGCTGACCAAGAGCTCGCGTTCACGTTCGCGCATGCGATCGCCTACATCGAGGATCTGCTCGGCCGCGGCCTGCCGATCGACGCGTTCGTCGGCCGGTTCTCCTTCATCTTCAACGTCCACAACGACTTCCTCGAGGAGGTCGCCAAGCTCCGTGCCGCGCGGCGGGTGTGGGCGCACCTTGTCCATGACCGCTTCGGCGCGGATCCGCGCAACTGCAAGCTCCGGATGCACGTGCAGACCGGTGGCAGCACGATGACCTACCAGCAGCCCGAGGTGAACCTCATCCGTGGGGCGCTGCAGGCGATGGCCGGTGCGCTCGGCGGCGTGCAGTCGATGGCGGTCTCGTGCTTCGACGAGGCGTACTCGATCCCGTCTGAGCTCGCGCAGCGGCTGTCGCTGCGCACCCAGCAGGTCGTGGCCTACGAGAGCGGCATCGCCAACGTCGTGGATCCGCTGGCGGGCTCGTTCTACGTCGAGAGCCTCACCGACGAGATCGAGCGCCGGACGTGGAGCTGGATGGAGCGGGTCGACGAGCACGGCGGCGCCATCCGCGGCGTGGAGAGCGGGTGGCTCGAGCAGACCGTCTCCGACACCGCGCACCGCCAGCAGCTCCAGATCATGAGCAAGGAGCGGATCGTCGTCGGCGTCAACGACTTCCTCGGAACGCAGGGCGAGCGGCCCATCGAGACGTTCCGCGTCGACGAGGCGTCCGAGCTGGAGCAGGTCCGCCGGCTGGCGCGCGTGCGGTCGGCGCGGGACGCCGGCGAGGTGGAGCGCGCGCTCGACGCCGTCCAGGCGGCCGCGGCCGACGGTCGCAACGTCATGGAGTCGGTGATCGCGGCCAGCAAGGCGCACGCCACGCAGGGCGAGATCGTCAAGCGCGTGATCGCCGAGGTCGGCGAGTACGTCGCCCCGCCCATCTACTAGGACCAAGAGGAGGCAAGGACATGATCCGCGTCCTGCTGGCCAAGCCCGGCATCGACGGACACGACGTCGGGGTCAAGATCGTGGCCCGCGCGCTCCGAGATGCGGGGATGGAGGTGATCTACACCGGCCTGCGCACCACCGTTCCCGACGTCGCGCGCGCCGCGGTTCAGGAGGACGTCGACGTCATCGGCGTCTCGAACCTCTCGGCGCAGCACGTCCTGATGATGCGCGAGCTCAAGGCGCGGCTGGAGGCCGCGGATGCGGACGACATCCTCCTGCTCGCGGGCGGCAGCCTCCTGCCGGAGGACATCGAGGCCTTGCGCGCGATGGGCATCGACGGCTGCTTCCCCCCGGGCACCGACACGGCCGAGATCGTCCGCTTCATCCGCGACCGGGTCCCCGGACCGGGGAGCCGCGAGGCGCTCGCGTGACGGAGCTCGAAGCGCCCCCGCGTCGGACGGTCGACATGGCCGGGTGGACGCTGGGCGCGACCCTGCGGGCGACGGCCGCGGCATGCCCGGATCGATGCTGCCTGCGCGACATGGACGGCATCGCGCTGAGCTACCGCGAGGTCCTGGTGAACGCGCAGCGGCGGGCGGCTGGCCTCCAGCGCCTGGGTGTGCGTCCGGGGGATCGCGTCGCCCTCGTCATGGACAACTCCGTCGAGATGATCGTGACGTGGTTCGCGATCAACCTCCTGGGCGGCGTGGAGGTTCCGGCGAACACCGCCAACCGCGGTCGCAGCCTCGAGCACGTCATCGACGACTGCGGGGCGGGCGTGGCCGTCGTCGACGCCCACTACGGCGAGCACCTCGTGGAGATCGCCGGCGCCCTCGCAGGCCTCCACACCGTCGTCGTGCGCGGGACGGGCGCCGAGCTGCCGTGGCCGTGCCACGACCTCCACGAGGTGGCGGCCGATCCGTCCGGCCTCGATCCGGCTCCCGTCACGTACCGGGACCCGGCAGC
Organism: uncultured Solirubrobacteraceae bacterium; assembly: GCA_964422645.1. Lineage (GTDB taxonomy): Bacteria > Actinomycetota > Thermoleophilia > Solirubrobacterales > Solirubrobacteraceae > Capillimicrobium. The sequence continues at coordinate 279,241 of CAYRCB010000004.1, read as the reverse complement.
GATCGTCTACACGTCGGGGACGACGGGGCCGGCCAAGGGCGTCGTCATGTCGCATGCGCAGGCGTACCTGTTCGCCGCTCACGTGGTCGAGCAGCTGCGCATCTCGCGCGACGACGTGTACTACGTCTGCCTCCCGCTCTTCCACGCCAACGCCCAGTTCATGCAGGTCTACGCGTCGCTCATCGCCGGCGCGACGATCGTGCTGGCCGACGGCTTCAGCGCCAGCGGCTGGATCCATGATCTCCACGCGACGGGCGCGACGGTCACGAGCCTCCTCGGCGTCATGGCGCAGTACGTCCATCGCCAGCCGCCGAGCGACCTGGACGCCAGCCACAGCGTTCGCCGCATGATCACGATCCCGCTTCCGCGCGAGATCGCAGAGGACTTCGAGCAGCGCTTCGCCACGCGCTGCGTCGAGGCGTACGGCATGACGGAGATCTGCCTGCCGATGTATCGGCCCATCGACGAGCCGCTGCGTCCCGGGAGCTGCGGCAAGCCGCTGCGCGAGTGGTTCGACGTCGCGATCGTCGACCCGCAGACGGACGAGCCGCTGGCGGCGGGGGAGGTGGGCGAGATCGTCGTCCGCCCGCGGCGCCCGTTCTCGATGTTCCTCGGATACCACGACAAGCCGCAGGCGACCGTCGACGCGTGGCGGAACCTCTGGTTCCACACCGGGGACGCCGGATGGTGCGACGCCGACGGCTACTACTACTTCGCGGACCGCATCAACGATCGGATCCGCCGCAAGGGCGAGAACATCACCGCGTACGACATCGAGGTGGCGCTGACCGAGCTCGCCGAGGTGGCGGACGCCGCCGTCGTCGCCAAGCCCGCCGACGAGGGGGAGGACGACATCAAGGCGTTCCTCGTCCTCGAGCCGCACGCGACGATCGACTTCGTGGCGGTGCTGGAGCATTGCGCGGCGCGCCTCTCGTACTTCTCCGTCCCGCGCTACTTCGAGGTCGTCGCAGAGCTCCCCAAGACGGCGAGCGGCAAGGTGCTCAAGCGCGAGCTCCGCGCCCACGAGCCCAGCGCCGCCGAATGGGACCGCGAACGGGCTGGATACACCGTTCGCCGCACGAGCCCCCACGTGGTCCGTCAGGGCGCTTGACGCCGCGGGATCAGGGCCATAAGGTCCTATCTGTAGCCCGTTAAATAGGCCCGAATTCGTTCGGGCTCATCTGCCGGTCTGGATCGTTTGTGGGTCGAATGCGAACCATTGAGCGACGAGCGAGGCGAGGCAGAGGGTCGTCGTAGGTCTGCCCCACACCGAGGAGAGGGAGGTGCGAGCAGTGCGCATCGTTGGACTGACGCGTCGAGACATGCTGGTTCGCAGCGGCGCGGTCGCCGGGGTCGTGGCCGGAGTGCCGTTGGTCGCCGGATGCGGCGGTGGATCGGGGACAGGCGCATCGTCGGCGGCGACGACCGCGGCGACGACGGGAGGGACGAGCGACCGCGCGTCCGCCGAGATCGACCGCGTCGACTTCGTCTTCCCCGAGATCCCCCTGGCGCTGGACGGGGCCAGGCAGGTCGTTCAGGGCAACGGCGTCGTGCTGCTCGGCCTCGAGCCACTCGTCCTCTACGACCCGGTGGCGAAAGGCGGCATCGCCCCGAACCTGGCGACGGCCTTCAAGCAGGTCGACGCCCGGACCATCGCATTCACCATCCGCGACGGCGTCACGTTCTGGGACGGGACGCCGCTCACGGTCGATGACGTGGTCTTCTCCTTGCGCTACCACGTCGACAACCCGAAGTCGCTGCTGCGGCGCTGGTGGGACCTCACGAAGTCCATCGAGGCGCGCGGCGCGGATCGCGTCGTCATCACGCTCGAGAACCCGAACCCGCAGTTCCTCTACGCGTGCACGTTCACGCCCATCATGCAGCAGGCGTACGCCAAGCAGCACCGCGGCGACCTCGGGACGCCGCGCGTGCTGAACATGGGGACCGGCCCCTGGAAGTTCAAGACGTTCGTGCCCGACGATCGCGTCGAGCTCGAGGCCAACGAGGACTACTGGGGCGGCGCGCCGGCGGTGCGGAACATCACGGTGCGGCTCGTCGGCGACTCATCCACGGCGGTCTTGGCGCTCCAGGCCGGTGACATCACCGGCGACTTCGCCGTCACCGGTGAGGAGAAGGCGCGGTATGAGGGCACGCCGGGAGTCCGCGTTCAGGCCGGCACCAACCCGGAGGTCATGACCTTCACGATCAACCAGACGGTGAAGCCGTGGGATGACGTTCACCTGCGACGGGCGTTTCAGCATGCGATCAACCGTGAGGCCTGCGTCGAGGGGGCGCTTGCCGGCAACGGTCGCGCGGCGCCCCAGATCGTCGACCCGGTGGCCCTGTCTCAGGTGATGTCGAAGGCGCAGATCGACGCGCTCCAGGAGGCGATCGCGCCGGACGTCGCGTTCGACCTCGACGCGGCGCGGGACGAGCTGGCGCAGTCCAGCGTGCCCGACGGCGTGTCGTTCACCGTACAGGTGGCGCCCCAGTACGCGCACATCAAGCGCTCGCTGCAGATCATCGCCGAGGACCTCCAGCAGATCGGCATCACCATGAAGGTGAAGGAGGTCATCGACTCCGTCTATGTGAACACCCTCACCGAAGGCAAGTTCGCCGTCGGGGCGTTCACCGCCACGCCGGATTCCCAGTCGCCGTTGAACCTTCCCGCGTACTTCTTCCCGAAGGACGGCGCCATCAACTACAGCAAGCTCGACTCGCCTCCGATGAACGCCACGATGGCGAGGCTGCTGAGGACGCCGCCCGACGACCGTGAGCAGATCGGCGTGCTGCTGTCGGACGCGATCAAGCTGAATGCGAAGCTCGCGGCGTATCCGAGCGTCTGGTTCGCCGACGTCATCCTCGCGATTCAGGACAGCTACGAGTTCCGCGACTTCAACGCGTTCTGGTGGTCGACCCGCTGGCCGAGCTTCCTCGTCGATGCCTGAGGCGACCAGCCGCGGTGCGAGCAGCACGGTCGCGATCCGTCCGCGGGCGATCGCCGCGTTCCTGCTGAAGCGATTGGCGTTCGCGGTGCTCGTCGTGCTCGTGGCGACGACCCTCGTGTTCCTCCTGCTGGACCTGGCGCCCGGAAGCCCCGAGGAGACGATCGGCTTCGGCGACCAGAAGATGATGTCGGCGGAGACCCGCGCCGCGCTGCGCGAGGAGCTCGGGCTGAACCACTCGTTCCTGCATCGCTACGGGACCTTCCTCGCCGACACGGCCCGGCTGCGCTTCGGCGAGTCCTTCCGCACCCAGGAGCCGGTCACCAGCATGGTCGGCGACCGTCTGGGCGTGACGGCGCCGCTGGTCGTGATGGCGCTCGTGCTGGCGGCGGCGCTGGGCGCCGGGCTGGGGACGTTCGCGGCGTATCGGCGCGGACGACCCGCCGACCGCGCCGCGCAGACGTTCGCGTTCGTCTGCCTGAGCACGCCGGTGTTCGTGCTCGGGTTGGTGCTCCTGTACGTGTTCGCGGTCTCCTTGGGCTGGTTTCCGGTGATCGGCGACGGTGAGCCGGGCGTCGATCGGCTGCACCATCTGGTGCTGCCGGCGGTGAGCCTCGGCCTGATCTACACGGCCGTGATGCTGAAGATGACACGGGCGGCGGTGGCTCCCGTGCTGGACGCCGATCACGTCACTTGCGCGCGGGCTCGCGGCCTGGCGCCGCGGCGCATCCTGGGCCTCGACGTGCTGCGTCCGGCCGCGGTCGGGATCGTCGCGGCCTGCAGCGTCGTCGCGATCGACCTGACCGCAAGCGTCGTGCTCGTCGAGCCCGTCTTCGGCATCAACGGGATCGGGTCGCTGCTGACGACCTCGATCCAGCGCCAGGACATTCCCGTGGTGCAGGTGATCACCCTGGTGATGGCGCTCTTCGTCATCGCCGTCACGCTGCTGAGCGACCTGGTGAGCTATCTGGTGGATCCGCGGATCCGCGTCGGGGGTGCGTGGTGATGGCGCTGCGGATCGGCGCGCATCGCGTCCCGATCTCGGTGACGCTGGCGCTCGCGGTCATCGCCGTGGTGGTCGTCTGGGCCCTCGTCCCGGGGCTGGTCGCACCGCAGGACCCAGATGCCATCGACGTCGCCGCGCGGTGGGAGACGCCGAGCAGCGCCCACCTGCTGGGAACCGACGACCTCGGACGCGACATCCTCAGCCGCGTGATCGCCGGGACGGCGGCGGCGGTCGGCGGGCCGGTCCTCATCGCGCTCGGCTCCGTGCTGATCGCGCTCGTCCTCGGTGCGCTGGCGGGCTATCACGGCGGTTGGCTGGACCTGGCGGTGTCCCGCGGCACGGACGTGCTGTTCGCGCTGCCGGCGCTGCTGATCGTGATCGTCGTGGTCGGCGTGCTCGAAGGTGGGTACTTCGTCGCGGTCGCGGTCCTGATCGTGCTCTTCGTCCCGGTCACGCTGCGCCTCGTGCGCTCGGCCACGATCGAGCAGCGCGGCCGGCCGTACGTCGAGGCGGCGCGCTTGCAGGGGACGTCGGCGGCGCGCATCCTGCGCATCCAGATCGTGCCCAACCTCGCCCCGGTGGCGGGTGCCGCGGTCCTGTTGAACTTCACCTATGGCCTGATCGGCCTGGCCGCGCTCTCGTTCCTCGGGTTCGGCGGCGACGCCGGCGACGCGTCGTGGGGACGCATGGTCGCCGACAACCGCATCGGGTTGGCGGCCAACCCGTGGGCGACGCTCGCCCCGGGGCTGGCCATCGTCGTGACCGCCGTCGCGGTGAACCTCCTGGGGGACTACTTCTATGAACGGCATGCCAACCGCGGACGCGCTCGCTAGTCCGCCGCTGCTGCAGGTTCGCGGGCTGCGTGTGGAGGCGCGCTTCCAGCGGTCGGTGCGCACGATCGTCGGGGGGCTGGACTTCGAGGTCGCCGCGGGTGAGGCGGTGGCGATCGTCGGCGAGTCGGGCAGCGGCAAGTCGCTGGCCGCGCGGGCGATGCTCGGGCTGCTGCCCGCCGGGGTCAGCGCCACCGGCCAGGTGCTGCTGCGCGGCGACGACCTGCTCGCCGCATCGGAGCGCGAGCGCCGCGCGCGCCGGGGCACCGAGATCGCGCTCGCGCTGCAGGATCCCTTCACGACGCTCAACCCGGTCCGGCGGTGCGGCGATCAAATCGCGTCGTCGCTGCGAGCGCTCCCGCGGCGCGCGCGCCGCGCCGACGCCATCCGGCGCCTGCGCGAGGTCGGCCTGGATGCCGACGTCGCCGATCGCTACCCGCTCGAGCTCTCGGGCGGGATGCGCCAGCGCGTCGGCCTCGCGGCCGCGCTCGCTCGTGACCCGCGGCTCCTGATCGCCGACGAGCCGTCCACGGCGCTGGACGTCACGACGCAGGCCGAGATCCTCGCGCTGCTGCGATCGCTGCAGCGCAGCCGGGGGATGGGGCTCGTGCTCATCACGCACGACCTCCGCGTCGCCTTCTCGACGTGCGACCGGATGTACGTGCTGTACGCCGGCTCGGTCCTCGAGACCGGGCACGCGCGCGAGCTGTACCGCGCCCCGGCGCACCCGTACACGCTCGAGCTGCTGCTCTCCGAGCCGCCGGTCGAGCGCACGCTCGAGCGGCTGGAGTCGATCCCCGGATCGGTGCCCGAGTTCGCCGACGTCGAAGGACGCTGCGCGTTCGAGCCCCGCTGCCGGTGGGCCGCATCGCCCTGCCGCAGCGCCGCGCCCGCGCTCGCCCCCACCGAGGAAGGGCGCTGGTCGCGCTGCGTGCGCCTCGACGACATCGGCGCGTCGCTCGGCGGGCGGCTCACGGAGAGCCGGCGCGCTCACGCCTCGGTGGTGCGGCGCAACGGGACGCCAGCCGATCCGGTCGTCGCCGTCGCGTCCCTGCGCAAGACCTTCGCCGGCGCGGGCGGCCGCGACAAGGTCGCCGTCGACGACGTCAGCTTCGCGATCGGGCGCGGGGAGACGCTCGCCGTCGTCGGCGAGTCGGGCTCGGGGAAGACCACGGTGGCGCGCTGCCTGGCCGGGCTGGAGCAGCCCACGTCCGGCACGATCCGGTGGGCGGGCGACGACCACGGGCCGCGCCGCCGCGTCGGCATGGTCTTCCAGGACCCCGCCTCGACGCTGAACCCGGCGTTGACCATCGGCGCCACGCTGCGCGAGGCGCTGCGCGCGGCGCGGCAGGCGGCGGTCCCCAGCGCGGACGTCGAGCGTCTGCTGGAGACCGTGGGGCTGCCCACGGCCTACCGCAAGCGTCTGCCGATCGCCCTGTCCGGAGGCGAGCGTCAGCGCGTCGCGGTCGCGCGGGCCCTCGCCGGGGATCCGCGGCTGGTGATCTGCGACGAGCCGGTGTCCGCGCTGGACGCCTCCGTCCAGGCGCAGATCGTCAACCTCCTCGTCGACCTCCAGCGCGAGCTCGGCATCAGCTACCTCTTCATCACCCACGACCTCGCGGTCGCGCGGCAGGTCGCGGGGCGCATCCTCGTCATGCAGCGCGGACGCGTCGTCGAGAGCGGGTCGACCGAGGCGGTCCTCGCGCGGCCGGACCATCCGTACACCCGCACGCTGATCGCGTCGGTGCCCCACCAACCATGACTCCCCGACCCTTGGAGGCTCCCGTGTCACAAGCTCTGGCAGCGCCGTCCCCGGCACTGACCGTCGACCTCGAGGGACGCGCCGCGCTCGTCACCGGCGCCGGTCGCGGCATCGGACGCGGGATCGCGCTGGGGCTCGCCGACTGCGGCGCGGACCTCGTGCTCACCGCCCGCTCACGCGACGAGCTCGAGCAGGTCGCCGACGAGGTGTCGGCACGCGGGCGGCGCGTCGCCGTGCTCACCAGCGACATCGAGGACGTCGCGTCGATCCCCACGTTGGTCGCAGCCGCCGGTGCGGCGTTCGGCGGGCTGCACATCCTCATCAACAACGCCGGCAGCTCGCCCGGGCTCGTCGCTGTCGAGGAGGTCGACGAAGCCGCCTTGGACCACCTCCTGCGCATGAACTTCTCCTCGATCCAGGCATCGCTGCGCGCCGCGGCCCCGCTGCTCTTCGCCCATCCGGGCGAGGCGTCGGTCGTCAACATCTCGTCGGTCGCCGCCGTCCGCGGCGTCGAGCAGCTCGCGGTCTACTCGGCCGCCAAGGCGGCCGTGGAGATGCTCTCCCGGGTCACCGCCCGCGAGTGGGCCCCGCGCGGCGTCCGCGTGAACTGCGTCGGCCCCGGTTGGACGGTGACCTCCCTCAACGAGGAGGCTCGTGCGATGGAAGGCTTCGAGGAGATGATCCGCGCGCAGATCCCGTTGGGCCGTTGGGGGCAGCCGGAGGACATCGCCGAGCCCGTCGTCTTCTTGTGCTCGGATGCGGCCCGCTACATCACGGGAACGTGTCTGCATGTGGACGGGGGCCTGCGCGCATGAAGGAACTCCTACCGCACGCGGGTCAGCGCGTCCGCCGCATGTCGTAGGTCGGCTTCGGTGTGCGCGGCGGTGACCTGGAGGCGGATGCGAGCGGCGTCGGCCGCGACGATCGGATAGGTGAGCGCGACCGCGAGCACGCCTTCGGCGAGCAGCGCGGCGGCCATCGTCCGGGCGCGCTCCCCATCGCCGACGATCACCGGGACGATCGGGTGGGCGCCGTCGGGGATCGTGAACCCGCGCTCGGCGAGCATGTCGCGCAGGAGCGCGGCGTTCGCGACCGCTCGTGCCCGCCGCGCGTCGCCCTCGACGCCGAGGCGCAGCGCGGCCAGGGCGACCGCGGCCGTCGTCGGGGGCAGCGCGTTGGTGAACACGTAGGAGCGCGACGTGGCGCGCAGCAGGTCGATGAGCTCGCGCCGGCCGCTCGTGAAGCCGCCGCCGGCGCCACCCAACGCCTTGCCGAAGGTCCCGGTGACCAGGTCCACGCGCCCGGCGACCTCCGGGTCGCCGGCCGTGCCGCGCCCGCCCGGGCCGATGATCCCCGTCGCGTGCGAGTCGTCGACGACGAGCAGTGCGTCGAACTCCGCGGCGAGGTCGCAGAGCGCGGCGACGTCGGCGACACCGCCGTCCATGGAGAAGACCCCGTCGGTGACCACCAGCCGGCGCTGCGCCCGCGCGGCGTCGCCGGCGAGGATCGCGCGCAGCGCGTCGAGATCGCGCGTCGGGTACGTGAACCGCTGCGCCTTGCACAGTCGGATCCCGTCGATGATCGAGGCATGGTTGAGCCGGTCGGAGATCACGGCGTCGTGCGGTCCGAGCAACGGCTCGAACAGCCCGCCGTTGGCGTCGAAGCACGACGTGTAGAGCAGCGTGTCGTCCGTCCCCAGCAGCGCGCTGACCGCCCGCTCGAGCTCCCGGTGCAGCGTCAGGGAGCCGCAGATCACGCGGCCCGAGGCGAGGCCGAAGCCCCAGCGATCGAGGGCCTGCTTGGCCGCGTCGATGACGATGGGATCGCTGGCGAGCCCGAGGTAGTCGTTCGAGCAGAGGTTCAGGACACGGCGCCCGTCGTCGAGCATCACCCACGGCGCCTGCGGCCCGTCCAGCAGGATCTCGGCCATCAGACCATCAGCTCCCCGCCGTTGATGTCCACCGCGGCGCCGGTGATGTACGCGGCCTCGTCGCTGCACAGGAAGGCGACCAGCGCCCCGACCTCCTCGGGCTGCCCGAGGCGCGGGACCGGCAGCGTCGCGGCGTAGGCCTCGAGCTCGGCTCGATCGGCGAGGGTGTGCGCCATGCCGGCGTCGATCAACCCCGGGCAGATGGCGTTGACGGTGATGCCGAGCGGACCGAGCTCCTTCGCCGTCGCACGGGTCAAGCCGAGCAGCGCCGCCTTGGCGGTCGTGTAGTGCGCCCCGCCGAGCGTGGACACGTTCTTGCCCGCTGTGGAGGAGAAGTTGACGATCCGCCCGTACCCGGCTCCGCGCATCGCCGGCAGGCACGCGCGGGTCAGCAGGAACGACCCTTTCACCGAGACGTCGAGCACGGCGTCCCACTCGTCCTCGGTGATGTCCTCGAAGCGATTGGCCGACACGATCCCGGCTGCGTTCACGAGCACCGAGGCCTCACCGAGGCGCTCGGCGACGCAGGCCAGGCCCGCTGCCACGGAGGTCCCCTCGGTGACGTCCATCGCCGCGGCGAGGTGGCGGCTCGCTGCGCCGGGAAGCTCGGCGACGGTGGCGGCGGCGTCGGCCTCGTCGCGGTCGATCACCGCGACGCGCATGCCCCGTCGCGCGAGCGCGGCACAGCACGCGCCCCCGAGCCCGCCGCCTCCACCGGTGACGATCGCCACGCGTGTCCCATCGCTGACGTGCATGCCCTGTGCGCTGCTCCCGCGTCGAAGGAGAAATGGTGAGAATGCAGACCTTATGCCCGGTATGGGCTGCGGGTCAAGCGGACGATATGCCGATTGCCGCTGATGAACCGTGCGGCGCAGCTAAAAGGTCCGTATGCCAGAGCTTTTGCGTGGAGGTGGCGCCCGGCTACGCGAGGCCCCAGCGTCGCGCCTGGGCGACGAGCTCCAGCCGCGAGCCGGCGTCGAGCTTCTCCAGCAGCGCGCGCACGTAGCCCTTGACCGTCGACTCGGCGAGGACCAGGCGCTCGGCGATCTGCCGGTTGGAGGCGCCCGCCGCCAGCAGCTCGAGCACGTCGCGCTCGCGTCCGGTCAGGCGCACGGGGCAGGCCGGCGCGGTGCCTTCGTCGGCTCCGGCGGCGACGTCGGCGATCTCGCCCAGGAGCGCGTCGACCGCGCGCGGCTCGGCGGCCAGGCGCGCGCGACGGGCGATCGCCGCGATCGCGTCCAGCGGCCGGCGCAGCTCGGTCGTGCGGGCCACCACGCAGAGCCCGACGGTGGCCATGTCCGCGATCCGCCGCAGCTCGTCGACGACGCGGGAGCCGGGCGCGCCGACGTGGCGGTCGCCCACGTAGAGCAGCGCGGCCAGATCGCCGTCGGCCCCCGCCACGGGAACGCAGCCGATGCCGCGCAGGCCCTCGGCGCCGACCACGTCGCGGTAGTCGGCGGTGATCGTGGAGTCCTCGAGGTAGTCCCGGGCGACGACCGGCTGGCGCTCCTGCAGGACCCGGCCGCCGAGCCCGCGGCCCGGTCGGACGTCGACGCGCGCCCAGCCCGGCTCGGCGAGCCCGTGGCGGACGGCCATCGGGTAGCCGCCGCCCGGCTGCGCGACCGCGGCGAAGGCGCTCGGGACGCCGATCACGCGACGCGCGGTCGCGGCGGCGTCGTCGAGCACGTCCTGCGCACGTTCGTGCAGCGCGATGTGCGCGAGTGACTCCTGACCCATGCGCGAAAACCCTTCGAAGGGAGGGTATCCCCAGGGTGGCACGTCCGTCTAGCGTCCGGCCATGACCAGCGATCGAGAGCTCCCGCCACGCGATTGCCCGCCGCGCCTGGCCGACTACGCGGTCGAGCGGGCGACGTACCGCATCGAGGTCCCCGAGCGCTTCAACGCGGTCTGCGACATCGTCGATCCCTGGGCGGCCGAGGACCCGGACGCGCTGGCGGTGCTGTCGCTCGACGGGGCCGGCGAGGTCGTCGCCGCGCAGACCGCCGCCGACCTCGCGCGTGCGTCGCGACAGGCGGCGCGGGCGCTGCTCGACCTCGGCGTCGCCAAGGGCGACCACGTCTTCGTCATGCTGCCGCGGATCCCGGCCTGGTACGCCGCGCTGCTGGGGTGCATGCGCATCGGCGCGATCCCGATGCCCGGGCCGAACCTGCTGACGCCGAAGGACATCGCCTACCGGCTCCAGCGCGGCCGCGCGACGGCGGCGATCACCGACGCGGCGGGCGCCGTCAAGGTCGACGCAGCGGGTGGCGAGCTCACGGCGAAGCTCTGCGTCGGCGACCCGCCTGCGGGCTGGCTCGAGTTCGACGAGCGCTGCGCGGCCGCGGGCGACGGCGACGTCCCGGTCGATCCCACGCAGCGCGACGACCCGCTGCTGCTCTACTTCACGAGCGGCACCGTCTCGTATCCGAAGATGGTCGAGCACCGCCAGTCCTACGCGCTGGGCCATGTCGGAACCGCGCGCTTCTGGCACGACCTGCGGCCCGGCGATCGGCACTGGACGGTCACGGACACCGGCTGGGCGAAGGCGGCCTGGGGCGGGCTGTTCGGCCAGCTGCACGAGCGCGCGACGATCGTTCAGGTGGCGCTCGGCCGGCCGGATGCCGAGACGATCTTCGCCATCCTCGCCCGGCACCGGATCACCTCGTTCTGCGCGCCGCCGACCCTGTATCGCACGCTCGTGCAAGGCGACTTCTCCGGCCACGACCTCTCGGCGCTGCGCCACTGCACGAGCGCCGGCGAGCCGCTGAACCCCGAGGTGATCCGCGCCTGGAAGGACGGCACCGGCGGCCTGACCGTCTACGACGGCTACGGCCAGACCGAGACGACGTGCGTGGTCGCCAACTACCGCACGGTCGAGGTCCGGCCCGGGTCGATGGGCAAGCCCGTGCCGGGCTGGGACGTTGCCGTCGTCGACGACGACGGGCAGCCGGTCGAGCCGGGCGAAGTCGGCAACGTCGCGATCCGCCACGACCCGACCTGGCCCGTCGGCCTGTTCCCGGGCTACCACGAGGATCCGGACGCCACCGCCCGCGCGTTCCGCGGCCCGTACTACTTCACGGGTGACAAGGCCGCGATGGACGAGGACGGCTACCTCTGGTTCGAGGGTCGCGACGACGACGTCATCACGTCCAGCGCGTACCGGATCGGGCCGTTCGAGGTCGAGAGCGCGCTCGTCGAGCACCCTGCCGTGATGGAGGCGGCGGTCGTCGGCCGCGACGACCCCGAGCGCACGCAGCTCGTCGTCGGCGTCTGCATCCTCGCGCCCGGGTACGAGCCTTCGCCCGCGTTGGCAAGCGAGCTGCAGGACTTCGTCAAGCGCTCGACCGCGCCGTACAAGTACCCGCGCGAGATCCACTTCGTCGACGAGCTGCCCAAGACGGTGAGCGGCAAGATCCGCCGGACGGAGCTGCGCGGCTGGCTGGTGGACGGGCGGCTGCCCAAGGGTGGGGCGTCGACCTGACGCCCTGGCCGCGCTCCTAGGTGGATCCGCTCACAAGACGGTCTCCCTATTCGGTATAAGCTTGAGCTATCGGGGGGAGCGCTGATGGTGGTGGGGCGCGGCTTTGTCTCGGCGAGGTCGCGTATGTGAGACGCGCCTCGCACGGCTGTGCGGGTCGTGATAGGCGGGCCCTATACGGGATAGCCACGGCGTCTTTGCTGCTGAGCGCCCTCAGACCTACAGTCGCGCCGATCGAGGACCGGCTCGCAGCGCGGTCCAGACCGGAGGAGAGCGATGATCGACAGCAATGGAAGACGCCGTGGCGGCGTGTGGGTCGCCGTGGCGGTGACCGGTGTCCTGGCGGCCCTGATCGCAGGGTGCGGCGGGGGTTCGGGCGATGGCGCGGGGACGTCCGCGAACAAGGCCGACAAGGAAGACGCGCTGACCGTCAGCCTCATCCTCGAAGGCCCCAAGAACGACAAGGCGTTCAACGAGGCGGCCTACCGCGGCGTGAAGCAGGCGATCGCGGAGCATCCGAACCTCGAGTTCAAGTCCGTCCTGGAGAACCGGCACACCACCCAGGAGCAGACCGACGCGATCGAGACGCTGGCTCCGATCAGCGACGTGGTCATCGGCACCGGAGCGCAGTTCGGCCCGATCTACGACGCGACGGCGAGCCGCTTTCCCGACACGACGTTCCTGACGATCGGCGGCTATCCGCGCCAGCACCACGACAACGTGTACTCGTTGGCGTTCGATCGCGTCGCCGCATCGCAGGCCGCGGTGCTTGCGGCGAAGCTGACCAAGGCGAAGAAGGTGGCGTTCATCGGCGGCGGTGACATCCCGCCGACGAACCAGTCCCTGATCGGCGTCAAGGCGGCCCTCGCCGACATCGATCCGTCGATTCGCGTGCTGGCGAACATCGTCGGAGACTTCAACGACGTCCCCAAGGCCAAGGCCGCGGCCGCGGCCGTGCTGGCGGACGGCGCCGACGTGATCATCGGCTACGTCGACGCGGGGATCGCCGGCGTGTACGCGGCGGCGAAGGAGTCCGGCAAGGACGTCCCGGTCTTCAAGCTCGACCTGCTCGAGTGCAAGGCGTATCCGAACATCGTCGGGGCGAACATCGGCGACAACACCGCCGCGACGAAGACGCTGCTCTCCGGGATCGCAGAGGGCACCCTGGAGCCGAAGGGGGTCACGATCTTCGCCGGCCTCGAGGATCCCTCCCTCCAGCGGCTGGACCTGTGTCCGCGCTACGCGAACGACAAGGCGTTCGCCAAGCTGTCGGAGCAGACGCGCAAGGCGATCGTCAGCGGCGAGATGGCGCTGCCCGCGGAGCAGCTCAACCCACGGCCGGACTACCCCTACCGCGATGGCGTGGACGGCGAGCTGCAGCATGCCGGCTGAGGACCGCGGGCACCATCGCGCATGAGCGCTCTGGCAAGCCAGACGACGGCAGCGTCGGATGCGCTGGTCCCGCCGAAGCTCGAGCTGATCGGGATCACCAAGCGGTTCCCCGGCGTCCTGGCCAACGACGACATCTCCCTCCGCGTCGAGCGGGGGGAGATCCTCGGCCTGCTCGGCGAGAACGGCGCGGGCAAGTCCACGCTGATGAACATCGTCTACGGGCTCCAACGACCGGATCGGGGCGAGATCCGCGTGGACGGACGACGCGTCGAGATCAGCGCCCCTCAGGACGCCGTGGCACTGCGCATCGGCATGGTCCACCAGCACTTCATGCTCGTCGAGGACATGACGGTGGCGGAGAACGTCGCGCTCGGTCCGTCGCTGTGGCCCGGCCGGACGCGGCTCGCGGAGGTGGAGCGCCGGCTGGCGGAGCTTTCGCGCGAGTTCGGGCTCGAGATCGATCCGACGGCGGTCGTGGAGCGCCTGTCCGTCGGCGCTCGCCAGCGGGTCGAGATCCTCAAGCTCCTGTACCGCGGAGCCGACCTGCTCATCCTCGACGAGCCGACCGCGGCGCTCACGCCGGGGGAGTGGCGGGAGTTCGCGACGTTCCTGCGCACGATGGCCGGGCAGGGCAAGGCGGTGATCTTCATCACCCACAAGCTCGACGAGCTGCTCGACCTCGCGCACCGATGCACGGTCCTGCGCGACGGCCGCGTCGTCGGGGACGTGCGGATCGCCGAGGCCGACAAGCGGTCGCTGGCGCGCATCATGGTGGGCCGCGAGGTGAGCCTGCGCGCGGAGCGGCCCCAGGTCGCCCCCGGGCGCGCGGTCCTGGAGGTCGACCACCTCACCGTGGCCGGGGCCCCGCGGCCGCTGCTCGACGACGTCTCGTTCGCCGTCCACGAGGGCGAGGTCTTCGGGATCGCCGGCGTCAGCGGCAACGGGCAGAACGAGCTCGTCGACGCGATCGTCGGGCTCGTCGACGCCGCCGCCGGGGAGGCGCGCCTGGACGGCGCGAGGCTCACGGGGGGCCCGCAGGGCTTCACGACCGCGGGAGGGGCGCTGATCCCCGAGGGACGCCACGCCGATGCGGTCGCGCTCGACATGACGGTGCTAGACAACCTGCTGGTCAAGGAACGGCGCGACCCACGCTTCTGCCGGCGCGGGATCCTTCGACCCGGCGCGGCCCGCGCCCACGGTCGTGCGCTGCTGGAGGCCTACGACGTCCGCGGCCCGGGCGTCGACGCGCCGATGCGCCAGCTCTCCGGCGGCAACCAGCAGAAGGCGGTGCTGGCGCGGGAGCTCAGCCGCGCACCCCGCCTCGTCATCGCGTTCCAGCCCACGCTCGGGCTGGACGTCGGCGCGATGGAGGCGGTCTACCGCCGGCTGAACGAGTGCAAGCAGGCAGGGCGGGCGGTGCTCCTGATCTCCTACGAGCTCGACGAGGTCCTCTCGTTGGCCGACCGCATCGCCGTCCTGGCCGGGGGCCGGCTGTCGGAGACCCTCGGTCCCGAGCAGGCCGACCCAGAGACCGTCGGCCTGCTCATGGCCGGTCAGGGAGGTGTGCGATGACGGGAGAGCGCTTGCGGCAACGACTGGCCGCCGGGGGCATCGACCTCACGCTCTCCGTGCTGGTCGCCGCGGTCGGCCTGCTGCTGGCGATGGCGTTCCTCGTCGCATCGGGCGTGTCGCCCGTGCGCGGCGCCAGCGCCTTCGTCGACGGCGCGTTCGGCACGGACCTGAACCTGGCCGGGACGCTCAGCAAGATGGTGCCGCTCACGCTGGTGGCCTTGGGCTGGATCGTCGTGTATCGCGCGGGTCGCTTCCACGTCGGCTTCCCCGGGCAGATCCTCTTCGGGGGGATGTGCGTCTCGGTCGTGGCGCTGAAGCTGTCGCTGCCGACGGCGATCCACCTGCCGCTGACGGTGCTGGCCGGCGCGCTGGGCGGCGCCGCGTTCGCCGGCATCGCCGCCTGGCTGTGGGCGCGGCGCGGCGTGAACGAGATCCTCTCGACGCTGCTGCTGAACCTCGTCGCCGTGGAGCTGCTCGCCTGGTGGGTCCGCGGTCCGTTCCACGACCCGGCGACGCCGCTGGCGCTGACGCGCCCGCTGCCCGAGTCCGCGCGCTGGCCGGAGCTGCTCGTCGGCACCACGCTGCACTGGGACATCGTCCTCGTCCCGCTGGCCGTGATCGCCGTCGCGTTCCTGCTGTCGCGGACCGGTTGGGGCTTCGCCGTCCGCTTGGTCGGAGCCAACGATCGCCTCGCGCGGCATGCCGGTCTGTCGCCGCAGCGCGTTGGCGCCCAGGCGATCCTCGTCTCGGGCGGCCTGGCCGGGCTGGCCGGCGCGTCGCTGGTGGTCGCCGGCAACACGCCCGCGATGGGCGAGGACTTCGGAGCCACGTACGGCTTCACCGGCATCGCCGTCGCGCTGCTGGCGCGCAACTCGCCGGCCGGCGTCGTTCCTGCCGCCCTCTTGTTCGCCGCGCTCCAGCAAGGCGGCGGCGTGATGGAGGGCACCGTCGGCGTGTCCTCGTCGCTGGTGGGCGTCATCCAGGGCGCGATGATCATGCTGGTCCTCGCCGCGACGACCACGCTCCACGTGACGCGACGGACGCGGCGCGCCCGCGCGCGCAGCGGCTCGCGCGCGACCGGCGTCTCCGACGAGCTCGAGGTGGTGTCCTGATGTTCGCGCTGTCGCTCACCCCATTCGACGGGGCCTGGCTGTCGGCGGTGCTCGTGCTCGCCACGCCGCTGCTGCTCGCCGCGATCGGCGAGCTCATCTCGGAGCGTGCCGGCGTCCTCAACGTCGGGCTCGAGGGCATGATGCTCTCCGGTGCGTTCTTCGCCTACCTCGTCACCTGGGAGACCGGCCACGTGGTCGTGGGGATCGCGGCCGGCATCGCGGGGGGCCTGCTGTTCGGGGCGATCATGGGGCTGCTGGCCGTCGAGGCGGGCGCCGACCAGATCGTCTCGGGCGTGGGGATCAACCTCGCGGCGATCGGGCTCACCGCGTATCTCTTCGACCAGATCTTCAGCGACCGGGAGCAGATCGTCGTGCCGACCCTCGGCGAGACCCGGATCCCAGGGCTGGCGGAGCTGCCGGTGATCGGAGGCCCGCTGTTCGATCAGGACGTGATCGTCTACCTCGCGTTCGCGCTCGTCCCGATCGCGTGGTGGCTGCTGTTCCGGACCCGGTGGGGCCTGGCGATCCGCTCGTGCGGAGAGAAGCCCGAGGCGGCCGAGACCGCGGGGGTGAGCGTGCGGCGCGTCCGGTGGATCGGCATCCTGGCAGCCGCCGGCCTGGCGGGGCTGGCCGGTGCCTACCTGTCGGTGGTCGAGGTCGGCATCTTCAAGCAGGAGATGACCGACGGCCGGGGCTTCCTGGCCCTGGTGGCCGTGATCTTCGGCCGCTGGCGGCCGCTCGGGGTGCTCGGCGCCTGCCTCGTCCTCGGCGGTGCCGACGCGCTGCAGCTCCGTCTGGCCACGGCGAGCAGCGTGCCGCAGGTCGTCTGGGCTGCGGTCGTCGCGGCGGCGGTGGCGTGCGCGCTCGTCCACGTGGTGCGACGCAGGACGGCACGCGGTCAGGCGTTCACGCTGGCGACCGTGGCTGCGGTCGCTGCGACGGTCCTGCTCGTCACCGCCCCGCACGTCGTCTTGCCCGACCAGCTGTGGCGCTCGCTGCCCTACCTGCTGGCGCTCGTGGTGCTGGCCGGCGGCGTGGCCGGAGCGCGGATGCCCAGTCGCCTGGGCCTCGAGTACCGGCGTGGAGCATGACCCGATCCGAAGGAGAGCAGATGGAGACCGATGTCCAGGACGATTGGCTGCCGCGCCGGCTGCGGCCGGAGCGCACCGCCCTGCTGGTGGTCGACTTCCAGAACGACTTCTGCGCGCAGGGGGGCTGGTACGACACCATCGGCTACGACCTGGCGATGGGCCAGCGTGCCGCCGCCCGGACCGTGGAGCTGCTGCCCGCCGCGCGCGCGAGCGGCACCCGTGTGATCTTCGTCCGCTGCGTCTACGACGCGCCCTACCGGCCCGACGTGATGGTCGAGGCGTATGAGCACAAGGGGCTGCCGCTCGACTACTGCCTGGAGGGGACCTGGGGCGGGGACTTCTACGGGGTGCGGCCCGAGCCCGACGACCTCATCGTGACGAAGCATCGCTACAGCGCGTTCGTCGACACGAACCTGGAGGCGATCCTCCGCGCGCAGCGCATCGAGAACCTGCTGTTCGCGGGCGTCGCCACGAACATCTGCGTCGACTCCAGCGCGCGTGACGCGTACATGCGCGACTATCGCGTCACCGTCATCGACGACTGCTGCGGGACTTACGACCAGGGGCTCCACGACGCGACGCTCGAGAACATCCGGCGCGCGTTCGGCGTCGTGCTGTCGAGCGGCGAGCTCCTGGAGGCATGGGAGCGGATGGGCGTCCTCGCTCGCGCCGGGCACTGAGCGCCGGGCGTTGCCGCTGCAGCGACACAGGCCCATGCCATAGGCGCCGGCTATGCGGGGATAGCGAACCGGACTTTGCGGGGCGACCGACGCGAACCTAGCGTCACGCCTCGTGAGGCACCATCGCGCTATCGACGGGACCGGCCGCTACGTCGACGACGTCAGCCGGCCGGGGCAGCTCCACCTCGCGGTCGTCCGCAGCAACGTCGCCCACGGGCAGGTCCGGGACATCGACGTCGCGGACGCGCTCGCTCTGCCGGGCGTCGTCGCCGCCTTGCGGCCGCAGGACCTGCGGCCGATGCCGCACATCCCGATCCGCACCGCCGGCCGGCCCGAGCTCGAGCCGTGGCTGCAGCCCGCGCTCGCCGACGGGGTCGTGCGATACGTCGGCCAGCCGGTCGCGGCGGTCGTGGCGGAGGACGCCCACCGCGCCGAGGACGCCGCCGAGCGGGTCCAGGTGGCGATCGATCCGCTGCCGGCGGTGGGCGCCGCCCACGAGGACTGGGAGCAAGCGGACGTGCTCCTGGAGCTCGAGGGCCGCCATGGGCCGGTCGCGGAGGCCTTCGCCCGCGCCGACCACGTCCTCACGCAGACCTTCCGCGTGGCACGACGGACCGGCGCGCCCATCGAGACCCGCGGGGTGCTCGCCGACTGGCAGGAGGGCGACGGCGTGCTGCAGACCTGGGGGCCGACGAAGTTCATCTGGTTCACCCGGGCCGTGCTCGCCGAGGCGCTCGGCCTCCCGGAGGACCGCGTCATCTGCCATCGGGTCGACGTCGGGGGAATGTTCGGCACACGGGGCGAGGTCTACCCGGAGGACCTGCTCGTGGCCTGGGCCTCGCGCGCTCTGGGCCGGCCGGTGAAGTGGATCGAGGATCGACGCGAGCATCTGCTCGCGATCAACCAGGCGCCGGAGGAGGAGCACGTCTTCGAGCTCGCGGTGTCCGCCGCCGGAGACCTGCTCGCCTACCGCGATCGCGTGGTGCTCGACATGGGCGCCTACGCGCGCCCGATCGGATCGCGGGTCCCGGCGCTCGTGATCGAGAACCTGCCCGGCCCGTACCGCTGGGAGGCCACCGACGTCCGCGTCACCGGTCGGCTGAGCCACAAGACGCCGGTGGGGACGGTGCGCGCGCCGACGCGGATCGCCAGCAACTTCGTGCGCGAGCGCATGGTGGACGCCGCCGCCGACCTCCTCGGCATGAGCCCGGTGGAGCTGCGGCGGCGGAACCTCATCACGCCGGACGAGCTCCCCTACGTCCGGTCGCTGGACGACGAAGAGCGCCTCGTCTACGAGGGCGGCGACTACCCGGCGATGATGGATGACCTCCTCGAGCGTGCGGACATCGACGGGCTGCGCGACGAGCTCGCCGAGCGCCGGGCCCGCGGCGAGCTCGTCGGCTGCGGCGTCGCCACGTTCCTGGAGGGATCGGGCATCGGGCTCGAGGAGGCCGCCGCCATGGAGCTCGCGGTCAGCGGGCGCGTCCGCGTGGTGACCACGGCGAGCGAGGTGGGACAGGGACTCGACGCGACGCTGCGCGAGATCGCCTGCGCCCGGCTCGGCCTGTCCGAGACCGTCGTCGACGTCGACTCGGGTTCGTCGTTCGGGCCGCCGGCGGGGCGCGGCACCTATGGAAGTCGTTCGACGGTGTTCGCCGGGGCTGCGGTCGACGCCGCGTGCGAGGCGCTGCTGGACCGGCTGCGCGCAGCCGCCGCCCGGCGGCTCTGCGTCGAGGAGGCCGTGCTCGCCTTCGACGGCGACCGCGTGCATGGGCCTGACGGATCCGTCCGCTGGCAGGAGCTCGCGCCGCTGCGCGCCGAGGCGACCTGGCGCTCGGAGGGCCCGACGTTCGGCTTCGGCATGCATCTCGCGGTCGTCAGCGTGGATGCCGACACCGGCCTGCCGACCGTCGAGCGGGTGATCGCCGGCTACGACTGCGGGCGCGTCATCCGCTCCGCCGGCGTGGTCGGCCAGCTCGTCGGCGGCACCGTGCAGGGCCTGGGCGCGACGCTCATGGAGCAGCTGGCCTTCGCGCCGGACGGGCAGCCGCAGAGCACGTCGTTCGTGGAGTACCTGCTGCCGACCTGCCGGGACGTCCCGCGCGTCGACACCGTGGTCTGGCAGTCCGAGGGGATCCACGGCAACCCGCTCGGACTGCGCGGGGCCGGCGAGGCCGGCGTCGCGGGCGTCGCCGCCGCGGTGGGCAACGCGCTCGCGGACGCCCTGGGCGGGCGCGGCCCGCTCGAGCTGCCCGTCTCCCCGGAAGGCCTCCTGGCGCTTGCGGACGAGTGCCGCGTCGCCGTCGTCCCCTCCATCGAAGGAGCCTCATGCTGATCGACGTCCACGCCCACGACTACCCGGAGGCGTACCTCGACGCGGTCCGCGCGGAGGGGAGCGGCTTCACCCACTACACGCGCGACGACGGTCGGGTCGTGGTCTGCCAGGACGGGGCCGTGGCGTTGGCGATGCCGCGTCCGATGCCCACGGTCGCCGAGCGGCTGGAGCGGATGGACGCCGCCGGGATCGCCGTGCAGGCGCTGTCCGTCTCGGCGCCGAACGTGTACCGCCTCCCGCGGGATGTGCGCCTCGATCTGACGCGCGAGCTCAACGACGACCTGTGCGCGACCGCGGCGGCGCATCCGGAGCGCTTCCGGGTGTTCGCCAGCCTGCCGCTGCCTGACGTCGATGCGGCGCTCGCCGAGCTTGCGCGCGTGCGGAGCAAGCCGGGCTACGCCGGCGTCATGGTGTGCACCACGATCGACCGGCGCCCGCTGGACGACGCGGAGCTCGCGCCGCTGTGGGAGGAGCTCGACCGGCTGCAGGCGACGGTCTTCGTCCATCCGACCACCGCGTGCTGCACCGACGGCATCCGCGAGTACGCGCTCGCGCTGGGGATCGACTACCTGGCCGAGACGACGCTCGCCGTCGCCCGCCTCACCTACTCCGGTCTCTTCGAGCGGCGCCCCGGGATCCGCTGGATCTTCAGCCACCTGGGGGGCAGCGTCCCGTTCGTGCTGCATCGCTTCGACAACTACTTCCGCCAGTTCCCGGAATGTCGCGAGCACATCTCACGGCCGCCCACGGAGATCTTGCGCGGCGTGTTCTTCGACACGGTCACCACGCACCCGCCTGCGCTCGCCTGCGCGCTGGCGAGCTTCGACGCCGGCCAGTTCGTGTTCGGCACCGACTATCCGCACGTGCCGGGCGGCCTGGAGCGCTTCGTCGACGTGCTCCGCGGCGCGCAGCTGTCCGAGCGCGACCGTGCCCTGATCGAGCACGAGACCGCGGCGCGGCTGCTGGGGGTCCCCGTCCCCGTGGAGCGCTGACGCTCCGAGCGGGCGGTCAGCCGCCCTCGGCCAGCGTGAGGACCCGGGCGCCATGCGGCATCCGGCGCCACCACTCGCCCTCCTCCAGCGCATCGACGAACGCCGAGGCGGTGGGGCTGAAGCGCCGTTCGTCGGCGAAGGCCGCCAGCTCCCAGACGACCGGTGGGTCCAGGGTGCGAACGCAGGACTCGAGCTCCCGCGGGACGTTCTTGCGCGGGACGAGCGTCGGCCCGAGGCCGGCGGCCGCGAGCCGTGCCGCCGCCTCGACCTGGGCCGTGCGCAGCACCGGCCGCGGCTCGAAGCCGGCCGCGGCACAAGCCATGTTGACGTTCTCCGCCAGCCCGTGGCTCTCGTCGAACAGCACCCACTCGTGGTGGCGCATGGCCTCGAGCGGCAGCGGCCCGGACGTGCGCAGCAGGGCATCCTCCGCGGGCAGGACGACGACGAGCTGATCCCAACCCAGGCGCTTGAAGGCACCGTGCCAGTTGCCGGGAGCGGGGCCGACGCCAAGCTCGGCCCGTCGCTCGCGCACCGCCTCGACCACCGCGCGCCGGTGGGGATGCTCGTGGAGCCGGATCGCCACCCCGGGCATCTGCTCCTGCCAGCGCTGGAGGCAGTCGGGGAACATCGACACCGCCAGCGAGCGCACCGTGGCGACCTCGATCGTCTCCGGGACGAGGCGCATCGTGCGCCGCGCGACGGCCATCGCGCGCTCCGCGGAAGCCACGGTGACCCGCGCCTCCGAGAGGAAGGCGCGTCCGGCGGCGGTCGGCGCGACGGGCTTCGGGGGACGGTCGAGGAGGGGGCCGCCCACCTCGGCTTCGAGCGCCTGGATCTGCTGCGACAGCGACGGCTGGGACACGTGGAGGCTCTCGGCGGCACGGGTGAACGAGCCCAGCTCGGCCACCGCCACCAGGTACTGGAGCTGGCGCAGGGTCATAGCCGCAGCCTATATGGCATGGCGAGCGCGTCTTTGCGGCGCGCCCGGGCCGCGCTTACGGTCGTCGGCGTCATGGCCCTCACCACCCCCTCCGATCGGCGTTCGCGGACCCAGACGCTCGTCGACCTCACGATGCCGCTCTCGGCGCGGACGATCCCGGTCCCCGGCCATCCCGCGCCGACGCTCGAGCCGCTGCACACCCTCGAGCGCGACGGCGTGCGCAACACGGTCCTCTGCATGAGCCTGCACACCGGGACGCACATCGACGCGCCGTCGCACTTCGTCGCGGACGGGCGCACGATCGACCAGATCGAGCTGGACCGCTTTCGCCGGCCGGCGGTCCGTCTCGACCTGACGTCGCGCGCGGTCCCGGGCGAGCCGATCACGCTCGCGGCGCTCGACGCGGCGGGCTTCGATCCGGGTGCGGCGCGCGACGCGATCCTGCTGCTGGCCAGCGGGTGGAGCGACCGGTCGTGGCGCGAGCCCGTGCTCTACGAGCGCAATCCGTACCTGGCGCGGGACGCCGCCGAGGCGATCGCGGCGGCGGCGCCGTCGATGCTCGGCCTCGACTTCGCCGTCGACGACACGCGGCCCTGGCCGAACCACACGGTGCTGCTCGGCGAGGAGGTCCTGCTGCTCGAGAACCTCCTCGGGCTGCCGTCGTTGCCCGCGGACGGGTTCGAGGTCAGCGCGTTCCCGCTGCGGCTGGAGGGGGAGAACGGCGGCCCGGCCCGGGTCGTGGCGGAGGTCCCGTGCTGAAGCCCGCGCGCATCAACCACATCGGCGTGCTCACGACCGACATGGACGGGGCCCTGCGGGGGTTCCGCGACCTGCTCGGCCTCGAGCTGGAGCGGACGGAGCAGTACGGCGACGAGCTGGACATCGCGTTCCTGCCGTGCGGCGAGACCGACGTCGAGCTCATCGTCCCCCGCCGGTCCGACGGCTGGAACGCCGAGTGGCTCGAGCGGGTCGGACCGAGCATCCAGCACGTCGCGTTCGAGGTCGACGACCTCGACGCGGCGCTGGGCGAGCTCGCTTCCCGGGGCGCGCGGACCCTGGGACCGGCCCCCCGCGACGGGGCGGGCGGGATGCGCATCGCGTTCCTGGAGCCCGAGCAGTTCGGCGGCGTCCTGGTGGAGCTGTGCCAACGGGCATGACCGGAGCCGCCTCCCCGGTCGTCGTCGAGACGCCGGAGCCGGGCGTCGCGCTCGCATCGCTGGCGCGGCCGGAGCGCCGCAACGCGGTCGACACCGCGATGGTGGAGGCGCTCGAAGGGGCGGTCGACGCCGCCCGCGACGCCGCCGTGCTGATCGTCGCCGGCACCGAGCCGGGCGCGTTCTGCGCCGGGGCCGACCTGCGGATCCCGGATGCCGAGCGCCGCGCGGTGAGCGACCGGCTCTACGGCCTCTACGAGCGTCTGCTCGATCTGCGCGCCGTGGTGATCGCCGCGATCGACGGGCCGGCGATCGGGGCGGGGGCGCAGCTTGCCGTCGCCGCCGACCTGCGGATCGGCTCGCCGCGGGCCATGCTGCGATTCGCCGGCCCGGGCCACGGGCTGGTCGTCGGCGGCTGGGGGCTGCCGTCGCTCGTGGGCCGGGGCCGGGCGCTCGACCTCTGCCTGAGCATGCGCGACCTGGCCGCCGAGGAGGCGCACGCCATCGGCCTCCTCGACCGCCTGGCCGACGAGCCTCGCGCAGCGGCGATGGAGCTGGCGCGCCAGCTGGCACGGCTCGACCGGTCGGTCGCCGTTCGCGCCAAGCGCGCGGTCATCGACGTCGCCGGCCTGCGCGCCGCCCTGGCCGCCGAGCGGGACGGCAACCGGCCGTGGACCGGCCACATCGAGCGCCGCGGGGGCGCTGCGCGATGACGACCGACCTGCTGTCGAGGGCCGTGTCGCCCGGGACGCTGGCCGCCTGGGCGGGCCACCTCGGGGAGGTGCCCGACCCCGAGGCGCTGCGGACGCAGCTCTGCGCGGGGACGCTGCCGGCGGCCATCGCGGCCGGGGCGCAGCGCTCCGCGGCCGACGCACGGCTGGAGATCGGCGGCGTGCGGCTCGGCCCGCGCGAGCTCGTGGCGCGAGCCCGGCGAGCAGCGGGGTGGATGCGCTCTCGCGGCGTCCGTCCCGGGGAACGGATCCTGCTGGTCGGGGCAACCTCCGTGGAGCTCGTGACGGTCTACCTCGGGACGCTGTTCGCCGGCGCCACGGCGGTCCCGGCCGATCTCGGCTCGACCGACGAGGAGCTGCTGGCGCTCGCCGTCGCCTGCGATGCGGTGCTCGCCTGGGTGCCCCCCGACCGCGTCGCGGTCCTCCGCGCCGCCGGCGACGA
The DNA here is from genome assembly GCA_964422645.1 of uncultured Solirubrobacteraceae bacterium. GTDB lineage: Bacteria > Actinomycetota > Thermoleophilia > Solirubrobacterales > Solirubrobacteraceae > Capillimicrobium. Next base: position 254,849 of record CAYRCB010000004.1, on the reverse strand, counting down.
AGGGCGGGTGCCGCGTCTCGGGCTCGTCGCTGCGATCGGCGCGGGCGCTCCGTCGACCTTCACCGCGGCCGACGCGGTCGCGGCCGGGCCCGAAGCGTCGCTGCCCGCGGTGAGCGGGGCCGCGACGGCGATGCTCGCCTTCACCTCCGGGACCACCGGGCGGCCCAAGGGGGTGCCGCTCAGCCACGCGAACCTCCTCGCCTCCGTCCGCGGCGCGATGCGCGCCTGGCGCTGGAGCTCCGACGACCGACTCGTCCATGCGCTCCCGCTCTCCCACCAGCATGGACTCAGCGGGCTGCACGCCGCGCTCCTGGCCGGCTCGTCGGCGACGATCCTCGACCGGTTCGACCCGGAGCTGCTCGCTCACGCGGTGCAGGACACGTCCGCGACCGTGCTCTTCGCCGTCCCCGCGATGTACGCGCGGCTCTGCCAGGCCGGTGCGCCGGTCATGGACCGGCTGCGCGGCCTGCGGCTCGCGGTCAGCGGCTCGGCGCCGCTCGACCCCGGGCTGGCCGCCGACGTCGCCGTCCTGTTGGGCGAGCCGCCGCTCGAGCGCTACGGCTCGACCGAGACGGGGCTCAGCGTGAGCAATCTGCTCTGCGGCCCGCGCGTGGTTGGCAGCGTCGGCTACGTGCTGCCGGGCCTCGAGCTCGCGATCGTCGACCGGTGGGGCGCGGCCGTGGAGGCCGACCGCGAAGGGGAGGTGGCGCTGCGGGGCCCGCAGGTCATGGCCGGCTACCTCGACGATCCGGAGGCGACGGACGCCGTGACGTTGCCGGGAGGCTGGTTGCGCACGGGCGATCTCGGCCGTGTCACCGGCGACGGGCTCCTCACGCTGACCGGTCGCTTGAAGGAGCTCATCATCTCCGGGGGGATGAACGTGTCCCCGCGTGAGGTCGAGCTCACGCTGGAGGCCCACCCGGGCGTGGCCCGCGCCGCGGTTGCCGGCGCCCCGTCGGAGCGGTGGGGGGAGATGGTCGTGGCGGCGGTGGTTCCCGCCGGCGACCGGCCGCCGACGCCGGAGGAGCTGGCGGACTGGGTGCGCGCGCGCCTGTCGCCGCACAAGCGGCCGAAGCGGATCGGGTTGGTCGAAGACTTGCCGGTCAACCGGCTCGGGAAGGTCCTGCGTCAGCGCGTCCCGGCGCTGTTGGAGGCGCAGGGCGACACGCACACCAAACAGAGGAGGAGCCCATGAACCTGGGTCTCGCGGGTCGGGTCGCGTTCATCACGGGTGCCAGCAAGGGCATCGGCAGAGAGACGGCGCGGATCCTGGCACAGGAGGGCGTCCGTGTGGCGATCACGGCTCGGACGCCCGAGGCGCTGCAGCGGACCGCGGAGGAGCTCTCGGCCCAGACGGGTGGCGAGGTGGTCGGCTTCGCCGGCGACATGAGCGTCGCCGCGGACGTGGAGCGGTGCGTCGAGCAGGCGGTCGAGCGACTCGGCGAGATCGACATCCTCGTGACGTGTGCGGGCAGCTCGCCCGGAGGCCTCCTCGAGGAGCTGACCGAGGAGCAGTGGCTGGCCAGCCTCAACCTGAAGTTCCTCGGATACGTCCGCACGTGCCGAGCCGTGCTGCCGCGCATGGCACGCAACGGCGGCGGCCGGGTCGTCCTGGTCGTCGGCAACGACGGCCTCAAGCCGAGCTACTGGGAGATGACCGCCGGAGCCGCCAACGCGGCCGATCTGAACTTCGCCTCCTCGATCGCCGACCAGTACGGGCCGCACGGGATTCGCATCAACACCGTCAATCCCGGCCCGGTGGACACCGACCGCTGGGACGGCCTCGAGAAGGCGTTCGCGCGGGACATGGGCGTCGACCAGGCGACCGCGCGCGAGCTGACGGAGCGCAGCATGCCGCTTGGCCGCATCTGCCGCCCCGAGGAGGTCGCGGACCTGGTCGCGTTCCTCGCCTCGGACCGGGCGAGCTTCATCCACGGTGCCCACATCCCGATCGACGGCGGGCAGCGCAAGGCGCTGATGGACGGCGCGCGCGAGCCGGCGGTGGCCGCCCAGGCATGAGGCTGCGCAACGAGGTCACGGTCGCGGCGGCGGCCGACGAGCTCTTCGCCTTCCTCTCCGACGTCGAGCAGATGGCGGCGTGCCTTCCCGGCGCCGCCATCCGGTCGCGCGACGGAGACGAGTTCGTCGGGGCGATGAAGGTCAAGGTCGGGCCGATCACCGCCTCCTACGAAGGACGGATCGGGTTCGTCGAGCTCGACGAGCGGGAGCGGCGCGCCGTGATGCGGGCGCGGGCGACGGAGGTCAACGGCCACGGCGACGCGGAGGCGACCGTCACCGTCACGGTCGCCGACGAAGGGTCGCGCAGCCTCGTCGCCGTCGAGACGGACCTCGAGGTGCGCGGCCGCGTGGCGCAGTTCGGTCGCGGCGCGATGGAGCGGATCTCCCAGCGGATGTTCGCGGAGTTCGCCCGCAACCTCGAACGGCGGGCGAGCGGGGCCGATGGCGACGCGCCGCCGCCCGGGACGGGCTCCGGCGCCCGTCTCGGAGCGGCGCGCGATGCTCCGCCGCGGGCTGGGGAGACGCTCGATGCGTGGTCGCTCCTCGGAGGAGAGGTGCCCCCGATCGTTGGCTGGATCGCGGTCTGGCTGCTGGGTGCGTCCTACGGCTACCTCCTGGGGCGGCTGCGCCGCGACCGATGAGCGGCCAGCTCGACACTGGACCCACCCTGGCCGACCGGCCGTCCGACGTCGCGTCGTGGCTCGACGAGGACGAGCGGTCGCTGCGCGAGCGCGTGGCGAGCTTCGTCCGCGACAGCGTCATGCCCGACGCCGGCCGGTTCTTCGCCCACGGCGCCTGGCCGAGCGAGCTCGCCACCGAGCTCGGGGCGCTCGGCGTGCTCGAGCAGGTGCCCGGGGTGGGCGAGGACGCGACGGCGCTCGGGTTCGCGCTGACGTGCCTCGAGCTCGGAGCGGGCGACCTCAGCCTGGCCAGGTTCGTCGGGGTGCAGTCGGGCCTCGTGATCTCCGCCCTCGCGGCCGACGACCGGGGTGGCGCCTGGCTGCCGGAGCTCCGGGCGGGCGCCGCCGTCGCCGCGCACGTCGCCGGCGACCGGGGCGCGCGCCCGGCGATGACCGTCCGGCGCGATCACCGGGCCTGGGTGGTCAGCGGCTCCGTCCGCCGGGTCTTCCTCGCCGCGCAGGCCGACGTGCTGTTCGTCCGGGCAGCCGGCGCCCGCGGAGCGGTCGGCCTCATGGTCGACGTGGACGCCCATGGCGTGACGATCCGCGCGGCCCGGGGCGTCCACGGGCCGGTGGCGGCGCTGGTGGCCGACGTCGCGCTCGACGCGGTCCGGGTCGATCGCGGCGGCGCGGCGATCGCGGTCGACGACGGCACCATCGGCGCGGGGACGCCGGCGGGATGGGCGGTGCTCGCCCGGATCTGCGGCCTTGCCGGGGTAGCGCGGGCGTGCGCTCGGGCCGTCGCGCATGCGCCGCGTGCTTGCGCGAGCGATCCGGGGGCTGCGACCACGGCACTGCGGCTGGCCGAGCGGTCGCTGCGCAGCGAGCTGATGGCGATCCACCTGAGCCGTGCGATCGACGATGGGCGCCCGATCGGCCCCATGCTCGTCGCCGCGGCGCTGGAGGGCGAGCGCGTCACGGAGGAGGTCGCCCGCGCGGCCGCTCGGGCGGTCGACCCCGCCGAGCTGACCGAGCGCTCGCCGGTGTATCGCTATCTCGTCGCGACCGCGTGCCTGCCCGACGGCGAGCGCCCCGACGGCGACGACGTCGCGCTGGCCGCGGCGCTCGGGGTGGACTGACATGCAGGCCGTCACGGATTGGGGGGTGGCGCGGCTGCGGGCGGCGCTGGACCGGCGCATGCTGTCGGCGGTGGAGCTCGCCGAGGCGGCGTTGGCGCGCGCGAGCGAGACGCAGGAGGCCGTCGGAGCGTTCGTCCTGCTCGACCCGCCGGGCGCCCTGCGGGCCGCCCGGCAGGCCGACGGGGAGCTCGCCCGGGGGCGCGCGCGCAGCCCCCTCCACGGGATCCCGCTCGCGGTCAAGGACGTCATCGACGTCGCGGGTCTGCCCACGCGCGCGGGGACGCGCCTGCTGGTCGCCGACGCGGCCGAGGCGGACGCCGGTGTCGTCGCGCGCCTGCGCGCGGCCGGGATGGTGATCGTGGGCAAGACGGCGACCCATCCGCTGGCGATGGGCGTCTCCACGCGTGCGGTCCGCCACCCCGCGTGCCCCGAACGGCTCGCCGGTGGCTCGAGCGGCGGCTCGGCCGCCGCGGTCGCCGTGGGTGCCGTCCCGGTCGCGCTGGGGACCGACACCGCCGGGTCGATTCGCGTCCCGGCCGCGCTCTGCGGGGTGGCCGGGCTCGTCCCGCGCCGCGGCCTGCTGCCGCGGGATGGGATCGTCCCGCTGGCCTGCTCCTTCGACGTGCCGGGCCTGCTCGCCCGCACCGCGGCCGATCTGGCGCTGGCATGGCCGACGCTCGACCCGAACGCCGCGGCGCTGCCGGGGCGGCGCCTGCGAGCCGCTCCGCTGGGAGGCTGGAGCGACGAGGAGGCGGCGGGCTCGCTCGGGGTGATGGATCGCGCCGCCCGCCACGACTGGGACTGGCGGCCCGAGCCGGTGCGAGCGTTGGATGCGACGGCCGCTCGCGCGGCCGGACAGGTGATCGTCGCCGAGGCGCTCGAGGCGCATCGCCGGCTCGGCTGGTGGCCCGAGCTCCGGGACCGCTACCCGGCCGACGCGGCCGCGCAGCTGCGAGCCGCGGAGCGGCTCCCCGCCGATGCCGTGACCCGGGCGCGCGCGCGGCTGCGCGACGTCGCCGCCGCCATCCATGCCGCGCTGCAGGACGTCGACGTGCTCGTCGCCCCCGTCACCCCAGGAACCGCGCCGTCGGCGCGGTTGGCGGGCGACGCCGACCTCGTCGCCGCCGAGCGGGCGCTGACCGCCACGCTGACGCGCTTCACCTCCCCCTTCAACGTCGCCAAGGTGGCGAGCGCCGCCGTCCCCGCGGGACGGGGCGACGACGGGCTGCCGCTCGGGGTCCAGCTCGTCGCGCGCGACGAAGCGACCTTGCTGGCGGCGGCGGCGCTCATCGACGAATCGGAGCCCATCTCGTGAAGCCCCCTCCCCTGTCGTTCGTCAAGGCGTTCGATGCCGACGACGCGGTCGCCCGTCTCGCGGCCCACGGCGACGAGGCCAAGCTCCTCGCCGGCGCCCAGAGCCTCGTCCCGATGCTGGCCTTCCGTCTGGCGAGACCCAGCGTGTTGATCGACGTCGGCAGGATCTCCGAGCTGCGCTACGTCCAGCTCGACGACGACGGGGCGCTGCGGGTGGGGGCGACGACCACCCATCGTGCGCTCGAGCGGCTGCCCGACGGGTTGCGCGAGGCGGGCCACCGACTCGTTGCGGAGGTCGCTCCGTGGATCGGCCACCTCCCGATCCGCGCCCGCGGGACCATCGGCGGCAGCCTCGCCCACGCCGATCCATCGGCCGAGTGGTGCCTGCTGGTGGTGCTGCTCGACGCGGAGATCGCGGTCCTGGGGCCGGGAGGGCGTCGCACGGTCGCGGCCGAGCGGTTCCTGCAGGGCTTCCTCGCCACCGACCTCGCGGCCGACGAGATGGTCGTCGAGATCCGACTGCCGGCGACGCCGCCGACCGCCGCGGTCGCGGAGGTGGCCCGGCGCCACGGCGACTTCGCCCTGGGGATCGCGGGGGCGGTGGTCGAGCTCGACGCGGACGGCATCTGCCGCTCGGCCCGGATCGTCATCGGCGCCGTCGACGAGGTGCCCCTGCGCGCGCGCGTCGCGGAGGATGCGCTGGTCGGGCACCGGCTCGGCCCGGACACGTGCGAGGAGGCGGCGCGGACCGCCGCGCGCGATCTCGAACCCGCGACGGACGCCACGCTCAGCGGCGGCTATCGGCGGCGGCTGGCGGCGGCGATGGTGCGCCGCGCCCTGACGCGGGCCGTGGCGCGACACGAGGAGGCAGGTCGATGGACGACCAACGGCAGCAGCTGATCGCGCTGCGGGTCAACGGGATCCGCCATGAGGTCACCGTGGACCCGCGCTGGACGCTGGCCGAGGTGCTCCGGCAGGAGCTCGGGCTCACCGGCACCCACGTGGGATGCGAGCACGGCATCTGCGGAGCCTGCACGGTGATCGTCGACGGGGCGCCGGTGCGCTCGTGCCTGCTGCTGGCCGTGCAACTCGACGACGCGGAGGTCGAGACCGTGGAGGGGCTGGCGGACTCGACCGGGCGGTTGAGTCCGCTCCAGGAGGCGTTTCACCGCAACCACGCCCAGCAGTGCGGGTTCTGCACGCCCGGGTTCCTGATGCTGGCGGCCGCGGTGCTGCGTGACGATCCTGGGATCGGCGACGAGGCGCTGCTCGACGCGCTTGCCTCGAACGTCTGCCGCTGCACGGGCTACGACGCGATCGTGGCCGCGGTGCGGGAGGCGCGCGACGCCGCCGCGTGACGGGCCGTCGACCCGGGGCGCGGCCCGCCGGGTGCTGCTCGTCGTCGTCCTTGCGCAGGTGCTGGGCGTGGCGTCGGCATCGACCGTCGTCGTCGCCCTGCCCTCGATCGGCGCCGAGCTCGGGCTCGCCGGGAGCGGGCTGCAGTGGACGGTGGAGGCGTACGCCGTCCTGTACGCGAGCCTGCTGCTCACCGGCGGGGCGCTCGGCGACCGGCATGGCCATCGCCGCGTCTTCCTGGTGGGCGCCGGGCTGTTCGGCGTGGGCTCGCTGGTGGCGGGCAGCGCGAGCGATCCGGCCGGGCTGCTCGGAGGCCGTGCGCTGCAGGGAGGCGGCTCGGCACTGGTCGCCCCCTGCGGCATGGCGCTGCTCAGCTCCGTCAACGTCCGTCCGGCGAGCCGCGCGCGGGCGATCTCGATCTGGTCGGCGGCATCGGGGGTGGCGATGGCCCTCGGTCCGCTCGTGGGTGGACTCCTGGTCGCGGCGTTGGGGTGGCGGTCCGTGTTCCTGGTCAACGTGCCGGTCTGCGTGACCGTGGTCGCGCTCGGGCGCGCGGGCCCGCGGCGGAGCGCCGCGGCGGCACCCGTCCGCCCCTTCGACCGGGTCGGCGCGCTGCTGACGTTCAGCGGCCTGGCGGCGGGGATCGTGGCGATCACCGAGGCGCGCAGCCTCGGGTGGGCCGCGCCGACGATCCTCCTGTGTGTGCTCGTCTCGGTGGCCTCCCTGGTCGGTCTGGCACGGTGGGAGGCGGCCGTCGAGCATCCGCTGCTCGACGCCGGTGTGCTGCGTCACCGCGGATTTCGCGCCGCCACCATCGGTGCGTCGGCGGTCTTCTTCGCCCTGATCGGAGAGGTCGTCTACCTGAGCATGTACTTCCAGTCGGTGCAGGGCTGGTCCCCGCTCGCGACGGGCGCGGTGCTGCTGCCGGTGGGGGCGACCGAGCTGCCGCTGGCGCTGATCGCCGGACGTCTGATCGCGCGGGGAGCGGCGCCGAGTGCCGTCCTCCTCGTCGGGCTGTCGGTGACCGCGCTCGGGCTCGCGGCGTTGTCGGCGGTCGGCGCCGGCACGCCGCTGGCGACGGTCACGGCGATCCTCTGCCTACTGGGCGTCGGCGTGGGGCTCTCGCTCCCGGCCGCGACGGTCTGGGCGCTCTCAGCGGCGGGTGCAGGCCAGACCGGGCTGGCGTCGGGGATGCACAACGCGGCGCGTCAGGCCGGGCTCGCGCTCGGGGTGGCGGTGCTCGGAGCGGTGATCGCAGCTCGGGCGCCCGCCCCCGGGGTCATCGAGCGGGAGGCGTTCGTCGCCGGGCTCCACGACGCCTCGCTGGTGGCGGCCGCCGCAGTCGCCGTCGCGATCGTCGCCGTGGTGCGGGCGCCATGGCGGGGATGGTGACTCGGCTTCGCCGCCGACCGCCGGGAGGGGCGATGGTCATCCCCGCCTTCTCATACCCCCCACCCGTATGCTACGCTCTCCGAGCCATACCCCCTCCCCGTACCCAGGAACCGACCATGAGCAACGAGAGCACCCTCACCTACCGCGTCGACGGGATGACGTGCGGGCATTGCAAGGCATCCGTGACCGAGGAGGTCCAGGGCGTCGCGGGCGTGCGGTCCGTGGACGTCGACCTCGAGACGAAGCTCGTTCGCGTCGCCGGTGACGGGATCGACCCCGCCGCCGTCGTCGCCGCGATCGACGAGGCCGGCTACGAGGCGGAGGTCGCGACGTCGTGAGCGCGCTCGCCCGCCTGTCGGCCTTCGCGGCGCTTCTCCTGGCCGTCTTCGCCGCCGCCGCATTCGCGGGCGACCGCATCGGTTGGACGCCCGGGTCCGACGATCCCTCCCCATCCCACGACGCCGACGAAGGCACGATGACCATGACCTCCACCGAAGGCGCCGAGCACGGCGCGGACGCGGGCGCCGGTGAGGAGCACGGCGCGTCGGGCTCGGCCGTGCCCGGCCTGGCCGTCAGCGACGCCGGGCTGACGCTCGACGTCGAGCGCACGGCGCTACCGCGCGGCGAGCGCACCGAGCTGCGCTTCCGGATCCTCGACGCCGAGGGTCGTCCGGTGCGCGACTTCGACGTCGAGCACACCAAGCGCATGCACCTCATCGTCGTGCGCCGCGACCTCACCGGCTTCCAGCATCTCCATCCGACCCTGCGGTCCGACGGCACCTGGACGACGCCGCTGCGCCTCGACGCGCCCGGCGCCTACCGCGTGTTCGCCGACTTCTCGCACGACGGCGACAAGGCCACGCTGGGCACGGACGTGACCGTCGACGGTCCGGCCCGCTCCCATTCGCTGCCGCCGGTCGCGAAGGTCGTCGACGTCGACGGGTTCCGCGTGACGCTCGACGCCGGTGCGCCGCGCGCCGGCCGCGAGAGCGACCTGCGCTTCACGGTCGCCCGCGACGGCCGCGCCGTGACGCCCGAGCCCTACCTCGGCGCGCGCGGGCATCTCGTCGCGCTGCGCGAAGGCGACCTCGGCTTCCTCCACGTCCACCCCGACGCCGACCGGCTGTCGTTCATGACCGACTTCCCGAGCGCGGGCCGCTACCGCCTGTTCCTCCAGTTCCAGGTCGACGGGCGCGTGCACACCGCGGCGTTCACCCAGGAGGTGGGACGGTGAGCGCCACCGCCGAGCATGTCGAGCTGCCGATCACCGGCATGACCTGCGCCTCCTGCGCGAACCGCATCGAGCGCAAGCTGAACAAGCTCGACGGCGTGACCGCGACGGTCAACTACGCCACCGAGAAGGCGACCGTCGACTTCGACCCCGGCGTCGTCGCGCCCGAGCAGCTGCTCGCCGCGGTGGAGTCGGCCGGCTACCGCGCGACGCTGCCGGCCGCGGCCGAGCCGGCCCCCGCCGCCCCGAGCGCGCCGGCCGAGGTCGACGAGACCGCCGCGCTGCGCCAGCGCCTGGTGATCTCGGCGGCGCTGACGCTGCCGGTGCTCGTCCTCTCGATGGTCCCGACCTTCCAGTTCGACGACTGGCAGTGGCTGTGCCTGGCGCTCGCCGCGCCCGTCGTCGTCTGGGGCGCGTTCCCGTTCCATCGCGCCGCGTGGGTCAACCTCAAGCACGGCACGGCCACGATGGACACGCTGATCTCGGTCGGCACGCTGGCCGCGTTCGGCTGGTCGCTGTACGCCCTCTTCCTCGGCGACGCGGGGATGACCGGCATGACGATGGGCTTCGACCTCATCGCGGATCCGTCCGAGGGCGCCGGCCACATCTACCTCGAGGTCGCCTCGGCGGTGACGGTGTTCATCCTCGCCGGGCGCTACTTCGAGGCCCGCGCCAAGCGCCGCGCCGGCGCCGCGCTGACCGCGCTGCTGGAGCTCGGCGCCAAGGACGTCAGCGTCCTGGACGCCGACGGCCGCGAGCGCCGCGTGCCGATCGAGCAGCTCCATCCCGGCGACCGCTTCGTCGTGCGCCCGGGCGAGAAGGTCGCGACCGACGGCGTCGTCGAGGAGGGCGCCTCGGCCGTGGACATGAGCATGCTCACGGGCGAGTCGGTGCCCGTCGAGGTCGGTCCCGGCAGCGACGTCGCGGGCGCGACCGTCAACGCCGGCGGGCGGCTCGTGGTGCGCGCGACGAAGGTCGGCGCCGACACCGCGCTGGCCCAGATCGCCCGCCTGGTCACCGACGCGCAGAGCGGCAAGGCGCCGGTCCAGCGCCTCGCCGACCGCGTCTCGGGCGTCTTCGTGCCGATCGTCATCGCGATCTCGATCGGCACGCTCGGCTACTGGCTGGGGACCGGCGCCAGCGCGGCCGCGGCGTTCACCGCGGCGGTGGCGGTGCTGATCATCGCCTGCCCGTGCGCGCTCGGCCTGGCGACCCCGACGGCGCTGCTGGTCGGCACCGGCCGCGGCGCGCAGCTCGGCCTGCTCATCAAGGGGCCGGAGGTGCTGGAGTCCACGCGCGAGGTCGACACGATCGTCCTCGACAAGACGGGCACGGTGACGACCGGGAAGATGAGCCTCGTCGACGTCGCGGCCGCCGAAGGCGAGGACCGTGCGGAGCTGCTGCGGCTGGCGGGCGCGCTCGAGGATGCCTCCGAGCACCCGATCGCGCGCGCCATCGCCGACGCGGCCCGCCGCGAGGTCGGCGACCTCCCCGCCATCGAGGGCTTCGCCAACCGCGAGGGGCTCGGCGTGGAGGGCGTGGTCGACGGCCACGGCGTCCAGGTCGGCCGTCCGGCGCTCCTGGAGGACTGGGGCCTGCGGCTGCCCGAGCAGCTCGACGCCGCCCGCCGCGCCGGCGAGGCGCAGGGACGCACGGCCGTCGCCGTCGCGTGGGACGGCGTCGTGCGCGGCGTGCTCGTCGTCGCCGACGCCGTGAAGCCGACGTCGGCCGAGGCGATCGCCGCGCTGCGCGAGCTCGGGCTGCGGCCCGTGCTGCTCACCGGCGACAACGAGACGACCGCCCGCGCGGTGGCGGCCGAGGTCGGCATCGACGAGGTCATCGCCGAGGTCCTGCCGTCCGAGAAGGCCGACGTGATCCAGCGGCTGCAGGCCGAAGGACGCGTCGTGGCGATGGTCGGCGACGGCGTCAACGACGCGCCCGCGCTGGCGCAGGCGGACCTCGGGCTGTCGATCGGCACCGGGACCGACGTCGCCATCGAGGCCAGCGACCTCACGCTCGTCTCCGGCGACCTTCGCGCCGCCGCCGACGCGATTCGCCTCTCGCGCGCGACGCTGCGCACGATCAAGCAGAACCTCGCGTGGGCGTTCGGCTACAACGTCGCGGCGATCCCGCTGGCGGCGCTCGGCCTCCTGAACCCGCTCATCGCGGGTGCGGCCATGGCGTTCTCGAGCGTGTCGGTCGTCGCGAACGCGCTGCGGCTGCGCCGGTTCCAGGCGCAGCGGCCCCAAGCCGCACGCTGAGTGGCGTCGTCGCGGGCGGGGCAGCACGAAGGCAGACCGCGACCGCAGGAGGAACCGCATGTCCGAGTGCCTGGTGCTGGCCTACGACGACTCGCCCAACGCGCGGCTGGCGCTGGAAGCCGCCGGCTGGATGCATCCGGGCTGGCACGCGATCGTCGCCCACGCCTGGAGCGTCCCCATCGTCCCGTCGACCGCCGGGCCAGCCGCTGCGGTGGTGCCGGCGGCCGAGGCCAGCGACGAGACGGTCGAGGAGCGGCGCGCGCACGAGGTCGCCGCCGCCGGTGCCCAGCAGGCGACGCGCGCCGGCCTGCGGGCCGAGCCCGCCGTCTTCCAGGGCGCCAGCGCCGGCGACATCGCCGCGGGCCTGCTGTCGATCGCGGCACAGCACAGCGCGGAGCTGATCGTGGTGGGTCGGCGCGGGCTCGGCCGCGTGCAGGCCGCCGTGCTGGGCAGCGTCTCGGACGAGCTGGTCCGCGAGGCGCCGCTGCCGGTGCTCGTCGTCCCGGGGCGCGAGGCGCCGCGGCACGAAGCTTGAACAGGAGCAGCGATGCCGTCAGGCCTGCGTGCGCGGCCCGTCGACCAGCGTGGCCATGATCACCATCGTCTGCGTCGAGACGATCGCCTCCTGCTGGCGCAGCGAGTTGATCGCCTCCTGCAGCCCGCGCGTGTCGCGAACGCGCAGATGGAGGACGAGGTCGGCCTGACCGGTCACGGTCCAGGCCGAGATGACCGAGGGGTTGTCGCGTAGCGCCGAGATGGCGGCGGCCGGCGGCGTCGTGCCGGAGAATCGCACCGTCGTGATCGCATCGGTGCCGTAGCCGAGCAGCTCGTCGTCGATCAGCGCGGCGAAGCCCCGAATGACGCCGATCTCCACGAGCCGGTCGACCCGGCGCTTGACCGCCGACGTCGAGAGCCCGACCTCGAGTCCGAGCGCGGCGAAGCTCGCGCGACCGTCCTGGGCGAGCAGGCGCAGGAGTCTGCGATCGGTCTCGTCGAGGTGCATCGACACACAACAATATTGTCTGAACCAGCCCGAGATGGAGCCTTCGTCGCGCCGGTTCGCGCAACAACGCAAGGACCTGCTGTACTCCCAGGCCGGGCTGACGTAGCTTGGCGCGCCATGAGCAGCTACGCGCCGAGCGCCGACCGGATCGCCACGACGCACGTCGGGAGCCTGGCCCGGCCTCCGGAGCTCGTCGAGCTCCTTCGCGCCCGTGAGGCGGGCCGGTCCTGGGACGACGACGCCTATGCCGACTGCCTGCGGGCTTCGGTCGCCGACGTCGTGCGCCGCCAGGCGGAGATCGGCCTCGACGTGGTCAGCGACGGCGAGTACGGGAAGTCCGTGAGCTGGTCGCGCTACATCCGCGAGCGGCTGGGCGGCTTCGAGGTGCGCACGACCGAGGAGGTCGCGCCGGGACAGCCGCGCGCGGTCGTCCCCGTCGGCACCGACAAGCGCACGTTCCCGGAGTTCTACGAGGAGTACGACAAGACGCAAGGGTTCACCACGGCGCCCAACGAATGGGTCTGCGTGGGACCGATCCGCTACGTCGGCGCCGCGGCGCTGCAGCGCGACATCGAGAACCTCCAGGCCGCGGTGGCCGCGTCGGGCGTCGCGGGCTTCCTGCCGGTCGTGGCTCCCGCCAGCGTCGTCCCCGAGCGGCGCGACGAGTTCTACGCCAGCGAGGAGGAGTTCCTCTTCGCCGTCGCCGACGCGCTCAACGCCGAGTACCGCGCGATCGTCGACGCGGGCCTGTACCTGCAGATCGACGACGCCTATCTGGCGCTCATGCACGACGCGATGGTGCCGCCGAAGACGCTCGCGGAGTACCGCGACTGGGCGGAGCTGCGCATCGAGGCGCTCAACCGAGCGCTCGACGGGATCCCGGAGGAGCGCTCGCGCTACCACCTGTGTTGGGGCTCGTGGAACGCGCCGCATGTCGGCGACGTGGCGCTGGCCGACATCGTCGACCTCATGCTGCGGGTGCGCGTCGGCGGCTACTCGATCGAGCAGGCGAACCCCCGCCACGAGCACGAGTGGCGGATCTGGGAGCGCGTGGCGCTCCCGGAGGGACGCAAGCTCTACCCCGGGTTGATCAGCCACTCGACCAACGTGGTCGAGCATCCGGAGCTCGTCGCCGAGCGCATCGTCCGCCTCGCGGAGCTCGTCGGGCGCGAGCACGTCGTGGCGGGCACCGACTGCGGCTTTGCCCAGGGACCGTTCGTCAGCCGCGTCCATCCGAGCATCCAGTGGGCCAAGCTCCAGGCCCTGGTCGATGGGGCGCGGCTGGCGTCCAAGCGGCTGTGGAGCAGCAGGAACCTGGTGGAGAGAAAGGCAACTGCATGACGACACGGATCGGTGTCGACGTCGGCGGCACGTTCACCGACCTCGTGTTCTACGACGAGGAGACGGCGAGCGTGCGGATCGCGAAGGGCCCGTCGATCTCGCAGGAGCGCGATCGCAACGTGCTCGCCGTCGTCCGGGACGCGGTCCCGCGCGACCGGCTGGAGCGGACGGGGTTCTTCGTGCACGGGACGACCGCGGCGCTCAACGCCCTGTTGGAGCGCAAGTGCGCCCGGGTCGGGCTGCTGACCACCGCGGGCTTCCGCGACGTGCTGGAGCTGCGCCGCGGGGACCGCGCGCGCATGAACGACTACCGCTGGGTGCCGCCCGCGCCGCTCGTCCCGCGCGACCTGCGCCTCGAGGCGCGTGAGCGCATCCGGGCCGACGGGACGATCGACACGGCGCTGGCCTTGGAGGACGTGGACGCCGCCCTGGAGGCGTTCCGGGCGGCGGAGGTCGAGGCGATCGCGGTCGTCTACGTCAACGGCTACGCGAACCCCGAGCACGAGCTCGCGACGGCGCAGCGCCTGCGCGCCGGAGGGTTCGAGGGGGAGATCGTCCTCTCGCACGCGGTCTCGGGCGAGTTCAAGGAGTACGAGCGCACGTCCACGGCGGTCATCGACGCCGCGGTCCGGCCGATCGTCGTGGAGTACCTGCGCCGGCTGGAGGCCGGCCTGCGGGAGCTCGGCATCCCCGGGCACATGCTCATCACGAACTCGGGCGGCGGCGCGATGAGCTTCGCCGAGGCCGAGCAGCGCTCGTTCCTGACGATCAACTCCGGCCCGGTCGCCGGTGCGGTGGCCGCCGCCGAGCTCTGCGCGCAGCTCGGTCACGCGAAGGGGATCGCCGCCGACGTGGGCGGCACGAGCTTCGACACGTGCCTGCTCGTCGGCGGCAAGCCGACGATCACCTACGGGACCGAAGTCGCCGACATGCCGCTGCAGGCGCCGTTCGTCGACGTCCACTCGATCGGTGCCGGGGGCGGCTCGCTCGCCTACCGCGACGCCGGCGGCCTGCTGCGCGTCGGCCCGCAGAGCGCGGGCGCGATGCCGGGGCCGGCCTGCTACGGGCGGGGCGGCACCCAGCCGACCGTCACCGACGCCGCCGCGGTCCTCGGCATGCTCGCGACCGGCGAGCTCGCGGGCGGGCTGCGGCTCGACCTCGACGCCGCGCGCGCCGCGGTCGGGGCGCTCGCCGACGAGATGGGGATGGAGCTGCTCGACACGGCGCGCGGCATCGTCACGATCGCCAGCGCGGCGATGGCGAACGCCGTGCGCGCGATCTCGCTCGAGCGCGGGCACGATCCCCGCGAGTGCGCGCTCGTGGCCTTCGGCGGCGCCGGCCCGCTCTTCGCGACGCTCATCGCCGACGAGCTCAGCTGCGCGCCGGTGCTGGTCCCGGTCTTCGCCGGGAACTTCTCCGCGTGGGGCCTGCTCGACCAGGACCGCGTCTACGCCGCGTCGCAGACGGTGGTCGCTGCGGTCGACGAGGCCGGCATGGCGCTGCTGCGCGACACCGCCCGTGAGTTGCGCGAGCGGCTGGCCAGCCTGGGCGGCGACGGCGACGGCGACGGCGGCGAGGCGGCCATCGAGGTCGCGATCGACGCGCGATACGCGGGCCAGGAGTACACCGTCACGATCCCGTTCCCCGAGACGGACGACCCGGCCGTGCTGCGCGCCGCGTTCGACGCCGCCTACGAGCAGGCCTTCGGCCATGCCCTCGACGATCCGCTCGAGTGCGTCGCGCTCCGCGTCACCCAGCGCCACCCGCTGCCGCCGCGCGCGGCCGCCGCGCACGCCGCTGGCCACGGGGCGGCGCCCGGCACCATGGAGGCGTACTCGTTCCGCAGCGGCCGGGTGCGCGAGTTCGCCACGGTCGTGCGTGAGACGCTCGAGGTCGGCACGCGCGTGCCCGGACCGGCGATCGTCACCGAGCAGACGTCCACGACCTACGTGGACGACGGCTCCACCGCCGAGATCCACCCGAACGGAACGATGGTGATCACCGATGACCGTCCTTGACGTCTCCGAGCGCCCGGCGCCCGTGCGGGCCGGAGCCTCGATGGGAAGCGGGCCGACCCCGGACGCGGATCCCATCACCACCGAGGTCATCCGCCACGCGCTGAAGGCGGCGGCGGAGACGATGAAGATCACGCTCCGGCGAACGGCGTTCTCGCCGACGATCTACGAGATGATGGACTTCTGCTGTTGCCTGTACAACGATCGCGTGGAGCTGCTGGCCCAGGCCGACGCCCTGCCGGCGTTCCTGGGCACGATGAGCTTCTGCATCGAGGGGACGGTCGAAGCGATCGGCGGCGCAGAGCAGCTCGAGCCCGGCGACATCCTCATCACCACGTGGGCCTACGACACCGGCTCCCACGCTCAGGACGCCGCGATGATCATGCCCGTCTTCGTCGACGGCGCGCTCGTCGGCTACGCGGCGCAGAAGGCCCATCACGGCGACATCGGGGCGAAGGCGCCCTACTGCACGGACACGACCGACGTGTTCCAGGAGGGGTTGATCCTGCCCGGGGTCAAGCTCTACAAGGCCGGCAAGCGCGACGAGGAGCTCTTCCGCACGTTCGTCGCCAACTCGCGGATGCCGCGGTTCGCGGCCGGCGACCTCAACGGCCAGGTGGCCGCGGCCCAGGCCGGCGCCGCGGCGTTCGAGGCGGTCGTGCGCAAGCACGGGCGCGAAGCCTTCGAGGCCTGCGTCGCGCGGATGTTCGACCACGGCGAGACGCTCGTCCGCCAGGCGATCGCGCAGCTGCCCGACGGTCGCTGGGAGCTTCCGTGGCAGCTCGACGGCGACGGGCTGAGCGAGGAGGCGGTGCCGTTCACGGTGGCGGTCGAGGTCTCAGGCAGCGATCTCGAGGTCGACCTCAGCGACTGCGCGCCGCAGTGCCCTGGCCCAGTCAACAGCCCGCAGCCGAGCACGGTCTCGCAGGCGCGGCTGGCGATCCTCTCGCTCGTCGGCGGCGGCGAGCCGGTCAACGAGGGATTCCTGCGCCCGATCACCGTGATCACGCGGCCGGGCACGTTCCTGCACCCGCTGCCGCCCGCGCCGATCTTCCTCTACGGCTTCACCGGCGGGCGGATGGTCGAAGGCATCTACGCGGTGATCGCGCAGGCGTGGCCGCAGTTCGGGCGCGCGGGCGGCGGCGGCGACCTCTGCCCGATCCTGTTCTGGGGCATGGATCCCGAGCGGGGCATGTACGTCTGCGGGTTCGACCACTTCGGCGGCCAGGGCGCGGGGAAGGGCTACGACGGCGGCACGCCGCTCATGTGCATGCCGGTCTCCGGGATGCGCAACGCGCCGGCCGAGGTGACCGAGCAGCGTCATCCGATCCTGCTCACGCGCTTCGAGCTGGCCCAGGACTCCGGCGGGGCCGGGGAGTTCGCCGGCGGCCCGGGCGTGAACTGCGAGTACCGGCTGCTCCACGACGGGCTGACGACCGCGAGCATCGAGGGTGCGGAGATCCCGCCCGCGGGCATCGCCGGGGGCGGCGACGCGCGGCCCAACGCGATCGTCATCACGCCGCCGGACGGGCCGGCGCAGTCGGTGCGCAAGGTGACCTCGATGCCGCTGCCGGCGGGCACCCGGGTGCGCATCGAGACCGGCGGGGGCGCCGGCTACGGCGAACCGCGGGCGCGCCCGCACGAGGCCGTCCGGGAGGACCTGCGGCTCGGCTACATCAGCGAGGCGTACGCGCGCGAGCACTACCCCGAGGCGGTGGCCTGAGCATGCGCATCCTCGACGCGCACAACGACCTGCTCATGGAGCTGGCCTTCCGGCGCGCGGAGGACCGTCCGTTCGAGCGCTACTGGCTCGACCAGCTCGTCGCCGGCAGGGTGAAGGTCCAGGTCTGCCCCGTCTTCACGGCCCACGAGCCGGCCGGGGAGCGGCTGCGCGCGGCGCTGTCGCAGATCGCCGCGTTCCACCGCGCCGTGGCCGACCGGCCCGACGCCGTGCACTGGATCCGCAGCCGCGAGGACCTCGACGAGGTCCTCGCCGGCGACCGGATCGGCATGGTGCTCGCGCTGGAGGGCGCGGAGCCGTTCGAGGACGACCCGGAGCTCGTCGACGCGTTCTGGGACCTCGGCGTCCGGATGGCCAGCTTCACGTGGAACGCGAGCAACCGCTTCGCGACGGGCGGCGCGGTCCAGCCCGACGAAGGGCTCACCGACGACGGCCGCGCGCTCGCCCGGCGGCTGCAGGAGCGCGGCTACGTCCTCGACCTGACCCACACCTCGCCCCAGACGTTCACCGACCTCGTCGCGCTGAGCGACGGCGTGCCGCCGGTGCTCACCCACACGGGCTGCCGCGCGGTCTACGACACGCCGCGCAACGCGACCGACGAGCAGCTGCGCGAGCTCGCGGCGGTCGGCGGCGTCGTCGGGATCATGCTGCTGCCGCTGACCGTGGACCTCGACGCGCCGACGCTCGACCGCGTCGTCGACCACATCGAGCACGCGGCGGCGATCGCGGGCGAGGAGCACGTCGGGATCGGCAGCGACTTCGTCGACCAGCTCGTCCGCAGCGGCGCCGGCGGGCTCAACCCGGCGGCGGCGATCCCCGCCGAGCAGCGCGGCACGAGCGCCGATCCGGGCGCCTCCCTCGCGGGGCTCGAGGGGCCGGCTGGGTTCCCTGCGCTCGTCGCGGCGCTGCGGCGGCGCGGGTGGGACGGAGACCGCCTCGACGCGCTGCTGCTCGGCAACTTCGCCCGCGTCCTGCGTCAGGGACTGCCGGCGCGCCGGGGGGTCTGACCACCGCCATGCGCTTCCGAGCCATCGAGCCCGAGGGATACGCGGCGCCGCAGGTCCCGTACTCGAGCGTCGTCGTCAGCGGCGATCTCGTCGCGACCGCCGGTCAGGTGCCGCTGACCCCGGAGGGCGTCCTCGTCGGCGACGACTTCCGCGAGCAGGCCGAGCAGGTGTTCGTCAACCTGCGCGCCTGCCTGGCCGCGGCCGGCTGCACGCTCGCCGACGTCTTCAAGGTCAACGGGTACCTCGCCAGCTTCGACGACTTCCCGGTCTACAACGAGGTCTACGTCCGGCACTTCTCGCCGCCGCTGCCGGTGCGGACGACCGTGCAGGCGGGCCTGTACGGCATCAAGGTCGAGATCGAGGCGTGGGCGCGGCTGCCCGCGCCGGACGCCTAGGGCACCGAACACCACACGCTGCAACGCCACGCCCGGCGACGCATGTCGCCGGCGCGTCGAACCGTGGCCTGGGGAGGCCACAGGAGGGGAGAACATGCGCAAGTTGACCACGCCTGCCCGCTTGGGGGCAGGTCTCGCCGCCTCGCTCGGCGCGGCCGCGCTCGCTGCCGGCTGCGGGGGCTCGTCGTCGGACGGCACGTCGGCGACGACGGCCACGTCGGCGTCCTCGGGCGCCGCCCACGCGGCCCGTGCGTTGGACGAGGCGCGCCGCGTGCCGCGGTTCACGCTGAGGGCGCCGGCGTTCGACGCCGCCGCGGTGCGCGGCAAGACGATCTTCTCGATCCCGGCCGGCTCGGGCATCGCCGCGATTGCCCGCCTGGACGCTGCGGCCGCGCGGGTCGCGCGCCAGCACGGCGCGCGCTGGATCGAGTACCGCAACCAGGGCACGCCGACCGAGTGGGGCGCCGGTGTCCACCAGGCGATCTCGCAGCAGGCCGACCTGATCTTCCTCTCCGCCGTGCCGCCCGAGGCGATCGCGCCGGCGCTGCAGAAGGCCAAGCAGGCAGGGATCCCGGTGCTGCTGGGCCAGTCCACCCCGTACGACCGGCTGGCGCCCGCGATCAAGCCGCTGATCACCAACACGGTCAACCAGCAGTACGAGCGGATCGCCGCGCTGATGGCCGACTGGGCCGTCGAGGCGACCGACGGCAAGGCGGACGTGCTCGTGCTGGACGCGCCGGAGGCGAGCTCGTCGGCGCCGATGATCGCGGCGTTCACCGCCGAGCTGCGGCGCACCTGCTCCGGCTGCGCGATGAAGGTCGTCCACGTCCCCGCGGCCCAGTGGGCCACCCAGGTGGCCGGCACGGTCTCGTCCGCGATCCGGGCGAACCCGAAGCTCAACGCGATCGTGGCGCTCTACGACCCGATGGCGGCGTTCGCGGCGCAGGGCGTCCAGCAGGCAGGGGCGAACGGCAAGGTCGGCATCGCCTCGTTCGGCGGCACCCCGGCGGTGCTGAAGATGATCCAGGACGGATCGAGCGTGAAGATGAACGTCGGCGCCGGCGAGACGTGGACCGCGTACGGGATCTTCGACCAGGCCGCCCGCATCCTCACCGGCGCGCCACAGGTCCCCGGCGGCGACGAGCAGATCAACGTGCGCGTCTTCGACGCCTCCAACGTCGCGCAGGCGGGCACGCCGCCCGACGCCGATCGGGGCTACGGCGACGCCTACGTCCGCGGGTACGAGGCGCTTTGGTCGGCGAAGTAGCCACGCCGGTCGTCGCGCTGCGCGGCGTCTCCAAGACGTTCGGCGGCTCGCACGCCCTGCGGGACGTCGGCCTCAGCGTGCTGCCCGGCGAGGTGCACGGGCTCCTCGGGGAGAACGGATCCGGCAAGTCGACGCTCATCAAGGTCCTCAGCGGGTTCCATGCGCCCGACCCCGGCGCGGTCATGGAGGTCGACGGCGAGCCGGTCGCCCTCCCGCTGGCGCCGGGGGCCTTCCGCGCGCTGGGCTTCGGCTTCGTGCACCAGGACCTCGGGCTCGTGCCGGGGATCTCGGTGCTCGAGAACCTGCGGGTCGGCGAGCTGATCGTCGAGGGGCGCGGATGGATCTCGTGGCGCTCCGAGCGCCGCCGCGCCGCCCGGCTGTTCGAGCGCTTCGGCCTCGAGCTCGATCCGCGGGCGCAGGTCGCCGAGCTGCCGGACACCGAGCGCGCGCTGCTGGCGATCGTCCGCGCGGTGGAGGAGATCGATCGGGCACGCCACGGCCGCCCCGGCGCGCGGGGCCTGCTCGTCCTCGACGAGCCGACCGTCTTCCTGCCCCGCGACGGCGTCGACCGGCTGTTCGCGATCGTCCGCGCGATCGTCGCCGACGGGCGTGTCGGGGTGCTCTTCGTCTCGCACGACCTCGACGAGGTCGCCGCGATCACCGACCGGGTCACCGTGCTGCGCGACGGGCGCGTCCAGGGGACCGTCCCCACCGCACAGACCTCGTCCGAGCGGATGGTGGAGCTGATCGTCGGCCGCGCGCTGGGCGCGCTGGAGGCCAAGGAGCGGCCGGCGGCCGCGGCCGACGCGGCGGCAGTGACGGTGCGCGACCTCACCGGCGCGGTCGTGGACGACCTCGCATTCGACCTCCACGGCGGCGAGATCCTCGGCGTCACCGGCCTCATGGGCTCGGGCTACGACGAGGTGCCTTACCTGCTGTTCGGCGCCCGGCCGTGCCGCCGCGGCCACCTGCGCACCGCGGCGCTGGACGCCGACCTGCGCCGGCTGGATCCGCGCGGCGCGCTCGCCGCCGGGATCTGCCTCGTCCCCGGCGACCGCTTGCGGGACGGCTGCGTGCCGACGCTCCCGGTCGACGAGAACCTCGCCCTGCCGATGCTCGGGCGCGTCGCCGGCGAGCGGATCGTCCGCCGCCGGCGCGTGCGCGAGCGTGCCGCGGCACTGGTGGCCGAGTACGACGTCCGTCCCGCCGATCCGGGCGCGCCCTACGACGCCCTCAGCGGCGGCAACCAGCAGAAGGCGCTCCTGGCCAAGTGGCTGCAGACCGGCCCGTCGCTCCTGCTGCTGCACGAGCCGACGCAGGGCGTGGACATCGGCGCCCGGGCGCAGATCTTCCGGCTGCTCGACCAGGTCGCCGCGGGCGGGACCGCGGTGGTCCTCGCCAGCAACGACCACGAGCAGCTGGCGGCCGTCTGCGACCGGGTGCTGGTCCTCGCCCGCGGCCGAGTCGCCGACGAGCTGACGGGCGCCGACCTCACGAAGGAGCGCATCGCCGAGCGGGTCCTCGGCGCCACCGCATCGACATGCACGACCTTGGAGAGCACGTCATGAAGCACCGGACGAGCGCAGTCCACGTCGAGCGCTACGCCCTCCTCGGGGCGTTCGCGCTGATCGTCGCGGGCTTCGGCATCGCCACCCCGGACACGTATCTGACGACCGGCAACCTGCAGGCGATCCTCAGCTCGCAGGCCGTGCTGCTGGTCCTCGCGCTGGGCCTGCTGTTCCCGTTGACCACCGGCGACTTCGACCTCTCGGTCGCGTCCACGCTGAGCCTGTCGGCGATGGTCGTCACCGTGCTCGACGTCCAGCACGGATGGCCGATCGTGCCGGCGGGCGCCGTCGCCGTGCTCGCCGGCGCGGCGGTCGGCCTCGTCAACGGCGCGGTCGTGGTCCGGCTCGGGGTGGACTCCTTCATCGTCACGCTCGGCTCGGGCACGCTGCTGCTCGGCATCGTGGCGTGGATCAGCGACTCGAGCTCGATCACCGGCCTCTCGCCGCGGCTCGTCGACTGGACCGTCGGCCACTCGCTGCTCGGCGTGTCGCTGAGCTTCTACTACGGGGTCGCGCTGACGGTGGCGGCGTGGGCGCTCTTCGAGCTGCTCCCGCTCGGGCGGCGGATGCTGTTCGTCGGCTCCAGCCGCACCGTGTCGGCGCTGTCGGGGCTGCGCGTCAGCCGGATCCGCTGGGGGTCGTTCGTGGCGAGTGGGACGATCGCCGCGGTCGCCGGGATCCTCTACGCCGGCAACCTCGGCGGGGCCGACCCGACCTCCGGGCAGACGTTCCTGCTGCCCGCCTTCGCCGCCTGCTTCCTCGGCGCGACCGCGATCGTGCCCGGGCGCTTCAACGCGATCGGCACCTTCATCGCCGTGTACTTCCTGGTCGCCGGGATCACCGGCCTGCAGCTGCTGGGCGTCGAGAACTTCGTGCAGAACCTGTTCTACGGCGGAGCGCTGATCGTCGCCGTCGCGCTGTCGCAGGTCGTGCGGCGGCGGAGGGTGGCGGCCGGCTGAGCCGGTGGCGCGGGCTACGGCGTCGCCCGGCGCAGCTGGGCGAACGCCCGCGTGCGGTCCCAAGCGACGATCGCCGTCGTCGCGTCGCCGCCGCGCTGGACCGCGAGGAAGCTGCGCTCGCGTACGCTGCCCTCGACGATCGCCTCGGGCGCGGACGGGTCGACGCGCCCCGCGACCTGGATGCGGTGGCCGAACTGGTCCGACCAGAAGTACGGCAGCGGATCGTGGGGGGCGAGCGCGTCGCATGCGTCGCCGCGCAGGTCGGCGAGGAGCGCGGCCGCGGCGATGGCCGGCATGGTGCGCGCGTTGGACCAGTGCTCGACGCGCACGGCTCCGCCCAGGCGTCGCGAGCGGTAGCGGGCGACGTCGCCCACCGCGACGACGCGCGCGACGTTCGTGCGCCCGAGCGCGTCGGTCAGCACGCCCGCGTCGCACGTCACCCCCGACCCGGCGAGCCATGCGTCCTCGGCCTCGGACCCGATGCAGACGAGCACGATGTCGCTCTCGACCACCGCGCCGCTCGCCAGCGCGACCGCCCGCCCGGCGCCGTCGCCCCCGGGCGCGATCCCCGTGGCGACGGCGCCGCGCACCAGCCGTACGCCGGCCTCGTCGAGCACCTCCGTCAGCAGCGAGGCGCACAGCGCGCCGACGTGGCCGGCGAACGGATCGGGCACGGCGGAGAGTATCGTCACCCGGCAGCCCAGGGCGGCGGCGGCCGAGGCGACCTCGAGGCCGATCAGGCCCGCACCGACGATCGTCAGCCGGGCACCGGGGCGCAGCGCCGCACGCAGCGCGTGCGCGTCGTCGAGCGAGCGCAGGGTGAGCACGCCGTCGACGCCCGCGCTGGTCGGCAGCCGCCGGGCGCGGGCGCCGGTGGCCACGACGATCCCGTCGGCCGGCAGCAGCGTGCCGTCGTGGAGGCGCAACGTCCGGCGCTCCGCGTCGAGCCCGACGGCGCGGCGGCCGAGCAACCAGGTGGCGCCGAGTGCGTGGCGCGCCTCCTCGGTCAGCAGCGCGAGGTCGTCGCCGGCTGCCGCGCCCACGAGCACCTCCTTCGAGAGCGCCGGCCGCTCGTACGGGAGATGGGGCTCGTCGCCGACGAGCACGAGCTCGCCGTCCCAGCCCTGCGCGCGCAGCGCCTGCGCCGCACACAGGCCGGCGACCGACGCGCCGACGATCGCGATCCGCCGACCCACTCAGCCCTCGCGGACGAGGTAGACCGTCGCGTCGGCGACCTCGACGCGGTGCGTGCGCACCGGCGCCTTGGCCGGCGGGCCGTCGGGCTCGCCCGTGCGCAGATCGAATCGCGAGTCGTGCAGCGGGCACTCCAGGCAGTGGCCGTCCAGCCAGCCGTCCGACAGCGATGCGTCCTGGTGGCTGCAGCGGTCGTCGATGCAGTACAGCTCGCCGTCGACGTTGACGAGCGCGACGGGCTCCTCGAGCCCGGCGACGTCGGCCACGCGCAGGACGGTGCCGGCCGGCACGTCGGCGGCCGGGCAGAGCGCGATCCTCATCGCGCGGCGGCGGCCGGTGCCGCGGTCGGGGTCAGCGCCAGCGGGACCGACCTGGGCCCGCGGAACATCCAGCCCCTGAACTCGGGCTCTGCGACGGCCTGGATCCCCGGCAGCGCGAGCAGCCGCGGCACGGCCACGCGCAGCATCCCGCGCACGAAGTGGGTGCCGAGGCAGTAGTGCACGCCGGCGGCGAAGCCGAGATGGTCGTCGAGGTTCGGTCGGTCGACGTCGAAGCGATCGGGCTGCGGGAAGCGCGACTCGTCCCAGTTGGCCGACGACATCAGCGCCAGCAGCTTGTCGCCCTTGCGCAGCTGCACGCCCCCGACGGTGATGTCGCGCGTGAGCTGGCGCGGGAACGCGCCCACCGGGCTGAGCCAGCGGATCGACTCGTCGATCGCGCGTTCGAAGACGGCCGGGTCGGCGGCGGCGCGCTCGCGGGTCTGCGGGTGGGCGAGCAGCAGCCAGCACAGCGTGGCGACGGCGTCGCGGGCGTCGTTGTAGCCGCCGGCGACGATCAGGCGCACGTTGGAGGCGATCTCGTCGTCGCTCAGCGGCTCGTCCGCGGCGGCGTGCGCGAGCGCCGAGACGACCGTGCCGTCGGGCTGCGCCCGCACGCGGGTCAGCGCGGCGTGCACGTGCGCCTCGGCCTCGTCCTTGGCCGCGCCCGCCCGCGCCCAGACCGCGGGGTCGTGGCGATGGTTGGTCGCGCCGGCGATGTAGGCGTCCGACCACTGCCCGATCTGCGCAGGCGTGGCGTCGGGCAGGCCGAGCAGGTCGCGCAGGCAGGCGCCGGTGAACGGCGCGGCGAAGTCGGCGACCGCGTCGAAGGAGGTGCACCGGGCGAGCGGCTCGAGGTGGCGGTCGGCGAGCTCCTCGAGCACCGGGGTCCAGCGCGTCCCGATCGTGCGCTTCTTCAACGGCGGGCCGGCGGCGTCACGCAGGCGCCGGTGCGGAGCGCCCTCGGTGCGCAGCATCGAGAGGCCCCAGCTGCGGGTGGTCAGCGCGTCGTCGACCTCGGACGAGAAGATCTCCGGCTGCTGGTCGACGAGCACGACGTCGTCGTAGCGGGTGACGATCCGCATGCCGAGCCGCTCGCACCATCCCCAGGGCGCCGTCGCCCGCAGGTGCGCGTAGACCGGCCACGGATCGGCGTCGAGCTGGTGGAAGTCGAGCGTGATCTCGGCCATGCCCGCCATCGTGGCGCCGGTCGTGACGCAAGGCAAACACATCTTTCTGCTGAAGAAGATGAGATAAACTCGTGTACTTGTCCGTGTCGCTGCGTCAGCTCGAGTACTTCGTGGCGGCGGCCGAGGCGGGCACCATGTCCGGCGCCGCCGAGCGCTTCCCGGTCTCCAGCTCGGCGGTGTCGCTGGCCGTCGCGCAGCTGGAGCGCTCGCTCGGCGTCCAGCTCTTCCATCGCGTGAAGGCCAAGGGCCTGTCGTTGACCGCCGCCGGCGCGGAGCTGCTGCCGGACGCCCGGCGGCTCCTCGCCGAGGCCGGCGAGCTCGAGCACAACGCGCGCAGCCTGGGGCACGAGCTGAAGGGCCGCCTGACGATCGGCTGCTATCCGACGCTCACGCCGTTCCTCATGCCGCGCGTGCTCGACGACTTCCCGCGCCTGCATCCGCTCGTGGAGATGCGCTTCCTCGAAGGCTCGGTCGCCGAGCTGCAGGACTGGCTGATCGAAGGCCGGTGCGAGGCCGCGCTGATGTTCGACATCGGCATCCGCCCCGCACTGGAGCGCACGGTCCTCTTCGCCATTCGCCCGCAGGTCGTGCTGCCGGCGTCGCACCGCCTCGCCGAGCGCTCCGCGGTGCGGCTGCGCGAGCTGGCCGACGAGCCGATGGTCATGATCGACATGCCCCCGAGCGAGCAGTTCTTCACCGGCTTGCTGGAGCGCGCGGACGTCACGCCGACGATCGTCCACCGCACGATCAGCTTCGAGGCGGTGCGATCGCTCGTCGCCCGCGGCCTGGGGTGGTCGATGCTGATCCAGCGCCCCGCGGTGGATCTGAGCTACGAGGGCCTGCCGCTCGTGACCGTCCCGATCCGCGACCGCATCGACGACGTCGAGATCTTGCTCGTCACGCCGCCGGGACGGCAGACGCGCCGGGCGGTCGCGTTCGGCCGCCGCTGCGTCGAGCTGTTCGCGAAGGCAGAGCGCAGGCGGCGCTAGACGACCGCCGCATCGGCATCCCCGGGCTCGGACAGCTGGGCGAGCTTCAGGGAGACGTGCAGCTCGAGCCGCAGGTTGCCGTCGCGCAGGCTCGCGCCCAGGATCTCCTGGATGCGGTTGAGGCGCCCGTACAGGCTCGTGCGGTGCAGGTACAGCGCTGACGCGGTGGCCTTCACGTCGCCTCCCGTGTCGAGATACACCTCCAGCGTGCGCAGGAGCTCCCCGGAGCGATCCGCTTCGATCAGACGGTGCAGCGGGCCGCGGCGCAACTCTGCGCGGATCTCACGGGTCGCGAACGGCGCCAGCAGCCGGTAGACGCCGAGCCCGTCCCACACCGCGACCGGCCCGGCGGAGTCCACCGCCGCGGCGACCCGTGCGGCGTGGGCGGCCTGCTCGTAGCTCTCGTGCGCGTCGGCGAGGAGCCTCGTCGCGGAGCCGACCCCGGCGGCGTAGGCGTGTCCCTCCGCGCACGTGCGGTTCGCCAGCGCGACGCCCTGCTCGGCGACGTGGACGACCTCGTCGAGCGGGATCCGGCTGACGACCATCACCGTGTGGTCGAAGCGCGGGAGCGCGAGCAGCAGCTTGGGCGCGACCAGCCGGCGGGCGCGCTCCGCGATCGTCTCGAGCACGTCCAGCGTGCCCGGGAGCGCGTCCGGACGCGCGATCGGCTCGATGACGATCGCCCGCAGCTCCGCGCCCATGCGGAACAGCTCCTCCTTGACGAGCGCATCGGCGGCGTAGCGTCGCAGCTCTGCCTGCCCGCTCAGCAGGCGCCGCAGCAGCTCGCGCTCGCGCCCGCGCGTGAGGCTGTCGACGAGCTCGTTGCGGTACATGATCGCCGCGGCCTGGGCGGCGGCGGCCTCGACGCGCCGGAGGTCCTCGGCGCCGAGCGTCGCCTGCGGGTCGGCGATCCAGATGTAGCCGGTCAGGCGCTCCTGGTGGCGGATCGGCACGCAGACGCTGCGCTCCATGCCGAGCTCGGCATTCGCCGCAGCGACGACGGGCGCCGATGCCTCGGCGATCCCGAGCGACAGCACCCACGCCTTGACCTCGGGGGACGATCCGCGCCCGAGGATGGCCGTGGCCCGCGCGCGATCGTCGTCGAGCGGCCGGGCGCTGTAGGCGGCCAGGCGCAGCTCGGCGTCCTCGATCGTGATGGGCCGTCCGAGCGTCTCCCCCAGGCCGTCGACGAGCTGCTGAAGCTCCTCCAGCACGATGCGGACGATACGGCGGCCCGACCACTGAGGCCGCCGGAACATTGTCCTGTCTTGGCGCTCCAAGAGTCGACGATCGTCCGGCGAATCGTCCCCGGGGCGCCGCGTAGCTTGCCCGATGCGCCGCTGCCGCCTTCGCGACCGGCGCCGGGAGAGGCATGATCCGCGACACCCACCATGACGTCCGTGGTGCTGAGGAGGCCCGTGCTGCCGCGCTCGCGGTGGAGGGGCTGACGAAGCGCTACGGCGCGACGACCGCCCTGGCCGACGTGAGCTTCACGCTCGCTGCCGGCGAGGTGCTCGCCGTGCTCGGCCAGAACGGCGCGGGCAAGTCGACGCTCGTGAAGATGCTCGCCGGCGTGGTGCCGCCGACCACCGGCACGGTGCGCGTCGACGGCGAGGAGCAGCCGCTCGGCTCCGCGCGCACGGCGTTGGGTCGCGGGATCGTGCTCATCCCGCAGGAGCTTGCGTACGTCCCTGCGCTCTCGGTGGCCGAGAACATCGTCCTGGGCGACTGGGCCGCCCGCCGCGGCGTCGTGTCGCCGGCGCGGGTCCGCGCCGCAGCGGCGCCGTTCGCCGAGCAGGTCGGGCTCGACGTCGCACTCGACACGCCGATGAGCCGGCTGTCGCTGGCCGAGTGCCAGCTCGCCGAGATCGCCAAGGCGCTGAGCCGCCGCGCGCGCGTGCTGCTCCTCGACGAGCCGACCGCGGCGCTCTCGGACGCCGAGTCGCTGCGCCTGTTCGCGGCGCTCGGGCGGCTGCGCGAACAGGGCGTGGCGATGATCTACATCTCCCATCGCCTCGACGAGGTGCTCGCCCGCACCGACCGCCTGCTCGTGCTGCGCGACGGCCGGATGGCGGCCACCTACCCGAGCGCCGAGGCCACGCGCGAGCGGGTCATCGCCGACATGCTCGGCGCCCACGCGCAGCCGCTGACCGAGGAGGGCCGCGTCCGCCACCGCCCCGAGGGCCGCGCCCGGCTGTCGCTGCGCGGGCTCTCGCACCGCGGCCGGGGGCTGCGCGACCTCAGCCTCGACGTCGGTCGGGGAGAGGTCGTCGGCCTGTTCGGCGTCGCGGGCGCCGGCCACGAGACGGTGGCGTTGACGCTGGCCGGGCTGCTGCCCCACGCCGCCGGCGACCTGTTCGTCGACGGCGTCCGCAGCAAGCCGCTCAAGACGCCGCGCCAGGCGCGGCGCGCCGGGATCCTCTACGTGCCGCCGGAGCGCAAGACCCAGGGTCTCGTCCTCGGCCAGTCGATCCGCAAGAACCTGACGTTCCCGCAGCTGCCGGCGTTCGCTCGCTTCGGCGTGATGAACCGCCGCGCGGAGGAGCGGCTCGTCGACCGGGCGGCGCAGCGCCTGAGCCTGCGCTACGCCGGCAGCGCGCAGCCGGTCGGACAGCTCAGCGGCGGCAACCAGCAGAAGGTGATGATCGCCGGGCGCATCTACGCCGATCCGGCGGTCCTGGTGATCCAGGAGCCGACGCGCGGCGTCGACGTCGCCGCGCGCGACGAGATCCACGAGCTGCTCGTCCAGATCGCCGACGGCGGCGTGACGATCCTCTTCGCGACCTCGGACGTCGAGGAGGCCGTCGCGCTCTCCGATCGGCTGCTCGTGCTGCGCGACGGCCGCGTCCAGGCGACGCTCACGGCGGGGGAGAAGACCCAGGCGAACGCGCTCGCGGCCGCCGGGAAGATCGAGACGGAGGGCGCATGACGCAGCAGGCAGAGGCAACCGAGGCCCCGATCGGGCGCGGTCGATCGGCGTCGCGCGCGTGGTCGCGCCGGCTGCTCGTCGAGCTGCTCGGCATCGGCGGCTTCTACGTGATCGTGGTCGCGTACTTCTCGGCGCGCGTCCCGGACTTCCTCAGCGGGGACACCCTGCAGACGATCCTCGCCGGGGCGACGGTGCTCGGGATCGTGGCGGTCGGGCAGACCTTCGCGATCGTCTCCGGCGGCTTCGACGTCTCCGTGGGCGGCGTCGTGCCGCTCGGCGCGGTGCTCTACGGGGAGCTGCTCGCCCGCATGGGGCTCGTCCCCGCGATGATCGTCACGGTCGCGCTCGGCGCCGTCGTGGGGCTCGTCAACGGCGGCCTCATCGCGCGGCTGAAGATCAACCCGCTCATCGGCACGCTCGCGATGCTGTCGGTCGCCGGCGGCCTCGCGTACATCGTCGTCGGCGGCGAGACCAAGCCGCTGCCGACCGACGGCAACGGCGGGGTCTGGGGCGAGACGAGCCTGCTCGGCCTCCAGAACGGGACCATCGCGTTCATCGTCATCGCGATCGTCGCGACGCTCGTGCTGCGCTCCACGACCTACGGACGGTCGATCTACACGATCGGCGGCAATCGCGAGGCCGCGCTGCTGGCCGGCCTGCGCGTCGAGGCGCTCAGCGTCTCGGTCTACGTGCTGAGCAGCATGTGCGCCGCGTTCGCCGGCGCGGTCGCCGCCAGCCAGCTGCTCGCGGCTGCGCCCAGCGTCGGAACGGACACCACGCTGAACTCGATCGCCGCGGTCGTGCTCGGGGGCGCGTCGCTGGCCGGCGGCGTCGGCGGAGTGCCCGGGACGGTGCTCGGGGTGCTGCTGCTCGGCACGACGACCACGGGCCTCGGCCTGCTGCAGGTCGCCAGCTTCTATCAGACGGTGATCACCGGCCTCGTGCTGCTGATCGCCGTCGCGTTCGGACGCGTCCGCGAGCTCCTGCTCGCCCGCTGACGGCGCTCGATGCCACACCCAGGATCAACAGGAGGAAGTGCCATGCCCAATCGGCGCCTCGCGCTCAGTGGGGTCGTGCCGCTCGTCGTCGCCGCCGTCGCGGTGGCCGGCTGCGGATCGGACTCGAAGTCCGCTGACTCGCCGTCCACCGCAGCGACCGGATCGGCCACGGTCGCCGCGTCTGCCAGCCCGCTGAAGCGCATCGCCTACGCCGGTGCGTCGGACGCCAGCCCGACGTTCAAGAGCGTCGGTGACATCCTGGAGCAGGTGGCGGAGGTCGACGGGACCGAGGTCAAGCGCTTCGACAACAAGCTCGATCCCGGGCAGTCGCTGACGAACGCCCGGCTCATGGTCCAGGGCAAGCCCGACGTGCTCGTCGACTGGTCGGCGGCCGCTGACGCCAACAAGGCCATCGGCCAGCAGTTCGAGCAGTCGGGCAAGCCGTGCATCGCGGTGAACATCGCCATCGACGGGTGCGCCTGGTTCAACATCTCCAACGCGCAGCTCGGCGCCCAGGGCGGCAAGCTCGCGGCGCAGGCGGCCAAGCAGAAGGGCTGGACCGCCGACGACACGACGCTGCTGCTCGTCAACATGCCGGCCGCCGGTGCCGAGGTCAACAGCCTCTCCAACAACTTCTACGAGCAGTTCGCCAAGGGCTTCGGTGGCATGGCGCAGGTCGCCGCCGACCAGATCGATCCGACGACGACGAAGCTCGGCGACAACGCGATCTTCGTCGACGGCAAGGCGTCGCTGGAGCCGACGTACCAGGCGGTCCGCCGCGCGCTGCAGACGATCCCCGAGGACCGCAACATCGTCGTGTCCGTCCTCAACGACGACTCGGGGCTGGGCGCCCTGCGCGCGCTGGATCAGGCCAAGCGGACCGCCAACACCCTGATCGCGTCCAACGGCGCCGATGCCAACGGCATCAAGCAGCTGCGCACGAACCCGAGCTGGATCCTCGAGGGCAGCGCGTTCTTCGCGCTCTGGCCGAAGTACATCCTCGCGATGTCCAAGGCGCTCGCCGACGGCCAGACGCCGCCGGAGCTGACCGGCGCGCCGCAGAACGTGATCACGAAGGAGACCGTCGACGAGTACTACGACGCGGACGGCAACGTCCTCAAGGACCCGCCGGTCCCCGCGTCTTCGAAGTACCTCGAGGCGTACGGCGTGACCGACTCCAAGTACGACGTCCGCTAGCGAGAGACAGGGAGACAGCGCGTGGTTCGGATTGGGATTGACGTCGGCGGGACGAACACCGATGCGGCGCTGATGGACGGCTCGACCGTCGTGGCGACGCACAAGAGCTCGACCACGCCCGACATCGGCAGCGGGATCCTCGCCGCGATGAAGGCCGTCATCGCCGCCAGCGGACGCTCGGCGTCCGAGGTG
Source organism: uncultured Solirubrobacteraceae bacterium (assembly GCA_964422645.1). Classification (GTDB taxonomy): domain Bacteria; phylum Actinomycetota; class Thermoleophilia; order Solirubrobacterales; family Solirubrobacteraceae; genus Capillimicrobium. Next base: position 223,215 of record CAYRCB010000004.1, on the reverse strand, counting down.
CGGGCGGTGATGATCGGGACCACGCACTTCACCAACGCGGTCGTCGAGCGTCGCCGGCTGCTGCAGACCGCCGCCGTGCGGATCGCGGCGCCGGCGACGACCGCGCTGCCGCCGCTGACCGCGTGGCCGCCGGACCTGCGGACGGCGATCGGCGACCACCACTTCATCGTGCGCGGCGGCTACAACTACGACGGCTCCAAGATAGCCGCGCTGGACGAGGCGGAGATCCGCGGCGTGGCGGCCGAGCTGCGCCGCCGGGACATCCGCTCGGTGGCGCTGAACGCGGCGTTCTCGCCGCTGAACCCCGACATGGAGCAGCAGGTCGCGGAGATCCTGCGCGAGGAGATCCCCGAGCTGTTCGTCACGTTGGGCAGCGACATCGGCCAGCTGGGGATCCTCGAGCGCGAGAACGCGTCAATCATCAACGCGAGCCTGCGCGAGGTGGCCCAGCTCGTCGTGCGCTCGTTCGAGCTGACGCTGCTGGACGCCGGGATCGCGGCGCCGCTGTACATCAGCCAGAACGACGGGACGCTGATGAACGCCGACTGGGCGGAGCGCTACCCGGTGCTGACCTTCGCCTCCGGGCCGACGAACAGCATGCGCGGCGCCGGGTTCCTCTCCGGAGAGCGCGAGGCGATCGTCGTCGACATCGGGGGAACGACGGCGGACGTCGGGGCACTCCGCAACGGGTTCCCGCGCGAGGCGTCGACGGAGGTGGAAGTCGCCTCGGTGAAGACGAACTTCCGCATGCCCGACGTGTTCTCGGTCGGGCTCGGCGGCGGGAGCGTCGTGCGCCGGACCGCCGACGGCGTGACGATCGGACCCGACTCGGTCGGGTACGAGCTGACGGACAAGGCGCTGGTGTTCGGCGGCGACACGCTGACGACGACGGACGTCGCGGTCGCCGCCGGCTACGCCGATCTGGGCGACCGCACGCGGGTCGCGCACCTCGATCGCGCGCTGGTGGACAGCGTCGTCGATCAGATCCACCGCACGGTCGAGACGGCGATCGACCGCTCCAAGACCGCGGCCGGCGACGTGCCGGTGCTGCTCGTCGGCGGCGGCACCATCCTCGTCGACCGGCCGTTGCGCGGCGCGAGCACGACGAGCCGGCCCGAGCACGCGCCGGTCGCCAACGCGATCGGCGCTGCGATCTCGCAGATCAGCGGCGAGGTCGACCAGGTGCTGTCGCTGGAGGCGATGAGCCGTGCGGAGGCGCTCGAGCTCTGCCGTCGCCAGGCGACCGAGAAGGCGGTGGCGGCCGGCGCGGACCCGGAGACGATCGCGATCGTGGACCAGGACGAGGTGCCGCTGACGTACCTGCCGGGCGGCGCGATGTCGCGCATCCGCGTGCGCGCCGTCGGCGAGCTGGTCATCCAGGCGCCCGACGCGGCGCACGAGCGGAGCTGAGGCGATGGCGCTCCTACGACTTGCCGAGCTGCGCTGGCCGGAGGCCGACCGCGTGCGCGACGAGCCCGGCGCCGTCGGGATCATCGGCGTCGGCGCCCTCGAGCAGCACGGGCCGCATCTGCCGATGATCATGGACACGGCGCACGTCGAGGCGCTGGCCGAGGAGGTCGCCCGGCGCCTGCCGGTGACGACGGTCGTGCCGCCGCCGGTGTGGTTCGGGCTCTCCGGCCACCACCTCGCGTTCCCGGGCACGGTCACGGTCTCGGAGGAGCTGCTGGAGGGCGTGATCGTGGCGATCGCCGAGGCGCTCGTCCGGTCGCACGTGCGGCGGATCGTCCTGATCAGCGGGCACGGCGGCAACTTCGCGTTCATCGGCGAGGTCGCCGAGCGGCTGTCGGCGGGCCCCCTCGGCGTCGAGGCGATCGCCTACAGCGATCTCATGGTCTTCGCCGGGCGGATGTTCGAGGCGGCCCGCGGCCTCGGCCTCGACCCGCCGCCGACCGACCTGCACGCCGGCCTCCTGGAGACGAGCGTCGCGCTGACCCTGTTCGACCGCGAGCTCATCGGCGACTTCGACGACGTCGAGGGCTACACCGCCGCCGAAGACGGCTGGCTGCAGACGCTGCTCACCGACGGGATGGAGACGCTCAGCCCCAGTGGCGTCCTCGGCGCCCCGGCCGGCGCCACCGCGCAGGCCGGTCGCGCGATCTTCGCAGCGCTCGCAGAGGGGATCGCCGAACATGTCGCGGACGCGTTCTGCCTCGATCTCGCGGGCGCCGCCCCCACCAACGACACGGGAGGAGCTCGATGAGGGAGCTCGACGAGCAGACACTGAGGGACATCTCGCGGGGCTCCGCGGTCCTGGGCACCGGCGGCGGCGGGGACCCGTACCTGGGCACGCTGGCCGCGCTGAAGGCCCTCGAGGAGCTGGGGCCGCCGAAGCTGATCTCGGTCGACGAGCTGGACGACGACGACCTCGTCGCCTGCCCGGTGATGATCGGCGCGCCGGTCCCGGTGATCGAGAAGCTGAGCTTCGGCCAGGAGATGGCCACGGCCTACGAGGCGCTCACGAAGGAGCTGGGCCGCCCGCTGACCGCGCTGATGCCGATCGAGGCCGGCGGCGTGAACGGGATGCTGTCGCTGGCGCTGTCGGCCCGGGTCGGGCTGCCGGTCGTCGACGCCGACGGCATGGGCCGCGCGTTCCCGCGGATGGACCTCGTGACGTTCACGCTGCACGGGATCGGCGCGACGCCGACCGCGCTGGCCGACGAGAACGGCAACACCGTCGTCATCAACGCGGTCGACAGCGCCTGGGCCGAGAAGCTCGCCCGGCCGGCGTCGATCGAGTTCGGGGCGATCGCCCCGTTGCTCGGCTGGCCGGTGACGGGCGCGCAGGTGCGCCAGGCGGCGGTACAGGGGACCCTTTCGCTGGGCGAGCGGATCGGGCGCGCGCTGCGCGAGGCCAGCGAGGCGAAGGTCGACCCGATCGCCGGCCTGCTGGAGGCGACCGGCGGCTTCGAGCTGTTCCGCGGCAAGATCGTCGACGTCGACCGGCGTACCGAGCGCGGCTGGACGTTCGGCGAGGCGGTCGTCGAGGGCTTTGGCGACCAGGCCGGCACGCGCGTCAGCGTCTCGTTCCAGAACGAGAACCTCATGGTGCAGCGCGACGACGGCGAGTACCTCGCGATGGTCCCCGACCTCGTCACGCTGATCGACGCCGACACCGGGCACGCGATCACGACCGACCGCCTGCGCTACGGCTTCCGCGTCATCGTCCTCGGGATCCCGTGCGACGCGCAGTGGCGCACGCCCGCCGGCATCGACCTCGCCGGCCCGCGCGCGTTCCACTACGACACCGACTACGTCGCGATCGAGGAGCTGGCCGCGCGCTTCGCCGGGGACCGGGCATGACCGCGCCGCCGGTCGTCGACGCGCACACCGACCTGCTGTTGGAGCTCGTCGCCCGCCGTCAGGAGGCCGCGCCGTTTCGGGACTCGTGGCGGGGGCCCCTGCTCGAGGGTGGCGTGCGGCTGCAGGTCTGCCCGATCTACCTGTGGTGGGACGACGTCCCCGACCGGGCGATCCGCAGCGTGCTCGACCAGATCGCCGCCTGGCGCCGCGCCGGCGCCGAGAACGCCGACGTGGTCACGCTCGTGCGAACGGGCGAGGACCTCGACGCGGTCGTCGCCGGCGAGCGGCTGGGCCTGCTGCTGGCGATCGAGGGCGCCGAGGCGCTCGGCTCCGATCCCGAGCTGATCGACACGTACTGGGAGCTGGGCGTCCGCATGCTGGGGCTCACCCACTTCCAGCGCAACGCGTTCGCCGACGGCAACGGCGAGGCGCCCCACGGCGGGCTCAGCGCGCTGGGCCGGATGCTCGTCGCGCGCCTCGAGCGGCTGGGGGTCGTGATCGACCTCGCCCACAGCTCCGAGGCGACGTTCGCCGAGGTGCTCGAGGCGGCGCCGTCGGCGCGGGTGCTCGTCAGCCACGCCGGCTGCCGCGCGTTGTGCGACACGCCGCGCAACCACAGCGATGCGCAGCTGCGGGCGCTGGCGCAGCGCGGCGGCGTCCTCGGCGTCTACGCGGTGCCGATGTTCCTCGGCGACGGCGGCCACCGGTTGGACCGCATGGTCGACCACATCCTCCATGCGATGGAGGTGGCCGGGCCCGAGCACGTCGGCCTCGGCGGCGACTTCATGGCGCAGCTATCCCGCGTGCCTGGGCTCGTGCGTCTCCCGCCATGGCTGCCGATCGACCCGGAGCAGGCCAGCGCCGCGGTCGACGGGCTGCCCGGCCCGGAGGGCTATCCGCGGCTGGCCGAGGCGCTCCAGCGCCGCGGCGTCGACGGCGCGCTGCTGGCCGGCGTGCTCGGGGGCAACTTCCTGCGCCTCTACGAGGAGGCGCTCCCGCGACAGGAGGGCACGAGGTGAACCTGCGGATCGTGGCGCCGGTGGTGGGCGACGCCTTCGACGAGATCATCGTGCGCGAGGCGTCCACGTACGCGGCGCCGGACACGGTCGTCGACGTCGTGCACCTCGAGCGTGGGCCGGCGTCGATCGAGTGCGCCTACGACGACGTGCTCGCCGGGCCGGAGATCCTGCGGCTCGTCGAGCGGTCGGCCGCCGAAGGCGCTGACGCGGTGTTCGTCTCGTGCGTGGCCGATCCGGCGATCGACGCGGCGCGCGAGCGCGTCGACATCCCGGTCGTCGGCGGCTTCACGCCGGCGATCCTCGCCGCGCTGGCGGTGGCCGACCGGTGCTCGATCGTCACCGTCGTGCCGGAGGCCGTCACGCTGCTGCGCCGCGTGGCGCGGGCGCAGGGCTTCGCCGATCGGATCGCGTCGATCCGCTCCATCGACCTGCCGGTGCTCGAGATCCACGACACGGAGCGGATGTTCGAGCGCCTCCTGGACGAGATGCGCGCCGCGGTCGCGCAGGACGGGGCCGAGGCGCTGATCCTCGGTTGCGCGGGCATGCTCGGCGTGGCGCGGCGCCTGCAGGAGGCGCTGGCGCAGACCGGGCCGTTCACCCCGGTCATCGACCCGACCGCCGCCGCGGTGATGACGTTGGAGGCGCAGCTGCGGATGGGGCTGCGGCCGAGCCGCCGGACGCATCCGCGGCCCCCGGAGAAGCAGCGTTGGGCATGAGTCACAGCTCCGCGAACGGCGCCGCGTAGCGGAAGCGTCCGCGGAGGTCGGGCGTGTAGGCGGTGAGCGGCCGAGCCTGGAAGTGCGCTCCCCAGGCCGGTTCGGGCGGCTCGATGCCCAGCTCGGCGGCCGGGCGGAAGCCGAAGCGCGGGTAGTAGTCGGTGTGGCCGAGGAGGACGACGAGCGGCTCGTCGAGCGCGTCGGCGGCTGCGAGGACGGCGTGCACGAGCGCACCGCCGACGCCCCGGCGCTGCGCCGCCGGCGCGACGGCCAGCGGGCCCAGGCCGAGCGCGGGCCGGTCGTCGACCCAGGCGCGGGTGCAGATGACGGAGCCGACGATCCGCCCCGGCTCAGCCGGCGCCTCCGCGACGAGTGCGAGCGCCGGCAGCCACGCGGGGTCGGCGCGCAGCGCGTCCACGAGACCCACCTCGACGGGCTCCCGCTCCGGCGCGGCCGGGTCGGCGAACGCCGCGGCGAGGATCGCGCGGACGGCGGCGTGGTCGGGGGGCGACTCGCGGCGGATCAGCATCCGCGCATCTTGGCGCGCCGGCCGGCTCAGGCGCCGACGGCCTGCGGGCGCCCGGCGCCGCGGGGCGCGAAGCTCAGCACCCTGAAGCAGCGCGCCAGCGTGTCCGGCTCGCCCTCGTACCGCAACGAGCCCGACGCCGCCGCGTCGCGCGGGTCGAGGTTGCCCGATGCCACTGCATAGAACGTCTCGAAGTCCATCTCGACGTCGAGATCGGGCGCGGCGGCCGCCCCGAGCTCGGCGTGCAGGCGGCCGTCCTCGATGCGGGCGGTGAAGACGCCGTCGTCGATGCGCAGCACGTAGGTCTCGGTGAGTCCCTGCGCCGCCATCGGGTCGAACAGCGCCGGGAGCGCCTGCACGCCCCATTCGGGCCGCAGCTCGTCCTCGCTGCCCGGGGGGCCGAGCGTCCGAGCGCCCCATCGTGCGAGCGCGTGCACCACCTCGTCGAGGTCGGCGCCGTACTCCGTCAGCTCGTAGACGGTCGAGGCCGCCGGGGGCGGCAGCTTGCGCCGTCGCACGACCTCGGCCTCCTCGAGCGTCCGCAGCCGCGCCGCGAGGATGTTCGTGCCGATCCCGGGCAGGCCGTCCGCCAGATCGGTGTAGCGCTTCGGTCCGCGCAGGAGCTCGCGGACGACGAGCAGCGACCAGCGCTCGCCGACGAGCGACAGCGCATGCGCGATCGGGCAGTACTGGTCGAAGCGCTTGGCCATCACGCCTGATGCTAGCGCGCTTGCTTGCAAATATCTAGAGATCACTTGCATTTTGCAAGTGAGCGCTCTACCTTTGCAAGCGCAAGCGGATGAAAGGAGCGGACGCCATGACCGCTTCAGCTCGGCGCAAGTGGCTTGCGCTTGCGCTCCTCTGCACGGTGCAGTTCATGGTCGTGCTGGACATCGCGATCGTGAACGTGGCGCTTCCGTCGATCCAGGCGGACCTGGGCTTCTCGGAGCAGAACCTCCAGTGGGTGATCAGCGCGTACGCGCTCATGTTCGGCGGGTTCCTCCTGCTCGGCGGCCGCGCCGCCGACGTGCTCGGCCGGCGCCGCGTCTTCGTGGCTGGCATCGTGGTCTTCGCCGCGGCGTCGCTGGTGTCCGGCATCGCCTGGAGCGAAGGCGTGCTGGTCGCCGCCCGCGGGTTCCAGGGCCTCGGCGCCGCGATCATCTCCCCGGCCGCGCTGTCGATCCTCATGACCACGTTCGCCGAGGGTCCCGAGCGCAACAAGGCGCTGGGGGCATGGGGGGCCGTCGGCGCGTTCGGTGCCGTCGCCGGCGTCCTGCTCGGCGGGATCCTCACCGACCTGCTCAGCTGGCACTGGATCTTCTACCTGAACGTCCCCGTGGCGGCCGCCGCGCTGGCGGTGACGCCGCTCCTCGTCACCGAGAGCCGCGACGCGACCGTGAAGACCTTCGACGCCGCCGGCGCCGTGCTGGTCACCAGCGGCCTCGTCGTGCTCGTCTACGCGATCACGAAGGCCCAGGACTATGGCTGGGGCTCGGCCCGGACGATCGGGCTGTTCGCCATGTCCGCCGTGTTGCTGGCCGGGTTCATCGTCCGTGAGGCGCGCACGCGCGAGCCGCTGATGCCGCTGTCGCTCTTCCGCCTGCGCACGCTGGTGGGCGCGAACATCGCCGGGCTGATCCTCGGCACGGTCCTGTTCTCCATGTTCCTGATGCTCACGCTCTACATGCAGCAGGTCCTCCACTATTCGCCGCTGCGCACCGGGGTCGCCTACCTGGCGGTGGCCGGGACGGCGATCGTCTGGTCGGCGGTCGCGGCGCAGCTCGTCACGCGCATCGGCGTCAAGCCGGTCCTGGTCGCCGGGATGGCGTTCCTGACCGCCGGGCTCGCCTACTTCACGCAGGTCTCGCCGGACGGCTCCTACGTGACCGACCTGCTGCCCGGGTTCCTGGTGATCGCCGTCGGCATGGGCTTCTCGTTCGTGCCGATCTCGATCGCGGCGCTCGCCGGCGTGCGGCGATCCGAGGCGGGGCTCGCCTCGGGGCTGATCAACACGTCGCAGCAGATCGGGGGCGCGTTGGGCATCGCAGCGCTGTCCTCCGTGGCGACATCGACGACCGCAACCAGGGTGACGGACGGCACCGCCCTGCCGATCGCCCAGACCGACGGCTTCCAGGCCGCGTTCATCGGCGGGGCCGCGATCGCGCTGTGCGGCGTCCTCGTCGCCCTGTTCGTCGTCCGCCGGCGCGACCTGCGGGAGCGCGGACCGGAGCCGGAGCACGTGCTCGAGGCCGCATAGCCACGGCCGAGGCGCGCGCCCTACCGGTGATGCCCGACCGCCCGCTGCGTCGCATCACACGACGCATCACGAGGCGGTCGGGCGCCGCTTAGCTTCACGGTTCCATGACCCTGCAGCGCCTCGTCGTCACCTGCGCCGACCGTCCCGGGATCGTCTCCGGCGTCGCCGGCTTCCTTGCCCGGGCCGGCGCGAACATCGTCGCCTCCGACCAGTACAGCACCGACGCCGAGGGCGGCCGCTTCCACCTGCGCATGGAGCTCCACCATCCGGGCGACCGCGCCGAGCTTCGGCGCGGGTTCGCCGCGACGGTGGCCGAGCCGCTGGGGCTGCGCTGGAGGCTCGTCGACGCCGCGCGGCACAAGCGCACGTTCCTGCTGGCGTCGCGCTACGACCACTGTCTCCTCGACCTCCTGTGGCGCTGGCGCCGCGGGGAGCTGAACGCCGAGGTGATCGGCGTGATCTCCAACCACCGCGACGTCGGGGCCGATGTGGCGCAGTTCGAGGTCCCGTTCCACCACGTGCCGGTCGAGCCGGGGCGCAAGCACCTCGCCGAGGCCGAGATGCTCGACCTCGTGCGGGGCGAGGCGGATCTCGTCGTCCTGGCGCGCTACATGCAGATCCTCACGGGCGACTTCCTCGAGCGCGTCGGCGCGCCGGTCATCAACATCCACCACAGCTTCCTGCCGGCATTCGCCGGCGCGGGGCCCTACGAGCGCGCCAAGGAGCGCGGCGTGAAGCTCATCGGGGCGACGGCCCACTACGTGACCGAGGAGCTGGACGCGGGGCCGATCATCGAGCAGGACGTCGTGCGGGTGACGCACCGCGAGACGGTGGCCGAGCTCGTCCGCCGCGGCGCCGACGTGGAGCGCTCCGTGCTGGCTCGCGCGGTCGCCTGGCACTGCGACGACCGCGTGATCGTCGACGGCGACACGACGGTGGTGTTCTGAGGATGGACGGCCGCGTCGAGCATCCGCTGCGCCTGTGGCGCAACCCGGAGCCGAAGGCGTCCTACGAAGCGATCATCGTCGGCGCCGGCGGCCATGGGCTGTCCACCGCGTACGAGCTCGCCACGCGGCACGACATGACCGACGTCGCGGTGCTGGACCGCGGTTGGCTGGGCGGCGGGAACATGGGCCGCAACACGACGGTCATCCGCTCCAACTACCTGCGGGACGAGAGCGCGGCGCTCTACGACCGCGCGCTGCAGCTGTGGGAGGGGCTCGAGGAGGAGCTCGACTACGACCTCCTGTTCAGTCAGCGCGGCCTGCTGTGGCTGGCGCACGACCTGGCCGAGGTCCGCGACGGAATGCGTCACGTGGAGGCCAACCGCGCGAGCGGCATCGACGCGGAGTGGCTGTGGGCCGACGAGGTCGCCGAGGTCTGCCCGATCCTCGACGTCTCGCCCGACGTCCGCCATCCCGTGCTCGGCGCGACCCTGCAGCGCCGCGCCGGCATCGCGAAGCACGACCACGTCGCCTGGGCGTACGCGCGCGGCGCCGATGCCCACGGCGTCGACATCGTGCAGGGCTGCGAGGTCACGGGGATCCGAGTGCGCGACGGCCGCGTGATCGGCGTCGACACGACCCTGGGCCCGATCGCCGCGCCGCGCGTGGCGCTCGCGGTGGCCGGGCGCACCTCGACGCTCCTCGACACGGTCGGCCTGCGCCTGCCGATCCAGAGCCATCCGCTGCAGGCGCTGGTCTCCGAGCTGCTCGAGCCGGTCCTCGACTGCGTGGTCCAGTCCTCCAAGGTGCACGTCTACGTCAGCCAGGCCCACAAGGGCGAGCTCGTGCTCGGCGCGGGACTGGACGCCTACAACAGCTACGCGCAGCGCGGCTCGTTCCAGGTCGTCGAGCGGCAGATGGCCGCCGCGGTCGAGCTGTTCCCGATCTTCGCCCAGGCGCACGTCCTGCGCACGTGGGCCGGCATCGTGGACGTGACGCCCGACGCCTCCCCGATCATCGGCGCGACCGACATCGAGGGGCTGCTGGTCAACTGCGGCTGGGGGACGGGCGGCTTCAAGGCCACGCCGGTCGCCGGCGTGGTGTACGCGGAGGCGATCGCCACCGGCGCCCCGCATCCGCTGGCGGCGCCGTTCGGCCCCGAGCGCTTCGTGACGGGCGCGTTGATCGACGAGCACGGCGCGGCGGGCGTCGCGCATTGAGGAGGCCTGCGACGTGTTGCTGATCCCGTGTCCCTGGTGCGGTGCTCGCGACGAGACCGAGTTCCGCTACGGAGGCCCGGCCGGCGTCGACTACCCGCTCGACCCGGAGGCGCTCGACGACCACGCGTGGGCCGAGTTCCTGTACGTGCGCGACAACCCCCGCGGGCCGCTGGAGGAGCGCTGGATGCACGCCGCGGGCTGCCGGCGCTGGTTCACCGTCGTGCGCGACACCGCCACGCACCGCCTCGTCGAGCGGGTGCGGGCGTGAGCCGCCGCCTGCCGCGCGGCGGCACCCTCATCGATCGCGCCACCCCGGTCGGCTTTCGCTTCGACGGCCGCGCGCTGGAGGGCCTCGCCGGCGACACGCTCGCCTCGGCCCTGACGGCGGCCGGCGTCGACGTCGTCGCGTCGTCCATCCATCGCGGCCGGCCGCGCGGCCCGCTGTCGGCCGGGCGCGAGGAGCCCAACGCGTACGTCCAGATCGAGCGCGACGGCGTGTCCGAGCCGCTGCTGCACGCCACCGAGGTCACGCTCTCGGAGGGCCTGGCGGCTGAAGCGCTGCGCGGCCGAGGCCGTCTGCTCCCCGCCGGCGCCGAGCCGCGCTACGACCACGCCTGGCGCCACTGCGACGTGCTCGTCGTCGGCGGCGGCCCCGCCGGGCTGGCCGCTGCGCTGGCGGCAGCCCCGTTCGGCGACGTGGTGCTCGTCGACGACGGCCCGCGGCTCGGCGGCGCGCTGCTCGACGACGGCGGTGAGACGATCGACGGGCGGCCCGCGCTGGCGTGGGTCGACGCCGTCCGGTCGGACCTCGAAGTCCACGGCGTGACGATCCTCCCGCGCGCCAACGCGCTCGGCGCCTACGACGACGGCCTCGTCGTCGTCGCGCAGCGCGACGCCGGCGCCGCCCGTGAGCGGCTCTGGCACCTGCGCGCGCGCCAGGTGGTCGTCGCGACGGGGGCGCTCGAGCGCCCGATCGCCTTCGCCGGCAACGACCTGCCCGGCGTGCTGCTCGCGGGTGCGGCCCGCTCCTACCTCGGTCGCTGGGCCGTGCGCCCGGGCGAGCGCGCCGTCGTCTTCACGACCAACGACTCGGCCTACGCGGCCGCCGACGCCCTCGCCGCAGCCGGGGTCGAGGTAGCGGCCGTGGTCGATCCGCGGCCCGCCGCGGGGGCCGTCGCCCTCACCCGCGTGCAGCGTCACGGGATCCCGGTGCTGGCGGGCCACGTGGTGGTCGGCGCCGAGGGCGCGCCGCGCCTGGAGTCGGTGACGGTCGCCGCGCTGGGCACCGACGGCCGCCCGGAGGGCCCGACCCGCCGCATGGACGCGGACACGCTCGCCGTCTCGGGCGGCTGGAGCCCGCTGGCCGAGCTGGCGTGTCATCTCGGCGTCCAGCTCGCGTGGGATCCGGCGCTCGCGGCGTTCGTCCCGCCGGCCGGCTCGCACGCGGGCCTGCGCTGTGCCGGCGCCGCCGCCGGCCTGCTCGATCTCGCCGACGGCCTCGCCGACGGCTGGGCCGCCGGGCTGGCCGCCGCGCGCGACGCCGGCCTCGCCGTCGACGAGACGCGTCCGGCGCCCGTCGCCGAGCCGGTCGCGACCGAGTCGCCGCGGGAGCTGTGGCGCGTGCCGGGCGCGCACGGCTGGGACACCCACTTCGTCGACCTGCACCGCGACGTCACCGTCGCCGATATGCAGCGCGCCGTCGATGCGGGGCTGCGCTCGCCCGAGCACGTCAAGCGCTTCACGACGCTCGGCACCGGCGCCGAGCAGGGGCGCACCTCCGGGACCCTCGCCCTCGGCGTGCTGGCCGAGCTGCTGGGCACGCCGATCGACGCGCTCGCACCGACCACCGCGCGCCCGCCGACCGTCGGCGCCAGCTTCGCGCTGCTCGCCGGCCGCTACCGCGGCGCGCTCGCCGACCCGGCCCGTCGCACCCCGATCCACGAAGCGCACGTCGCCGACGGCGCCGTGTTCGAGGACGCCGGGCCGTGGAAGCGCGCGCGCTCCTACCCGCGGCCCGGGGAGGACCTCGAGGCGGCGGTGGCGCGCGAGTGCCGGACGGTGCGCACCGGCGTCGGCATCATGGACGCCTCGACGCTCGGCAAGATCGACGTCCACGGGCCCGACGCCGCGGCGTTCCTCGACCGGCTCTACACGGGCGCGTTCGCGAACGTCGCGGTCGGCAGCGCGAAGTACGGGATCCTCTGCCGCACGGACGGGATGGTCTTCGACGACGGCGTCGTCATGCGCCTGGCCGATGACCGCTACCTCGTGACCACGACGTCGGGCAACGCCGCCCCGGTCTTCGAGTGGTTCGAGGAGTGGCTGCAGACCGAGTGGACCGACCTGCGCGTGCACTGCACGTCGGTGACCGAGCAGTGGGCGACCGTCGCCGTCGCCGGGCCCGACGCGCGGCGCGTGCTGGCGCAGGTCGCCCCGGGCACGGCGCTGGATGCGGACTCGTTCCCGATGTTCGCCGTGCGCGACGCGGTCGCCGCCGGCGTGCCGGCGCGCCTGTGCCGCGTCAGCTTCTCGGGCGAGCTGGCGTTCGAGATCCACGTCGCGAGCTGGTACGGCCGCGCCGTGTGGGAGGCGTGCCGCCGCGCGGGGGCGACGCCGTACGGCACCGAGGCCGTCCACGTCCTGCGCGCCGAGAAGGGGTACTTCGTCGTCGGCCAGGAGACCGACGGCTCGGTCACGCCGATGGACGTCGGCTACGGCTGGGCGGTCTCCAAGAAGAAGGCGTTCGTCGGCGGCCGCTCGCACCGCCGCGCCGACACGAGCCGGCCCGACCGCCCGCAGCTCGTCGCGCTGCTCACCGACGACGGCGCGACGCGCGTCGTCGAGGGCGCCCGCGTGCGGCCGGTGGGCGGCGCGCCCGACGGGCACGTGACCTCCAGCTACGAGAGCGTCGAGCTGGGCCGCCCGTTCGCACTCGGCCTCGTCGCCGGCGGGCGCGAGCGCCTCGGCGAGCGCGTGCAGGTGAGCCACGCCGGCGGCTGGGTCGACGCGACGCTGCACGGCTCCGTCCTCGTCGACCCCGAAGGAGCGCGCCGCGATGGCTGAGCCCCCGGTCCACACCCCGCTGCACGAGCTGGCGGACGCGATGGCCGCCGCCGGCGGGCCCGGCGTGCGGCTCGGCGCGCTGCCGCCGACGACCGAGGTGTGCCTGCGCGCGGACGAGCCGGCGTCGATCGCGCGGCTGTCGGAGCTGCTCGGCGTCGAGCTGCCGCGCGCGCCCAACACGGTCGCCCTCGGCGACGGCGTGCGGGCGCTGTGGACCGCCCCCGACGAGTGGCTCGTCGTCGTGCCGGGTCGCGCGGCGGCCGAGCTGATCGGCGCGCTGGAGGCCGCGGGCGGCGACGAGCTCGTGACGGCGGTCGACCACTCGGCCAACCGCGTCGCCCTCGAGCTCTCCGGCCCGCACGCCGCGGACGTCCTGGCCCACGGCTGCTCGCTGGACCTGCGCGACGCCGCGTTCCCGGTCGGCGTCTGCGCCCAGACGCTGGTCGGCCGCGTGCAGGTCGTGCTCGAGCGCACCGCACCGTCGGCGTACGTGCTGCGCGTGCGGCCGTCGTTCGCGACCTACCTCGTGGCCTGGCTCGTCGACGCCATGGCCGAGTACGCCGCCGGCGACGGGGCGCTCAGCTCTTCCCGACGCTCCAGCTGAGCCCCTGGAGCCGGGCGAGCTTCAGGCTCAGGTGCAGCGCGAGGCGGTCGTCGCCGTTGGCGAGGTCGACCTCGGCCAGGCGCTCGACGCGCCGGAGGCGGTGGTAGAGGCTCGTGCGGTGCAGGTACAGCGCGCTGGCCGTGGCCTGCACGTCGCCGGCGTGGTCGAGGTAGCACTCCAGCGTCTCCACGAGCAGCTGGGTGCGCGGGTCCTCGATCAGGGCGCGCAGCCCCGGATGCAGGGCGTCGGGGCCGAGCGTGTCGATCGGCAGCTCGGCCAGCATCTTGTAGATGCCGAGGTCGTCCCAGCAGACGACGTCGCCGAAGCTCGACACCGTCGTGGCGGCGGTCGCGGCGCGCCGCGCCTGCGCGTAGGAGGTCGCCGTGTCCTCCAGCCCGCGGGCGCTCCCGCCCGCGGCGACGACGTAGCGGCGCCGCGCATCGCCCGAGAAGGCGCTCTCGAGCTCGTCGCGCAGGCGCAGCGCGAACGCGGCCACGCCGTGCGTGCGCAGCGTCGTGTCGCCGAGCGACACGACGAGGATCGCGTGGTCGGGGCGGACGAGGTGGAGCCCGTGCTTCGGCGCCAGGTAGCGGCGCGCCCGCGCCAGCGCCGCGTCGATCGCCAGGCGCACGCTCTCGGGTGAGCGGTCGTCGTCGGCCGGGAGGATCGGCACGACGAACACCACCACGCGGCCGCCGGCGGTGAACAGGTCCAGCTCGGCGAGCTGGGCGACGGCGTGGCGGCGCAGCGGCTCGTCGGAGGACACGAGGTCGCGCAGCAGCTCCCGCTCGCGGCTGCGATCGAGGTCGCGCAGCAGCAGCTCGCGGTACAGGACGACGCCGGCCTCGTCGGCGAACGCGCCGGCGCGCGCGAAGTCCTCCGGCGTCATCGACCGGTCGCGGTCGGTCAGCCACAGGTAGCCGAGCAGATGGTCGTGGCAGCGGATCGGCGCGCACACGCGGGTGTCGAAGCCGAGGTCCGCGTTGCCCTCCACCACGACCGGCTCGGTCGCCGAGGCGATGTCGTGCCGCTGCAGCCAGGCGCGGACGTCGGCCGGGAACGTGCGCTTCATGATCGAGAGCATCCGTACCTCGTCGACGTCTTCGGGCGGATGCTCGGTGTAGGCGAGCAGACGCATGTGGCGGTCGTCGATCGCCACCGGGCGTTGGACGGTGCGGCTGGCCTCGTCGACGATGTCCTGCAGCCGCGTGCTGAGGCTGCCGTCCGTGAAGATCGGCAGCTCGTCGTTCAGCTCCTCCTCGCTCCCGGCCATCACGCCGAGTGTACGCCGGACGCGTGCAACCAGTGATGCGTCACCGCAGGGCAAGGCACAACAGGTAGAGCACCTGACGGGTCTCATGCGGCATTACGGTCTGCCCGTGACCGAACCCGCACAGGTGCCCGACGACGCTGCCGAGTCGAGCCGGGATCGACCGACCGCCCCGACGATCAGCGTGCATGCGCTTCGGAAGGCCTTCGGTTCGGTCGAGGTGCTGCGAGACGTGAGCTTCGACGTCGCGCAGGGCGAGTGCGTCGCCTTCATCGGAGAGAACGGCGCCGGCAAGTCCACGCTCGCGAAGTGCCTCGTGGGGGCGCACCGCCCCGACGACGGTGAGATCAGGGTGGGGGGCGAGCGCATGGCGCTGGACTCCCCCGGCGACGCGCAGCGCATCGGGATCGGCTTCCTGCCCCAGGAGCTGTCCAACGTCCCGGACATGACGGTGGCCGAGAACATCGTCCTTGGCCTGTGGCCGGCGCGCTTCGGCCTCGCGAGCGCGCGAGCGACGCGGGCGCGTGCCCGCGCGATCCTCGGCCGGCTGGGCGTCGAGCTCGATCTCGACGCACAGATGTCGAGCCAGTCGCTGGCTGCGCAGCAGATGGCGCAGATCGCTCATGCCCTCCTGCAGGAGTCCCGCCTGCTCGTCCTCGACGAGCCGACCGCCGCGTTGAGCGAGGAGGACAGCGAGACGCTCTTCGCGGTCGTGCGCCGGCTGGCCGAGGCGGGGGTGGCCGTCATCTTCATCTCGCACCGGATGGACGAGGTGCACAAGTTCGCCGACACCGTCCACGTCATGCGCAACGGCTCCCTCGTGGCCTCGGTGTCGCCGTCGCAGACGACGAAGCGCGAGCTCGTCGCCCACATGCTCGGGACGAGCAACCCGGCTGAGCTGGTGTCGAGCGAACGTCGCGACGTCACCGAGGCGCCCGTGCTCGAAGCCAGGCTCTCCCGGCCGGGCTCGGTCAGCCTCAGCGACGTCGAGCTCACCCTGCACGAAGGTGAGGTGCTCGGGATCTACGGCGTACGCGGCTCGGGCAACGACCTCATCGCCGAGATCCTCGGCGGCAAGCGCCAGCCGTCGACCGGCGCCATCACGATCGACGGCGTCCGGCGCGCCCCGTTCCGCAGTCCTCGCGACGCCGGTTGCTGCGGCGTGGCCTACGTGCCACAAGAGCGCAAGCGCGACGGTCTCGTGCTCGGACAGTCGATCGTCACCAATGTCTGTCTCACGGTGCCGCGTGTGGTCTCGCGCTTCGGGATCCGCCGACCCGCGATCGAGCGCCGACTCGCCGGCTCGTTCGCCGACGGCCTGAGCATCCGCATGCGCGGCCTCAGCCAACCGGTGGGCGAGCTGAGCGGCGGCAACCAGCAGAAGACGCTGCTGGCGAGCCGTCTGGTCACCAAGCCGCGCGTGCTCGTCCTCCACGAGCCGACCCGCGGGGTCGACATCGGCGCTCGCGTGCAGATCCTGCGCGAGCTCCGGGGGCTCGCCGCCGAGGGCGTGGCCTGCCTGGTCGTGAGCTCCGACGTGGAGGAGGTGGCGACGGTGTGCGACCGGGTTCTGGTGATGCGGGACGGCTCGATCGTCAGCGAGCTGCGCGGCGAGGACGTCACCCAGGAGAACGCGCTGCAGTTCGCCACTCGAGGAGAGCACGTCTGATGTCCAAGAAGTCCAGGACGGACGGCCCCTCCGTGGTGCGGAGCGGTCCGGCGGCGGTGCGGCCCGGCACGCCGTTCGCGAACGTGCTGCGCACCGACCTCTCCGATCTCGTGTCCCGCCTGAGCTTGACGCTGTTCCTGGTGGCGCTGCTCGTCTACTTCGGGATCTCGGCCGAGAACTTCGCCACTGCCAACAACGCCTTCATCATCCTGGGCGCGGTCGCCGTGATCGGGATCGTCTCGATCGGCCAGACCTTGGCGATCGTCTCCGGCGGCTTCGATCTGTCGACCAGCGGCGTCGTGCCGCTGGGCGCGATCCTCTTCGCCAAGTTCCTCAACCAGGGCCATGGCTTCGCCGTGTCGCTGATCTTCACGCTGCTCATCGGCGCCGCGATCGGGTCGTTCAACGGTCTGATGATCACGAAGCTCCGGATCAACCCGCTGATCGCGACGCTCGGCATGCTCTCGATCGCGGGCGGCGCGGCGGGATCGATCGCCAACGGCGTCTCGATCCCGCTCGACGACCCCACCATCAACGTGCTCGGCGCCAGCACCGTGGGCGACATCGCCAACGCCGTGTGGGTCTTCCTCGTGCTGGCCGTGGTGGCGGCGGCGATCTGCCGGTTCACGGTGTTCGGTCGCTCGCTGTACGCGGTGGGTGGCAACCGCGAGGCGGCGTGGCTCGCGGGCCTGAAGGTCGACAGGGTCACGATGGTCGTCTACGTGGTCTCGGGCGTCCTCGCAGCTCTCGCGGGGGTGATCCTGACGAGTCAGCTCCTGACCGGGTCGACCACCGTGGGCACCAGCTCGGCGCTGACCTCGATCGCGGCGGTGGTCCTCGGTGGCGGCTCGCTGGCGGGCGGCGTCGGGACGGTTGGCGGGACCGTTGTCGGAGTGCTCATCCTGGGCGTGTTCCAGAACGGCCTGCAGTTGATGCACGTCGCGCCGTTCTACCAGCAGATCGCCACCGGGGCCATCCTGCTGCTCGCCGTGGCGTTCAGCCAGCTGCGGCACAAGGATCTCCGGCTCCGACTGCGCCTCGCGCGACGCAGGCGCTCGCCGGGGACGCCCGTCGCCGTTGGCAGCACGACCGCAGCACGTCAAGGAAACCCCATCGACGGGACGCAGAAGGGAACGGAGCTATGAAGGGGAGGGGAGCGATGCATCGGCTCGGACGGTGTTCGAGAAGCGCGTTGGCGAGCGTGGTGGTGCTGGCGGCCTGCGTCGCGCTCGGCGCGTGCGGCGACAGCAGTGGAGGATCGACTGCCACCACGGCGGACGGCGGCTCGCCCACGTCGACAAGTGGCGCGGCGGATTTCTCGAAGTACCACATGACCTACGCCAACGGCGCCGCCACCGGCGTCGTCGCGACCATCCGCGACAGCGTGGTGCGTGACGCAAAGCGGCTGGGTGTTCACCTCACCACCTTCGAGAACAATGCCGACGGGCCCACCGCGCTCACCAACGCGGACCTGATGATCCAGGACCAGCCGGACATGATCATCGAGTACAACCTCGTGGACGGCGTCGGCCCCGCGCTGGGCAAGAAGCTGACCAGCAGCGGGATTCCGTGCATGTCGGTGAACGTGCAGACACCGGGATGCCCGCTCATCAACTTGAGCAACCGGTTCGCGGGTGAGGGCGCCGGCGAGATCATCGCCGACCATGCGATCAAGGAAGGGTGGACGGCAGACGACACCACCGTGCTCGTGGTCCAGTGCTCCACCTGCGGCGTCGAGATCAACGACTCGGTGCGGTACTTCTACCTCACCGTCGCCAAGAAGATGGGCATGCCGGTCTATCCGCCCTCGCGCATCACGGCTCAGACGACGACGCTCGGCCCCAACCTGTACCAGGTGGACGACCCGGACATCTCGATCGACAAGGCGTACAGTGCCGTGCAGGCCGCGCTGCAGTCGATCCCCAAGTCTCGGCACCTGCTGGTGTTCGCGGTCAGCGACGACGTCAGCATCGGTGCCTGGCGTGCGGTCGCCGCCGCCAACCGGCAGGACGACACGTTGATCGGTGGCCTCAGCGGGCTCCCCGAAGGCCTCAATCAGCTGCGCACGAATCCGCGGTGGGTCGCCGAGGGATCGGCGTTCACGGAGCACTGGGGCCAGTACGTGATGGCGATGGCGGTCTCGCTCCTCAACGGCGCGAAGGCTCCGGCGCTGACCCCGTTCCCGCAGGTCACCATGGACAAGACGACCGTGAGCAAGTACTACCCCGATGGGGCCACCGTGGCGAAGCTGCTGCCGAAGCTCGTCGCGGACAACCGCTACCTCGCGAAGTCCGGGGTGCTGCAGGTGTTCGACAACGTCGAGGGGCTCGAGGGGTAATGTCGTCCGCAGGGATGGATGACAGCGCGATTCGAGACCAGGGGATCGAGCTCACGCCGGCCCGGCTGGAGTCGGCGGCGCAGACCTACGAGGCGCTGCTTCCCCGCATCGAGACGCTGCGCCAGGTCCACCTCTCCTACCTCGAGCCGGTGTGGGAGCCGGCCAGCGCGCTGCGGTGGATCGAGTCCGGCGGCGAGGAGGAGGAGCGATGGACGTCGCGGAGCTGACCGCCGTCGAGCTGCTGGAGGCCTATGCCCGGCGCGACCTCGGCCCGGTCGAGGCGGTGGACGCCGCGCTGAGGCGCATCGCGGAGGTGGATCCGGCGCTCAATGCCGTCATCCACCCGCTCGCGTCGCAGGCGCGGGAGCAGGCCCGCGACAGCGAGCGGCGCTGGGGCGCGGGCACGGCTCGGCCGCTGGAGGGCGTCCCCTACGGGCTCAAGGACATCATCGCCACGGCGGGGGTCCGAACGACCGGCGGATCGGCCCTGTTCGCCGACCACGTACCCGACCGCAGTGCTCCCGTGGCGTCGCGCCTGCAGGCTGCCGGAGCGGTGCTCGTGGGCAAGCTCCACACGTTCGAGTTCGCCTGCGGCGGTGCGGAGAACCAGGCCTTCGGCGTCTGCCGCAATCCGTGGGACACGACGCGCGCGACCGGCGGCTCCTCGTCAGGGCCGGCGGCTGCGGTGGCCGGCCGCGAAGTGGCGTTCGCGATCGGGACCGACACGGCCGGCTCGGTGCGCATCCCGGCCGCCTATTGCGGCATCGTCGGGGTGAAGCCCACCTTCGGGCGAGTCCCCAGGAGCGGCGTCATGCCCGTCTCGTGGAGCCTCGACCACGTGGGCCCGATGGCGCGGACGGCGGCCGATTGCGCCCTGGTGCTGCAGACGCTGGCCGGCTTCGACGACGCGGACCCCACGTCGTCGCCGCGTGCCGTGCCGGCGTACCTGGACGAGTCGGCGACGCCGCCGGAGCGGGCGCGACTGGGACGGCCGCGCGGGTGGTTCGAGGACAGCGTGGAGCCGAGCGTCCTGGCCGCATTCGAGGAAGCGTGTGACCAGTGGCGCGACCTCGGGGTCGAGATCGTCGACGTCACGCTCCCAGATGCGCATCTCTGGGATGCGGCGGTGTGGTCGGTCATCTACGCGGAGATGCTCTCGCTGCACCAGGAGCACGTGCATGACATCGAGAACCGAGACGTGTCGGGTGCCGCCATCCTCTCCGTGGGTCCGTTCATCCACGCGGTCGACTACCTGCGCGCACTGCGGTATCGCAGCATCGCCCAGCGGCAGCTGGCCGAGGCCATGCGCGGCCTGACCGGCCTGCTCACCCCGTCGGTGACCACCGTGCCCCCACCGCTCGCCGACATCTCGACGGACGCCGACACCGCCCGCTGGCTCGCGGCGGCGACGCGCATGTCCACGCCGTTCAACTTGACCGGATCGCCGGCGGTCTCCCTCCCCATGGCGCCCGTCCACGACCTGCCGACCAGCATGCAGATCGTGACGCGTCCGCATGACGACGCGACCGCCCTGGCGCTGGCGCGCCTCTACCAGCGACACACCGACCATCACCTCCGTTCACCCAAGTTGACGAGCGCGGCGTCCTAGGCATGCGCATCCTGCTGAGGAATGCCAACGTGTTCGACGGCGTCTCTCCTGCGCTGCGGCGCGCAGACGTCCTCGTCGAGGGCGACCGCATCGTCGAGGTCTCGGATACGCCGCTCCGGGCGGAGTCCGAGCGAGCGCTCGACCTGCGCGGCCGGACGCTCATGCCGGGGCTCATCGACGCCCACGTGCACGTCTACTACCCCGAGGTCGACTGGGCCGCCGGCGATCGGCTGCCGATCACGATGGTCGCGCACCGGGCGCGTCGCATGCTCGAGGATTGCCTGACGCGCGGCTTCACCTCGGTTCGGGACACGGGCGGGGCCGACTACGGCCTCGCCATGGCCATCGCCCGAGGATGGCTGCGCAGCCCGCGGGTCTTCTTCTGTGGAAAGGCGCTCAGCCAAACCGGTGGACACGGAGATCTGAGGCGTCCGCACGAGGACGACCTGTGCACCTGCGGCGGATACTCCGGGCACGTCTCGCGCGTGGTCGACGGCGCGGACAACGTCCGGCGCGCGATCCGGGAGGAGCTGCGGCGCGGAGCGCACTTCATCAAGCTCATGGGGTCCGGAGGGATCTCCTCACAGGGCGACAGCCTCCACGCGGCCCAGTACTCCGACGAGGAGATCTCCGCCGCCGTCGACGAGACCCGCCGGCACGGGACCTATGTGACGACGCACATCCATCCGGACGATGCCATGAGGCGAGCGATCGAGCTGGGCGTCCCCTGCATCGAGCACGGGACGTTCGCGAGCGAAGACACGGCTCGTCTCGCGGCGGAGCGCGGAACGTCGGTGGTGCCGACGCTCGCCGTCTTCAAGGCGCTTGCGCGGTATGGCGCGGCCGAAGGATTTCCACGCGAGTCGCTGGACAAGCTCGCCGTGGCCGAGCCCCGCGCGGTCGGCGGCCTCGAGCGTCTGCATCGAGCGGGAGTCCGCGTCGGGTTCGGAACCGACCTCATCGGCTCGTTGGATCGGCATCAGGCGACGGAGTTCGCGATTCGCGCCGAGGTCCTGTCCCCGGGCGAGATCCTGCGGTCGGCGACGAGCGTCAACGCGGAGATCCTCGGTCGAGGGCACGAGCTGGGCAAGGTCGAGCCGGGGTATCTCGCCGATCTGATCGCCGTTGCGGGGGATCCACTCGGCGACCTCTCGGTCTTCGACGAGCAGGGCACGAAGGTCGAGCTGGTGATGCGCGGCGGAGAGATCGTCGAGGACCGGATCTGACGCCACCGACGCCGGTCGTGGTGGCTCACGAGCGGCGGTGGAGCATCAGCGCAGGCACCGTCCGTCCTCGCGCAAGCGCAGCTCGAGCTCGCGCTCGAGCGGGAAGCGCACCTCGAAGCGCGCCCCGCCGCCGTCCGCGTCGCCCACGGTCACCGTCGCGTCGTGCTGACGGGCCTGCTGGGCGACCAGCGCGAGGCCGAGGCCCGACCCCGGCGCGCGGGCGTTGGACGCGTGCGCAAACGGCTCGAAGATCCGCTCGCGGTCCTCGGGCGGCACGCCCGGTCCGTCGTCGCTGACCGTGAGGACGACGCCGGACGCGCCCCGCGAGAGGTCGACCTCGACAACCCCGTTCGGCCGGCCGTGGCGGATCGCGTTCTCCACCAGGTTGTCCACCAGCGACCGCAGCCCCGGCTCCCAGCCGGCGATCGCCAGCGGCTCGCGCGGGACGCTCGTGCGCAGGGCGATGTCCGGGTGGCGGGCGCGCGCGTCGTCGACCGCGTCACGCACGAGCTCGGCGAGGTCGACGGGCACGTGGCGCGGCGGCGCCGCGTCACCGCGGGCGAGCGCCTGCAGGCCGTCGAGGAGCGCGACCAGGCGCTGCTGCTGCGCGTCGGCGTCCGCGAGCATCGCCTCGCGCTGCGCCGCCGGCAGCTCGGGATGGCGGCGCACCGCGTCGAGCACCGCCTGCACGCTCGTGAGCGGCGTGCGCAGCTCGTGGCCGGCGTCGGCGGCGAACCGGCGGGTCCCCGCCAGCGCCCGCTCGCGGGCGGCGGCCGAGCCCTGCAGCCGCGACAGCATCGCGTTGAAGCTCGCGGCGAGCGCGCGCAGCTCGGCCGGGCCGTCGTCGCTGGGCACGCGCCGGTCGAGGTCCTCGTCGTCGACCACGCTCGCGGTGACCGCACGCAGGCGCCGCAGCGGCCGCAGGACCAGCTCGGCGGCCAGCCACGTCCCGGCGCCCGCCGCGATCAGGGCGACGAGGCCCAGCACCAGCAGCCGGCGGTCGAGCGCCGACTGGCGCTCCTGGAGGCTGCGCAGGCTCGTCGTCACCTCCAGCAGCGCGAGGCCGCCGAGGTTGGGATCGCGCAGCGACACCGCGTAGGTCCGGTACTGCTGGCCGCGCAGGGTGAACGTCCGCAGGCCCGGCCGCGGCGGATCCGGCGGTCGCAGTCGATCCTCGCCGGTCTCCAGGAGCGTCGCGCGCCCGAGCACGAGCCGCAGCGACGTGTCGGTGGCCGAGAGCACCGCGTCGAGGCGCCGGTCGTTCTCCGGCAGTCCCTCGGCGACCGCCGCGACCGCGGTGGCGCGCGACAGCTCCGCGGTGCGCCGCAGGCGGTCGTCGAGCGCGTCGCGCTCGCTGCGGTCGACGTAGCGCGACGTCACCGTGCCCGCGATCGCAAGGATCGCGGCGAGCACGGCGACAACCCCGATCGTGAGGCGCCCGCGGAGGCTGCGCATGCGGGTCAGACTCGCAGGACGAACCCGACGCCGCGCACGGTGTGCAGGATGCGCGGCTCGCCGCCGGCCTCGAGCTTGCGCCGCAGGTAGCCGACGAACACGTCCGCGACGTTCGTGCCGGGGTCGAACGTGTAGCCCCAGACGTCGGCGTGCAGGCGGGCGCGGTCGAGCACCTCGCCGGGGTGGCGCAGGAAGAGCGTGAGCAGGTCGAGCTCGCGCCGTGTCAGCTCGAGGTCGCGGCCGCCGCGCCGCGCGATGCCCCGGCGCGGGTCGAGCTCGACGTCGCCGACGACGAGCCGGTCCGCGTCCGGCGGCGGCCGCCGCCGCAGCAGGGCGTGCAGCCGCGCGGTGACCTCGGCCAGGGCGAACGGCTTGACCACGTAGTCGTCCGCGCCGGTCCGCAGCGCACCGACGCGGTCGTCGACCTCGTCGCGGGCCGAGAGCACGCAGATCGGCACGTCGTCGCCGCGCCCGCGCAGCGCCTCGATCACCGCCATGCCGTCGAGGTCGGGCATCGCGAGGTCGAGGAGCAGCACCGCCGGCGCCGCCTGCTCGGCGGCGACGAGCGCCGGGCGCCCGCCCGAAGCGAGCACCACGTCGAAGCCCTCCAGCTCGAGCGCCTGCCCGACCGTCCGGCGGATGGCCGGATCGTCGTCGACGAGCAGGACGACCGGGCGCTCAGCCACGGCGCACGAGCTCGCAGTCGCCGGCGACCGCGTCCGCCCCGTCGGCGGTGACGCGATCGCGGCCGGCGCCGCATGCGATGCGATCGGGCTGGCCGTCGCGCGCGGAGATCGCGTCGGGCCCGTTGCCGCCGACGATCACGTCCGGCCCGGGTCCGCCGGCGATCCGGTCGCGGCCGCCGCCGCCGAGCAGCGTGTCGGCGCCCGGCCCGCCGCGCAGGACGTCGTTGCCGCGGTCGCCGCTGAGCAGGTCGTCCCCGGGCCCGCCGAGCAGGACGTCGCGGCCGCCGCGCCCGAGGAGCCGGTCGTTGCCGCCGCGGCCGTTGAGCCGATCGCCGCCGGGGCCGCCCACGAGCGTGTCGGCGCCCGGTCCGCCGACCCGCGCCGCGGCGACGGCGAGGCCCGTGGGCACCAGCAGCAGGCACGAGGCGACGAGCACGGCCACACGATGGCGCATCGCCGCCCAGGATGGCGAAGGAGCGGCGGCCCGGCCGCACGAGTCTCATGAACTTCTCATGCAGCATGAGGGGCGTCTGAGAACGCGGTCTCGGCGGCGGATCGACCGGGGAGGGTGCCGGCATGCAAGTCAAGTCGATCACCGCCTGCGCCGCGGCGGCGCTGGCCCTCGTCCCTGCCACCGCGGCCTTGGCCGCCACCATCGAGGGCGGTCCCGGCAACGAGCGCCTGCGCGGGACCAAGGACGCCGACGTCATCCACGGCAACGCCGGCAACGACCGCATCTGGGGCCGCGCCGGCGACGACCAGCTCACCGGCGGGCCGGGCAACGATTTGATCTTCGGCGGCCTCGGCAACGACCGCATCAGCGGCGACGCGCCCGGGGTCGGCGACCTGACGTCGTTCGACCGGGTGTGGGGCGGCGCCGGCGACGACACGATCACGGGCGGCGACGCCCGCGATCGCATCCACGGCGGCGCCGGCAACGACACCGTCGACGGGCAGGGCGGCCGCGACCGCATGTTCGGCGGCGCGGGCGACGACACGCAGCGTGGCGGCGCCGGCAACGACCGCATCTTCGCCAACACCGGCGTCGACACGACCTTCGGCGGCGACGGCGACGACGACCTGTGGGCGATGGCCCGCCGCGACGTCCAGCCGGGTCCGGGCGGCGCCGTCGACCAGGTCGGCGACACGCTCGACGGCGGCGCCGGCGACGACCGCTTCCACGTCCGCGACGGCGAGGTCGACCGCATCCTCTGCGGTCCCGGCCAGGACGTCGCCCGGCTCGACGCGGTCGACGTGATCGTCGACGCGACCGCGGTCGCCCCGAACGGGTCTTGCGAGACCGTCAAGCGGGGCACGCCGAAGCCGGGCGAGAGCAAGACCGAGGACGCCACCGAGCAGGCGACCGCGTGATCGCGGGCGCCGGGCGGCGCGGCTAGGCGTCGCGCTGCCCGGCCTCGAGCGCCGGCAGGAAGTGCTCGGCGAAGAGCTTGGCCGTCAGCTCCGGGCGGCTGGAGACGCCGACCTTCGCGAAGATCGCCTTGACGTGGTCGCGCACCGTGTGGCGCGACAGCCACAGGCTCTGGGCGATCTCGTCGATCGCCAGGCCGCGCGCCAGCAGCTGCGTGACCTGCTGCTCGCGCGCGGTCAGCTCGTAGAGCTCGACGACGATCGAGGCGATCTCAGCGCGCCGCGCCGGCTCGACGACGATCGCCGTCCGGGCGCGCTCGCCGGCGGCGTCGCGCAGGCACGCGCCATGCAGCAGCAGCCAGCGGCCCGAGCGCGTGCGCAGGCGGGCGCGCGGGACGCCCTGGTCGTCGCCCGCCGCCGCCGCCCGCGCTCGCATCGCCACCGCGTGGACCGCGCTGGGGAGGTCGAGCCCGTCCTCGGGCAGCTCGGCCAGCCAGCGCCGGGCGGCGTCGCTCATCGACTCCGGCTCGTCGTCGGGCCCGAGCACGATCATGCCCGGCGCCGCGTCGAGCGGTGCGTCGTCGACCGCCTGCAGCAGCAGCGCCGTCCGCAGCCCGTGGGCGACGTGCTCGCACAGCGAGGCGACGAACGCCTGCTCGGCGGGCGTGAAGCCCGGCTCCCCCTCGGCACGCGTCAGGCAGCTGACGCCCCAGCAGGCGCCGCCGGTGGCGAAGACGGCGCGCAGCTCGCTGTCGAGGCCGAGCGGGCGGTGGATCGTGCGGTGCCGCGCGCTGCGGTCGGGCGCGCCGCCGGTCGAGTCGGCCAGCACCGCGACCGGCGCCGGCTGGCGCAGGATCGCCGAGAACTTCGCGAAGTCGGGCTCGACGAGCTCGTTCTCGAAGAGCTGGAGGTGCAGGCCGCCGTCGACGTCCTCGGCGACGACGTCGGTGTAGAGCAGCGTGGCCGGATCGGTCGACAGCCAGCCGGCGGCGACGTACGGGACGACCGGCCGTAGCCGCGCGGCGACCTGCTCGAACAGCGTGCGCGCATCGTGGCCGGCGGCGCACGCCGCGATGATCGCGTCGCGGGCGAGATCGGCCTTCAGACCGAGCGGAGCGGGCACCGGCATGGCGCGATGGTACGCGGGGCACGGCGCGCGGCGAAACCCCACAGGAAGGGGATTCGCGCGTGGCGGACGGGGTCGTAGAACCCTCGACGTCATCCCGCACCGACCACCAGGAGGTCACCGATGCCCACCGCAACCGCGCCGGTCCAGGCCCGCGCCGACGCCGAGACGATCGCCTTCCTCGGCGAGGTCCTGGCGATCCGCGCCACGAGCGAGCAGACCGGCGGCGCCGTCGCCGTGATCGAGCACCTGCTGCCGCGCGGCACCGCCACGCCGCTGCACGTCCAGCCCGCCGAGGACGAGCTCTTCTACGTCATCCACGGACGCATCAGCGTCTGGCTGGAGGGCGAGGTGAGCGTCGCGGGCGCCGGCGACGTCGTCTGGCTGCCGCGCGGCGCCAAGCACGCGTTCCGCGTCGACTCCGAGCAGGCGCACCTGCTCGCCCTCTCGGTGCCCGGCGGCCACGAGCGGTTCTTCCGCCTCGCCGGCGAGCCGGCCGCCGCCTTCGACCTCGCCGCGGTCGGCGCGCAGCCGCCGAACCTGGAGCGGATGGGCGCCGCTGCGGCGCAGGCCGGCGTCGAGATCCTGGGGCCGCCGCCGTTCGACGCCGCCTGACGGCCCGGGAGCGGGCGCGGTGCCCGGCGCCGCGCCCGCGCTTGGCGTCACGTCCGGTGCATCGCGGTCGGGTCGCTCGCGGTGGGTGCGTGCAGCAGGCTCTTGACGCCCTTGACCCCGTCGATGGCCTCCGTCGCGCGCACGAGCTGCCCGATCTGCTCGTCGCGGAGCTGGCCGCGCAGGTACACGACGCCGTGCTCGACGTTGACGCTGACGTGGTCCTTCGGGACGCGCGCGGTGCGGAACGCGATGCTCTCGACCTTCTGGGCGAGGCTCGTGTCGTCGAGCGGCTCCTTGTGCCCGCCGACGCCCGGCATCGCGTGCGCGGCCCGGTAGGCCGTGCCGTGGGCGACGCCCTCGAGGTACCGGGCGCGCCGCATCGCGTGGCGCGAGCGGCGCCGCAGCGCGCCGAGGGCGCGCTCGCGCGCCATGTGCCGGCGGCGGGCCGCGTGCCGCCGGTCGAGCACGTAGTGCTCCATCAGCGCGCCGGCGGTGAACGGGATCAGCCAGCGGGCCGTCTCGGCCGCCATCTGGCGCAGGTGGGCGCTGCGGCGGCGGCGATGCACCGCCACCGTGACGCCGTAGCGCATGGGCATGAGGTTGGCCATGAGCGCCGCCCTCCTCTCTGGTCGCCTGGGCGGGCTCGTGGCGGACGCCACGAGCGCCCCGGCCTCGACGCTAGCCGATCGACCGCCGCGCGTCCACGCCGACTCAGGTCCCGCGCAACAGACCGCCGTCGATCGCCAGCGCGACGCCGGTCACGTAGCTCGCGCGGTCCGAGCAGAGGAACGTCGCGGCGGCGGCCATCTCCTCGACCGTGCCCAGCCGGCCCGCCGGGACCTCGTCGACCGCGACCCGTTCGGCCTCGTCGAGGCTGCCGTAGAGCTTGGCGAGACGGTCGGTGGCGATCCGGCCGGGGAGCACGGTGTTGAACGTGACGCCGTCGGCGGCGATCTCGCGCGCGAGCGTCTTGAACGCAGCCAGCGTGGCGGCGCGGTTGGCGTTGGAGAGCATGATCGCCGGGATCGGCTCGACCATCGCGGTGGAGCCGACGTTGACGATCCGCCCCCAGCGACGCTCCCGCATCGCCGGCAGGGCCGCCTCGATCAGCGCGATCGGGCTGAGGACGAGCTCGCGGTAGGCGGCCTCCCACTCCGCGCGCGTGAACGCAAGCGGGTTCGCGTCGCCGCGCGGGCCGCCGGTGTTCGTCACGAGGACCTCGATCGGGCCGCCGAGCGCCGCGGCGACCTCGGCGACGAGCGCCGGCGCGCGGTCGAGGTCGAGGCTGTCGTGGACGAACGCGGTCGCGCCGATCGCCGCGGCCGCGGCTTCGATCCGCTCACGCGAACGGGAGGCGACGGCGACGCGCGCCCCCTCGGCGACGAGCTCAGCGGCGATCGCCTGGCCGATGCCCTGCGATGCCCCGGTGACGAGGGCGACGCGTCCACGCAGTCCGAGATCCATGGCCGGGACGCTACCGCCGCTCAGATGACCTCGGCGTCGAGCCGGCGGTCGACCGCGAGCCGGCCACACCACAGCCCGAAGAGCACGGCGGCGATGAGCGCGCCGAGCCAGTGGACGCCGGCGATCACCGCGATCGCGCTCGGGATGCCGGCGAGCACCGCGCCGGTCAGCGCGCCCACGACGGGCAGCGACAGCACCCGAGCGGTGAGCGCAGCGCAGGCCAGCCAGGCGACCGGTCCCGACAGCCAGCCCCAGTCCTCGAAGAAGCTGCGCGGCAGCGCGAGCGCCAGCACGATCGAGACGACCGCGACGGCGGCGATCTGCACCACGACAGCCTTCCACGCGACGGTCCGGTCCATGCTCTCGAGGATACGTCGGGCGCGTTGGGGCCACGGCCCCGTCGTGGATCCAATCGGTTAGCCTGTGGCCAACGGGCGGTTAGCTCAGCTGGCCAGAGCGCTTGCCTTACAAGCAAGAGGTCACAGGTTCGAGCCCTGTACCGCCCATCGGCCGCGGAGAGAGAGGCGGGGCCGATCTCTCCGCCGCAGGTATGGTCGCCCGCGAGATGGGGCGCACCGATCGCGAGCTCGTGGAGCGCGACGCCGAGCTTGGCCGGCTGCGCGAGCTGATCGCGCGCACCCGCGAGGGGGTCGGCGCGCTCGTGGTCGTCGAGGGTCCGCCGGGCATCGGCAAGACCCGGCTGCTGGAGCGCGCGCGGGCGATGGCCGCGGAGGCGGGCTTCACCCGGCTGCGCGCGCGGGCGGGCGAGCTGGAGCGCGACTTCTCCTACGGCGTCGTGCGCCAGCTCTTCGACCCCTGGCTGCGCGAAGCGTCCGACGCCGAGCGCGACCGGATGCTGCACGGCCCGGCCGCGCCCGCCCGCCCGGCGCTCGGCCTGGAGGCCGACGGCGCGGCGGCGCACGGCGCCGACGCCCAGTTCGCGGTCATGCACGGCCTCTACTGGCTCGTGGGCAACCTGGCGGCCGAGCGGCCGCTGCTTCTGGAGATCGACGACCTGCAGTCGGTCGATCCGCCCACGCTGCGGTTCCTCGCCTACCTCGTCACCCGGCTGGACGGCCTGCAGATCCTCGTCGCCGTCGCGTCTCGGCCGCCGGAGCCGGGCGCGCCGAGCGGCCTGCTGGAGACCGTCCGCGCCGATCCGGTCGCGGTCGCGCTGCGGCCCGCGCCGCTCAGCCCGGCGGGCACGTGCGCGCTCGTCGAGGCGATCCTCGGCGTCGACGAGCCGATCGCCGCGTTCGTCGACGCGTGCCGGCAGGCGACCGGCGGCAACCCGTACTACCTGCGCGAGCTGCTCGACGCGCTGCGCCAGGACGGGATCGAGCCGGATGCGGCCGGCGCGGAGCGCGCGCGCTCGATCGGCCCGCAGGCCGTGGTGCGTGCGCTGCTGCTGCGCCTGGCGCGGCTGCCGCCGGCCGCCGAGCGGCTGGCGCACGCGGTGGCCGTCTTCGGCACGCGCGCGGACCTCGCCCACGCCGCAGAGCTGGCCGAGCTGTCCCCCGAGGCGGCGCTCGACGCCGCCGATGCGCTGGCTGCGGCGAGCATCTTCGACGCGGGCCGGCCGCTGCGCTTCCTGCATCCGATCGTCCGCGAGGCGATCTACGCCAGCCTGCGCCCGGCGCAGCGCGTCCGGATGCACCGCCAGGCCGCCCGCATCCTGCAGCGCGCCGGCACGCGGGCCGACGAGATCGCGCCGCAGCTGCTCGCGACCGATCCCGCGGCGGACCCGGAGGTCGTCGCGCTGCTGCGCGAGGCGGCGCGCACCGCGCTCGAGCAGGGGGCGCCGGACGCCGCGTCGCGCCACCTCCAGCGTGCGCTGCGCGAGCCGCCGCCCGCCGACCAGCGGGCCGGGGTGCTGGCCGAGCTCGGCGAGAGCGAGCTGCGCGTCGGGGCCTACGAGGAGAGCGCACGGGTGCTCGGGGAGGCGATCGAGCTCGAGCCCGATCCGCTCCAGCGGGCGCGGCTCGTCCTGCTGCGCGTCTACCCGATGCTGCCGACCGCCGGCCCCGACGGCGTCATCGCGATGCTGGAGCAGGCGCTGGCCGACGTCGGCGACGACGGCGGCGAGCTCGCACTGCTCCTGCTGACCGAGCTGTGCGCGCAGCTGGTGGGCAGCTCGCGCACCGGCCATCCCGCGCTCGAACGTCTCGGCGCCTTCGCCGCGGTCGAGGGCCGCACGCGGGCCGAGCGGCGGGCGCTGGCGCTGTTGGCCATGCAGGACTTCGCTCGCGGCCGCGATGCGCAGGCGTGCGCCGAGCTGGCGCGGCGCGCGTTCGCCGACGGCCGCTTCGTCGCGGAGGAGACCTCGACGTCGGTCTTCTACTTCTTCGTGCTGCTGACGCTCGTCGCGACCGAGTCGATCGACGACGTCCGGCGGGTCGCCGACGCCGGCCTGGCGGACGTCGAGCGGCGGGGCGCGATCTTCGCGCGCCCCGGGCTGGACTTCGCCCGCACGCGGCTCGAGCTGCTGCGCGGCGATCTCCCCGCGGCCGAGGAGCACGCGCACCGCTGCGTCCGGCGCGCGATCCCCTCGATGCGGGGCACGGCGGCGTCGATCCTCGCGCTCGTCCGGCTCGAGCAGGGCGACGTCGAGGGCGCCGAGCGGACGCTCGTCGAGGCCGGGCTGGAGGGTGCGCCGGCCCAGTGGCGCAGCGGCTACTGGCTGGGACCGTACGTCCGCGGGCGGGTCCGCCTGGCCCGCGGCCGGGCGGCGGCCGCGCTGGCCGACTTCGAGGCGGTCGGCGCGCGGGTCGCCGTGGTCGGCGGTCCGCCGGCGGGCACGCCGTGGGGGGCCTACGCCGCGCTCGCGCGCGCGGCGCTCGGCGACGACGAGGGGGCGCGCCGCGAGGCCGCGGCCGAGCTCGCCCGCGCCGAGGGCTGGGGCCTGCCCTGGCGGACCGGCCTGGCGCTGCGCGTGCTGGGGCACGTCGCGCCCGCGGACGAGCGCCTGGCGTGGCTGCGCCGCGCCGAGGCGACGCTCGCGGCGTCGCCCGCCCGGCTGGAGCACGCGCGCACGCTGTTGGACCTCGGCGTCGCGCTGGCCGGCGGCGACGCGCTGGCCGCCGGGGCCGACCCGGACGAGGTGCCGCGCCGCGCCGGCGGGGCCGACCCGGACGCGGGGCGCGCGGTGCTGCGCCGCGCCGTCGACGTCGCGCGGGCATGCGGCGCGCACGCCCTCGTCGGCCAGGCGCACGAGGCACTGCGCGCCACGGGCGCCCGGCCGCGCACGCTCACGTTCAGCGGCCCCGAGTCGCTCACGGCGCGTGAGCGCCGGGTCGCCGAGCTGGCGGCGACCGGGATGTCCAACCGGGAGATCGCCGAGGAGCTGGTGGTGACGGCGAAGACCGTGGAGAACCACCTGGGACGGGTCTACGGGAAGCTCGGCATCTCCTCGCGCGCCGAGCTCCGCGACCGGCTCCCCGCGCCGGACTGAGGTGTACGTCCGCCTGACTTGACGACGCCCGGCAGTCATGTATACCGTGATGGCATATGCATGCAAGTCCGCCGATCCGTGCCGTCCTCCTTCAGCTCGACGCCGGTGCATGCGCGGTCGCCGAGGCCCGCGTAGAGGCCGTGGCCGAGCGCGTCGCGCAGCTGCGCGACGCGGACCTGGTCGTCCTGCCCGAGCTGTGGTCCACCGGTTACTTCGCCTTCGACGCCTACCGGGAGCAGGCCCAGTCGCTCGACGGCCCGCTCGTCGCGCGCCTGGCCGCCGCGGCCCGGGAGGCTCGCGCCGTCGTCGTGGCCGGCACGATCCTCGAGGCGGCGTCCGACGGGCGGCTGCACAACACGGCGGTCGTGCTCGGCCCCGACGGCGAGCTTGCGCTCGCCGCGCGCAAGCACCACGTGTTCGGGCACGCCTCGCGGGAGGCCGAGCTGGTGGCGGGCGGGGACGACGTGCCGGTCGCCGCCACGCCGGTCGGCCGGATCGGCGTCGGCGTCTGCTACGACCTGCGCTTCCCGGAGCTCTTCCGCCTCCATGCCGACGGCGGCGCCGAGCTGCTCGTCGTGCCCGCCGCCTGGCCGGCCGCGCGCCGCGAGCACTGGCGCCTGCTGGTTCGCGCGCGGGCGGTGGAGAACCAGGCGTTCGTGCTCGCCTGCAACGGCGCCGGCGTCGACCACGGCACGCGCCTGGCGGGCCACAGCGCGGTCGTCGACCCGCTCGGCGGCGTCCTCGCCGAGGCGAGCGACGAGCCGACCGTCGTCCGGGCCGAGCTGTCGCTCGACGCCCTAACCGCCGCGCGCGCCGACTTCGCCGTGCTCGCCGATCGCCGGCTCACCGTCGCGGCGCCGCAGCCGGCAGGAGCGGTCGCGTGAGGTCCGGCGCGGAGTACCTCGAGCGGATCGCCGGCGACGGGCGCACGGTGCTGCTCGACGGCGCCGCGGTCGAGGACGTCACCGCCCATCCGGCCTTCCACGGGGTGGCCCGGACGGTCGCCGGCCTCTACGACTGGGCCCGCGAGCACCCCGCCGAGATGACCGTCCGCTGCGAGACGCTGGGCGCGACGGTGAACCGCGTGTTCGCGATCCCGCGCACGCGCGAGGACCTCGAGCGGCGCCGCGCCGCGATCGGCGCGTGGGCCCGCCTCAGCCACGGCTTCGTCGGCCGCGGGCCCGACCACGTCGGCGCGTTCTTCGCCGGCTTCGCGTCCGCGCCCGAGGTGTTCGACCCGCGCGGCGCGGCCAACGTCGCCCGCTGGCAGCGGCGGATCGCCACCGAGGACACCTACGTCAGCTACGCGATCATCCCGCCGCAGGTCGATCGGACGACCGGCCCCGGCGGTTGGGACGACGAGCTGCTGGCGGTCGGCGTCGCCGACGAGCGCGACGACGGCATCGTCGTGCGCGGCGCGCAGATGCTCGGCACCGCGGCGGCCGTCGCCGACCACCTGCTCGTCAGCTGCATCAAGCCGCTGCGGCCCGGCGACGAGCCGTACGCCAATGCCTTCATCGTGCCGCTCTCCGCGCCCGGGCTGAAGGTCTACTGCCGGCGGCCGTACGCGACGGTCGCCGCCGGCGGCGGCTTCGACTACCCGCTGTCGCACCGCTTCGACGAGACCGACGCGCTCATCGTCTTCGACGACGTCGTCGTGCCCTGGGAGGACGTCTTCGTGTACCGCGACGTCGACCGCGTGCGGCGCCAGTGGTTCGACACCCCCGCGCACGTGCTCGGCAACAGCCAAGCCCAGATCCGGCTGGCGACGAAGACGCGCTTCCTGGCGGGGATCGCCCACAAGATCGCCGCCGCCAACGGCGTCGACCGGCTGCCGGCGGTCCAGGAGCGCCTGGGCGAGCTCGCGTCGCTGGCGGCGATCGTCGAGGGCATGGTGCTCGCCTCCGAGGCGGCGGCGGTGGTCGACGCGCGCGGCGTCGCGGTGCCCAACGCCCGCTTCCTGTACGGCGCGATGGGCCTCCAGGCCGAGCTCTATCCGCGCATCCTCGCCGTGCTGCGTGACCTGGCCGGCGGCGGGGTGATCCAGGTGCCCGCCTCGGTCCTGGACCTGCAGGCGGCAGAGACTCGCGACGACGTCGCGCGCTACTTCGCCTCGGCGGGGATGGCCGCCGAGGAGCGCATCAAGCTGTTCAAGCTCGCGTGGGACGCCGTCGGCTCGGAGTTCGGCGGCCGCCACCACCAGTACGAGCTGTTCTACGCCGGGGCGCCGTTCGTGGCCAAGGGCTACGCCTACCGCAGCTTCGGCTACGACGAGGCGGTCGCCCAGGTCGACGCGTTCCTCGCCAGCTACTCCGCCGCCGTGCCCGAGCCGCAGGTCAAGAGCGCCGCGTGAGCAAGCCCGAGCGGGAGTTCTTCCCGGCCGCCGACGTGGCCTGGACGCGCGTGCCGGGGCCGGCCGACGGGCTGTCGGAGCGGATCCTCGCGTCGATCGCCGGCAGCGGCGTGGCGACGCGGATCCTGCGCTTCGCGCCCGGGACCGACACGTCGCCCAACGGCGTCCAGGTCCACGACTTCTGGGAGGAGGTCTACATCCTGGAGGGCGCGATCGTGGACCTCGAGCTGGGCCAGGAGTTCACGGCCGGCATGTACGCCTGCCGGCCGCCCGGGATGCGCCACGGCCCGTGGCGCAGCGCCGGGGGCTGCACGACCTTCGAAGTCCGGTACCACGCCGGCACGAGACCCACAGGAGGGTGAGATGGGCATCGCTGACGACCGCCGGCCGGTGGACGACTTCCTGGCCACCTACGGACGCACCGAGGACGAGCTGCTCGGCCCGGACCGCCTATCGGCGCCGGGCGTCTTCGCCGGCGAGCGCGAGTTCCTCGCGTTCGCCGATCGCGACTACGAGACCGACCGTCCCTGGGCCTTCGAGATCAAGCGCGAGGAGTGCGCGCTGATCGTCGTGGATCTGCAGGAGGACTTCGTCAACCCGGCCAACCCGATGTGCGTCCCGGAGGCCTATCGGCAGATTCCGCGCGTCCAGGCCCTCGTCGCGGGCTGCCGCGAGCTGGACGTGCCGGTCCTCTTCACCGAGCACAGCATCGCCTCCGACTGCGCGGCCGACTTCTACGAGTACTGGCCGCCGATCGCCGCCGGCGCGATCAAGGAGGGCGAGGCGGACACGAAGGTCTACCACGCGCTGCAGCCGCGCCCGGACGAGCGGGTCATCAGCGTCAAGCACACCTACGACTCGTTCGCGGGGACCGATCTGGACTACGTGCTGCGCGACCGCGGCGTGCGCACCGTGATCGTCTGCGGCACGCTGACGAACTTCTGCTGCGAGTCGACCGCACGGACCGCGTACTTCCTCAACTACCACGTCGTCTTCGGGTCCGACGTCAACGCGACCGACAACGCGCTCGCCCATGAGGCGACCCTGCGGACGATGCGGCGCGGGTTCGCCCGCGTGCTGGACCACCAGGCGATCCTCGCGGCGCTGCGCGACGGCGACGCGAGCTACGCCGCGGCCCGGGCAGCCGTGCGCGCGGCCTGAGCGTCAGCCGGCTTCGCCATCGGGCGCCAGGCGCTCGGTGGCGTGCAGGTGCGACGACATCGCCTCGCGCGCGGCGGGCTCGTCGCGCGCCTCGATCGCGTCCACGATCGCCTCGTGCTCCTCGACGACCTTGGCCATCCGG
Organism: uncultured Solirubrobacteraceae bacterium; assembly: GCA_964422645.1. Taxonomy (GTDB): domain Bacteria; phylum Actinomycetota; class Thermoleophilia; order Solirubrobacterales; family Solirubrobacteraceae; genus Capillimicrobium. Next base: position 187,612 of record CAYRCB010000004.1, on the reverse strand, counting down.
CCCGGGCGGCGCAGCGCCTCCACGCCGAGCAGGCGGGTGAACGCGCGCATCTGCCCGATGAAGCGCACGAGCATCGGGAGCCCGGCGCCCTCGGCGAGCTCGAGGTGGAACTGCTCGTCGAGGTCCATGAACGTCTCGGCGTCGTCCGCGTTGGCCGCGCGGCGCTGGCGCATCGTCAGCAGCCGCAGCTCGTCGATGCGGTCCAGCGACATGGCCTGCGTCGCGGTCGTGACCGAGAGCGCCTCGAGCGCCTCGCGGATGAGGAAGACCTCGCGGCGGCGCTCCGGCGACATGCCGGGCACGACCAGCTGGCGTCGCGGGCCGACCTCCACGAGCTCCTCCTGCAGGAGCATCCGCAGCGCCTCGCGGACCGGCGTGCGCGAGATCCGCAGCTCCTCGGCCAGCTCGGCCTCGGCGAGGATCGTGCCGACCGGGATCTCGCCGTGCAGGATCGCCTTGCGCAGCTGCGCGTGGGCGCGGTCGCTGACCTGACCGGCGCCCTTCTCGACCGGGGTCAGCGAGAGCGTGGATCGCCGCTCGGTGGTCTTCGCCATATCAGTTCCCTTGTTGCATACCGGACGCCGGCTTGCATCGTACTGACCGCTTCCCCGGCCTCCGGTCGGGCCTGTGCTGGGGGATCGACGAACCGATCGTGGGGGTCCGCGCGCTCGTCGTCGGGGCCGGCGTCGCCCGGCGCGGTGGACGCGCGGCGTGGGGATGGGCGGCGACGGCGTTGCGCGGGGTGCGCGATGCGCAACACATCTGGGGCAAAAGTATACCTTGACTTCTTATGCATGCCATGTCTAGGGTGGTATGCGATGGGGCTGGAGCTGCACAACGACCTCGTGGCGCGCGATGTCGCGATCGAGTTCGACGGCGTCCGCGCGCTCGCCGGCGTCGACCTCGAGCTGGCGCCGGCGGAGATCCTGGGCGTGATCGGGCCCAACGGAGCCGGCAAGACGACGCTGCTCAACGTCCTCTCCGGCTTCGAGCGAGATCACCGCGGACGGGTCTCGCTGGCGGGCCGCGACGTCACCGGCTGGTCGGCGGCGCGCCGCGCTCGCGCCGGCCTCGTGCGGACGTTCCAGAACGTCCGCCTGTTCGCGACCGCCAGCGTCCACGAGAACGTGGCGCTCGGCGCGCTGGCGACCGGCGCCGGCGCCCGCGCCGCCGCGGCCGCCGCCGACGAGCTGCTCGCGCTCGCCCGCCTCGAGGGCGCCGCCGCGCGACCCGCCGGCGTCCTTGCGCACGGCGACCAGCGCCGCGTCGGGATCCTCCGCGCCGCCGCGGGCCGCCCGGCGTTCCTGCTCCTCGACGAGCCGGCCGCCGGGCTGGACGAGCACGAGAGCGACGAGCTGCTCGAGCTGCTGGCCTCGGTGCGCGCGCAGCTGCGCTGTGGGCTCGTCGTCGTCGAGCACGACATGCGGCTGGTGATGGGCCTCTGCGAGCGCGTCCAGGTGCTCGATCGGGGCGCGACCATCGCGGTCGGCAGCCCCCGCGAGGTCACCGGCGACGCGACCGTGATCGACGCCTACCTCGGGACGGCGGCGTGACCGCGCTCGAGATCGCCGACCTCCACGTCTCCTACGGCGGGATCCCGGCCGTGCGGGGCGTGAGCCTCGCGGTGGAGGCGGGCGAGATCGTCGGCCTCATCGGCCCCAACGGCGCAGGCAAGACGACCACGCTGGCCACGGTCTGCGGGCAGCACCCCGCCGACGCGGGCGACGTCACGTTCGCCGGCCGGCGGATCACCGGCTGGAGCCCGGAGCGGATCGTCCGCGCAGGCCTCGCGCTCGTGCCCGAGGGACGGCGGATCCTCGCCACGCTCACCGTCGCCGAGAACCTGCGCCTCGCCGCGGCCGCCGCCCCGCGCGGGCAGGCCGCGACGCCGCGCGAGGCGCTCGCCCGCTTCCCCGAGATCGTCGCGTCGCTCGGCCGCCCTGCCGGCCGGCTCTCCGGCGGCCAGCAGCAGCAGCTCGCGATCGCGCGGGCGCTCGTCTGTCGGCCGCGCACGCTGCTGCTCGACGAGCCGTCGCTTGGCCTGGCGCCGAAGCTCGTCGACGTCGTCTTCTCGACGCTCGCCGACCTGCGCGCCGAAGGCGTCGGCATCCTGCTCGTCGAGCAGAACGCGGTCCGCACGCTCGAGCTGGCCGACCGCTCCTACCTGCTGCGGACCGGGCGCGTCGCGGTCAGCGGTCCGCGCGCCGAGCTGCTGGAGCGCGTCGACCTCGCCCAGGCCTACCTCGGCCGGACGGTGAGCGCCGCATGATCGGCCAGCACGTCGCCGACGCGATCTCCGTCGGCAGCCTCTACGCGCTGCTCGCGCTGGGGATCGCGCTGATCTTCGGGATCCTCGGCCTGGTCAACTTCGCCCACGGCTCGCTGATCATGGTCACGGGCTTCGCGGTCGTCGAGCTCGGCGACCCGCCCTGGCCGGTCGTCGTCGCGGTCGCGATCGCCGTGCCGGCGGCGCTCGCGCTGGCGATCGAGCGCGTGGCCTTCCGCCCGGTGCGCGGCGCGAGCCCGGCGACGATGCTCGTCACGTCGTTCGCGGTCGCCTACCTGCTGCAGGCGCTCGTGATCGTCACGCTCGGCGCGACGCCGAAGACGACCGAGGTCTCGCAGACCCTGAACGCGTCGGTCGAGCTGCTCGGGGTGACGCTGACCTGGCTGGACGTGGTGACCGTGGGGGCGACGTTCGCGCTGCTCGTCGCGCTCGCCGCGACGCTGCGCTGGACCACGATCGGGCTGCAGATGCGGGCGGCGGCGGAGGACTTCGCGATGACCCGCACGCTCGGCGTCCGGGCCAACCGTGTGATCGCCGCGACGTTCGCGCTCAGCGGCGTGCTCGCCGGCGTCGCCGCGCTGCTCATCGTCGCCCGCACGGGGACGGCGTCGGCCGGCTCCGGCCTGGCGCCGCTGCTGCTGGCGTTCGTGGCCACCGTCCTCGGGGGCATGGGCAGCCTTGCCGGCGCGGTGCTCGGCGGCTTCGTGCTCGGCGCGGTGACGATCGCCCTCGACGTCTGGCTGCCGGTCGAGCTGCGGCCCGCCCGCGACGCGTTCCTCTACGGGATCGTCGTCGCGATGCTGCTGCTGCGGCCGCAGGGCATCGTCGTCTCGCGGCGGCTGCGGGAGCGGGTCTGATGGCCGCGCTCGCCACGCGCCTGCGCACGCACGACACGCTCGTCGCGCTCGCGCTCCTCGTCGCCGCGGTCTGGGTCGTCGGGCTGCTGGCCGGCGAGACGCTCGAGCGCCAGGTCGTGCTCGGGCTGATGAACCTCGTCGCGGTCGTCGGCCTGTGGGTCTTCAGCGGGACCAGCGGGGTGCTCTCGTTCGGCCACGTCGCGTTCATGGCCGTCGGCGCCTACACCGCCGGGATCCTCGCGATCCCCGTCGACGAGAAGGCGCTGCTGCTACCCGACCTGCCGGGCGTCCTGCGCGACACCTCGCTCTCCCCGCTGGCGGCGACGCTCGCCGGCGGCCTGGTCGCCGCGGCGTTCGCGCTGGTCCTGTGCGGGCCGATCATGCGCCTCTCCGGCATCGCGGCGTCGCTGACGACGCTCGCCGTGCTGGCGATCGTCTACGTCGTCGCGGCCAACTGGCAGGCGGTCACCGGTGGCACGAGCGGCATCGCCGGTGTGCCCGAGCGCACGACGCTGACCGCCGCCGCGCTGTGGGCGCTGGCCGCGGTCGCGATCGCCTACGCCGTGCAGCGCGCGCGCTGGGGGCGACGGCTGCGCGCCTCGCGCGACGACGAGCTCGCCGCCCACTCGCTCGGCATCGGCGTCGCCCGCGAGCGGCGGATGGCGTTCGTGGTCTCCGGCCTCGTGCTCGGCATCGCCGGCGGCCTCTACGGCCAGTTCCTCGGGTCGTTCGTGCCCGGGACGTTCTACTTCGATCTGACGTTCCTGCTGCTGGCGATGCTCGTCGTCGGCGGGATCGCCACCCTGTCGGGCGCGGTCGTCGGGGCGGTCGCCATCGGCTGTGCGACCGAGCTGCTGCGCGAGGTCGAGCGCGGCGTGGACGTCGGGACGCTGCACACCGGGAGCGTCACCGGCCGCACCGAGATGGGCATCGCGCTGGTGATGCTCGCCGTCCTCATCCGGCGGCCCGGCGGGCTCATGGGCGGCCGCGAGCTGACGCTGCCGCGCCTGGGCCTCGGCCGGCGTTCCGAGGCGCCCGCGCCGGACGGCGCGGTGGAGCTGACCTTCGCCGTCGAGCGCGACGGCGCGCCCGCGGCGACGCTCGTCGTGCGCGAGCCGCAGCTCGTCGTCGCCGGCTTCACCGGCCGCGACGAGGACGCGGTCGAGCGCCACATCGCCGAGCTCGAGCAGCTCGGCGTCCCGCGCCCGTCCTCGACGCCGACGCTCTACCTGCTGCCGAACTGGCTGCTGCGGACGGCGGGCCCGGCGATCGAGGTGGCCGGCGAGCGGACGTCGGGCGAGGCCGAGCCGGTGCTCGTCGTCATGCCCGACGGCGCGCGCTACGTCACGGTCGGCAGCGACGTGACCGACCGCGCGCTGGAGGCGCAGTCGATCGACCTCGCCAAGCTCGTGTGCCCGAAGGTCGTCGCCGGCCGCGCCTGGCCGCTGGACGCCGTGGATGGGCACTGGGACGCGCTGCGGCTGCGCGCGCAGCTCGACGAGGTCGGCGGCCCCTACCAGGACGAGGCGGTCGCGGCGATCCTGCACCCGCAGGAGATCGTCGCCGCGACGGCGGCGCTCGACCTCGACCCGTCGCGGCCGCTGGTCCTCTTCCTCGGAACGGTGCCGCTGCTGGACGGCGGCTTCCGCTTCGACCGCTCGTTCGCGGCGACGCTCGAGGACCCGGTGCGCGCCGCCGCCCTGCAGTGCTCCTACCGCGTCGAGGCGCTGGCGCGAGAACCGTACGAGTCGAAGGCAACCACAGGGAGGGAGTCCCCATGAGCTCCACGATCCGGCTCCTCGCGATGCCGGCGGTGACGCTGGTCGCCGCGCTCTCCGTCGCCGGGTGCGGCAGCTCGGAGAAGGCGTCGTCGGACACGCAGGCCGCGGCTGCGACCCAGGCCACCGCCGCCAAGCTCGACCGGCCGATCAAGATCGGCGCCCCGCTCGCGCTGACCGGCTTCGTCGGCGCGTTCGACAACGGCGTGCTGCAAGGTGCGAAGCTCGCCATCGAGGAGATCAACGCCGCCGGCGGCGTCCTCGGGCAGCCGATCGAGATCGACACCGAGGACACGAAGTCCGACCCCGCCCAGGTCCAGTCGGCGGCGCTGGCGGTCATCGGCCGCGGTGCCGACTTCGTCCTGCCGACGATGGACTACGACTTCGGCGGCCCGTCGGCCCGCGCCGCGGCGGCCAAGAAGCTCATCGCGATCTCGACGTCGGGCGACACGCGCTTCGGCGCCCAGGGCATCTCGCCGTACACGTTCAACCTCTTCCAGGGCAACCCGACCGAGGGCGCGACCCTCGCGGAGTTCGCCAAGCAGCAGGGACTGAAGTCGGCCTACGTGCTGACCGACACGTTCTCCAGCTACGGCAAGCAGCTGTGCTCGAGCTTCGACCACGCGTGGAAGGAGCTCGACGGGACGGTCGCCGGCAAGGACACCTTCCAGGCCACCGACCAGTCGATCGCCGCCCAGGTCTCGCGGCTGCGCCAGGCCAAGGACGCCGGCTTCGTCGTGCTGTGCTCGTTCCCGCCCGGGGCGATCGGCGCGGTGGCGCAGATCCGTGCGGCCGGCGTGGACCTGCCGATCCTGACCGGGTCGGGCTTCGACGGGACGACCCCGTTGAAGGCGCTCTCGAAGACCTCTGACGTCTACGCCGCCTCGGTCGCGCCGCTGGACCCGCCGCGCGATCCTCAGCAGGAGGAGGTCTTCGAGGCGCTCGGCAAGCAGGGCGTCGACATCGCCTCGCCGGTGACCGTGCTGACCGGCTACAGCGCGGTGCAGGCGCTGGCCAAGGCAATCGAGGAGGCCGGCACGCTCGACTCCGACGCGGTCAAGGCCAAGCTCGAGACGTTCGCCGACGAGCCGCTGGCGATCGGGCCGACGACGTGGACGGTCGACTGCCACGTGCCGGTGGGGCGCCCGTTCTCGATGGTCGAGATCGACCGCGGCAAGCAGAGGTTCGTCGAGCAGGTCCAGGCGACCCAGATCCCGCAGGCGCCATGCTGAGCCAGGGCGACGTCGCGGCGCCGTTCCGCGAGGCGATGGGCCACCTCGCCTGCGGCGTCGTGATGGTGACCAGCTGGGTCGACGGCAAGCCGTGGGGGCTGACGATCAGCGCCTGCTGCTCGGTCTCGATGGACCCGCCGACGCTGCTCGTCTCGCTCGGCGAGCACACGGTCAGCGCGCGCTCGATCGCGCAGACCGGCCGCTTCGGCGTGAGCATCCTCGGCGAGCGCCAGATCGAGGCGGCGCGCTTCGGCTCGGCCGCGGGCGCCCCGAAGTTCCTGGATCGCCTGTGCGACGATCGCGACGAGCTGGCCGCGACGCCGATCCTGGCGGGCGCGCTCGCGCACGTGGACTGCGAGGTCGACCAGACGGTCGCGGTCGGCGACCACGAGCTCGTGATCGGCGCGGTGCGCGCGGTCGTGCTCTCGGTCGGGCCCGCGCCGCTCGTCTACTACGCGCGCGACTACCGGGTGCTCGAGGCGCCGATGGCCGGCGATCCCCGCTACGCGGAGTGGTGACGATGCAACGGACCTATGCCGACCTGCTCGCCGCGCTGGCGACGCACGACCGCGAGCGCCTCGAGCAGCTCACCGACCCGCGGCTGATCGCGACCGATCCGCACGGGACCGTCGTCGACCAGGCCGGGCTGCTCGCGGCCGCCGGGGAGCGGCCCGCGGCCGACGCCCCGCTCGACCTCGACGACTTCGAGCAGCACGCGTACGGCGACGCGATCGTCGTCCGCGCGGGTCTGCGATCCGACGGGGTGGAGCACCGGACGATGGGGCTGTTCGTGCCCGGGCCCGACGGCCACCGCCTCGCCGCGCACCACCACACGACGTGCAAGGCGGACCTGCTGGCCGACCTGCCGCCCGCCGATGCGCCGAGTCGAGCGGTGCCGGCCACGGATCCGCGCGACGCGCCGCTCGCACAGGAGCTCGAGCACCGCTACCACGAGATCCACGAGGCGACGCGCCACGTCGACGTCGCCGCGCTCGGCGCGCTCATCGACGACGACTGGTTCACCACCGACCCGGCCGGCGAGGTGCGCCGCAAGGACGAGTACCTGGCCTTCGCGCGCGAGATGTTCAACCCGAGCGTGACGTTCGGCCTCGAGGAGCTCGTCGTCCGCGGCGCCGGCGACCTGGGCGTCGTCAGCTGCCGGTACCTGATGCGCGGCCGGCTCACCCCGGGCGTCGACATCGACCTCTGCGTCCGCGTCAGCGGGATCTGGTCACGCGCATCGGGCGCGTGGCGCTACGTCGCCCAGCAAGGGAGCTTCATCGGATGACGACCGTGACCGACGACACGCGCGCCGCGATCATGGACGCGCTGCGCACCGTCTACGACCCGTGCTGCGCGGAGAAGGAGATCTCCGTCGTCGACATGGGCCTGATCGAGGACGTGGTCTTCGAGGGCGACGGCGCCCGCATCGACCTCGTCCTCACGTCGGGCTGGTGCCCGTTCGCGATCGACCTGCTCGCGATGATCAAGGAGGCCGTCGAGCGGGTGCCGTCGATCGGCGCCGCCGAGGTCGACATCCGCTGGGAGACGCCGTGGGCGACCGAGCGCCTCTCCGCGTCCGCGCGGCGCAAGCTGCGCTTCCTCCCGCCGCCCAACGTCGCCGACGACCCGCAGGCCTTCGCCGGCCGCATCACCCCGAACGGAGCAAGCTCATGATCGACGACTACTTCGTCTTCGACAGCGTCGCGCACGTGCTCGACCTGGACGAGAAGAACTACCTCGGCCCCGAGGCCGCGCTGCTCGCGCAGCACCTGTACGCGTTCCACGCGACGATGACGCCCGAGAGCGCCGGCGTGCTCTCGCCCGAGCAGTTCATCCGCGACTGGGCGCCCGAGGAGATCGACCGCCAGGTCTACGAGGAGTCGAGCGTCGACATGGCCGTCGCGATGCCGCTGCCGCTCACCGACCTGTTCCGCGACGGCGCCTCGGCGCCGGACCGCTGCGCGAAGCTCGCGTCGCTGCGGCCCGACCGCAGCGTGTTCTGGGGCACCGTGAACCCGCTGGAGGGCCGGCGCGCGCTGGACGAGATGGAGCGCCAGGTCGAGGAGCTCGGCGCGCGCGCGTTCAAGTTCTACAACGTGCGCTACGACTACGGGCAGCAGGTCGGCTGGCGCATGGACGACCCGGTGATCGCCTTCCCGATCTACGAGAAGATGCGCGAGCTCGGGATCAACCTGTGCGGCGTCCACAAGGGCTCGCCGCTGGGCCCGCAGAAGGTCGAGTTCACGCAGACGTGGGACATGGACGGGGCGGCGGTCGCCTTCCCGGACATCAACTTCGTGGTCTTCCACGTCGGCATGCCGTTCATCGACGAGACCTGCTGGCAGCTGATCCGCTTCCCGAACCTGTACGCGTCGCTGGCCGCGTCGATCAACTTCATCGTGCGGGCGCCGCGGCAGTTCGCCGAGATCATGGGCAAGCTGCTGTTCTGGTGCGGCGAGGACAAGATCGTCCTCGGCTCCGAGGCGCCGATCTTCCACCCGGAGTGGGCGCTGCGCGCGTTCGTCGACTTCGAGCTGCCGCAGGACCTCGTCGAGGGCTACGGCTACCCGCAGCTCACCGAGCAGGCCAAGCGCAAGATCCTCGGCGAGAACATGCTGCGCCTCCACGGGATGGACGTGGAGGAGACGGTCGCGCGCTTCCGGGCCGAGGCGGGGGCGGTCCGATGACTCCCGTCGCCCAGGAGACGAGGACCTCGCTGCGGACCGGCGAGGAGTACAAGGCGTCGCTGCGCGACGGACGCTGCGTCTGGTACCGCGGCGAGCGGATCGAGGACGTCACGACCCACCCGGTCACGGCGCAGGCGATCGACTTCCAGGCGCGCATCTACGACGCCCAGCACGACCCGCGCTGGCAGGACGAGCTGACCTACGTCCGCGCGGACGGCACGCGCGTGAGCTCGTCGTGGATCGTGCCGCGCAGCAAGGAGGCGCTCGAGCAGCGCCTGCGCGAGGCGGAGTTCCGCTCGTGGCTGTCGCTCGGCGGGATGCACGCGCGCCAGCCCAACCACATCCCGTCGAGCATCACCGGCCAGCTCGGCTACCTCGACAGCCACTTCCGCCGCCTGGCGCCGGAGTACGCCGACAACCTGGCGCGGCTGGTGGCCGAGGGCGAGGAGGGCAACCTCCACTGCGCCGCGAGCGCGATCGAGGTGCAGGGCAATGCGCGGGCCGCGAAGGCCGGCGCCGACCGCGAGCACGTCGGCCGCGTGGTGCGCCGCAGCGCCGACGGCGTCTACATCAGCGGGGCCAAGGCGGTCGGCACCGCCGCCGTGCAGGCCAACCAGCTCGTGATCGGCAGCATCGGCTACCCGCACGTGCGCGCCGACGAGGCGTTCTGGTGCATGGTGCCGGTCGCTACGCCGGGGATCTCGCTCGTCTGCCGCGAGAGCGCGCTGCCGCGCGAGGGCACGCAGCGCGACCACCCGCTCAGCCGGATCGGCGACGAGATGGACGCGATGGTGATCCTCGACGAGGTCTTCGTGCCCTACGAGCGGATCTGGGCGCTCGACGCCCCGGAGCTCTGCGACCCCGGGCTGTTCGGGATGACCGCCCGCAACGAGTTCCTCGTGCACCTGGCGCGCAAGACCGTGCGGGCCGAGGTCTTCTGCGGGCTGGCCGAGGCGATCAGCAGCGTCCTGGAGACGCAGAAGATCCCGCTCGTGCAGGACCATCTCGGCGAGCTGAGCCAGTGGGCGGTGCTGCTGCGCAGCGGCCTCGTCGCGGCGATGGCGCAGGCGGCGCCCAACGAGGAGGGGATCTGGTTCGCCGACGGCAACGTGCTGAGCGCGTTCCGGGCGTACGGCCTCGACGTGTATCCGCGGATGGCCAACCTGCTGCAGGTGCTGGCCTCGCAGGGTCCGGTCATGCGCTTCTCCGAGCGCGACTGGGCCGTGCCGGAGCTGGAGGTCGCCTTCGATCGCTACCTCACGACCGACACGATGAGCGCGCGCGAGAAGAACGACCTCATGAACCTCGTGTGGGACGTCTGCTCGAGCACGCAGGCGGCGCGGACGCAGATCTTCGAGAACGTCAACGGGCTGCCGGCGCCGATCCTCCGCAACCTGCTGAGCGTGCTCGTCGATCGCAAGCCGTGGGCGGATCGGGTGCTCGACACCGTCGGCCTGCATCCGCAGCTCGCGCAGCGGGCGAAGACCGACACGACCGACCTGTGGCCCAGCGGCCACCGGGAGGCGTGATGGAGGCCGCGGCGGTGGCGGCGATCCCGGCCGCGGAGGTCGCCCGCGCCTTTCGTCTCGACGGCCGCCGCGCGCTGGTGACCGGCGCGGGCGGCGGGCTCGGCAAGGTCTTCGCCGTCGCGCTGGCGGCGATGGGCGCGGACGTCGTCTGCGCGGGGCGCGACGGCGGCTCGGTCGACGACACGGCGGTGGAGATCGTGGCCGCCGGCGGTCGGGCGTCGGGCGCGCAGGTCGACGTCGCCGACGAGGCGTCGGTCGCCGCGCTCGCGGCGGCCGTCGGGGGCCGGCCGCTGCACGTGCTCGTCAACAACGCCGGTGTCTCGCCGGCGTTCGGGCGCCTGCACGAGTCGGCGGTCGAGGACTGGGACCGGTCGATGGACGTCAACCTGCGCGGCGTCTACCTCTGCACGCGGGCGCTGCTGCCGGCGATGCTGGAGGCCGGCTCCGGCTCGATCGTCAACCTCACCTCGGTGGTCGGCGTGCGCGGGATCGACCCGCGGATGGTCCGCCAGGGCAGCGCGGCCAACTACGTCGCGGCGAAGGCCGGCCTGATCGGGCTCACGCAGCAGCTCGCCGTGGAGTACGGCCCGGATCGCATCCGGGTCAACGCGATCGCGCCCGGGTTCCACGGCGGGACGCGCCTGGGCCGCCACTACGGGCTCGACGGCGACGGCATCGCCGAGATGCTGCGGCGCGCCGTCGCCATGAGCCCGCTCGGGCGGATCGGGGAAGCCGACGAGCTCGCCGGCCTGGTCGTCTACCTGGCCAGCGACGCCTCGTCGTTCTTGACCGGCCAGGTCATCGCCCACGACGGCGGGGTGACGGCGTGGTGAGCTAGGAGAGCTCCTTGTGCGCGGACCGCAGCGCGAACGCGCGCACGATGTCGGTCACCCCGTGCATGAGCGCCCAGATGCCGGCGAAGACGAGCAGCAGGTAGGCCTTCTCGATGAAGAACTGACCGCTGGTCCAGAAGGCCAGGATGATCATGAGGACGCCGGCGATGAGGCCCAGCCACCACAGGTCGTTCTCGCCCTTCTCGACGAACGCCTGCACGGTCCAGAACACGCCGACGATGAGGAACAGGAAGCCGAGGATGTCGGCGACGCCGGCGAACGTGTCCTTGGGCTCGATCAGCGCGATCACGCCGGCGACGATGAACAAGACGCCGAAGATCGCCCACAGCCAGCGAAGACGATCGGCGACCGCCGCGACGAAGAACTGCTCGACGCCGGTCATGAGGAACATCAGGCCGATGATCACGCCGACCGTGCGGACCGACGCCTCGTCGAACTGGAGGATGACGAGGGCGATGATCACCCAGGCGATCCCGGTCACGATCCACAGCCACCACAGCCCCGTGGCCTTGCGCGCGATCTCGCGCGCCTCCCCGCTCAACTGCTCGCTCATCGAAGCCTCCTGATCGTCCTGCCCCGGCGGGATTGCCGTGGGCGGCGGGGGCCGGTCGACCCGGTCTCCCCGGCGTAAGGGGTTCGCGCGCGCGGGTAAGGGACCTTCTCCGCCGACCGGCACCCAACGCCCGATGTGCGCGGGCCGTCTTAGGCGCAGGATGCTCCCATGCACTCCAACCTCTCGCCGCTCCTCCTCACCGCGATGCGCTTCGACGCCGAGCACGGCGCCCGCCACCCCCGCTGCGTCCGCCGCCGCCCCCGCCGCCGAGTCTCCCTGCGATTCCGGCGTCGCGATGCAGGGCGCCGGCCGCGCCGGTTCGCTCCCGCATGACCGTCCCGACCTGCGAAGCTGGACGCGTGGCGCCGCGCGTGTCCAGCCGCAGGTTCGTGGGACGCGAGCCGCAGCTCGCGGAGCTGCTGCGCGTGCTCGACGAGGCGCGCGAGGGCCGTGCCTGGGTCGCGCTGGTGGCCGGCGAGTCGGGCGTCGGCAAGACGCGGCTCGTCGACGAGCTCGCCGCGCGGGCCCGCGAGCGCGGGGCGCGGGTGCTGTCGGGCGACTGCGTCGAGCTGGCCGACGGCGAGCTGCCCTACGCGCCGCTGATCGGGGCGCTGCGCCCGCTGATCCGCTCGGGCGATCCGGCGCTCGACGCGGTGCGCGCCGAGCTGGACCGCCCGCGGGGCGAGGCCGGTGCGCCGCCGCAGGGGCGCTTCTTCGAGCTCCTGCTCGACGCGCTGCACCGACTCGCCGACGAGGCGCCCCCGCTCGTGCTCGTGCTCGAGGACCTCCACTGGGCCGACCGCTCGACGCGCGACTTCCTCGCGTTCGCGGCGCGCAACCTGTGCCGCGACCACGTGCTGCTCGTCGCCACCTACCGCACCGACGAGCTCCATCGGCGCCATCCGCTGCGCCCGCTGCTGCCGGAGATCGAGCGCCTGGACCGTACGACCCGGGCGACGCTCGAGCGGCTCACCCGCGAGGAGCTGGCCGACCTGCTCGCCGACGTCCTCGGCGCGCCGCCCGAGCCGGCGCTGGTCGACCGGCTCTTCGAGCGCTCCGACGGCAACCCGCTGTTCGCCGAGGAGCTGCTGGCCGCAGGCCTGGACGGACGCGGCGAGCTGCCGCCGACGCTGCGCGACGCGCTCCTGGTCCGCGTCGAGCCGCTCGACGAGGCCACGCAGGCGCTGCTGCGGGTGGTCGGCGCGGCCGGGCGGGGCGACGAGGCGCTGCTCGAGGAGGTCAGCGGGTTGGCGCCGGTCGCGGTGCGGGCGGCGCTGCGCGAGGCGATCGCCCACCACGTGCTCGTCCCCGACGACGACGGCCGGATCGCCTTCCGCCACGCGCTGCTGCGCGAGGCGATCCACGACGAGCTGCTGCCCGGGGAGGCGGTCGAGCTGCATCTCGCGCTCGCCCGCGCCCTGGAGCGCCGCGCCGACGCGGGCGCCGACGACCTCGACACCGTCACCGCGATCGCCCACCACTTCGCGGTCGCCGGCGAGCAGCCCGAGGCGCTCGGCGCGGCGGTCCGCGCCGCCGACGCGGCCGAGCGGATCCACGCGCCGGCGGAGGCCGCGGCGCAGCTGGAGCGGGCGCTGTCGCTCTGGCCGCACGTGCCCGACGCGCGCGGGCGCGCCGGGCTGGACCATCCGCGCCTGCTGGAGCGGCTGGCGACCGCCTCGCGTCAGCTCGGCGACGACGACCGCGCGCGCCAGGCGACCGAGTCGGCGCTGGCCGAGGTCGACGCGCGCACCGATCCCCAGCGCGCGGCGCGGCTGCTGCAGGCCCACGGCACGGCGGTCTGGCATCTGGGCCGCGGCGAGGAGGCGATGGCCAGCTACGAGCGCGGGCTCGAGCTGCTGGCCGCCGACCCGGCGCCGTCGGGCGAGCGCGCGCATCTGCTCTCGGCGCGGGCCAAGACGCTCATGGTCTGGGGCCGCTACTCGGAGGCGGCCGAGGTCTGCGAGGCGACGCTGCGCGAGGCGCGCGCCGTCGGGTCACGGGTCGCGCAGGCGAGCGCGCTGAACACCCTCGGGGTGGCGCAGGCCGGTCTGGGGGACGTCGAGGGCGGGATAACCAGCCTCGAGGAGTCGATCGCGATGGAGCGCCTCGACGGCCGCGTGGAGGGGATCGAGCGCGGCTTCGCGAACCTCGCCGACGTGCTGCTCATCGCCGGGCGCACGCGCGAGGCGCTGGAGACCACGCGCGCCGGCCTGGCGGAGCTGGACCGGCTCGGGACGCGGGCGAACTGGTCGGCCCTGCAGCTGGCCGAGATCCTCACCGCGCTGGGCGCCTGGGACGAGGCCGAGGAGATCGTCGGCGCCGAGCGCGCCCCCCGCCACCTCGGCGTGCACGCGACCTTCTTCCATCTCATCGCCAGCGACCTCGCGCTCGGCCGGGGCGACACCGCGAAGGCGATCGAGCATCTGGGCCGGGCGCGCGGCTACGCGTCGCGGGCGCTCGATCCGCAGTGGCACGCGCCGCTGGCCGCCCTGACCGCCGAGGCGCTGCGCCGCGAGCGCCGCTTCGCGGAAGCCGAGGAGGCGCTCGTGGACGGCTTCGCGCGCCTGGGCCGGATCGCCGGCCTGCAGGACCACGCGCGGGTCCAGCGGCTCGCCGCCGCCGGGGTCGCGCTCCACGCCGACGTCGCCCAGCGCGCCCGCGATCTCGGCGATGCGGACGCCGAGGCCGCCGCGCTCGCCCACGCCGAGGACGCGCTGGAGCGCGCGCGGGCGCTCGCCGGCACGCCAGGCAGCGGACCGTGGCTGGCGGTCGCCGAGGCCGAGGCGACCCGCGCGATCGGCGACCCCACGCCGTCGGCCTGGGCGCTCGCAGCCGCCGCCTGGGATGCCATGGAGCGCCCGTATCTCGCCGCGATCGCCCGCTGGCGCGAGGCCGAGGCGCACGCCCAGCTCGGCGACCGTGCCGCGGCCGAAGCGGCGGCGCGCGCGGCGCGGGCCGTGGCGGCCGCGGTGGGGTCGTCCTGGCTGGCCGACGAGCTGCTCGGGCTGGCGCGGCGCGCGCGCCTGCGGCTGGAGGATGCGGCCCGCCCGCGCGCGGCAGCCGGCATGGGGGCGGGCGACGGCGCGGCTCCGGGTGACGCCGGCGACCCTGACGCCGGCGCGGCGGGTCCCCGCGCCGCGATCGACGCGCTCGGCCTCACCCCGCGCGAGCAGGAGGTCCTGGCGCTGCTGGCCGACGGCCGCACCAACCGCGAGATCGGCGAGACCCTGTTCATGGCCGAGAAGACCGCCAGCGTCCACGTGTCGCGCATCCTCGCCAAGCTCGACGTCCGCACCCGGACCGAGGCCGCGGCGGTCGCGTATCGCCTCGGCCTGGTCGTCGGCGAATCGGCCCGCTGACCCGCGCCGCGAGTCGCCGCGCGAAGCGGCTATCCTGCACGGTCCCTGATCCCAGGGGGCGTAGCTCAGTTGGTTAGAGCGCCGGCCTGTCACGCCGGAGGTCGCGGGTTCGAGCCCCGTCGCTCCCGTCCCGCAGTGCGACGCAGCGGCACGTAGAAGCCCGACCTCCCGCGTCGAAGACGCCTCGAGATCCTCGTTATCGGTGTGCTCGATCTCGGCGAGGCTCCGCGCTGTCCGTCATCCTCCACGCGCGGCGATCGCGGTCTGCTTCCTCAACTCGTTCGTCGACGCGGCGCACGAGCACCTCGCGGTCGAGCCTCCGGTCGGCGCCTGAGGCGGCGGGCCCCGCGGGTCGATAGCGTCGATACGTACAAGGACTCGGGCCGAAGCCCGCCGAGCGAACGAGCGAGTCGACCGATGACAACGAGCGTGTCTCTGGCGCTGGGCGCCGACCCTGATCACGTGCGTCTGGCGGGGCTGCTGCGGCGCGCCCACACGATCGCGCTCGACACCGGCGTCGCGCCGCGGGTCGTCCGGCGGGTCGTCTCGGATTCCTGGCGGCGCTCGGTCGACGCTGGGGTCGACCCGGAGCGTCCTGCGCCGAGGATCCTCGATACCAGGCACACCGCGGAGCGTCTCGCGGCGCATCCCGTCGCCGCGATCCTGCCGCGAGTCAGCGCGATGCTGCGGGAGGCGATGGTCGAGTCGGGGTACTTCGTGGCGTTCGGTGACGCCGACGGGGTGCTGCTGTGGAGCGACGGATCGTCACGGGCGCTGCGCAGCGCGCTGGCGCCGCGCTTCCTGCCGGGGTTTCTGTGCAGCGAGGACGGCGTGGGGACGAACGCGATCGGGACGGCCTTGGTGCTCGACCAGCCGGTGCAGATCTTCTCGGCCGAGCACTTCAACCGGCTGTTGCACGGCTGGACCTGCGCCGCGGCGCCGGTTCACGACCCCGAGACCGGCGAGGTCCTCGGGGCGATCGACCTGTCCGGCGAGTTCCGCACGGCGCACGTCCATGGGGTTGCGTTGGTCACCGCGGTCGCGACGGCCGCGGAGGCGTGGCTGGCGGCCGCGCGTCGTGACGCCGACGAGCTCCTGATGCGCCGCTACCGCGAGCGGTGCGGCTCGCAGGCCAGACCGTTCAGCGCGGTCGTCGCCGCGTCGGGCCGCGTCGTGCACGCTGATCCTCCGGCCTGGCTGGGGCCGCGCGTCGAAGTCGTGTCGGGCGCGAGCGTGTGGCGGCAGCCAGACGGCACGGCGGTCGAGGTCGAGGGGCTCGACGACGGCTACCTCGTCTGGCGAGCGGGGGCGGCGCGACCGCGTGCGGCTCGGGTGTCCGTCGCCGTCGCCGGTCGCCATCGGGCGCTCGTGACCACGTCCCGCGATCGGGTGGAGCTCAACCTGCGCCACAGCGAGATCGTGGTGCTGCTGGCGCTGCATCCCGCAGGCATGACGGTCCGCGACCTGGCGCTCGCCCTGTACGGGACCGAGGCACCTCGCGCGACGGTCCGTGCGGAGATCACGCGGCTGCGTCGACTGGTGGGTGGGGACGTCGTGTTGAGTCGGCCCTACCGGCTCCACGAGCGGGTCCGCACCGATGTGCGTCGGGGCGCTGGGCCGCTGCTGCCGGAATCGGTCGCGCCGGGGATCGTGCGAGCGAGATGCAGCCTCGACGCAGCCTTTGGGGTCGACTAGCGACCGGCGGTCACCCGGCATAGCGTGCGACCGCGTGTCGGCCTGCTCGTGGGCCGAGTGCAACGAACGCGGAGGAGGTCGCGATGAGCAAGACGCTGGCGGGAGCCTGCCTGTGCGGCGGGATCGAGTACGAGGTCACCGATCCGGAGGGCATGGGCGTGTGTCACTGCACGCGCTGCCAGCGCTGGACCGGTTCCAGCCTCGCGGGGGTGCTCGTCTCGCCGGCGAACTTCGAGGTCAAGAAGGGCGCCGACTTGGTCAAGCGCTACGAGAGCGAGTTCGCGCCGCGGCAGTTCTGCAGCAACTGCGGCTCCAGCCTGTACGACGATCTCGGGGAGAAGTACTACGTCGCCGCCGGGCTGATGCGCGAGCTCGATCTGACGCCGCAGTTCCACCTGCAGGTCGCATTCAAGGCGCCGTGGGAGGTCATCGGCGACGACGCGCCGCAGTACGACGAGAACCCGCCGGCGTGAAGATCCGCGCCGCGGTCCTCGAGGAGTTCGGGCAGCCCCTCGTCGTCCAGGACGTCGACCTGGCCGGCCCGAAGGCCGGCGAGGTCCTGGTGCGCCTGCACGCCTGCGGGGTGTGCCACACCGACATGTACACCGCGTCGGGCGTCGACCCGTCGGGCTACGCGCCGTGCGTGCTGGGTCACGAGGGCGCCGGTGTCGTCGAGGAGGTGGGCGCGGGCGTCACGTCGGTCGCGCCGGGCGACCACGTGGTGACGCTGTTCTCCCCGCAGTGTGGCGAGTGCGTCAACTGCCGCTCGGGCCGGACGAACATCTGCATGGCGATCCGGGAGCAGCAGAACCTCGGGTACCTGCCGGACGGCACGACGCGTCTGTCGCGCGCCGGCGAGCCGCTGCGGCACTTCATGGGGTGCTCGACCTTCGCCGAGGCGACGGTGATGCCGGAGATCGCGCTCGCCAAGGTCAGCCCGGATTCGCCCCACGCGGCCAACGCGCTGTTCGCGTGCGGGCTGTCGACGGGGCTTGGAGCGGCGATGTTCCGCGCCAGGGTGTTCGAGGGCTCCACCGTCGTGGTGTTCGGCTTGGGGCTGGTCGGCCTCGGCGCCGTCGCCGGCGCGCGCCTGATGGGGGCCGAGCGGATCATCGCCGTCGATCTCTCCGAGGACCGCCTGCAGCACGCGGCGCACCACGGCGCGACGGATCTGTGGGTCGGTGGCGAGGGCGTCGTCGATCGCGTGCTCGAGGAGACGGGCGGCTTCGGCGCGGACTTCACCTTCGAGGCGACCGGCAACGTCGCGGTCATGCGCCAGGCCGTCGAGTCGGCCCGGATCGGCTGGGGGACGGTGTGCGTCACGGGCGTCGCCGGCCGCGGCGAGACGCTCGACGTCGTGCCGCGCTACCTCATCACGGGCCGCACGATCATGGGCGCGTCCTTCGGCGGGGTGAAGGGCCGCGAGCAGGTCCCGCAGCTCGTCGACCGCTACCTGCACGGCGACATCGACGTCGACGCGCTGATCTCCCACCGGACGACGCTCGATGACATCAACACAGGATTTGACCTGATGCACGAACAGGACGGCATCCGCACGGTCGTCGAGTTCACCTGATCGGAGGCTGGCCGCGGAAGTGCATCGGATCGAGAGCCCCGCGTGGCTGTCGAACGCCTCCTGCCCGAAGGGGTCCGCGAGCATCGGCTGGACGAGTGCCCTGAGCAGGCTTCGCCGACGTCGGTCAGGCGAGCGCTGCGACGAAGTGCCAGTCGAGCACGTCGGTTCCGGCCGTGACATCCGTGTCGTCGCGGACCGCACGCACGCGCGAGCGCAGATGCGCAAGCGTCGGGCCACCCTCGCCGTGCGGAGGGTGTTCGATGTGCTCGAGCTCCACGACGCTGTACAGCGTGTCGCCTTCGTAGACGGGGGCCAGGTGGTCACAACGGTGCCAGCCGACGATCGTCAGCAGGTTCGGCAGCGCGCGCGTGACCTGTGCGGCAGCGACGCCGATCGTGTGACCGCCGTAGACGAGGCGGCGGCCGCCGGCAGCGGGTGCGTCATGGTGGACGGTCGCGATGTTCAGCGTCAGGCGGGCGAGCTCCGGCGCGCCCGTCACGATGTCGCCGCCGATGACACGCCAGCGGCTGCCGGCGAGCAGGTGCTCCCCGTGTGGTCCGTCTATGGCGTCACGAAAGGCGTCGAGCCGCCAACCCGCCAGCGGAGCGCGCAGCGCCGCTCGGTCGAGCGCGGCGGGGATCGCGTCGAGGTCGTCGTCACGCCGGGCCAGCGCCTTCGGCTCGCGCAGCGGGAGCATCGCGCAGCGCCAGAAGTCGAGGACCCGGCGATCGTGCTGGTCGACGGTCCGAACCCGCAGCACGGCGAGCCCGGTCGCGCGGCGCTCGGGTCGCAGGCGGTTCTGCTTGAGCGCGACGATCTCGGTCGTCGTGCGCAGGGTGTCGCCGATCCGGGGCGCCCGCGCCAGCTGCAGCCCCCGATAGAACAGGTTGGCCACGACGTTCTGGGTGGCGAGCGTGGACTGGCCGATCGCGACGTCGCAGACGAGCGCCGGGTGGGCGAGCGCCGCCTCGCCGCCGAGCACCGCGACGGCCAGCGGCCGGTCGAGTGCGAGCCGCAGGCGGTCGCCGACGATCGCCTGATGCATGCCGGCGTGCGCGTCGGTGAGCGTGAGGGCGGGAGCGGCGTCGAAGCGATCGCCGACCGTGAGGTCTTCGAAGAACGGCCCGCCGGCCTCGCTCAGCGGAGCAGCAGGCGGCATCAGGCGATCACACCGGTTGCGACGCCGGCCTCGGCGCCGCCGTCGACCCACACGTCGGCGCCGCTCACCCAGGCCGCCGCGTCCGAGAGCAGGAAGGCGATGACCGGGGCGATCTGGTGGGGACGGCCGTTCTCGCCCCCGACGGCATCGCGCATCCGCGTCAGCAGGCCGGCGTCCATGGTCGCGTAGAAGTCCTGCAGGATCGGCGTCTCGACGGCGCCCGGGCTGACGACGTTGACGCGGATGCCGAGCTCGCGCCGCAGCGTCGCCGCCGATCGAAGCGCGTCGACCACGACGAGCTCCTTCGCGAAGTCGTAGGCGGCGGGTCCGTCGAGCGCCTGATCGGCGAACCAGCGCACGCCGTCCTCGAACGTGGCCGCGGCGAGCGCGGCATCGATCGTGTCGAGCCGGTCGCGCCAATGAGCGCCGGCCGTCGAGGCGACCTGCACGATCGACCCACCGGGCTCCAGCCGTGGGGCGAGCTTCGCGGTCAGCTCGCGTACGCCGAGGAAGTTGACGGCGAAGACCTGCGCGGCCGGGCGCGATCCGGGCACGCCTGCCACGTTCGCGAGGCCGTGCAGCGGCCCGTCGAGCGCGGCGACCGCGTCTTGGATGGCGTCGCGGTCGCCGAGGTCGCAGCGCACGAAGCGGTCGACGAGCTCGGGGTTGGGCGCCCGGAGATCGAGCCCGGTCACGCTGGCGCCGAGTCGTCGCAGCAACGCAGCGGTCGCCGCGCCGATGCCCGAAGCCGCGCCCGTGACGATCACATGACGACCGGCGATCCCGGCCGACAGCGGATGAGCGTCGTCGCTCACCATTCCACCCCCACGTACTTCGTCTCCGTGTACTCGAGCATGCCGTCGTGGCCGCCCTCGCGACCGATGCCGCTCTGCTTCATGCCGCCGAACGGCGCGGCGGGGTCGGAGATGACCGGCCGGTTGATCGCGACCATGCCGCTCTCGAGCGCGTCGGCCAAGCGCAAGGCGCGCCCGACGTCTGAGGAGAACACGTACGACATCAGCCCGTGCTCGCTGGCGTTGGCCATCTCGATCAGCTCGTCCTCGTTGCCGAACGGGACGACCGGGGCGACGGGGCCGAAGATCTCCTCTCGGAGGATCGGCGAGTCGGGCGCGACGTCGGCGAGCACCGTCGGCGAGCTGAAGCACCCGGGCTCGCCGGCGGGACGCGCGCCGCCGGCCGCGACGCGCGCGCCCGCGTCGATCGCCGCTTGCGTGAGCGCAGCGACCTTGTCGCACGCGCCGCGGTCGATCAGCGGGCCGACCTGCGTCGCCGGGTCCAGGCCGGGGCCCACGCGCAGCGCGCCCATGGCGGCGGCCAGGCGGTCGGTGAACTCGGCGGCGACGGCAGCGTGGACGTAGAGCCGGTTGGCTGCGGTGCACGCCTCGCCGTTGTGGCGCATCTTCGCGACGACGGTCGCCGCGACGGCGGTGTCGAGGTCCGCGTCGCCGAGCACGATGAGCGGCGCGTTGCCGCCCAGCTCCATCGAGCAGCTGACGACCCTGGCGGCGGCCTGTGCGAGCAGGACACGCCCGACCTCGGTGGAGCCGGTGAACGACAGCTTGCGGACCGGCGTCTCGTCGAGGGCGGCACCCACGACGGCGCGGGCGTGGGCCGTCGGGAGCACGTTGACGACCCCGTCGGGGACGCCCGCCTCCTGCAGCAGCTGCGCGAGGCGCAGCGCGCTGAGCGGCGTGCTGACGGCGGGCTTGACGACGACGGTGCAGCCCGCGGCCAGCGCGGGACCGACCTTGCGGGTGACCATCGCGAGCGGCAGGTTCCACGGGGTGACGAGCAGCGCGACCCCGACCGGCTGGCGGCGGACGAGCACGTGCATCGTGCCGTCCGGAGAGCGCGAGAGGCCGCCGTCGATCCGCACGGCCTCTTCGGAGTACCAGCGCAGGAACTCGGCGGCGTACGAGAGCTCGGCGCGTGCGTCCGCGATCGGCTTGCCGTTCTCGCGGACGATCAGCTCGATGAGCTCGTCCGCGTGATCGTGGACGAGGTCGAACGCGCGCCGCAGCGTCTCGGCGCGCTCCCGCGGGGCGGTCGCGGCCCACGCGGGGAAGGCCGCGGCGGCAGCCGTGACGGCGGCGCGGGCATCGTCGGTCCCGGCGCTGGCGACGGTGGCGAACGGCTCGCCGGTGGCCGGGTCGACGACTTCCAGCTGCGCACCGTCGTGTGCCTCGCACCAGGTGCCGCCGATGAGCAGGCGCCGCTCGACGCCGGCCGGCGGCTCGGTCCGCGGCGAGGTCACGCGACCACGTGCGCCGTGTAGCGGACCGGCAGCGACCGCACTCCGTTGACGAAGCTGGACCGCATCAGCTGGGGCGCGGCGGCGAGCTCGACGTCTGGGAGGAGTCCGAACAGCTCGTCGTACATGATCGTCATCTCCATGCGGGCGAGGTGGGCGCCGAGGCAGAAGTGTGGGCCGCCGCCGCCGAATGCGGCGTGGCGGTTGGGGCGTCGCGCGAGGTCGAGCTCGTCGGGCCGCTCGAACGCCGTCTCGTCGCGGTTGGCGGACCAGTACCACAGGACGACCTTGTCCCCCGCGAAGATCGTCTCGCCGGCGACCTGGACGTCCTCGATCGCCGTCCGGCGGAACTGCATGACGGGCGACGCCCAGCGCACGATCTCCTCGACGGCGCTCGGGGCGAGGCGGTCGAAGTCGGCCTGCCAGCGCTCGCGCTCCCGGGGGAAGCGATCCATGGCGATCATCCCCTGGGCGAGCGCCGTGCCCGTCGTCTCGATGCCGGCGGTGCAGAGCAGCGTCGCGAAGACGCCGACCTCCTCGTCGGTGAGGCGGTCCCCATCGACGACGGCATGGGTGAGCTGCGTCAGCAGGTCGTCCTGCGGGTGGTCGCGCCGGTGCCGAGCAAGCTCAGCGGTCAGCTCGACGAGCTCCAGGACCGCCTCGTATGAGTCGCCCATGCCGTACGTCGGGCCGAGCGCCACCCCGGTGAGACGGACCATCTCGGGGCGGTATGCCTCCGGGACGCCCATCATGTGGCAGATGATCTCGGCGGGGTAGACGCCGAAGACCTCGGACATCAGGTCGCATTCGCCGCGCGGTGCGATCGACCCCAGCAGGCGGCGCGCTTCCCGGCGCGCGTGGTCGGCAAACCGCTCGATCGAGGCAGGGGTGAACGGCTTGCTGACGAGCGCGCGCAGCCGCCGGTGCTCGGGATCGTCCATGTTGAGCATGCCGCCGAAGATCCGCACGATCTCCTGCTCCTGATCGGGGATCTCCGTCCCCAGGCCGGAGACGAAGCGGGTGGTGTCCCGGCTGATCGCGCGCACATCGTCGAAGCGGGTGACAGCCCAGTAGCCGCGCCCCCCGGTCGGGTTCCATGCGGTCGGCGGCTCGCTCTGGAAGCTCACCGGGCGCTCCCGGCGCAGGGTGGCGAACGCGTCGGCCCAGTCGTCCTGTGCCCAGAACCCGGGGTCCGACAGGGAGAGCATCTCAGGGCCCGATCCGGGCGCGGCGTCGCTCGGCCGCTCCGGCCCGGACAGTTGGACATCCTTCGCGGTCATCGCCAGGAATATAGACAGTCAACCGCCGGTTGGCACCAAACACTGTCAATCGGTAGCGATTTGACACGGATTCTTGCTCATGCCAGAGTGTCGCTCCCGTCCACGAGGAGAGGACCGCCTGTGACGCATCCCAAGCTCTCGTATCGCCGCATCGGAGCCGGCGCGCTGGCGCTGTTCGCGACGCTGGCCGCGGGCTGCGGTGGGGGGTCGAGCACGACGTCGACGCAGTCCACCGCCACCGCCACCACCAGCGCCTCGTCCGCGCAGCTGCAGAAGCTCTTCCAGGGAGAGGGGTACGAGAAGCCGGCCAGCGACGGGCCCGCGCCCGAGCGGGGCAAGCACATCTACGTCATCTCGTGTGGCGAGAACCAGTCGACCTGCAACGTCGTGTCGGCCGCCACCGTCGAGGCAGCGAGGTCGATCGGGTGGAAGACGACGTTGATCGATGGCAAGCACGACCCGACCGAGATGTCCAACGGGATCCGCAAGGCGATCGCCGCCAAGGCCGACGGCATCGTCGCGTACGCGGTCGACTGTCCAACCGTCAAGCAAGCGCTCTCGGAGGCGCGCGCGGCAGGGCTGAAGACGGCCGCAGCGGAGTCGTCGCAGTGTGCCGAGGGCGGCTGGGACACCGTCGTGTCGTACTCGCAGGGCGACTTCCCCGCATGGTTCAAGGCCTTCGGCGCCGCCCAGGCGCAAACCGTGATCGCGAACACGGGCGGCGCCGCGAAGACCTTGGTGCTGCACGCGACCGACGTGCCCGACCTCGAGCTCTCGTACCACGGGTTCCTCGACGAGTACAAGACGTGCGACGGCTGTGAGATCGCCGCCACGATCGACTTCACCTCCGATGACTTCGGCTCCAAGCTCGAGCAGAAGGTCCAGCAGGCGCTCGTCCAGCACCCCGATGCCAACGCCGTCTACCTCCCGTACGACGCCGTCCTCGACGTCGGTGCGATGGCTGCCCTGCGCGCGTCCGGGCGCTTGCCGAAGCTCACGATCGCGCTCGGGGAGGGGCAGGCATCGACGATCGCCGGTCTGCGCGACGGCACGATTCGGGGCGCCGGCATCGGCGTTCCGCAGGCGTGGGAGGCCTACCAGACGGTCGACGATCTCGTGCGCACGTTCGCGGGCGAGCCACAGGTGTCGTCGGGGATCGGCCTGCAAGCGTTCGACAAGGACCACAATCTCCCCGACCGTGGCACCTGGCAGCCGCCGATCGACTTCAAGGCCGTCTATGCCGAGCGCTGGGGCACGGGATCGTCGTGACGGACGTGCTCGTCGTCAGCGACCTGGCGAAGTCGTTTCCGGGCACGCGAGCGCTCGGCGGCGTGTCGCTCACCGTTCGCGCCGGTGAGGTCCACGCGCTGCTCGGCGGCAACGGCTGCGGCAAGTCGACGTTCATCAAGGCGATCGCGGGCGTCCAGCCGGCGGATGCCGGCACGATCCGTGCCGGTGGGCTGGAGCGCCCGGCACCGCGCTGGAGCGCTGCACTCGCCCGGCAGGCGCAGCTCCACGTCGTCCATCAGCAGAGCTCCGGCTTCGGCAACCTGACCGTCGCGGAGAACCTCGCTGCCGGCCGCGGCTTCGAGCGCCGCGGCCCGCTGCGGACGATCGCGTGGCGCGCCCAGCGGCGCCGCGCCCGCGACGTCCTGGAGCGCTTCGCCCTCGACGTCGATCCCGACGTCGAGCTGATGCGGCTGCGTCCTGCGGCGCAGCGGATGATCGCGATCGCTCGCGCGCTGCAAGGCGCCGAGGAGGAACGGCCCGGGCTCGTCGTGCTGGACGAGCCCACCGCGGCGCTGCCCGGGGCCGAGGCGAAGCTGCTGCTGGAGAGCCTGAGGTCGCTCATCGCGGGTGGCTGGGCCATCCTGTACGTCACGCATCTGCTCGACGAGCTGGCGAACTTCGCCGATCGTGCGACGGTCCTGCGCGACGGGCGCGTCGCCGGCGTCCTCGCCGAGGACGAGATCACGCATGCGCGACTGCTCGGCCTGATGACGGGCCGAGCGCAGCTCGTGCACGACGCCGTGGTGCGGCCGTCCGCCGCGCCACGCGAGGTCGCCCTGCAGGTCACCCACCTGCGTGGCGGACCGCTGCGCGACGTCACGCTCGAAGCGGGCAGCGGCGAGATCGTGGGGATCGCGGGGCTGATCGGCTCGGGCCGCTCGAGCCTGTTGCAGGCGCTGTTCGGCGCCACCACGCCGGAGAGCGGCGAGCTGACGCTCGACGGTCGGCCGTTGCCGCGTGGCAGCGTCGCCGACGCGATCGAGCAGGGCGTCGCCTACGTCGCCGAGGATCGGGCGAAGGAGTCCTCGTTCGCCGGCATGTCCGTGGCCGAGAACCTGAGCGCGGCGCATGTCGGCGAGCGGAGGCGCGGGCCGGCGCTCGACCTTGCCGGCGAGCGGCGTGCTGCGTGTGACGCGATCGCCCGCTACGGCATTCGCTGCAACGGACCGTCGGCACGTTTCGGCTCGCTCTCGGGCGGCAACCAGCAGAAGCTGATCGTCGCTCGCTGGCTCACGCGCATGCCGCGGCTCCTGCTGCTCGACGAGCCGACGCAGGGCGTCGACGTCGCGGCTCGCGCCGAGATTCACGTCCTCGTCCGCGAGGCGGCCGCGGCGGGAACGACGGTCCTCGTCGCGTCCTCGGACCCCGACGAGCTGGTCGCGCTCTGCGACCGCGTGCTGGTCCTGCGACGCGGGACCGTCACCGACGAGCTCACCGGTTCGCGATGCACCGCGGCGGAGATCGAACGCGCGGCATATGACCTGGAGGTCGCATCATGAGTACAGGCAGTACGGCCGCTCCGACCGTGAGCGCCCACGGTCCAGCGCGTCCGCCGGGGGCGTCGCTCGTCGCTCGCTTCGGCGAGGCGTGGGCGCTGCTCGGCATCACGCTGCTGCTGATCGTCGGCTTCTCCCTGTTGCCGAGCACCTCCGACGTCTTCCCGACCGCCGCGAACTTCCAGGCGATCGTCGGCAGCCAAGCGGTCCTCGCGATCGTCGCGCTGGCGGCGCTCGTGCCGCTGGTCTGCGAGGAGTACGACCTCTCCGTGGGTGCGACGCTCGGCCTCGGCTCGGTGATCTGCGCCGAGGTCATGTCCGCCGGAGGCGGTCTGCTGCTGGCAGCGCTCGCCGGCGTCGGCGCCGGCGTGGCGGTCGGCCTGGTCAACGGCACCTTGGTGGTTCGGGCGCGCGTCCACGCGGTGATCGTCACGCTCGGCACGTCGATCGCGATCGTGGGCATCGTCAACGGCATCACCAAGGGCCAGACGGTCACCGACGGGATCTCGCGCACGCTGACCGACTTCGGCTCGGGTCTCTGGCTCGGGATCCCGCGGATCCTGTTCGCGGTCGTCGTCGTGGCGCTGGTCGTCCACTACGTGCTGGTGTACACCGCGTTCGGACGGCACCTGTACATGCTCGGCTCCAACCGCACCGCCGCGCGGCTCGCCGGCCTCCGTGAGCGGCCCCTGCTCGTCGGAGCGTTCGTCGTCGCCGGCGCGCTGTCCGCGTTCGCGGGGGTGCTCCAGGTGGGCCGCACCGGCGGGGCGGATCCTTCAGTCGGCGACACGTTCACGCTGATGGCCCTCGCGGCAAGCTTCCTCAGCGCGGCCGCGATCCGTCCGGGCCGGTACAACGTCGGCGGCACGCTGACGGCCATCGCGTTCCTGGCGGTGCTCAACGGCGGGCTGAACCTCGCGGGCACCGCACCGTGGATCACCGATGTCGTGAACGGCGCCGCGCTGGTCGCCGGCGTCGCGCTCGCCGCGTTCCTCGGTCGCCGGCGGACTGCGGGGCTGGCATGAGCGGCGTCATCGACACCGCCGGACTGCCGGCGACCGGTCTGCCCGGCGCCGCGTACACGGATCCTGCGTGGCTGGCGCGCGAGAACGCGGCGATCTTCCGGCCGCGCTGGCTCTATGCGTGCCATGTCTCACAGCTCGCCGAGCCGGGCGCGTTCGTGCGCTGGGATCGCGACGGCGACTCGCTGCTGATCGTCCGCGACGCCGACGGTGCCGTCCGTGCGCTGCACAACGTCTGCCGCCATCGCGGAACGCGGATCGAGCGGCGCCCGAACGGCGTCTGCCGATCGGCGTTCGTCTGCCGGTACCACGGATGGGCCTACGGGCACGACGGCTCGCTGCGCGGGGCGCCGCGGATGCCCGAAGGGTTCGACCCGGCCGGCCTGGACCTCGTCCAGGCGCCGGTCGAGGTCTGGAACGGGATGGTGTTCGTCACCCTGGCCGTCCAGCGGCCCCAACCGCTCGCCGAGCAGCTCGCCGGCATCGATCTGCGTGCCTACGACCTCGAACGGACGAAGGTCGTCGCCGACCGCGAGCACGTGATCGCGGCCAACTGGAAGGTGTGCTGGGAGAACGGCCTGGAGTGCTACCACTGCGCGATCAACCACCCGGAGCTGCGAGAGGTCGTCCAGGTGATCCGCGACGGACCGCACCCCTCGCACCTCGAGGAAGGTGAGTGGGACTTCCGCCCGACCTTCCCGGTCTTGCCCCACGCGACCTCGGTCACCATCGACGGCAGCGTCCAGAGCCGGCGGCTGCTCGGCGACCCGGAGGCGCCGCCGCACGACGTCGCGTTCCTGCAGTGGCACACCACGCTCGTCGAGCTGATCGCGGCGCCCGACCACGCGCACATGATGATCTACCGCCCGCTCGATCCCGGCCGCACGGCGGTGCGGCTCGTGGCGCTCGTGCACGAGGACGCCGAGGCCGGTGTCGACTACGACGTCGACGAACTGTTCGAGCTGCACCGGGTCACCCGCGGGCAGGACGACGAGCTGTGCGAACAGGTGCAGGAGGGCCTGACCTCGTCGGCCTTCGTCCCGGGACCGTTCAACCGCGACTACGAGTTCATGTTGCAGAACTTCGTCCGGGTGTACCTCCGGGCGCTCGACGCCGGCGCTCCGGCGCAGGCGAAGGAGAGCGATGGCCGTGCTCGTTCCTGAGATCCAGCCGCGGCTGCGCAGCTTCGTCGACGGTGCGTTCGTCGACGCGCAGGGCGGCGAGGACACGATCCTGGACCCGGCGACGGAGCAGGCGCTCGCCGTCGCAGACCGCGCCGATGCCGCCGTCGTGGACCAGGCCGTCACCTCGGCGTGCGCGGCGTTCGAGCGGTGGTCGGCGACGCCGCCGGCTCTGCGCGCCCGCGCGCTGTCGCTGCTGGCCGACCGCGTCGAGCGAGAGCGCGAGGAGCTGGCGCTGCTGGAGTCGCTCGACGCCGGCAAGCCGGTCGCGCAGGTGCTCGACGAGGAGATCGGTCCGACGGTCGACAGCCTGCGCTTCTTCGCGGGGGCTGCACGCTGCCTCGAGGGTCGCGCCGCGGGCGAGTACGTCGAGGGCTACACATCGATGATCCGCCGGGAGGCGGCCGGCGTGTGTGCCCAGATCACGCCGTGGAACTACCCGCTGATGATGGCGGCGTGGAAGATCGGGCCGGCGTTGGCGGCGGGGTGCACCGTGGTGCTCAAGCCGGCGGAGACGACGCCGATCACGACCGTCCGTCTCGCGGAGCTGGCCGCCGACCTGCTGCCTCCAGGCGTCCTCAACGTCGTGTTGGGGGGCCGTGAGACCGGCCGCGCGCTCGTCGCCCATCCGAGGATCGACATGATCTCGCTGACCGGCTCCACGCGAGCGGGCAGGCAGGTCGCCACCGCGGCCGGCGAGCGCGTCGCGCGCCTGCATCTCGAGCTGGGCGGCAAGGCGCCGGTGGTCGTCTTCGGCGACGCCGACCTGGAGCCTGCGCTCGACGCCATCGCCGCCGCAGGCTTCTTCAACGCGGGGCAGGACTGCACCGCGGCGACGCGAGTGCTGGCGGCCGCCGAGGTGCACGACGCCGTCGCCGCGGGGCTCGCCAGGCGCGCTCGCGCCCAGGTGCTCGGCGACCCGCGACGACCGGAGACGACGCTGGGCCCGGTCAACTCGGCCGAGCAGCGCGATCGCATCGCCGGCTTCCTGGAGCGCCGGCCCACGCACGCGGCGGTCCTCGCAGGGGGGCGGTCACCCGCCGGCGCGGGCTACTTCGTGGAGCCGACCGTGATCTCCGAGCTGCGCCAGGGCGACGAGCTCGTCCAGTCGGAGATCTTCGGACCGGTGATGACGGTCCAACGCTTCTCCGACGAGGCAGAGGCGGTGCGGCTGGCCAACGGCACCGACTACGGCCTGGCGTCGTCGGTCTGGACCAGCGACGTGCGGCGCGCGATGCGGCTGACCAAGGCCCTGCGCTTCGGCTGCGTCTGGGTCAACGCGCACATGGTGCTGGCATCCGAGATGCCGCATGGCGGCTTCAAGCAATCCGGCTACGGCAAGGACCTGTCCATGTACGCGCTCGAGGAGTACACCGTGCCCAAGCACGTGATGGTGGCGTTGTGAGCGCGAAGCGATGGCGAGCGAATCCGTGACAAGTTGGGGAGTAAGGTGTCGAAGTCGAACGCCGTGATCGAGCTCGACGACATCGACCGGGGGCTCATCGCGGCACTGAGCAACGACGGCCGCGCCTCGATGGGCGAGATCGGCGCGCGCGTCGGACTCTCCGGCGACGCGGCGCGCGAACGGTTGCGCCGGCTGCAACGCGCGGGGATCGTCAGCGTCATCGGAACGCCCGATCCCGCGGCGCTCGGCTACCACACCGTCGCCCTCGTCGGCGTGCGCGTCCGCGGCCCGGTGGCACCGGTGGCGGCGCGGATCGCCGAGGTGCCAGAGGTGGACTTCGTCACGCTGACCTTCGGGGAGTTCGAGCTGCTCGCCGAGGTGCTCGCCCGCGACGAGGAGCACCTGCTGGAGATCCTCGACGAGCGCATCCGCGCGATCCGCGAGGTGGTCGGCTGCTCGGTCTTCGTCTACCTGGCGGTCCTCAAGTGGACGCCGGGCGGGCTGGCGACGATCCAGCTGCCCGACGGCGCGACGCCAAGGAAGGCCCGCCTGGACGAGACGGATCGCGCACTGCTGCGCGAGCTCCAGCGCGACGGGCGCGCGAGCTTCCAGGATCTGGCCACCGCAACGGGCGTGTCCTACGCGAACGCGCGACGTCGTACGCGCGCGCTGATCGACGGCGGTGCCGTGCGCATCATCACCACCGTCAACCGCGTCGCGACCGGCGGCGCCGTGATGGCGGCCGCGGCGCTGCGGGTCGCGGGACCGGTCGATCGCGTGATCGACGCGTTGCGCGAGCTCGACGAGATCGAGGTCGCCGTCCAGACGAGCGGCGCGTTCGACGTCTTCGTCGAGGTGGCGTGTCCTGATCGCGCGCGGCTGCGCTCGCTGGTCGCCAACGAGATCCGCGCGATCGACGGCATCGCCGGCTCGGAGACGTTCATCTACGCCAAGCTGCTGAAGCTCCCGGTGCAGTGGAGCGCCGACGCGCTGGTCGGCGCGATGAGCGCCGCGCCGGCCGCCGCCTAGCGCCCGCCTGACGACCGCCCCGGCATGGAGCGGTCGGACCCCCGATGCCCGCTGCGATCCGCGGGCGACGAACCCCTGCGACGAAGAGCCATATGACACCAGGATCCCAAGAGCACCATCCACTCGCGCTCGACGACGTGACGGTCGTCGCGGTCGAGCAGTTCGGCGCAGGTCCGTGGGCCACGCTGCAACTCGCCGACCTCGGCGCGACCGTCATCAAGGTCGAGGACCCCATCACCGGCGGCGACGTCGGGCGCTACGTGCCGCCGTTCAACCATGGCGAGGACTCGCTCTACTTCGAGGCGTTCAACCGCGGGAAGCTGAGCGTGTCGATCGACCTGCGCCATCCCGACGGCAGGGACGCCTTCGAGTCGCTGGCCGCCGGCGCGGACATCGTCTTCTCCAATCTCCGCGGCGACGTCGTCGACCGCCTGGGACTCACGTACGAGCGCCTCGCCGGCGTCAACGAGCGCATCGTGTGCTGCTCGCTCTCCGGGTTCGGGATGACCGGACCGCGGCGGGCGGAGGGCGCCTACGACCACACCATCCAGGCGCTTGCCGGGTGGCAGAGCCTCACCGGCGAGCCGGGCGGCCCGCCGACGAAGAGCGGGCTGTCGCTCGTCGACTTCTCCGCGGGCTATGTCGCGGCCTTCGCGATGCTGGCCGCGCTGCAGGCCGCCCGCCGCAGCGGCCGTGGCGGCGACGTCGACCTGTCGCTCTTCGAGGTTGCGGTCTCTCAGCTCAACTACGTCGGCACGTGGGTGGCCAGCCACGGCCACGAGCCGCCCCGACGCGAGCGCTCCGCGCATCCGTCGCTGGTGCCGTTCGGCAACTACCGCGCGAGCGACGGCTGGTTCGCGCTCGCCTGCCCGAAGCAGAGCCTGTGGCGGCGGCTCTGCGCGGCGGTCGGACGCGAGGACCTCGCCCAGGATCCGCGCTTCCACGACTTCGCTGCGCGCAACACCCACCGAACCGAGCTCGTCGCGCTGCTCGATGCGTTGTTCACCACGCGTGAGCGCGCCCACTGGATCGAGCTGCTGCGCGCGGCCGGGGTGCCATGCGCCCCCGTCAACGGCGTCGCCGACGCGCTGGCCGACCCGCAGCTGCATGCCCGCGGCGGCGTGCCCCAGCTCGAACATCCGACGTTGGGAACGGTCCGTCATGTCCCCAGCCCGTTGCACCTGGCCGGTGGCACGCGGAAGGTCGCCGCCGGGCCGCGGCGCGGCCAGCACACGTTGAAGCTGCTGCGCGAGCGGGCAGGCCTCGACGAGACGCGCCTCGCGGCGCTGCTCGACGTCGGCGCGATCGCCGGGGAGCCGGGACCGTGACCGGGGTGACCGCCCGCTTCGAAGCTCAGCGCGCGATCGCCTTCCTGCGCGAGCTGCGCGACCTGACCGGCCAGGACGACCGGCTCGCCTGGTCCGACGCCTGGACGGCGGCGCGCAAGCTGTTGATCGCGCGGTTCGACGGGCTGCCGGTCACCTGCGAACGGGACCCCGCCGGCAACCTGTGGGTCACGCTGGAAGGCGAGCGCCACGAGACGCTCGTCGTCGGCTCGCACCTCGACGCGGTCCCGGGCGGCGGCTGGCTCGACGGCGCTCTCGGGGTCGCCGCGGGCGCCGAACTGCTGCGAGCGTCTGCCGAGCGCGGCCAGCGGCCGCCGCTCACGCTCGCGCTCGTCGACTGGGCCGACGAGGAGGGGGTCCGGTTCGGACAGGCGATGTTCGGCAGCGGCGTCGCCACCGGCGCGCTGGACCCCGAGGCGCTCGCGGGGCGCCGCGATGCCCGCGGTCTGGCGATCGAGGACGTCCTGCGTCGCCACGGCGTCGACCTCGCGGATGCCAGCGCGAGCAACGAGCGGCTGCGGTCGGCGATCGCGTACCTCGAGCTGCACATCGAACAGGGGCCGGTCCTCGACGAAGCCGGATGGTCGGTCGCTCCGGTCCGCGGCACGGTCGCCGTTCGGCGCGTTCCGCTGACGATCCGCGGCCACGCCGAGCACGTCGGACCGGCGCCCCTCGAGCGCCGCCGCGACGCCGTGCTGGCGCTCGCGCACGCCACGCTCCACGCGCGTGTGGTGGCCGAGCGGCATGGCGGGCGCTCCGCCGTCACCGTCGTGGATGTCGAGCCCAACGTCCCGACCGTCATCGCCGGGCACGTGTCTGCGTCGGTCGACCTGCGCCACGAGGACGACGACGCCGTCGATGCGATGGTGGCCGACCTGCGGGGCGAGCTGGCGCGGGTGTCGGAGGCCACGGGTTGCCGGGTGGTGGCTGCCGCGCCCTCGTTCCAGGCCCCGGCCAGCCGGTTCGACGACCGTCTCGTCGCGCATGCGGCCGAGGCTGCGGTCTGCGCCGGCGGAACCGCGACGACGCTCATCTCGGGCGCGCTGCACGACGCGACGCATCTGAGCCGCCGCGTCCCGACCGCGATGCTCTTCGCTGGCTCGATCGGCGGGCTCTCCCACTGCCGCCAGGAGGACACCGCTGACGCGGACCTCGTCGCCGCTCTGGACGCGTTCGCCGACCTGTCCCGACGAACCATCGTCGAGCATCTCGAAAGGAGTCCAGCGTGATGGGCGCATCCGCTCTTCCCGATCATGCCGGGACGCCGCCGGACCGGTACGTGCAAGGCAGGATGGAGCTGCTGGCCGAGCCGCCGTTCGAAGATCAGCAGGCATTGCGCGCGACGTGGGGCAAGGAGTGGGGCGCGTGGGACGAGGTCGGCCCGCTGCGCGAGGTCGTCGTCCGTGCGCCAGGAGAGGAGTTCGCCGCGTTCGACCCGGAACGCTGGGACGAGGCGAGCCAGGCGCTCGTCGACGAGGAGCGCTACTTCTGGACCGACCGCCGCCCGCCTGACCTCGCGCGGCTGCGCGAGCAGCACCACGGCCTCGTCACGGCGCTGCGGGCGGAGGGGATCGTCGTGCACGAGGCAGACGCCCTGCCGGCGCGCCTGAGCAAGGCGATCTACGTGCGCGACCCGATCGTCGCGCTCCCGGGCGGAGCGATGGTCGGCCGGCTCGCCGCCAGGATGCGCCGCGGCGAGGAGCCCCATGTCAGCCGCATGCTCGCCGAGCTCGGCGTGCCGATCCTGCACACCGTGGCCGGCGTCGGCATCGTCGAAGGCGGCTCCGTCATGAGGCTGCGCCCGCACGTGTTCGCGTTCGGCACCTCGATCCGCTGCAACGAGGAAGGCGCGCAGCAGCTCGCCGACGTCGTGCGACCGCTCGGCGTCGAGCTGCTGCGCGTCCCGCTCGGCGGCTACACGATCCATCTCGACGAGCGGATGGCGCTCGTCGACGTCGACAAGGCGCTCGTGGATGCCCCCGGCCTGCCCCACTGGTTCCTCCAGCGGCTGCGCGAGCTCGGATACGAGCTGCTGCACGCCGACCCCGCGGAAGGGTGGGCCGTCAACCTGCTGACCGTGCGGCCCGGTCGGGTCCTGATCAGCGACGAGTGCCCGCGCACGAGCGCGTTGCTGACACGCCGCGGCGTCGAGGTCGTTCCGATCGCCTACGACGAGGTCCACCGCAACGGCGGGGGGATCCACTGCTCGACCAACGAACTGCTGCGCGATCGCGCAGCGTGAGAACGACGTGCCAGGAGAAGCTTCATGGCCATCCGCGTCAACAAGGCCAAGTGCATCGGCTCGGCGATGTGCACCGCCGTCGCCCCCGACCTGTTCACGCTCGACGCCGACGGGCTGGCCGAGCCGCTGACGCAGACCGTCGACGGGGACGAGGCGATCGCGCTGGATGAGGCGGTCGCCATCTGCCCCGTTGCCGCCATCCAGGGTGACCGTCGTGGCTAGCGACGCCGAGCCGGGGTTGCCGTACGACCGGCCGCCGCTCAGCAAGGCGGTCCTGAGGGCCGGCGCCGCGCCCGAGCGGCCGCTCCTGCGCGAGGCCGCCCATGACCGCGAGCAACGCATCGAGCTGCTGCTGGGGCGGAGCGTGGCGGCGGTCGACACTGCTGGCGCGCGATCGTCGCCGATGGCGACGAGCGGGTCCGCTACGGGCGGTTGGTCGTCGCGACCGGTCGCCGCGCCCGCCCGTTCGAGGTGCCCGGCGGCACGCTCGACGGCGTCGTCTCCCTGCGCACTGGGATCGCGCCCTGAGGGAGCTGGCGCACGCGGGGGAGATCGCCACGCGCGGGGCCGGGGTCCGTGGGTCGCGGGCGCAGCCGGTCGCCGGCTGAGGCGATCAGCCGCGGCCGCGCTTGAGGCGCATGACCGCGTCGCGCGTGTGGTCGATGTGGGCGACCACCTCGGCGCGCGCGCCCTCGGCGTCGCCCTCCCGCACGAGCTTGACGATCCGCGCGTGTTCACGCGTGGCGGCGGCGTTGCGCCGCACGCCACGGCCGCCGCTCCACATCTGGACGTAGCGCTCGGCCCGGGTCCGCAGCTGGTCGAGGACCTCTATCGACTCGGCCTTGCCCGAAGGCGCGTAGAGCGTGCGGTGGAACTCGGCGTTGAGCTCGAGCCAGCGAACGTGGTCGTCCTCGTCGCGCAGCTGCTTGTTGATCTCGGTCAGGCGGGCGATCGTCGCCTCGTCGGCGTGGGGCGTCGCGGCCGCGACGAGGTGGCCCTCGATCAGCGCGCGCAGCTCGTAGAGCTCGGCGACGCGCTCGGGGCTGAGTGTGCGCACGACGGGGCTGCGGTGGGCAGCCGCCTCGATGAGGCCTTCGGCCTCGAGCAGCCGCATCGCCTCGCGGACGGGCACGCGTGACACGTTGAAGAGCTCGGCGATCTCGACCTGGTTGAGGACTGCGCCGTCTTCGAGGCGGCCGGAGTTGATCGCCTCACGCAATGCGTCGGCCACGAAGTCCGAGGCGGTACGGCGGTGCTTCAGTTCGGGTGCGGGAAGGATCACGGAGCTGTCCACGTCCACAAGGATAGGAGAGCCGCCGCCAAAGTGCAGTGGACAGGCTTCTGGTTAATGTATACAGTCGGCACATGAAGCCGGCTCGGTTCCGATACCACGCCCCCGAACGCCTTGACGACGCGCTCGCCCTCCTGGCCGACGACCGCCATGAGGTGCGCCCGCTCGCCGGCGGCCAGTCGCTCGTGCCGATGATGAACTTCCGGCTCGCCGTGCCCGACGTGCTCGTGGACCTGCGCCGGATCGCGGAGCTGCGCTTCGTGGAGGTGCGCGGGGATGGCGCACTCGTCGTCGGCGCCGGGACGCCGCAGGCCGAGCTGTTGCGGGACCACGCCGTGGCGGCGCGCTGGCCGGTGCTGGCCGAGGCGATCCGCCACATCGGCCACCCGCAGATCCGCAGCCGCGGGACCGTGGGCGGGGCGCTGGTCCACCACGACCCCACCGGCGAGCTGCCGGCCGTCGCACTGACGCTCGGCGCGAGCATGGTGGTGGCGGGCCCGGGCGGGTCGCGGCGTACCGTCGCGGCCGCGGACTTCTTCGTCTCCTACTACGAGGTGGCGCTGGAGCCCGGCGAGCTGCTCGTCGAGGTCGTGTTCCCGCCGCCCCCGGCGGGTTGGAGCTTTCGCGAGCTGGCGCGGCGGCGCATCGCACTCGTGGGAGCGATCACCCTGATCGAACGGGCGGCCGGTGTCGCGCGTACGCCCCGGGTCGTGGCCTTCGGGGTGGCCGATCGTCCGGTCCGGTTGGCGGCCGCTGAGGCGTTGCTGGACGGCGCGGCGGTGGACGACGGGGTCTTGGCCGAGCTGCGCACGGCGGTGACGAACGCGGTCGAGCCGGGCGACGACGCGCACGCGAGCGCCGAACACCGTCGGGAATGCGTGGGGCAGCTGGTGGTCGAGGCGGTGGCCGAGGCGTGGGAGCGGTCGGGCGATGGGTGAGGCGATCCGCGTCATCGTCAACGGGCGCGAGCATGTCGACGAGGTCGAACCGCGGCTGTTGCTGAGCGACTGGTTGCGCCATCGCGCCGGGTTGACCGGCACGCACGTCGGCTGCGAGCACGGCGTGTGTGGCGCGTGCACGATCCTCGTCGACGGCGCGCCGCAGCGCTCGTGCATGACGTTCGCCGTCCAGGCCGACGGAACGCACCTGCGGACCGTCGAGGGGCTCGCGGACCCGGACGGGCGGCTGCACCCCGTCCAGCAGGCCTTCCACGAAACGCACGCCCTGCAGTGCGGGTTCTGCACGCCCGGGTTCCTCATGGCGGTCGTCGCGCTGCTGGAGGAGACGCCGCATCCGACCGACGACGAGGTGCTCGACTGCATCGGCGGTTCGCTGTGCCGGTGCACCGGCTACACGGCGATCGTCGCGGCCGTCCGGCTCGCCGAGCAGCGCATCACGGAGAACCGGCATGAAGGCATCCGCTCGTCGTCATCCGCGAATCGACCCAACGGAAGGTGATGGTCAAGTGAAGATCGTCGTCGACACGTCCGCATGCGACCTGCACGGACAGTGCGTGTTCGTCGCGCCGGAGCTCTTCCGCTTCGACGACGCGGGCGAGCTCGTGTGGGAGCCCGAGGCGGGCGCGGAGCTCGAGGCGAAGGCCGAGGCGGCGCGGTCCGTGTGCCCCGCCGGCGCGATCGAGCTGGTGCCGTGATGAAGCGGCTGGTGGTGGTCGGGGCGTCGCTCGCCGGGCTGCGGGCGGCCGAGGCGCTGCGGCGCGAGGGCTTCGACGGGACGCTGACGATCCTCGGCGACGAGCCGCACGCGCCCTACGACCGGCCTCCGCTGTCGAAGGAGCTGCTCGCCGGCGAGCGGGGCCCCGGTGACGTCGCGCTGCGCGTGGACCCCGAGCTGGACGCCGAGTGGCGGCTGGGCGAGGCGGCGACCGGGCTGGACCTCGACCGGCGGGTCGTCGCGACCGCCGCCGGCGAGGTGCCGTTCGACGGGCTCGTCATCGCCACGGGCGCACGGGCGCGGCCGCTGCCCGGCTTGGAGCTGCGTGCGGGCGTGGTGCTCGCGCTGCGCACGCTCGACGACGCACTGGCGCTGCGGGCGGCGCTCGAACGCGCGCCGCGGCTGCTGATCGTGGGCGCGGGGTTCATCGGCGTGGAGGTGGCCACGACGGCGCGCGCGCTCGGCTGCGAGGTCGCGATCGTGAGCCTCGACCCGCCGGTCGCGGTGGCAGGGCCGGAGGTGTCGGGCGTGTGCGGCGCGCTGCTCGCGGACGCCGGCGTGGACGTGCGGGTGGGCCGGCGGATCGCCGAGGTCGAGCACGGCGGCGGTGCCGTTGTCCTCGACGACGGGGCGCGGATCGCGTTCGAGGTCGCCGTGGTCGCCGTCGGCGCGGCGCCGAACGTCGAGTGGCTCGCGGGCTCCGGGCTGACGCTCCAGGACGGCGTGCTCTGCGACGCATCGTGCGCCGCGGTCGGCGTCGAGGGCGTCGTCGCGGCGGGCGACGTCGCGCGCTGGCCCAACCCGCTCTTCGGCGGCGCGCCGATGCGGGTGGAGCACTGGACGAACGCCGTCGAGCAGGGCCGCGCGGCGGCGCGCACGCTGCTGCACGGCCGCGGCCCGCACACCGCGCACGGCTCGGTGCCCGGGTTCTGGTCCGATCACGGCGGCACGAGGCTGCAGTCGGTCGGCCTGCCGGCGCTCGGCGATCGCCTGGAGATCGTCGAGGGGTCGCTCGAGGAGCGGCGCTTCGCGGCCGCGAGCTATCGCGACGGCCGCCTCGTGGGCGCGGTCACGTACGGCATGCCGCGGGCGCTGGCCCGCTACCGCATCGCGCTCGCGCGCCCGGAGGCGGAGGAGACGGTTGCGGTCGGAGGTGACCCCGCATGAGCATCGCGATCGTCGGCATCGGCCGCTCGCATCGCGGTGACCTCGCCGGCACCCCGATCGACGGCGATGCGCTCGTCTGCGCCGACGGCCGCATCGCCTGGATCGGCGACAGCGCCGACGTCGACCTCGCCGCCCACGACCGCGTCCTCGACGCGGGCGGCGCGGGGCTGGTCCCCGGGCTGATCGACTCCCACGTCCACGTCACGTTCGCCGACTACACGCCGCGCCAGCAGACGGTCGGCTACCTGGAGAGCTACCTCCACGGCGGTGTGACTCGCGCGATCACCGCCAGCGAGGTCCACGTCCCCGGCCGGCCCACCGACCCCGAAGGCGTCAAGGCGCTCGCCATCGCGGCGCAGCGGTGCTTCGCCGAGTACCGGCCAGGCGGCGTGACCGTCCATGCCGGGTCGGTCATCCTCGAGCCCGGGCTGACGCGCGACGACTTCATGCAGCTGCACGCGCAGGGCGTGTGGCTGGCCAAGGCGGGCTTCGGCGCGGTCGCGACGCCGATGGACTATGTCCCGCTCGCCCACGCGGCGCGCGACGCCGGCCTGGTCATCACCGCCCACACCGGCGGCGGCTCGATCCCAGGCTCGCTGGACCGCATCGACGCGGCCGCGATCCTGGCGATGCGCCCGCACGTCTCCTTCCACGTCAACGGCGGCCCGACTGCCATGACGCCCGACGACAACGAGCGGATCGTCGTCGAGGGCGGCGACATCGCACTCCAGCTGGCGATGGCGGGCAACCTGCGCTCGGCGCTGCAGATCTGCGCGCTCGCGCGCGAGCATGGCCAGGAGCACCGGCTGCTGATCTCCAGCGACACGCCGACCGGGACCGGCGTCGTGCCGCTCGCACTCTGGCACCTCATGGCCGAGCTCGTCTCGCTCGACGGCCTCACCGCGGAGCTCGCGGTCGCGGCCGCCACCGGCAGCGTCGGCCGCGTCTACGGCCTGGAGGCCGGGGTCCTCGAGGTCGGCCGGCCGGCGGACCTGCTGCTCGTCGACGCGCCGCTGGGCTCGGCGGGCGACTGCTGGGCGACCGCGCTGCGGGCCGGCGACATGCCGGCGGTCTGCGCCGCGGTGACCGAGGGCGAGGTCCGCTTCACCCGCAGCCGCAACACCCCGGCGCCGAAGCGAGCGGTCGATCTGCTTGACAACAGTATACACTAGGCAGCTCGTGAGCAGCTACCACTCCAGCGAGGACGGCACGCTGACGCTGACGAACGAGTTCGCCTCGGTGTCCGTCTCGATCGACATGCTCGGCAACGGCCCGCGGCTGCGTGTCCTCAACCGCCAGAACGGCGTGTCGATCTGCCTCGATCCCCTCGAGCTGGCCAGCCTCACGTGGCTGGACCACGCCCGCCTCGGCCCGTTCCTCGACCCGAGCCAGACCGGTTGGAGCAGCAACCAAGGAGCACCGGATGAGCCTGACCATTGACCCCGCGCGGCTGATCACCGACGACTGGCGCGTCCACGGCAGCATCTACACCGATCGGGCCGTGTTCGAGCTGGAGCGCGAGCGCGTCTTCCATCGGTCGTGGCTCTACGTCGCCCACGAGAGCGAGCTGCCCGAGCCCGGCGACTACAAGACGACGTTCGCCGGCACGCAGCCGGTGATCGTCACCCGCGGCGCCGACGACGGCGAGCTCCACGTCCTGCTCAACCGCTGCCGCCACCGCGGCGCGACCGTCTGCCAGGACGAGACCGGCAACGCCAACTACTTCCGCTGTGCTTATCACGGCTGGACCTACCGCAACTCCGGCGAGCTGCGCGGCATCACCTACGACGACGCCTACGACGGCCTGGACCGCGCCCAGCTCGGGCTCGCCCGCCTCCCGCGCGTGGCCAGCTACGCCGGCTTCGTCTTCGCCTCCTTCCTCGAGGACGGGCCGACGCTGGAGGAGCACCTCGGCAACGCGCGGCGCTACCTCGACATCGTCGCGGCCCAGGGGCCGAACGGCATCCGCCTCTCGGCCGGCTCCCACCGCCTCACCTACGACGGCAACTGGAAGCTTCAGGTCGAGAACACGATCGACAACTATCACTTCGGCTTCGTGCACCGGTCGTTCATGGAGGTGCTCGCCGACCGGATCGGCCAGCCGCCGCCGATCATGGCCAACATCCTCCACAACCCGCAGTGGCGGACGATCGACCTCGGCAACGGCCACTCGGTCCACGAGTTCGGCGATCCCGAGACCGGCAACAACGGCGGCCAGCTCGGCGACCTGCCGTTCAACCTCATCGTGTTCCCGAACCTCTGCTTCGTCGGCGCGCAGCTGCGCCACGTGCTGCCCAAGAAGGCCAACCGGACCGAGGTGCGGCTCTACCCGATCATGCACGACGGGTCGCCGGACGCGGAGAACACCGCGATCCTGCGCACCCACGAGGGCTTCTACGGCCCAGCCGGCATGGGCGGCGCCGACGACATCGAGATCGCCTTCGACCGCGTCACCCAAGGCATGCAGGCCGTCGAGGAGGACTGGCTGGTGATGAGCCGCGGCGCGCATCGCGAGCAGCCCGGGGAGAACGGGACCCTGATCGGCCACGCCGCCGACGAGGTGCCCCAGCGGGCGTTCTATCGGCGCTGGAAGGCGGCGATGGGGGAGCGCGCATGAGCGCCGAGGTCGCCGACTTCCTCTACCACGAGGCCGAGCTGCTCGACGACCGCCGCTTCGACGCGTGGCTCGAGCTCTACACCGACGACGCGCTCTACTACGTTCCACAGGGCGACGCGCCCGATCCCGCCAGCGAGGTCCAGATCGCCTACGACGACAAGCGCCGGCTCGTGGAGCGCGTGCTGCGTCTGTCCTCCGGGTTCGCCTACTCGCAGGACCCGCCGTCGCGGACGGTCCACCTGATCGGCAACGTGCGCGTGCGCGACGAGGCTGCCGGCGAGCTGGACGTGGCGTCGTCGCTGTCGGTCGCCGAGGTCCGGCGCGGGGCGCAGCGCGTCTACTACGCGCGCGTGCTGCACCGCCTGGTGCGGACCCCCGACGGCCTGCGGATCCGCCGCAAGGAGATCCGCCTCGTCAACAGCGATCTGCCGCTGGGCAACGTCACGTTCCTCATCTGAGCGCGGCGCGGTCGTGGCGGCGTCGTTGCGCCGCGGCGATGAGTCTGTATACAGTTGTCAGTACGCAATGATCAGGAAGACCACATGACCACCCTCACCGCCCGCGCCTGGGTCACCTTCACGCAGGAGGTGCGCTCGGACGGCGGCCCCGTCGCAGATGAACCGCTCGTGAAGGCCGCCGTCGGCGCCGTCATCCCCAACCCCTACGCCGGCCGCTACGCCGAGGCCCTCGAGGCGCTGCTGGAGCCGAGCGCCGCGCTCGCGCGGGAACTCGTCGAGCGCTGCGCCGCCGCGCTGGGCGGCCGCGAGCCGGAGAGCTGCGGCAAGGGGGCGATCGTGGGTGTCGCGGGCGAGCAGGAGCACGGCGTCGCCTGCCTCACGACGCCGTTCGGCGACGCGATGCGCGCCACGATCGGCGGGACCACCTGGGTCACGTCGAACACGAAGGTCGCTGCCGCGGGCGCCGCGATCGACGTGCCGCTGGCCTACAAGCGCGCGCTGTTCGTGCGCGAGTTCTACGACACGGTCACCTTCTCAGTGCCCGACGGCCCGCGCCCCGACGAGATCGTGGTCATCGCCGCGATGGCCTCGCGCGGCCGCGTCCACCACCGCGTGGGTGGGCTGGCGAAGGACGAGGCGACGGCGGGGGACGGGCTCAGATGAGCGCGGGCCTGCTCTTCTCCCAGATGGAGCCGCCCGCCGGCTGGGAGGACGACTTCCACGACTGGTACGAGGCCGAGCACATCCCGGCGCGGATGGCGATCCCCGGCTTCGCCGAGGCCATCCGCTACGAGCGCGCCTCCGGCGACGGCGAGGTGGACGCCGCGCGCTACCTCGCGTGCTACTTCCTCGACGACGTCGGCGCGCTGGAGACCGACGCCTACCGGCGCCTGAAGGCCGACCCCGGGCCCCGCACCGAGCGGATGCTCGGCAACGTCCTGGGCTTCACCCGCTACCTCGCTGACCAGATCTCCGACACGGGCCCGACGGCGGAGGAGGCCGGCGCGCTCTTCGTCGTCGCCTTCGCGGTCCCCGAGGGCGACCGACCCGACTTCGACGGCTGGTACGAGGAGGAGCACGTACCGCTGCTCATGCGCGTGCCGGGCTGGCTGCGCGTGCGCCGCTACGGGGTGCGGCCCGGCGGCGACGGCCCGTCCTGGACCCACCTTGCGCTGCACGAGCTGCGCGGTCTCGAGAGCCTCGACGCGCCGGAGCGCGCCGCCGCCCGCGACACCCCCCGCCGCGCCGAGCTGGCCCGCCGCGACTGGTTCCGCAGCGGCCGCTGGACGTACCGGCCCATCCATCGCACGACCGCGACGACCCGGAAGGACTGAACTGATGGCGCTTCCCTACACCCGCGGCGAGGTCAAGGACCGCGCGCGCACCACCTGGGAGGGCGGCTGCAACGTCACGCTGCCGTCCTTCGACGAGGACTTCGCCGGCCTCAACGAGGCGGCGATCCGCCACGACGTCGCCCACGCCGCGAAGCTCGGCTTCTGGGGCACGCTCGTCGCCTCGGAGTGCGGCACGACGGTCGACGAGTACCTCCGCTTCCTCGAGGTCGCCGCCGACGCGGCGCCGCCCGGCTTCAAGATCGTCGCCCACCTGAGCTTCGACACCGTCGAGCAGTCGCTGCGGGTCGCCGGCGCCGCCGAGGCGGTCGGGGCGGAGGCGGCGCTGCTGTCCTACCCGCCGGCGTTCCGGCCGCGCAGCTCGGCCGAGATCGTCGAGCACACCCGCTTCATCGCCGAGCGCACGAACCTCGCGCTGATCCTCTTCGGCGTCGCCACCTGGGGGTTCAAGCCGCTGCACCCGGCCGGCTTCCCGGTCGA
This sequence comes from uncultured Solirubrobacteraceae bacterium, assembly GCA_964422645.1. Lineage (GTDB taxonomy): Bacteria > Actinomycetota > Thermoleophilia > Solirubrobacterales > Solirubrobacteraceae > Capillimicrobium. The sequence continues at coordinate 144,441 of CAYRCB010000004.1, read as the reverse complement.
CGCGCTCGAGGAGCTGTGCAAGCTGGAGACCGCGGCTGCGCTGAAGTACGAGGGCGGCGGCTCCGCGCACATGTCGGCGTTCGCCGAGGTCCACGCTCGCTGCAGCCCCCATGCGCTTGTGCAGAACCCGATGGAGCAGCACGCGCCCGCGCTGGCCGCCGCCTATGGCGTGCGCTGGTGGGGCACCAGCGGCTACGAGGCGTTCGGCGACCGCGTTCCGCGGATGATGGCCGCGCTCAACGGGGACCGCTTCGACGAGGCGATGGAGCTCTTCTGGAGCTACAACCCCGGGCGCGAGGCCAAGGGCCAGTTCCATGCCTCGTTCGCCGGGGCCCATCTCATCCACCGCGTCGGCTGGAAGTACCTGGGGTGGCTGCAGGGCTTCAACGGCGGGCTGTTGCGGATGCCGCAGATGCGCCTGCAGCCCGGGCAGATGAAGGCGCTGCGCGCCGGTCTGGCCGCCTCGGGCTTCGAGCTGCCGGCCGGCGACGACGCCTTCTACGAGGGCCGCGTGCGGTGACGCTCTTCCTCGACGGCGACGACGTCCGGGCGCTCGCGACCCACGAGGTGGCGATGACGGCTGCGCGGGCGGTCCTCGACGCCCAGCGCGAGGCGCGGGTGGCGCTGCCACCGCGGCTCGACGTCGACCTGCCGGCGGGGTTCCTGCGCGTCATGCCGGCGGCGCTGCATCCGCACATGGGCCTGAAGGTGATGTCGCTGGCCGAGGGCATCGGCACGCGGTACCTGATCCTGGTCTACGAACAGGCGACAGGCGCGCTGCGGGCGGTCGTCGACGCCGACGAGGTCACGCGGCTGCGCACCGCCGCGACGACCGCTGTCGCCGGCGAGCTGCTTGCGCCGAGGGGAGCGACCCGGCTCGGGGTCGTCGGCAGCGGCTTCGAGGCCGAGGGCCATCTGCGGGCGTTCGCGCGTCAGTGGCCGCTGGGCGAGGCGCTCGTCTACAGCCCGTCGCCGCAGCGGCGCGAGCGCTTCGCGGCGCGGATGTCGGAGGAACTCGGCATCGCCGTGCGCGCGGTCGGCTCGGTGGAGGAGGCGGTCGGTGACGTGCCGGTGTCGGTGCTCTGCACGAAGTCGGCGATGCCGGTCGTCGACGGCGCCGCGTTCCCGCCCGGAGCGGTCGTCCTGTCCATCGGCTCGACCCGGCCCGACCTGCGCGAGCTCGACGCTGCGACCCTGCGCCGCTCCACGGTGCTGCTCGTCGACGACGCCCGCCAGATCATGCTCGAGTCCGGCGACGTCGGCCACGCGCTGCAGTGCGGGGCGCTGGGCGAGGAGCGGATCGTGTCGATGCCCGACTGGTACGGCGCCGACGGACGCATCGAGGCGGGGCGCGACCTGCTGACGTTCAAGTCGGTCGGGACCGCCCTGCAGGACCTCGCGCTCGCCGCTGCGCTGATCGACGCCGCGGGGGCCGCCGGCCGCGGTCGCGAGCTGGGTGAGCTGACGCGGCTGAAGCCGTTCCCGGTGCCGGCCGCGGCGCTGGTGGAGGGGGCGGAGTGAGCGCGGCGGTCGCCGACGCGGCGCTCGGCGGCGTGCCGCGCGGCCTGCTCATCGGGGGCAGCTGGTCGGACGCCGGCTCTGGGGCGACGTTCGAGGTCCACGACCCCGCGACGGGCGCGGTGCTCGGGCAGGTCGCCGACGCGGGGCCGGTCGACGGCATGGCGGCGCTCGACGCCGCCGCGGCCGCGCAGCCGGCCTGGGCGGCCACTGCCCCGCGCGAGCGCGCCGAGCTGCTGCGCCGCGCGTTCGACGCCGTCCACGAGCGCCGCGAGGAGCTCGCGGCGCTCATCACCGCCGAGATGGGCAAGCCGCTCGCCCAGGCGCGCGACGAGGTCGACTACGGCGCCGAGTTCCTGCGCTGGTTCTCGGAGGAGGCGGTCCGCCACGGCGGTGAGTACCGCCGCGCTCCCGACGGCCGCTCGCGGCTGCTCGTCACGCGCCGGCCGGTTGGCCCGTGCCTGCTCATCACGCCGTGGAACTTCCCGCTGGCGATGGCGACCCGCAAGGTCGCCGCGGCGCTGGCCGCCGGCTGTACCGCGCTGCTGAAGCCCGCGCCGCAGACGCCGCTGACGACGCTCGCCTTCGCGCGGATCCTCGAGTACTGCGGCCTGCCGGCCGGCGTGGTGAACGTCCTGACCACGAGCGATGCGGCGGCGCTATGCGGGCCGCTGCTCGCCGACGGCCGCGTGCGCAAGCTCTCGTTCACCGGCTCGACCGCGGTCGGGCGGCTGCTGATCGCCCAGTGCGGACCGCAGGTCGTGCGGCCGTCGATGGAGCTCGGTGGCAACGCGCCGTTCGTCGTGCTGGCCGACGCGGACCTGGACCGCGCCGTCGAGGGCGCGATGATCGCGAAGATGCGCAACATGGGAGAGGCCTGCACCGCTGCCAATCGCTTCCTCGTGGAGCGACCCGTCGCGGAGCCGTTCGCCCGCCGGCTCGCCGAGCGGATGGCGGCACAGCGCGTGGGACCGGGCGCGGACCCTGCGAGTGAGGTCGGCCCGCTGATCGACGCGGGCGCGCAGGCTCGGCTGGCGGACCTCGTCGCAGACGCGACCGAGCGGGGCGCGATCGTCCGTACCGGCGGCCGCGCGCCCGACCGCGACGGGTGGTTCTTCGAGCCGACCGTGCTCGACCGGGTCGATCCGGGCGCGCGGGCGTCCCGCGAGGAGATCTTCGGACCGCTCGCCGCGATCACGGCGGTCGACGACGCCGAGCACGCGGTCGCGCTGGCCAACCGCACGGAGTACGGGCTCGTCGCGTACCTCTACACGCGGGACATGGAACGCGGGCTGCGCATCGCGGAGGATCTGGAGACCGGCATGGTCGCGCTGAACCGCGGGCTCGTCTCCAACGCCGCCGCGCCGTTCGGCGGGATCAAGCACTCGGGGCTCGGTCGCGAGGGGGGCCGGGAGGGGATCGATGACTACCTCGACATCCAGTACGTCTGCGTCGACGCCTGACGCCGCCGGGGCGGCCGCAGCCGCGGCGGCGGGGCGGCTCGGCCGGCTCGCCGGGGTGGCGGTCGGCGTCCCCGACCCGGACCTCACCGCCGAGTTCCTCGGCGAGGGCCTCGGCTTCGCGCTCGTCCAGCGCGGCGACGGCTGGACGGCCTGGTGCGACGGCGACTACGGCGAGCGCGGCCAAGCGGCGATTGAGCTGCAGCACGCCGCGGCGACCGGTCTGCGGCGGGTCGTCTTCGAGGTCGGGGAGGGCTACGACCTGGAGGCGCTCGCGCGGCGCCTGGAGGAGGCCGGTGCGACGGCGCAGCCGACCGAGGCGGGCGGCCTGGCCTTCGCCGACGCGGCCGGCAACCCGTTGGCCTGCGAGCCGGCCGCCGCTCTGACCGTCGCGACGCCGGCTCACGCCTCGCTGCGCCCGCGCCGGCTCGGCCACCTGAACCTGAAGGCCCCCGATCCGGCGGCCGCGGCGGCGTTCTACGTCGACGTGCTGGGCATGCGGCTGTCGGAGCAGATCGGCGACGGGCTGTTCTTCCTGCGCATCGCCACCGAGCATCACAATGTCGGGCTGCGGCCCGGCGAGCGCGGCGACCTGCACCACCTCGGCTTCGAGATCGGCGGCTGGCAGGCGTATCAGCCGCTGCTGGATCACCTGGCGGCGCTGGACCTCAAGGTCGAGTACGGGCCCGGGCGCCACGGGCCCGGGCGCAACCTCTTCGCGTACGTCTGCGACCCGTCCTCCGGCCTGCGGGTGGAGCTGTTCGCCGACATGGCCCACATCCCCGACGAGACCGTGCACGAGCCGATCCGCTGGGAGGCGGGCGACCGGATGACGAAGACGATCAACCGCTGGGGGCCGACGCCGCCGCCCAGCTTCCTGGCATGAGCGAGGGGCGCACGCTGCTCGTCGTCGGCGGTGGCTCCGGCATCGGGCTGGCCGCCGCGCGCCTGGCCGCGGCCGCGGGGGCGCGCGTCGTCGTCGCGGATGTCGACGAGGCGGCCGCCGCGACGGTCGAGGCGCTCGACGGCGACGTCGCGTTCGTGCGCTGCGACGCGACCGACGCCGACTCGGCCCGCGCCGCCGTCGACGCGACCGCCCGGCGCCACGGCGGCCTGGACTGGCTGCTGACGACGGTCGGCGGTGCGCACCTGGCCGACCTCGACGAGCTCGAACCGGCCGACTGGGAGCGCGAGCTCGCGTTCAACCTCACGTCGGCCTACCTCGTCTGCCGGGCCGCGACCCCGGTGCTGCGCGCGCAGCGCTCCGGCGCGATCGTCACGACGTCGAGCGGCTACGCGCTGCTGGCGGGCGTCGACCGCGCCGGCTACACCGCGGCCAAGGCCGGCGTCATCGCGCTGTCGCGCTCGCTCGCCGCCGCGCTCGCGCCGCACGGCGTGCGCGTGAACTGCCTCGCGCCCGGGCCGACGGACACGCCCCGCTTCCGCGCGATGAACGGCGGCGACGAGGGCGTCGCCCGCGTGCGCGCCGCGATGCCCCTCGGATTCATTCCCACCCCCGAGGACTGCGCGCGGGTCGCGCTGTTCCTCTTGTCGGACGAGGCGCGGGCGCTGACCGGCCAGGTCGTGCACGTCAACGGAGGACTGATCACGCCATGACCAGGGCGACGGTGGGGCACGAGCCCCGCACCGGCCTCTACTGGGAGCGCCTCGGCGAGCGCGCGCCCGGCCAGCCGCCGCTGCTGCTCATCCACGGCGGCGGGGCGACCGGCGCCTGCTGGCGAGCGACGCCCGACGGCCGCATGGGGTGGGCCGACCAACTCGCCATGCGCGGCTTCGGCTGCTGGATCACCGACTGGCCCGGCACCGGCCGGTCGGGCAACCGCAACGGGCTGGAGATCGAGTACGCGGACGTCGTCGACGGCTACCGCGCGCTGCTGCGCGACGTAATCGGCGAGCCGGTCGTCGTGATGTGCCACTCGATGGGCGGGGCGGTGACGTGGCAGCTCGTCGAGCACGAGCCGGATCTCGTGGCCGGCGTGCTCTCGGTCGCGGGCGCGTACCCGGCGAACGTCGTGGCGCGCTCGGAGGTGCTCAGCGACGACGGCGACGTCGCCGAGATCGCCTTCGCCGACACCGGCGTGGTCTACCGCGTCGACCGTCGGGTGATGAACCTCTACGGCGACGCGTACGTCTTCCAGCAGGGCATCGCGACGTCGTCGCGCTTCCCGATGGAGCACGTCGACACCATGCGTGCGGGGCTCGTCGGCCTGCCGCCGCGGATGCTGCTGCAGCGGCTCGGCGTCCTCGACGGCATGCCGACGGTCGACAGCGGCGCGGGCTTCGCCGGTAAGCCGATCCGGCTCCTGGCCGGTGGGGAGGACCCCGCGCACACGCGGGCGATCGAGGAGCGCACGATCGGGCTGCTGCGCGGCTGGGGCGCCGACGCCGAGCTGGTGTGGCTACCCGACCTGGGCATCCACGGCAACAGCCACTTCCTCTTCTTCGAGTTCAACAGCGACGAGCTCCTGGAGGTCGTCGTCGAGCAGCTCGCGGCCGTGGGAGCGTGCGGCGCGTGACGCGCTACGGCTCCGACATCGTCGTCGACCTGCTCGTCGAGGCGGGCATCGAGCACGTCGCACTGAACCCCGGCGCGTCGTTCCGTGGCATCCACGACTCGCTCGTGCACGCCGACGGAGCGCCCGAGCTCGTGCTGTGCCTGCACGAGGCGGTCGCGGTCGCCGCCGCGCAGGGCTACGCGAAGGCGGCGGGGCGGCCGATGGGCGTGCTGCTGCACGACGTCGTCGGGCTGCAGAACGCGTCGATGGCGATCTACAACGCGTGGTGCGACCGCGCGCCGATGCTGCTGCTCGGCGGGACCGGGCCGAAGTCGAAGGCGAGCCGGAGGCCGTGGATCGACTGGATCCACACGGCGTCGCCCCAGGCGAGCATCGTGCGCGACTTCGTGAAGTGGGACGACGAGCCGCAGGACGTCGCGTCGATCCCCGAGTCGTTCGCGCGGGGGCTGGGCGCGGCGTGCGCGGCGCCGACCGGGCCGGTCTACCTCTGCTACGACGTCGACCTCCAGGAGGACCCGCTGCCCGAGGGCGTCCCCACGGACTCGTCCCCGCCGGGCGGCGCGCGACCGGGTCCGGCCGGCGGCCTCGCCGGGTATGCCGTCCCGACCCCGCCCGCGCCCGCCGCCGAGGACGTCGCGTTGCTCCGCGACGAGCTGCTGGACGCAGAGCGTCCCGCGATCCTCGCCGGCTATGCGGGCGAGACCAAAGCGGCGTTCGGCGCGCTCGTCGAGCTGGCGGAGGCGCTCGGCGCGCCGGTCGTCGACCTCGCCGTGCGCCACGCGTTCCCGACCGGTCATCCGCTGTGCGCGACCGGCGTGCCCGAGCTGCTCGATGAGGCCGATGTCGTCCTCGCCCTCGACGTCGAGGATCTCCAGACCCCGCTGCGCCGCAGCTCCGCGCGGCTGCTGAACGTCGGGGTCGGCCACCTGAAGCTGCGCGGCTGGTCGCACGACTACCAGGCGCTGATGCCATCCGCCCGCCACGTGACGGCGACGGCGGACCGCACCGTGGCGGCGCTGCTGGACGCGCTGAGGGCCGCCGCGGACGGCCCGGCCGCGCGCAGCGGGCGGCGCGCTTCGCCCGATCCCGAGGCCGTTGCGGCCCGGCGCGCCCGCATCGCCGAGCGCACCGCCGCTGTCCGCGAGCGCGACCGCGCCGCGGCCGCCGCCGCGACCGGCGTCGGCGTCGTGCCGCTGGACCGGATGCTCGCCGAGCTCGGCCGCGTGCTCGACGGTGAGCGGTTCGTCCTCGTCAACGGGACCAACGAGCGGCGCGAGCATCGGCTCTGGGACCTCGACCGCCCGCGTCAGCACCTCGGCTGGCATGCCGGCGGCGGCCTGGGCTACGGCCCGGGCGCCGCGGTCGGGGCGTCGATCGCGCTCGGCCCCGACACGGTCGCGGTGAACGTCCAGGCCGACGGCGACCTGCTGTTCCTGCCCAACGCCCTGTGGACCGCCGCCCGCCGCGGCCTGCCGATCCTCACCGTGGTCCACGACAACCGCCAATACGGCAACACGGTCGAGCACGCCGCGCGGATCGCCCGCCACCGCGGGCGCAGCGACGAGCGCCGCTACGAGGGCTCAGGCCTCGACGACCCACCTGTCGACCTCGCCGGCCTGGCTCGCTCGTTCGGCGTCTGGGCCGCCGGCCCGATCGCCGACCCCGACACGCTCGCCGAGCAGCTGGCCGCTGCGCTCGAAGTCGTGCGCTCCGGCCGCCCAGCGCTGCTCGACGTCCTCACCCCCGGATTCTGAGGAGCACCACGCGATGACCGACAGCCTGATCGAGGATCCCGTCGCCGCCTATGTCACCGGGCGGACCTTCTCGATGCTCATCGGCGGCGAGCTCGTCGGCGCCGAGGGCGGCGCCGTGAGCGAGACCCACGACCCGAGCACCGGTGCGCCGCTGGCCGAGGTGCCCGAGGCCAGCCGCGGCGACGTCGAGCGTGCGGTCGCCGCGGCGCGCGCCGCGCAGCCGGCCTGGGAGGCGCTGGGCGTCCGCGGCCGCAGCGCGTGCTTCGCGCGCTTCGCCGACCTCCTGAGCGAGCACCGCGAGGAGCTGGCGATGCTCGACGCGATCGACTGCGGCAACCCGGTCGCGGCGATGCGCGTCGACGTGGACCTCTGCCACACCTACCTCGAGGGCTGGCCGGTCCTGGCCGGCGCGATGACGGGCGACGTGATCCCGGCCAGCCCGGGCGGCCTGCACTACACGGCGAGCCGGCCCTATGGCGTCGTCGGCCGCATCACCGCGTTCAATCACCCGGCGATGTTCGCGGTCACGCGGCCGCTGCCGTCGCTCATCACCGGCAACACGCTGGTCATGAAGCCTGCGCCGCAGACCTCGCTCTCCACGCTGCGCCTGGCCGAGCTGTTCGCCGAGGCGTTCCCGCCCGGCGTCGTCAACGTCGTCGCCGGCGGCGCCGCGGTCGGCGACGCGATCGTCACGCACCGCGCGATCAAGCGGCTCGCGTTCACCGGCTCGGCGGCGACCGGCCTGACGATCCAGCGCCGCGCCGCCGAGTCGGGCACGGTCAAGCACGTCACGCTCGAGCTCGGCGGCAAGAACGCGATGGTCGTCTTCCCCGACGTGGACCTCGACGAGGCGGTCGAGGGCGCGATCTTCGGGATGAACTTCAACGTCTGCCAGGGCCAGTCGTGCGGCTCGAACTCCCGCGTCCTCGTCCACCGCAGCATCCACGACGCGTTCGTCGAGCGGGTGGCCGCGAAGCTGCGTGCCTACGAGGTGGGCGTCGCCTACCGCGACGAGACGGACATGGGCCCGGTCGTCAGCGCCGCCCATCACGCGCGCGTGACCGGGTACCTCGAGCGCGGCGTCGCCGACGGCGCCGCGCTCGTCACCGGCGGCGGCCACCCCGACGGGGCGCCCGCTGGCGGCTGGTTCGTCGAGCCGGTCGTGTTCGCTGACGTCCGCCCCGAGATGACGATCGCCCAGGAGGAGATCTTCGGCCCGGTCATGTCGGTCATGGACTGGAGCTCCTACGACGAGATGGTCGAGCTGGCCAACGGCGTCGACCTCGGCCTCACCGCGAGCGTGTGGACGAACGACCTGGACCTCGCCCACGCCACCGCGGACCGTCTCGACGCCGGCTACGTCTGGGTCAACGACTCCACCCGCCACTACTTCGGCACGCCGTTCGGCGGCACGAAGAACAGCGGGATCGGCCGCGAGGAGTCGGTGGAGGAGCTGCACAGCTACCTGGAGACGAAGGTCGTGCATACCCGGCTGCGCGACCCCCACGCCGCGTTCGCCCGCCTGACCGCCTGATCGGAGACCGCCATGGCCATGGAGAACCCGCTCTACGACTACACGCCGATCGTCGGCCGGCCGCGGCTCGATCTCCCGGGCGGCGCGCGGATCGCCGTGTGGATCGGCGTCAACGTCGAGCACTACGCGTTCGGCCAGCCGGCGCTGAGCCTGGCGCCGTTCACCGCCGAGCTCGTTCCCGACCCGACGAACTACGGCTGGCGCGACTACGGCCCGCGGGTCGGCGTCTTCCGGCTCATGGAGATCCTCGACCGCCACGGGTTCCGCGCGTCGGCGATCACGAACGCCGAGGTGCTCGAGCGCTACCCGGCGATCGTCGAGGAGGCGCGGGCGCGCGACTGGGCGTGGGTCGCGCATGGGCGCGACAACTCGACGTGGCATGTCGGGATGGAGCGAGCGGAGGAGCTTGCGTACGTGGGCGGGCTCGCCGAGCAGTTCGAGGCGATGGTCGGCGTCCGGCCGCGCGGCTGGCTGGGCCCCGCGCTGACTTCGACGCTCAACACGACCGCGGTCCTCGCCGAGCTGGGCTTCACCCACACGCTCGACTGGGCCAACGACGACCTGCCCTATGACATGCGCGTGCCGGCGGGGCGGCTGCTGTCGGTGCCGTACTCCGGCGAGATCAACGACATCCCCGTCTGCGTTCTCCACCACGGCTCCGGCCGCGACCTGCACGATGCGATCGTCGACGGGTTCGACACGCTCTACGCCGAGGGCGGCGACCGCCCCCGGGTCCTCGGCATCGGGCTGCATCCGTTCCTCGCCGGGCAGCCGTCGCGGGCCGGCCACGTGGCGCGGGCCCTGGAGCACATCGCCGGCCACGCCGACGTGTGGCGCGCCACGAGCGACGAGATCGCCGCCTGGTACCTCGAGACGACCGCATGAGCGACGACCTCGCGTTCGCGCCGGCGTCGCGGCTGAGCGGGTCGGCGGGTCGCTGACGGCAGTAGGCGGCACGCTTCGCGCAGCCCGACGCGCGCGGCGGCGCCTGCCGTCTCGCGCGCCGCGTTCCTGCACGACTGGGACGGCGACGGCGGGACACACGACCGGATGTGGGCGTTGACAGGCGTCCCGCAACTGAATAAAGTCTTCTGTATACACCACGCTGAACGAACACGGTGGAACTGACCCCATGAGCGAGACCGACGCAGCCATCGCGAGCGTGGAGCCGCCCCCGGCCGCGCCCGACCACGCACCCCTCACCGGCCGGCCCTCGGCCATCGCGGTGTCCGACGTCACGAAGGTGTTCGGCGGCGGTGCGTCCGCGGTCACCGCCCTCGAGGACGTCTCCTTCGACGTGCCGCAGGGCAGCTTCGTCTCGCTGCTGGGACCGTCGGGGTGCGGCAAGTCCACGATGATGCGGCTGATCGCCGGCCTGCAGCAGCCGAGTTCCGGCTCGATCGCCGTGGCCGGCGGCACAGCCGACGAGATGCGCCGCAAGCGCGACTTCGGGATCGTGTTCCAGCAGCCGATCCTGTTCGACTGGCGCACGGTCGAGGAGAACGTCGCGTTGCCCCTGCAGATCATGGGTCGGTCCAAGGCTCAGCGGCGCGAGCGCGCCGAGGAGCTGCTCGAGCTCGTCGGCCTCAAGGACTTCCGCAAGCACCGCCCGTGGCAGCTGTCGGGCGGGATGCAGCAGCGCGTCGCCATCGCTCGGGCGCTGACGTTCGGCCCGCCGTTCCTGCTCATGGATGAGCCGTTCGGCGCGTTGGACATGATGACCCGCGAGCGCATGCAGACCGAGCTGCTGGCCATCTGGGCGAGCAACCCGGGTACGACCGTCGTGTTCATCACGCACTCGATCTCCGAGGCGGTCCTGCTCTCGGATCGGATCGTCGTGATGAGCGCCCGCCCGGGCCGCGTCATGCGCGTGATCGACGTGGACCTTCCGCGTCCCCGCACCGACGAGACACGCGACACGAAGGCCTTCGTCGACATCGAGGCCGACATCCGCCAGCTGATCTTCACCCAGGAGCATCGATGAGTGCCGAGCGCCGCCGCGACCTGCTCTTCGCGCTTGGCTCGATCGCCGTCGTCCTTGCGCTGTGGTACCTCGGGGCGTGGCTCGTGCACGCCGGCAGCGATCCGCTCGCCGACGCGAAGCTGCCCTATCCGCACCAGGTCGTCGACCTCCTCGTCGACGAGCGCCAGGGGCTGGCCGACGCCTCTTGGACGAGCCTGCGTCAGGCACTGATCGGCTTCGCGATCGGCTCGCTGGTCGGGATTGCGTTCAGCATCCTGATGGCGCAGGGCTCGTGGCTGGAGGCGGGAATGACCCCGTTCATCCTGGCGGCGCAGATGGTCCCGATGATCGCGCTCGTCCCGATCGTCCAGAACGTCTTCCGCGACGACGACGCGACGCGGGTCTTCATCTCGGCGTACATCACGTTCTTCTCGGTGACGATCGCGGTGCTGCGCGGGCTGAAGTCGGCACCGCCGCGCGCATACGAGCTGATGGCCTCCTACAACGCCGGCCGGATGCGCACGTTGCGCTTCCTGCAGCTGCCGTCCGCGGTGCCGATGCTGTTCACCGGGCTGCGGATCGCGGCGCCGCTCAGCCTCGTGGGCGCGGTGCTCGTCGACCTCACCGGCGCGCAGTCGGGACTCGGCTATCTCATGCTCGCGGCGATCACCTTCGGCTCCAACGGGGCGATGATCCTGTGGGGGGCGATGCTCATCCTGCTCGCGCTCGGGTTCCTGCTCTCGCAGGCGGTGGCGCTGGCCGAGCGGCTGCTGACGCCGTGGCAGGCCGGGATCCGCGGAGCAGGGGGCTGACATGGACGCCGCTCGCGTGCGCGCGATCGTCGCCCCGGTCGTCTTCTTCTTCGTGCTCGTCGTGCTCTGGCAGGGGCACGTCTTCAACGACGTGTTCGGGCTGGAGGAGTTCGCCGTGCCGCTGCCCGACCAGATCGTCTCAGCGGCCGGCGACAACCGCGACGCGCTGCTCAGCGGGTTCGGCGAGACGTTCCAGGCCGTCGTGCTCGGCTGGAGCTTCGGGAACCTGCTCGGGTTCGCGATCGCGCTCGGGCTGCTGGCGCTGCCGCCGTCGATCGCGCCGCGGATCGGCGGGGCGTTCAGCGCGGTCCAGGCCCTGCCGATCATCGCGCTGGCGCCGCTCGTGGCGATGTGGATCGACGCGACCCTGTGGTTCAAGACGGTGACCGTGATCATCATGGTCTTCCCGTCGATGGTCGTGTACGCGTACCGCGGGATGACGAGCGTCGATCCGACGGCGCTGGAGCTGACGCGCTCGTACGACGCCGCGACCTGGCAAGTCTTCCGGCTGATCCGCCTGCCGACCGCCGTGCCGCAGATCTTCACCTCGCTGCGCTACTCCGTGATCCTGGCGCTGATCGGCGTGGTCGTCTGCGAGATCCTGAAGTCCGCCGACGGCTTGGGCTACGAGATCCACGACGCCCTGCAGCGCTTCAGCGCCGCCCAGGCGTGGGCCGCCGTCGGGATCCTCGCACTCACGGGGATCGTCTCGTACTCGCTGCTGCTGATGCTCGAACGCCTGGTCGTGCCGTGGTCCGTGCGACGCGGCTAGCCCGGGGAGGACACCGATGAGGAGGGGTGCTGTGAAGCAGGTGCGTTGGCTGTGGGCCGTGGGGGCGGTGCTGGCGCTGGTCGCCGCCGGCTGCGGCGGCAGCGATGAATCGGACGGCGGCGGTTCCACCGCCTCGGCGACGGCCGGGGCGTCGACGACGGCCGCACCGGCGAGATGCGACGGTACGAACGTCACCTACCAGCTGGGCTTCATCCCCAATCCGTCCTACACGGGGTTCCTCGTGGCATACGACAAGGGATTCTTCAAGGACGAAGGCATCGCGATGACGATGAAGCCGGGCGGTCCGACGGTGAACCCGGCGTTGCAGCTCGCGCAGGGCACGGTCGACATGACCGACCTGCCGCTCAGCGACGCGCTCAACGCGATCGCCAACGGCGGCGACATGAAGCTCGTCGCCCAGTCGGCCCAGCAGACGCCGCTGCGCTACATCTCGTGGAAGGACGTGCCGCTCGCCAGTCCCGAGGACCTGAAGGGCAAGACCGTCGGCATCCAGCAGGCGGGCAACGTCACGCCGGAGATGGCCGAGATGCTGAAGGGCGTCGGACTTTCGAAGGACGACGTGACGGTGAAGACCATCAACTTCGACGTCTCGGACTTCATGGCCAAGAAGGTCGACGTCTTCCCGCTGCGCGTCTACGCGCACATCGCGATGCTGCAGGACCAGGGCGTCGACTACCCGGCCGACGTCAACGTCCTCGACCCGAACAAGTACGGCGCGGGGCTGCCCGACGAGGGGGTCTACGTGAACGGCGAGTTCCTTGCGGCCAACCCTGACGCCGTGGCCTGCACGCTGCGTGCGATCAAGGCAGGCTGGGCGGCCGCGATCGCGGATCCGGCCGAGGCCAAGAAGATCGTGGCCAAGTACTCACCGAAGGCCGCGTACACCGCCAAGGACATCGACATCGACGTCGACGAGACCATCAAGAACGTGACGACGAACGCCGACGGCCAGGAGGTCGAGCCGCTGTCGATCGACGAGGCCTACATCCGCGACGGCGCCCAGAAGCTGCACGACTCGGGCACCGTGAAGGGTGATGTCGACATCGAGACGGTGATCGACACCGCGCCGCTGGAGCAAGCCAACGCGGCAGACGGCAGCTGAGCATGGGAGCCCGAGGGCGCCGGCGCTCGCGTCGGCGCTCTCGGGGATCTTGGCACCAGATTGTATTCTGAATACGTGGACGGACGCACGAACCTCACCGGGATCAAGCTCGACGACGAATTCCGCGACCGCAGGATCACCGCGGACTACGTCGCCGACGCGCTGCGCGAAGCCATCCACAGCGGGGATCTCGCCGACGGTGCGGTGCTGAACCAGGCGGCGATCGCCGCGCACTTCGGCGTCTCGCGCGTACCGGTGCGAGAGGCGATGCGCGAGCTCCAGGCCGAGGGTCTCATCGAGACGCGCGCCCACCGTCTCGCGGTGGTGCGCGGACTCGACCTCGAGCGGATCGTCGAGATCTACTCGCTGCGCGCGCTGCTGGAGGGCTGGCTGCTCGAACAAGCCGTCCCGCGGACGGACCCCGACCGGGTCGAGCAGGCGCGCGTGCTGAACGCGGAGATGCGCGACGAGACCGACCACGCCCGCTGGCTGGAGCTCAACGCGCACTTCCACCGCACGCTCTACGAGCCGTCGGGCGCGCAGACCACCTTGGAGCTGCTCGACCAGCTCCGCGCACGGGCCGAGCGGTACACGCGGCTGTGGGGCCGGGGCGCGGGCTTGCACCGGCCCGACGAGACGAGCGCCGAGCACGATGAGATCCTCGAGCTCGTGCGCTGTGGCAACGGCGCGGGCGCGCGAGCGGCCATCGAGCGCCACATCCTCCATACGCGCGAGCGCGTGATCGCCCACGGCGCAGCACGGGCCGCAGAGGCCGACGGCGAACCGGCGGCCGGTCTGGCCTGAGCGGCGGCACGGCGCTCGCGTCCACCGAGCCTGGCGTACCCCGGGAGCGGGACCCTCGCCGGATGCGGTGCGATCGCCATCGTTCGTCGGCGGGGAGTTCGTATACTGTCGCCAATGAGGGAGGACTTTCCCGAGGGTGTCGCGGTCGTCACCGGCGGGGCCGGTGGCCTCGGCCGTGTGATCGCCGGCGCGCTGGCCGCCCGCGGCGTCTCGATGGCGACCATCGACGTCGTGCCGGCGGCGGGCCAGCACGTGTCTGGCGCCGTGCCCACCGTCCACGTCCGCGCCGACGTCGCCGACTCCGAAGCCGTCGCCGCCGGCGTCGAGCGGATCGAGCGCGAGCTCGGCCCGATCGCGATGCTCGTCTGTGCCGCCGGCGTCGTCTCTCACCACGGGCTGGCCGACCTGGAGCCGGCGGAGTGGCGGCGGATCGTCGACGCCTCGCTCACTGGCGCGTACGTCTGCGCACGCACCATCGTGCCGCGCATGGCGCAGCGCGGCGGCGGCGCGGTCGTGGCGATCTCCTCGGGCCTGGCGACCCGCGGCGTCCCCACCGCCGCGCACTACGCCGCCGCCAAGGCGGGCACCGAGGCGCTCGTGAAGTCGGTCGCGCTCGAGTTCGCACACGACGGGGTGCGCGCGAACGCGGTCGCGCTCGGCCCGTTCCGCACGGCGATGCTCGACGACACCCCCGGCTTCGACGAGGCCGAGCGCGCTGCCGCGATCCCGCTCGGGCGCATCGGTGAGCCCGACGACGCCGTGGGCCCGGTCCTGTTCCTCCTCGGCGACGGGAGCCGCTACGTGACCGGCCAGGTCCTGCACGTCAACGGCGGCTTTACCCTCCGGTGAGGCAACTGTATACTGTTGCCGCAAATGTCCACGCTTGATCGACGCACCACGACGGAGCTCTGCGGTCGGCTGCGGGAGACGGTGGAGCCCGAGCGGGGTCGCATTCCGATGTTCGTCTACACCGACCCGGGCGTCTACCGCCTGGAGCTCGAGCGGCTCTTCGCGCGCACGTGGCTCTTCGTGGCGCACGAGTCAGAAGTCCCCAACCCCGGCTCGTTCGTCGTGCGCGACATGGGCGAGGCATCGGTGATCGTCGGCCGCGGCGACGACGGCGTCGTGCGCGTCTTCCTGAACTCCTGCCGCCATCGCGGCATGAGGCTCGCCTGCGAGGACTTCGGCGAGGTCGGCATGTGGCGCTGCCCGTACCACGGCTTCACCTACGCGTCGACCGGCGAGTTCATGGGCACGCTCATCGGCGCACCGTACGAGCGCGCGGCCTACCCCGAGGGCCTGGACCGCGACGCGCTGCACCTCATCGAGGCGCGCGTGGAGAGCTACCAGGACCTCGTCTTCGCCACGTGGGAGGAGGACGGCCCGTCGCTGGGCGACTTCCTCGGCGACGTGCGCTGGTACCTCGACCTCGTCTTCGGCCGCGCCGAGATGGAGGTCGTCGGCGTGCCGCAGAAGTGGGTCGTGCCGTCGGCCTGGAAGCTGCCGGCCGAGAACTTCACCGCCGACGCCTACCACACCGCGACCGCGCACTCGTTCCTCGCCCGGCTCGACCTCGTCAAGGGCGTCGACTTCGGCCGCGACGGCTATCACGTCGACCCGGGCGGCGGCCACGGCCTCGGGGTCGGCGTCCACTTCGACGAGGTCTCCTACTTCCCGGCCGAGCTGCACGACGAGTACGCCGCGCGCCTCTCGCCCGAGCAGCTCGCGCTGCTCGACCGCGTCAAGAACCTGCACGGCAACGTGTTCCCGAACCTGTCGTTCCTCGTCCCGAACTTCATCGTGGTCGACGGCCGGCGCGTCAGCGGGATGATGCTGCGCCTCTGGCAGCCCGCCGGGCCGGATCGCCTGCAGGTCTGGTCGTGGCATCTCGTCGAGCGCAACGCCCCGGACTGGTGGAAGGAGCTCGGCAAGCGAATGTACGTGCAGACGTTCGGCACGTCGGGGATGTTCGACCAGGACGACACCGAGAACTGGGAGGCGCAGACCCGCAACTCCAATGCGGCGCTCGCCCGCCGCGACGAGGTCATGCTCCACTACGAGATGGGCCTGTCGGCGGAGCCGCTCACCGACTTCCCCGGCCCGGGCCGCGTCTACGACGGCAAGTTCAGCGAGGCGGCCGGGCGGACCTACTACCGCACGTGGCTCGACCACCTGCTGACGGAGCCCACCTGATGGCGCTCGACACCGTCGCGGTCGACCTCGAGACGCGCTTCGCCGTGCAGGACCTCCTCGTCGGCGAGGCCGAGCTGCTCGACGACCGCCGCTTCGAGGAGTGGCTCGAGCTGTTCACGCCCGACGTCCGCTACACCGCGCCCATCCGCATCACGCGCAAGGCGCCGGCCAAGGACGTCGTCGATGCCATCGGCCACTTCGACGACAACCTCCCGTCGCTCACCCTCCGCGTGAAGCGGCTACGCACCGACGTCGCGTGGGCAGAGGACCCGCCCTCGCATACGCGCCGCTTCGTCACCAACGTCCGCATCCGCCCGGCCGCGGACGCCGACGGCGAGCTGGACGTGCGCTCCAACCTGATGCTGTTCCGCAGCCGCGGCGACCTCGGCGCGTACGACCTCGTCGTCGGCGAGCGCCACGACCGGCTGCGGCTCGTCGCCGGCGCCTGGCGGATCGCCCGTCGGCGCGCCGTCCTCGACCAGTCGTCGCTGGGCACCAAGAACCTGGGGGTGTTCCTCTGATGCGTGTGAGCATCGACCTGTCGCGCTGCCAGGGCTACGGCAACTGCGTGTCCGCGGCGCCCGACGTCTTCGACCTCGATGACAGCGGGCTCGCGGTCCTCCTGGTCCTAGAGCCGGGCGTCGAGCAGAAGGACGCGGTCCGCGAAGCCGAGCGGATGTGCCCGGTGGGCGCGATCGAGGTCTTCGACGCGGGCCAGTAGACGATCGGCCCGCAACGCCGCGACCGCGGCTGTGTGTCGCAGCCGGCCAGCGAGAACGGGTGCCGGCCGCCGCGCCGCCCGCGGCGATCTCGAGCCGCTTCGTAGCACTGGCGCGGTGTGCGTTCGCGTCGAGACCGCTGAACGACACCGCGCCAGAGCACGTGTCAGCGTTCGCTCACGCGGGCGCGACCGCGAGGCGGAGGCCTGCGAAGCTGTGGAGCACGAGCGAGGGGAGCCGCTCGGGCTCGCTCTCCCCGGCCAGGGTGAGACGCGGGAACGCGTGGAAGAGGCCCTGAAGCGCGATCCTCAGCTCGAGACGGGCGAGGCGCGCGCCGGCGCACTGGTGGATGCCCTTGCCGAAGGCCAGGTGGTCGGATGCGTTGTCGCGTTCAGGATCGAACGTCTCCGGCTGGCAGAACTTGGCCTCGTCGTGGTTGGCCGACGAGAACAGGAGCAAGACCCGTGCCCCTTCCGGCAGCTCGACGTCGCGCACGCGTGTCGGCCGCGTCGTCACGCGGCGCAGCCCGAGCGCCGAGGTATCGAACCGCAGCGCCTCTTCGACCAGCGCGGCGACGCTCTCGTCGTCCGAACGAGCCGCTGCTTCGCTCCAACGCCCGGAGGCGATCAGCGCGTACGTGACGTTGCCGATCAGCCCGGCCGTCGTCTCATGCCCGGCCAGGATCAGTCCTGGGACGATCGAGACGAGCTCATCGCGCGACAGCGATGCGTTGTCCCGAATCTGGGCATGGATCAGCCGGCTGAGGAGATCCTCCGAAGGCTGCGCCTGCTTGCGGTCGACCAGCTCGGCGACGTACTGCTGGAACGCGACCACGCGCTGCGCCGCACCGACAAGCCGGTCGACGTCCGTTCGCGATGCCCAGTGCAGCGTGGCGTAGTCGTGGGCCCAGCTGCGGCACTTGCCGAGGTCCTCGGGTGGGACGCCCAGCACACGGAGCACGACCGACAGCGGCAGCGGGTAGGCGAACGACTCGATCAGGTCGAAGGTCTCTCGTCCGCGCAGCGACGCCACCAGCTCATCGCAGATCTCCTGGACCCATGGCGCGTAGGACTGCACGGCCTTGACGGTGAAGCCCTGGCCGACCAGCATCTTCAGCCGCGCATGGGCCGGTCCTTCCGAGTTGATCGGCTGCAACGGCGGATAGGGGACCAGGCCCTCGTTGAGGACAGCCTGGACCTCGGCCGGGAACTCGTCCAGGCCCGGGACCGTCGCCTTGGACGAGAACGTGCCGGGATCCTTGAGGATCGCCACGACGTCCTCGTAGGTGGTGACGAACCAGGTGTCGAGCGACGGGCTGTAGAAGACCGGCTCGTGCTCCCGCGCCATGCGGAAGAAGGGGTACGGGTCGGCGAGGTGCGCACCGTACGGGTCATATCTCTCACCGAGCGCTGGCGCCGTGCTGCCGGTCATCGCGTTCCTCTCGTGTGGGCTCGTGCGGTCGGAGACGGTCCTCATCGGTGCGCGCCCGGGAACGCCTCGTATCGCCTCGCCGCCTCCAGCATCAGCTCGAAGCCCCGGGCCGGGTCGATGAGCAGGCGCACCTGGCGGGACATCGTCGGTGCCAGCGGATGGCTGAGCATCCGCTCGGTGATCTCCTCGGCTGAGCTCGCCTCTTGAATGCTGAACGCGCCGCCGTCCACGAACATGTACGCGGTCTCGAACAGCCCGCTGGCCCGGCGCTCGGCAACCCACTCGCTCGCGGCGAGGAGGCCTTCCGCCGTCGGCGGGGTGGCGAACCGGGAGAACGTCAGGTACTTCATGTCGACCCTCCGATGTCTGTCGTTTGTCGATAGGTCTCGCGTTCGTGCGCCGGGGACCGACGCCATGAGGCCATCAACCTTCGTTCGCTCGCTCCGCGGATGAGCGCGCGGACCTGGCTGGGGCCGAGCGGTCCGGTGCGGACCACCACGTCGTGGGCGCGCAGGGCGTCCTCGACGGCGTTCGCGATCGCCGCCCCGGGGCCGATCGCCCCGCCCTCGCCGAGGCCCTTGACGCCGAGTGGGTTCAGCGGGGACGGCACGTCGACGTGGATCATGTGGACGTCTGGTGCCTCGCACGCGGTCGGCAGCAGGTAGTCCATGAAGCTCCCCGTGCGCAGCTGGCCGGTCTCGTCGTAGACGAGCTCCTCGTAGAGCGCGCCGCCGATGCCCTGCATGACGCCGCCGCGGACCTGTCCGTCGACGACCGTCGGGTTCACGGGCCGGCCGCAGTCATGCGCGACGACGTAGCGCAGGATCTCGACCTGCCCCGTTTCCACGTCGACGCCGACGACGACGGCGTGGACGCCCGCCGCCCAGGTCACCGTGGGTGGGCGGTGGACGGCCTCGGCCACGAGCACCGCCGGGGCCCCGGCCGGCCGCCCGGGGTTGTAGGGCGAGAGTGCGCCGGCAAGATCGGCGAGGGTGAGCAGGGTCTCCACGGACCCCACGCCTCGGATCGTCCCGCCGCTGACTTCCAGGTCGCCGGGCTCGCGGCCCAGGAGGCTCGCTGCGGCCCCCAGGATCTGCTCGCGAAGCGCGGTGACCGCCTCGTACACCGCGTTGCCGCCGGCCACGATGCTGCGGCTGGCGATCGTCCCGAAGCCGGTCCTGATCGCGGTCGTGTCGCCGCCCACGACGTCCACTGCGCCGGGGTCGACACCGAGGGCGTCGGCGGCCACCTGAGCGAACGTCGTGCGGTGACTTTGCCCCTGGGGGCTGGAGCCGGTCGCCACATGCAGTCGCCCGCCCGGTGCGAGCTCGGCGCGCGCGCTCTCGAACGGCCCGATGCCGGTTCCCTCGGTGTACATCGCGTAGCCGACGCCGATCGCACGCTGCTCGGTGGCGTGCTCGCGCCACGGCTCTGCTTCGGCCGCCGCACGTGCGCCGGCCAGCAGACTCGGCCAATCGCCGGAGTCGAAGACTTGATCGTTGCCGTCGCGGTAGACGATGCCCGTGGCGTACGGCAGCTCTTCCGGCCCGAGGACGTTGCGCGCGCGAAGCTCTGCGGGATCCAGGCCGACCGCACGGGCGAGTCGGTCCATCGCTCGCTCCATCGCGAACACCGCCTCCGGCCGCCCGGCGCCGCGGTAGGGCGACGTCACGTTGGTGTTCGTCAGCGCGACGCGCATCGACACGTCGCGAGCTTCGACGCGGTAGGGGCCGGTGAGATGCGTCAGGCTGTTGTGCGGGACGACCAGGCCGAGGGTGTTGTAGGCCCCTGCGTTGTGGACGATGCGGTCGCGGACGGCCAGCAGGCGGCCGTCGGCGTCGGCGGCGAGCGCGATCTCGTGCACTTGCTCGCGGCCATGGGTGGTGGCGGCGAAGTGCTCGGACCGGTCCTCGATCCACTTCACGGGACGCCTCGTGTGCCGTGCCGCGTGGGCCACGAGCACGTCCTCCGGATAGATGACGCCCTTCGCGCCGAAGCCACCGCCGACATCGGCCGCCACGACCTGCACGGCGTCCGCGGCGACACCGAAGGTGCGCGCGAGGAAGTCACGGAGCTGGTGCGGCGTCTGCATCGAGCCCCAGACCCGCAGCGTGCCGTCCGGGTCGACGAGCGCCAGCGTGCCGCGGGTCTCGATCGGCGAGGCGATCTGGCGATGAGAGCGGAACGTCTCCTCGACGACGTGCTCGGCACGCGCGAATGCCCCGTCGACGTCGCCCTGGCGGCAGCGGAACGAGATGGCGACGTTGTCATCCCAGTCGGGCTCGACGCGTGGCGCGTCGGGCTCCAGTGCCCGCTGCGGGTCGACGACCGCCTCGAGCGGCTCGTACTCCACGTCGATCAGCTCGAGCGCGTCCTCGGCCAGATATCGGTCCTCCGCGATCACCATCGCGACCGCCTGGCCGACGTACGTCGCGCGCTCGGCGGCGAGGATCGGGACCGGGTTGACGCGGACCACAGGATCGATGGTCTGACGCACGCTCTCAGGGATCAGAGAAGCGATCTCGAACGTCATCGGCGGCAGGTCAGCCATGTCCACCGCGGTGAGCACCGAGACCACCCCCGAAGCGGAGCGCGCCGCGGAGACGTCGATCGAGACGATGCGCGCGTGCGCGTGGGGGCTGCGCAGGAACGCGGCCTCGACACAGCCCGTCGGGTGCAGGTCGTCGACGAACCGACCCTCGCCGCGCAGCAGTCGCTCGTCCTCGACCCGCGGCAGCGCCTGGCCGACGAACCGCTCAGCGGGCATGCCCGCCCTCCGCCATGCGCTCTTCGGGCAGCCGCACGGCCGCGAGAACGTCGACCGTGAGCTGTGTCGGGGTGCCGGTCTGAGCGGTCGCCGGAGCGCTCCCAGTCCCTCGGCCTCCAGCCGAGCGTGAGCGGCGAGCCGCATCCATGCTGTCGGGCTCGCTGCACCGCGAGAAGGCCTCGACCATATGACTACTGTAGACAGAATGTCAGGGCTATGCAACTCCGGCAATACCACCGCAGGCGTCATCGGCTGCGGGTGATCGGGCGTGCGCCAGCACCGACCGGTTCCGGCGATCGACCGAACCGGCACGGGATGGACCGCGGCTTCAAGCTCGGTCCATCCCCAGCAGATGTCCCCCTGGATGCCCCCGGATACGTGCTGCCCTAGCGGCTCCGCGCTAGGGCCCGGCCAGCGTTCCGAGGATGTTGGAACATGACATCCGCATACGACCCTCCGCGGCCGGAGGCCACGCTGACCGTTCCCATCGGGGCGTCCGTGACGATCGCCGGTACGGCGCCGCTCGTGATGGCGATCCGGAGACGGTGGCCGGCTTGGAAGCGCCAATGGGTCGGCCAGACCTCGATGTCGAAGTCGGTCAGCTGACCGGAGACGATCGGCGTCGTGCGCTCGTGGGAGAGGCGGTGACTGGCCTTCAGATATCCGACGGTCGCCTGCCGTGAGCGCCCGTCGGGGGTCACATCCTCGAGCTTGACCACGAGATTCCCGTCCGCCGCGCTGAGCGCGGCCCGCAGCCGCACGTTCACCGGGCCAGCCACCACGACATCCCGCGACAGCGGCGCGCTCGTGTAGGTCAGTCGCTGCACGTCTGCCGCCTGCTGGTCGTGCGCGGGATGCTCGGCGCCCAGCTCGTCGCTGAAGTCGCCGACCGCCGGCCCGTCGAACGGGTTGACCACGTAGGAGCGCGTGCCCGCCGGCCCCGGACGGGGCGCCAGGCCGCCGTCGCTTCTCAGCGCCAACCGCACAGGCGCGGCTCCCGGCGGCGGCCAGTCCGGGAACTGCTGCCAGCCACGCCCGCCGCTGCGCGGCATCTCGAAGCTCGTCACCCGCGCCCGCGGCCTGGGGGCCGACTTCAACCCCAAGAGCCGTCGATCCAGCCAAGCCAGCGTCGCGCCGTATCCCGCCGGTGCAAACGAAGCGCTGTCATACGGCTCGTGCAGCCAAGGGCCCATCACCAGCCAAGCGTGATCCCGGAGCCCCTGGTAGTTCTCGATCATGCCCGGCTTGAAGACGTCATACCAGCCGCCATAGCCCAAGACAGGGACCTTGATCCGCTGGTACCTCCTCGTGATGTCCCACTGTTGCCAGAAGTCGTCATAGAGAGGATGGGCGCGCCACTGAGCCTTCATGGCGTCCGCGTCGGCTCGCCCGGGATTCACGGTGGCCTCGTAATCCGCCCACGCGAAGCTGCTCGGGCCCTCGATCCCGCCTGGATAGAGCGCCTCCATGTACATGCTGGCGTACGCGCGGGCAGGGACGATGGTCACGAGATGCGGTGGCTGCAGCGAGGCAACGCGATAGGACGTGAACCCGCCGTAGCTGCCTCCGATCTGCGCGATCTTGCCGGTGGTGAAGGGCTGGCTCGCAAGCCACTCGATCACGTCGTAGTTGTCGATGTTCTCCTGGGGCGTGATCGGAAAGAAGGAATCGCCAGGTGAATCACCGCTTGCCCGAACATCGCACGCCAGGAGGACGTAGCCGCGCCGAACGAAGTAGGCGACGTCCTTGGCAAGGTAGTCTCGGCGACCCACGTTCTTTCCGTACGGTGTGTACTCGTCGACGATCGCCGGGAACGATCCGGGAGCCGGGCTCTGCCCCCGGGCCGGCCGATAGAGATCGCAAGAGAGATAGGTGCCGTCTCTCATCGGCACGTGCACGTCGGCCGTCTTGTGCGAGTCGTAGGTGGCCGGCCGATCGTATGCGAACCACTCGGACGCGGTCGCGGGCGCCGCCCGGCTTGCTGGCGCGAAGGCGAGCAGCAGCCCGAGCACGGGCAGCACGCCAACCGCACGAAGCAGCCGCCGCCGGTGTGCTCGCGAGCGCGATCGCGCAACGGTGGAGGGGAAGTTCACGCCCTGCCCGACCTCAACGCTGGTCATTCATCACCTCAAAGCGGGAGTGCTTTCATCGACGTGGCCCATCGTCCTCGCAGCCCAGTGCGCAGCCGGATTCCGGGAGTACGTGGTTCTCTTCTCCGGCGAGAAGCTGCGAGCGCCGGCCGAACTGTATACTGTCTATCTTAGTCCGGTCAAGCTGCCGGACGGCTCCGGCCCGCGCGTGCGACTGGCCAACCTCGCCACGGTCGGGTCGCGGGAACGCCTCGGCCGCGAGCACGCGCCCAAGCCGGTCGATGAGGCCTGCACGTAGAAGGTCTTCGAAGCTGCGCACCATGCCCGACAGGCAGTTGGCGTACGCGACGGGAATCACCACGCAGTCGGGCGTCCCGCCGTCGTGCTGCTCGTAGAGCTCGTAGTCGCGAGGTCCTCGAGGCGAGCGCAATCGTCATCGCCTGAGTGGTGCCGGACAGGAGCCGGCGTAGGCCGAAGCTGTGATCGACCCGTGTTCCAAAGGAGTCAGATGCAGCCGATTGCCAGCGTCTCTCGCCTGCGGGACGACCTCGACCTCCGGCCTGTCACGTGTGCGCACGCGACCGCACGCGGCCGGTCGGCTTCGTGAGCATCACGTAGCCGGCGTCCCGGAGCACGCGCAGGTGCTTGCTCGTCACCGAGTCGGCCACGCCGAGCGTGGCGCGCAGCGTCGCGAACTCGACCTCGGTGACGTGGCATCGGCGAGCGCACAGGCAGCGCCGGTGCTGTCGGTTTCCATGATGGAACGTCATCAGCCGACCCTCGGCGACGCCAACGGCTCAAGGAGGACCGCTCCGGGGGCGCTCCGACCGCTGATCCCGCCCGCTCGCTTCGTCGCGCAGCAGCCGCCGCCACTTCGCCAGCCAATCCGGCAGGAGCCAGAGCGCTCGGAGGGCGATGGCGAGCCATGCCACGCCCCCGAGCGTCTCGGCCATCTCGAGGCTCCCGGCCAGCCAGGCGCTCATCGCCCGGCCCTTGGGCGCAGGGGGGTGGGCGGGGCATGCGGCAGGGCTGGAGTCATCGGGAGAAAGGCCTGAGGCAGCCCAGGGGCACCGGCCAAGCGGAAGCTAAGCGCGGAACGGCGGCCGGTCAATGAGCAGCAGCACACGGAATAGTGGAAGAACTTCGATGCATTTCGTGTCCGGGCGAGTCGCGCGTCGTGGGCGGAATCCGTCGATGAGCGACGGACAGGCCTGCCGTGGACCCCGGCCCATGTCGTGTCTGTCGCCGACTTGAGCTATCGGCTCTAGACCGATCGGCCTACCGCGCTGACGATGCTCGGCCGTGGAGCCGAAGGAGCAGCTGGGCATCAACCTTCGGCGCCTGCGCGACGACGCTGGGCTGACCCAGATGGAGCTGTCCAACCGGTCCGGGCTGGACATGGCGGAGATCTCGCGCATCGAGCGCGGGTTGAAGGACTCGCGGATCAGCACGATCGCGCGGCTCGCCGCCGGCCTCCAGGTGGAGACGGCCGAGCTGGTGCGCGACGTCCGCGCGAGCTAGGGCGCGAGCCCAGATCAATCGCGCGGCGAAGGACGACTCCTGCGCCGAGCGGGGGCGCGACGTGCTCGTGCTGAGCGATCGCACGTCCTGGCTCTTGTCGGCGCCGAGGGCGGTTGGTTTGGTGGCGCCGTGCCCAGCACGACCGATCGCGCCCGCGACGCCTACGACGCGCTCGCGCCGCACTACGACGCGTTCACCGCCCATCACGACTACGACGACTGGACGGCCACGCTGGAGCGGCTCGCGCACGCGTGCGGGCTGGGCGGCCGCCGGCTCCTCGACGTCGCCTGCGGCACGGGGAAGAGCTTCCTGCCGTTCCTGGACCGCGGCTACGAGGTCGTCGCCTGCGATGCCTCGCCGCAGATGGTCCGGTTCGCGCGCGAGAAGGCGGGCGCACGGGCGCGCATCGAGGTGTGCGACATGCGGCGCCTGCCGGTGCTTGGGTCGTTCGACCTCGTCTGCTGCCTGGACGACGCGCTCAACTACCTCCTGAGCGCCGACGAGTTGCGGCGCGCGCTCGCGGGGCTGCGGCGCAACCTCGCGCCCGGCGGCGTGGTGGTCTTCGACGTCAACACGCTGTGCGCGTATCGCAGCGCCTTTGCGTCGCTGACCGTCGTGCCCGCGCGGGAGCGCGTGCTCGTGTGGGACGGCCAGGCCGACCCGGCGCTGGCCGCGGGTGAGCGGGCCTGCGCGACGCTGGAGATCCTCGTCCGCCAGCGCGACGGCGCGTGGCGTCGGCGTCGCGACGTCCACGAGCAGCGCCACCACCCGCGGTCGGTCGTCGAGGCGGCGCTGGTCGATGCGGGGCTGCGCTGCGTCGGGCTGTACGGCATGCACTTCGACGGAACCGTCACCGACGGCTTCGCGGAGGACGCCAACTCCAAGGCCGTGTACCTCGCGCGGCACGCCGCGCACGAACGCGAAGGGAGGTGAAGCACGATGAGCATCGAGGTGCTCGAGCGGCCGATCGAGCCGCAGTCCGCGGTCCTCAAGGGGTCGTGACCCACGGAGCGGGCGCGCGTTGCCGGCTGGCGACGCGCCCCGCTCCCTGCGGTGGGCCTTCCGTCTCCGGGCCCGTCGGCGGAGCGGGGTCCGCGGCGTCGAAGTGCAGGAGCACGAGGCTGCTCGCCTGCGGGCCGCCACCCGGGTCCACCGCGGTCGCTCGGCGCTCGTCGGACCGCCGCTGGATCGCCTCCGCGTCCCGGAGGAGCCCGAGCATCGCTTGCGCCAGCTCGCGGCGCGCCGCCGCGTCGAGCTCCATCGGCAGGCGGACCATGTACGCGCCCGGTCGGTCGAAGCCGCCGTCGCCGCCGGCCTGCGCCGCCTCGGTGAAGATGTGGCGGAGCGTCTGGCGGGCGAGGCCGCGGCGCATCGCGACCGGCAGCTGCTCCCATTCGTCATCGTCGATGAACGGACGCCGGACCGCCCGGTAGAAGTGCTCCACCGCGCCGCGACGCGGCTCCGTGCGGGCCAGCTCGAGGAACCCGAGGTCGCGCAGGAGGCGAACGTGATGGCTGACCGTCGACAGCGGCTGGCCGAACGCGCGGGCGAGCGTGCTGGGGCTCGTCTCCCCCGCGTCGGCGACGGCCTCCAGGATCCGCAGGCGCAACGGATGCCCGATCGCCCGCAGGAGGCTTCGCTCGAAGGCGTCGACGGCGCCCATCGGCGAGCCACCGTAGCATTCCTCGAGTACTCAGGGCTCCATGCTGGGCCCGGCGATGTGGCACGATCTCGCAGGTGACCGGCTCACCTGCGGCGACCAAGCACCTGCGCGATCTCGCCTGGTTGCGCCGCGTCCGCGACCGGATCGACCGGGAGTACGCGCAGCCGCTGGAC
Source organism: uncultured Solirubrobacteraceae bacterium (assembly GCA_964422645.1). Classification (GTDB taxonomy): domain Bacteria; phylum Actinomycetota; class Thermoleophilia; order Solirubrobacterales; family Solirubrobacteraceae; genus Capillimicrobium. Next base: position 117,607 of record CAYRCB010000004.1, on the reverse strand, counting down.
GTCGAGGCGCTCGCCCGCGGCGCGCACATGTCGGCCGGACACCTCAGCCGCCAGTTCCGGCTGGCCTACGGCGAGTCGCCGTACGCCTACCTGATGACGCGGCGCATCGAGCGCGCGATGGCGCTGCTGCGGGGGAGCGACCTCAGCGTCACCGAGGTCTGCTTCGCGGTCGGCTGCTCGTCGCTGGGCACCTTCAGCAGCCGCTTCACCGAGCTGGTCGGCATGCCGCCCAGCGCGTACCGAGACCACGCGGCGCACGCGACGGCGGGGATGGCGCCATGCGTGGCCAAGCAGGTGACGAGACCGATCAGGAATCGAGAAGCGCGGTCGCCGAGCCGCCCGTAACGTGACCGCCATGGACATCACGATTCACTCGAGCATGCTCCCGCACGACGACCCGGGCGCCTCCCTGGCGTTCTATCGCGACACCCTCGGCTTCGAGGTCCGCAACGACGTCGAGTACGGCGGGATGCACTGGATCACGGTCGGTCCCCCCGACCAGCCCGGCACGTCCATCGTCCTGTACCCGCCGGCCGCGACCCCCGGGCTCACCGACGACGAGCGCCGTACCATCGCCGAGATGATGGCCAAGGGCACCTACGCCAGCATCAACCTGGCGACCACCGACCTCGACGGCACCTTCGAGCGGCTGCAGGCCGGCGACGCCGAGGTCGTCCAGGAGCCGACCGAGCAGCCGTACGGGATTCGCGACTGCGCCTTCCGCGATCCCGCCGGCAACATGGTCCGCATCCAGGAGCTGCGCTGACCCGATGAGCCTCGCCACGAGCGCGGACGCGCAGTCGCCCGCGCTGCACGTCGCCGACAGCCACGACCTGATCCGCGTGCAGGGCGCGCGCGTGAACAACCTCAAGGACGTCAGCGTCGAGATCCCCAAGCGCCGGTTGACCGTGTTCACCGGCGTCTCGGGCTCGGGCAAGAGCTCGCTGGTGTTCGGGACGATCGCCGCGGAGTCGCAGCGGATGATCAACGAGACCTACAGCGCGTTCGTGCAGGGGTTCATGCCGACGCTGGCGCGGCCCGAGGTCGACGTCCTCGCCGGCCTGACCACCGCGATCATCGTCGACCAGGAGCGGATGGGGGCCAACCCCCGCTCGACCGTCGGCACCGCCACCGACGCCAACGCGATGCTGCGCATCCTGTTCAGCCGGCTCGGGCAGCCGCACATCGGCCCGCCCAACGCGTACTCGTTCAACGTCCCCTCGGTGAAGGCCAGCGGTGCGATCACCGTCGAGCGCGGCGCCGGCAAGACGAAGACCGAGAAGGCGAGCTTCCACCGGCTCGGCGGCATGTGCCCGCGCTGCGAGGGCATGGGCGCGGTCACCGACTTCGACCTGTCGGCGCTGTACGACGACAGCCTGTCGCTCAACGACGGCGCGCTCACGATCCCCGGCTACAGCATGGACGGCTGGTACGGCCGCATCTTCCGCGGCTGCGGCTGGTTCGACCCGGACAAGCCGATCAAGCAGTTCACCAAGCGCGAGCTGCACGACCTGCTCTACAAGGAGTCGACCAAGATCAAGGTCGACGGGATCAACCTGACCTATCTGGGCCTGATCCCGCAGATCCAGAAGTCGTTCTTGTCCAAGGACGTCGACGCGCTGCAGCCGCACATCCGCGCCTTCGTGGAGCGGGCGGTCACCTTCACGACCTGCCCCGAGTGCGACGGCACCCGGCTCAGCCAGGAGGCGCGGTCGTCGAAGATCGAGGGCATCAACATCGGCGACGCCTGCGCGATGCAGATCAGCGACCTGAGCGACTGGGTCCGCGGCCTCGACGAGCCGTCGGTGGCCCCGCTGCTCAGCGGGCTGCAACACCTCCTCGACTCGTTCGCGGAGATCGGGCTGGGCTACCTCTCGCTCGACCGGCCGGCGGGCACGCTCTCCGGGGGAGAGGCGCAGCGCACGAAGATGATCCGCCATCTCGGCTCGTCGCTCACCGACGTCACCTACGTCTTCGACGAGCCCACGATCGGGCTCCACCCCCACGACATCGCGCGGATGAACGAGCTGCTGCTGCAGCTGCGCGACAAGGGCAACACGGTGCTCGTCGTCGAGCACAAGCCCGAGACGATCGCGATCGCCGACCACGTCGTCGACCTCGGGCCCGGCGCCGGCACCCAAGGCGGCACCGTCTGCTTCGAGGGCACCGTGGCGGAGCTGCGCGGGAGCGACACCACCACCGGCCGCCATCTCGACGACCGGGCGACCCTCAAGGCGGCGGTGCGCTCGGCGTCCCGCACGCTGGAGGTCCGCGGCGCGTCGACGCACAACCTCCAAGACGTGGACGTCGACCTCCCGCTCGGGGTGCTCTGCGTGATCACCGGCGTCGCCGGCTCCGGCAAGAGCTCCCTGATCCACGGCTCGGTCGCCGGCCGCGACGGCGTGGTGGTGGTCGACCAGGGCGCGATCCGCGGCTCGCGGCGCAGCAACCCGGCGACCTACACCGGCCTGCTCGACCCGATCCGCAAGGCGTTCGCGAAGGCCAACGGCGTCAAGCCGGCGCTGTTCAGCGCCAACTCCGAGGGCGCCTGCCCCACCTGCAAGGGCGCCGGCGTCATCTACACCGAGCTGGGCATCATGGACACCGTCGCCACCACCTGCGAGGACTGCGAGGGGAAGCGGTTCGAGCCCTCGGTGCTCGACTACCACCTCGGCGGACGCGACATCAGCGAGGTGCTCGCGATGTCGGTGACCGAGGCCGAAGCGTTCTTCGGCGCCGGTGAGGCCCGCGTCCCGGCCGCGCACAAGATCCTCGACCGGCTCGCCGACGTCGGGCTCGGCTACCTCACCATCGGCCAGCCGCTCACCACGCTGTCCGGCGGCGAGCGCCAGCGGCTCAAGCTGGCCACCCACATGGCCGAGGACGGCGGCGTCTACGTCCTCGACGAGCCGACCACCGGCCTCCACCTCGCCGACGTCGAGCAGCTGCTCGGCCTGCTCGACCGGCTCGTCGACGCCGGCAAGTCGATCATCGTCATCGAGCACCACCAGGCGGTCATGGCGCACGCCGACTGGATCATCGACCTCGGCCCCGGCGCCGGCCACGACGGCGGCCGGATCGTCTTCGAGGGCACGCCCGCCGACCTCGTCGCCGGGTGGGAGGGCATCGGGTCCCTCACGGGCGAGCACCTGGCGGACTACGTCGGCGCCTGACCGCTCCCGTGGGCGCTGCCGGTCGATGGGCAGGAGCTCCTCGAATGGTCTGAGAGATTCCGTGCATCTTCCGGTCGGGGCGCGTCGCGCGCGTCGACGGGATCCGTCGCCGAGCGAAGGACAGGGATGGCGTGGACCGGGCGCGCGGCTGGTCGGTCGTCGCCGTGCCTCGTCGCGGGCCTCGCGGCGGAGACGGCCGCGCTGGTGCGCGACGTCCGCGCGCACGAGCGTCGCTCAGCGAAGGACTCCCGACGCGCGGGGGCAGGGCATCGCCTGCTGGCGCTGAGCGGGCGAACGTCCGCGCTCTCGTCGGCGCCCAGGGCCGTTGGTTGGATGGCGACGTGCTCAGCCGATCCACCCGCCGCCCACCGCCGCCCGGCCGTCCCGTCCCGTCGCCCTCCGCCGTGCCCCGGCGCGCGCCGGAGCCCGCCGGGACCGGCGCGCGCCCCGGGGCCCCGGGCGCGACGCGCGCCGCGATCCATGGCGGCGACTGACGCCTGGCACGTCGCGCGGACGATGCGCGCGCTCGAGCTGCTGGCGTTCACGCCGCTCTCGGCGCCCAAGCTCGCCCTGGCGCTCGACGCCGATCCGCGCACGGTCCGCCGGCTGCTGGGCCGCCTCGAGCGGGAGGGCTACGTGACCCGCAGCCGGGACGCCCGCCGCGTCTACCGCCCGACGTTCCGGCTGGTCGCCCTGGCCGGGCAGGTCGCCGAGCGGTCGGCGCTGGCGCGCCACGCCCGCGCGCACGTGACGCTGCTGCACGCGCAGACGGGCATGGCCGCGCACCTGGCCGTCCCGAGCTACGACGCGGTCCTCTGCCTCGTGCACCGGGCGTCCGAGCGCGACGACGCGCGGCCGCGGCTGCGGGAGCTCGTCCCGGCGCATGGCTCGGCCGGCGGCAAGGTCCTGCTGGCGTGGCGTGCGCGCTGGCGCGAGGGGGTCCTCGCCGCGCCCTTGGAGCGTCGGACCGAGCGGACGGTCGTCGATCCGGTGCGGTTGCGTGAGCAGCTCGTGGCGGTGCGCGCGGCGGGCTATGCGACGGAGGACGGTGAGTTGCAGGCCGGGGTTCGCGCCGTGGCTGCCCCGGTGGCCGCGGGCGGGGAGGTCGTCGCGGCGCTCGTCGCGTCCGGTCGTGACCTCGAGGCCGGTGCCGTGGCGTCGTCGGTCGTGGCGGCGGCGCAGCGGCTGGGCGAGGAGCTGGCCGATGGCGCCTAGCGCGCCCGACCGCGCAGGGCGGTGCACCACGACGAGCATCGAGGCGCTCGAGCGCATCGTCGCGGCGGACGCCCGCCAGCGGGCCGCCACCGCGCGGGCTCTCGGGCTCGTCGGCAGCGACGTCCTCGCGCTGCGGCAGATCCGGCGCGCGCGCGAGCTGGCGCCCGGGGCGCTCGCGCGCCGCATGCCGCTCTCGCCGGCGGGCACGGCCGCGGCGACCGACCGGCTCCTGCGGGCTGGGTTGATCGTCCGCCGGCGCGATCCGCGCGACGGCCGCCGCGCCGTGCTGGCACCGTCGCGGTCCGGGAGCACCCGGCTCGACCAGGCGCTGCAGCCGCTGCGCGCCGACCTCGACGCCCTGGTCGCGACGCTCGCACCGAGCGAGCGCGCCTGCGTCGAGCGCTTCCTGGCCCGGCTCGCCGAGCTCAGCGAGCGTCACGCCGAGCGCTTGACCGACGCCGCTCGCGCTGCCGCTCGGCTTCCGGTCCCGTGGGGATAGCCCGGCCGCGCGCCGTCCGTCACCCGGCTGCCGGTTGCTTGCCCTCGACGAGCGTCCTGAGGGCCTCCTCGACGTCGAACCCGTCGTCCTCCAGGAGCCGCAGGTCGAGGCGTCGGGGCGTCGGGGCCGTCGTACTGCGCCGTGTCGAGGTGGTCGACGCGTCAGGCCGCGCCGCGGCCCTTGATCCGGTAGCGCAGGTGCGTCACGCCGACGCCCTCGACGACCTCCGGGTCGGTCAGGGCGATCAGGTCGTGATCGTCGCCCGGGAAGAAGCGCTGTCCGCGGCCGAGCACGACGGGCACGACGTTGATGCTGAGCTCGTCGAGCAGCCCGCGGTCGAGGCACTGGCGCACGGTCGACGGGGTCGCGATCGCGACGTCCTTGCCGCCGGCGGCGGCCTTGGCCTGGGCGACCGCGGCCTCGATCCCGCCCTCGGTGACGAAGGTGATCGACGGCGCCGCGTGCTCCCAGCCCTCCGGCACGCGGTGGGTGACGATGTACACGGGCACGCCGGTCGGGTGCGCGCCGCCCCAGCCGTTGGCGAGGTCGAAGTAGCGGCGCCCGCCGACGATCGCGCCGAGGCGGCCCATCGCGACCCGCAGCAGCGCGGCGGTCGCCTCCGACACGCGGAACGGCAGCCCGGGCGCGATCTCGGTGTCGCCGGCGAAGTACCAGCCGACCAGCGGCTCGATGTCGTCCTGCGGGTCGGCGATGAAGCCGTCGACGCTCATGCTCATGTCGGCGACGACGGTCTGGGTGGGGTGGGTGGTGGTCATGCCGGCATCGTCGATCCGCTGGGCGGCCGGTACATCGGCCAGGTGGCTGAGATCGCGGGCCGAGGTGGCCGGGCGCGGCGACCAGCCGCCACACTGAGGGCCGATGGCGGCGATCATCGTGTGGGCGGACGGCCGCGCGGCGGCGCATCCCGATGCCCCGGCGGCATTGACGGCGGCGCGGGCCGCGGCGCACGCGGGCGCGCGTGTCGGCGTGGACGTCGGGCCGCGCGCCGCCGCGATCGGCGCGGCAGCGGCGCCCGGGACGGCGCTCGTGTCCGGCGCCGCGGCGGCCTCGACAGGCGCGGATGCGGGCCTCGTCGACCTCGGCGTGCACCGGCTCGGCGACCTCGCCCCGCCCGAGCGGCTCTTCGCGCTCGACGCGCCCGCGGCGGTCCCTGGGGCGCTCGGCCCCGGCGCCGCCTCGCTGCCGGTCTTCCGCACCTCCTTCGTCGGGCGCGCCGCCGCCCTGGCGCAGCTCGACGAGCTCGTCGCCGCCCAGCGCCTCGTCACGCTCGCCGGCCCCGGCGGCAGCGGCAAGACGCGCCTGGGCGCCCAGGCTGCCGCGCGCCAGGCGGGCCGGTTCCCCGACGGCGTCACCTGGATCGAGCTCGGCGCCGTCGCCGACCCGGGGCACGTGGCCGAGCTCGCCGCCGCGGCGACGGGCGTGCTCGTCGACGGCCTCGTGGGCCCGCTGCGCTCGCTCGTCGCGGGGTTGGCCGAGCGCCGGATGCTGCTGTGCCTCGACAACTGCGAGCACCTCGTCGAGGCGGCCGCCGCGCTCGCCGACGCGGTCCTGGCCGGGTGCCCCGAGGTCACGCTCCTGGTCACCAGCCGCGAGCCGCTCGACGTGGCGGGCGAGGCGGTGTGGCGCGTGCCCGTCCTCGACGGTGACGAGGCGTTCGCGCTGTTCGTCGCGCGCGGCGCCGAGGTCCGGCCGGGCTTCGCCCCGGACGCCGCCGAGGAGGCGATCGTGCGGGCGCTGTGCGCGCGGCTCGACGGCGTGCCGCTCGCGCTCGAGCTCGCGGCCGCGTGGCTGCGCACGCTCAGCCCCGCGCAGATCGAGGCCGGCCTCGACGACCGCTTCGCGCTGCTGACTCGCGGCCCGCGCACGGCGGTCGCGCGGCAGGCGACGCTGGCCGCCTCGATGGCGTGGAGCCACGACCTGCTGGCCGCGCCCGAGCGCGTCGTGCTGCGGCGGCTGTCGGTGTTCGCCGGGACGTTCGACGCCGACGACGCGGCCGCCGTGTGCGCGGACGACGACCATCCGCCGGCCGTCGTGCGCACCGCGCTGGGCCGCCTCGTCGACCAGTCGCTCGTCGCCGACGGGGACCGCCCCGGCCGGCTGCGGCTGCTGGAGTCGGTGCGCGAGTACGCAGGCGCGCGGCTGCGTGAGGCGGGCGAGCGGGAGGCGGCGGCGACGCGCGACCGCCACCTCGCGCGCCTGCTGGCCGTCGTCCGCGACGCCGCCCCGCTGCTGGACCGCGATCGCGACGCCTGGCGCGACCGGCTCGCCGGCCGCGTCGACGACCTGCGCGCGGCGCTGGACCGCGCGCTGGCGGCCGACGACCCCACCCCCGGCCGTGAGCTGGCCGCCGAGCTGCCGTGGCTCTGGCACGTCACCGGCCACGGCCACGAGGGGATCGCGACGCTCGGACGGGCGATCGGGCGCGCGCCGCAGGAGCGCTCGCTGCTGCAGGCGCGGCTGCTGGTCGGCGTCGCGCTCGTCGCCGACACCGCCGATCCACTCGACCTCGAGTACGACGCCGCCCAGCGCGCGCTGCAGCTGGCGACCGAGCACGGCGACGACCGCCTGCGCGCGCTGTGCCTGCTGCTCTCCGGGGTCGGGCTGCTGTACAGCGACCTGCGGGGCTCGCGCGCGGCGGCCGACGCGGCGGCGGCGCTCGGGCAGGCCACGGGCGACGCGTTCGTCGCGCACGCGGCGGTCGTCCTGCAGGGCATCCTCGTGCACCTGCGCGACCGCCACGACGAGGCCGACGCGCTGCTGGCGTCCGGAATCGCGGGGCTGCTCGCGCTCGGCGAGCGCGGCGTGGCCTCGACCGCGCTCGGCGTCCGCTCGGCCGGCGCGTTGCAGCGCGGCGACGTGGCCGGCGCCCGGACGCTCGCCGAGCAGGCGGTGGCGGTCGCGGAGCCGCTGGCCGAGGCGCATCGCGTCGGGGCAGCGCGCAGCGCGCTGGCCGTCGCCTGCCTGGCGGGCGGGGACCGCGACGACGCCCGGGCGGCGCTCGCGCCGGTCGTCAAGCTGCTGGACCGCGGCGGCAACGCGCTGTTCGTGCCGGGGCTGGCCCGGGCGCGGGGGCTCCTGGCGCTCTCCGACGGCGACGCGCTGGAGGCGCTGCGCTGGCTGGCGTCCGAGGCGCGCTCGCCGGCCGGCGTCCCGGACACGTACCTGGCCGCGGCGGCGCTGCCGGCGCTGGCCGCCGCGCAGGCGGCGCTCGGGCGCGGCGAGGAGGCGGCGGCGACCGCGGCGCGGGCGCTGTCCAGCGCGCGCGCCGCGGACCTGCCGCGCACGGTGGCGGACGCGCTGGAGCAGCAGGGCTGGCTCGCGGTCGACGCGGGCGATCCGGACGGCGCGATCGCGTTGCACCAGCAGGCGCTCGGCGTCCGGGTCGCGCACGGGCTGCGCGGCGCGGCACTCGACAGCCTCGAGGCGCTCGGCCTGCTGTCGTCGGCGACCGATCGACCGGACCTGGCGGTGCGCGTCCTGGCGGCGGTCGCGCGGGCGCGCGACGCGATGGGGCTGGCCGGGCTGGCCGGCGGCCTGGGCTGGCGCCGCGGGGCGATCGCCGCGGCGCAGGCGCGCGCCGCCGACGCGCTGGAGCCCGGCGAGCGCGCCGCCGCGCTGGAGGCCGGCGCCGCGCTGTCGCTCGACGACGCGATCGCCTACGTCCGGCGCGCCTGGGGCCCGCGCCGCCGCCCGGCGGCCGGCTGGGCGAGCCTCACGCCGACGGAGCTGGCGGTCGTCCGCCTCGCCGTCGAGGGGCACTCCAATCCGCAGATCGGCGCCAAGCTGTTCATGTCGCGCAGCACGGTCAAGACGCACCTGTCCCACGTGTTCGCCAAGGTCGGCGTCGCCAACCGGACCGAGCTGGCTGCCGCCGCCCCGCCGACGGTGCGGGAGACGGCGAGCTGAGGCGGCCGCGCGGGTGAAACATCGATGTAGCACACGCTACACTGATGTTCCTCATGGCACTCGACCGCACCGCCCTGCTGGACACCGCCGCCCGCGTCCTCGCCGAGGACAACGCGGCCTCGATGCAGCAGGTCGCCGCGGCGGCCGGCATCAGCCGCACGACGCTCCACCGGGCGTTCGCGACCCGTGAGGCGCTCGTCGAGGCGGTCACCGAGCGGGTGCTGGACGAGTGCGCGCGCCACTTCGACGCGGCGGGCATCGACGCCGCGCCGGTGCTGGAGGCGTTCGATCGGATCGCCGACACGGTCGTGCCGCTGGCGCTCGCGCACGCCATCCTCTTCACCGAGCCGAGCGTCTACCGCGTCGAGCGGTTCGCCGCGGCCGTCGCCGCCCAGGAGGAGCGCTTCGAGCGCTACTTCGTCCGCGGCCAGGCCGATGGCGTCTTCCGCGCCGACCTCCCGCCGCGCTGGCTCGTCTTCTCCGTCGGCTCGCAGTTCGCCGCCCTCTGGTACGCGATCCACGAGGGCTTCATCGGCGCCCGCGAGGCGCCGCGCCTCCTGCGCACCACCGTGCTGGGCGGCGTCCTCGCCGAGGCGCCGCGATGACGGCGGCCGAGCGGCTGCCCGACGGCTCGGCGCCGGACCGCTGGCGCGTGCTCGCGGTGCTCTGCGCCGCCCTGGTCGTCGTGATCATCGACGTCACGGTCCTGCACGTCGCCGCGCCGTCGATCACCGAGGACCTGCGGCCCTCCGCGGTCGGCCTGCTGTGGATCATCGACATCTACCCGCTGGTCGTCGCGCCGCTGCTCGTCGCGACCGGCACGCTCGGCGACCGCCTCGGCCGCCGGCGGATGCTGATCGCGGGCATGGTCGTGTTCGGCGCGGCGTCGGCGCTGTCGGCGTTCGCGCCGTCCACCGCGGTGCTGATCGTCGCCCGCGCGCTGATGGGCGTCGGCGGCGCCATGATCATGCCGTCGACGATGTCGATCGTCCGCGACGTGTTCCGCGACCGTCGCGAGCGTGTCCAGGCGGTCGGCATCTGGAGCGCGACGCTCGCGGTCGGCGCCGCGGTCGGACCGCTCGTCGGCGGCTTCCTCGTCGAGCACTTCTGGTGGGGATCGGTCTTCCTCGTCAACGTGCCGGTGCTCGCCGTCGTGCTGCCGTTCGCGCTGCGGATCCTGCCGGAGAGCCGGGCGGCCCAGCCGCCGCCGTGGGACCTGCTCAGCGTCGTCCTCGTCGGCGGCGGCGTGCTGGGCCTCGCGTTCGGGATCAAGCACGGCGCCCGCTACGGCTTCGGCGATCCGCTCGCGTTCGCCACGCTCGCCGCGGCCGTCGTCCTGCTGGTCGTGTTCACGCGCCGCCAGCTGCGGATGCCCGAGGCCGTGCTCGACGTGCGCCTGTTCGCCGATCCCACGTTCAGCGTCGCCGTCGGCTGCGTCCTGCTGTCGATCTTCGGCCTCGTCGGGCTGGAGCTGTTCTTCGCCCAGTACCTGCAGCTCGTCATCGGGCTGGAGCCGCTGGCCGCCTCGGTGCGGCTGATGCCGCTCGTCGGCGCAACGCTCGTCGGCTCGCTGCTGGCCGCCCGGCTGCTGCACCGGCTCGGCACCCGGATCGTCGTCGCCGGCGGCCTGGCGCTGACCACGCTGGCGCTCGTGCCGCTGCTGTGGCTCGGCGTGGAGGACGAGTACCTCCTGCTGTGGCCGCCGTTCGTGGTGATGGGCTTCGGGCTGGAGGTCGCCCTGGTGGCGGCCAACGACGCGATCATCTCGGCGGTCTCCGCCGACCGCGCCGGCGGCGCGGCCGCGATCGAGGAGACCGCCTACGAGCTGGGCGGCGGGCTCGGCGTCGCGGTGCTGGGCTCGATCGTCGCCGCCGGCTACAGCGCGGCGCTGACCGCCGTGCCGGGCGTCTCGGGCAGGGACATGGAGGCCGCCCGCGAGTCGATCGGGCGCGCGGTCGAGGTGGCCGAGCGGCTGCCGGCGGCGGTGGGCGAGCGCCTCGTGGCCGTCGCGCAGGCGGCGTTCGTCGACGGCTTCCGCCTCGCGATCGTCGTGAGCATCGGGCTGCTCGGCGCGAGCGCGCTGCTCGCCGCGCTCCTGCTGCGCGGCGGCGGGGGCGGCCGCGACGAGGAGGCCGCGCAGGCGGAGGTCGCTGCGTGACTCACCCCGCGCGCGGCCGGGTGAGCGGCGCGTAGGCGTCCGGCCGCCGGGTGGTGAGGAACGGGAACAGCTCCAGCCAGTCGGTGCGCTGGTCGAGGTCGAGGTCGGCGACGAGGACGGCGGGCGCGTCGCGCGGGGCCTGGGCGAGGATGCGGCCGTAGGGATCGCTGACGAAGCTCGAGCCGTAGAAGGTGAGCGGGTCCTCGACGCCGATCCGGTTGACGGCGACCATGAAGGTGCCGTTGGCGATGCCGTTGGCGACGATGACCCGCTCCCACAGCGGCTCGGTGTCGAAGTCGGGGTGGTCGGGCTCCGAGCCGATCGCGGTCGGGTAGACGATCACCTCGGCGCCGGCCAGCGAGTACGCGCGCGCGAGCTCGGGGAACCACTGGTCCCAGCACGTGGGGAAGCCGAGGCGCGCGTCGGCCAGCTCGACGACCGGGAAGCCCTGCTCGGCCGGGCCGGGGCGGAAGTAGCGGTCCTCGTGGTAGCCGGCGGTGACCGGGATGTGGAGCTTGCGCGTGCGCGACACCACGTCGCCGGCCGGCGAGAGCACGACCGCGGTGTTGTAGCCCAGGCCGTCGGCGACGTCGGCGTTGCGCTCGTAGAGCGACGCGTGGACGAACGCGCCGGTCTGCGCCGCCATCCGGGCGGCGAAGCGACACGTCGGCCCGTCGGGGATCGTCTCGGCGGCGTCCGTCGGCCCGTCCTCGGTCGTGGCGAAGTACGGCGACAGCGTCAGCTCCTGCAGGCAGACGAGCCGGGCGCCTTCGGCGGCGGCCAGGCGGATCCCCTCCGCCAGCGCCTCCTCGTGCTCCTGCGGGTCGGGGCGCCAGCGCTGCTGGACGGCGGCGATCCGCAGGGGCGCGCGCCGCGACGGGCGCACGCGTGCGGGGGACGCCGGCGGCGTGGTGTTGACGATCAGCTCGTATTCGCTCATGCGCCGGGCTCCGCGGTCGGCAGGGAGGGGACCTGTTGCGTGATGCAGTGGACGCCGCCGCCGCCGAACGCGAGCACGCGGCCGGGCACGCCGACCACCTCGCGGCCGGGCAGCAGCTCGCGCAGCCGCGCGAGCGCCTCGGCGTCCATGTCGGGATCGAGCTCGGCCACCGGCACGATCGCGGCGCCGTTGCAGAGGAAGAAGTTCGTGTACGGGATCGCGACCGCGTCGCCGTCCGGGCGCCGGGTGCGCGGCAGCAGCTCCCAGGCGACCACGTCGAGCCCGGCGGCGCGGAGGATGCGCGCGTTCTCCTGCGCGTGTTCGTGGTTGGGGTCGCCGGCGGGCGCCGTCTGCAGGAGGACGCGGCCCGGCGCGAGGAACGCGCAGACGTTGTCGACGTGGCCGTCGGTGTCGGCGTCCTCCACCAATCCCTGGCCGAGCCAGACGATCCGCTCCACGCCGAGGCGCTCGCGCAGCTCCTGCTCGATGCGCTCCCGCGCGACCCCGGGATTGCGGTTGGGGTGCAGCAGGCACTGCTCGGTGGTGACGAGCGTGCCCGCTCCGTCGACGGCGATCGAGCCGCCCTCGAGCACGAGCGGCGACGCGATCCGCTCGATCCCCAGGCGCTCGAGCACGCGGCGGGCGATCGCCGCGTCGTCGTCGTAGGGGGTGAAGGCCTCGCCCCAGGCGTTGAAGCGGAAGTCGACGCCGGCGCGCGCCGGCCGGCCGTCGGCGTCGCGGCCGAGGACCACGATCGGCCCGGAGTCGCGCAGCCAGGAGTCGTCGATCGGCAGCCCGACGACATCGACGTTCGCCGCCGGCACGCGCCGGCGGGCGTCCTCGACGTGCTCCGGGCGCGCGACGAGCACGACCGGCTCGAAGGCGGCGATCGCGGCGACCGTCGCCGCGTACGCGTCGCGCGCCTGCTCGATCGTCGCGCCGCGCCACGCCGCCTCGCGCGCCGGCCAGGCGACGAGGGTCAAGTCGTGGGGCGCCCACTCGGCCGGCATCTGCAGGGCCGCGGCTCGCTCGGTCTGGCTCATCGGCGCAACGTAGCGAGCCGGGGGGCGTCAGTCAACGCGATGACAACGCGATGACCGGAGCGGTCTGGTCGTGTAGGGTGGCCGACCGTGGCGGGACCTCGCAGGCAGACCGCGCGCGTCCGGCTCGACCGCGGCGCGATCCTCGACGTCGCCGAGCGGATCGTCGCCTCCGAGGGGCTGGGCGCGCTGTCGCTGCGGCGCATCGGCGGCGAGCTGGGTGCCGATCCGACCGCCCTCTATCGCCACTTCCGCAACAAGGACGAGCTGCTGGCCGCGCTCGCGGCGCGGCTGTTCGCCGACGTTCCCGTCCTCGATCCCGCGGACGACTGGCGCGTGCGGCTGCGCGCCGAGCTACGCCACGAGCTCGCCCGCTACCGCGCGCACCCCGATCTCGCGATGCTCCTCGCGCGGCGCCCCGACGACGACCCGCACCTGACCGCGATGAACGAGCGCGTCCTGGCGATCCTCGCCGACGCCGGCCTCGAGCCCGCCGCCGCCGCGCGGTTCTTCCACGTCGTCGAGAACCTCGTCGTGGGCTCCGGCCTCTACGCGACGCTGCTGGATCACGCCGACGACCCCCGCGTCGCCGACCGCGCCGCGATGCGCCGCGTCTACGCGAGCCTGGACCCCGAGGCGCTGCCCCACGCCGTGGCGGCCGCGCCGCACCTCTTCCCCGACCAGGACGCGATCTTCGAGGCCGCCGTCGAGCTGGTCATCGAGGCGATCGAGCGGGCCGTGCAGGCGGGGTAGGCCGCAGGATCGCTTCGAGCGTCGCTCGCACGCCGTTGCGCAGCCACGTGTGCGCCCGGTCGGTGTCGTAGCGCTGGTGCCAGGCGAGGTTGATCGGAACCGGTGGCAGGTCGATCGGCAGCGGCAGCGTGCGCAGGCCAAGCGCCTCTACCGTCGGCCGGCCGAAGCACTCGGGCGCGGCCACGACCACGTCGCTGCGCTGGACGAAGTAGAGCGCGGCGGTGCTCGTCGGGGCGGTCGCGACGACGCGGCGTCGCAGCCCTCGCCGCGCCAGCTCCTCGTCGACGGGATCCTTCAGCCGGCCGCGGCGGGAGACGAGCACGTGCTCGGCGCTCGCGAAGCGCTCGGCGGTCAGCTTCCCGCGCGCCAGCGGGTGGCCGCGCCGGACGACCGCCACCAGGCGGTCGTGCCCGATCGTCTCGAAGCGGACCTCCGGCAGCCCCGGCTCCGCCGAGCCGATCTCCAAGTCGACCTGTCCGTGGCGCAGCTCGTTGGTGTCGACCGCCGCCTCGGGCAGCAGCCGCAGCGCCACGCCGGGCGCCTGCGCCTGCACGTGGGCCAAGAACCCGGTGCCCGCCGCGGTCGTGATCGCGTCGTGGCACTGGAGCGTGAACGTGCGCTTGAGCGTGGTCAGATCGAGCTCGTGCTCGGGCTGCAGCACCGCTTCGGCCTGCTGCACGAGCGCATGGACCTGCTCGCGGACCGCGAGCGCGTAGGGCGTCGGGGTCATCGTCCGGCCCGTGCGCACGAGGATCTGATCGCCGGTGACCCGTCGGATGCGGCCCAAGGTCCGGCTCATCGCCGGCGGGGAGAGGTGCATCCGCTCGGCGGCGCCCGCCACGCTGCCCTCCTCCAGCAGGGCGTCCAGCGCCGTCAGCAGGTTCAGATCCAAGTGCATCGCGGTAAATCTACGCCTACCAAAGATGCATTTGCAATCGCATGTCGACGGGGCGAAGCTTGGCTCACCTCATGCGCACCGACGCCACCCCCATCGCCGCTGCGACCGACCGCATCCCGGCGGCCGCTGCGGCCGCCCGCCCCGCGATCGACGTGCGCGGGGTCGCCAAGCGGTTCGACGACGGCGTTGCGGCCATCGAGGAGCTCGATCTTGCGGTCGCGCCGAACGAGTTCGTCTCGATCGTCGGGCTGAGCGGCTGCGGCAAGTCGACGCTGCTGCGGATCATCGCCGGCCTGATCCCCTGCACCGCCGGAAGCGTCGAGGTCGAGGGCGAGCAGGTGGTCGCACCCCGCGCGGACGTCGGACTCATGTTCCAGCGTCCCGCGCTGCTCGCCTGGAAGACGGCACTGGAGAACGTCCTGCTGCCGGTAGGACTGCATCGCCGTGTGCGCGAGGCGGAGCTCGTGGAGGCGCTGCGTCTGCTGCGCCGCTTCCAGCTCGGCGGCTTCGAGCATCGCTACCCCCAGCAGCTCTCGGGCGGCATGCAGCAGCGGGTGGCCCTGGCGCGGCTGCTCATGACCGGGGCTCGGGTGCGGCTGCTCGACGAGCCCTTCGGCGCGGTCGACGAGCTGACGCGGGAGCGGCTGCACCTCGAGCTGCTCGCCGTGCACGAGCAGTCTTCGTCGGCGGCCGTCTTCGTGACGCACAACATCTCCGAGGCCGTGCTGCTGTCGGACCGCGTGGTCGTGATGTCGGCGAGGCCGGGACGGGTCGCCGCCGAGGTCGCGGTGCCGCTCCCGCGACCTCGGTCGCTCGAGCTCGCCTACACGCCGGAGTTCCAGGAGATCGCGCTGCGCGTGCGACGCGGTCTGCAGCTGCCCACGGAGTCGAAGGCCGATGACCTCGTCTAGCTCCCGCCGCGGTCGCGTCCTCGCGCCGGTCGCCCTCTTCGTGGTGGCGATCGTGCTCTGGGACCTGGCCAACACCCAGGACTGGGTCAGCGACCTGATCCTGCCGCGTCCCAAGGACGTCGTCGTCTCGACGTACGAGCTCATCGCCGACGGCCTCATCTGGGAGCACCTCTGGGCGACGCTCTACGAGACCCTCGCGGGCTTCGCGCTCGCTGCCATCCTCGCCGTCGGCGCCGCGATCGCCGCGGGCTCGTCGCGGACGATCCGCAACATGGTCTACCCGTACGCGGTGGTCCTCCAGGTCCTGCCGATGCTGTCGATCGCGCCGATCCTGATCTCGGCGCTCGGCTTCGGCTACACGTCGAAGATCGTCATCGCCGGGCTGATCGCCTTCTTCCCGATCTTCGTCAACACCCTGACGGGCCTGCTGACCCCCGACGCCGACCAGGAGGAGCTGTTCCGGTCGCTGCGTGCCGGCAAGCGCAGGACGTTCGTCAACCTCCTGCTGCCCACCGCCGCGCCGATGCTGTTCGCCGGCCTGCGGATCGGCCTCACGCTGGCGTTGGCCGGAGCGGTCGTGGCCGAGTTCGTGTCGGCCCAGCGCGGCCTGGGGATGCTGGTCCAGCGATTCAGCTACCAGCTGAACATGGACGACGCGTTCGCCGTCGTGCTGGTCCTGACGGCGATCGGCCTCGCGCTCTACGGAGCCGTGAGCTACGCCGATCGGATGGTGGTCTTCTGGCGCCATCCGAGGCGCCTGGCCGCCAAGACCCGCAGCCGCCAGGCCCGCGCCGAACGGCGGCTCGCGCGGGTTGCGGCCCAGCAGCAGCACCAGGTCTCGCAGGCCTCGTAAGCGGTCCAAGGAGGAAGAAAGAGATGACATCGCAACCCAGGCGGCGAGCCTGGCGGGTCTGCGTCGCCGTGACCCTGGCGGCCACCGCGCTGACCGCCTGTGGCGGCGGCGACGCGACCGACACCGTGGCGACCGCGCAAGGCACGGACCGCGCCAAGGCGCAGCTCACGCTCGCGTCGCCGGCGCCCGACTCGCTGTTCACGTTCAACGACGTCATCGCCCGTGAGCTGGGCTTCTACGAGGACGAGGGGCTCGAGGTGAAGCTCGCACCCGTCTCCGACAACATCCCGATCGCCGGCCTCGTGGAGAACGGCAACGCCGACGTCGGGCTCGTCTCGGCGACCGACGCGGTCACGGCCGCCACCAAGTCCGACGAGGTGAAGGTGCCCTACGACGAGCGCACGAGCGGCAACGGCTTCCTGCTCGGGGTCGTGGCGCCGGCCGACGGCGACGTCAAGGCCGCCGCCGACCTCGAGGGCAAGACCGTCGGGCTGTCCTCGCCCGACCAGGATCGCGCCTACCTGGCCGCGGTCCTCGACGCCGTGGGCCTCTCCATCGACGACGTGCAGACCACCGTCGTCGGACCCGGCGGCCCCGCCGTCGCCGAGTCGCTGAAGTCCGGCCGGATCGCCGCCTACGCCGGCACGCTCAGCGACTTCTTCGCCTTCGACGAGGCCGGGCTCGAGGTCGAGGACCTCACGCCCGACGGCCTGGAGAGCGTTCCGGTCGGCGCCTACGTCGTGCGGGCGAACGAGCTGCAGGACGGCGACGTCGTGACGCGGTTCTTCCGGGCCCTGGCGAAGGGCACGTACGTCGGCATCGAGCGCCCGGCGGTGGCCGAGGCGGCGACCCGGAAGGTCGCGCCCGAGCAGTGGCGCGAGCCCGAGCTGGCGCGCAGGCTCCTCGAGGGGCTGAGCGCCACGCTGGAGCCGTTCGACGGCAAGACGTTCGGTGAGCTGCGTCCGCGGCGCTGGGAGGCGCTCCAGCAGCTGCTCCTGGAGACCGGCGCGATCAGCTCGAAGGTCGACATGAACGACCTGCTCGTGACCGACCTGACCGCCGCGATCAACGACTTCGATCGCAAGGCCGCGCTCGCCGAGGCCGACCGGTGGCTGGCCGCCAACGGCGGGAAGTAGCGATGTCGTCCGTGAGCCCCTCCCAGGACGGCTTCGACCTCACGTCCGCGCCCCTGGCGACGCCCGCCGACCACGCCCTGGTGCCGGCGGTCGCCGCGACGGTCCAGGCCGGCGGCAAGCACATGCTGCAGTTCTTCGCGTCGCGACCCGACATGGTGACCCGGGACGAGGTCGTCGCCGCGATCCACGACAACGACGCGCGGTCGCTGAGCGTCCTGCGCGATCGGCTGATGGCGATCCGCCCGCAGGCAGGCTGGGTCGAGGACGAGCTCGAGAGCGGCGAGCTGCCGCGGGGCGAGTGGTGGGTCATCGACCCCGTCGAGGGCAACGTCAACCACGCGCACGGGATCCCGGAGTGGTGCATCACCGCCACGCTCGTGCGCGACGGCGTCCCGATCGTGACGGCCGCGAACCTGCCGCTCACCGGGGACACGTTCACCGCGGCCCGCGGCTACGGAGCGTTCGCCGACGGCGTCGCGCTGCGCCCGTCGGCGAAGACGGCGCTGGACGCGTGCCTGGTCGGAACGGGGCAGGCCAAGCCCGGCGAGGACGCCGAGACCTTCCGCCGGCTGAGCGAATCCGCGGCGGCCATGCTCGAGAGCGCGCTCGTCATCCGGGTCTCGGTGCCCGCCACCCTGCAGCTCATCCACGTCGCGGCGGGACGCATGGACGTGTTCTGGCAGTTCAGCCAGGTCCGCTCGGGTCTGCTGGCCGGCGCGCTGCTCGTCCAGGAGGCCGGCGGCGTGGTGACGGACACGTACGGGCGTCCGTGGAGCCTCGCCAGCCCGGACTTCCTGGCCGCGGCGCCGGCGGTGCACGCCGCGGCGGTCGAGGTGCTCGCGGCCATCGACTGATCTCGACGAACCACCAGGAGGGAGCCCCATGTCGAACATCGCAGTGCTCGGATCGGGACGTGTCGGCGGCACGCTCGCGCGCAAGCTCGCGGCGGCGGGCCACGACGTCGCCATCGGCAGCCGCAACCCCGCGGAGGTCGGGGAGCAGTGGTCGGAGGCCCCGGTCGCGGTCGCCGGCGCCGCGGCAGCGGCTCGCGGCGCCGAGATCGTCATCAACGCGACCCCCGGCGACAGCGCGGTGCAGCGGCTGAGCGCCCTGCGCGACGAGCTGGCCGGGAAGATCCTCGTGGACGTCGCCAACGCCACCGAGCGCGGTCCGGATGGCCTGCCCGGCGGCCTCGTCTATCCGAACGGGAGCCTGGCGGAGGAGGTGCAGGCGGCGCTGCCCGACACGAAGGTCGTCAAGACGCTCAACACCATGCTCTTCATGGTCATGGTCGACCCGCGCAGCCTGCAGGTGCCGCCGGTCGCGTTCCTGTCGGGCGACGACGAGGCGGCGAAGCGGCGGGTGGCCGAGCTGCTCGGCGACCTGGGCTGGCCGGCGGAGTGGATCGACGACCTCGGGGGCATCGCGTCCGCGCGTGGGCCGGAGGCGGTGATGCTGCTCGTGCCGTCGATCATGCGCAGCCGCGGCATGGTGCCGTTCGCCCTCACGATCGCGCAGTAGGCGGTGGGTCGATGCCGCATGAGCTGCACTGGCTGCCGGCCGTCGAGGCCGTGCGCCGTCTGCGCGAGGGTGAGCTGGCGCTCGCCGAGTACGTCGAGGCGCTGATCGAGCGCACCGCGCGCCTCACGCACCTGCGCACGTACGTCTCGCACGATCCCGACCTGATCCGGCGGGCCGTGCGCGAGCGCCCGCAGCCCGGCGGGCCGCTGCACGGGCTGCCGTTCGCGCTGAAGGACATCGTCGATACGGCCGACCTGCCGACGACGGCGACCACGCCGGCCCTGCGCGACTGGCGACCGGCGCGCAACGCGCCGGTCGCGCAGGCGCTGCTGGACGCCGGCGGCACGCTCATGGGCAAGCAGGCGCTCGGCGAGCTGTCGTTCGGCATGACCGCCAACAGCACCGCGTTCGGGACCGTCGGCAACCCCTACGACCCGAGCTGCCTGCCCGGCGGCAGCAGCGGCGGCACCGCGGCCGGGGTGGCCGCCGGGCTGGTCCCGGCGGCGCTCGGCGCCGACACGGGCGGCTCCTGTCGGATCCCCGCCGCGCTGTGCGGGTGCGTCGGCTTCCGGCCGTCGCACGGGCGCTACGACCAGCGCGGCGTCGTCCCGATCTCCTCCACGCGCGACACCCTCGGGCCGCTGGCCCGGTCGGTGGCCGACGTGCGGCTGATCGACCGCGTCTGCGCGCAGCTCCAAGGGGCCGGCGGCCCGGCCGTCGAGCTGGCCGGCCTGCGGCTCGGCGTGCCGCGGGCGTACTTCTACGAGCACCTGGACCCCGACGTCGCGGAGGCGACCGAGCGCGCGCTGGCGGAGCTCGCGGCGCGCGGCGCCGTGCTCGTCGAGCGCGACCTGCCCGACATCCAGGCGCTGAACGACCGCGTGAGCTTCACGCTCGTGCTCTACGAGGTCGGGCGCGAGCTGGCGGCCTACCTGTACCAGCACGACGCGCCGCTGACCCTGCGCGAGCTGGTGGCCGGCATCGACAGCGACCAGGTGCGCGCGACGCTCACCGCCGTCCTCGACGAGGACCAGGTCTCCCCCGCGGCCTATCGCGACGCGCTCGTCGTCCATCGCCCGGCCCTCCAGACGGCCTACGCGCGCTACTTCGACGAACACGACGTCAGCGCGCTGGTGGTCCCGACGACGCCGGTCACCGCCCGTTCGCACCGCCCCGCCGGGGACGACCGCACGATCGAGGTCGGCGGCGAGGAGGTGGACACGTTCTTCACCTACATCCGCAACACCGATCCGCCCAGCAACGCCGGGCTGCCGTGCCTCTCGATCCCGTCCGGCCTCTCGCGCGACGGACTGCCGATCGGGCTCGAGCTGGTGGGGCCCCGCAACGCCGACGCGCGGCTGCTGGCGATCGGCGAGGCCGTCGAGCAGGCGCTCGACCCGCTGCCCCGGCCCGTCCTGTGAGCCCTCCACCCCAAGGAGCCATCGTGACCGTGCACTCCGAGCGCCGCGGCAAGCTCGCGCTCATCCAGCTCGACCGACCGCAGGCGCGCAACGCGATCGACCCGGCGACCTTCGACGCGCTCGGCGAGGCCTACTACGCGGCCGACGGGGACCGCGACGTGGTGGCGGTCGTGCTCCACGCCGCCGGACCCGACTTCTCCGTCGGCCTCGATCCACAGGCGTTCCTCCCGGTGCTGAAGGAGCGCGCGCTCAGCCTCGACGGGCCGCGGCGGATCAACCCGTTCGGCACCACGACGCGGCTGTCCAAGCCGCTCGTCGTGGCGGTGCAGGGCGTGGTCGGCGCGATGGCGAACGAGCTCGTGCTCGCGGCCGACCTCCGCATCGCGGCGCACGACGCGAGCTTCAGCCAGGGCGAGGTGACGCGCGGGACGACGCCGACCGGCGGCGCGGGCGTCCGGATGCCGCTCGAGGTCGGCTGGGGCAACGCGATGCGCTGGATCCTCACGGGCGAGAGCTGGAGCGCGCAGGAGGCGCTGCGGCTCGGACTCGTGCAGGAGGTCGTCGAGCCGGGCCGCCAGCTGGAGCGGGCTGTGGAGCTCGCCGAGGCGATCGCCGCCAACCCGCCGCTCGCGCTGCGGGCGACGCTCGCGCTCGGTCGCCGCGCGTGGGAAGGCCACGCGCAGCACGTCTACGGCGACCTGCTGCCCGAGCTCTACCGGCTGCTGGCGACCGAGGACTTCGCCGAGCGGCTGCGGGCGCTCGAGGAGGAGCGGGCGCCGGTGTACGTGGGACGATGAGCATGGAGATCTGGAAGCTCCCGGCCCGGGCGGTCGCCCACGGCATCCGCACGCGCACCTTCTCGTCCGAGGAGGCGGTGCGGTCGACGCTGGACCGCGTCGCGCAGGTCAACCCGGCGCTCAACGCCCTCGCCGAGGTGGAGGGCGAGACGGCGCTGGCGGCGGCGCGCGCCGCCGACGCCCGCGTGCGGGGCGGTGCGCCGCTCGGCGCGCTCCACGGCGTGCCGGTGACGTTCAAGATGAACACGAACGTCGAGGGCCGGCCGACGACCGACGGCGTCGCCGCCTACGCGGGCAACGTCGCCACGAGCTCGGACCCGCAGGTCACCAGCTGGCTGGGCGCGGGCGCGATCTCGGTCGGACGGACGAACTGCCCCTCGTTCTCGACGCGCTGGACGACGGAGAACGACCTGCACGGCACCACGCTGAACCCATGGGACCCGGCGGTGACCCCGGGTGGCTCCAGCGGCGGCGCGGCATCCGCCGTCGCGGCCGGCATGTGCGCGCTCGCCCAGGGCAACGACACCGGCGGCTCGATCCGCTACCCGGCGGCCTGCTGCGGCGTCGTGGGGCTGCGCCCGACGAAGGGCCGGGTCCCGGGCTGGTCGGGACCGCATGACCACGATCCGCCGATGCTCGTCCAGGCGTTCGTCGTGCAGGGCCCGCTCGCGCGGACGGTCGACGACCTCCGGCTGGGGCTGCAGGCGATGGAGGCGCCCGACGTCCGCGACGCCGCCGCGGTCCCAGGCGCCGGCCGCGCGCCGTCCATCGCCGGGCCGGTGAAGGTCGCGCTCGTCGCCGATCCCAGCGGCCCGGGGCTGATGGGGTCGTCGACGCCGGAGGCGGCTGAGGCGACGCGGGGCGCCGGCGCGTGGCTGCGGGACGCCGGCTACCTCGTCGAGGAGGTCGACGTGCCGGCGCTCGGCGAGGCGGCGCGGCTGTGGTGGATGCTGGCGCTCACCGAGCTGCAGCTCGGCCTGCGCGCCGAGGTCGCCCGCGTGGGCGACGCGAGCACCCGCCGCTTCTTCGACCTGATGTTCGAGGTCTGCGAGCAGGAGCTCGGGGAGGTGGACCTGGCGCGCTTCGCCGCCGGCTGGGCACGCCGCGCGATGCTCCGCCGCGAGCTCGCGGTCTTCATGGAGGAGTTCCCGCTCCTGCTCACGCCGGTCTCGGGCGAGGCGCCGTTCCCGCTGGGCGATGACGTGATATCGGTGCCCCGCACCGCCGAGCTGATGGCCCACGGCTGGCCCGGCATGGCGATCCCGGTCTTCGGCCTGCCCGCCGTGGGCCTGCCGGCGGCCCGCGCCGACGGCGCGCCCATCGGCGTGCAGCTCGTGGGCCGCGCCTTCGACGAGGCCACCGTCCTGCGAGCCGCCGAGGTGATCGAGGCGCGATCCGGGATCGCCACGCCGATCGACCCGACCGGCGACCGACTCTGACCATCGAGACAAGCATCGAAGCGAGGCATCACATGAACACCGTGCAGTTGGGAGCCACCGGGATCGAGGTCACCGAGTTCTTCTTCGGCGCCGGCTCGATCGGCGGCGTCGGGACGTCGACCGCGACGCGGGCCGCCGGACTGACCCCCGAGCAGGGGCTCGAGCGCCTGGACGAGGCCGTCCAGCAGGGCATCAACGTCGTCGACACCGCCGATGCCTACGGGGGCGGCGAGAGCGAGAAGACGGTGGGGCGCTGGGTCGCGGAGCGCTCGCCCGAGGGGGTCATCGTCTCGACCAAGACCGGGCTGATCAGCCGGCCTGACGGCTCCCGCGGCATCAGCCTCTCCCGAGAGCACATCGAGCGACAGCTCGCCCAGAGCATCGAGCGGCTCGGCCGCGTCGACCTCTACCTCTCGCACGCGCCCGACCCGGACACGCCGTTCGAGGAGACCCTGGGCGCATTCGCCGCCGCGCGCGAGGCCGGGAAGATCCGCGCGTTCGGCGTCAGCAACGTCAGCGTGGACGTCCTCGAGCAGCTCCTGGCCACCGCCGACCGCGCAGGGCTCCCGCGCCCGCAGTGGGTCCAGAACCGGCTGAACCTGCTCGACCGCACCGACGAGCGGGAGCTCCTGCCCCTGGTGATGGCGGAGGGCCTGGGATACACGCCGTTCTCGCCGCTGGCGGGCGGCGTGCTCTCGGACCGCTACCTCGACGGAGCGGAGGTCGACCCCAGCAGCCGGATCGGCGTCGCCGGCCACCTCTACTACAAGGGCTTCCACACACCGGAGAACCTCCAGCGGGTCGCCGCGCTGCGCGAGCTCGCCCGGGCGCGCTCGGTCAGCGTGTCGGGGCTCGCGCTCGCGTGGCTGCGCGACCATCCCGCGGTGACCGCGCCGATCGTCGCCCCGAGCACCTCAGCCCAGTGGGACGCCGTGCGCGACGCCGTCGACCTCCGGCTCGACGAGGACGAGCACGCGCAGATCTCCGCGCTGTTCGAGGGGGCGGCGGTGCCCCACCGCTGACGGCCCCCTACCCTTGCAGCTGATACGGGCCGTGGCGGTCGATCCCGTAGCGGCCCGCCGGCTTGCCCTTGGCGTTCGTCAGCGCCAGCCTGGTGTACGTCCGCTCGCCCGCGATCGTGCGGGCGCGGCTGGCGATCACGCGCACCCGCGTGCGGCGGGCCGTGCCGTCGGCGCAGTTCGGGTCGCACTCGTTGACGGCCAGCGTGCCCGTGGCGCGGGCGGTGAAGCCCCCGAACGACGTCCAGCGCAGGTTCAGCAGCTCGGTGTTCGCGTCGCCGCAGGCCAGGACGACCAGCTTCGGGCGGACGTCGAGCGCGCCGTCGCAGGCGAGCAGGCCGGCCGGCTGCGCCGCCTGGGCCGCCGGGGCGGCGGCGACGCCGAGCGCGGCGAGGGCGGGTGCGACGGCGGGGATGAACCACGAACGCGGACGGATCACGGAGGCTCCAGTCGGTCGATGACGAAGGCGCGGAACCGAGATCCTACGCCTCGGCTCGCCGCCCGGCCTGCGCTTGGGCCTGCGCGAACCCGCCGTCCAGCGTCGTCGCGCCGCGCGGGCGCAGCACCGCCACGACCAGCCCCACGACTGCCGCGATCGGCAGCAGCCACGGCAGCAGCGTCACGGCACCGGACGTCGCGCCGGTGAGCACGTCGAAGTTGCGCAGCGCGAGGACGACGCCGGTGATCAGCCCGGCCGCGCCGAGCAGCGGGGCGACGATCGTCACCCACGGGCTGCGCTCGGCCTTCGTCCGCCGGAAGAAGCCGATCACCGCCAGCGAGGCGATCGCCTGCAGCGCCAGCACGCCGACCGTGCCCAGGCCGGTGAGCCACGAGTACAGCTGCGTGAACGGGTCGGCGCCCGCGGCGATGAAGATCCCGACCACGACCACCGAGATCGCGCTCTGGGCGATGCTCGCCGCGTGCGGCGCCTGGTGGCGATCGTGCGTCCGTCCGAGCGCGCCGGGCAGCAGCCGCGCCCGCCCGAGCGCGAAGAGGTAGCGCGCGAGCGTGTTGTGGAACGCCAGCACGACCGCGAAGAAGCTCGTGATCAGCAGCACCTGCATGATGTCGGTCGCCCATCCGCCGACGTACTGCGTGCTCATCGCGAAGACCAGCCCGCCGGGGTCGTTAGCCGCCGCCTCGCCGACGGCGTCGGGGCCGTAGGCGACGGTGATCGCGTACGTGTTCAGGACGTAGAAGAGGCCGATGAGCAGCACCGCCGCGTAGGTCGCGCGCGGGACCGAGCGCTTGGGGTCGCGCGCCTCCTCGCCGTAGATCGTCGTCGCCTCGAAGCCGACGAACGAGGCGAACGCGAACAGGAACGCGATGCCCGCGGCGCCCGAGAAGATGTTGCTCGGCGCGAACGGCGCGGCCGTCCACCCCGACGCGCCGCCGTCGGCGAGCACCACGAGGTCGAAGACGAGCAGGATCGCGACCTCGCAAAGCATGAGTGCGCCGAGCACGCGGGCGCTGAGGTTCACGTCGCGGTAGCCGAGCACGCCGACCAGCACGATCGCGATCGCCGACCACACCTGCCAGCTGAGGTCGAGGCCGAACAGATCGGCGACGATGTCGTGGGCGAAGAACCCGAACACGCCGTAGAGGCCGAGCAGCATCCCGTTGTAGGAGAGCAGCGCCATGAACGCGGCCGCCGCGCCGGCGCGCTCGCCGAACGCGCGCGAGACGACCACCGCGAAGCCGCCCGCCGACGAGACGTGCCGGCTCATCGCCGCGAAGCCCACCGAGAAGACCAGCAGCGTGAGCGCCGCCAGCGCGTAGGCGCCCGGCGTGCCGACGCCGTTGCTCATGAACGCCACCGGGGAGGCGCCGATCGTCGCCGCCAGCGGCCCCGCCGCAGCGACGACGAAGAACACGATCCCGGCCCAGCCGATCGCCTCGCGCTGCAGCTGGTGGCGCTGCTGCGGCGCCGGTGTGGCCGCCGCTTCGCTCGTCGTCGTGGTCATCTCTCCCCCTCGTCGGTCAGGCCAGGCGGCCGGACGCATCCAGTCGTGACAGCACGTCGATCACCGCCGCGGCGGCCCGACGCGCCTGCTCGTCGCCGAGCACGAGCGGCGGCGACAGCACGACCACGTGGTCGACGTCGCGGACGATGACCCCATGCTCGCGCCGCACTGCGGTCGACACCACCTCGGCGCCCCCCGGCAGCGGCTCCCGCGTCGCGCGGTCGGCGACCAGCTCGATGCCGATCATCGAGCCGCGTCCGCGGAGCTCGCCGACGATCGGCAGCGCGGCCGCCGGCGCCAGCTCGGCCCGCAGCAGCTCGCCGATCTCCAGCGCACGGCCCAGCAGCCCCTCGCGCTCGATGATCTCCAGGTTCGCGCTGGCCACCGCGCAGGCGACCGGGTGGCCGAAGTACGTGTAGCCGTGGTGGAACCCGTCGCCCGCGGCGATCGTCTCCCCGACCTCGTCGCGCAGGAGGACGGCGCCCAGCGGGGCGTAGCCGCTCGTCAGCCCCTTGGCCGCGACGATCAGGTCGGGCGCCATCCCCTCGGCCTCGGAGGCGAACCACACGCCCGTGCGGCCGAAGCCGGTGACGACCTCGTCGGCGATCAGCAGGATCCCGTGCCGGCGGGTCAGCTCGCGCACGCGCGGCCAGTAGTCGGCAGGCGGGATCAGCACGCCGCCGACGCCCATGATCGGCTCGCCGATCATCGCCGCGATCTGGCCCGGGCCGATCCGCTCGATCGTCTGCTCCAGCTCGGCGAGCAGGAAGTCGCTGGGGTCCTGGCCCCCGTACAGCTCGGTGCGGTACGGCCACGGCGGGGTGACGTGCTCGACGTGGGGCAGGTTGGGCGCGAAGCCGTCGTGATAGGCGTCGAAGCCGGTCGCGCTGCCCGAGCCGTACGCCACGCCGTGGTAGGCGTTGCGGCGCGCGATGATCCAGGTCCGCTCGGGCTCGCCGCGGCGATGGTGGTAGAGGCGGGCGGCCTTGATCGCCGTGTCGTTGGCCTCCGAGCCGCCGCTGGTGAAGAAGACCTTGCCGATGCCCTCGGGCGCGAGCTCCGCCAGCCGCGCCGCCAGCTCGATCGAGCGGTCGTTGGAGAACTCCCAGAAGCTCGTGAAGTACTCCAGCCGCCCGGTCTGCGCCGCTGCGACCTCGGCGATCTCCGCCCGTCCGTGGCCGACCTGGGTCAGCCACAGCCCGCCCGTCACGTCGAGCAGCTCGCGGCCCTCGGCATCCCACAGCCGGCAGCCGTCCCCGCGCACGAGGATGCAGCGCTCGTCGACGTCGCCGCGCAGGTTGGGATGGATGAGATGGCGCCGATCGAGCGCCAGCAGCTCGGTCGCGCTCGGCGCGTCGGTGAGGGCCGGAGTGGTCGCCACGCGTGCCTCCTGTCGGGTGGTGAGCAGGCGAACACCATCCAGCGGCCGCGGCGCGCGCGCAATCGCGAGATCGCGATCGCTCGATTGCGCTTCGTGATCGCGTGTAACCTCGCTCCATGGACGTCCGGCATCTGCGCTATGCCGTCACGCTGGCCGAGACGCTGCACTTCGGTCGGGCGGCCGAGCGGATGTTCATCACCCAGTCCGCGTTCAGCCAGCACATCGCGCGCCTGGAGCGCGAGCTCGGCGCGCAGCTCTTCGAGCGCGGCTCCAACCGCGTGCGCGTCACGCCGGCCGGCGAGGCGTTCGTGCTGCGGGCCGAGCGGCTCCTGGCCGAGCTGGCCGCCACCGAGGCCGACGTGCGCCAGATCGCGGCCGGCGCCTCCGGGGTGCTGGTCGTCGGGGTGTTCGCCGAGGCGCTGGGCGAGCTGATGCCCGTCGTCTTCCACGCCTATCGGGACGCGTACCCGGGCGTGGCGCTGCGCTTCGTCGAGCTGAACATGGTCACGCAGATCTCCGCGCTGGTCGACGGGCGCGTGGACGTCGTGTTCCTGCGC
Source organism: uncultured Solirubrobacteraceae bacterium (assembly GCA_964422645.1). Lineage (GTDB taxonomy): Bacteria > Actinomycetota > Thermoleophilia > Solirubrobacterales > Solirubrobacteraceae > Capillimicrobium. Next base: position 90,005 of record CAYRCB010000004.1, on the reverse strand, counting down.
CCGCCGATCTCGGACCCGCGGATCGAGCTGCGTCCGCTCTACGCGGAGCCGCGGGTGGCGGTCGTCTCCGCCCACCACCCGCTCGCCGATGCCGACAGCATCTCCGTCGCCGACCTCATCGACGAGCCGTTCGCCGCCGCGGCGTTTCCGGCGCCGGCACGCTGGAGCTCGTTCTGGGCCTGCGACGACGACCGCGGCGAGCCGAGCCGCACCGCGGCCGGCGTCACGTCGGTGGGGGAGAGCCTCTCGGCGGTCGCGTTCCTCGACGCGGTCGACACCTATCCGGCGTCGGGCGCCCGCCGCTACGCCCATCCCGGTGTGCGATACGTGTCGCTGCGCGACGGCGCGTACACCTCGATCGGCGTCGCGACGCGCGCCGGTGACGAGCGCCCGCTGGTCACCGGCTTCCGCGAGCTCGCCGAGCGCGTCGTGCGCCGCCACTTGGAGCTTGTGCCGATGGCGGTCCTGCCGGAGGCGGCGCCGCCAGGGACGCCGCTGCCGTCGGCGGCATGAGTGGCCGGCGCGAACGAGTGTGCGCGCATGGCTGATGCGATCCAGGCGCCACGCATGGCCACCCAGGTCCTGGTCGTCGCCGAGGCGATTCGCGACGCGATCGTCGCGGGCCGCCTGCGCGCCGGAGACCGCATCAAGGAGGTGCCGCTGGCAGCGCAGCTGGGAGTGTCGCGCGCGCCGATCCGCGATGCCCTGCGGATCCTGCAGGCCGAGGGGCTCGTCGAGATCCTGCCGAACAGGGGCGCGATCGTCCCCGCGGTGCATGCGGCCGACGTCTTCGAGGTCTACGTCCTGCGCGCGAGCCTGGGGTCGCTCGCCCTGCACAAGCTCATGCTCGGCGAGGACCGCCGCGCGCACCGCGAGCTCGAGTCGGCGTTGCGGAAGTTCGAGCGCGCCGTCGCGCGGGGCGACGATCGCCGGGCGGCCGACGCCGATCTCGCCTTCCAGGATGCGATCGTGCGCGGCGCCGACATGCCGCGGCTGGCGCGCGAGTTCGAGCGCCTCAGCTGGCACGTGCGCATGTTCATCGCGACGCTCGACCTTCGCTTCGCCGATCAGCTCGCGACGATGCTGCAGGAGGTCGAGCAGCTGTTCGCGGCGATCGTCGCCGGCGACGAGGCCGTCGCGCAGCGGCTCTGGCGCGAGAAGTTCGAGCGCTGGATGCGCCACATCGTCGATCGGCTCCCCCAGGACGAGCACCTCGACGCGGCGATGTGGGTCGCGCTGACGTCGGGGCCTAGAGCCTGAAGTCGAGGCTCGCCTCGATGGCCGCGACGTCCATCTGGGCGCGCTGCAGCCGGCCCGCGTAGTCCCAATTGACCGACTGCCAGCGGGTGAACTGGTCGAGCACCCAGACGCCGGACTGGCGAGCGCCGTTGCCGGACCGGCCGTTGCCGCCGAAGGGCAGGTGGGCCTCGGCGCCCGAGGTCGAGTTGTTGATGCTCACCATGCCGGCGCTGCTCTGGCTGCGAAACCGGAACGCGTGCTCGGGGTTGCGCGTGTAGATGGCGGCCGACAGGCCGTAGCCGTGCCCGTTGGCGAGGGTCATCGCCTCGTCCCAGCCGGAGAAGCGCGCCACGCCGATCATCGGGCCGAAGGTCTCGGTGTTGGCCAGCTCGTCGTCGGCGCGGACGCCGCTGACGATCGTGGGATGGGCGAACAGGCCGCGCTCGGGGTCGGCGCCGACGAAGCCCGCGCGCGGATTGGCGGCGGTGATCCGGCCCATGCCCTGCGAGCCGTGCACGGCATGGTGGTCGCGCACGAGCGCGAGGTGGTCGCGCTCGAAGCGGGCGAGGAAGCGCTCGTCGAGCATCGGGCCGTACAGCACGTCCTGGGTCGGGTCGCCGATGGCCGCGTCCTGCACCGCGCGCGTCAGCCGCTCGAGGAACGCGTCGTGCACGTCGGTGTGGACGATCGCCGTGCCCAGCGAGGTGCAGCGCTGGCCGGCCGTCCCGAAGCCGCTGAAGAGCGCGCCCTGGACGGCGAGGTCGACGTCGGCGTCGTCCATGACCACGAGCGGGTTCTTGCCGCCGAGCTCGAGGCACGGCGTCTGGAGATGGCGGCCGCACAGCGCGCCGATGCGCCGGCCGACCTCGGTGGAGCCCGTGAAGCCGACCTTGTCCACGAGGCCCTGGTCCAGCGCCTGCTCCAACCCGGCGAACGTCGACGGGCCGTCGGCGTGCGCGAGCTGCAGGACGTCGCGTGGCACGCCGGCGTTCCAGAGCAGCTCGGCCAGCGCCTCGGCCGTGGCCGCGGCGTACTCGGCGGGCTTCCACACGACGGCGTTGCCGCACAGCAGCGCCGGCACGAGGTACCAGGAGGGGACGGCCGTGGGGAAGTTCCCGGCCGTGATGACGAGCGCGACCCCGACCGGCTGGCGGAACGTGAACAGCTGCTTGTCGGGCATCTCCGACGGGACCGTCATGCCGTAGAGCCGGCGGCCCTCGCCCAGGAAGAACTCGGCCGTGTCGATGACCTCCTGGACCTCGCCGAGCGCCTCGGTGGTGGTCTTGCCGACCTCACGGGTGACGTGCGCGGCCAGCTGCGCCTTGTTGGCGCGGGCCAGGTGCGCGACGTTCGCGATCACCTGGCCGCGCACCGGCGCAGGCAGCGCGGCCCAGGCGGACTGCGCGCGGCGCGCGGCGCGGCACGCGTCGACCACGGCCGCGGGGCTGGCGAGCTGGACCTCGGTCACGACGTCGTCGGTGTTCGCGGGGTTGGTGGAGACGTACGTGCTCATCGATGCTCTCCTCGAAGGTCACACGACATGGAACTCGGGCCGCGGCGCGTGCGCCGCGAAGCGCTCGACGGCCAGCGGCGCGACGTCGACGAAGGGCGCTCGCTGCAGGTAGAGGGCGGCCACGATCTCGCCGACCGCGGGGGCCTGGAGGAACCCGTGGCCCGAGAAGCCGGTCGCGTAGAGGAAGCGCGAGACCGACGGCGCCTCGCCGATCAGCGCGTTGTGGTCGGGCGTCATCTCGTACAGCCCGGCCCAGCCGCCCTTGATGCCGGCCGTGGCGACCGCGGGCGCGCGGCGCTCGGCCGCCCGGATCAGCCGTGGGATCCAGTGGTCCGTCGTCTCGGTGTGGAAGCCGGGGACCTCGTCGGGGTCCGACATGCCCAGCAGGAGGCCGGGTCCCTCGCGGTGGAAGTAGAAGCTCGTGGCGAAGTCGATCGTCATCGGCAGCCGCGGCGGGAGCTCGGGCATCGGCTCGGTGAACAGGACCTGGCGGCGCAGCGGCGTGACCGGCAGGTCGACGCCGACCAGCTGCGCGCAGGCGCGCGACCACGCGCCGGCCGCGCAGACGACGGTGTCGGTCGCGATCGTGCCCTTGCTGGTGACGACCGCGCGGATGTCGCGGTTGGCGGTCACGATCTCCAGCGCCTCGCAGCCGGTCTCCAGATGCGCGCCCAGCGCCCGGGCCGCGCTCGCGTAGCCCTGCACGACCGCCTCGGGCGTCGCGTGGCCGTCGGTCGGCGAGAACGACGCGCCGAGCACGTCGTCGACCTCGAGCAGCGGACACAGCCCGCGCGCCTCGCGCGCGCTCACCATGCGGCTCGGCACGCCGTGCTCGTTCTGCAGCGCGACGGAGCAGGTGAACGCTGCGTGGTCGCTCGCGCGGGTGAGCAGGAAGAGGTAGCCGACCTGCCGGAAGTCGATCTCCCAGCCGGGGCGCTCGGCGAAGCGGCGGAACGCGGCGAGGCTGCGGGCGGCGATCTCGATGTTCAGGGCGTCGGAGAACTGGGCTCGCACGCCGCCCGCGGCGCGGCTCGTCGAGCCGCCGGCCAGGCTGCCCCGCTCGACGAGCACCACGTCGCGCACACCGGCTTCGGCGAGGTGGAACGCGATGCTCGTCCCGATCACGCCGCCGCCGACGATCACGACGGACGCGCGGGCCGGCAGCGGGCCCTGCCGCCGACTCATCGCGCGACCACCCGCTCGAAGGCGGCCATCGCGACCGCGAGGTCCTCGAACGCGACGCCGACCGACTTGAAGACGGTGATCTCGTGGTCGCCGGTGCGGGCCGCCTCCCCGCGCACGACCTCGGCGAGGTCCGCGGCGACGTGCGCCGCGGTGATCGCGCCCTCCGCCAGCGGGATGAGGAGGTCGCCGGCCTCCGCCAGCGCCGCGTCGCGCGTCTCGACGACGACGCGCGCTCGCGCGACGGTCTCGGTGTCGAGCTCCCGCGTGTGCGGTTGGTGGGCGCCGATCGCGTTCACGTGCGTGCCGGGCGCGAGCAGCTTGCCGTCGAACACCGGCTCCGCCGCGGCGGTGCACGTGCAGACGATGTCCGCGTCGGCCACCCGCTCCGGGCCGCCGACCGCGGCGGCCAGGCCGTCCCGCGCCAGCTCGTCGGCCAGCTCGCCGGCGGGGCCCGGGTCGCGGCCGACGATCGTGACGTGGTCGATCGGACGCACGGATCGCATCGCCTCGACATGGGCGCGGGCCTGGACACCCGCGCCGAAGACGACGAGTCGGCGCGCATCCCGCCGGGCGAGGTGCTGCGTGGCGACGGCAGAGACGGCCGCCGTCCGCAGCCGGGTCAGCTCCGCTCCGTCCACGAGCGCCACCGGCGCGAGGGTGTCGGCGGCGAACAGGACGTAGACGCCCTGGACGAGCGGCAGTCCCCGGCTCGGGTTGTCCGGGTGCACGGTCACGAGCTTCACGCCCACCCCGCCCGTACCGGCCGCCGGCATCAGCAGGAGCTGCCCGTCGCCGGCCGGGACGGCGCTGCGCATCGGCGTCCCGGCGGGCGCTCCGGCGGCGAAGGCGGCCACGACGGCCCCGATCGCCGCCGGGAACGGGAGTGCGGAACGCAGCTCGGCGGCGTCGATCCAGCGCAGTGGATCAGGGACCTGCGGCACGTCGCAACCCTAGCTCAGATTGCAGACATTCTGCAATCTGCCGGTGTCTCAGATGGGGTAGTGCCGTGTGCCCTCCTGGATCGTGATCCAGCGCAGCTCGGTGAACTCCTCGAGCGCCGCGCGCGAGCCGAACCGGCCCCAGCCGCTCTCCTTCACGCCGCCGAACGGCATCTGCGCCTCGTCGTGGACGGTCGCCCCGTTGATGTGGCAGATGCCGGTCTCCAGGCGGCGGGCGACGGCCATCGCGGTCGGGACGTCGCGGCTGAAGACGGCGCTGGCGAGCCCGTACTCGGTGTCGTTGGCGATCCGCACGGCGTCGTCGATCCCGTCGGCGACGACGATCGCGGCGATCGGGCCGAAGGACTCCTCGCCGTAGACGCGCATCGCCGGTGTCACGCCCTTGAGCACGGTGGGCGCGAACGACGGGCCCTCGGGCGCGCCGCCGGCCAGCAGCTCGGCGCCGTGGGCGACGGCGTCCTCGACCAGCTCCGTGAGCTTGTCCCGCGCGCCCTGGGTGACGATCGCGCCGATCTGGGTCTGCGGATCGCGCGGATCGCCGACCACGAGCGCGGACGCCCGCTCGGCCAGCCGGGCGGCGAAGTCGTCGGCGATCGCGCGGTCGACCACGATCCGCTCGGTCGACATGCAGATCTGGCCCTGGTTCATGAACGCGCCGAAGCTCGCGGCGGCGACCGCCTCGTCGAGGTCGGCGTCGGCGAGGACGACGAGCGGTGCCTTGCCGCCGAGCTCGAGCAGCACGCGCTTGAGGTGGCGCGCGCCGTGCTGCGCGATGACCCGGCCGACCCGCGTGGAGCCGGTGAAGTTCACGCGCTTGGTCGCCGGATGGGCGATGAGCGCCTCCACGACCTCGGCCGCGTCGGCGGGGTCGTTGGTGACGAGGTTGACGACGCCGTCGGGGATCCCCGCGTCGACGAGCGCCTCGACGATGTGGGCGTGGGTGGCGGGCGAGGCCTCGGAGGCCTTCAGGACCACCGTGTTCCCGTAGGCGAGCGGCATCGCCAGCGCACGCGTGCCGAGGATCACCGGCGCGTTCCACGGCGCGATGCCGACGACGACGCCGACCGGCTGGCGCACGCCGAACGCGGTCAGGCCGGGGACGTCGGACGGGATGACCTCGCCGAGCAGCCCGTAGGCCTGGGCCCCGGCCTCGCGCAGCATGCTCGCGGCCAGCCCGACGTTGAACATCCCCCAGCCGAAGGTGGCGCCGGTCTCCGCGGTGACCGTCGCGGCGATCGCCTCCGCGCGCTCCTCGAGCAGGTCGCCGGCCCGGGTCAGCAGCTCGCGCCGGCGGGCGGGGGGCGTCGCGGCCCACGCGGGGAACGCGGCGTGCGCGGCGTCGGCCGCGGCGCGCGCGTCCTGCGCGCCGGCCGCGGCGGCCGTCGTCGCCAGCTCGCCGGTGAAGGATCCAGTCAGCTCGTGCACGCGGCCGGACTGCGCCGGTCGCCATCGGCCGCCGATCAGCAGCTGCTGCTCGCGGGTCTCGGTCGCCGCCATGGCGCTCTCCTGGTTCGGGGACTGGGCCTGTCCGAGGATGGCGCGGGACGCGCCGGACGGCAACGACGAGATCGCGATCGGCCGATCACGATGTCGCGACGTCGCCGCCGTCGTCTCGGTGTGGGCGTGCGCGGGGTAGTTCACGATCGTGGCGATCGTCGAGGTCCTGTACGTCGCGAACTGCCCGGGCCACGAGCGGCTTCTGCCTGCCGTACGGCGCCTGGCCGACACGTGGGGCGCCGAGCTGCGCATGCGCCGCATCGACACGCCCGCGGAGGCGGTCGCGGAGCGGTTCCTCGGCTCGCCGACCGTCCGCGTCGACGGCGTCGACGTCGAGCCGGGCGCCGGCGTGCGCACGGACTTCGGCGTGAAGTGCCGGCTGTACCGCACGGCGGACGGGCTCGCGCCGGCGCCGGGCACCGCGTGGATCGAGGCGGCGCTGGAGCGCCCGCGGTAGGCCCGTCGCCCGCTCAGCGCACCCGCAGCAGCGGCTCGCCGAGCGGGGCCGGATCGACCTCGAGGCCGAGCCCCGGCCCGTCCGGCGCGGCGCCCTCGCCGCCGGTCGAGCGCGGCTGGTGGCCCGCGAGATGCTCCTCGACCGCGTCGTTGACGAAGCAGACGGTGAACAGCGCGGCCGGGTCGGTGCTCGCGGCGAGGTGGGCGATCGCGGCGGTCGCGACGTCGCCGCCCCACGTGTCCTCGATCGTGACCCGCGCGCCGAGGCTGACCGCGAGGTCGCGCAGGAGGCGCGCGCGGGTGAGGCCGCCGACCTTGCCGATCTTCAGGTTCACCGCGCTGGCGCCGCCCTCGCGGACGGCGGCGATGAGCGAGTCAGGGTCGGTCACCAGCTCGTCGTAGACCATCGGCAGCGTGGTCGCGCGGCGGACGTGGAGGCAGTCGGCGAAGGAGCGGCACGGCTGCTCGAGGTGGATCGGCAGCTCCTCGAGCAGGCGGACGGCGACGAGCGCGTCGGCCAGGCGCCAGCCGCCGTTGGCGTCGGCGATCACGAGGCCCTCGCCGCCGGTGACCTCGACCGCGCGGCGCACCGCCTCGGCGTCGCGGCGTGGATCGGTGCCGACCTTGAGCTGGAAGCGGCGATGGCCCCGGTCCCATGCATCGCGGACGGCGGTCGCCATCGCCTCGGGCTCGGCGAGCGGAATCGCGACGTAGAGCGGGAGGCGTGCGGCGGCCCGGCCGCCGAGCAGCGTGGAGATCGGCAGGCCGGCCGCCTGGCCGAGGAGGTCCCAGCAGGCGACGTCGAGCGGGCTCTTGGCGGCCGGCTGGCCGAGCAGGACGGCGTCCATGCGGGCATGGACGTCCGCGAGGTCGCGCGGGTCGGCGCCGAGCAGCGCGGGCGCCAGCAGCTCCAGCGCCGCGCGGACCCCGCCGGTGAATGACGGCAGGTAGGTCCCCGCGAGCGGACAGGCCTCGCCCCATCCGACGAGTCCGGTGTCGGTCGTCACCCGGATGAGCGTCGACGACTCGGTCGCCGCGAGCGTCGCGCTCGACAGGGCGAACCCACCACCGCGCGCGGTCAGCTCGTGGGCGAAGACGTCGATTTCGGTGATCCGCATGCGCCGGATGCTCGCACGCCGCGGGAGGGCGCGAAGCGGCCGACCAGCGCGCCCTCGACCAACGCCGACAGCCGAGCGCGAAGCGGCCGGCCGCGCCGTGCCTCAGCCGGATGCGCCGAACGGCGGCGCGGCCCGGATGCTCGACGGACGCGGGTCGTCGGCGTGCGGCGGGCGCGGGCGGGCCTCGGTCTCGGCGACGGTGTCGCGCGGCTCCTCGACCGCGTGCCACTTCCCGTCGGCGCCCAGCTGCATCTTCACCGTGACGCCGCGTCCGCCCGCTCCGGGCGGGGCACCGGCTGCCGGTCGCGTGGAGCGCTCGTAGCGGGCCATGGCCTCAAGGTAGCTCGACGAAGGCCACGTCGGCGCCGACCGCCGCATAGGTTCGCCAAGCCCGCTCGTCGACGCTCACCAGCTGGACGCCGTGGGCGGCCGCAGTCGCTGCGACGAGCGCGTCGTAGAGGGCGCCGCCGCGGACGCCGGCGCCGACCGCGGCGCGCAGCGCGACCTCCGCCTGGCCGCCGTCGAGATGCAGCCAGCCCGTCGGGAAGGCGCGCCCGAGCGCCTCGAGCACGACCGGCGCGCCGATCCGCCGGCCCTCCGGCATCCGGCTGAGCGCCGAGACCGTCTCGAACGCGACGTGGGCGACGAGCGCGCGCTCGGACGCCAGCAACGCCTCCCGCGCCGCCGCGTGCGCCACATGCCATGGCGCCAGCGCGGCGATCACGACGCTCGTGTCGGGCGCGATCACCGCCGCGCGCGCTCGATCGCGGCTCGCGTCTCCTCGACGGTGAGCGGCGCCAGCGCGTGCTCGGGCACGATGACCGGCAGCCCGTCGCGATCTTCGACGCGCGCCTGACGCGCCGAACGCACTGATACGCTGCGGAGCTGTCCCACTGGTCCGACCACTGGACGTCCCAGCCTGTGAGCTCCACCGAGACCCTGCACCGCACGCCGCTCTACGACCGCCACGTCGCGGCCGGCGCCAAGCTCGTCCCCTTCGCCGGTTGGGAGATGCCGGTCCAGTACACGGGCGTGCGCGAGGAGCACCTCGCGGTGCGCGGTGCCGCCGGCGTCTTCGACGTGTCCCACATGGGGCAGATCGAGACCGAGGGCCCGCAGGCGACCGCCTTCCTGCAGCACCTCGTCTCCAACGACGTCGACCGGGCGCCGGTCCGCGGCGCCCAGTACGCGCTGCTGTGCCGCGAGGACGGCGGCGTCCTCGACGACCTCTTCTCGTATCGCCTCGGCCCCGACCGCTGGCTGACCGTCACCAACGCGGCCAACCACGCCAAGGACCTCGCCTGGTTCCAGGCCCACGCGGACGGCTTCGACGTCCAGGTTCGCGACGCCGCCGCCGACCACGCCATGCTCGCCGTCCAGGGGCCGCTTGCGCGCGAGATCGTCGGCGGGCTGGCCGATCAGCCGCTGCCCGCCCGCATGACCGCGGCGCGGCTGCGCCTCGCCGCCGCCGACGCGCTCGTCTGCGGCACCGGCTACACCGGCGAGGACGGCGTCGAGCTGCTGCTCGCGCCCGACGACGCGCCGCACGTCTGGGACGAGCTGCTGCGGCGCGGCGCAGCGCCGGCCGGGCTGGCGGCGCGCGACACGCTGCGCCTGGAGGTCTGCTACCCGCTCTACGGCAACGACCTCATGGAGGAGCGCGGCCCGATCGAGGCCGGCCTCGGCTGGGCGGTCAAGGAGGACACCGGCTTCCTCGGCAGCGAGGCGATCCGCGCCGTGCGCGAGGCCGGTCCCGCCGAGCGGCTCGTCGCGTTCACGCTCGACGCCGGCATCGCCCGCCAGGGCAACGCGATCGAGGGCGGCGGCGTGGTGACGAGCGGCACGATGTCGCCCTCGCTCGGCGTCGGGATCGGCATGGGCTACGTGCCCGCCGCGCAGGCCGAGCCCGGCACCCGGCTGCAGATCGACGTGCGCGGCCGCGCGCGCGAGGCGGTCGTCGTCTCCAAGCCCATCTACCGCAAGCCCGAGGCCTAGACCGTGAGCCAGTACACCGCCGTCACCGACGCCGACCGCGAGGCGATGCTCGCGGCGATCGGCGTCGACTCCGTCGAGGACCTCTTCGCGGCGATCCCCGCGCCGCTGCGCCTCGGCCGCCCGCTCGACCTGCCGGCCGGCCAGGCCGAGCAGGAGGTCTACGCCCATCTGCGCGAGCTGGCGTCCAAGAATGTGTCCGCCGAGGACGAGCTGACCTTCCTCGGCGGCGGGATGTACGACCACTACGTCCCGGCGCTGATCGACATGCTCATGTCGCGCTCGGAGTTCCTGACGCCCTACACGCCCTACCAGCCGGAGGTCTCCCAGGGCGGGCTGCAGGTGATGTTCGAGTACCAGACGGCGATCAGCGAGCTGACGGGCCTGCCCGTCGCCAACGCGTCGGTCTACGAGGGGCCGAGCGCGCTGGCGAGCGCCGGGTACCTCGCGCGGCTGGCCAACGGCAAGCCGAAGTTCGTCGTCTCCGCCGGCGTGCACCCGCACTCGCGCGAGACGCTGCGCACGTATGCGCACGGCTACGGCGCCGAGGTCGTCGAGGTCCCGCTGCGCGACGGCGTGACCGACCCGGAGGCGTGGGCGGCGGCGATCGACGGCGACACGGGCGCGGTCTTCTTCCAGAACCCGAACTTCTACGGCGCCGTCGAGGACGCGGCCGCGCTGTCGGCCGCCGCGCACGATCCGGTCGTCGTCATCGCGGCCTACGACCCGATCGTGCTCGGCATCCTCAAGCCGCCGGGCGAGTGCGGGGTGGACGTCTGCGTCGGCGAGGGCCAGCCGCTGGGCAACCGGCTGGACTACGGCGGCCCGTCCTTCGGCTTCTTCGCTGCGACCGAGGCGTACCTGCGCCGGATGCCGGGGCGGATCGCCGGCGAGACGGTCGATGCGGACGGTCGGCGCGGGTTCGTGCTGACGCTCCAGACGCGTGAGCAGCACATCCGTCGCGAGAAGGCGACGTCGAACATCTGCACGGCGCAGGCGCTGAACGCACTCGGCGGCGTGGTCTATCTGGCGTGGCTGGGGCGGGAGGGGATCGTCGAACTCGGCGAGCTGTTGCTGCAGCGCACGCACTATGCGCGCGAGGCGCTGTGCGCAATCGACGGCGTGGAGCCGCTGCACCGCCAGCCGGTCATCCGCGAGTTCGCGGTCACGCTGCCGGTGCCCGTCGAGCAAGTCGTCGAGCGCTGCGCCGCCGAGGGGGTCAACCCGGGCCTGGCGCTGGCGGAGCACAACGCGCTGCTGGTGGCGATCACCGAGCAGCGCTCGCGCGCGGACATCGATCGCCTCGTGGAGACGGTCGCCCGAGCGGTCGCCGGCGATCGCGAGTTGGCGGGGGTGGCCAGGTGAGCACGGCACAGACGCCGCTCCAGCGCGAGCACGCGACCACGATCTTCGAGCGCGGCGCACCGGGCCGCCGCGCGTTCGTGGCCCCGGAGCTCGACGTGCCGAAGGTCGACGGCCTGCTGCCCGACGCCTTCCGCCGCGCGGAGGGCCCGCGCCTGCCCGAGGTGAGCGAGCCCGAGATCGTCCGTCACTACGTGCGGCTGTCGAAGCGCAACTTCGATCTCGACTCGGGCTTCTACCCGCTCGGCTCGTGCACGATGAAGCACAACCCGCGCCTGCATGAGCGGGTCGCGGCGCTGCCCGGCCACGCGCGGCTGCATCCGTTCCAGCACCCGAAGCGGGCCCAGGGGGCGCTGGAGCTGATGTGGAACCTCGAGCGCGCGCTGAGCGAGGTGTCGGGGCTGCCGCACGTCTCGCTGCAGCCGAGCGCCGGCTCCCACGGTGAGCTGGCCGGCGTGCTGCTGGCGCGGGCCTACCACGAGGACCGCGGCCAGACCCGCACGAAGGTGCTCACCCCGGACACCGCCCACGGCACGAACCCCGCCACGGTGACGATGGCCGGTCTGGAGGTCGTGAAGGTCGGCACGAACGCCGACGGCGGCGTCGATCTGGACGACCTGCGCGCGAAGGCGACCGAGGACGTCGCCTGCCTCATGCTGACCAACCCCAACACGCTCGGCGTGTTCGACCCCAACATCGCCGAGATCGCCGAGATCGTCCACGGCGTGGGGGCGGTCCTCTACTACGACGGGGCGAACCTCAACGCGATCATGGGCATCACGCGCCCGGGCGACATGGGCTTCGACATCGTGCACTTCAACCTGCACAAGTCGTTCACCCAGCCCCACGGCGGCGGCGGCCCCGGCTCCGGCCCGATCGCGGTGAGCGAGCGGATGGCGCCGTACCTCATGAACCCGCGGATCGTCCGCGATCCCGACGGGTCCTTCGATCTGCGCGACGTCAGCGAGCGGTCGATCGGCCGGCTGCGCGGCTTCCAGGGCAACTACGGCTGCTTCGTGCGCTCCTACGCGTACATCCGCTCGCTCGGCGCCGAGGGTCTGAAGGACGCCAGCGAGACGGCGGTGCTCAACGCGAACTACCTGCTGGCCAAGCTCGGCGACGTCGCCGACCGCCTCCCGCTGGCCTACGGCAAGCTCTGCATGCACGAGTTCGTCCTCTCGGGCGCGCCGATGAAGCGCGACCTGGGCATCAAGACGCTCGACCTCGCCAAGCGGCTGCTCGACCACGGCTACCACCCGCCGACGGTCTACTTCCCGCTGCTCGTCGACGAGGCGCTGCTCATCGAGCCGACCGAGACCGAGACGCGCGAGACGCTGGACGCCTTCGCCGAGGCGATCAAGGCGATCCTGGCCGAGGCGGCCGAGGACCCCGAGGTGGCGCGCAACGCCCCGTACACCACCCCGGTGCGGCGGCTGGACGAGGCGGGCGCCGCCAAGCGCCCGATCATCCGCCAGCCGCTCGAATAAGGTCGTGCGCACGATGGCCTCCGGCGACGCCCTGCAGCCGATCCAGCGCAGCCCGCTGTACGAGCAGGTCGTCGAGCGGCTGCGCGACTTCATCGACGTCGAGCAGCTCCAGCCCGGCGACCGGCTCATGTCCGAGCGCGAGCTGGCCGAGCGGCTCGGCGTCAGCCGCACCTCGGTGCGCCAGGCGATCACCGTCCTGCGCGTGCAGGGGCTCGTGGAGAGTCGGCACGGCGACGGGGTCTACCTCGTCAACGCGCCCGGCGACGTGATCCCGTCGCTGGCGCTCGAGGTGGCCAACAGCGAGGTCGACCACCCGATGATCTGGGAGGTCCGCGAGGGGATCGAGGTCCAGGCCGCGCGCTTGGCCGCCCGCCGGCGCACCGACGCGGACCTGCGCCACCTCGCCGACGCGCTCGCCGCGATGGAGGAGTCGATCGCCCAGGGCGGCGACGGCATCATCGGCGACCGCCACTTCCACCGCGCGGTCGCCGCGGCGGCCCACAACGAGCTGCTCAGCCAGCTCCACGACCAGCTCCACGACCTCATCGACCGCACCTCCGAGGCCTCGCTGACCCGGCCCGGGCGCCCGCCGGTCTCCCTCCACGAGCACCAGGAGATCTACGACGCGATCGAGCGCGCCGACGAGGTCGGCGCGGCCGAGCGAATGCGCGAGCACATCGCGCTCTCCGGGCAGCGCATCCACGGCGCGGGGTAGCGTTGGGCCGACATGGCCCTCCAGGAGTTCGCCCTGCTGCGCGGCGCGGCGCCGGCCGAGCTGGATGAGCTGCTCGCGCGCGCCCGCCGGCGCCGCTTCGCGGCCGGTGAGGTGGTCTTCCACGCCGGCGACCCCGCCGACACGCTGCACCTCATCCGCCGCGGGCGTTTCGCGGCGCGGATCACGACGGAGTTCGGCGCGGTCGCCACGATCAACGTCATCGGCCCGGGCGACGCGTTCGGCGAGCTCGCGCTCCTGACCCCCGGGGTGCCGCGCAGCGCGACGATCGCCGCGCTGGAGGAGGGCGAGACGCTCTCGGTCCACCAGATCGACTTCGCCGCCGCCCGCGATCGGATGCCGACGATCGACCGCCTGCTCGTCGAGCTGCTCGCCGCGCAGGTCCGGCGGTTGTCGGGCCAGCTGGTCGAGGCGCTCCACCTCCCGGCCGACACGCGCGTGCGCCGCCGGCTGCTGGACGCGGTCGCCGCCTACGGGCCGGTCGAGGCGGGGACGACGGTCCCGCTCACCCAGGAGGAGCTCGCCTCGCTGGCCGGCACGTCGCGCGCGACGGTCAACCGCGTGCTGCGCGAGGAGCAGGCCGCGGGGACGGTCGAGCTGGCCCGCGGCCGCACGCGGCTGGTCGACCCGGTCGCGCTGGAGCGCCGGGCGCGCGGCGCGTTCGGCTGAGCGGCCGGCGGTTCGCCACCACGGCGGCCCGGCCGAGCGGTATGGTCGCGCTACCCGCGTCGAGGAGAGGCGATGGCTGCGGTCGACCATGACGAAGGCGTCTCGCTGGACGAGCTCCAGCTCGCGTTGCGCAACGCCGGCATCCCCCTCGAGGCGCTGCGCTGGCCGGTCACGCCGCTCGGCCTGCACTACCTCCTGATCCATTACGACATCCCCGCCGTCGACCCGTCGACCTGGCGGCTGGAGCTGACCGGCCGCGTCGGCCGCCCCACGTCGCTCTCGCTGGACGAGCTGCGCCGGCGCGAGACGGTGACGATCCCGGTCACGATGGAGTGCGCCGGCAACGGCCGGGCGCGGATGGACCCGCGGCCGGTCTCGCAGCCGTGGCTCGGCGAGGCGGTCGGCACCGCGCGCTGGACCGGGACGCCGCTGGCGCCGCTGCTGCTCGAGGCCGAGCCCGACCCGGCGGCGGTCGAGGTCGTGTTCACCGGGCTCGACGAGGGCGTGGAGCACGACGTGCCCCAGGCCTACGAGCGCAGCCTCTCGCTCGACGAGGCGCTGCGCGCCGGCGCGATCCTCGCGTGGGCGATCGACGACGTCCCGCTGCCGCCGCAGCACGGCTTCCCGCTGCGGCTGGTCGTGCCCGGCTGGTACGGGATGACGAACGTGAAGTGGCTGCGCCGGATCGCGGTCGTCGACGCACCGTTCGCCGGCTACCAGCAGGCCCACAGCTACCGCCTGCGCAGGCAGGAGGACGAGCCGGGCGTGCCGGTGACGCGGATGCTGCCGCGCGCGCTCATGGTCCCGCCGGGCGTGCCGGACTTCCTCACCCGGCGGCGCTTCGTCGAGCCGGGGCCCTGCCGGCTGGAGGGCCGCGCATGGTCGGGGTGGGGGCCGATCGAGCGCGTCGAGGTGAGCGTGGACGGCGGCGGCAGCTGGTCCGATGCGCGACTCGGCGACCCGCTCGGCCCGCACGCCTGGCGGGGCTGGTCGCTGGACTGGGACGCGCCGGCCGGGACGGCGTGCGAGCTCGCCTGCCGCGCCACCGACGCCGCCGGCCACGTGCAGCCGCTGAAGCCCGCATGGAACCTGTCGGGCTACTGCAACAACGCGGTGCAGCGGATCCCGGTGACCGTCGCCGATCGGCGGTAGACGCGCGACCGAGCGACGTGTTGCGGCCCCGTCGATCGCCGGTCGCTCAGCGGCGGGCGCGCGCGACGTAGCTGCGGCCCCGCGGCACGCGCACGGTGCGGTGGCGGACGAAGTCGCGCACCTGGACGACGCCCTGGCGCACGGTGATCCGCGTCGACCCGGGCCGCCGCGCCGGGCAGCGATCCTCGATCGTCCACTGCGTCCCGAGCACGATCGCCGAGCCGTAGCGCCCCTTCGTGCGGATCTTGCCCTTGGCTCGGACGCGGACCTTGCGCTTGCGGGTGGAGGCGGCCGCCATGATGGCGCGCCCCCTCGCCACGCATCCGCGCAGCCGCTGCGAGAGCGCCAGCAGGCCCGGGCGCTCCCCGCGGAAGCGGACGTTGGGCTGGAGGAGGAGGAAGCGGCCCTGCGAGGCGACGGCCGAGGCGCCCCGCCCGCGCGCCGTGGTGGTGAAGAAGAGGGCGACCGCGCCCCGGGTCGTGTCGAGCTCGGCGCCGAGGCCGATGTTGGCCGCGCTCGTCAGCGGCACGAACCCGCGGCGCCCCGGGAGCCGGACGCGGACCGCGCCGGAGACCGGTGCGACGACCGCGCTGCGACCGATGCGCGGCGGCGCGACCCCGGGCGGCGCCTGGGCGGGCGGCTGCGGCAGCGCCGCCTGCGGATCGGGCGGCGGCGGGGCGGGCGCGGGGGTCAGCGCGCGCAGGCGCTGGTTGGCCGTGTCGGCCACCAGCAGCCGCCCGCCGACCGACTCCGCCACGGCCCGCGCCGTCGCGAGCTGCGCCGCCGTGGCCGGTCCGCCGTCGCCGCCGAAGCCGGCCGCGCCGGTGCCCGCGATCGTCTGGATCAGCCCGTCGGCGCCGATCGCGCGAACCCGTTGGTTGCCCGTGTCGGCGATCGCGATCGAGCCGTCGGGCCGCACCGCGATCCCCTCGGGCCGGTTCAGCAGCGCGACCGTCGCCGCGCCGCCGTCGCCGGCGAAGCCCGCGGTCCCGGCGCCGGCGATCGTCGTGATCGTGCCGGCGGTGTCGACCCGGCGGATGCGGTTGTTGGCGGTGTCGGCGATGAGGAACCCGCCGCCGGCGAGCGCCACCACGCGCTGCGGCGCGTTGAGCCGTGCCGCGGTCGCCGGCCCGCCGTCGCCGCCGAAGCCCGCCACCTCGCCGCTGCCTGCCACGGTCGCGATCGTGCCGTTGGCGTCCACGCGGCGGATCCGGTGGTTGCCGGTGTCGGCGATGAGGAAGGCGCCGTTGGGCAGCGCGGAGACCGAGCCGGGAGCGTTCAGCGTCGCGCTCGTCGCCGGCCCGCCGTCACCGCCGAGGCCGGCCGCGCCGGTGCCGGCGACGGTCGTGATGATCCCGGCCGGCGAGACGCGGCGGATGCGGTTGTTGCCGGTGTCGGCGACGAGGAAGCCGCCGTCGGCCTGCACGGCGACGCCGCGCGGCGCGTTGAGGCGGACGTCGGCGCTGGCGGCGGCGAGCGCGTCGCCGGAGAACCCGGGCGCGAGGCCGGCCCCGGCGACGGTCGTGATGACGCCGGCGGGGGAGACGCGGCGGATGCGGTGGTTGGCGGTGTCGGCGACGAGGTAGCCGCCGTCGGCCTGCGCGGCGACGTCGGACGGGCTGGAGAGCTGGGCCGCGGTGGCCGGTCCGCCGTCGCCGCCGAACCCGGCCACGCCGGTGCCGGCGACGGTCGCGATCCCGTCGGCGGCCGCCTGCCCGTGGACGCTGGCCGCGGGCGCGACGGCGAACGCGACGAGCGTCGCGACGAGCACGGCGAGCGACGGTGACGGGCGCTCCATGGCGGCGATCCTGACGGGTCCGCCGGCGTCGCGACGTCGCCCCCGCGACGCACGCCGTGTCACATCCGTGACATTCGCGTCGCGTGCGTCATGCGCGTCGCCGACAGCGCGGGCGCCCCGCCGACACGCGGTCCCGCGGATCGGCGAGACTCGGCGCATGCTCGGCAGGCGGCTCGTACGGGTGCTCGTCGTCGGCGCGCTCGCCGCGGCGCTTGCCGGCGCGCTCGCGCTGACCCAGCCGCTGCGCGCGCTGGAGGAGACGCTCCAGGACGTGCGCTTCGACGTGCGCGGCGATCACCCGGCCGACGACGTCGTCGTCGTCGGCATCGACTCGGGCACGCTCGCGGCGCTCGGCCGGCAGTGGCCCTACCCGCGCGCACTCCATGCTCAGGCCATCCGCGCGCTGCGGGCGGCCGGGGCGCGGACGATCGCCTACGACATCCAGTTCGCCGCGCCGTCGGACCGCCCGGCCGGCGACCGGGCGCTGCTGGCCGAGGCGGCCAAGCGCGACGTGATCCTGGGTGCGACGGTGCTGGACGACGCGGGCCGGCCCGAGGTCGTGGGCGGCGTCGAGCGCTTCGAAGCGCGGGGCGGACGCGTCGGCATCGCCGACTTCCCGGCCGACGCGCGCGGCGGCTTCCGCACCCTGCAGGGCCGCCTCGACGGCCTCCCGCACCTCGCGGTGCTCGCCGCCGGCGGCGACCCCGACGCGTCGGAGCGCCCGATCGACTTCGCCGGTCGCCCCGGCACGGTTCGCGAGATCCCGTTCGCCGACGTGGTCGACGGCCGGTTCGACCCGGCCGCGGTGCGCGACAAGGTCGTGGTCGTCGGCGCCACCGCGCCGGTGCTCCAGGACCTCCACCCGACGCTCCACGGCGACCTCATGTCCGGTCCCGAGGTCCACGCCAACGCGATCCAGACGGTCCTCGACGGCTACCCGCTCCGCGACGCCGCGCCCGCGGTCGCCGTCCTGCTCGTCCTCGCCGCCGCCTTCGCCGCGCCGCTGGCCGCGCTCACCGGCCGGCTCGGCCCGCCGCTGCTCGCCGGCGCGCTGGGCACGATCGCGCTGCTCGTCGGCGCCCAGCTCGCGTTCGACGCCGGCACGATCGTCCCCGTCGCCGCGCCGCTGCTGGCGCTCGCGCTCGGCACCCTGGGCGCCGTCGCGCTCACCTACGCGGTCGAGGTCCGCGCGCGGCGGCAGGTGCGCACCGCCTTCGAGCGCTTCGTCCCACCGGCGATCGTCGACGAGGTCGTGCGCCGCGAGGGCGTCCCGCCCCGGCGCGTCGAGGCGACGGTGCTGTTCTGCGACCTGCGCGGCTTCACGTCGCTGGCCGAGGCGCTCGCGGCCGAGCAGGTCATCGCCGCCCTCAACCGCTACCTCGACCTCGTCTCCGGCGCGATCTTCGACCACGGGGGCACCGTCGTCTCCTACCAGGGCGATGGCGTGCTGGCCGTCTTCGGCGCTCCGATCGAGCAATCCGACCACGCCCGCCGCGCGCTGGCCGCCGCCCGCGCGATCGTCGGCGACGCGCTGCCGGCCTTCAACCGCTGGCTGGCCGACGAAGGCCTGGCCCGCGCGCCCCTGCGCGCCGGCGTCGGCCTCAACACCGGCCCGGTCATGGCCGGCAGCGTCGGCTCGTCGCGGCGGATCGAGTACGCGGCGGTCGGCGACGCCACGAACGTCGCCGCCCGCCTGCAGGCCCTGAGCCGCGACAGCGATCGGTCCCTGTTCGTCTCGGCCACCACCCACGCCGCCCTCGGCGCCGACGACCCGACCCTCGAGCGCTTCGGCGACGTCCAGCTCGCCGGCCGGCGCGAGCCGGTGACCGTGTACGTCGGCTGATGTTGGCGCATCGGCCCCGCCCAGGGGGGCGGATCCGCCAACCTCAGGCGCGGATGCCGTCGAGCAGCAGCGCGCAGTAGCCGTCGGCGATGGCGTCGGCGTCCAGGCGGCCGTCGGGGGCGTACCACTGGGCGGTGTAGTTGCCCATGCCCAGCAGCGCGAGCAGCGCGAGCTGCGGGTCGGCGACGCGGAAGGCGCCCTCGTCCATCCCGCGGCGCAGGACGTCGGCGACGATCGCCTCGAACGCCTTGCGCGAGGCGCGGATGTGGGCCCAGGCCGCGTCGCGCTCCAGCGTGCGCCGCTCCTGGTTGAAGACGACCATGTGATCGCGGTGGGCGGCCACGTGCTCCAGCCACGTCCGCGTGACCGCCCGCAGGTGGTCCTCGGCCGGCGCCGGCTCGGCGACGATCGCCCGCACGCGCTCCAGCAGCGGCTCCATGAGCTCGTCGAGGACGGCGATCAGCAGGTCCTGCTTGCCGTCCATGTAGTGGTAGAGCCCGCCGCGGGTCAAGCCCGTCGCCGCGAGCAGGTCGTCGATCGACGTCGCGTGGTAGCCGCGCGCCGCGAAGACCCGCGCGGCCGTCGCGACGACCTCCGCGCGCCGGGCGTCGTACTTGGCCCGCAGCGCGGGGCGGGTCGGCGGCGTCGGCATCGCGCTTGATTTTATACCGACTGAACGGTAGAAGTTCCAGCCATGGACTTCGATCTCTCCGACGACCACGAGCTCCTGCGCCGCACCGTCCGCGAGTTCGCCGAGGGCGAGGTCGCGCCCGTGGCCGAGGAGCTCGATCGGACCAAGTCCTTCCCCTACGAGATCGTCCGCAAGATGGGCGAGCTGGGCTGGATGGGCATCCCGTTCCCGGAGGAGGTCGGCGGCGCGGGCGGCGACACGCTCGCGTACGCGCTCGCCGTGGAGGAGCTGACCCGGGTCGACTCCTCCGTCGCCATCACGCTCTGCGCCCACACGAGCCTCGGCACCCAGCCGATCTACCTCTTCGGCAACGAGGAGCAGCAGGCCGAGTGGCTGCCGCAGCTGACCTCCGGCCGCAAGCTCGGCGCGTTCGGCCTCACCGAGCCGGAGGCCGGCTCCGACGCCGGCAACGTCAAGACCCGCGCGCGCCTGGACGGCGGCGACTGGGTCATCGACGGCGCCAAGCAGTTCATCACCAACGCGGGGACCGACATCTCCGGCGTCGTCTGCATCACGGCGAAGACCGGCGACGGGGAGATCTCCAACCTCATCGTCCCCAACGGCACCCCCGGCTACGAGCAGGGCGCGCCGTATCGCAAGATGGGCTGGAACGCGTCCGACACGCGCCCGCTCACCTTCACCGACTGCCGCGTGCCGGAGGAGAACCTGCTCGGCCCGCGCGGCAACGGCTTCAAGCAGTTCCTGCACATCCTCGACATCGGCCGCATCGGGGTCGCGGCGATGGGCGTCGGCCTCGCGCAGGGCGCGCTGGACCAGGCGATCGCGTACGCGCAGGAGCGCCGCGCCTTCGGCAAGCCGATCTCCAAGTTCCAGGCCATCCAGGGCAAGCTCGCCGACATGGCGACCGAGATCGAGGCCGCCCGCCTGCTCGTCTACAAGGCCGCTCGCCTGAAGGACGCGGGCCGCTCGTTCACGCTCACCGCCGCCCAGGCGAAGCTGAAGACCGGCCGCCTGGCGGTCCGCTGCGCCGAGGAGGCCGTCCAGATCCACGGCGGCTACGGCTTCATCGAGGAGTACCCGGTCTGCCGGTTCTACCGCGACGCCAAGATCCTCACGATCGGCGAGGGCACCGACGAGGTCCAGCAGATGGTCATCGCCCGCGCCCTCGGGGCGTAGGGCCGGCGGGCGATGTTCGATCGGGTCCTCGTCGCCAACCGCGGGGAGATCGCGGTCCGGGTGATGCGCACGCTGCGCGCGCTGGGGATCGAGAGCGTCGCGGTGTACAGCGACGCCGACGCCCGCGCGCCGCACGTGCGCGCCGCCGACGTCGCGGTGCGGCTCGGACCGGCGGCCGCCGCCGAGTCCTACCTGCGCGTCGACGGGGTCGTCGAGGCCGCGCTGGCCACCGGCGCCCAGGCCATCCACCCGGGCTACGGCTTCCTCTCCGAGCGCCCCGCGCTGCCCCGCGCCTGCGCGGCGGCGGGCGTGACGTTCGTCGGTCCGTCCGCGGAGGCGATGGCGCTGCTGGGCGACAAGGTCTTGGCCAAGGCGACGGCCGAGCGCGCTGGCGTCCCCGTCGTCCCCGGCCTCCACGACGAGCACCTCACCGACGAGCAGATCGTCGCCTTCGCCGCCGGCCAGGAGCTGCCGCTGCTCCTGAAGGCCGCGGCGGGCGGCGGCGGCAAGGGGATGCGGATCGTCCACCGGCTCGACGAGCTGGAGGAGGCGATCGGCGCCGCGCGGCGCGAGGCGAAGGCCGCGTTCGGCGACGACGCGCTGCTCGTCGAGCGCTTCCTCGAGCGCGCGCGCCACATCGAGGTCCAGGTGATCGCCGACGCCCACGGCACCGTGCTGCACCTCGGCGAGCGCGAGTGCTCGCTGCAGCGCCGCCACCAGAAGGTCATCGAGGAGGCGCCGTCGCCCGTGGTCGGCCCCGAGCTGCGCGCCGCGATGGGCGCGGCGGCCGTCGACCTCGCGCGCAGCGCCGGCTACGTCAACGCCGGCACGGTCGAGCTGATCTGCGAGCGCGACGACCCGTCGCGGTTCCACTTCCTGGAGATGAACGCGCGGCTGCAGGTCGAGCATCCGGTCACCGAGGCGGTCACCGGGCTGGACCTCGTGGAGCTGCAGCTGCGCGTGGCGGCCGGGGAGCCGCTGCCGCTCACGCAGGACGACGTCCGCCTCGACGGCCACGCGGTCGAGGCGCGGGTCTACGCCGAGGACCCCGCGTCCGGCTTCCTGCCCTCGACCGGTCGGATCGTCGCCTACCGCGAGCCGGCCGGCGCCCGGGTCGACAGCGGCGTGGCCGAGGGCGGCGAGGTCACCGCCGACTACGACCCGATGCTGGCCAAGGTCGTCGCGCACGGCCCCGACCGCGCGACCGCGCTGGGCCGGCTGGACCGCGCGCTGGCGCAGACGGTCGTCGTCGGCCCCACCACCAACACGGCGTACCTCCGCGCGCTGCTGGCCCGCCCGGAGGTCCGCGCCGGCGAGCTGGACACCTCGCTCATCGAGCGCCTGGGCGACGCGATCGCGCCGCCGCCGGCCGACCCCGACCTTGCCGCGCTGGCCGTCGTCGCGCTGGTCGGCGCGCCGCCCTCCGACGACCCCTGGGACGCCCGCGACGGCTGGCGCGGCGGCCCGCGCCGCGCGTCCGCCCGCCTGCGCCTCGACAGCCCGGACGGCCCGGTGGAGGCGCAGGCCACGCCGCTGTCCGACGGCCGCTGGTCGCTTCCGGCGGGACGTGTGGCGATCTCGCCACCGTCCTGGTGGTCGGATCGCCGCACGCCCGATCGGGGCGGCGCGTTCACGGTGGTGGACGGCGCCGGCGGCACCCGCGCGGTCGAGGTCATCCGCGACGGCGCGGCCGTCTGGCTCGTCGACGACGGGGTCGCCCATCGCTTCGCGCCCGCCGCCGACGTCGCGGCCCGCCACCACGGTGCCGATTCGCTCGAGGCGCCGATGCCCGGCGTGGTCCTCGACGTGCGCACCGAGCCGGGCGCCGACGTGCGCGAGGGCGACGTGCTGCTCGTCCTGGAGTCGATGAAGATGGAGCTGACCGTCGCCGCGCCCGCCGACGGCACGGTCGGCGAGATCCACGTCCGCGCCGGCGACCACGTCGCCCGCGGCCAGGCGCTGATCGAGATCGCCGAGCGGGAGCCCGCCGAGGTGCCAGTGTGAGCACGATCCTCTCCACCCACGCCCGCCCCGGCTCGCCGGACTACGAGGCCAACCAAGCCGAGCACCTGCGGCTCATCGACGACCTCGAAGCGCGCATCGCCCGCGCCGCGGCCGGCGGCGGCGACAAGGCCCGCGAGCGGCACCTGAGCCGCGGCAAGCTCCTGCCGCGCGAGCGCGTCGACCGCCTCACCGATCCGGGCGCCCCGTTCCTGGAGCTCAGCCCGCTCGCGGCCGAGGACCTCTACGACGGCGACGCGCCCGGCGCCGGCATCATCACCGGCGTCGGCCGCGTCCACGGCCGCGAGGTCGTGATCGTCGCCAACGACGCGACGGTCAAGGGCGGCACCTACTACCCGATGACGGTCAAGAAGCACCTGCGCGCGCAGGAGATCGCCCTCCACAACCGCCTGCCGTGCGTGTACCTCGTCGACTCGGGCGGCGCGTTCCTGCCGCGCCAGGACGAGGTCTTCCCCGACCGCGACCACTTCGGGCGCATCTTCTTCAACCAGGCGACGCTGTCGGCCCGCGAGATCCCCCAGATCGCCGCGGTCCTCGGCTCCTGCACCGCGGGCGGCGCGTACGTCCCGGCGATGAGCGACGAGACGATCATCGTGCGCGAGCAGGGGACGATCTTCCTCGGCGGCCCGCCGCTGGTGAAGGCGGCCACCGGCGAGGTGGTCACCGCCGAGGAGCTCGGCGGCGGCGACCTGCACGCGCGGACCTCCGGCGTCGCCGACCACCTCGCCGACGACGACGACCACGCGCTGCGGATCGCCCGCTCGATCGTCGCCACGCTCGGCCCCCGGCCGCCGGCGCCGTGGGAGCGCGCGCCGTCCGAGCCGCCCGCGGTCGATCCCGACACGCTGCTCGGCGCCGTCCCGCCCGACAGCCGCACGCCCTACGACCCCCGCGAGATCGTCGCCCGGCTCGTGGACGGCAGCCGCCTGCACGAGTTCAAGGCGACCTACGGGACGACCGTCGTCTGCGGGTTCGCCCACATCCACGGCCACCCGGTCGGGATCGTCGCCAACCACGGCATCCTCTTCAGCGAGTCGGCGCTGAAGGCCGCGCACTTCGTCGAGCTGTGCGACCAGCGCGGCGTCCCGCTGTTGTTCCTGCAGAACATCAGCGGCTTCATGGTCGGCCGCGAGTACGAGGCCGGCGGGATCGCCAAGGACGGCGCGAAGATGGTCGCCGCCGTCGCCACGGCGCGGGTGCCGAAGCTGACGGTGATCGTCGGCGGCTCGTTCGGCGCCGGCAACTACGGCATGTGCGGCCGCGCGTACGACCCGCGCTTCCTGTGGATGTGGCCCAACGCGCGCATCAGCGTCATGGGCGGCGAGCAGGCCGCGACGGTCATGGAGACCGTGGGCCAGCCGGAGGTCGGCGCGCAGCTGCGCGAGCAGTACGAGCGCCAAGGCCATCCGTACTTCGCCACCGCCCGTCTGTGGGACGACGGCGTGATCGACCCGCGCGACACGCGCCGCGTCGTCGGCCTCGCGCTCGGCGCCTGCGCCAACGCGCCCCTCGCGCCGCGCGCCGCCCCGGTGTTCCGCATGTAGTCGGCCTTGCCTTCCCGTGCCGGCCGATGTAGCGTCGTGACTCGGCCCCGAGTGCAGGCGGTGCCAGATGGTTGCGGGTGGACATCGCGAACGGGAAGCGCGGTGGCGTCGGCTCATCCTTCGTTACCAGGCGGGGGATCGTGCGGCCGGTGACCAGCTCGTCACGGAGGCCCTGCCGTACGCGCGCGCGATGGCGCGCCGCTACGGCCGCGGCAGCGACCGCGAGGACGTGTTGCAGGCCGGTCTGCTCGGCCTGACCAAGGCGATCGGCTCCTACCAGCCGGGCCGCGGCGCGTCGGTCAGCGGGTACCTGCTGCCGTGCGTCGCGGGTGAGATGCGCCGGCACCTGCGCGACCACGGCTGGGCCGTCCACATGCCGCGCCCGCTGCAGGAGGCGGCGCTGCGGGTGTCGCGCGGCGTCGACGAGCTCACGGCCCAGCTCGGGCGCGCGCCCACGGTGGCCGAGCTCGCCCACGCGCTCGGCCTCGGCGAGGACGAGGTCTTGGAGGGCCTGCGGGCCGGCCAGGCCTACAGCGCCGGCTCGCTCGATGCGCCCGGCGGCAGCGAGGGATCCGACCTCCCGCTGGCGGACCGGCTCGGCGCGCCCGACACGGCGCTCGACTGGGCCGAGAGCCGCGCGCTGCTCTACCAGGCCCGCGAGCGGCTCGACCCGCGCGAGCGGCTCGTGCTCAGCCTGCGCTTCGATCGCGACCTCACGCAGCTGGAGATCGCCCACCACATCGGGTGCTCGCAGATGCAGGTCTCGCGCGTCCTGCGGGGCGCGCTGGCCAAGGTCCGCGACGAGGCCGCGGCCGCGGCCTGAAGCGACGGCGCCTCGAACTGGCCGGATGTTCCATTGGCTGGCTGGCCGGTCATGCGAGCACAATGGGGCATGGTCCTCTCGCCGCCCGACGCCGACCTGCTGCGCGAGCACCCGCAGCTGGCCGCCTACGTCGACGGCCTGCGGGCCGAGCGCGACACGTTCGAGCAGGCCTTCGACCACGCGCCGATCGGCATGGCGCTGGTCGGCCTCGACGGGCGGATCCTGCGCGTGAACGCCGCGCTGTGCGAGATGCTCGAACGGACCGAGCCGGACCTCCTGGTCCGGCGCTGGGACGACCTCGTCCACGCCGACGACGCCGCCGGCGACCGCGAGCTCAAGCGGCTGGTCCTCGACGGGCTGCTGCCCAGCTACGCGACCGAGACCCGCTGCCTGACCCAGTCCGGCCGCGTGCTGTGGTCGGCGCTGGCCGTCTCGCTCGTGCGCGACGCCGACGGGGGCGCGCGGCACTTCGTCTCCCAGATCCAGGACATCTCCGAGCGCAAGCGGGTCGAGGCCGACCTGCGCCACGCCGCCGACCACGACGCGCTGACCGGCCTGATCAACCGGCGCCGCTTCGGCCGCGACCTGGACCGGCAGGTCGAGCGCAGCCGGCGCTACGGCGAGCCGGCCGCGGTCGTCGTGCTCGACCTCGACCACCTCAAGGACGTCAACGACACGCTCGGCCATCAGGCCGGCGACGAGCTGCTGGTCCGCGTCGCCGGCGCGCTCTCGGCCCGTCTGCGCTCGACCGACGTCCTCGCCCGCCTCGGTGGCGACGAGTTCGCCGCGCTGCTGAACCGCGTCACGCCCGACGAGGCGCTGATGGTCGCCGACGCGCTGGTGCGCTCCGTCGGCGACCTCGAGGCCGGGATCTGCACGGCGAGCGCCGGCGTCGCCGCCTTCGCGGGCGGCTCGCCGAGCGCGAGCGAGCTGCTCGGCGTGGCCGATCGCGCGATGTACGCGGCCAAGAGCGCCGGCCGCGACCGCGCCGTGCTCGACGCGACGATCGTCTAGGCGCATCGTCGCCGGCCGGTCGGCAGCGCTCAAGGTCGCCGCGGCGCGCTCCGATAGGACGCAGGCATGAGCGCTCTCGCCGTGTCGCGGCTCGACGCCGAGCGGCGATTCCACGCCACGTTGATGACGGAGCTGGACGTCGCGGTCGTCGCCGCGGACGCCGACACGCGGGTGACCCACTACAACCGGGGCGCCGAGCGCCTGTACGGCTGGCGCGCCGAGCAGATCGTCGGGCGCATCCTGCGCTGGGATCGGGTGCCGATCAGCGCCGGCGAGCTCGCGCGCGGCGCGACGTGGGAGGGCGAGCTGGAGTTCCCGATGCCCGGCGGCGAGACGATCCCCACCTGGTCGCGGATCAGCCCGCTCCACGCCCCCGACGGCACGCTCGAGGGCTTCCTCTCGATCGCCGTCGACCTCACCGAGCGCAAGCACGCCGCCCGCCAGCTCGAGCGCCGGATCGCCCAGCAGGCCGCGGTGGCCGAGCTCGGCGAGCGGGCGCTGGCCGGCGCGCCGAGCGAGGAGCTGGAGCGGATCGCCGTGCAGGTGCTCGCGGCCCAGCTCGACGTCCACGCGGCCGTGCTGCTGCACCACGACCCGCCGGCCGGCCTGCTGCGCGTGGCCGCGTCGGTCGGGCTGGCGCCCGCCGACGTCGCCGCCTGGACGATCCCCGACGACGCCCCGCGCCCGTCGGCGATCGTCCGGCGCAGCGGTGAGGCGATCGTCGTCGACGACTGGGCCCACGACGACCGCTTCGGCACGTTCGAGGCGCCGCCCGGCTTCGACCGCGGCTCGTCGATGCTCGTCGCGGTGCGCGGCCGCCAGGCCGCGATCGGCGTGCTGATCGCCCACAGCCTCCAGCCGCGCTCGTTCGGCTCCGACGACCTCCACTTCCTGCAGTCGCTGGCCAACGTGCTCAGCACCGCCATCGAGCGCGAGCGGGTCGAGCGCGCGATCCGCCACCAGGCGCTCCACGACCGCGTGACGGGCCTGCCGAACCGCACCCTCCTGCTGGACCGGCTCGGCCACGCGATCGACCTCGGTCGCCGTCGGCGCCGCGACGTCGCCGTCCTGTTCCTCGACATCGACCACTTCAAGGTCATCAACGACACGCTCGGGCACGCCGCCGGCGACGAGCTGCTGCGGCAGGTGGCGCCCCGGCTGCGCGGGGCGGTGCGTCCGTCCGACACGGTCGCGCGCTTCGGCGGGGACGAGTTCGTCCTGCTCTGCGAGGACGTCGACGAGCACCAGGCCGCGACGATCGCGCGGCGCGTCCTGCAGGCGTTTGCCCCGCCGTTCGTCCTCGACGGGCAGGAGCACTACCTGTCGACGTCGGTCGGCATCGCCCTGACGCGCGACTGCGGCAACGATCCGGACGCGCTCGTCCGCGACGCGGACACCGCCATGTACCGCGCCAAGGAGCGTGGCCGCGGCCGCTACGAGCTGTTCGACGACGCGATGCGGCAGCGCGCGCTGGCGCGCATGCGGCTGGAGGCAGACCTGCGCCGGGCGGCCGAGCGCGGCGAGCTGGAGGTGCACTACCAGCCGGTCGTCAGCTTCGACACGGGCCGCGCCGAGGCGGTCGAGGCGCTCGTGCGCTGGCGCCATCCGCAGCGCGGCCTGCTCGCGGCGGCCGAGTTCGTCCCGGTGGCGGCCGAATGCGGGCTCCTCGCGCCGATCACGGGCTGGGTGCTGCGCGAGGCGCTCGAGCAGGTCGCATGCTGGCGGGCCGAGCTGCCCGACCAGCCGAGGTTCTGCGTCGGCGTGAACGTCTCCGCCGTCGAGGTCGGGCGCCCGGACTTCCTCGACGGCGTGCTCGAGGCGCTGGCCGCCGCGGGCGTGCCGCCGGAGGCGCTGGGGCTCGAGGTCACCGAGTCGACGCTGGCCGACGGCGGCGATCCCGTCCGCGACACGCTGCAGCGGCTGCGCGACCTCGGCTGCCACGTCACGCTCGACGACTTCGGCACCGGCGCGTCGCCGCTCAGCCACCTCGAGCGCTTCCCGGCCGACGTCTTGAAGATCGACGGCTCGTTCGTCGCCCGGCTGCAGGACGGCGTCGAGCACGCGCCGGTCGCCCGCGCGCTCGTCGGGGTCGGGCAGGCGCTCGGTCTCATCGTCGCGGCCGAGGGCGTGGAGACCGCCGAGCAGGAGGCGGGGCTGCGCGCGCTCGGCTGCACGATCGCCCAGGGGTACCGCTTCGGCGCTCCCGCGCCCGCCGCATCCTGCGCCGCGCTGCTGGCTCGCCCGCTCGCGGTTGGCGCGTAGGCGCTCGCCCGCCGCGGGGCGGGTCAGCCTCGTCGCCGCCGAATGCGTCATCCTTGGCAGCTGGAGGCGCATGGATTCTGGGGTGACGCGAAGTCAGCAGGAAGCGGCGGTCGTGGGTCCGCAGCGCAAGGCGCTGCGGTTGCGATTGCCACCGGTGCCCGAGTCGGCGCGGCGTGCGCGGCGGGCGATCGTGCGCGGCGGGCTGGACCCGGATCTCGATCACACCGTGTCGCTGCTGACGACCGAGCTCGTCACCAACAGCATCCGCCACGCCGGCGTCGCGGCCGACATCCGCGTCGAGGCGGTGCTGGCCGAGGGCTACGCGCGGGTGGACGTCATCGACGGCGGCGCGGGGTTCGACCCGGAGATCCGCCACGAGGTCGACGGCTTCGGCCTGCGCCTGGTCGACAAGCTCGCGTCGCGCTGGGGCGTCGATCGCGACCTGACCGGCACGCGGGTCTGGTTCGTCGTCGATCGCCGCCGCCGGCGGTTCGACCGCGAGCGCGATCGCCGCTGACCGGCCTCGCCGCTCGGCGAGCGGCGGTGCGCCGGCGCGCGAGCCCGCGGCCCGCGCGCCGGTGCCCGTGACGGGCGCTACGCCGCGCTCTCCTCGAGCGTGAAGCGGCCGACGATCCGCGCCATCTCCTCGGCGGTCGTCGCCAGCTG
The DNA here is from genome assembly GCA_964422645.1 of uncultured Solirubrobacteraceae bacterium. Taxonomy (GTDB): domain Bacteria; phylum Actinomycetota; class Thermoleophilia; order Solirubrobacterales; family Solirubrobacteraceae; genus Capillimicrobium. Next base: position 60,843 of record CAYRCB010000004.1, on the reverse strand, counting down.
CTGCGCCGACGCCGCGATCTCCTGGGTGGAGGCGGTCGTCTGCTGCGTGGACGCGGAGACCTGCTCGGTCGAGGCCGAGGACTCCTCGGCCACCGAGGCGATCTCGGTGCTCGCCTGGGCGATCGCCGCGATCCGCTGGGACACGTCGGCGACGGCCGCGCCGATGCGCTCGAACGCGTCGCGGACCTCGCCGACCGTCTGGCCGGCCTCGGTCGTCGACGCCGTGCCCTCCTCGACGATGCCGACCGTGTTGGCCGTCTCGCCCTGGATCTGGTCGATCAGGCCGGCGATCGAGGCGGCGGCCTGCTGGCACTCCTCGGCCAGCTTGCGGACCTCCTCGGCCACGACGGCGAAGCCGCGGCCCTGCTCGCCGGCGCGGGCGGCCTCGATGGCCGCGTTCAGCGCCAGCAGGTTCGTCTGCTCGGCGATCCCGGTGATCGTCTGGACGATGCCGCCGATCTCGTCGGACTTGGCGGCCAGCGAGCGGATCGCGTCGTTGATGGCGGCGCCGGTCGCGCCGACGGCCTCCATCGCCTCGGTCGCCCGCGTCGACGCCGTGGTGCCGTCCTCGGCGATGCGGCGGGCCTCCTCGGCGGCCTGAGCGGTCGCCTCGGCCTGCTCGCGGGCGTCGTCGACCATCTTGACCTGCTGCTCGGCGCCGGTCGCGACCTCCTGGATCGCCGCGGCGATCTCGCCGACGGCGCGGCCGGCCTCGCTCGACGTGGCGGCCATCTGCTGCGACGAGGCCGACAGCACGCCGGCGGAGTCGCTGACCTGGCCGACGATGCCGCGCAGGCTGCCGGTCATCTCGTGCAGCGAGTTGCCCAGCACGTCGGCCTCCGAGCGCGGCTGGACCGGGGCGGTCAGGTCGCCGGCGGCCACCTTCTTGGCCGCGCCGGCCATCTCGCGCAGGTAGTCGATCATGCGCCGGAACGAGCCGGCCATCGCGCCGAGCTCGTCGCGCGTGGTGTCGGTGACCTCCTGCTCGACGTCGCCGTCGGCGATCCCGTCGGCCGCCGCGGCCATCTTCTGGACCCGGTTGACGATCGAGCGCGACAGGAAGACGGCGATGACGATGCCGGCGATCAGCGCGATCGCGGCCACGATCAGCATGAGGGTGCGGGCCGAGCTGTAGCTGTCGTGGGCCTCGGTGCGGTGCTGGGCGGACAGGTCGACGTTGTACGCGCGCCACGCGCCCAGCAGCTCCTGGGACTTGTCGTTGGCCCCCGAGACCGCCGGCGAGAAGAAGAGGGCGATCGCCTCGTCCATCTTGCCGCTCGTCGCCAGCGGCTCCAGCTGCGCCACGGCCTGGTCGTAGTCGGTCCACGCCGCCTGGGCGGCCTCCATCATCTCGCGGTCCTTGGGCGTCGCGATGAGCGGCCGGTACTTGGCGAAGCCCGCGTCGATCGCCTTGTCGGCCGCCTCGAGCTTCTTGACGTACTTCTCGACGAGCTGCTGCGTCGGCGCGAGGAGCGCCTGGCCCTGGTAGCGCCGGTACTCGGTCTCCTGATAACGGATGTCGCTGATCGTCGAGATCGCGGGCACGTCGGTGTTGGCGATCGTCTCGGCGTCGTGGTTGATCGACGAGAGGCCGCGCAGGCCGAAGAAGGCCACGAGCACGGTGAGCACGAGCAGCGCGCCGAACGCGAGCGCGAACTTCGCGCGAACGGTAAGTCGCAAGGTTCCTCCTGGGAGCGGGTGAGCAGGGAGCAGGTGTACGGCTCCTCCCGTAGTCGGCCAACACCGCCGCTGCCCGCAACGGCCTGGGCGACCGTTCGAGCGGCGCACTTCATGGGACACTGTGTCCAGACCCTTCACCAGGAGCCTGAGAACCCGTGTCCGACAATTCCTTTGGCGCCCGCGACACCCTGCGCGTCGGTGATCGCGAGGTCGAGATCTTCCGCCTCGACGCGCTCCAGTCGCAGTACGACGTCGCCCGCCTGCCCTTCTCGCTCAAGGTGCTGCTGGAGAACCTGCTGCGCACCGAGGGCAACGGCTCGGTGACGAAGGACGACGTCCTCAAGATCGCCCGCTGGGACGCCAAGGCCGAGCCGTCCGAGGAGATCGCCTTCTCGCCCGCGCGCGTGCTGCTGCAGGACTTCACCGGTGTGCCATGCGTCGTCGACCTCGCCGCGATGCGCGACGCGATGGCCGACCTCGGCGGCGACCCCGCCAAGATCAACCCGCTCGTCCCGGTCGAGCTCGTGATCGACCACTCCGTCCAGGTCGACTCGTTCGGCCTCGTCGACTCGTTCGCGATCAACGCCGAGCGCGAGTTCGAGCGCAACCGCGAGCGCTACCAGTTCCTGCGCTGGGGCCAGCAGGCGTTCGAGAACTTCGCCGCCGTCCCGCCGAGCACCGGCATCGTCCACCAGGTCAACATCGAGTACCTGGCGCGTGTGGTCTTCGAGCAGGACGGCGTCGCCTACCCCGACACGCTCGTCGGCACCGACTCGCACACGACGATGGTCAACGGCCTCGGCGTGCTCGGCTGGGGCGTCGGCGGCATCGAGGCCGAGGCCGCGATGCTCGGCCAGCCCGTCTCGATGCTGCTGCCGCAGGTGCTCGGCTTCAAGCTCTCAGGCGCGCTGCCCGAGGGCGCGACGGCGACCGACCTCGTCCTCACGGTCACCGAGATGCTGCGCCAGAAGGGCGTCGTGGGCCGCTTCGTCGAGTTCTACGGCCCGGGCGTGAGCGCCCTGCCGATCGCCGATCGCGCGACGCTGGGCAACATGTCGCCGGAGTTCGGCTCGACCTGCGCGATCTTCCCGATCGACGCCGAGACGATCCGCTACCTCGAGTTCACCGGCCGGCCGAAGGCGCAGCTGGAGCTGGTCGAGGCCTACGCCCAGGCCCAGGGCCTGTGGCACGACGAGTCCTCCGAGGAGCCGACGTTCTCCGACACGCTCGCGCTCGACCTCGGCGACGTCGTGCCGTCGATCGCCGGGCCCAAGCGCCCGCAGGACCGCGTCGCGCTGGTCGACGCCAAGGAGAACTTCGACCAGGCGCTGCGCGGCTACCTGCCCGAGGCGTGCGACATGCACGACGAGGCCGTCGACGAGACGTTCCCCGCCTCGGACCCCGTCGCGATCGGCGAGGCGGAGTCGCACGTCGCCTGGCCGCGGACCGAGCCGGCGCCGACCGTCGTCGTCGAGAGCAGCGCGGTCGACGTCACGCTGGCCGACGGGACGAAGACGTCGCTGCGCCACGGCGACGTCGTCATCGCGGCGATCACCTCGTGCACGAACACGTCGAACCCGTCGGTGATGATCGGCGCGGGCCTGCTGGCCAAGAAGGCCGTGGAGCGGGGGCTGACCCGCAAGCCGTGGGTGAAGACCTCGCTGGCGCCGGGCTCGAAGGTCGTCACCGAGTACTACGAGCGCTCGGGGCTCAACGAGTACCTCGACGAGCTCGGCTTCAACCTCGTCGGCTACGGCTGCACGACGTGCATCGGCAACTCGGGCCCGCTGCCCGACGAGATCTCCGCCGCGGTCGACGAGGGCGACCTCGCGGTCGTCTCGGTGCTGTCGGGCAACCGCAACTTCGAGGGTCGCATCAACCCCGACGTGAAGATGAACTACCTGGCGTCGCCGCCGCTGGTGGTCGCCTACGCGCTGGCGGGCACGATGGACATCGACCTGGTCGACGACCCGCTCGGCCAGGACCGCCAGGGCAACGACGTCTACCTGCGCGACATCTGGCCCTCCGAGCAGGAGATCGCCGAGACGATCGAGCAGGCCGTCCAGGCGGACATGTTCCGCAAGAGCTACGGCGAGGTGTTCGAGGGCGACGAGCGCTGGCGCTCGATCGAGATCCCGACCGGCGATCGCTTCGCCTGGGACGACGCCTCGACCTACGTGCGCCGCCCGACGTTCTTCGAGGACCTGCCGGCCCAGCCGGCGCCGCTGGAGGACATCCGCGGCGCGCGCGTGCTGGCCAAGCTCGGCGACTCGGTCACGACCGACCACATCTCGCCGGCCGGCTCGATCAAGAAGGACGGCCCCGCCGGCGCGTACCTGCAGGAGCACGGCGTGACGCCGCGGGACTTCAACTCCTACGGCTCACGGCGCGGCAACCACGAGGTGATGATGCGCGGCACGTTCGCGAACATCCGGTTGCGCAACCAGCTCGCCCCGGGAACGGAGGGCGGCGTCACCCGCCACCTGCCGGACGGCGAGCAGATGTCGATCTACGACGCGTCGATGCAGTACCAGGCCGAGGGCGTGCCGCTCGTCGTGCTCGGCGGCAAGGAGTACGGCTCGGGCTCGTCGCGCGACTGGGCGGCCAAGGGCACGAACCTGCTCGGCGTGCGCGCGGTCATCGCGGAGTCCTTCGAGCGCATCCACCGCTCGAACCTCATCGGGATGGGCGTCGTCCCGCTCCAGTTCGCCGACGGCGAGAGCGCGGACTCGCTCGGGCTCACCGGCGAGGAGCAGTTCGAGATCGTCGGCATCGCCGAGCGGCTCAACGCCGGGGAGGCGCCGCCGCGCGAGATCACCGTCAAGGCCGGCGACAAGCAGTTCACGGCGCGGGTGCGCATCGACACGCCCAAGGAGGCGGAGTACCTGCGCCACGGCGGCATCCTGCCGTTCGTGCTGCGCCAGCTGAACGAGAGGTAGCCGGTCAGGCCGTCGCGTTCGGGCGCGCGGCCAGGCGGATCGCGTCGAACAGCTCGGGGAGGTCGGTCGCCTTGTCGACCGCTCCCCGGGCGCCGGCCTCCAGCGCGGCGGCCTCGAGATCCATGTCGTAGTCGGCCGAGATGATCAGCACGCCGGGCGGCGCCGGCTCGCGCTGCAGCGCACGGCACAGCTCCAGGCCGTCGTGCTCGCCCAGGCGCGCGTCGATGAGCGCGACGTCCGGCCGGGTGCGTCGCACGAGCGCGATCGTGTCGTGCGGGCCCATCGCGACGCCGACCGGCACCATCCCCGGCTCGGCCCGCAGGACGGCCTCCATCCCGGCGCGCACGACAGGATGGTCGTCGACGACGAGGACGCGGATCACGGCGACATCGTCCCAGTTGTGACGACAAGCCGTGGTACGGGCACCACCACTCCTGCTCATCTAGGCTCACCGTCATGCCGATCCCCGAGCTGCTCCGCGATCTCCTGACCACGCCCGGGCCATCCGGGTACGAGCGCGCCGCCGCCGAGGTCTGGCGCGCCGCGGCCGGCGAGTTCGCCGCGAGCGTGCGCGGCGACGTGGTGGGCTCCAGCGTCGCGGTCGTCGAGGGGCGGGGCGGCGGTCCGCTCGTCGCCGTCGTCGGCCACATCGACGAGATCGGCCTCGTGGTCACCCACATCGACGACGAGGGCATGCTGTGGTTCACCAACGTCGGCGGCTGGGACCCGATCGTCCTCGTCGGCCAGCGCGTCGAGGTGCAGACCGCCGGCGGCCCGGTCGCCGGCGTCGTGGGCAAGAAGCCGATCCACCTGCTCAAGCCCGACGACCGCAAGAAGGCGCCCGAGCTGACCGACCTCCACATCGACGTCGGCGCCAAGGACGGCGAGGAGGCGCGCTCGCGCGTGCGCATCGGCGACGTCGCGGTCGTGGCGGGTGAGCCGCTCGAGCTGCCCCACGACCGTGTCGTGTCCCGTGCGCTCGACAACCGGCTGGGCTGCTACGTCGCGCTCGAGGCCGCCCGCAAGGTCGCCGCCGCCGACGGCGCGGCCGGCGACGTCGCGGCGGTGGCGGTGACCCAGGAGGAGACGACCTTCGGTGGGGCGACGACGACGGCCTACTCGCTGCAGCCGCAGGTGGCGATCGTCGTCGACGTCACGCACGCGACCGACGCGCCGGGGATCTCGGTGCGCGAGCAGGGCAAGCACGAGCTGGGCGGCGGGCCGGCGATCGGCCGCGGCCCGGTCCTCCACCCGCGCGTCTTCGAGCTGCTGCACGAGACCGCGGTCGAGGAGGGCATCCCGTTCACCGTCGAGTCGCACATGGGCCGGGGCACGTTCACCGACGCCGACGCCTTCCACCTCTCGCGCGCCGGCATCCCGTGCGGCCTGGTCTCCATCCCGCTGCGCTACATGCACTCGCCGGTCGAGCTGTGCCAGCTCGACGACGTCCGCCACGCGGTCGACCTGATCGCCGCCTTCGCGCACCGGCTCACCGACGAGACCGACTTCCTGCGGTGAGCGCGCCGGCCCCGCTCCTGCTGCTCTTCGACATCGACGGCACGCTGCTGCAGCGCGCGGCGCGGGAGCACGCGGCCGCGCTGCACGAGGCGATCCACGCCGTCTACGGGGTCGACGCGTCGTCGGCGAAGGTCGAGGCGGCCGGCCGCACCGATCTGGAGATCGCCCGCGCCAAGCTGCTGCTCGTCGGCGTCTCGGCGGCCCGGATCGACGAGCGGCTGGACGCCCTGCGCGTCGCCGCCGGCGAGGCCTACGCCCACCACGTGCCCGACGACCTCTCGGCCACGGTCTCCGACGGGATGGTCGCCGTCCTGGAGCGGCTGGCCGCCCGCGACGACGTGCGCCTCTCGCTCGTCACCGGCAACCTCGAGCCGGTCGCCCGCCTGAAGCTGCATGCGGCGGGGATCGGCCACTTCTTCCCGCGCGGCCAGGGCGGCTTCGGCTCCGACAGCGAGGACCGCACCGACCTGCCGCCGATCGCCCGTCGCCGCGCCGGCAGCCGCGACGCGCCGCACCCGCGCGAGCGCACGGTCGTGATCGGCGACACGCCGCGCGACATCGCCTGTGCCCGGGCCGACGGCGTGGGCGTGGTGGCGGTGACGACCGGCCCGCACGGGGCGGCCGAGCTGCAGGACGCCGACGCCGTCGTACCCGACGCCCGCGCCCTCGGCGTCGAATTGGAGCGCCTGCTGGCCTGATCGGGGTAGCGTCGGTCGCATGCGAGTGGGCGTGTTGACCGGCGGGGGCGACTGCCCCGGGCTGAACGGGGTGATCCGCGCCGTCGTGCGCCGCGCCCACGGCTACGGCGACGGCGTCGTCGGCTTCCGCGACGGCTGGCGCGGACCGATCGAGGGCGACGCGGTGCCGCTGACCCTGGATGCGGTCCGCGGCATCCTCCCGCGCGGCGGGACGATCCTCGGCTCGTCGCGGACGAACCCGTTCAAGCGCGAGGACGGCGTCGAGCGCGTCCAGGAGGCGCTGCTGGAGCACGCGCTCGACGGGTTGGTGGCGATCGGCGGCGAGGACACGCTCGGCGCGGCCGCCAAGCTCCACGAGGCGGGCGTGCCCGTCGTCGGCGTGCCCAAGACGATCGACAACGACCTCGGCGGCACCGACATGACGTTCGGCTTCGACACCGCGGTGCAGGTGGCGACCGAGGCGATCGACCGGCTCCACACGACGGCCGAGTCGCACAACCGCATCCTCATCCTCGAGGTCATGGGCCGTCACGCCGGCTGGATCGCGCTCTACTCGGGGATCGCCGGGGGCGCCGACGTGATCCTCGTCCCCGAGCGGCCGTTCGACGTCGACGAGGTCTGCGCGCGGCTGGAGCGCCGCTTCGCGCTGGGCCGCCACTTCGCGATCGTCGTCGTCGCCGAAGGAGCGCTGCCCATGGGCGGCGACATCGCGGCGGTCGGCGGGCGGACCGACGAGTTCGGCCATGCGCGGCTGGGCGGCGTCGGCCAGCGCCTGGAGGCCGAGATCGAGGCGCGTACCGGCTACGAGACGCGTGCCACCGTGCTCGGCCACATCCAGCGCGGCGGGACGCCGACCGCGTTCGACCGCGTGCTGGCGACCCGGCTGGGCGTCGCCGCGATGGAGGCCGCGCACGAGGGCCGCTGGGGGATGATGGCCTCCCTGCGCGCGACGCGGATCGAGCTGGTCCCGCTGGCCGAGGCCGTCCGCGAGCTGCGGGTCCTCGGCGAGGAGGACTTGCGCGTCGCGGACGAGCTGCTGGCCTGAGGCGGACCCGCCGATGGGCGGGGCGGTCCCCTACGCGCTCGCGCCGCGGACCGCGTAGTCGCCGAGGCCCGCCTCGAGCACGGCGAAGGCCTCGTCGGCGCGGGCGCGGATCTCCTCGGCGAGCGCGGGATGGCTGGCGCCCTCGAGCAGACGCCGGCGGGTGTGGTCCACGAGCGCGCGATGGACGCCGGTCAGGGCGTTGGCGACGGCCCAGGGCCGCAGGTCGCCGTCGGGCGCGGACGTCTCGGCCGCGAGCAGCTCGGCGAGCGTCGCGGTGTAGCCCGCGAAGATCTGCTGCTCGCGGGCCAGGAGCGCCGGGCTCTCGACGATGACGCGCGTGATCCCGAGCAGCTGCTCGCGCGCCTCGGGCTCCGGGGCCTGCAGCAGCCCGCGCACGCCGAGCAGGAAGCGGCGGAACGCCACCAGCGCCGACTCACCCGGCTGACGGTCGCGCACGCTGGCCAGCAGGCCCTCCTCGAACGCGCCGAGGCGCCAGAAGACGAGGTCCTCCTTCGTCGGGAAGTAGTTGAAGACCGTCTGCTGGGAGACGTCGGCGGCCTGCGCGATCGCGGCCACGGGGACCTGCTCGAAGCCGCGCTGGACGAACAGCGCGCGGGCGGCCTGCGCGATGCGCTGCCGGGTCTCCTGCTTCTTGCGCTCCCGAAGTCCCATGGCCTCCATGCGAGGAGAGTATAGCCGCACGAAGATTTGATTCACTACAAATTTGGTGTCACACTACGACTGTCCGCCATCCCAGGAGGCCGTCATGAGCACCAACTCCCTCGACCATCCACCTCGCCGCAGCGCAGCGGTCCTCGTGCCGTTCGCCGCCGTCGTCCTCGCGATGCTGCCGGCGGTCCTCGACCAGACGATCCTCGCCACGGCCCTGCCGACCGTGGCCGGCGACCTCGGTCGCCTCACGGACGTCTCGTGGGTCGTGACCGCGTACGTGATCGCCGCAGCCGCCACCACGCCGCTGTGGGGCAAGCTCGGCGATCGCCACGGCCGCAAGCGCCTGCTCGAGATCGCGCTCGGGCTCTTCCTCGCGACCTCCGCGGCGTGCGGCGTCGCGCAGGACATCACCATGCTCGTCGCCTCGCGCGCCGTCCAGGGCGTGGCGGCAGGCGGCTTGATGTCGCTCGCCATGGCCGCGGTCGGCGACCTCGTCAGCCCGCGCGAGCGCGCCCGCTACCAGGGCTACATCGCCGCGACCTTCGCGGTCGCCACCGTCGCCGGCCCGCTGCTCGGCGGCCTGCTCGTCGAGCACGTCGGCTGGCGCTGGGTCTTCTACGTCAACCTGCCGCTCGGTCTCGTCGCGCTCGCCGGGCTGCATCGGCACCTGCCCGCGGGGGAGACCGATCCCCGGGCGCAGCGCCTCGACGTCGTCGGCGCCGCGCTGCTGGCCGCGGGCACCGGCGCGCTCATGCTCGCCTGCATCTGGGGCGGCGAGCGCTACGGCTGGGGCTCGCCGGTGATCATCGGCCTGCTCGCCGCCGCGCTGGTGCTGGCGCTGGCGTTCGTCGCGCGCGAGCGCCGGGCCGCCGACCCCGTGCTGCCGCTCGGGCTGCTGGGGCGCCGCACCGTGGGCCTGGCCAGCCTCAGCATGTTCCTGGCCACGGCCTCACTGTTCGCCGTCACCGTGTTCGTGCCGCTGTTCCTGCAGGTCGAGACCGGCGCGACGCCCGTCGAGGCCGGGCTCCTGCTGGTGCCGATGATGCTCGGCATCACCGTGTCGACCAACGTCGCCGGCCGCGCCATCGCGCGGACGGGGCGCTACAAGGCGTTCCCGATCGGCGGCCTGGCGCTCATGGCGGCGGCGCTCGTCGTGCTGGCCGTCAGCGCCGCGGACCCGTCGCGGACCGCCGTGGCGATCGGCCTCGTCGTCTTCGGCCTGGGCTTCGGCGTCGTCGGCCAGGTGCTGACGGCGGCGGTGCAGAACGACGTCGACCGCCGCCAGCTCGGCGTCGCGATGGCGACGACCTCGTTCTTCCGCGGGCTCGGCGGCGCGGTCGGCGCCGCGGTGCTCGGTGCGGTCTTCGCCGCCCACGCCGGCGCCGGCGTGGCGGACGGCGCCCAGGCGGTCTTCGCGGTCGCCGCGCCGATCGCCCTGCTCGCGCTGGTCGCCGCCGCGTTCGTGCCGGAGCGAGAGCTGCACACCGGCGCGCCGAGCGCGGCCGCGTCGTGACCCATTCCATCGACGAAGGAGATCCGCCATGACATTCGACGCCGACATCCTGCTGCGCGGCGAGGAGACCGCCGGCGCCGTGAGCGCGATCGCGCTCACGGTCCCCGCCGGCTGGAGCGGCCCGCCGCTGCATCGCCACGCGTTCGACGAGGCGTTCTACGTCCTCGAGGGCGAGCTGACGTTCCAGCTCGGCGAGGAGCTCGTCGTCGCCGGCCCGAACACGGGCGTGTTCGCGCCCGGCGACGGCGTCCACGCGCTCGCGAACCGCAGCGACGCGCCGGCGCGCTACCTGCTGCTGTGCACGCCCGCCGGCTTCGAGCGCCGCTTCGAGGCGGAGCCCGCGACGCCCCCGCCCGAGACGATCGTCGTCGGCGGCACGATCGCCGAGCGCGGCGTGGTTGCGCCCCGGCGGCTGCCGCCCGTCCCGCGAGGGATCAACGTCCTCGTCCGGGGCGAGCACGGCGCCGGGCGCGTGGCGGTGATGGACAACGCCGTCGGCGCCGACTTCGCCGGTCCGCCGTTGCACCGCCACGACTTCGACGAGGTGTTCTACGTCGTCGAGGGCGAGCTGACGTTCCAGCTGCGCGACGCGGTCGTGACCCGCGGCGCCGGCCAGGTCGCCTTCGCGCCCGGCGGCGTGGCGCACACGTGGGCCAACCACAGCGGCGCTCCGGCCCGGACCCTGATCGTCTGCACCCCGGCCGGCTTCGAGCCGTACTTCGGCTTGATGGCCGCCCGCCGCGCCGGCGTCGAGCCGCCGGCGTGGGCGCTGGCGCCGGTGCCCCCGACGACCGTGGTCGGCGGGCGGATCGGCGAGGGTTGACATACCCCTGCCCGGTATGTCTAATACCCCACTGGGGTATAAACAATCGGCAGGAGGAACCACCATGCAAGCCGCCCGTCGTCTCGTGAAGCCTGCGCTGACGCGCGCCTTCGCACGCCACTACGTCGAGATGGTCGTCGTCATGCTCCTGGGCATGGCGGTGCTCGCGCTCCCCGCCCGCTGGGCGACGGACGCGCTGTGGCCGGACGTCGCCCAGGACGATCCGACGCTCATGCTCGCGCGCATGGCCGCGACCATGACCCTTCCGATGATCCCGTGGATGCGGTGGCGCGGCCACGGCTGGGCGCCGTGCCTGGAGATGGCGGGCGCGATGGTCGTGCCGGCGCTGGCGGTCATCGCGCTGCTCGAGCTGGGGGCGGTCGAGGGGGTCGGGCTGCTCATGACCATCGAGCACGTCGCGATGTTCGCGGCGATGTTCGCCGTGATGGTCGCCCGGCCCGGCGAGTACGCCCATCGCCGGTGCGGGTCCGGCGAGGCGCTCCCGTCGGCGACCGCCCAGCTCGCCCGCCCGGAGTGAGCGCCCGCCGCTACAGCGACCAGAGCGCGTCGGTGCCGAGCGGGATGCGCTCGGCGACCCGGGCCAGCTCGGAGGCCGCCTCGACCCGCGGGATCCCGCAGACCTCGGCGACCTCCTGGGTGGCCAGCGGCTCGCCCGCCCACGCGAGGACCTCGCGCACGTCGGACGGATCCTCGCGCCGCGGCAGGCTCGGCACGAGGTTGGCCATCAGCACGTCGTAGACGGCGAACGGCTGGAAGCCCGGCACGGCGATCGTGACCTCGCGATCGCCCTCGCGGGTGACCTCGTAGGAGGGGCACGTGTAGCGGCGCCCGCCCGACCAGTTGGCCAGCTTGTGGTCGAGGACGCGGGCGGCCGGCATCGGCTCGCGGGCGGCGGCCGCGTCCTCCTCGAGCGTCGCGACGACCTGCGGCTCGGCCATCCATCCCGTCAGCTGGTCGGGGTCGAGGCCCACGTCGCCGGCGGCGCCGGCGATCGTCGCCGGCTCGTCGAGCAGCTCGCCGCCGAAGTGGCGCAGCCGCAGGCGGCGCAGCAGCGCGCGCTCGCGCTCGGGCGCGTGCAGGCGCGCCGCGACCACCGCGAGGCAGGCCGGCTGCGTCGCCGCCATCCGCGGGCGCAGCGTCGGGTCGATCGGCATGCCGTGCTCGGCCGCGATGTGCTCGAAGGCGGCGGACTGCCGGTCGGGGGTGAAGCCCTTGTCGAGGTACTCCTGCGGCGAGCGGGCCAGCACGACCATCCGCCTGCGCCAAGTGAGGTCGGCCCCGCCGTAGAGCCACAGCAGCCGCAGGCGGTGGGGCTCGGCGGAGTACGCCCACGGGCAGCCGGGATCGGTGAACCCGATGATGTCGACGGCCATGGCGGTTCGTGCACCGTAGCCGGTCGCGTCTGGCATCCTGGGAAGCACCATGAGCTCACCCGCCCGCCGTCCCTCCTACTCGCCGCGCCGCAAGCGCGAGCAGCGCGCCTATCTGGCGACCATGACCGGCGGCACCGCCGGCCTGGTCTTCGTGGTGGGCGCCCTGCTGGCGATCCTCGGCGTCATCGGCTGGACGATCCCGGTCCTGGCCCTGATCGTCGCCGCGATCTGCTTCTTCGTCTTCCGCGGCGCCGTTCGCCGCTGAGTCGCCCCGCCGGCCCGCCGGTCAGCTGCGCGTCAGCTTCTTGTAGCTGATGCGATGGGGCCGGTCGGCCTCGTCGCCCAGCAGCGCGCGGCGATGCTCCTCGTAGGCCTCGAAGTTGCCCTCGAACCAGGTGACCTGCGAATCGCCCTCGAAGGCGAGCACGTGGGTGGCGACGCGATCGAGGAACCAGCGATCGTGGGAGATGACGACGGCGCAGCCGGCGAAGTCGAGCAGCGCCTCCTCGAGCGCGCGCAGCGTGTCGACGTCGAGGTCGTTCGTCGGCTCGTCGAGCAGCAGGAGGTTGCCGCCCTCCTTCAGGAGCTTGGCCAGGTGGACCCGGTTGCGCTCGCCGCCGGAGAGGTTGCCGACCTTCGCCTGCTGGCTGGAGCCCTTGAAGTTGAACGACGAGCAGTACGCCCGCGAGTTCATCTTGCGGTCGCCGACCTGGATCTGCTCGTCGCCGCCGGAGATCTCCTCCCACACGGTCTTGTTCGCGTCCAGCGCGTCGCGCGACTGGTCGACGTAGGCCATCTCGACCGTGTCGCCGACGGTCAGGCTGCCGCCGTCGGGCTGCTCCTGGCCGGTGATCATGCGAAACAGCGTCGTCTTGCCGGCGCCGTTGGGGCCGATCACGCCGACGATCCCGCCGCGCGGCAGGTCGAAGCTCAGGTCGTCGATGAGCAGCCGGTCGCCGAAGCCCTTGCGCAGGTGCTCGGCCCGCACGACCACGTCGCCGAGCCGCGGGCCGGCGGGGATGTGGATCTGGACCTGGTCGAGCTGGACGTTGCGCTCCTGGGCCAGCAGCGCCTCGTAGTTGTTCAGGCGCGCCTTGGCCTTCTTGCGCCGGCCCTTGGGGTTCTGGCGCACCCACTCCAGCTCGCTGGCGATCGTCTTCTGGCGCGCCTTGTCGGACTTCTCCTCCTGGGCCAGGCGGGCCTGCTTCTGCTCCAGCCACGAGGAGTAGTTGCCCTCGAACGGCAGGCCGCGGCCGCGGTCGAGCTCGAGGATCCAGCCGGCGACGTTGTCGAGGAAGTAGCGGTCGTGGGTGACCGCGACGATCGTGCCGGGGTACTCGGCCAGGTGGCGCTCCAGCCAGCCGACGGACTCGGCGTCCAGGTGGTTGGTCGGCTCGTCGAGCAGCAGCAGGTCGGGGCGGCGCAGCAGCAGCCGGCAGAGCGCGACGCGGCGGCGCTCGCCGCCGGAGAGCCTCGTGACGTCGGCGTCGGCGGGCGGCAGGCGCAGCGCGTCCATCGCCTGCTCGAGCTGGGAGTCGAGGTCCCAGGCGTTCTTGGCGTCGATCTCGGCCTGCAGGCGGGCGAACTCGTCGGCGGTCTCGTCCGAGTAGTTCATCGCCAGCTCGTTGAAGCGGTCCAGCAGCGCCTTCGTCTCGGCGACGCCGTCCTCGACGTTGCCCTTGACGTCCTTGCCCTCGTCGAGCTGCGGCTCCTGCTCGAGCAGCCCGACCGTCGCATCGGGCGCGAGCTGCGCGTCGCCGCGGAACTCGGTGTCGCGGCCGGCCATGATCTTCAGCAGCGACGACTTGCCGGTGCCGTTGAGGCCGAGCACGCCGATCTTGGCGCCGGGCAGGAAGGCGAGCGTGACGTCCTTGACGACCGTCTTGTCCGGAGGGAACTCCTTCGTCAGACGGTGCATCGTGAAGATGTACTGGGCCGACATGGTCCGCTTCAGGCTAGAGCGTGCGGTGCTCGACCTCGGTCTCGCTGCGGGCGACGAGGACGTCGGAGGTCAGCGCCGGCTCGAAGAGCCCGTGGTCCACCACCCCGACCGCCGCCGCGAGCCTCGCCGCCAGCGCCGCCGGATCGCCGATCTCGCCGTGGTAGTCGGCGATCACGCCGGCATCCGGGCTGGGCGGCCAGCCCGCGCGGATCGTGACCCCGCCCAGGCGGCGCAGCGTCGCCGGCAGGCCGAACGCGAGCAGCTCGAGCGGGACGGGCGCGTGCAGGCGCTCCACGAGCTTGTTCTCGCCCACGATCACCACGAACCGGTCCGCGGCGGCGGCGACCGCCTTCTCGCGCGTGTGCGCCCCGCCGCCGCCCTTGACGATCCAGCCGTCGGGCGCGACCTGGTCGGCGCCGTCGATCGCGATGTCGAGCTCGTCGAGCTCGTCGAAGGACTCGACGGGCAGCCCGAGCGCGGTCGCCTGCTTGGCGGTCTCGATCGAGGTGGCCACGCAGCGCAGGCCGGTCAGGCCGCGCTCGGCGAGCGCCGGCAGCAGGTACGCGACGGTCGACCCGGTCCCCAGGCCGACCCGCATCCCGTCCTCGACGAGCTGGGCGGCGGCCTGCGCGGCGGCGCGCTTGACGGGGTCGATCTCGTGCATGGGCGCGAACGTACCGGGTCGTCGTGCGGCGCGGGGCGACGGTACCCTGCGATGGGTGGCAGCGGTGTTCGACATCGAGCAGGCGATCCTGCTCCTGGAGCTCGAGCCGCCCTTCGACCAGCGCGACGTCCAGCTCGCGCGGCGCCGGCTGGCCAAGGTCTGGCATCCCGACCTGGCCCCGCCCGGCAAGCAGTTCGAGCACGAGCGGCATCTGAAGGCGATCAACCTCGCCGCCGACCAGCTCGAGCAGCTGGCCGAGGGCTCGCGCGGGGGCAAGATCTCCCGCAACGCGGTGAAGGTCAACGCGGCGGCGGCGCGGGCGGCGCGGGCCGAGGAGGGGCGGCGCGCGTACGAGCGTGAGCAGGCGGCGCGGGCGGCGGCGGCCGACAAGGCCCGCAACGACCCGTTCGCCGACCGCACGCCCGACCACTCCGTCGTCCACCGCTATGCGCGCTGCCTGTCGTACCCGGAGTGGGGCGTGGGCACGGTGAGCGGCATCTACTTCACCGGCGACGGCGACAACGTCCAGCAGTGGGCGCGGGTGAAGTTCTCGCTCGGCGTGCGCACGGTGCCGGCCGGGTCGCTGCAGTTCGTCGACTTCTCCAAGCCCGATCCCGGCGCCGAGCGCGTCCAGCGCTTCATGACCGCCGCGCAGCACGCGATGGCCGAGGGGGACTACCAGCTCGCCGCCCAGCGGCTCATCTACGCGCGCGACGCCGAGCCGGGCAACGCCGCCGTCCTGCGGCTCATGACGCTGGCGTTCTGGCAGTCGGGCAACCTCGCCGCAGCGGGGCGTGCGGTGCGCGACTGGGCCCGCGTGGACGGCGACCGCCCCACCCCGCACCGCTTCGCGGCCCGCATCTACGAGGACATGGGCGCGATCGACCTCGCCGTGGAGGCGGCCGAGCGCGCGGCGGCGCGCGCGCCGGGTGACGGCGACGCATGGGAGCGGGTCGGGCGGCTGCGCCTGCGGCTCGGCGATCGCGGCGGCGCCATCGACGCGCTGGAGCGCGCTCGGCGCCTGCACCCGACGGTCGACGGGCTGCTCGACCTCGCGCTCGCGTTCCACCTGGCCGGCGACCTCGGCGCCGAGGTGTCAGCGTGCGAGCAGGCGACGGTGCTGGGCCCCGAGGACCCGACCGCATGGGCCCGCTACGCCCACGCGCTCGCCCGGACCGACCGGATCACCGACTGCCTGGAGGCCTGCGAGCGCGCGCTGTCGCTGGGCGACGACGCCGAGGTCGCCGAGCTCGCGCAGCGGATGCGCGAGGCGCTGCCGCGGGAGCTGCGCGCGGCCTGAGCGCCCCGTTCGGCGCCGCGGATGCTGCGGTTCGTCAGGCCGAGACCACGGCTTCGTGCGTCTCGCGCATCGCGAGGCGCGCCTGGTTTCGGCTGAGGACCGCGGCCAGATGCCGCATCGGCCCCACGAGACCCGCGACGACTCCGGGCACGAGCTGGTCGGCGGTCAGCGTCAGGCCGAGCGCGAAGGCCCGGTCCTTCGGGAGTCCCGGCACCGGCACCCCGATGCATCGGACGCCGATCTCGAACTGCTGGTCGTCGATCGCGTACCCGCGGTTGCGCACGACGGCCACGAGGTCGAGCAGCTCGTCGACCGTCTTGGGACCGCGCGGGCTCGTCTGCGGCAGCGACGTCGTGCCGCGGTAGATCCGGCGGATCTCGTCATCGGACAGAGGCGCGAGCAGGGCGCGACCGACGGCGCTGGAGTGGCACGGCAGCGTTGCCCCTACGCCGACGCGCCATGAGGGCGCATGACCGGTGGAGCCCCGATCGACGATCAGCGCATGGTCACCGATGCGGACCGAAAGCCCGATCCCGCTGCCGATTCGCGACGACACGCGCGTCAGCAGCGCCGTCACCTCCGGCGCCGGGCGCCGGCTGCGGATCGCCGAGTGGCCGATCATCGACGCGTTCGTCCCGAGTCGGTACGTCCCGCGCGTCTTGCCGGGCTCGATGAAGCCCTGTCGGTGCAACGTCTCGAGCAGGCGGTGCACGGTGCTCTTGGGCAGCTGCGTCCCCTGAGCGATCGCATCGAGCGTCCACTCGTAGTGCTCGCTCGTCGCGAACAGCTTCAAGATCTCGAGGGTCCGGTCCACCGCTCGCACGGTCGTCGCGGACCGGGGCGCAGAGCTCGCCGCTCCCTCCCGGGGACGATCATCGGTGTCTGACGCCACGGGACACTCCTTTCGGTCGTCAACGTCGACTGCGGCGAGGGGACGGCGGATCCTAATTGCGTCCCGGGTGGGTCGCAACAAGAAGCGGCGCCGGTTGGCGACGCCCCATTCCAGTGCATGGAAAACGCGGCGCGATCACGTGACCGCCGACCCGCGCGCTGCCATGGTGCTCGCGCTCAATGCCGTCCGCGCAGAAGGTGATGCCCACCAGATGAACATCTACGTATCGACCGACATGGAAGGGGCCGCCGGCGTCACCCATCCCGCGCAGTGTCGGCCCAACCACGCTGACTACGGCCGCTTCCGGCGCATCCTCACGTACGAGGTCAACGCCGCGGTGGAGGCCGCCGTCGCTGGCGGCGCGACACGCGTCCTGGTCAACGACGCGCACCTGACGATGACCAACCTCCTGCTGGAGGAGTTGCATCCCGCCGCCGAGCTGATCTCCGGCTCCAACAAGCTGCTCGGTCAGATGGAGGGGATCGACGCCACCTTCGACGGCGTGTTCTTCGTCGGCTACCACGAGGGCGATGGGCAGGGCGACGGCATCATCAACCACACGCTGATGTCCGGCGCCCTGCGACGTGTGCGGGTCAACGGCGAGGAGGTCGACGAAGCCGGACTCAACGCCCGCATCGCGGGCGCGTTCGGCGTGCCGGTGCTGCTGCTCACCGGCGACGATCGGGTGTGCGCGACCGCGCGCGCAGCGTTCCCCGGCGTCGAGACTGCTGTGGTCAAGCGCGCGATCGATCGTCTCAGCGGGCAACACCTGCCGGTCACCGCGGCACGCGACCTGATCCGCGAGCGTGCTGCGGCGGCGATGGCACGCCTGGCCACCGATCCACCGTCGCCGGTGGTCGTCGACGGCCCCGTTCGCCTGGAGATCGAGTTCCGCTCGAGCTCGGCGGCGCAGTTCTGCCTGGTGTTCCCGGGCACAGAGCGCACGACGCCGACGACCATCGCGGTCGAGCACGAGGACTTCGTGGCGGCCTACCGGCACTTCTGGGGGCTCGCTGCGCTCGGTCTGACCGCCCAGGACGGGCTGTTCGGGCGTGGGTACTGAGCGCTGAGCGGTCCCATCTCGCGGAGTGGAATCGGCTTTGTCAACCGGATGTTCGGCCGCGATCATGGCCGGCGGTGCGGGCGGGGGGACTTCGGCGATCCCGCCCCACCTGGAGTCCCACGAGGAAAGCAGAGGACGATGGCTCTGGATGATCTGCTGGTGATCGACGCAGTCGCGCACGCGCTCGACGCCAGCGACGAAAGCCGCAACCGGAACCGGTACGCCCGCAGCGTGGTCGACGGCAACTTCAAGTGGCAGTACGCGTTGATCCCGGACCCGTACCGCCTCGCGCCCGACCGCTACTATCAGTCGGTCACGCCTGAGGCGCTGTGCTCTGCGTTGTTCGCGGAGAGCGACACCGATGTCGCGTGCTTCCACACCCTGCCGATGCGCGGGATCTTCAAGGACTTCTCGCCGATCGAGGTCGGCGCGGCGATCCGCGAGCGATACCCGCATCGCATGATGCTGTACGGGGCCGCGAGTCCCGTCGATGGCTCCGACATGCTCGAGGATCTCGAGCGCCAGGTCGAGGATTTCGGCATCGTCGGCGTGAAGCTCTATCCCGTCGACCTCGTGGACGGCAAGCTGGTCAGTTACTCGCTGGCCGACGAGCAGCGCGTCTACCCGCTGCTGCAGAAGTGCCTCGATCTCGGGGTGAAGGTCGTGGCGATCCACAAGGCCGTCCCGCTCGGCATCTCGCCGACCGATCCGTTCCGGATGGGGGACGTCGACCACGCCGCTCGCGACTTCCCCGAGCTGACCTTCGAGATCGTGCACGGTGGCTATGCCTTCCTCGACGAGATGGCGATGCAGGTCGCGCGCTTCGAGAACGTCTACGTCAACCTCGAGGTGACCTGTCAGCTCCTCCCGAAGCACCCCAAGAAGTTCGCCCAGATCCTCGGCGAGCTGATGCTGGGCTCGGGGAGCCGGCAGATCTTCTGGGGCAGCGGCTGCTCCTTCACGCACGCCCAGCCGCTGTTGGAGGCGTTCCTCGACTTCGAGATGCCGGCCGAGTTCGTCGAAGGCTGGGGCTATCCGGAGGTCACGCGCGCCGACAAGGCCGCGATCCTCGCCGGGAACTTCGCACGGGTCCACGGGCTCGACGTCGACGCCTTGCGCACCGCGGTGAGCGCCGACGACCTGGAGCAGGCGAAGCGCAGCGAAGGGCTGAAGGCGCCGTGGTCCGCGCTGTGAGCGGTCGTACGCGCGACGCCGAGGTCCGGGCGGCGATCAACGCCGTCGTGGACCCGTGCAGCGCGGCGATGACCGTCCCGATCGGCCTCGACGATCTCGGCATCGTCGAGAACGTACACGTCGACGACGGGCACGTGCGGGTGTCGCTCCTGCCGACCTCGCCGCACTGTCTCTTCCTCGGCCTGTTCGAGGAGGAGATCGAGTCGCGCGTGGGAGCGCTCGAGTGGGTGCGCTCGGTCGACGTGCGTCTGTCGGAATCACTGGCGATCTGGGACGAGAGCCACCTCTCGGACGGGGCGCGCCGGCGTCTGACGGCTGCGCGCCGACGGGACGCGGCGGCCCCGCGGACGCCGCTTTCCACCACGTAGAACGCTGGTTGCCGACCGACGATGCTGGGCGAATACTCGTACGAGTCGTCTCCATCGGAGAGCGCAGAGCCCACCGCTCCAGCGGCGCGGTCCCACGACAGGACCGGTGACGACCGCCCGGTGTCGCGCTCCGGATCCGTCAACGACCTCGACCTGGGGGAACTCGTCGTGCGCAACATCAAGTGGCCGACCATGGGCGCGTGCCTGGCCCTTGCCGTGGCCGTCGGCGCCTGTGGCAGCTCGGGCAGCGACTCGACCTCGTCGGCCAACCCGACCGCCGCCGCCGCGAGCTCGACGGCGGCGGCGGACGCCGGGGGCGGCTGCCCGCCGGGCGTCAAGGACAAGCTCCAGGCCAAGATCGACAAGTACAAGGCGATCCCGACCTTCGAGCCGCCCGGGCCCGCGTTCGACGCTTCCGCCGCCAAGGGCAAGAAGGTGTTCAACATCCCGTTGACCAGCACGGACACGTTCAACCAGCTGGTCGACAAGGGCTCCGAGCAGGCGGCCAAGGCGGCGGGCCTGCAGTTCGTTCAATACAACAACGAGGGCGACCCGACGCAGTGGGTCGCCGGGATGAACCAGGCGATCGCCCAGCGGGCGGACCTGATCATCCTCGAGGGGGGGCCAGACCCGAATGCCCTCGGGCCGCAGCTCGCAGCGGCGAAGAAGGCGGGCATCCCGGTCATCAGCACTCACCGCTTCGACACGTCGGCGGTCGATGAGCAGCTCAAGGCCCACCCGGAGCTCGCCGCCATCGTTGCGGCCAACCACTATCTCGGATCGGGCGAGCTGACGGCCGACTACGCGATGCTCGACTCGGACTGCAACGTCAACGCAGTGCTGCTCGAGGCATCCGACGTGCAGCCGACCAGCGCCGGTATCACCAAGACGTTCAAGGACGAGCTGGCCGCCAACTGCCCGGACACGTGCAAGGCGACCTCCGTGGAGCTGCCGTTCTCCGGCTGGGCCCAGAAGGCCTCGGGCGAGCTGCAGTCGAAGATCAACGCGGACCCGACGATCAACTACATCGCGCCGAACTTCGACCAGGGCGCCATCTACGCACGCCAGGCGATCATGTCGGCGGGCGCCAACGACCGGGTGAAGATCGTCGCCTACAACGGCAGCGCCCCGGTGATGCAGATGCTCGCCAACGGGGAGTCGGTGATCAGCGAGGTCGGCGAGCCGCTGGAGTGGCTGGGCTGGCAGAACATCGACCAGGCGCTTCGCATCCTGACCGGCCAGCCGCCGGCCGATGGCCACACCCCGGTGCGCTTCTTCGACAGCTCGAACATCGCCGAGGCCGGCAACCCCGTCAATCAGCTCGAGGGCTACGGCCCTGCGTCGGAGTACCGCGACGGATTCCAGGAGCTGTGGGGCATCCAGTGACACCGACCCCGGCTGCCCCCGCTCCCGGCTCCACGACGGCGCCGGGAGCGGGGGAGGTCGCCCTCGACGTCCGCGGCCTGTCGAAGACGTTCGGCGGAGTGCACGCGCTGCGCGACGCCCGGCTCACGGTCCGCCGCGGCGAGATCCATGGTCTCGTCGGCGAGAACGGCTCGGGAAAGTCGACGCTCATCAAGCTCCTGGCGGGATTCCACGCGCCCGACACGCCGGTACCCGCCACCGTCGGTGGCGTCGTGACCCAGCTGCCGCTCGCCGCCGGCGAGGCTGCACGCTTGGGGCTGGCGTTCGTGCACCAGGACCTCGGTCTGCTGCCGGAGGTCAGCGTGCTGGAGAACCTGTTGCTGGAGGAGTTCGCGACGCGCAACATCTGGCGGCTGTCGTGGCGGGCCCAGCGCGCGCGGGCGACGGAGGTCCTGGGCGCCTTCGGACTCTCGTTCGACCTCGACCAACCGGTCGCGGAGCTTCGGCCGACCGACCGCGCGCTGCTGGCGATCGCGCGCGCGGCTGCGCGCATCCGCGCGTCGCTCGCTCACGACGGCGGCGCGGGGATGCTCGTGCTCGACGAGCCGACGGTCTACCTGCCCGAGCACGACCGCCGCCGGCTCTTCGAGCTGATGCGGTCCGTCGCCGCCGCCGGCGTCGGTCTCATCTTCGTCTCCCACGACGTCGACGAGGTGCTGGCCAACACCGACCGCATCACGGTCATGCGCGACGGGCAGGTCGCCGGCACGGTGGACAGTGGCGACGTCACCGCCGATCAACTGGTCGCGCTGATCCTCGGGCGAGCACTCGGACTGGTGGCGCCGCCGGTCGCGCGCGCGGAGGCGCCGTCGAGGGCCGCCTACCGCGTCGAGGGCCTGAGGGGCAACGGCGCGACCGACGTCTCCATGCGGCTGGCGGCCGGCGCGATCGTGGGGCTCACCGGCCTCCCCGGTGCCGGCTTCGACGACATCCCGTACCTGCTGTTCGGGGCCGAGCGCGCCGAGTCCGGCACGCTGTTCGCCGGCGACGAACCGGTCGCATTGGCCGAGATGACCCCGAGCCGTGCGCTGAAGATCGGCATGGCGCTGATCCCCGCCGATCGGCAGAGCGCCGGCGCGGTCGGCTCGCTGTCGGTCCTCGAGAACCTGACGCTGCAAGTGCTCGATCGGTACCGCCGCGGGCCGTACATCTCGCGCGCCCGGATGCTGCGCGACGCCCTGGCCATCGCCGAGGACTATGACGTCCGCCCGCGCGACCCGCGAGTCGACTACGCCAGCCTCAGCGGCGGCAACCAGCAGAAGGTGCTGCTGGCCAAGTGGATGCTGACCGAGCCGACGCTTCTGCTGCTGCACGAGCCGACCCAAGGCGTTGACATCGGCGCGCGCCAGGAGATCTTCCGGCTCCTGCGCCAGGCCGCCGATGGCGGCTGCGTGGTGGTGATCGCCAGCTCCGACCACGAGCAACTCGCCGAGGTCTGCGACGAGGTGGCGATCGTCCGCGGTGGGCGCGTCGCGCAGACCTTGCGCGGACCGGCCATCGACCAGAACGCGATCACCGACGCCTGCTACGCCACGCCCGACCTGACCGAAGGCCACGCATGAGCACCACCACACAACCAACGCCCGACCGACTGGCCCCCGATCGCGCCGGCAGGCGCGCCGCCCTCAAGACCGCGGAGCGCTTTGCTCTCGTGGGCGCGTGGGCGATCGTGATCGTCGTCTTCGCGCTGGCCAAGCCGGACACGTTCATGACCGCCGCGAACTTCCAGACGATCTTCGGCTCGCAGTCGGTGCTCGCGGTGCTCGCCCTGTCGCTCATCCCTGCGCTGCTGGCCGGCGATTACGACCTGTCGGTCGGCAGCATGATGGGACTGTCGTCGATGCTGGTGGCGGTGCTCAACGCCGAGCAGGGATGGCCGCTGGGACTCGCGATCCTGGCCGCGCTGGCCGCGGCGGTGATCGTCGGAACGGTCAACGGCACGTTCATCGTGTTCCTGGGCGTCGACTCGCTGATCGCCACCCTCGGGTCGGGCACCGTGCTCGTGGGGATCATCTTGTGGATCAGCGACTCTGCGACGATCGCCGGCGTCTCGCCGGACCTCGTCGACGCCGTCATCACGACGAAGATCCTCGGGATCTCGATCGTCTTCTTCTACGCCCTCGGGATCGCGTCGATCATGTGGTACGTGATCGGCTACACGACGCTCGGCCGTCGCCTGCTGTTCGTGGGTCGCGGCCGCACGGTCTCGCGGTTGAGCGGCATCCCGGTCGGCCGGATGCGCGTCGGCGCGATGATCACGTCGGCGCTCATCGCGGCGATCGCCGGGATCCTGTTCGTGGGCACGACCGGTGCCGCGGATCCGACGTCGAGCCAGACGTTCCTCCTGCCCGCCTTCGCGGCCGCGTTCCTCGGGGCGACGTGCATCACGCCCGGTCGGTTCAACCCGTGGGGCGCGCTCTTCGCCGTGTACTTCCTGGTGACGGGCATCACGGGGTTGCAACTCCTCGGTGCGTCCAGCTTCGTGCAGGATCTGTTCTACGGCGGCGCGCTGCTGATCGGCGTCGGCATCTCGCAGCTGATCGCCGGCCGCGTTCCCAAGCACGTCAGCTGATGCCGAACCTCGGGATCTACTTCCAGGACGACTATCCGCTCGCCGAGACGATCGAGCTGGTCCGCTACGCCGAGCGCCGCGGCCTGACGAGCGCGTGGCAGTCGGAGACGCGACTGGCGCGCGAGTCGACGGCGGCCGTCGCGGCGTTCCTGGCCACGACGGACGCGATCCGGGTCGGCACCGGCGTGCTCAACCCGTGGACGCGCAACCCGGTGACGCTCGCGTGCACGTTCTCGACGCTGGACGAGATCGGTCCGGGTCGGGCCATGCTCGGCATCGGCGCGTGGTACGAGCCGGTCGCCACGAAGGTGGGCGTGAAGCGCGAGCGCTCCCTCCGGGCGATGCGCGAGACCGTGGAGGTCGTGCGGGCGCTGCTGGCCGGAGAGACCGTCACCTACCACGGGGACTTCGTCACGGTCGACGGCGTCGCGCTGGACTGGACGGGCGACGCGGCGCGGCCGCGTGACGTTCCCATCTACATCGGCGCCACGGGGCCCCGCATGATGGAGCTGGCGGGCGAGATCGCCGACGGCGTGCTGTTGAACTACCTGGTCCCTGCCGTCTACAACGACGACGCGCTCGAGCGACTGGCGGTCGGGGCGGCACGTGCCGGCCGAACGCTCGACGACATCGATCGCCCGCAGCTGATCCTGTGCTCGGTGGACGGCGATCGCGACCGCGCGCTCACACACGCCAAGCGCATGCTGGCTCACTATCTCCGCCAGGCCCCGCATGTCGCGGTCATGTCGCGCGCTCCGGCCGAACTCGTGGAGCGGATCGGCGAGACCGTGAGCTGGCCGCCCTCGGCTCAGGAGATCGAGCGCGCTGCGCACCTGATCCCCGATGACTGGGCGCAGACGATCACGGCATCGGGAACGCCCGAGGAGGCACGGCGCGCGGTCGCCCGCTACGTCGAGCATGGCTGTACGCACCCTGTGCTGTACGTCCTTGGCGACGCGCGCGCGGCGATCGACGCGCTCAGCAGCTGACGCCCTACGTCACGGCTGACCGTCGGCGCGGACCGGTACGGTCCCGAACCGATGCGCCTGATCGTCGCCCGCTGCGAGGTCCGCTACTCGGGCCGCCTCACCGCCGTGCTGCCCGACGCGCTGCGGCTGATCATGATCAAGTCCGACGGCTCGGTGATGGTCCACGCCGACACCGGCGGCTACAAGCCGCAGAACTGGATGACGCCGCCGACCGCGATCGAGGAGGGCGACGGCGTCATGGTCGTCCGCAAGGTCAAGGGCGAGGACCGGCTCGACATCGCGATCTCCGAGGTGATCTCCGACGTCATCCACGACATGGGCGAGGCGGCCGCGCTGGAGAAGGACGGCGTCGAGCGCGACCTCCAGCTGCTCCTCGCCGAGCAGCCGCATTGGTGCGGCGAGGGCCTGCGCCTCGTCCGCCGCGAGTGGCCGACCGACATCGGCCCCGTCGACCTCATGT
The DNA here is from genome assembly GCA_964422645.1 of uncultured Solirubrobacteraceae bacterium. Lineage (GTDB taxonomy): Bacteria > Actinomycetota > Thermoleophilia > Solirubrobacterales > Solirubrobacteraceae > Capillimicrobium. Next base: position 35,692 of record CAYRCB010000004.1, on the reverse strand, counting down.
GCCGCGACGCCGACGACGAGTGGATCGCGGTGGAGATCAAGCGGGTCGCCACGATCGAGGCCGTCGAGCAGCTCACGCGCTATCTCGACTTCATCCGCCAGGACCCGGCGATGGGCAGCTGCCGCGGCGTGCTCGCCGCCCAGTCGATCAAGCCGCAGGCGCGCACGCTGGCCGAGTCGCGCGGCATCGCCTGCGTCGAGGTCGACCTGGCGGTCCTGCGCGGCGAGCGCGAGCCCGAGCTCACCCTCTTTGCTTGACACTGCAACCCGGTACGGTGCCGAATATGAGTGATCCCGTCCTGACCGAGCGCCGCGACGGCGTCCTGGTCATCACCCTCAACCGCCCCGAGGCGCGCAACGCCATCAACCTGCCGGTGGCCGAGGGCATCGCCGCCGCGCTCGACGCGCTCGACGCCGACGACGCGCTCCAGGTGGGCATCCTCCACGGCGCCGGCTCGAGCTTCTGCGCCGGGATGGACCTCAAGGCGTTCGCCGAGGGCGTGCGGCCGTGGGTCGGCGACCGCGGCTTCGCCGGGATCACGCGGCGCGCGGCGCAGAAGCCCCTCATCGCCGCGGTCGAGGGCTTCGCGGTCGCCGGCGGCTTCGAGGTCGCGCTGGCCTGCGATCTCATCGTCGCCGCGCGGGGCGCCAAGCTCGGCCTGCCCGAGGTCAAGCGCGGGCTCGTCGCCGCCGGCGGCGGCGTGCTGCGCCTCCACCGCCGGATCCCGTACCACGTGGCGATGGAGCTGGCGCTGACCGGCGACCCGCTGCCCGCCGAGCGCTTCCACGAGCTCGGCCTGGTCAACGCCCTGGCCGAGCCGGGCGAGACGCTCGACGCCGCCCTGGCCCTCGCCGGCCGGATCGTGCCCAACGCCCCGCTGTCGCTGCGCGCGACGAAGCGGATCATCGAGGAGTCGCTGGACTGGCCGCGCGCGGAGATGTGGGACCGCCAGGGCGAGATCTCCGACCCCGTCTTCGCCTCCGAGGACGCGCGCGAGGGCGCCGTCGCCTTCGCCGAGAAGCGCGCGCCGAACTGGCGCGCGCGCTGAGCGGCGCGGACGGCGGGCGGGTCGCGAGCCGGCGCGGCGGGCGATCGCCGCGCGCCGTTGGCCCGGCGGGCGATCCGCTTGGGACCGCGGGGCGGTGCGCGGCCGCGCCGGGCGCTGGCACCCTCACGCCATGCCCAGCCAGCGCCCGCCGCAGATCGTCGCCTTCGGCGGTGGCGGCTTCTCGATGGAGGCCGGCAACCCGCTGCTCGACGACTACGTCCTCTCGCTCGCCGGCGTCGATCGTCCGCGCGTCTGCTTCCTGCCGACCGCCAGCGGCGACGCCGACCACTACCTGACCCGCTTCTACCGTGCGTTCAGCGGCTGCGCGCTGCCGTCGCACGTCTCGCTGTTCCGCGAGGAGCGCGGCGAGGACCGTCCGTTCGCGCAGCGGCTGCTGGACCAGGACCTGATCTACGTCGGCGGCGGCAGCCTGAAGAGCCTCCTCGGCACGTGGCGCATGCACGGCGTCGACGCGATCCTCGCCGAGGCCTGGGCCCGGGGCATCGTGCTCTGCGGGCTGAGCGCCGGCTCGCTGTGCTGGTTCGCCGAGGCGGTCAGCGCGTTCAACGGGCCGCCGGGTCGCGTCGCCGGCCTGGGCCTGCTGCCCTACTCCAACGCGGTGCACTACGACCGCGAGCCGCAGCGGCGGACGGCCTACCATCGGCTGATGACCGAGGGCATGCTCGACGGGTACGCGGCCGCGGACGGCGCCGCGCTCCACTTCGTCGGCCGTGACCTCGAGCGGGTCGTCAGCTCGCGCCCGCAGGCGCGCGCCTACCGCGTGACCTGGGCGCGCGGCGAGGTGGTCGAGACCGCGCTCGAGACGCGCTACCTCGGGTCCGCCGAGCCGTCCACGACGGCCGTTGCCGCCTGAGCCGACCCGGCGGATCTTCGCCATGGGCGGGGGCGGCTTCACGATGGAGCCCGACAACCCCGCGCTCGACCACTACCTGCTGACGCTGGTCGACCGACGCGAGCCCCGGCTGCTGTTCCTGCCGACCGCCAGCGGCGACCCGCAGGAGGAGGTCGACCGCTTCCATGCCGCCTACGACGGCCGGCCGTGCACGACCACGGTCCTCTCGCTCTTCCGCCTGGCCGACCTGGCGCGGCCGCTGCACGAGGTCATCGCCGAGCAGGACGTCATCTACGTCGGCGGCGGATCGATGCGCAACCTGCTGGCGATCTGGCGCGAGCACCGGCTCGACGAGCTGCTGCGCGACGCATGGCGGCGCGGGACCGTGCTGGCCGGGTTGAGCGCCGGCGCGATGTGCTGGTTCGCGGGCGGCGTGACGAAGTCGGGCGGCGCGCCGGCGCCGATCGACGGGCTCGGCTTCCTGCCGCACTCGCTCTCGGTCCATCGCGACGGCGAGCCGGACCGCCTGCCCGTCTATCGCGCGGCGGTGCGCGAGGGGCGCCTGCCGCCGGGCTGGGCGGCCGACGACGGCGTCGGCCTGCTGTTCGAGGACGAGGCCCTCGTGCGGGTGGTGGCGTCGCGGCCCGGCGTGGGCGCGGCGCGGATCGACGCCGACGGGACCGAGACCGAGCTGGTCGCGGTCGAGCTGTCGCGCGCCGCGGACCCGGCGCTGCGCCCGACGCCGTTCGACATCGCCGAGTTCCGCGCGCTCAGGCGAGCGCGGGGGTGAGCGGGGCGGTCATGCGGGCGCGAGGCTGAGCACGACCTGCAGCGCGAACAGCTCCGGCCGCGCCCGGACCGCGGCGGGACGCAGGTGGCGCAGCGCCCGGACATGCGCTTCGAGGGGGAGCGGAGCGTCCGCGAAGCGCTCCTCGACCACGCGGAAGCCCGCATCGGCGGCGAGCTGATGCGTGGTCGAGCGCGTGTACCAGCCGAGGTGCGTGCGGTCGAACAGGCCGTGGTCCTCGCGCGGGAACCGCCCGCGCACCAGTGCGCGGCGCGCCGTCCAGTGGGCGATGTTCGGCACCGAGACGATCGCCGCGCCGGCGGCCAGCGCCTGACGGAGCACGGGCACCGGCGCCCGCAGGTGCTCGAGCACGTCGACGAACAGGACGACGTCGAACTCGCTGGCGTCGAGCGCGACCTCCTCGACGTCGAACTCCAGCACGGAGAGGCCGCGGTCGCGGGCGATCGCGGCCGCGCGCGCGTCCGGCTCGACGCCGACCACCGAGCAGCCGCGGGCGGCCAGCTCGGCCGCGAGGTAGCCCTCCGCGCAGCCGACGTCCAGGACGCGCGCGCCCGAGGGCACGAGGTCCAGCACGTGGCGATGGGCGGCCGACAGCCCGTGCAGCTCGACGAGCGCGCCGTAGGAGACCGTGGCGCTCATTCGCCCCACACGGTCACGAGCAGCGACCGCGCCCCGCCGTGGTCGCGGTGCTCACACAGGTAGACGCCCTGCCAGGTCCCGACGGCCAGGCGCCCGTCGCGGATCGGCAGGGTGAGCGCGTTGCCGGTCAGCGAGCTCTTGATGTGCGACGGCATGTCGTCAGGCCCTTCGTCGGTGTGGGTCCAGTACGGAGCGTCCTCGGGCACGGCGCGGTCGAACCAGGCGCGGAAGTCGCGCCGGACGTCCGGGCTGGCGTTCTCGTTCAGCGTCAGCGAGGCCGACGTGTGGCGCAGGAACAGGTGCGCCAGCCCGACGCGCAGCTCGCGGATCTCGGGGACGGCGGCGAGGATCTCGTCGGTCACGAGGTGGAACCCGCGCGGCCGCGGGGAGAGGCGGATCTCGGCCTGGTGCCACATGCGGCACGCAGGCTACCCGGGGCGCTCACGCCACGATGCGCGCCACGCGGACGTCCACCCGCGCGCCGCGGAACGGGACGCCCTCGGCGTCCAGCAGCGCGCGTTGCCGCTCGCCCTTGGGCAGCGACCCGTCGGCGCGCACGACGCGGTGCCAGGGCAGCTCGGGGTCGTCGCTGGCGGCGAGCACGGCGCCGGCGAAGCGCGGCGCGCCGGGGTCGAGGTCGGAGTACGCCCGCACGAACCCGGGTGGGATCTCGCGCACGCGGGCCAGGACGCGTTGGGCGCGCGGGGTCATCGGCGCCAATCTACCGCCCCGGGCGGACATACTGCATAAATTCGATAGACAAACACGCTATTGTGGGTGCCATGACGGAGCTGCGCATCGGGGTCCACGCCAACGACCGCTCGCTCGCCGCGCTGCGGCGCTGCGGGATCCTCGAGGAGCTGCTCGCCGAGCGCGGCGCCCGCGCCGTGTGGGTGGAGTACGACGACAGCCGCCGCACGATCGACCTGCTCGCCGCCGGCGACCTCCACGTCGCGGGGACGGGCGTGGCGCCGCCGCTGCGCGCGCTCAGCGAGGGCGTCGCGGTCGCCTACGTCGCGGTCTCCGGGCCCCAGCCGGTCGCGGGCGCCGTCGTGGTGCGGCCCGGATCGGTCGTCGGGGAGCTCGGCGACCTGCGCGGCCGACGCGTCGCGCTCGCGCGCGGCTCGGGGCCGACGCTCCTGCTCGCCGCCGTGCTCGACCGCGCCGGCGCCGCCTACCGCGACCTCGACGTCGAGCTGCTCCCCGCCCCGCTGGCGCGGCGCGCGCTGCTCGACGGCCACGTCGACGCCTGGCTGGACCACGAGCCGCCGGCGCAGCGCGAGCGCGCCCTGCGCGAGCTGCCGGGCGGACGGGCCGCGGTCGCCGACCGCACGGTCTGGTTCGCCCGCCGCGACGTCGCCGCCGAGCACCCGGACCTGGTCGAGACGCTCGTCGTCACGCTGCGGCGGCCGCCGTGCGCGGCGCAGCCCGTGACGCGCGCCGTCGTCGCCGAGCAGCAGCAGGTCGCCGACCTCCTCGCGGGCCAGGGCGTCCTGCAGCTGCCCGTCAACGTCGGCGCCGCGGTGGCGCCGGTGTTCGAGCGGGTCTGAGCGGCAGCGCCGCGGCGCGTCCGGCGCCCGCAGCCCGGGTACGTTCGCGCCATGACCCGGCGCGGCACCTACTCGATCGTCGCCCGCGATCCCGACACGCTCGCGCTCGGCGTCGCCGTCCAGTCCCACTGGCTCGCGGTCGGCGCGATCGTCCCCGTCGCGCGGGCGGGCGTGGGCGCCGTCGCCGTCCAGTCGATCCCCGATCCCGACGCCGGGCCGGCGGTCCTCGCGGCGCTCGCTGCCGGCCACGAGGCGCGGGACGCGCTGCGCTCCGCGATCGGCGGCGACCCCAACGCGGCGATGCGCCAGCTCGCGGTCGTCGACGCCCACGGCCGGACCGCCGCGTGGACCGGCCCCGGCTGCATCGAGCACGCCGGCGACGTGCAGGACGTCGGCGTGAGCGCCCAGGCCAACATGATGCTGCGCTCCGGGGTGCCCGAGGCGATGCTCGACGCCTACGAGGCCACCGCCGGACCGCTCGCCGAGCGGCTCATGGCCGCGCTCGACGCGGCCGAGGCCGCCGGCGGCGACCTCCGCGGTCGCCAGTCCGCCGCGCTGCTGGTGGTGCCCGGCGGGCCGGGGCAGCAGCCGCATGCGCGCAGCGTCGACCTCCGCGTCGACGATCACCCCGACCCGCTCGGCGAGCTGCGGCGGCTGCTGGTCCTGCACCGCGCCTACGAGCTCGCCGGCGAGGCCGACGAGCTCGTCGCCCGCAACCGTCCCGACGAGGCCGGGCCGCTCTACGAGCGGGCCGCGGCGCTGGCCCCCGACCGCGACGAGCTGCTGTTCTGGGCCGGGCTGGCCGGTGGCGTGCCGGACGGCGTCGCACGGGTGCGCGAGGCGATCGCGCGCAACCCGCGCTGGCGCGAGCTGCTGGACCGCCTCGGACCCGACGTGGCGCCGAGCGCCCGCGCCATGCGCGACGCGGTCGACGCCCCGTGAACGTGGCCGGCTAGCGCTCGCCCGGCGTCTTGTGCGGGAACTGCGAGACCGGCCGGCTGGTGTCCAGCGCGGTGGAGATGATGCGGCTCTGCTCCTCCACGTGCGCGGCCGGGTAGCCCTCACCCGGGCTGGCCCGCTCGGGCCGCCCGATGTAGCCGAAGCGCAGGCGCTCGGGGAGGATCTGCAGCAGGCGCGGCGACATGTGTGCGCGCGCGCCCATGTTGCGCGGCTCCTCCTGGACCCAGACGACCTCGCGGAGGTTCGGGTAGCGGTCGATCAGCTCGCGGATCTGCCCCTCCGGGAACGGGTAGAGCAGCTCGACGCGGCCGACGGCGACCTGCTCGTTGCCCGCTCGGCTGGGGTGGCCGACGAGGTCGTAGTAGATCTTGCCCGTGCAGAGGATGAGCCGCTCGACCTTGGCCTCGTCGACCCGCGGCTCGCCGAGCACGGGGTAGAACTGCGTGTCGGCCAGGTGCTCGACGCGGTTGGTCGCCTGCGGCAGGCGCAGCAGCGACTTCGGCGTCATGATCACCAGCGGGCGCTGCTTGGCGATCTTCGCCTGGCGGCGCAGCAGGTGGAAGTACTGGGCCGGCGTGGTCAGGTTCGCCACGCGGATGTTGCCCTCGGCGGCCTGGGACAGGAAGCGCTCCAGGCGGCCCGACGAGTGCTCGGGCCCCGAGCCCTCGTAGCCATGGGGGAGCAGCAGCGTCAGGCGCGTGGTCTGGCCCCACTTGGCCAGGCCGCTGACGATGAACTGGTCGAGGATGACCTGGGCGCCGTTGGCGAAGTCGCCGAACTGCGCCTCCCACAGCACGAGCGTCTCCGGCGCCTCCGCCGAGTAGCCGTACTCGAAGCCGACGCACGCCACCTCGCTCAGCGGCGAGTTGTGCAGCTCGAACGGCGCCGTGGCGTCGGGCAGGTGCTGGATCGGGCAGAGCGTCTGGCCGGTCTTGGCGTCGTGCAGGACGAGGTGGCGCTGCGAGAAGGTGCCGCGCTCGGAGTCCTGGCCGGTGAGGCGGACCGGCGTCCCCTCGGTGATGAGCGACGCGTAGGCCAGCGCCTCGGCCTGGGCCCAGTCGATGCCGCCGTCGGCGCCCAGCGCCTCGCGGCGGCGCTCGAGCTGCTTGACGAGCTTGGGATGGATCGTGAACCCCTCGGGCACGGCCAGCAGCTGCTCGTTGAGCACCCGCAGCCGGTCGGCGTCGACCGCGGTCCTGACGTCGGGCGAGGGCGAGCGGTCGAGCTGGTACTCGCCGGTCGCCTGCTCGACCTGGCCGGCCTTCTCGGCGGCCGAGATGCGCTCCTTGAGCGCCTTGTGCAGCGCGGTGAGGTGGTCCCAGACGGTCTGCTGCGAGGCGTCCACGTCGGCCTGGCTGACCACGCCGTCGGCGATGAGCTTCGCGGCCCACAGCTCGCTGACGCGCTTGTGCGACTTGATCAGCGCGGTCATCTCGGGCTGTGTGTAGGCCGGCTCGTCGGCCTCGTTGTGGCCGAAGCGGCGGTAGCCGACGAGGTCGATGAGCACGTCGTGGCCGAACTCCTGGCGGAACGCGAAGGCCAGGCGCACCGCGCTGATGCACGCGGCCGGGTCGTCGGCGTTGACGTGGATGATCGGGACGTCGAAGCCCTTGGCCAGGTCCGAGGCCCAGCGGGTCGAGCGGCTGTCGTCGGGGTCGGTGGTGAAGCCGACCTGGTTGTTCTGGATGATGTGGACGGTGCCGCCGACCGCATAGCCGTCGAGGCCCTGCAGGTTCAGCGTCTCCGCCACGACGCCCTGGCCGGGGAACGCCGCGTCGCCGTGCAGCAGCACCGCCACGGCGGCGTTCGTGTCGCGGTGGGCGTGCGGGCCCTGGCGCGTGGTCTGCGCCGCGCGGGCCGCGCCGACGACGACCGGGTCGACGAACTCCAGGTGCGACGGGTTGGACTCCAGGTTGACCAGGATCGACCCGCCGTTGGGCAGCTGGTAGGAGCCCTGCGAGCCGTGGTGGTACTTGACGTCGCCGGTGCCGCCCTGCGGGATCGTGGTGACCGCCTCCAGCGTGGAGGCGCCCTCGAACTCGGCGAAGATCGAGTCGTACGCGCGGCCGAGGTTGTGGGCGAGCACGTTGAGGCGGCCGCGGTGGGCCATGCCGACGACGACCTCGCGCCCGCCGTGCGCCGCGGCGAGCTGGATGAGCTCGTCGAGCATCGGCACGGTCATGTCGAGGCCCTCGATCGAGAACTGCTTCTGGCCCAGGTAGGCCTTGTGCATGAAGCGCTCGAACGCGTCGACCTTGATCAGCCGCTCCAGGAGCCACTTCTGCTCCTCGGTCGTCAGCGCGGTGCGGTAGGCCCCGGTCTCGATCTTCTCGCGCAGCCACGTGCGCTGGCGGTGGCTGGCGATGTGCTCGATCTCGTAGGCGATCGTGCCCGTGTAGGTCTCGCGCAGGTGCGGCAGCGCGTCGGCCAGCGTGGCGCCGGGGACGCCGATGCGCAGGACCTTCGCCGGGATCCGCCGCAGGAGCTCGTCGGTCAGCCCGAGCGGGCTCGGGTCGAGGGCCGGATCGCCCTCGGGCTCCGTGCCGAGCGGGTCCAGGCGCGCGGCGAGGTGGCCGTGCGTGCGGTAGGCCTTGATGAGCGAGGTGGCCGCCTGGACGGCCTGCAGCAGCTCCTCGTCGGGCGGGCCGGCGGGCACCGCGGCGGGCCGGGCGGCGGCGGCCGCGGCGGCGGGCGCCGGCGGCGCGGGGGCAGGGCCGAGCGTCACGCCGAGGTCGGCGAAGACCTGCTCGTAGAAGCCGTGCTCGCCCTGGAGGTAGTCCTCGACGACCTTCAGGAAGCGCCCCGACTCCGCGCCCTGGATGACGCGGTGGTCGTAGGTCGAGGTCATCGACATGACCTTCTCGGCGCCGATCAGCTCGCCGATCGCGCCGAGCCCCACGGGGTAGGCGATCGAGCCGGTGGCGACGATCGTGCCCTGGCCGACCATCAGGCGCGGCACGCTGGCCACCGTCCCGATGCCGCCCGGGTTGGTGAGGCTGATGTTCGCGCCGGTGAGGTCGTCGGCGGTGAGCTTGTTCTCGCGCGCGCGGGCGATGAGGTCGTTGAACGCGTCGAGGAAGCCGGTGAACGAGAGGCGCCCGGCGTCCTTGATGACCGGCACCATGAGCGTGCGCGAGCCGTCCTTCTTCTCGACGTCGACGGCGATGCCGAGGTGCACGGCCCCGTCGTCGATCCGGTACGGCTTGCCGTCGCGCTCCTCGAAGTGGTGGGCCATGACCGGCATCTCGTCGGTCGCGGCCTTGGCGATCGCGTAGGCGATCAGGTGGGTGAAGGAGACCTTCTGGCCGCCCTCCTTGAGCTGCTTGCGGCGGCCGTCCATGACCGTGACGGTCATCGTGCGGAACGAGGTCGCCGTCGGGATCGAGCGCGACTCGTCCATGTAGCGGGCGAGCATCGCCGCGCCGCCCTTGATGAGCTGGCCCGCCGGCTCGGCCGCGACGGCGACGCGGTCGCCGTTGAGCACGTCGGCCTTCGTGATGCGGCCCTGCGGACCGGTGCCGGCCACCTGCGCGAGGTCGACGCCCTCGGCGGCGGCGACGCGGCGCGCGACCGGCGAGGCCTTCACCCCGTCGCGCGCCGGCGCGGCAGTCGGGGTCGCGGCGCCGTTGGACGGGGCGGCGGACGGCGCGTCGCTGGGAGCCTGGCCGTTGGCGACGGCGGCGCCGTTGGTGGACTGCAGGCGCGCGAGCACCTGGCCGACGGTGACGGTGTCGCCGGCCTGCGCGAGGATCTCGACGACCGTGCCGCTGGCGGGGGAGGGGACCTCGGCGTCGACCTTGTCCGTCGAGATCTCGACCAGGGTCTCGTCGGCCTCGATTGGGTCGCCGACCGACTTGGCCCACTCGAGGATCGTGCCCTCGCTGACCGACTCGCCCATCGCGGGCATCGTGATCTCGATCATCTTGCCCGGAGCATCGGCCTGCGGGCCGGAATCCTGAGCGGTCTCGGCAGGAGCCGCCGCGTCACCGCTCTCGATCTCGCAGAGCACCGCGCCGACGGAGACCGTGTCGCCCTCGGCGGCGACGATCGCCACGACGGTGCCGGCGGCCGGGGACGGAACCTCGGCGTCGACCTTGTCGGTGGAGATCTCTACGAGGACGTCGTCCGCGGCGACGCTGTCGCCTTCCTTGACGTGCCATTCCAGGACCACGCCCTCGGCCACGCTCTCGCCCATCACGGGCATCGTGACCTGCACCCGGGTATCAACAGCCATCCGAGCCCTGACTGTAGCGTCCCGTGCGCGTAGCAGGTCGGCCGGTCCGGTGGCGGCCTTCACGGACGAACTCGTAGGAGCCGACGAACGGCCCGATCGCCCCGATCACGGCCACCGCGACGGCCAGCCGCAGCGAGATGATCCGGCGCTGCAAGGCCACGACCGCGAGCAGGCACATGAGGATCCAGCCGACGCCGTGGGCCCACCCGAAGACCATCTCGGCGCCGGCCAGGCCCGGGACGATCCAGGCCACCAGCAGGCACGCGTAGACCGTGGAGTGGGTGAACGACGCCCACTTGAGGTGCTCGAAGGTCAGCAGGCTCACATCAGCTCAGCAGGGCCGCCATCCGGCGCAGCTGCGGGTGGGCCTCGTCGGGCCAGTCGGCCGGGTCCGGCGGCCACCAGGCGAAGGCGTCGTGCTCGTGGTCGGGCGTGACCTCGGCCCCCACCGGCAGCCACGCCTGGCCGACGAACATCGCCATCCGCTGGGGCAGGGCGATGAGCGCCTCGCCGGTGATGCGCTCCGGCGTGACCGACCACTCCTCCGCCAGCTCGCGCACGAGCGTGTCGATCGGGCTCTCGAACGGGTCGACCGCGCCGCCCGCGCCCAGCGCCCAATAGCCGGCCCACGACGCCAGCCAGTCGGCGCGCCGGCCGGCGAGCCAGCGTCCGTCGCAGTCGCGCGTGACGCAGAGCGCGGAGAGGCTGTCGGCCGCGTCGCCGTCGACGAGCCGCAGCGCCCAGCGCAGCGGCTGGAGGTCGAGGACGAGGCGGCCGTCGTCGGTGACCTCGTGGCCGCAGAGCCGCGCGGCGACGCCGTCGTGGCTGGGCGAGCCGCGCTCGCGCAGCGCCGCGATCGCCGCATCGGCCGCCGCGGTCTGGGCGGGGGCCGGCTCGTAGGGCTCGTCGCGCCAGCGCGCCTGCACCGCGTCGGCCGGCCAGGGGCCGCGGGCGAGGATGGCGGGCAGCTCGACGTCCACGCGGCCAGTCTAGGTATCGCCAGGCGCGTGGTAGACCTTCGCCCGTGGCGGCGCGCCGGCGCAAGCATTGGGGGTGGGGCTACGAGGACGAGCAGCCGTCGGCGGACGACCTGCGCGGCGCGGCGCCGCTCGTGCGCGAGCGGCTCGGCTTCGACGCCCAGGAGCCCGAGGCGGCGGTGGCGCTCGCGGCGGCGGCCTTGCCCGCGGCCGGGGCGCTGCCCCCGCCGCCGCCCGGCGTCGCCTTCGACCGCGACGACCACGCGCGTGCGACGCATGCGTGGGGGAAGTCCTACCTCGACGTCGTACGGGCCTTCCGCGGGCGGTTCGACCATGCGCCCGACGCGGTCGTCCGTCCGGCCGACGAGGACGAGGTGGCCGTGGTGCTGGAGTGGGCGAGCGAGACGGGCGTCGCGGTCATCCCCTACGGCGGCGGGACCTCGGTCGTCGGCGGCGTGACGCCGGCGGTCGACGGGCCGGTCGTCTCGCTCGACCTCGGCGCGCTGCACGGCGTCCTCGAGGTCGACGCGGTCTCGCGGGCGGCCCGGATCCAGGCCGGCGCGCTGGGGCCGCAGCTCGAGCGCCAGCTCCGCGAGCACGACCTCACGCTGCGCTGCTTTCCGCAGTCGTTCGAGCTCTCCACGCTGGGCGGGTGGATCGCCACGCGCGCCGGCGGGCACTTCGCGACGGGCCCGACGCACGTCGACGACCTGGTCGAGGCGATCCGGGCGGTCACGCCGAGCGGCGTCTGGGCGTCGCGCCGGCTGCCCGGGTCGGGCGCCGGGCCGAGCCCGGACCGCGCGCTGCTCGGCAGCGAAGGGGTCCTCGGCGTGATCACGGAGGCGTGGGTCCGCGTGCAGCCGCGCCCCGAGCACCGGGCCGGCCGCAGCGTGCGGTTCCCGTCCTTCGCGCTCGGCGCGGAGGCGGTGCGGGCGATCGTGCAGGCCGGGCTGCGTCCCGCGAGCTGCCGGCTCCTCGATCCGGCCGAGGCGGCGCTCACGGGTGCCGGCGACGGACGCGACGCGCTGCTCCTGCTCGCGTTCGAGTCGATCGACGGACCGGTGGAGGGAGCGCTGGCCCGGGCCCTGGAGGCGTGCGCGGAGTGCGGCGGCGCCTGGGACGACGAGGTCGCCGCCGCGCGCGGTGGCGGCGCGGGCGCCTGGCGCGACGCGTTCCTGCAGGCGCCGTACCTGCGCGACGTGCTCGTCGTGCTCGGCGTCCTCTCGGAGACGTTCGAGACCGCCATCACCTGGGAGCGCTTCCCGGCGCTGCACGCGGCGGTCCTCGACGCGGTCCGGACCGCGCTGGAGGACGAGCGCGCGCTCGTCACCTGCCGCTTCACGCACGCCTATCCCGACGGCCCGGCGCCCTACTTCACCGTCCTGGCCCCGGCGCGGCGCGGCGACGAGGAGGCGCAGTGGTGGGCGGTCAAGCGCGCGGCCTCCGAGGCGCTGCTGGCCGCCGGCGCGACGATCACCCATCACCACGCCGTCGGCCGCGACCACCGGCCGTGGTACGACCGCCAGCGGCCGGAGCCGTTCGCGCTCGCCCTCCAGGCGGCCAAGGCCGCCGTCGACCCGGCGGGGATCCTCAATCCCGGCGTGCTCGTCGACCCGCTTGACACCACGATAACGTAAGCCTAGGCTTACGGTTAGTCATGGCGAACGCAGCCGACATGATGACGGCGCTGGGCGATCCCACCCGGCAGGCGATCCTCGACCGCCTCTCCGACGGTCCCCGGCCGGTCGGGGAGCTCGCGGCCGAGCTGCCGGTCAGCCGCCCCGCGGTGTCGCAGCACCTGAAGGTGCTCAAGGAGGTCGGGCTCGTGCTCGACCGCCAGGAGGGCACGCGGCGGCTCTACCAGGTCGACCCCGCTGGGCTGGCGGTCCTGCGGTCCTACCTCGACCAGTTCTGGGACCGCTCGCTGGCCGCCTTCCAGGCTGCCGCCGAACGAGAGGAGGGCGAAGATGATCCAGACGCTTGAGCCGGTCCGCCGCCAGATCGTCGTGCGGGCGTCGCAGCGGCGCGCGTTCGAGGTCTTCACGCGCGAGATGACGAGCTGGTGGCCGAAGGAGCACCACATCGGCTCGGCGCCGATCGAGGAGATCGTCATCGAGCCGCACGAGGGCGGGCGCTGGTACACGCGCCACCAGGACGGCACGGAGACGTCGACCGGCTTCGTGCAGGTCTGGGAGCCGTACGACCGGCTCGTGCTGACGTGGCAGATCAGCGCCGACTGGAAGTACGACGTGTCGCTCGTCACCCCGATCGAGCTGCGCTTCGTCGCCGAGGGACCCGATCGCACGCGCGTCGAGCTCGAGCACCGCGACCTCGATCGCTACGGCGAGCAGGCCGAGCGGATGCGCCAGGTGTTCGACGCGCCCGACGCCTGGGACGCGACGCTGCGCGCCTTCGCGGGCGCCGCCCAGCAGGGCTGACGGCGCCGGCGGCCGTCGGGCCGCGTACGCTCCCGCGCCATGACGCGCGTGGCGGTGCTCGGACCCGGCGGCGTCGGCGGGTTCGTCGCCGCCGCGCTGGCCCATGCCGGCGTGGCGACGACGGTGGTCGCCCGCGAGGAGACGGTCGCCGCGATCGCCGACGGGGGGCTGCGGCTCTCCAGCGTGCGGCTGGGCGAGCTCGTCGCCCATCCGGCGGCGACCGCGCGGCTGGACGACGACGTCGACGTGCTCGTCGTGGCGACGAAGGCGGGCGCGCTGGACGCGGCGCTCGCGCGGGTGGGCGGCGAGCCGGGGCTGGTCGTCCCGCTCCTCAACGGCCTCGACCACGTGGCCGCGCTGCGCGAGCGGTTCGGCGCCCGGGCGGTGGCGGCGACGATCCGCATCGAGAGCGAGCGCGCGGCGCCGGGCGTGGTCCTGCAGTCCAGCCCCGCGGTCCGCGTCGAGCTGGCCTCCGACGCCCCCGGCCCGCGGCCCCGCCTGGCCGCCTTCGCCGACGTGCTGCGCGCGGCCGAGATCCCCGCGTCGCTGGGCGACACCGAGGCGCAGGTGCTGTGGTCCAAGCTGGTGCGGCTCAACGCGCTCGCCTGCACGACCGCGGCCTACGACCTGCCGATCGGCGCGATCCGCGATCACCCGCGGCGGCGGCTGGAGCTCGAGGGGGCCGTCGACGAGACCGCGGCGGTGGCCAACGCCGAGGGCGGCGGCGTCGACCCCGACGCGACGCTGCGGGAGATCTGGGGACTGCACGCCGAGCAGACCACGTCGCTGGCCCGCGACGTCGCCGCGGGGCGCGACACGGAGCTGGACGCGATCGCCGGCGCGGTCCTGCGTCATGCGGACGCGCGCGGGCTGGCGTGTCCGACCGTCGCGGGCCTGGTCGACCGGATCCGGGCGCGATCGGTACGCTGACGGGGCGATGGCGGATCCGTCGAAGGTCGGCAAGAACCTGCGGGCGTTCCAGATGGCGCTCAACGCGCACGACCGCGAGAACCCCACCCACACGGCGTGGGGCATCGGGCTGGCGCACTTCGACATGGAGCGCCTCGGCTTCGACGAGGGCGAGGAGATCCTCCCCGGCATCACGATCCAGACCGACGGCGGCGTGAGCGGCAACTTCCGCGTCCTCTGCGACGGCGACCACGACGAGGCGCTGGAGCAGGAGGAGGCCGAGGTCGTCGAGGCGGTCTCGACGCAGACGGTCGGGGCGCCGGCCGGCGGCGGCGCGCCGGGCCAGCCGCGCGAGAGCTAGACGGCTGCGATCGTCAGCTCGCGCCCGAAGGCGCGGGCGAACAGGTCGGTCTCGCGCTCGGCGGCCCAGCGCGAGACGGACACGTCCTCGCCGGCGTGCAGCGTGAGCGTGACGGGCGCGTCCGCACCCGACCCGTCGGCGAACGTCGCCGACCCGACGATCTGATCGCGGGCGCGCTCGATGCCCTCGGCCAGGCGCAGCAGCGTCGCGCCGCGGTCGAGGATCGCCTGGTCGCCCTTGGCCACGACCGGCGCGAGCTCGCCGGAGAACGACGGCATGCCCTTGCGGTGGTAGCGGACGATCTCGGCGACGAGCACCAGCTCGCGCGGGCTGAAGCCGGGCAGCGCCGAGTTCAGGACGAGGTAGCGCGAGTGCTTGTGATGGTCGTCGTAGTCGATCGTCATGCCGATGTCGTGCAGCATCGCCGCGGCCCACAGCAGCTCGCGCTCGTCGGCGTCGCCTGGGTGCAGGCCCAGCTGCGCGAGCTGGTCGAACATCGAGAGCGTGAGCCGGGCGACGTGCTCGGTGTGGGCACGGTCGACGTGGTACTGGGCGGCGAGGTTCTCGACGCTCGCACGGCGCACGTCGGGGAAGAGGTGGTCGACCGCAGCCAGGTGGCGCTCGAAGAAGATCCCTTCGCGCAGGCCGGCCTCGGTCACCTCGACGGCCTCGAAGCCCCCGGCCTCCAGCACCGCCTGCACGACGACGGCGCCCGCGAGGATGATGTCGGCGCGCGCCGGCTTGATCCCGGCGACCTTGCCGCGCTCGGCCGCCGGCAGCTCGGCGAGGCGGTCGACCAGCTCGGCCAGCGCGGAGGCGGTGAGCGTGAAGCCCTGGACGCCGATCGAGGGCAGGCCGGCCGCGGCCGCCGCCGCGGCGGCGAGGTTGCGCACCGTCCCGCCGATCGCGACCAGCCGCGACCCGCAGGCGCCCACCCAGGGCGAGCCCGCGAGCGCCTCCGCGACGTGGGCGCGCAGCGCCGCGAGCTGCTTGGGGGCGGCCGGCCCGCCGTCGCCCAGGAACCGCTCGGTCATCCGCACGGCGCCCAGCGGCCAGGAGGCGAGCTCCTGCGCGCGGCGCCCGTGGACGGCGACGAGCTGCATCGACCCGCCGCCGAGGTCGAGCACGGCGCCGTCGGCCAGCGTCGTCGAGTTGACCGCGGCGAGGTAGCCGAAGCGGGCCTCCTCCTCGCGCGTGAGGATCCGGGCGGGCAGCGCGGCGCCCGCCGCGAACTCGGCGCCGTTGCGGGCGTCGCGGATCGCCGAGGTGGCGACCGCGACCACCTCGTCGACGTGGGTGGCGCGGCAGAAGTGGTCGAAGACCTCGACGACCCGCCAGCCGCGCGCCATGCGGTCGGCGCTCAGCTCGCCGGTCTCGGCCAGGCCGGCCCCGATCCGCACCGCCTCGTAGATCTCGTCGGTGCGCTTCCACCACCCGTCCTCGGCGGTGAAGACGACGAGTCGGAAGCTGTTGGACCCCAGATCGGCGACGGCGGTGCGCATCGCCGGGGAGAGTACGCGCCGCTCAGGCGCGCTCGATCAGCTCGATCCGGTAGCCGTCCGGGTCGCGCACGAAGCAGAGGCGCGAGCCGCCCTCGCGCACGCGGTACGGGGGCTTCTCGGGATCGATGCCCTTCTCGGCCAGGGCGCTGAGCGTCGCGTCGAGGTCCTCGACGGTCACCGCGATGTGGTTGTAGCCGGTGCCGAGCTCGTAGGAGTCGACGCCGAAGTTGTAGGTCAGCTCCAGGCGCGGCCCGTCGCCGGGGAGGCCCAGGAACACGTTGATCGCCTCGTCGCGGATCGGCATCCGGCTGAGCTCCTCGAAGCCGAGCGCCTCGTAGAAGGCGACGGAGCGGTCGATGTCGCCGATCCGGTAGCAGGTGTGGATCAGTTGCATGGTCCCCAACGATGGCACGATGTAGGGATGATCGTCGAGCGCAGCATGCACCCGGACTGGCTGTCCAACACCTACCTCGTCGCCGACGAGGAGGGCGGGACCGCCTTCTTCGTGGACGCCGGGGGTCCGGTCCAGCCGCTCATCGAGGCGGCGCAGCGGCTCGGGGTCACGCCGACGCACGTGCTGCTGACCCACCACCACGCCGACCACGTCGCCGAGCTCGACGCGCTGCGCGAGCGCTGGCCCGACCTCACCGTGCTCATCGACGATCGCGAGCCGTTCGACGGCGACGCCGAGTCGTTCCCGCCGCGCTTGACGATCGGCGGCCTCGAGATCGAGGCGCTGCACACGCCCGGCCACACGGCGGGGATGCTGGCGCTCGTCGTCGAGGGCAACGTCTTCACCGGCGACACGCTGTTCAAGAACTCGGTCGGCGGCGTGCGCGCGCCGGGCTCGACCTCCTACGAGGACCTGCGCTCGTCGATCATGGACGTGCTGATGGCGCTGCCCAAGGAGACGATCGTCCGCCCCGGCCACACCGACCCGACGACGATCGGCGACGAGTGGGAGCACAACGCGTTCGTGCGCGTCTGGCGCGGGCTGGACCGGGAGGGCGAGGCGGCGTGCACGGCGCTCGGCGAGCCCGCCACGCTCGTCCTCCTCGGCGACGACTACGACGGCGGCCACAAGGCGTGGGTCCGCTGGCCCGACGGTCGCGACGACATCGTCCCCGGCTCCAAGGTGCAGACCGCGTAGCGTGAGCCCGCGCCGCGACGACGAGGGGATCCCGACCTCCCGGCTGGCGCGCAGCGCGCGCGTCGGCCGGCTCGCGGCCGGCCAGGCGGCCAAGCAGCTCGGCACGCGCGCGACGAACGTCGCCCGCTCCGAGGACGGCAAGCGCCGGGCGCTGGAGCGCCGCCAGATCGAGACGGCCGAGCAGATCGTCGCCGCGCTGGGGACGATGAAGGGCGCCGCGATGAAGCTCGGCCAGGTGATGTCGTTCCTCGACGTCGGCCTGGTGCCCGAGGAGTACCGCGAGGAGTTCCAGACCAAGCTCGCCGCGCTGCGCGACGCCGCGCCGAAGGTCGACTTCAAGGACATGAAGAAGGTCCTCGAGCGCGAGTACGACGAGCGGCTCGACGACGTCTTCGAGACCTTCGACCCCGTCCCGATCGCGGCGGCGTCGATCGGCCAGGTCTACCGCGCGACGCTCGACGACGGGCGCGACGTCGCGGTCAAGGTCCAGTACCCGGGCGTCGCGCAGGCAGTGCGCAGCGACCTGCAGAACCTCGGGATGATCCTGCGCCTCATGAAGTCGGTCGCGCCCGGGCTGGACCCGAAGGCCATCGGCGACGAGATCCGCCTGCGGATCGGCGAGGAGCTCGACTACGAGCTGGAGGCCGCCAACCAGCGCTCGCTCGCGCGGATCTACCGCGGGCACCCGTTCATCGTCGTTCCCGACGTGATCACATCGCTGTGCCGCGAGAAGGTCATCGTGACCGAGTACGTGGACGGTCGCGGCTTCGAGGAGCTCAAGCAGCTGCCCCAGGAGGAGCGCGACCGGATCGGCGAGATCATCTTCCGCTTCTACTTCGGCTGCATGTACCGCTTCCACCAGTTCTCCGGCGACCCGCACCCGGGCAACTCGCTGCTGCTGAAGGACGGGCGGATGGCGTTCCTGGACTTCGGGCTGTTCAAGCGGCTGCCGGCCGCGGCGGCCGAGCGCGAGCTGGCGATGGTCCGCGCCTCGATCGAGGGCGACGCGACCACGCTGGCCGCCGGCCTGCGCGACGCCGGCTTCGTGCTCGCCTCGGCGCGCTACAGCGACGAGCAGCTGCTGGAGCAGTTCCGCGACCTCACCTGGTGGTACACGACCGACGAGGTCCTCGAGCTCGATCCCGAGATCGCCACCCAGGTGATGATCGACATGAGCGACCCGCGCTCGCGCCACTTCGCCCAGATGCGCCACGAGGCGCTGCCGCCCGACCACCTCTTCGGCCGCCGGCTGGAGGTGCTCACGCTGGCGGTGCTGGGCCAGCTGCGCGCCCGCGGCAACTGGTATCGGATCGCCCGCGAGTGGATCTCCGACGCCGAGCCCGAGACCGAGCTCGGGCGGCTCGAGACGGACTTCCTGGCCCGGCGCGCGTGAGGGCGCGGCTGCGGCGCCTGCCGCCCGGTCTGCGCCTCGGTGGCCTCGTCGTCGCGGTCGCCGGCGCGTTCGCGATCGTCGCGATCAGCGGCTCGGTCTCGGCCGAGCGGGTGCGCGACTGGGTCGAGGGGTTCGGCGCCGCCGGCCCGGTCGTCTACGTCGTCGTCGCGGGGGTGCTCGCGTGTGCGTTCTTCCCGGGGCCGCTCCTGGCCGGCGCGGCGGGCCTGCTCTTCGGCACGGCGCTCGGCACGCCGGTGGCGATCTGCTCGGCGACGCTGTCGGCGGTGCTGGCCTGCGTCGTCGCCCGCGGCGTCGCCGGCGACGCCGTCGAGCGCCTCGGCGGAGCGCGCGTGCAGAAGCTCGCGGCACTGGTGGAGCGGCGCGGGTTCCTGTCGGTCCTCTACGTCCGCCTGCTGCCCGGCGTCCCCTATTCGCTGTTCAACTACGGCGTCGGGCTGACGCGCATCCCCGTGGCCATCTTCGCGCTGGCCACGGCGATCGGCACCGCCCCGCGCACGTTCGCCTACGTCGCGCTCGGCGGCTCGTTCGGCGACTTCGGACGGCCGGAGACGATCGTCGCGATCGCGATCCTGGTCGCGATGGCGATCGGCGGGCTCGTCGTCGCGACGGTCAGACGACCTGGATCTGCAGCAGGGACGTCGTCCCCGGACGACCGCTCGGCAGTCCCGCGGTGACCGCGACGCGCTGGCCCGGGGTGCACCAGCCCAGCTCGGCCACGCGGCGGACCGCGTCGGCGATCAGCTCCTCGGTGACCTCGTGGCGGCGCATCGACGCGGCGCGCACGCCCCACATGAGGCCGCAGCGGCGGACCGTCTCCTTGCCCGGCGACAGCGCGTAGATCGGGACGTCGGGACGGTTGGCGCTGACCAGGCGGGCCGAGCGGCCCGAGAGCGTGGGGACGACGATCGCGTCGAGCGCCAGCTCGTGCGCGGCCTCGCAGACCGAGTGGGCGACCGTGTAGGCGGGGTCGCGGGCGTCGCGGCGCACGCGCTCGTCGTGCCAGCGCTCGTAGGGCGCCGCCTTCTCGGTCTCGCGCGCGACCGCGGCCATCATCGCGACCGCCTCGACGGGGTACTGGCCGATCGCGGTCTCCTGGGAGAGCATCACCGCGTCGGTGCCGTCGAGGATCGCGTTGGCGACGTCGGCGACCTCCGCGCGCGTCGGCCGCGAGGAGGCGACCATCGAGTCGAGCATCTGCGTCGCGGTGATCGACGGGCGCGCCATCGCGCCGGCCGTGGCGAGCAGGCGCTTCTGGACGATCGGCACCTCCTCGATCGGCAGCTCGATGCCGAGGTCCCCGCGCGCGACCATCACGCAGTCGGCGGCGTAGATGATCTCGCGCGCGCGCTCGACCGCCTGTGGCTTCTCGATCTTGGCGATGAGCGGCAGGCGCGTCTCGCGGCGCAGGAACTCGACGTCGTCGACCGAGCGCACGAAGGACAGCGCGACGAGATCGACGCCGATCTGCTCGCCGACGCGCAGATGGGCGAGGTCCTCCTGCGGGACCGACGGCAGCTCGTCGACCGGCCCGGGGATGTTGACGCCCTGGCGCGACAGCACCGTGCCGCCGACCTCGACCTCGGCGTCGATCTCGCGCTCGCCGGCCCGGATCGCCTTGGCGCGCAGCCGTACCGAGCCGTCGGCCAGGTAGATGACCTCGCCGACCTCCAGGCCGTTGGCCAGGCCCTCCCACGAGATCGACATCTGGCGAGCATCGCCGAGGCCGTCGCCGCCGCAGCGGAACGTGACGTGCTCGCCGACGCCGAGCTCGGCGCGGTCGCTCTCCAGCGGGCCGAGCCGCAGCTTCGGCCCCGGCAGGTCCTGGAGGATGGCGACGGGCCGCCCGGCGCGCTCGGCCGCCTCCCGGACGAGCCGCGCGTTCTCGGCGTGCTCCTCGGGGTTGCCGTGGGAGAAGTTCAGGCGGGCGACGTCCATCCCGGCCTGGACCATGCGCAGCAGGACCTCCGGATCGCGGGAGGCCGGGCCGATGGTGGCGACGATCTTCGTGCGACGCATGCGCACCGCAGGGTACGCACCGCAAGGCCCGCCGCGACCCTCGTTCGCGCAACGTTGACATCTGGGCCGCGAACGTCAGCGTCCGCGGCCCAGATGGGTGGTCAGCCCGCGATCGGCACGCGGTAGATCGAGCCGGTCAGGTCGCCGGCGTAGAGGTTGCCGTCCAGCACGTTCGTGGCGACGACGGGGGCCGCGAAGCCGGTGAGGAACGGCGCCGGCTTGCGCGTCGCGATCGGGATCGACACCACCTCCGGCTTGCCCCGCTGGAGGCCGCCGAAGAGCGCGACGTACAGCGTGTCGCCCGCCGCGCCGATGCCCATCGGCGACGAGTGGACGGGCAGGCGCAGGAACGGCTTGGCCAGCTTGCCGGTCTTGCCGCAGCCGCGGCCGACGCCGAGGAAGCACGCCGGGAAGCCGAAGTTACTGCCCGGGCGTGCGACGACGATCGCGTCGGCGGGGATCCGGCCCACCTCCTGCGAGAGGACCGTGACGTACGGGTTGGGCGAGTCGCCGGCGAACGTCAGCTGCCAGGGCTGGCGCAGGCCGCGCGCGACGACCTTGAAGCCCTTGCCGCTGGGCGCGATCGAGAACACCGTGTACGGGTGCGGGAACGGCGACTTCTTGGCCTTGCCCCGCTTGTTGACGTCGTTCGTCAGGAACGCGCCGGCGTAGAGGCGGTCGTCCGGTCCCCACGCCAGGCCGCCGACCGCGCCGACGGTCCGGGCGGCGCGGAAGATCGTCTTCGACGAGCCGAACGACGTGCCGTTCCACTGGCTCAGCGCCAGGATGGACCCGCCCTGGCGCCCGACCGCCGAGGCGTACAGCGTGCCGCCGTCGAACGCGAGGCCGGTGATGCCGGGCGGCGTGCCGGGGACGAGCGTGGCCGTGCCGCCGGGCGCGATCGCGTAGATGCCGCCGCCCTTGCCCGTCTCCTCGTCGCCGAACGCGCCCGCGAAGAGCGTGTTCGTCGACGGGTCGAGCGCGAACGACGTCGGCGTCGGGACGCCGGTGGCCACCGTGGTGACGGGCTGGCCGTTGGCCGCCGTCGGCGGCGGAGGCGCCTGGGCGCCCGCGGTGGCGGCGCAGCCCAGGACGAGCGCGACCGCGAACGCGGGCAGCGCGAGACGGAGCTTGGACATGGGGGCGACCCTACGGATCCGCGACGGAGCTGTGTATGAACCGCTATCTTTCGAAACATGTCTTTCGAGCCGCGCCGCCTCACCGACGCTCGCGACATGCGCGCGCTCGCCCACCCCGTCCGCCTGGCGCTGGTCGAGGCGCTGGGGCGCTTCGGCCCGTTGACCGCGACCGAGGCCGCCGAGCACGTGGGCGAGAGCCCGTCGTCCTGCTCGTTCCACCTGCGCCAGCTGGCCAAGTACGGGTTCGTCGAGGAGGCCGGTCCGGTGCCGGGGCGACGCCGGCCGTGGCGGCTCACGGCGGTCGGGATCAGCCTGGCCGGCGACCAGCCCGATCCCGAGACGGCGATCGCGGCCACCGCGCTCGAGCGGCTCATCGGCGACCGCTACCTCGGGCGTGCGCAGGAGGCGCTCGACCGCCGGACCACGCTGGAGCCGGCGTGGCGGCGCGCCACGGGGATCAACCAGTTCGTGCTCCACGTCACGCCGGAGGAGCTGGAGGAGCTCGACCGTGAGCTCGTGGCGCTCCTCTCCCGTTACCACGATCGGTTCCTCGACCCCGAGCTGCGGCCCGAGGGGTCGCGGCCGATCGAGGCCGTCACCGTCACCTATCCGCTCGAGTGATGCGGCGGCTGCTCGCCATCCCCGACGCGCGCCGCTACCTCGCCGGCCAGGCCTGCTCGCTCCTCGGGGACAGCGCGCTCGTGCTCGTGCTGATGATCTGGGTCAAGGAGCTCACGGGCAGCAGCTCCGCCGCCGGCATGGTGGTCTTCGCGTTCGCGGCCGCGACGCTCCTCGCGCCGCTGGCCGGGGTCCTCGTCGATCGGGTCCGCCGCCGGCCGCTGCTGATCGTCGCCAACCTGCTGAGCGCGCTGGCCGTGCTCCCGCTGCTGCTCGTCGACGCCCGCGCGGACCTGTGGCTGATCTACGTGGTCGCGGCGCTCTACGGGCTGTCGTACGCGGTCATCGGCGCGGGCCAGTCGGCGCTGCTGGCCACGTTGCTGCCCGCCGAGCTGCTCGCGGAGGCCAACGGCGCGCTGCAGACGATCCGCGAGGGGCTGCGCCTCGTCGCGCCGCTGGCCGGCGCCGCGCTGTTCGCCGCGTTCGGCGCGACGCCGGTCGTCCTGCTCGACGCCGCGACGTTCGTCGTCGCCGCGCTCGCGCTGGCGGCGATGCGCCTGCGCGAGCCGCGGCCGCGGCCGCGCGGCGAGCGGCCGCTGGCGGAGCTGGTGGCCGGCGCGCGCCACATCGCGGGCGCGCGTGATCTGCGGCGGATGGTGCTGGCGGTCGCGACCGCGTGCCTGGTCATCGGCTTCTGCGAGAGCGTCTTCTTCGACGTCGTCGCCCTCGGGCTCGACCGCCCGGCGACGTTCCTCGGCGTCGTGATGGTGGTGCAGGGGGTCGGCGCGGTGGTCGGCGGGCTGACCGCGGGGCGCGTCGAGCCGCGCCTCGGCGAGGCGCGGCTGACCGGCCTGGGCCTCGTGGCGATCGCCGGCGGCTCCGTGCTCCAGGCGACGGCCTCGCCGGCGATCATCTTCGCCGGGGTCATGCTGTTCGGCTTCGGGATCCCGTGGGTCCTGGTCGGCCAGGTCACGCTCGTCCAGCGCCGCACGCCGATCGACCTGCAGGGGCGGGCGTTCGGGGCGGTCGAGACGCTGACCGGCGGCCCGCAGACCGCGTCGATCGTGGTCGGCGCGGCGCTGGTGGCGATCGTGGACTACCGGCTGCTGCTCGGTGTCGTGGCCGCGGTGATGGCGGTGGCCGCCGCGTCGCTGCTGGTCCCTGGGCGGTCGGTGGCGCGCGCCGCGCCGGCGCGCTCCGGGCCGCGCCGCCTAGGGATGCGTAGCCCCGGCTCGGCCGGCTGAGCCCGGCCGGGGAGCGTCAGCGCGTGAAGCGGCCGTCCTGCTGGACGACCTCACCGTCGGCGGTGATCCGGCCGCCGCGGCGCAGGTCGCAGATCAGGTCCCAGTGCAGCGCCGACTGGTTGCGGCCGCCGGTCTCGGGATAGGAGCGCCCGAGCGCGAGGTGGACGGTGCCGCCGATCTTCTCGTCGAAGAGGATCACGCCGATCGGGCGATCGATCCCGAAGTTCGTCCCGATCCCGATCTCGCCGAGGCGCCGCGCGCCGTCGTCGGTGGCCAGCGCGCGCTGCAGGTAGGCGTCGCCGCGCTGGGCGTGGGCCTCGACGACGACGCCGTCCTCGAAGCGCAGCGTCACGCCGGCGACCTCGACCCCGGCCGGCGAGGAGGGGACGTCGAAGAAGATCGTCCCGTTGGCCGACGCCTCCAGCGGCCCGGTGAACACCTCGCCCGACGGCATGTTGCGCCTGCCGTCGGAGTTCACCCACAGGCGCTGCTTGACGCCCAGGCGCAGGTCGGTCCCCTCGGCCTCGATGCGCAGCTCGCGCGCCGGTCCGAGCCGCTCGATGAGGCGG
Organism: uncultured Solirubrobacteraceae bacterium; assembly: GCA_964422645.1. Taxonomy (GTDB): domain Bacteria; phylum Actinomycetota; class Thermoleophilia; order Solirubrobacterales; family Solirubrobacteraceae; genus Capillimicrobium. Next base: position 11,263 of record CAYRCB010000004.1, on the reverse strand, counting down.
TCCTGGAACGCGCGCAGCCCGCCCCACGCGGCGACCGGGTCGGGCTGGTCGAGGAACAGCGCCCGCGTCACGAACGCGGCGAAGTCGCGCAGCGACGTCCCCGCCTGCTGTGCGGTCGCCTCGGTCGGCCACAGCGTCGAGCACCAGCGGCGCTTGAGCGTCTGCTCGCGCACGACGCGCCGCGCGCGGGTCGCCCGGGCCAGGCGCTCCGGATCGATCGCGCTCAGCGCGCGGGTGTTCTCGGGCGCCTGGACCGCGAGCGTGGCGTCGATCTTCTTGGCCTCGGTGAGCGCGAGGTCGGCGTAGTCGTCCAGTTGCCACTCGCGCGCGTGCGCGTAGTAGCCCTCGGCCTCGCCGGGCAGCTCGGCCCGCAGGAACGGCCAGGCGCCGCGCTCGAGGATCGCCCGCTGGACCTCCAGCAGCAGCGGCGCCGCCAGCGTGGTCGAGCGGACGAGCACCTGCTGGCGCTCCTGGACCTCCAGGCAGTAGCCGACGAGCAGGTCGGCGAAGCGGGCGGCGTCGATCACAGCAGCGCGTCGAGGGCGGTCAGCAGCTGGTCCTGCGCCTCGGGCCGCGCCCCCTCGCCCATGACACCGATCCGCCAGACCTGGCCGGCGAGCGGACCGAGGCCGCCGCTGATCTCGATGTCGTGGTCGAGCAGCAGCGCACGGCGCACCGCGGCCTCGTCGCCGATCGTCTCCGGCACACGGACGCACAGCAGCGGCGCGAGCTGCTCGCCCTCGGGCGCCAGGCGCTCGAAGCCGCGCTCCGCGAGCGCCACGCGCAGCCGCTCGTGGGCTTCGAGGTGGCGGGCCCAGCGCGCCTCCAGCCCCTCCTCGACGACGAGCGCCAGCGCCTCGTCGAGGGCGTAGACGAGGTTGATCGGGGCGGTGTGGTGGTAGGCGCGGGTGCCGTCCCCTCCCCAAAATCCGAGCAGGAGCGTGAGGTCCAGGTACCAGGAGCGGCCCGGCTCCAGCCGCTCCAGCGCCCGCTCGCTCGCGGTGAACGGCGCCAGGCCGGGCGGGCAGTTCAGGCACTTCTGCGTGCCGCTGAACGCGACGTCGACGCCCTCGTCGTCGATGGCGATCGGCGCGCCGGCCAGCGAGGTCACGCAGTCGACCATGAGCAGCGCGTCGACCTCGCGGCACGCCGCCGCCAGCCCGTCGAGCGGCTGGCGCACGCCGGTCGAGGTCTCGCCGTGGACGACGAACAGCGCCGCCGTGCGCTCGTCGAGCGCTTCGATCAGCCGCGCGTTGTCCAGCGCGCGCCCCCACTCGCCCTCGACCAGGACGACCTCGGCGCCGTTGCGGCGCAGCTCGTCCGCCATCCGCTGCCCGAAGAGCCCGTGGACGCCGCAGACGACCCGGTCGCCGGGCCGGACGAAGTTGACGACCATCGCCTCCATGCCGGCGCTGCCCGTCCCGCTGAGGGGGAGCGTGACGTCGTTGGCCGTGCGGAAGACCTCGCGCAGCCGCCCCTTGGCGCGCTCCATGATCGCCGCGAACGCCGGGTCGAGGTGGCCGATCGTCGGCTGGGCGAGCGCGTCGAGCACGCGCTGCGGGACGGGTGACGGGCCGGAGCCCAGCAGGAGGCGGCGGGGGACGTTCATGGCGTTGGCATCTCCGGGAACCACTCGGTGACGTGCTGGCGCAGGACGGTGCGGATCCAAGCACGTTCGTCCGGCGAGGCGACGCGAAAGCGGGCCAGCAGCTCCTTCTGGCGCTCGATCGGGAGCTCGTGGATCGTCCAGCGCACGACGAGCCGCTCGAAGAGGAACTCGACCTGGCGCTGCCACGCGTCCTCGCGCACGCCGCCGATCTCCGCGTAGGCCAGCCGCGTCTTGGGCGTCATCGACCCGCGCAGCTCGAGCACGCCGTGCTCGTCGGACGCGTAGGCGGTCGTGGGCGCCTTGAGCGGCTCGGGCGCCCCACGGCGTCCCCGGTCCTTCTTGCGCTTGGCCACGTCGCGCGCCTACCGGTCTGCCGCCCGCTCGAGCTCGCCGCGCACGTCGCCGGTGAGCGGCCCGAGATGTCCGGGCCAGGCGGCGGCCGGCTCGAGCGCCGCGAGCTTGCGCAGCGAGGCGCGGGCCTGCTCGCGGTCCCGGTTGAACGCGTCGTGCGGGAGGCGCGGCGGCGTCGGGCGGCCGGTCTGGGGGTCGATGACGTAGAACGCGTCGCTCGTCAGCGCGAGGCGGTTGCGCTCGCGCCACAGGGCGATGAGGCCGGGTGCGTGGCCGGGCAGGTGGACCACGCGGAAGCCGGCGATCTCGTCGCCGTCCTCGAGCGTCTGCGCGATGGTCACCGGGCCGCCGTCCCACAGGCGCAGCAGGTGCGGATACACCGAGCGGACCACGGGGGCCAGCCGCTCCAGGTGGAAGGAGCTGCGTCCGCCGTCGCCCTCGGCGTCGGCGCGCTCGGCCGCGTGGCAGAGGACCGGCACGCCGAGGCCCGGGCCGATGCCGCGATGGTCGGGGTGCCCGTGGCCGAGGACGAGGCGCTTGATCCCGCCCAGGCGCGTCCCGGCCTTGGCGACCGCGTTGGTCATCGCCCGGATGCCCCCGTCGAAGACGGTGACCCCGTCGTCCTCCTCGATGAGGTAGACGTTGAAGTCCTTGGCCGGGAAGCCGCCGCGCAGCCGCCAGACCCCGTCGGCGACCTTCTCGAGCCCGCTGACCGCCTTGGCCGCCGTCTTGGTCTTGACGTTGAAGGCGCGGGCGATCGTCTGCTCGGCCGGCGAGCCGGCCGGCGGCAGCAGCCCGAGCTGGCGGGCGACCGTCATGCCGTCGAGGTAGACGTCGTTGGCGACGAGCAGGCCGCCGGCGACGACGAGGTTGTCCACGACCTCGACGTCGACGCGGGCGCCGTTGGGGGCGATCCCGTTCCACGGCTCCCGGCCGGCGAACGTGCCGGTCATCCGCGAGCGGATCGTGCAGCGGTCGGCCTCGGCGGTGCACGCCAGCTCGTCGAAGCGCAGGTCGGGGAACGCGGCGAAGAGCGCGCCGAAGTACGCGCGGATCCCGTCGGGCGCGGTCGTGTCGACCTGGCCGTGGACCGTCTCGCGCCCGCCGGGCGCCCAGCAGGCCGTCGCGGCGTCGAGATCGTGGTCGTTCAGCGCTCGCAGATACGCCCGGGCGACCTTGACCGTCGCCGCCTTCGAGGTGCGCGGCCGCGCCGCCGGCTCGTCGGAGGTCGCCACGACGTGCGAGTCTAGTCGGCCTCATGACCACCCCCGCGAGGAAGCGCGAGCTGGGTCGCGGCGAGCGCGTGCTGCCCGGCGTGTGGCGGCTGCGGCTGCCGCTGCCGTGGCCCGGGATCCCGCACGGCAACGCGTGGGCGATCGCGGCGGGCGACGGGATCGTGCTCGTCGACGCCGGCATCCACGGGCCCGGCTCGCTCGCCCACCTCGAGCGCGCGCTGGCGATGGTCAACCTGCGGCTCGACTCGGTGCGGCTGCTCGTCGTCACGCACGCGCACGTCGACCACTACGGCGAGGCGGCGACGATCGTGCAGCGCACGGGCTGCGAGCTGTGGATGCATCCCAACCACGGGCATCTGTCCCGCGCGGCCACCGAGCCGGAGCTCCACCTCGAGCAGCGCCTGGAGATCGCCCGCCAGAGCGGCGTGTCGGCCGGCGCGCTCGCGCGCTACGTCGAGCAGCAGCGCAGCGCGCCCGAGTCCGGCATCGCCGGCTTCGTCGAGCCCGACCGCGCGCTCGTCGACGGCGTCACGGTGCCGACCGACCTCGGCGACTGGTACGCGATCGAGACGCCCGGCCACGCGCCGTCGCACGTCTGCCTCTGGGAGCCGCGCCGGCGCCTGCTGGTGTCCGGCGACCACCTGCTCGGGCGCATCTCCGTGTACTTCGACTACGGCTACACCCCCGATCCGGCCGGCGAGTTCCTCGAATCGCTGGAGAAGGTCGAGGACCTCGGCGCGCGCCTCTGCCTGCCCGGCCACGGCCGCACGTTCACCGACGTGCGCGCCCACATCCACGGCAACCGCCGCGTCGTCGCCGAGCGGGTGCAGCGCGTGCTCGACGCGATCGCGGTCGAGCCGCTGACCGTCGTCGAGATCGTCCCGCACGTCTACGGCGCGGCGCTCACCGACCTCACCGCGCACTGGTGGCTGTCGGAGACGCTGTGCTACCTGCAGCACCTCGAGATGACCGGGCGGGCCGAGCGGATCCCCGCGCCCGACGTGGCGGCGCCCGAGCGCTGGACGACCGCCTGAGGACAACCTTGCCAAACTTGTGTCAAGGTTGCGCTATGCTGCCGCGACCATGCGGATCGACGAGCTGTTCGGTCGCGGGGAGCCCGTCTTCTCCTTCGAGTTCTTCCCGCCCAAGACGCCCGAGGGTGAGGCGAACCTGTTCGCGGCGGTCGAGGAGCTGCGGCCGCTCGATCCCGCGTTCGTCTCGGTGACCTACGGCGCGGGCGGCTCCACGCGCGACAAGACGCTGGAGATCGTCACGCGGATCCGCGTCGATCATGACCTCGAGGCGATGGCCCACTTCACCTGCGTCAACGCCACCGTCGCGGAGCTGCGCCGCGAGCTGGACCGCTTCCGCGACGCGGGCGTCGAGAACGTCCTCGCGCTGCGCGGCGATCCGCCGCAGGGCCAGACGGAATGGACGAAGACCGAGGGTGGCTTCGAGTACTCGAGGCAGCTCGTCGAGCTGCTGGCCGCCGAGTACCCGTTCGCCGTCGGCGGCGCCTGCTTCCCGGAGACCCACATCCACGCCGTCAGCGCCGAGGACGACCTGCGCCACCTCAAGGACAAGGTCGACGCGGGCGTGTCGTTCCTCATCACCCAGCTGTTCTTCGACAACGCGGTCTACGAGGACTTCCTCGCCCGCGCCCGCGCGATCGGCATCGACGTCCCGATCGTGCCGGGGATCATGCCGATCACGAACGTCGCGCAGATCAAGCGGGTCACCGAGCTGTGCGGCTCGGACCTGCCGGCGGTCCTCGTCGAGCAGCTCGAGGCGCGCGCCGACGACCCCGAGGCGGTCATCGACTTCGGCGTCGCCTACGCGACGCTGCAGTGCGCCGAGCTGCTCGCGATGGGCGCGCCCGGCATCCACTTCTACACGCTGAACCGCTCCCCGGCGACACGCGCGATCCTCTCGGCGCTGAAGCTCATGCGGCCGTGGGAGCGGTCGCGGTCGCTGGTCGCGCCGGCGCGCGCCTGAGTCGCGCTACGCCCGCGGCTCGACGGGCAGGTTCTCGGCGACCGTCGGGCGGCCGTCGGGCAGCGTGTAGCGGACGTCGACCGAGTGGTGCTTGCGGTAGGTCCCGATCCCCCATGCGCCCCAGAACCACCGCCAGAACCCGAGCTTGCCCTCCTGCGCGAGCTCGCGCGCGAAGACGAGCACGCCGTTGCGGACCTCGTAGTCGTGGCCCTCGCGCTGCGGCACCCCGTTGACGTACACGTCGAACGGCGGCGTGACCCCGGGCGGGAGGCGGACGACCGAGCGCTCCATCGCCGCCGATCCTACGGCGGGTCCGACAGCCTCGCGAGCTTCAGCGCGAGCTCGAGCGAGAGGAGGTCCTCGTCGCCCAGGTCGATCTCGGCGATCTGCTGGATGCGGTCCAGGCGCTGGCGCAGCGTGTTGGGGTGGATGAAGAGCGCGGCCGCGGTGTTCGTCACCGAGCCGCGCTCGGCCAGGTAGCGCTCGAGCGTCACGGTCAGCTCGGCGCGGCGGCGGCGGTCGTACTCCAGGAGGGACTGGACGGCGCGGCCCTGGCGGTCGCCGGCCAGCGCGTCGGGCGGCAGGCGGACGAGGTAGCGGTAGGCGCCCAGCGCGTCGTGCTCGAGCGCGCCGCCCTCGGGGTGCAGGGCGCGCGCGACCCGCGCCGCGTCGGTCGCCTCGGCCAGCGCCCGGTCGCCCTCGCGCAGGCCCGGCCGGGCGGCGGCGCGGCCGAGCGCGATCCGCTCGTCGGCCGCTACGCGCTCGAGCTCGCCGTCGAGGTCGCCGCCGGTCGGGACGGGCAGGAGCGCCCGCAGCTGCTCGCCGCCGGCGTCGCAGAGGGCGCCGGGCACGAGTCGCCGCAGCCGTCCCTCGACCCGCTCGGCCAGGGCCGGCCAGGGCCGCTGGTCGCCGGCCGGCGGCAGCGCACAGACGAGCACGTGTGCGCGGGTGAGGTCGGCCCGGGCCCGGACGGCGCGTGTCTCGGCGCCGGCGAGATCGCCGCGCTCCAGCGCGGCGAACAGGTCGCGCACCGCGGTCTCCTCGGTCAGCCGCTCGATGAGGTCGGCCTGCCGCAGGGCGACCGCGAGCTGCCCGGCGACCGCGCGCAACAGGCCGAGGTCGGCGTCGGAGAGCGGGCGCGCGCGGGTGACCGCGAGGGCCCCGAGGTCGTCGCCGCCCGCGGTGAGGGGGACGGCGGCGACGGGCGCGGGGCGGTCGCCGGCGGCACGGGTCGTCGCGACGTTCGACGAGGCCTCGCCCGACGGAGCGCCAGCGGCCGTGCCCGGCTCGGCGGAGCGGTCGCCCTCGGCCGGCGGCCCGGCTGCGTCGGCGCCCCGGAGCGCGTTGAGCAGCGCGCCGGTCCCGTCGCGCTCGGCGGGGTCGGTGACCGGCGGCAGCGCGGCGGCCAACTCCAGGCGCTCGCCGTCGGCGCCGAGCAGGTACAGCCGCGCCGCGTCCGCGCCGAGCAGCCCGCGGACGCCGTCGGTGGCCAGCGCGTAGAGCTCCTCGCGGCCCGCCGCCGCGGCGATGTCGCGGCTCAGCGTGGAGAGCGCCGAGAGCGTGGCGACCTGGCGGCGCGTCTCCTCGTAGAGCCGGGCGTTCTCGATCGCTCCGCCGACGAGCGAGGCGACGTGGACCAGGAGGTCCAGCACGTCGCGCCCGAACTCCCGGGGCGCCTCGGTGTGGAGGACGACCACGCCGACCACGCCGTCGTCGCGCCCGATCAGCGGCACGGCGACCATGGACTGGAAGCGCTCCTCCTGCAGCTCGGGGACGTAGCGCATGCGCGGATCGTCGAGCGCGCGGTCGCGGATGAACGCCGGCTCGCGGTGGCGGGCGACCCAGCCGGTCAGCCCCTCGTCGATCCCCAGCTCCACCCGGCCGACCGCGTCGGCGAACACGCGCGATGCGGCGCGCAGGCGCAGGCGCTCGCCCTCGAGCAGGTAGACGAAGCACGCGTGGCAGCCCGTCGCCCCGGTGAGCACCTCGACGATCGGCGGCAGCACCCGCTCGAGCTCGGGGCCCTGTGCGATCGCCCCGATCACCGCGTAGAGGGTGTCGCGCTCCAGCGCGACCGACGCCGAGGTGTCCATGAACGCCGAGCCTACGGCCTCGGCAAGCCGGGAACATGGACATGGTGCACATAGGAGCGCGCCCGATTGTGCGCGTCCGGGCCATGTGCGTCTGCCGGTCGCGCTGCGAAGGTCGCACGCCATGAGCACGCCCGAGATCGTCACCACGCCGGTCGACGTGTCGCGGCTGCCGAGCGGCGTGCGCTACGTCGCCGTGCAGTGGGTCGACGTCCACGGTGCGGCGAAGGCCAAGATCGTCCCGCGCGCCGCGTTCGCCGACACCTGCGCGCCGGGCGGCGGCGCCGGGTTCGCCGCCTTCGCCAACCACGGCTTCGGGCGCGGACCCGAGCACCCCGAGCTGCTGGCGGTGCCCGACCCCGCGACGCTCACGGTGCTGCCCCACCGGCCGGACGTCGCGGTCGTCTTCGGGACGGTCTGGGATGGCGAGGCGGTGGCGACCTGCGACGCCCGCGCGATCCTCGCGCGCGTGCAGGAGCGGGCGGCCGAGCGCGGCCTGCTGCCGATCGCCGGGATGGAGCCGGAGTTCTTCCTCCTGCGGCGCGACGAGTCCGGCGCGCTGGCGCCGTTCGACGCGCTCGACGTGCTCGACAAGCCGTGCTACGACCTGAAGGCGCTGCTGCGCGGCGCGCCGGTGCTCGGCGAGATCGTCGAGGCGATGGAGGCGCTGGACTGGGGCGTCACCGCGCTGGACCACGAGGACGCCAACGGCCAGTACGAGATCAACTTCGGCTACGCCGACGCGGTCACGACCGCCGATCGCTTCACGCTGCTGCGGACGATGATCGCCGACATCGCCGACCGTCACGGGGCGATCGCGACGTTCATGCCCAAGCCGCTGGCGGGGCGGACCGGCTCGGGTGCCCACGTCCACCTCTCGGCCCGGGCGCTGGACGGGTCCAACGCGTTCGCGGCCGACGAGGACCCGCGCGGGCTCGGCCTGTCGCGGGAGGGGTACGCGTTCATCGCCGGCGTGCTCGACCACGCGCAGGCGCTCGCGGCGCTGACGATGCCGACGGTCAACTCGTATCGCCGGCTGTACTCCAGCGGCGGTCTCTCCGGCGCGACGTGGTCGCCGAACGCGATCGTCTACGGCGCGAACAACCGCACCGCGATGCTGCGCGTGCCGGGGCCCGGGCGCTTCGAGGACCGCGCGGTCGACGCGGCGTGCAACCCGTACCTCGCGCTCGCCGCCCTGGTCGCCGCCGGGTTGGACGGCGTAGAGCGCGGGCTGGACCCGGGCGCGCCGATCGAGGGCGCCGCGCGGCCGCTCGGCGTGGCCACGCTGCCGCGGACGCTGGCCGAGGCGCTCGACGTGCTGGAGGCCGACACGGTCCTGCGCGACGCGATCGGCGAGCATGCGATCGCCGAGATCGTCGGCGTCAAGCGGGCCGAGTGGGCGGCCTACATGGACTCGGTCTCCGCCTGGGAGGAGGAGACCTACCTGCGCCGGACCTGAGGATCGCCGCCGGGTCGGGGCCTATCGTCCGGGCGGTCGATGGACGAGATCCCCTACACCGTGCGGCGCTCGAAGCGGGCACGGCGCGTGCGGGTGACGGTGGACCCGCAGGACGGGGTGCAGGTCGTGCTCCCGGTGCGGGCGCCGGCGCGTGAGGCGGCGTCCGCCGTGGCGCAGCTGCGCGGCTGGATCGAGCGCCGGCTCGAGGAGGCCGAGGCGGTCCGCGCGTCGATCGCCGCGCGCGGCGACACGGTTCCGTACCTCGGCGCCGACCTGCGCCTGGTTCCTGAGCCCGGGCGGTCACGGGTCCACCGGCGGGGCGGGGTGCTGCTCGTGCCCGGGGTCGAGCCGTCGCGCGCCGCGTCGCCCGGGGCGAGGCTCGAGCTCGGCGTACCCGACGTCCGCGACGCGCTCGAGCGCTGGTACCGGCGGCAGGCCCGGGTCGAGATCGCTCCGCGCCTGGACGCGGCCGCCTCGGCGCTCGGCCGCGCCTACACCACGCTCTCGATCCGGGGCCAGCGCACGCGCTGGGGCTCGTGCTCGGCGACCGGCGCGATGAGCTTCAACTGGCGCCTGCTGCTCGCGCCCGAGCCGGTGCTCGACTACGTCGTCTGGCACGAGGCCTGCCACCTGGCCCACCTCGACCACTCACCGCGGTTCTGGAGGCTCGTCGCCCGCCACTGCCCGGGCTACGAGGAGCCGCGGCGCTGGCTGCGCCGCCACGGGGCGACGCTGGTGCTGTGAGCCGCCCCCGCGTCGGCGTCGTCGGCCACGTCGAGTGGCTCGAGCTCGCCGTCGTGGGGCGGGTGCCGCGCACGGGTGAGATCGTGCGGGCGAGCGACGTGATCGTCGACGTCGGCGGTGGGGGAGGCGTCGCGGCGGTGCAGCTGGCGCTGCTGGGCGCCTGCGTCCAGCTCTGGACCGCGGTGGGGTCGGACGCGCTCGGCGCCCGCGCGGTCGAGCGGCTGCGCGCCCACGGCGTGTGCGTCCACGGCGCGGTGCGCCCCGGCCCGCAGCTGCGCGCGTTCGCCCATCTCGCCGACGACGGCGAGCGGACGATCACGATCCTCGGTCCACCGGTAGCGCCGAGCGGCGGGGACGCGCTGCCCTGGGAGCGGCTGGCCTCGCTCGATGCGGTGTACGTCACCGCGGGCGACGCGGCCGCGATCCGCGCTGCCCGCGCGGCCGGGATCGTCGTCGCGACCGCGCGCGCCGCTCCCGGCCTGGCCGACGCGGGGGTTCGCCCGGACGTGCTCGTCCTCTCGGCGGCCGACGCGGACGAGCAGGCGCTCGCCGCGCTGCTCGGCCCGGCCGCGCCGACGACCACTCATGCCGCCCTGCCCGGCTCGGCCGCGCCGACGGCTGCGGATGCGGCTCCGCCGGGCTCGGTCGCGCCGACGGGCGTCGCGGCGCGCGCCGCCGCGCCCCCGACGATCGTCCTGCGCACCGACGGCGCGCGCGGCGGGACCTGGGTGGCGGCCGACGGCCGCTCCGGCGCCTGGGACGCCGCTCCGCCGCCGGGGCCGCCGGTCGACGCGTTCGGCTGCGGCGACGGCTTCGCCGCCGCGCTCACGCTGGCGCTCGGCGCGGGCCGCCCGCTCGACGACGCGATCGCCTACGCGGCGCGCGCCGGCGCCGCCGTCCTCACCGGCCGCGGCCCATACGCCCCGGCGCTCCAAGCCCTCGGCTTGCCCTGACGCGCGGCCGGCTCTCCCCTTCCGCCGAAGGTGCGACTTGTTCCCGCTCAGCGGGAGGAACTCGCACCTCTGTCGGCGGCCAGCTCGCGGCGCAGGGCCGCCACCGCGCTCTCGCCGCGGCGGCGCTCCACCACGCGCCGGTTCACGCGGCCGACGAACGGCTCCGGGGAGCCGTCGCCGCGGACGTCCACGCCGCCGGTGACCTTGGCCAGGAACCGCTGCGGACCCGCGAGCTCCACGCGGGTCGCCACCTGGGCGACCGGGTCGATCTCACGATGGAAGACCTTGCGCGGGCCCAGCCGCGGCGACTCGTCGCCGTCGACGACGCGCTCGAGCGCGTCGAGCGCGTCGTCCAGGGAGCCGAAGCGCGCGGTCGTCACCTTCGAGCCGCGCCGCACCGTGAGCTTCCAGCTCTCGGCCATGGCGCGGCTCGCCCAGCTCGCCTCAGCGGTTGCCGATGGCGACGTACTCGCGGGTGCGCTCGCCCGTGTAGATCTGGCGCGGACGCGCGATCTTCTGCTCGGAGTCCTGCACCATCTCCAGCCACTGCGCGATCCAGCCCGACGTGCGCGGGATGGCGAACATGACCGGGAACATCGACACCGGCAGCCCGAGCGCCTCGTAGATGAGGCCCGAGTAGAAGTCGACGTTCGGGTAGAGCTTGCGCGAGACGAAGTAGTCGTCCTCGAGCGCGATCTTCTCGAGCTCGAGCGCGATCTCCAGCAGCGGGTTGACGCCGGTGACCTCGAACACGTCGTCGGTCGCCTTCTTGATGATCTTCGCGCGCGGGTCGTAGTTCTTGTAGACCCGGTGGCCGAAGCCCATCA